>NZ_JAMQAW010000008.1:195106-250063 GCF_023701525.1 Streptomyces albipurpureus
CCGCTCGCTCTGCCTCAGGCCGCAGCCGTGGAGGCGCTCCGGCTGGCGACTGGCCGGTACCCGGTGTCAGAAGCAGGCCGGCAGATCGGACGGATCCAGTCGGAACGGGCGACTGCGGAGACCGCGATCGGGTCGCCCCTGAAATCACCTTCGCCAGAACAGATGGTGTATCACTCCGCTCGGACTGGGCACGACCTCCAGATGGAACCGGTCGGCCAGTTCGTCGGGCGACTCCCAGAGCCGTAGGCCGGACCCCAGCTTCACCGGGGAGACGGCCACGTGCAGGGTGTCGACGAGGTCGGCGTCGAGGAACTGCCGGATGGTGGTGACTCCGCCGCCGAGCCGGATGTCCTTACCCCGCGCTGCTTCCCGTGCCTGGTCGAGGACCGTGGCGGGGTCGCCGTCGACGAAGTGGAAGGTGGTGTCGGAGAGCGTGAACGAAGGGCGCTCGTGGTGGGTCATGACGAACACCGGGGTATGGAACGGGGGCTCGTCACCCCACCAGCCCTGCCACTCGTGGTCCTGCCAGGGCCCGCGCTGGGGACCGAACTTGTTGCGGCCCATGATCTCGGCGCCGATATTGCGGGCGAAGTCCCGCGTGAAGTAGTCATCCAGGCCCCGGCTGCCTCCGGAGTCAGTGCGCATGGGCCAGCTCGCCGTGGCTCCGGCCCAGGCGAACAGCCGCTCGGGCGCGACATGGCCGAACGGCCTCTCAAGGGTCTGGTCCTCACCGGCACCGACGCCGTCACTCGAAACGCTGAAGTTCTGGACCCTCAGTAGCTGAGCCACGTGTTCCTCCTGTGCTGTCGACAACGGTGGTAGGACTCGCCGGGCGAACAGAACTCATCGGTTCGTCCGGGTCGGGTCGGGGACTGGGGCGACCGGAGACCTGGCCCGGGGGTTCGGCCGCAGGTGCGCGGGGTGCTCGCCCACGGCCCGTGCCGCGCCGTCAGATGAGGCGGGGCTAGATGAAGCGGGGTGGTTCACCCGTCTGCTTGTCCAGATCGAAGACCGTGAACACCGCGCCCTGTTGGTCCGTCACGGTGGCGAACCGGCCGAACGGGCTGTCCATCGGTCCCCACAGGACCTTCCCACCGAGCTGGGTCGTCTTCGCGGCGGCGGCATCGGCGTCCGGTACGGAGAAGTGCACATTGATGAAGGGCGGGGCATCCGGCGGAAACTCGTTCTCGATCTTCATCCGGCCGGCCACCGGGTCCGCGCCGACACTCCACAGCCGGAAATCGACGCCCTCCTCATCCATGCGCTGGACGTGGAAGGGGAAGACGGCGGGAAAGAAGGCATCGGTCCGTGCCACCTCCCTGGAGCACACGTCCGACCATGCATAGGCGCCGTGCTCGCCGTTCTTCTTCTCAAATCCCTGGTGCTTGCCCGCCTGCCAGGCACCGAAGGAGACACCGGATGGGTCTGCCCCCAGGACCATGGTCCCGAGGTCCCCGACCGCCATCGGCTCCACCGCCACCGTGCCGCCGTTCTGGCGGATCTTCGCGGTGGTGGCGGCGGCGTCCGATGCCGCGAAGTAGAGGGTCCAGGCGGCGGGGGCGTCCATACCGGGCATTCGCTGCACGATCGCACCCACGGCTTTGCCATCGGAGTAGGCCGTGGTGTAGCCGCCGAATTCGTTTGCCGGGTCGCCGAAGGTCCACCCGAGGAGTTCGCCGTAGAAACTCTTCGCCCCCTCGATGTCGGGGAACATCGCATCGACCCAGCACGGAGTGCCATCTGGTTGTACGGCCATGGGGCACCACCCCTCAGTGGAACGTGTTTTCGACTCTTCTTCACGCTAGGGGGCCATGGGGAGTGGCGCGCGTCGAAACCAGATAATCGAACGCTATTCGTACGATGGGCGGTCGGATTTGCCTCGTCGGGCGCCCGCGGGTGTTTTTGGTGGGTCTTGTCCATGCATTCGCCAGGCGCGTTGTGGCGTTTCGGGTTCCTGGGGAGTGGGAGCCGAACCCTCGTTCGTGGCTTTATGTGATAGGTGAATTACTTTCGGTGAGCGTGTCGGCATATGCCGCTCCGCTGCGGGCAGAACCGCTCCAGGGATTCCCTGCACTGGGAGGAGTCACGTGCTCACTGACCTTCTCGCCTGGTTCAAACGACTCTGGGGACGGCTCGGCGGTGCGGCCGCCGATACCGCCGGCGATACGACCGTCGACGCCGACAGCGGTAGGGCCGGGAACATCGACACCCCGGACCCGCCCACCCCGGTCTTCACCGCCGACTTCGCCTCCACCACCCAATGGGTCGCCGGGCATTCCTGGGCGTATCCCAATGGCGGCCCCACCAACCCCGGCGACAACAAACTCGACTACCTGGTAGAGGACCCCTCCTACAGCCGCACCGGTGTCTTCAGGGCCACTCGCCGTCCGGACGGCAAATGGGATGCCGGCCTGCTGACCACCGAAGGCAGCGACGAGGGATTCATGGTCCGCGCGGGCGACGCGCTCGAAGCCCGGGTGCGACTACCGGAGCAGATGGGTGCCTGGCCGGCGATCTGGACCTGGCTCGACGGCGACCAGGAGATCGATGTCTTTGAATACCACCCGGACAACCCAGACCTACTGGAACTGTCCAACCGGGTGAGGGGCAGCCACCGCTACTACCGTGACCCCGCGATCAGACCCGGCGGCTGGGTGGTCCTACGGGTCGACTTCGGCGTTCGCTCGGTCCAGTGGTGGATCAACGGCGTACAGGTCTTCGCAGACCGCCGTGGAGTGGGACGGCGTTGGCGCGCCTATCTCATCGTCAACCTCTCGGTCTGCGCCGGCCGCTACCACCCGGCACCCAGCCTGGACACCACGGAGATGTCCTACGAGGTGGAGTATCTGCACGTCTACCGCCCGTGACCCACCCCGCTACGGGCGCGAGGTCCTGGAGGGCCCATCCCACGGCGGCGTAGCGGGATCGGTCCCGGTCGTGCCCAGGAGGATCCGGTCCCAGCGTTGCCCCCGGAGATCCGGTCGCCGCCGGGTCGGTGACCGGGGGGAAGCGGCGGATATCGAGGTGAGCGGCTGAAGGGCGGCGTTCCGGCCGCGGCAGCCGCTCACCCGAGCGGAGAGGCCCAGGAATCAGGCCGGCGGCCCGGCTCCCAGGGCGCGTTTCATGATCTTTCCCATGTCGTTGCGCGGTAGCGCATCGAGGAACCGAACCGTACGCGGGCGCTTGTGGGGGGCGAGCTGAAGGGCCACATGAGCCATCAGCTCCTCCTCCGGCGGTGGGGCGTGCGGCTCCGCGGCCACGATCCACGCCACCACCCGCTCACCGAGATCCGCGTCCGGCTCCCCGGTCACCGCCACCTCACGGACACCCGGATGATCCAGCAACGCGTTCTCGATCTCGCCCGCGCCGATCTTGTAGCCACCGCTCTTGATCAGGTCGGTGGCCCGCCGCCCCACGATCCTGACCGAACCGTCCGGGTCCAGTACCGCCATGTCGCCGGTACGGAACCACGCGCCGTCGAAGGCGGCCGCGGTGGCCTCCGGGCGGTTGAGGTACTCGGTGAAGAGGCTCTCGCCGCGCACCTGGATCTCGCCGATGCTCTGGCCGTCACGCGCGGTGATCGCCGAGCCGTCATCATCGGTCAGCCGTAGCCGCACCCCCTTGACCGGGATCCCCACCGAACCAGGCCGTGGCTCACCGTCGGCGCGCACACTGGTATTGATCAGCGTCTCGGTCATCCCGTACCGCTCCACCACCCTGCGGCCGGTCGCCGCCTCAATGCGCTCATGGTCATGGAGGGGCAGCGCCGCAGACCCGGACACCAACAGCCGTGCGCCCGCCAGGGCCTTGGCCACCGCCCGGCCCGACTCCTCGCCCTCGACGCCCGGCGCGCCCGTACCGCCGAGTACCTCCGCCAGCCGGTGGTACATCGTGGGCACCCCGAAGAGCATGGTGCCGCCGTCCCCCAACTCCTCGGCGACGCCATCCACCGAGAACCGTCCCAGGTGCCGCACCTCACCGCCTCGGCGCAACGGCCCGAGGATGCCCAGAATCAGACCGTGCACATGGAACAGCGGCAGCCCGTGCACCAGCACATCGTCGGCGGTCCAGTCCCAGGCGTCCGCCAGCGCGTCGAGGTTGGTGGCGATGGCCCGTCGCGGCAGTACGGCGCCCTTCGGCGGACCCGTCGTACCGGAGGTGTAGACGATCAGTGCGGGGGTGAGCGGGTCGGGGTCTTCCGGTAGCGGCCCGACCGTCCCGGCGACGGGGATGTCAACGCGCTCCAGCAGTCCAAGGGCCCCCGGTAGGTTGACCTCGGGTCCCGCCAGTACCGCCGCCGGGGCGCTGTCGGCGACGATATGCGCCAACTCCCGCTCGCCGGTCTTCGGATTCAGCGGAACCACCGGCACCCCGGCGAGAAGCCCGGCCACCACACCCACCGCGGTCTCCAGCGTCGGTGTCGCCCAGAGAGCGAGCCGCGAGGCGCCACCCACCCGAAGGGCCAGCGAGCCCGCCGCGCCGGCCAGTTCGCCATAGGTCAGTCGGCGCTCACCGAACCGGAGCGCGGGCCGGTCCGATCCGGATTCGAGCGCGGGGAAGAGGTCACTCACTCGTCGTTCCTCCATCGTGGGCGGGGTCAAGACGGCACGGCTTGTCCCATTCTCCCCGCCTGCTCCCCGCTCGGGCGAGGCGCTGACCGGCATGGTCGGGAGTTTTTGGCTGCCATCACCTGCCACCTGTCAGCCATGCCGGTCAGATGGAGGCGAATGGCCTCTCGGTTCAGCGGACGCTACGCCGGTGACCGCCACGACGATGTCACCGGTGGACATGGCGTGCATCGGGCTAGCCCTGGCGCCAGGGCCGTACGGGAGCCGAGTCAGGCCAGCGACCGGCCTCCCGGCGAGCGGAACCACCCCGACCGGCGCACCGGAGCCGGTTCGCCCGCAAGGTATTCACAGCGCCGGCAGGGGGAGCGCCACCTTCAGCGCGTACACCGCCACCAGCATGAAACCCAGCCGGAACGTCCACACCCGAGCCGTGTTCGTCAGCCGTGCCCCGGCGTAGGCACTCACCCCCACCAGCGCTTGCTGCCACACCAGCGAGGCCGCGAAGACCGCGGCCACGAACACCACCCCCATTCCGCCCGCGCCGAGCGCGGCCCCCTGAGCGGTGGTCAGCGCTACGAAGTAGAGCGCGGTGGTGGGGTTGATCAAGGTGAGCGCGGCGAACCGTAGGAAGACCCGAGCGGGTGAGCCGCCGCCCCGCTGTGCCGCGGTGTGCCCAGGCGACCGTCCGGGCGCGTCGGTTGCCACAGGTGGTGGGGGAGCGATGGGCGCCTCGTCGGGCTGAGCCGATGCCCGTGCGGCCAGCAGCCCCCGGACCGCGATCACACCCAACACCACCGCGGACACCAGCCGCACCCATGCCTCGATGTCCGCGAGCGCCGACGCCACCAGCGGCCCCAGCGCCGTCGCCGCCCCGGCGTACACCATGTCCACCAGCGCGACCGCCGCCGCGCCCGCCACCGCGCCCCGGTAGTCGCGTAGGGCCTGTTGGACCAGGAGAACCCCGACCGCCCCCATCGGCAGTGCCACTCCCAGACCCGCCACCGCGCCCGCCACCGCTGTCTCCGCTATATCGCCCATGCCACGGCACTATCGGGGGCGGGCCGCCGCTCACGCGGCCGTGTTCCGGTGTGGGCTGCGACAATCGCGGAATGGACCCACTGGACAGCGAAATCCTCGGTGTACTGCGGGAGGATGCGCGGATCTCCTACCGCGATCTGGGCGTACGGGTCGGGCTGAGTGCCAACGCGGCCGCCGACCGGGTCCGCAAAATGGTCCGCGACGGTGTCATCCGGGGCTTCACCACACTGATCGACCCCACCGCCGACTCCCGGGCCGGACTGCTCGTCTTCATCGACATCACCCTGCGGCCCGACACCACCAACGAGGAGTTCGAACGGGTGGCACTGCGGCTGCCCGGTATCACCGAGGTGGTCCACGTAACGGGCGCGCATGACTATCTCGTACGGGCCAGGGCAGCCGACCCCACAGCGTTGAACGCCCTCCTCGGCACCCTGAAACGGGAGGCGGGCGTCGCCCAGTCCCACACCCGCATCGCCCTGCGAGCCGCGATCGACGGCCCTACCCGCTGAGCGGGACGGCCGGGTCCCTACCTGGGCGCCTGCCAACTCACCGTGGTCCCCGCGCCGGTGTCCTCGCCACGGCCGTCATCCCGCACCATCAGTCGAACCCCGGCCGTGCCGTCCGGCAACTGGATCGTCGCGTCCACATCCACCTCGACCACGGAGATGTCCGACCGCTCCCGCACCGCCGTCAGCGCCCCGCGCAGTGCCGTGAGCAACTGCTGATCCGTCGGCTCCCGCACCAGAGCGTCCACCGCGCCACGGAAACGCACCGAGGGCCGGAAGCCCAAGGCGGTCGAGATCGCGGCCGTCTCCCGTAGCACCCGACTGCGCAGACTCGACGGCGTCTCGGTGGGCGGCTGCTGAAGCGCGAAGATCGCGGTCCGCACCTCCTGGATGGTCGAGTCCAACTCGTCGACCGCCCGGGAGAGCAGTTCATCGGCGTTCCCCGCGGTGTCCCTCCGCCGGGTGGACTCCAGCATCATCTCGGTCGCGAACAGCCGCTGCACCACCAGATCGTGCAGATCGCGGGCGATCCGGTCGCGGTCCTCGTACACCGCCAACTGCTCGCGGTTGTGCTGGGCGTCCGCCAGCACCAGGGCCAGCGCGGCCTGCGAGGCGAACTGGGTGGCCAGCAGCCTCTCCACCGCCGTGTACGGGCGCCCGTACCGCTTTCTGGGAAGTGCGAGCGTGCCGATCAACCGGCCACCGCTCTGCAGCGGCAGCATCATCGAAGGGCCGAAGCGGGTGCGGACATGCGTGGTCATCCGGGGGTCCGTCGCCGAGTCCTCGATGAACACCGGCTCCCCGCCGAGGAGTTGGACCAGCACGGGCGATCCGGGCGCGATGGTCGTACCGACGATATCGCCCGGGTCATCCGTCGAGGACGCGGCCACGATCTCCATGCCGCCATCCGCGGTGGGTTGGAGCACCACTCCGGCGGACGCGTCGGCCAGGATGCGGGCCTGTTCGGCGACGGTCATCAACGCGTCCTCGGCGCTCTCCCCGGTCAGCAGCGCGTTGGTGACCGCCGCCGCCCCCTCGATCCAGCGCGCCCGCTGCCGCGCGCTGGCGTAGAGACGGGCATTGCCGATGGCGATACCGGCTTGGGACGCGAGGACCTGGAGCACCGCGAGATCGTCCTCGGTGAAAGGGCCACTGCGTTTCTCGGAGAGGTAGAGATTGCCGAACACCTCGGTGTGGACCCGGATCGGCACCCCGAGGAAGGACCGCATCGCCGGATGGCCCTCCGGGACGCCGGCGGCCCGTGGGTCGGTGGTGACATCGTTGATCAGCAGCGGCTGGGGGTCGCGGATCAGGGTGCCCACCAACCCGGTTTCCCCGGTCGGCAGCGCGCCGATCTGCTCCCGCTCCGCGTCGGTGATGCCCGAGGTGAAGAGCTCCGTGATCTGTTTGCGGTCGGGGTCGACGACGCCGAGCGCCCCGAAGCGCGCTCCGGCCACCTGGGTCGCGGTGTCCACGATGTACTGGAGCGTGGTGGGCAGGTCCAGGTCGATGCCGATACCGAGTACCGCTTCGAGGAGCAAGGGGAGCTTCGGTGCCGCGTCCTCCTCCAGGGGTGGCGCGTGGCGCTCCTGCTGATCCGTTTCTTCACCCTTCGAACCGTTCACGCCTGGTGTGCCTCCGCTGTTACTCGACCTCGGCCAGCGGGTTGAGCACCAACGGCTGGATCTTGCCCTCCAGCATGGCGCCAAGACCCAGGACAGCACAGATGTCCGGCCGTTCCGCGATCTGCACCGGCATTCCGGTCGCGTCCCGCAGCATCTGATCAAAACCCGGCAGCAGTGCGCTGCCTCCCACCATCATGATCCCCCGGTCAGCGAGGTCTGCGACCAGGTCGGGTGGGCAGTCCCGCAGCACCTTGCCGATGCCGTCGAGTACGGAGGTGAGCGGGGTGTGGATGGCGTTGCGGACGGCCGCGGTGTTCACATGCACCGAACGCGCCAGTCCGGTGGCCACGTCCCGACCGTGGATCTCGGTTGACTCCGGGCCCTTGGATGTGAGGCCGTTGCCGTGCAGCGCGATCTGGAGGGGGCGTACCGACTGGCTGGGCAGCATCAGCTCGTGCTGGGTGCGCAGATGCTGGATCACCGCATGGTCGATGGCGTTGCCGCCGACGGGGACCCGCGCGGCCGTGACGATCGAGCCGAGCGAGAGCACCGCGATCTGGGTGGTCGCCGCACCACACACCATGATCATGGTCGCCGTCGGCTGCTCCACCGGAAGACCACAGCCGACCGCCGCCGCGATCAGGGTGTCCACGAGGACGACCCGCCGCGCACCGAGGCCGACGAGCGTCTCCACGGCGGCGCGCTGGGCGAGCGGATCGCTGAGGTGGGGAGTGCAGGCCGCGGCGCGCAGTCTCGGCTTGCGGCGCAGCTGGCGGCGGAGCTTCTCACCGAGGAGATGGCGGAGCATCCGCTGGGCCATGTCGATATCGACGACCGTGCCGCCGGAGACGGGACGGGCGACCTGGATGTAGTCGGGGGTGCGGCCGGTCATCTGCTCGGCGAGCGCGCCCACGGCGACCAGGCAACCGGTGCGGGTGTTCACGGCGGCGACACTCGGCTCATCGACAACGAGACCGACACCCTTGACGAAGACCCTGGTCCGCGCGGCCCCCAGGTCGACGGCGACATGGCAGCGGCGCAACTGTTCCAGACTGACGGTCACGGCGAATCCTCCCGAGTGCGGTACCTGATCGCATCGTCGGGCGGCGGCGGAGCCGGCGCGCGCTGAGTAGGCCGCTCGGGGGAATCCGTGGTCGGGTGAATCCGTCTGCGGTGAGCACATCCGCTCCCTGACCCGGGGGAGCCAGGGAGCCAGGACAGTGCCCGGGGTCAGGGAACCAGGACGAGTTTCCTACCCGCCCCGTGAACCTGGCGTTCCCAGGCCGCTCCGACATCCCGTAGCGGAACCGCCTCGGCGTCCACGGCGATCGTCTGTTCGCCGATCAGCCGCGTCAGTGTCAGATAGGCGTCCTGGCGCACCGGTAGCGGGCACTGGAACAGGGCGTAGCCCCGTAGGTCCACGCCGCGGGAGCGCAGGACGGCCGCGGGGAGTGTCATCTCGGGATCGGCCATGTGCCCGAGTTGGATGTGGCGGCAGCCTTGCGCGGCGGCCTGGAGGGCGGCCAGTGCCGGGGCTCCCCAGAGCGGGTCGATGATGACGTCGGCACCGCCGTCGGTCGCCTCGCGCAGTCGTTGGGCCGGATCGCCGTCGTCGCCATCGATGGCGACGACGGCGTCGGCACCGATGCCGGTGAGGGCGGTGAGTCTCTCCCCGCCCAGATCCGCGGCCACCACCCGTCCGGCGCCCTGTGCCCTGGCCGCCTGTACGGCGATCCGGCCGAGCGCCCCGGCGGCCCCCAGGACGAGGACGGTCTCCCCGGGGACGAGTTTTGCCCGCCAACTGAGCGCGGTCCAGGCCGCCAGCCCGCTGTTGCCCACGGCGGCCGCTGAGATGTCGTCGGCCGCCGGGTCCACCGCCAGCAGGGCATCGCGCGGGACCAGCGCCCGTTCACCCCAGGCTCCGAACGGGGGAACGGTCACATCGAAGAAGACCCGGCTGCCGTTCTCCAGCAGTCCGATCCCGTCACTGCCCGGCACGAAGGGCACCTTCGGAGGGGTGGCGTAGAACTTCCCGGACGACATCAGCACGGTGAAGTGATTGACCCCGGCCGCCGTGATGGTGACCACCGCCTCGTCTTCGGCGGGTTGCGGGTCATCGAAATCACCGTAGTGCGGGGCCTTTCCCAGTTCGGTGATAACAGCTGCCTTCATGACTGCGTCGCCGCCTTTGCCTTGGGTGGCCCGGTCGCTGCCGACTGAGGACCGAATACCGTACGGACACCATCTCTCATGTGCCGGACGGTCGCGGGGTGGCGGACGTCCCTGTGTGCCCCGAGCCGTCCGGCACGGGCCTTCGTTCCCCATCAGGGCCCCTCGCCGGGCGGCACGGGATTCATACGGCGAAGCTCTCTCTTCTCAGGTTGCAGGTGCAGGTCGAGCTACCGGACGCCCGCGTTGGTCTGCTGCCATTCCGGGGTGAGTCCGGCGGCGGTCAGCACGCTGTCGCGGGACTCCTCGGCGAGTGCGCGTAGGCGGGGCATGTCGACGCCGACCAGCCGGCCGTCCCGCTTGCGGATCTCGCCTCGGACGATGACGGTGTCCACGTTCGATGTGTCGGCGCTGGTGGTGACCGTGGCGACGGGGTCCACCAGGGGCATGGTGTTGATGCTGTCGGCGCGGATGAGGACGATATCGGCGTCCTTGCCGATGCTCAGTGAGCCGACCCTGTCCTCAAGGCCGCAGGCGATCGCTCCGTTCAGAGTGGCGAACTGGAGCAGGTCGGCATGGGTGAGCCGGGCCGTGAAGGGGACGTCGGCATCGTCGCCGAAGGACCGTATGCGGTCCTGGGCGAGGGCGGTGCGCATCTGGGTGAACATGTCGCCGGGTGCGGTGCACACGACGTCCACGCTCAGGGTGGGGTTCAGACCCCTGTCCATGGCCCGGCCGGTGGGCGGGTGGCCGAGTCCGAGGACCATCTCCACATACGGCGCGATGGAGATGGTGCCGCCGGTGTCCGCGATGTGCTGGATCTCCTCGTCGGTCGTCGTGGTCGCGTGGACATAGGTGGTGTCCGGTCCCATCAGACCGGCCTTGTGGAGTTCGTTGACGGCCTGGGTGTGGAGTCCGGTGATTCGCATGCCGACATGCACGGTGATCCGGGAGGCGAGTTCGCGTGCGAGGCGCCAGTCGTGCTCGACGATCTCCGGGCGGCAGATTCCCGGACCGCGCAGGGCCATGGCGAAAGTGAGCAGATCGTTGTCGGACGAGAAGTGCTCGGACCGTACCCGGCGGGCGTCCTCGGAGTGGGGCAGCACACTGTCCACCCATGCCTCGGCGCTGGCGGGTGTGCCGTGTGCGTACATGGCGCGGATGCCGGCTTCGCGCAGCCCGGCTATTCCGGCGTCGGTGTGTTCGGGGGTGTTGTTGCAGTGCGACCAGTCGACCAGTGTGGTGATGCCGGCGTTCAGCGCTTCCAGTGACCCGAGCAGATTGCCCGCGTAGATGTCCTGCGGGCGGTAGGCCGGGCCCAGGGTGGCGATCATGGCGCCGAGGTACTGGTCGATGGTGCACGAGGGCAGCAGTCCCCGGGTCGCGGTCTCCCAGGTGTGGCGATGGGTGTCGATGAAGCCGGGGATCACCACGGTGCCCGTGGCGTCCACCACCTCGGCGTCGACGGTGTCGAGGCCCGGTGCGACAGCGACGATCTTGCCGTCCTCGACCAGGATGTCCGTCTCCGGGCGGTTCCCGATCGCGGGGTCCTGCGAGACCACGAAACCGTTTTTGATCAGAAGTCGATTCGCCATTTCTCATGTCCCGTCGTTGGTGGAGCTGACGAAAAACCTTGAGGCACCGCTTCCGGGCTTCGGCCGGAACGGTGTCGCGCCCGGCGCCCACTCATGGCCAGTATCGTAGGTATATAAGCCATAGATTCGAATAGTCAATATCTTTCGAAAGTTTTCCTAAGGTTCGGAAGTTGCTTCTGGGGTGTGACCGCAGGGTCGCTCAGGGTTGCCGACCGCGGTCGTGGGTGAGGGTGAGACGGCGGCTCGCAAGCCCGCCGACGGCCTTCCCGATGGCATCGGACACTCCGGTGGCCCATGCCGCTCACCCCGGGCGGCTGACTCCGGCGGGGCCGCGCCCGGGAGTGTCTACTCGCCGGTGGGTGGCCTCACGCGTCGGCGATCCGGCCTGGCTCCTCGGTCGATCCGGCCTGGTTCCTGGGTTCGGAACGGGCGCGCGCAAGACGTCGGCCGGACGTCAGCCGCCCCCGCGCTCGGCGACCCGCTGGCGGTCCCCGCGACTGCGGGGAAGCGCGCTGGGTGGGTCATGTCTCCGGGGCGGCCCGGACGGGCCGCCCCGATGGGCCCATCGGGGCGGTGGGGCCGCCGTAGCCGCCTCACAGCAGCCGTTGCAGCAGTCCCCAGCAGAACTCCGCGGTACGGATCTCCCCGCCCGGGAGCGTCAGCGACAGCCCCCAGCGGGTGGGGGCCGAGCCCTGGAGGGGAGTGGCGGGCGCGAAGGCCCGCGCCGCCTCGTCGACCGTGCAGGACCAGGGGCGCAGATCGTCCGCGGTGGTCAACTCCGGCCCCGCCGCGCCTCGGGCACGTACCAGCCATTCGTTCCACACCGCCCCGCCCTTGGCCGCGGCCAGCACCTCAAAGCGGAGATCGGGCCAGAGCGGCACCGGCCACAGCAGCGCGTCGCACTCCAGATCGCCGACGCGCTTGCGCTCGACGAGCTCGGGTTCGCCGAGGACCGAGCGGTACCGGCTGAGGGACCCTCGGCCCCCAGGCGAACGCACCATGGCCTGCCAGCGTCGGTTCGCCTCCCGCATGACGGCGGTCGAGGCCCCCAGCTCCCGCCGGGCGTCGTCCACCAGCTCCGGGTGGAAGTCAGCCATCCGCCGCAGTAGGACCAGCTGGAAGTCAAGGGGCCCCAAGGGCGCTGCGGCGGTCATGGGCACCATCCTGCCCCGCCTGACACCCACGCTGACGTCAGAAGCGTGACGTGAATCCACTCGCATGGGTGATGTTCCCTCACTGGATCCTCACACCGTCCCTCACCTCTAACCCCATCAGCCTCATAGCCTTTCTGCCTCATGGACTACTGCCTCCCATGCCGACGACACCTCAATGGAGCGCTCGCCTGCGCCGGCTGCGGTACGCCCGCCGATCAGGTCACCCAGCCGCCCCCCGGCCCGCTGGGTCAGCCCGGACCTCCCGGACCTGGGCGGGGGTTCAACGAGGGCGTCGACGGGGCCGAGGTGATCGAGTGGGACCAGGTGCCCCCGCGGCGGGCGCCTGCTCGGCGTGGTGCCACCGCTCCGCCCAGGACCGCCGCGCGCCGGGCTCGCACCAGACGCGGGCGCAAGGCGCTGATCGGGGGCGTGGGGCTTGCCCTGGCGGCCGGCGCGCTGGGGTTCTTCGAACTCACCGGTGACGACGACGGCGCCGCCACGGCCGTCAAGGAGAGCGCCAGGACCGAGACCGAGCCTGCGCCGGAGCCCTCGACCGAGGGCGAATCCCCGAAGCGGCCGGCTGAGGTGATCGAGCCGCCGGCGACCAGGGGCGCCCCGGTGCCCCAGCGCCCGACGGACCCCACCACCCGTTCCCGGGCGGAACGCGGCGGCGGGCCGTCCCCGACCGGGCCGGCCTCCCGTACGGCTACCTCACCGCCGGCGCCCACCCCGAAGCAGCCATCCGCGACGGCCGGCCCCAGCGGTTCGACCAGGCCGGGGCAGCCTCGTGTCTCGCCGCCTCCGCTGCCCGAGCCGGCGCCGTCCGAGAGCTGTGAGCGGTTCCTGTGGTGGTGCGTCTAGGGGCTGTTCGCCGGGATCGGGGATCGAATCCCCAACAGGTCAGCCATCAGTGCGCAAGTCAGTCATCAGCGGGGCAGCCATCAGCGGGGCAGCCGTCAGTGGGCCAGCCCTCAGCCGGGTCTCTCCGCGCCCAGCACCCGCTTCAGCAGGTCCCGCAGCACCCGGCGCTCATCGTCCGAGAGCTGGGCCAGGGGTTCACCCGCGAACTCCAGCGAGTCCCGCAGCCGGCGGGCCGTGCTCGCGCCCTCCTCGGTGGGTACGGCCAGTTTCACCCTGCGGTCCTGGGGGTCCGACCGACGCTCGACCAGGCCACGGGCCTCCAGCCGATCCACGATCCCGGTGACGTTCGACGGTTCGCAGGTGAGCTTCTCCGCTATCCGGCGCATCGGCAGTGCCTCGGCCGTCAACAGCCCCAATACTTTGGCCTGGGCTCCGGTGAGTGCGTGCTGCGCCGCTGCCTGCTCGTACTCCGAGTTGTATCGGGCCACGATGGTGCCGATGAGGTCGACTACTTCGCGTGTCAGGGGGTCACTTCGCGGTGGGGCCATGACGCACACGGTACTCCGATACTTGACATAGTGAAATATTTAGGTCAATGGTTGTTTCACCTAGTGAACCTTTTCCAGGAGGCTATCCCGCATGTCCGCACTTCCCGCGACCAGTCGTGAATGGCACCTCGTCGCCCGCCCGCACGGCTGGCCCACGGCGGAAGACGTAGCCCTTCGCGAGGTACCCGTGACCGAGCCGGGTGAAGGACGGATTCTGGTGCGCAACCGCTACTTCTCCGTCGATCCCTATATGCGCGGTCGCATGAACGACATGAAGTCGTACGTACCGCCGTTCCAGCTGGGGCAGCCCATGGAGGGGGGCGCGGTCGGCGAGATCATCGCGTCCCGTGCCGAGGGCTTCGCGGTCGGCGACCAGGTGCTCCACAATCTCGGCTGGCGGGAGTACGCAGAGGTGCCCGCGGCCGACGCGACCAAGGTCAGCGCCGAGCTCGCCCCGCTCTCCGCCTATCTCGGTGTGCTCGGCATGACCGGGCTCACCGCCTACGCCGGCCTCTTCGAGGTCGCCTCCTTCCAGGAGGGCGACACGGTCTTCGTCTCCGGTGCCGGTGGCGCGGTGGGCAGCCAGGTCGGCCAGCTGGCCCGGATCAAGGGGGCGGCCCGGGTGATCGGCTCGGCCGGCTCCGCGGAGAAGGTCCGACTGCTCACCGAGGAGTACGGCTTCGACGCGGCCTTCAACTACAAGGAAGGCCCGGTCGCCGAGCAACTGGGCAAGGCGGCTCCCGACGGGATCGACGTCTACTTCGACAATGTCGGCGGAGACCATCTGGAAGCCGCCCTCAACTCCTTCAACGTCCATGGTCGCGCCGCCATCTGCGGAATGATCTCCCTCTACAACAACACCGAGCCCGCCCCCGCCCCGCGCAACCTCGCCTATGTCATCGGCAAGCGGCTGCGCCTTCAGGGGATGCTGGTCAGGGACCATGTGGATCTTCAGCCGCAGTTCGTCCGGGATGTGGCCGGCTGGTTGGCCAGCGGCGAGTTGAAGTACCGAGAGACCACGGTCGACGGCATCGAGAACGGTTTTGACGCGTTCATCGGACTGCTGCGCGGAGAGAACATCGGCAAGATGATCGTTTCGCTTGGCTGAGGCTCCGGATCCCCCCGGTCCTCCGGATCCCCCCGGTCCTCCGGATTCGCCTGGTCCTCCGGATTCGCCTGGTCCTCCGGATTCGCCCGGTCCTCCGGATCCGTCTGAGCCCCCGGAGTACCGGCACGGCCCCAACGGCCGGCTCGCCTCCGGTTGACGACGGCGAGCATGACGAAGGGCGGCATCCCCCGCGCACGGGGGATGCCGCCCTCACCCAACCTGGGTCAGCGGGTCAGCAGCGCCCGTCCGACCTGGGAGAACACACCCTTCGGGTGGTTGCGGAACATCGGCTCCGTACCGAACAGCACCACCGGCGCACCTGCCGCCGTGGTACCGCTGACGATCGACGGCTTGCCCGCCGCGTCGGCCGGTCCACCCGTGCCGCTGGCGGTCGCCCGCCAGTGACCCGAGACCAGCGGGTTGCCGGTGCCGTACGTCTGCTCCGCCCGCACGCCCGAGCCCAGCCCGGTGAAGTACAGCGGTGAGTAGACGAAGGTGTGCGCCGGGGCGCCACCGGTGATCGCACCGCCGGTGTTGGACACCCGCACCACACCGTTGGCGTCGCCGTTGGCCGCGACCGCGGTCACCGGGATCAGCTTGGCCGCGGCGTTGAAGTTGCCACCGCCCGAACCACGGCCGACGACGGCGACACCGCTGGCGGCGAACGCGTCACGAGCGGCGGGCGTCAGACTGGCGTGGCTGAGACCGGTGGACACGAAGAGCACGTCCGTGCCCTTCCAGTCGAAGCCGGCGTTGAGGATGGCGGTCGAGACCGGCACCACGTCGAAGCCCATCTCACGCAGCGCGAACAGCTCGCCCGCGGTCACCGAAGCGGCCACCTTGGTGCGCTTCAGCGGGGCGACCCCGCGGTCCCTGGTCGCGTTGAAGGAGACGCCGAGACGCTTCGCCTGATCGATCGCCGCCTTGCGCGCCGAACTCGGCACGATCGCCGCGCCATCGGCCGTACGCCGTACCGCAACGCCCTGCGCCAGCAGCGAGTTGACCGCGGCGATCTCCTTCGGGTCGTCGAGGCGCAGCTTCATGTCGCCGATCGGGGAGACATAGCCGGTCGGCCCCGCCGAGTGCACATCACGGCTGATCATCCGCAGATCACCGCTGGTGGCCTTGTGGACGGTCGCGCCCCACAGGAGCCCCAGGCTCCAGCCCGAGATGTCGTACATCGCCGTCACGTCGGGGCTGATGTCGCGGCCGTCGGCGAGGATGACATTGGCGATACCGCGCTTGGGCTGACGCATGTCCACGACATACGAACCGGCCGCGTGCACCTTGCCAGCCAGCTTGAACGGCAGCAGGGCCCGCTCGACGCGGATGTCGTTGGCGACCAGGTGGTCCACCAGACGGCCCGCGGCGACCGAACTGCGCTGGTCCCGCCCGACCGGAATGACATACGCCCGCGGGAACGTGGTCGTGTAGACGTCCTCCGGACCGATTCCGGGCACGCCCGGTACGTTCTCCGAGGAGATCGGCCGCTGGGCCTCACCGGCGGCACCGCGACGGAAGGTCTCGATCTGGTCGGCGATCACCGAGGTGCGGTTGGTCTGGGTGTAGTCGAGGGTCGCCCGCATGGACGCGCCCGCGATGGCCGTGTTGATGGTGGTGCGTCGACGCAGCTCCTCCACCGACAGGGATTCGTACGAGGAGTTGTTGACCCGCATCGGGAACTCGATGGTGTGCGAGGCCACCGCGCCCTGGAACGGCATGTACTGCGGGGTGAAGATCGGCGGGAAGTCGTCCCAGCCCTCCGCCTGGTCCCGGAACGGGATCTCGGCGGGCAGCACACCGTCCTTCTCGGCGGTGTAGCCAAGCCCGTTGACGGCCTTCTCCATGCCCAGCGCGTTCGCGTAGGAGTTCTTCAGGAAGAGGTCGTACTCGTAGTTCTCACCGTGCGGGGGAGTCGTCGGCTCGATCAGCGTGCCGTTGACATAGCCGTGCAGATCGAGCATGACCGCGGGCTGCTTGTCGATGGCGATCTGCCGGATCGCCCGCGTCTCGGGCTGGGACGCGGTGATGAAGTCCCGGTTGAGGTCGAAGCCGTTGGAGTTGGGGCGCGTGCCCGCGATGCGACCGTCCGGGTTGGCGGTCACATTGAGGTAGATGCGGTTCTTCGCGAGCAGGCCCGCCGTCTTGGCGTCCTTGGCCTTCGCCAACTCCTCGATGAGCTTCAGGGCCGCGTCCGTGCCCTCCCACTCATTGCCGTGGATGTTGTTGTTGATGAAGATCGGAGTCTTGTACGAGGACTTGATCTTCCGGTCCCGGGCCGCGGACGCCGAGGAGTTCTCGATCTGCTCCCGCATCCGCTCCTGCTCGCGGGCCTCACGGGAGCTCTCGGGCTCGGTGACCGTGACGAGATAGAGCTCATGGCCGGCCGCCGACTTGCCCGCGACCTCCACACTGACCCGGTTGCCCAGCTTCTGGAGGTCGTTCAGCTTCGGCGCGATCGAGTGGTACGGAATCAGGCCCAGCTTGATCGACTTGTCCGCCGGGTTGACGGCCGGCGCCTTGAGGGTGGTGCGCCGCGGATAGCCGTTGGTCTGATTGTGCCGAGCGGTCTGCTGTCCCTGCGCCTCGGCCGATATCCGCCCCTTGGCGAACGGCGCGAGGGGAGAGAGCGTTGAGTCGCTCGCCCCACGATCCCGCAATGGATGACGATCGTCGGACGCCTTGGGCGATCCGGGAGCGGCGGTGGCGGAAACGGGCGCAAGCAGCACTGCGCTGGCGAGTGCGGCCGTGGCGACCAGAACGGGTCTGGAAATGCCCATGCGTGGATGCCTCCGGGAGTAGAGGGTCGAACGACACGACACGTGTCACATCGATCGTTAGGCAGGGGTCTATCGGTTGTAGGCCGCAACAATCAAGACCTGTATTCCACTTTGTTCTCCTGTCGTGAACCGCCGGTTGCCCGGACGGACCGGACGATCAGCCCGGATAGGGTTGTCGGCATGCGTGATTTCGGGGTGGGTTTCGGCTACTTGATGAAGGGCCAGCGCTGGGTAGGCGCACATGGCCGCTGGTTTGGACTCGGCCTGCTGCCAGGGCTGTTGACCCTTCTGCTGTATCTCGGCGCGCTCGTTGGACTCGCCTACGGCGCCGACGACGCGGTGGGTTGGGCGACACCGTTCGCCGATGACTGGTCCTCGCCCTGGCTGGGACTCTTCCGCGGATTTCTGACCGGACTTCTTTTTGTGCTGGGGCTCTTTCTGTCGGTGATCACCTTCACCGCGGTCACCCTGCTGATCGGGCAGCCGTTCTATGAGTCGCTCTCCGAGCAGGTCGACCGGAGCGAGGGTGGCGATGTCCCCGAGTCCGGGCTGCCGCTCTGGCGCGAGCTATGGATCTCAGCCCGGGATTCGCTCCGCGTCCTGCTCCGGGTCGCCTGCTACGGCATCCTGCTCTTCGCCCTCGGATTCATCCCGGTCGTCGGTCAGACCGTCGTTCCGGTCCTCGGGTTCTGCGTCACCGGGTACTTCCTCGCCGAGGAGCTCACCGCCGTCGCCCTCCAACGACGCGGAGTCGAGCTGAAGGAACGGCTCCAACTGCTGCGCGGACACCGCATGATGACCCTGGGCTTCGGGGTACCGCTGGCGCTGGCGTTCATCGTGCCGTTCGTCGCCGTCTTCCTGATGCCCGGCGCGGTGGCGGGGGCGACGCTGATGGTGCGCCACATCAGGCCGTCCGCGGACGATGACGCTCCCGCCGGCGCTCCGGACACCCGGGACGACGCCGGACCCGCGCCGTATGTAGGGGGTTCGGACGCGGCCCAGGGGGCGTACGGCAGTGGCGCCGGCCCGGCCTCGGGACGCAAGGCGTAGCTGTCTCGCCGTTCCCCGGGCGCCGGCTCGGGGAACGGCGATGGACACGGACGCACCCGGGGGCGCCCTTGGATCGGCTAGCCGGAGGCCCGGTCCAGCCCGATCCCGAGGCGGCCCCCGGCACATGGAAGCCCTAGTCCGTCGACTCCGCCGCCACCCGGATGATCGAGCGCACCTGGGCGATGATGTCCAGCCGGTTCTGGACGAACACCGGGTCCGTGACCTCGGTGGTGTTCCCCGCGCCGAACTGGAGCACCGGTGTGTGGACGTGCCCGCCCGCGGTGGTGAGCCCTAGCCGGTCGCGCAGCAGGGTCGCCCGGTAGGCGATCTCGTTCGACAGATAGTCACCACCCCCGCCGGCTCGGGCCGTGGAGCCCGCGGTGGGGCCCTTCGGGGCCTGGACGGGTGTGGTGCCCCCGGCCGGGATCTCCGTCACCGAGGTGTTGTCATAGACCGGGAAGCGCCCGGTGTTGCCGGCGACGACGGCCGCGTACGGAAGCGTCGTGGAAGTCCACTGCGGCTGCGAGGACGGGTCGGAGACCGGCACCGTCTCGGTACGCGAGACATTCAGATTGTCCGGGAACCCGCCCCGCCAGGCGCCGTTGGTCCGCTCGATGTCGAACCGGCCCACCCGACCCTGGCTAACCGTCGTGAAGAGGTCCGCCTTCGGCAGCTGCCCGCGCAGCGTCCGCTCCACCGAGCCGGCCGCGAAGTCCGACCACCGCACCGGGAAGACCGCGGTTTCGATCCGCGCCGGGCCGTCCGCCGTCTGGATCAACGTTCCGTCC
Source organism: Streptomyces albipurpureus (assembly GCF_023701525.1). Taxonomy (GTDB): domain Bacteria; phylum Actinomycetota; class Actinomycetes; order Streptomycetales; family Streptomycetaceae; genus Streptomyces; species Streptomyces albipurpureus. The sequence continues at coordinate 214,900 of NZ_JAMQAW010000008.1, forward strand.
AGGGCCAGGGCGGTGGCCCCGGAGGGGTTGCTGATCCGGATGTCACGATCGAGGGTGAAGGGGTCGAAGCCGGTCATCACGATCCGCTTGACACGGTCGCTGGACGGAAGGTCGATCGAGTCCTGGCCCCGTGAGGAACGCTCCAGGTGATCGAGCAGCCGGGCGCGCTGAGCGTCCGTCACGGCGAACCGAGCCTGCCACTGCCGTACCTCCAGCGACATTCCCAGCCGCGCCCAGTACAGCGGCCGATCGTCATCCCGGCTGAGGTCTCCCAGGGCGGGGCCCCGGCCCTGCGCCCGGTCCACCGCCCGCTCCCAGAGCGCTGAACCGTGGTGCTGAACCGCCTTCCGCGCCTGCTCGAAGGTCCGCGCCCGCGCCAGGGCACTGCCCAAGCGGGGTGCCACGGAGTCGAATCCACTGCGCCGCAGGATCTCCTGGGGCACCGCGTGGGCGAGCCTGGCCTCCTCGACGGTGGCAGGGGATGGGGTGGCGGGCGCCGAAGCCGCTGCGGGCAGTGGGACGGCGAGGGTGAGCGCGGCGGCGAGAGCGGTGCCGGCCACGGTCGCGCGGGCGCGTATCGGGGACACTGGGGGCGATCCTTCCGTTGGGGGGTGGCGGAAGTATCGCCTTGGTGCCGAGGCCCTGGCTAGAGAGATCATTCCGGCCATCCGAGTCATCGGATGGAATGCCCCGGTAAGGGATTTCCCCCTGAGCCGAACGGATTCGGCGGACCGGTGGTGAAAGCGCTCATTCCGATCTGGTATCCGATGCTTCCCACCGGAAAGCTCCGACCGGGAGATCCTGGTACGAAGCTCCTGGTACGGAAGCTCCTTGCGAGATACCGGGAACGGTCCATGGGCCGCCGGTGCGTGCGGTCGACTGCTCGTTCCCTGGCTTGCCGCAGCGCGCCGCTCGGGGCCGAGATGTCGAGATGTCGAGATGTCGAGCCCGGGCGTCGGACAGATCGGCGCGCGGCGCTCCCCGCCCTGGTCCTCGCAGTTATCCCGATGACCGTCGGTCAGATGCGGTGGCCCCCCTTCCCCGTAGGTCAGGGGGCGCTCCACTCAACCCCTCGTCACCAGGGGCGCGTCAGGCTTGACCAGGCCCTGAGCGCGCTTGTGCCACCGCAGGGCCTGTGATGCCTTGACGCCGAGCTTCGCCCCCTGGCCAATGCCCACGGCGAAGGCCGCCTGCGCCGTGTGGACCGCGGCAGGCGGGTTGACCACGGCCAGCGGGGCAGCCTTCGCGGCCAGCAGCACGGCGGCGGCACCGCCGGCTATGGCCCCGATCGCCATTCCCACCTGGTCCGAAGTCGTCTCGCACCTGGCCGCCGCCTTTGTTGCTGCCTTTACCGCGCCTCTGGGTTATTGCCCCTCCTGGCTTTCGATGTCCCGAGCCGTTGGATGTGGCTCGCTCGCTGCCGACACCGAGGGGAATGCCGAGGGGAATGGGGAAAACGGACCAGGGCCGCCCCAGGGTTCGTCGAACCGCAGCCGAGGCATGGGCGCACCCACTTCCGTTGCCTGGCCATCCCTCCCCGTTGAATCCGTCAACAGCCCCTGGGACATTGATTCCACGCATTCACGAAGGGGAGCAATCCCAACTCTCTGGGATTGCTCCAGTCGGGTGGCTGGCCCATCGTTGATGGCACCCGCCCGAGACCGGTCACACCGGGGGCACTCGGGCGGGCGCCGTCAGTGCGCCGGGCGGCCTCCGGCGCACTGAGGCACAACCGGAGGCGCTCCGCTGGTGATCAGGTCCTCTCGGGGGTTCGCCCCGGGCGGGTCCGACTGCCCTCAGACGGGTGGCTTGGCCGCCGTGATGTTCCGATAGGCGATCTCCGCGAGCCGTCCCTGCCCGACCTTGCTCGGATGGAACCAGTCCCAGCGGCTCAGGAGATCGCCGTCGAAGCGGTACTCGAACACCGCCCCGCCGTCGTACCGGCAGCGCAGATCCTTGCCGCACACGTCCTTCAACACCGCGTTGTACGCCACGACCCGCTCCTGTACCAGGGCTCGTCGCTGGTCCGCCTTGGCGCTCAGATCCTCCGCGTCGCCCAGCATGGTGGCGCAGATGCCCAGTTTCCAGATCTGCCGGCCCAGCGGATTGCCCTTCCCGGTGGACCACAGCCGCTTGAGGTCCGGCACGCTGGAGACATAGACCTGGGTCTTGGGGGCGGTACGCCGCAGCTCCCGCATCGCATGGGTGAAGGACGCGCGGAAGTCCTCCACCGGAGTCATCAGCGTCGTGGCATCGGCGCAGGCGTCGTTCGCGCCGACCATCACCGTCACCAACTCGGGCTTCTGGGCCGCCGCCCTGGTCATCTGCGCGGGAAGGTCCGCGACCTCGGCGCCCGTCCGGGCGTAGTTCCAGGCGCGCTGGGCGACCGCGGTGGGCTCGCCGATCAGCCGGGTGGCCAGACTGCGCACTTGGACATCCGTCCCGGTTGCCCAGGACGCCTCGGGGCAGTCGGAGAGCACGACACAGGCGTCAAACGCACGGGTGATGGAGTCACCCACGGCGGCGATGGAGTCGGGGCTGCGATCCCAGACAGGGGTGGGAATGATGCGTTTCTTGGCGGGTGCGCCCTTGGTCTGGGTGTCGGATGACGAGTCACATCCGGTGAGGACACCGGCCGTCAGGAGCGCGGCTGTGGTCAGTGCCGCGGTCGTACGGGCGCGGCGGGAGAGTCGCGTGTCACGTGTTGGTCTGGTCCGTCGTGGCTGCATGGTCTTCTGCGGTGTGCGCTCTGCGCGCATCCCGTTCCCCTCCGTGTCGACTGGCTGCCCCCGAGGTCCTGCCGAGTGAAAGCATTGGTGCGTACGGTCCCTGGACCGAGATTACGTCACCCCGCGGTCACCTGCGCAGGGTAGCTTTTCCCCGTCGATCCAGAGGCATCGTGCCCATCGGCTCCGGCGGCTCCGGTAAATTGCATCACGTCACATACTGTCCCTTTTGCGGAGATTCACTCGTGATGCTGTTTACTGAGGCCGTTGGGAAGGCGATCCTCGTCCCACACTGGAGGTCCCGGTGACGACACGCGGCGTTCTGTATGTCCACTCCGCACCGCGCGCGCTGTGTCCGCACGTCGAATGGGCGGTAGCGGGTGTGCTCGGTCTCAGGGTCCAGCTCGACTGGATCCGTCAGCCCGCATCGCCGGGCACCTGGAGAGCCGAGTTCTCCTGGAAGGGCGAAGTCGGTACGGCGTCGAAGTTGGCGTCCGCCCTGCGGGGCTGGCATCTGTTGCGTTTCGAGGTGACCTCCGAGCCGTGCGCCACCGCGGAGGGCGAACGCTACAGCGCCACGCCGGACCTGGGGATCTTTCACGCCGTGACGGGGATGCACGGGGACATCCTGATCCCGGAGGACCGGCTGCGGGCGGCCATGGTCCGCTCCGCGCAGGGTGAGACCGAGCTCTCGGCGGAGATCGAGAAGCTGCTGGGCAAGCCGTGGGACGACGAACTTGAGCCCTTCCGCCACGCGGGTGAGGGCGCCCCGGTCCGCTGGCTCCACCAGGTGGTCTGAGCCGCGGCTACAGCGCTACCGGCCGCACCAGCCTGCCTGTGAACCTCCCTGTGCCCGGCCGGGACCTCCGGCGGTCGCGGCTGGACCCGCGACGGCGGAGAAAAGCCTGTGCCTGCCGCCACGGGCCGCCGGACCGGCCGCGGGCTCCACCAAGTCGTCCAGCGCTCAAGCCGTCCAGCGCCGCACTACGTGGTGCGGATGCCACCCGGGCCCCGCACTCACCGCTGTTCGCCTGTGACGGCCGGGCGGTGACGTTCCCTCCAGCGGTCGGCCGACTGCCCGCCCACCGCGGCGGCCGGGCGCCCCACCAGACCGCCGGCGCGAGGGCGTCAGAGCACCGGGCGGGCCGCGCCGGAGCGCGTTCCACCATGACGCAGGCCCGCGCCCCTGGTTCTCACCCAGGGCGCGGGCCTGCCGCAGCTCTGCCTCCGCCTGACCGGACCGCCGGCCGGGCACGGCCGGTTCGGGCGGTCAGACCGTCCGGAACGCCAGCACCACGTTGTGGCCGCCGAAGCCGAACGAGTTGTTGATCGCCGCGACGGTGCCCGCCGGCAGCGGACGCGGCTTCCCGGTCACGACGTCCGCGTCGATCTCCTCGTCCAGCTCGTCCACGTTGATCGTGGGCGGAGCCACCCGGTGGTACAGCGCCAGCACCGTCGCCACCGTCTCGATACCGCCCGCGCCACCCAGCAGATGACCCGTCATCGACTTCGTCGCGGAGACGGCCACATGGTCGAGCTCGTCGCCGAGCACCTGACGCAGTGCCTTCACCTCCGCCACATCGCCGAGCGGAGTCGAGGTGGCGTGAGCGTTCAGATGGACGATCTCCTGCGGCTTGAGGTCCGAGGAGTCCAGCAGATTGCGCATGGCCGCGGCGATACCGCGACCCTCCGGCTCGGGCTGCGCGATGTGGTGGCTGTCCGCCGACAGACCCTGGCCCAGCATCTCGCAGTACACCCGGGCCCCGCGCTTGGCCGCGTGCTCGGCCGACTCCAGCACGATCACACCCGCGCCCTCGCCGAGGACGAACCCGTCCCGTCCCTTGTCGTAGGGGCGGGAAGCCTTCTGCGGCTCCTCGTTGTTCTTGGACATCGCCATCATGTTGGCGAAAGCGGCCACCGGCAGGGGGTGGATCGCCGCCTCGGTGCCGCCCGTGATGACCACATCGGCACGGCCGTTGCGGATCATCTCCATGGCGTAGCCGATCGCCTCCGCGCCCGACGCACACGCCGACACCAGGGAGTGCACACCCGCCTGGGCGTTCACCTCCAGGCCGACATTGGCCGACGGGCCGTTCGGCATGAGCATGGGCACGGTGTGCGGGGAGACCCGCCGGGCGCCCTTCTCCTTCAGTACGTCGTACTGGTCCAGCAGGGTCGTCACGCCACCGATGCCGGAGGCGACCACAGCGCCGAGCCGGGTCGGCTCGACCTGCTCGTCCTCGCCGGCCGGTCCGGTGAAACCGGCGTCGGCCCATGCTTCCCGGGCCGCGATCAGCGCGAACTGCGCCGAGCGGTCCAGCTTGCGGGCCAGCGGACGCGGCAACACCTCGCTCGGGTCGACCGCCGCCAGCGCGGCGATCTTGACCGGGAGGTCAGCGAAGCGCTCATCGTCGATGAGCCTCGCTCCGGAGCGGCCGGCGAGCAGACCCTCCCAGGTCGATGCGCTGTCGCCACCCAACGGTGTGGTTGCGCCGATACCGGTGACGACCACGGTGCGATTGGTCGAGTTCACAGGAATTCATTCTCCACGTGTAAGGGGTGCTGAATATGTGCGACGCCACCATGGGGTGGCGACAAGCGCGCCTGAGGCTCAGGGCCGAGGGCCAGGGCCTGGGGCCGAACCGATTACTTGGCGACCTGGTGCTTCGCGATGTAGTCCGCGGCGTCACCGACGGTCTTCAGGTTCTTGACGTCGTCGTCCGGGATCTTGACGTCGAAGCGCTCTTCGGCGGCGACGACGACCTCGACCATGGACAGCGAGTCGACATCCAGGTCATCGGTGAAGGACTTGTCCAGCTGGACGTCCTCGACCGGGATACCGGCGATCTCGTTGACGATCTCCGCGAGACCGGAAACGATCTCTTCCTGCGTGGCGGCCATGTGGCGCTCCTTCGGTTTCTCTATTAGCGGTTTGGCGTCCGGAATGGTCCGGTTGCCTAGGGGAGGGTAACGACCGTGGCTGCGTAGACGAGACCCGCCCCGAAGCCGATGACGAGAGCTGTGTCGCCGCTCTTGGCCTGCCCGGTCGCCAACAGCCGCTCCATAGCGAGCGGGATGGAGGCGGCCGAGGTGTTGCCGGTGGTCTCCACGTCACGGGCGACCGTGACGTGTTCCGGCAGTTTCAGGGTCTTCACCATCGAGTCGATGATCCGCATGTTGGCCTGGTGCGGGATGAAGACATCCAGGTCGTGCGCGCTGATCCCGGCTGCGTCCAACGCCTGCTGGGCAACCTTCGCCATCTCGAACACGGCCCAGCGGAAGACCGCCTGGCCCTCCTGCATGATCGCGGGGAAACGCTCCACCGCGCCATCACGGTAGTCGGTCCACGGGACGGTCTGGGTGATCGTGGTGGACTTGTCGCCCTCGGAGCCCCAGACGGTCGGGCCGATCATCGGCTCCTTCGCGGGGCCCACGATGACCGCGCCCGCGCCGTCGCCGAAGAGGAAGGCCGTGGCCCGGTCGGTCAGATCGGTCAGATCGCTGAGCCGCTCCACCCCGATGACCAGCACATGACTGGCCGAGCCGTCGATGACCATGCTCTTGGCGAGGGTCAGTCCGTAGCCGAACCCCGCGCAGCCCGCCGAGATGTCGAAGGCGGCCGGCTTGCCCGTGCCGAGCTTGTCCGCGATCTCGGTGGCGACCGCCGGGGTCTGCTTGAAGTGCGAAACGGTGGCGACGATCACGCCGTCGATGTCCTGGGGGGAGAGACCCGCGTCGGCGATCGCCTTGCCCGAGGCCTCGATGGACATCGCGGTCACGGTCTCCTCGGGGGAGGCCCAGTGGCGCGTGGCGATGCCCGAGCGGGAACGAATCCACTCGTCGGAGGAGTCGATCGTCTCCAGGATCACCTCGTTGGGCACCACCCGGGTAGGCCGGTAGCCGCCGACGCCCATGATCCTTGCGTACGGGGAGCCCTTGCTGGGCTTGATCTTCGCCATCTTTACGGCTCTCCTTGTCAGACTCGGCAGGCTGGGTCAGGTGCCCGAGGGCTCGGTGTCCACGGCCGTCCCGGCGTGCTCGGCGAAGAGCACACGGGCCGCGTCGAGATCGTCAGGGGTCTTGAGGGCCAGGGTCTTGACACCGGGCAGGGCACGCTTGGCGATACCGGTGAGGGTGCCTCCGGGGGAGACCTCCACGATCGCGGTCACACCCAGTTCCTTGAAGGTCTCCATGCACAGATCCCAGCGCACCGGGTTCGCCACCTGCCCGACCAGCCGGGCGATGATCTCCCCACCGGTCGATACGGCCGCGCCGTCCTTGTTCGAGACGTACGGCAGTACGGGGTCGGCGACCGTGAGCTTCCCGGCCGCGTCCTGCAAAGCCGTCACCGCGGGGGCCATGTGCTCGGTGTGGAAGGCGCCGGCCACCTTGAGCGCGATGACCCGAGCCTTCTCCGGCTTGTCCGCGGCCAGTGCGGCCAACTGCTCTTCCGTGCCCGCCGCGACGATCTGTCCCGCGCCGTTCACATTGGCCGCGGTCAGGCCGAGCCCTTCGAGATGGGCCACGACCCGCTCCGGGTCACCGCCGAGCACAGCGGCCATTCCGGTCCTGGTCACGGCCGCCGCCTCGGCCATCGCCTGGCCCCGGGTCCGTACGAAGCCCAGCGCGTCGCGCTCGTCGATGACCCGCGCGAACACGGCCGCCGTGATCTCACCGACGCTATGGCCCGCCACAGCGTCGGGTCGGGCGTCCGAGCCGAGCGCGGCGGCGGACAGCAGTCCCGCCGCGACCAGCAGGGGCTGGGCGACGGCGGTGTCCCGGATCTCATCCGCGTCGGCCTTGGTGCCGTAGTGGACGAGGTCCAGTCCGATGGTGTCGGACCACTCCCCGATGCGGCTGGAGAGCCCGGGGAGGTCGAGCCAGGGTGTCAGGAAGCCGGGCGTCTGAGCGCCTTGGCCGGGAGCGACGAGTACGAGCACTCTCACACTCTCTCTTGTGTACGCCCCAGTACGCCCGTGGGGACAGGGACGAAGAACCGTCGGGGGAATTGTTGAGGTCTGACAAAAGTCTAGGACTGTGGATCAGCGTCGGCCAAGCGTCCGAGGATGAGAGCGATTCGCAGGGTGAACGCAGAGCGAACATCAGAGGGTGACCAGCCGGTGACATCAGTCACACGTCGAAGCCGGTAGCGCACGGTGTTGGGGTGAACGAACAGCATTCGCGCCGCGCCTTCGAGACTGCTCGCCTGTTCCAGATAGACACTGAGCGTTTCCAGCAGTGCGGAACCCGCCTCTTCCAGCGGTCTGTAGATCTCCTCCACCAGTTGCTCACGGGCCGCCGGGTCCGACGCGATGGCGCGTTCCGGTAGGAGATCGTCCGCGAGAACGGGGCGCGGGGCGTCCTGCCAGGCCAAGCACGCCTTGAGTCCGGCAGCCGCCGCCTGCGCCGATTTGGTCGCGGCCAGCAGGTCCGGCACCACGGGCCCCGCGACGACGGGACCCGCCGCATAAGGCCCGATCAGGGCCTTGGCGACATGGATCGGGTTGTCGCTGCCACCCGCGATGACGACCAGCCGATCGCCCAGCACTCCGGTGAGCACCTGGAGCTTGGCGTGTCGCGCCGCGCGCCGGATGGCCTCGACGGTCAGTTCGCTGTCCCCGTCCGGAGCGGTGCCGAGGATGACCGAGACATGCTCGGGCGAATTCCAGCCGAGAGCCGCCGCCCGGGAGACGGCACCCTCGTCCGCCTCACCGGAGAGGACGGCGTTGACCACCAGGGACTCCAGCCGGGCGTCCCAGGCTCCACGGGCCTCGGCGGCCTGTGCGTACACCTGTGCGGTCGCGAAGGCGATCTCCCGGGCGTAGACGAGCAGCGCCTCACGCAGCACCGACTCATCGCCCGGCGCGGCGACCTCCTCGATCGCCGTCTCCATCACCTCGATCGTCGTACGGACCATCTCCACCGTCTGACGCAGGGTGATGGCCCGGGTCAGCTCGCGCGGAGCGGTCCCGAAGACATCGGTCGAGATGGCTTGCGGGGTATCGGGGCGCCGGAACCACTCGGTGAACGCCGCGATACCGGCCTGGGCGACCAGACCGATCCACGAGCGGTTCTCCGGTGGCATCGCCCGGTACCAGGGCAGCGACTCGTCCATGCGCGCGATGGCGTTCGCGGCGAGCCGGCCGGATGACTGCTCCAGGCGGCGCAGGGTCGCGGAATGCGGGTGGGCGGCGTTCGATGCAGGTTCGGGCACGGGACAAGAGTGCCTTATCGGGGCGCCGTAGCTAAGTGGCGGGGTTCGCTGCTCCGGGTGACTTTCCGGCGGTGGACGGGGCGGGGGCTACGGTTGGCGAGTGATGGATGTACGGCGTTCGGATGAGCGTTACAGCGGCGGAGACCCGGCGGAGGGCATCACCACCCGGCACGCCTTCTCCTTTGGTTCGCACTATGACCCCGACAATGTTCGCTTCGGCGCGCTGATCGCCTGCAACGAGGAGCGTTTGGCGCCGGGCGCGGGGTTCGCCGAACACCCCCACAGCCATACCGAGATCGTCACCTGGGTCGTCGAAGGCGAACTGACCCACCGCGACTCCACAGGCCACGCCACCGTCGTACGCCCCGGAGACGTCCAGCGGCTGAGCGCGGCGAGCGGGGTGCGCCACGAGGAGCGCAATGAGGGCGAGGCACCATTGGTGTTCGTCCAGATGTGGCTCGCCCCGCTGGTGCCCGGTGGTGAGCCGTCCTACGAGGTGGTGCGCGCCGCCCCGGACACGACGCCCTACACCCTCCCATCGGCGGGTGCCCGGCTGCACATCCGCCGTCTGGGCCCCGGGGATCGGACCAGGACTCCCGCCGCTCCCGCCGTGTACGTCCAGGTCGTACGCGGTGAACTCCGCCTCGGTGCGTATGGGCTGGCCCCGGGGGACGCGGTGCGGATCACCGACGGGGAGCGCGCGGAGTTGATCGCGACCGACCGCCCGGGCGAGGCGCTGATCTGGGAGATGCACGGCTGAGCCCCGGCCGCCGGGGCGCCCTCGATCAGGCGGTTGCCGTACGCCGCAGTTCGGCGAGTACCGCGTCCGTGAAGGGCGGCCAGGCCTCGATCGCCCAGGGCCCGAAGGCCCGGTCCGTGAGGGCCACACATGCCGCGCCGGCCTCCGGATCGACCCAGAGGAAGGTCCCCGACTGGCCGAAGTGCCCGAAAGTGTGCGCCGATGACGAAGAACCCGTCCAGTGCGGCGACTTGCCGTCCCTGATCTCAAAGCCGAGGCCCCAGTCGTTCGGCCGCTGCCGGCCGTACCCGGGCAGCAGCCCCTCAAGCCCGGGGTAGGCGACCGTCATCGCCGACAGGACGGTATGCGGGTCGAGGAGCCGGGGCGACTGCACCTCGGCCGCGAACCGCACCAGATCCTCCGCGGTGGAGATGCCGTCCTTGGCCGCGGAGCCCTCCAGCGAGGTCGCCGTCATCCCCAGCGGCTCCAGCACCGCCTGGTGCAGATACTCGGCGAAGGGGATCTCGGTCGCCTTGGTGACATGGTCCGCCAGCACCTCGAACCCCGCGTTGGAGTAGATGCGACGGGTCCCCGGCTCGGCGCTGACCCTGTGCTCGTCAAAGGCCAGCCCCGAGGTGTGGGCGAGCAGATGGCGCACGGTGGAGCCCTCGGGCCCGGCGGGCCCGTCCAGCTCGATCGCGCCCTCCTCGTGGGCCACGAGCACCGCGTAGGCGGCGAGCGGCTTGGTCACGGAGGCAAGCGGAAAACGCCGGGTGAGGGGGCCGCGGGAACCGGCCACCGTGCCGTCCGCTCGGACGACGGCTGCCGCCGCACTGTCCACGGGCCAGTTGTCGATCATCGCCAGGCTCTGCATGAACATGAGCCTAAAGGGTCAGCCTCATGGCGGGGTCGGGGGTCTGGACAAAGCCGAGCGAGGCATACAGCGGCGCACCCTCCACCGAGGCCCGCAGATCGACCCTGCCCACCTCCCGCTCCCTGAACCAGCCCAGCAGCGCCCGCATACAGGCCCGGGACAGTCCCCGGCGGCGCATATCGGGGTCGGTGGCGACACTGAAGACATGGCCGGTGGTGCCGAGTGGATTGCCGGGGCTGCCCAACCGGTACTCGATGATCCCCACCGCGCAGGCCGCGAGTCCGCTGCTCTCCGTCCGGTCCACCACAAAAGCCGCCCAGGCGGAGTCCGGCGAGGAGAGGCGCCCGCGCAGGGTGGCGATCGCGGACGGCATCCACGTCACATCCGTACTGGGACCCACATATGAGTCAATCATCACCTTGCGTAGTCGAATGACTTCTTCGGCGTCCTGGGGGACGGCACGGCGCGGCTGCTTCATGGATCGCAGGCTAGAACGGAACGTGGAGCTATCTCCAGGGGATTGCCCTTGCTTGGAGTGCACTCCAAGGTTTTAGCGTGGAGGACATGACGCTGACCGAGAGCAGCACACCCATCCAGGAGAACCACTGTCTGGCCGTGCCCGGTGCGCTGCCCCGCCCCGATGGTCGTGATCGCTACACGATCAGCGAGGTCGCGGACTTCACCGGCCTCACCGCGCACACCCTGCGCTGGTACGAGAGGATCGGCCTCATGGCCCATGTGGATCGTTCCCACACCGGGCAGCGGCGCTTCTCCAACCAGGATCTGGAGTGGCTCGCCCTGGTCGGCAAGTTGCGGCTGACCGGGATGTCGGTCGCGGACATGGTGCGGTACGCCGAGTTGGTGCGGGCGGGAGATCGGACCCTCGAAGAGCGCCGGGAGTTGCTGGCGCGCACCCGTCGTGACGTGCTCACCCGGATCGCGGAGCTCCAGGGGACGCTCGCCGTACTGGACTACAAGATCGAGCACTACACGGATCTACCGACGCCCGCTGACGTCGGCCTCTGCTCCGAGGCCGGCGTGCGTCCCTCGACCGAATTCAAGGACTGACTCTGCTGAGGACTGACTTCCGATGGTGAACAGCAGCATCGCCCAGGTACGACTCGGCACCGATGGTCCGCTGGTGGGGGTGCAGGGCCTCGGCTGCATGGGCATCAGCGAGTTCTACGGGGAGACGGACGACTCCGTCGCCCGCAAGACGCTTGAGGCCGCTCTGGACGCGGGCGTCACCCTCTTCGACACGGCGGACGCCTACGGCCGGGGAGCGAACGAGGAATTCCTCTCCCCGTTCTTCCGGGCGCATCGTGACCGGATCACGGTCGCCACCAAGTTCGCCCTCGTCCGCAGGGACGACGACCCCGCCTACCGGGGCATCAGCAATGATCCCGCGTACATCCGGCAGGCCGTGGACGCCAGCCTCGGCCGGCTGGGCATCGAGGTGATCGACCTCTACTACATGCACCGCCGGGACCCTGGGGTGCCGCTCGCCGAGTCGGTGGGCGCCATGGCCGAGTCGGTCACGGCGGGCAAGGTCCGCCAGCTCGGGCTGAGCGAGGTCACCGGCGCCGAACTGCGGGAGGCGCACGCGGTGCACCCGATCGCCGTGCTCCAGTCGGAGTGGTCGCTGTTCAGCCGCGATGTGGAGCACAGCGCCGTGGGCGCGGCAGCCGAACTGGGCGTCGCCTTCGTGCCGTACTCACCCCTGGGCCGCGGGTTTCTGACCGGCGGGTTCCAGGACGCGGCCAAGGACCTGGCGTCCGATGACTTCCGCTCCGGGCAGCCGCGTTTCACCGGCGACAACGCGCGGACGAACGCCGCCCTGCTGGAGCCCGTACGGTCGATCGCCGCCACCCATGGGGCCACGCCCGCACAGATCGCGCTGGCCTGGGTGCAGCAGCGCGCCACCGTACACGGGCTGCCGGTGGTGCCGATCCCGGGCACTCGCAGTCCCCAGCGGGTACGGGAGAACACGGCGGCCACCCGGCTCACCCTGAACGACGACGAGCTGGCACGGTTGGAACCGATCGCGGGCCGGGTGGCGGGGGATCGATACCCGGACATGTCCTTCACCGCCGTGGCCCGCGAACGGTCCTGAGACGGTTCCGCGAGGCCGCTAGGCCAGTCCGAGGGCGAAGACGGCGAACCCGGCCGCCAGCAGCCCCGCCAGCGCCCGCCGGGCCGAGGCCGTCCCACCGGTCCGCCAGGGGGACTCGAACGCCCGCGCGTACCGGCCGATCACCACCAGCAGTACCGCGAACAGCGGGAGCCAGGTGATTCGGGCGAGTACCCAGCCCAGGGTGTCCGGGGCGGTGGTCAGCCCGGGCACGGCCCCGGCGAAGGACGCCGGGACCGCCGCCGCCAGCATCGCCGTCTGGTGCCAGCACAGGATCGTCATCGCGGACAGGTTGATGACGACAACGGGAGCCCAGAGCGCGGGCCGTGCCAGCAGCCGCGAGATCCGATCCCGCAGCAGTATCGCGGCACCGCTCTGGGCCATGGCCAGCGCCAGTACCAGGAGCGAGGGCGGATGGGAGTTGGTACGCGCCTCGCCCGGCACACCGACCATCGAGGCCGGGTAGTGGAAGAGGGCGAGCAGCAGGGCGAAGAGCGCGGCACCGCCGACGAGCAGCCCACGGGCGTGCCGCTTGCTGATCCGTCCCTCGCCCCAGCTCACGCCCAGCTGATAGGCGAACAACCAGCCGGGCAGGATGTTCAGCATGCTCAGCCAGGACGGCATGGCATCCGCGTACGGTCCGTACCGCAGTACGTCGACGATGGCGACGCTGAGCAGCAGGGGAGCCGCGGCCCAGGCTCCCAGCCTGCGGGCGGCGCGGATGCAGAAGGGGGTCAGCGCGGTGACCACGGTGTAGACGCCCACGAACCACAGCGGCTGAATGACCAGGGTGGAGCCGGTCCGCAGCGTGGTGAGGGGTACCCCGACCGCATGCAGCACCGGGATCAGAACGGCCCAGACGGCGGTGACACCGAGGACGGGCCGACCGAGGCGGGCGATGCGCTGGCGCAGCCACTGGGCGGTGGTGCTGGTGCGTCGGCGGTAGGAGAGCACGGAGGCGTAGCCCCCGACGAGGAAGAAGATCCCCAGCATCTGGAGCACCCAACTGGCGGGGGCGAAGAAGCCGAAGGTGCTGAGCGGGCTGGCGTTGCGGATCGCTCCGTCGTCGCCGAGGGTGAGACCGCCGAGCAGCCAGTGCCCGAGGGGTACGGCGAGCAGGGCGAGTGCCCGTAGCCCGTCGATGGCGCGATCGCGGTGCCCGGGTGTGCGGGCCTCTATCTTCGCGGCCATGGCGGTGAGCCTCATCGGACACCACCGGTGGCCGCTGCTACCGGGCGTGCCTTGGCGATGGCGGCGAAGGCGTGGAGTGAGTCGGTGCCGGGGGCGAAGTAGCCGGAGTGGCCCCGGGCCTGGTGCGCCGGGAGGCGGTGTGCGCCAAAGCTCGGGGCGGTGGGGTCACTGCCGTGTCCGAGCCCGAGGAAGTGGACATTGGGCACCTTGGAGATCCAGTCGGACGCACTCTTGGCGGCCCATACCCGGGTGTTCAACTCCTTGGCCGAAGAGGCCCGTACACCGGGCGAGCCGAGGACCACCACATCGGATGCCGTGAGCTCGCCGGTAGCGGCGGCGAGACCGCAGACGACGGAGCCATAGCTGTGGCAGAACAGCTTCGCGGCCGGAGTGCCGACGGCGTCGAGCCCCTGGGTGAACCGCGTCAGCCGTACCGCCCCGGCCTCGGCGAGCTCCCCGGTGGCGGCTCCGAGGCCAACCCCCAGGGGTGTCGTGTAGCCGGTCCAGGCGATGACGGCGGAGCCTTTCCCCGCCGCCGTACGCAGGGACTTGGCCATCCCGGCCGGGGTGCCGTAGGGATTGTCCTCACGGTCGAAGGTCCCGGCGTCGATGTCCGCCCCGGGCACGATCACGGAGACGGTACTCGCGCCCTCCAGATCCCCGTACACCTCGGCGACCTGTCCGCGCCCCCGCGGATCAAAGGCCAGAATCTGCCGTCCGGACGCGGCGAGCCGCTCAAAGGCCGTACCGCGTACGGCGTGGGAGTTGGCCCGGTAGCGCAGCGAGACGGGGACACCGTCGAGATTGCCGACGACCAGCGGATGCCGCTGGGCGAGCCCCTCCCGCTGCCCCGCGCTCAGGCCGCCGAAGAAGGCGGCCACCTGCCGGGGGTCCGCGGTCGCGGGATGCGGCAACTCCCGTCCCAGGGATCGGTCCTCCACCCAAGCCCCCGTCCCGGGCGGTGGCCCGGTGACCGCGCGCTGGGCACTCCCCGACGCCCACCCCGCGGTCCCGGTGACGACGGTGGTAGCGAGCGCGACGGCCAGCAAGGTCCTCTTGTAGCGGCGCATGGGCCCCGCCCCTCCCTTTCCCGGTGGGTATGACGGGAGGAAGGTAGGCAGGGGGTGGGTGGAGGAGCGTCACCCTGGGGAGCCAAGTCGGGGATGCTACTGGGGTAGGGGGTGTAGGGGGTGCTGGGCTGTGTCGATGGCCGCGATCGCCTCGATTGCCTCGGCTGGGGGAGTTCGCTCTGTAGGCCCGCGAAATCGCGTGATTCATGGCAGAGCGCTAGAGGATGTGCCACCGCGTTCTGAAGTCCTCTGTACGCAGCCCGGAAATCCTGCGTTCGATCCCGGGAAGGCTCTCGGGTGCGTGGTGGGCTTTTCGGGCGTTCGCCGTGATCATTTGCAGTTCTCGAAGATCGCGGAGTGTTGGGTAACCAGGCAATGTGGTGACATCGTGCCCATAGACGGCTGCGAACTCCGCATAGTGCCCGGAGCTGTATCCAAAACGTCGGCAGTGAGTCTCGATGGAAGGCGAGGTCCCACTCCGGCTGGCCGATGGTGACCGTGTCCCCATCACAGAGGACGGCTCCCCTTCCGTCGTGGAGAGCGTTTCGATGCTGGGGGTCTCCCTGGAGTATCCCCTCAGGCAGAGCGAACTCGACCTGGGAGAGCTCTCTTTCCAGTGTATCGATGCGCTCCAAGAGAAATTCAAGGGTGGACCCAGGCAGCGCGGTAGTGCCCTTGACAGAGGCGCGAACCGCGCCGACGGTGTCGTGCCTGGGGATCGCGAGCGGCGGCGTTGGCAAGGTATGCAACATCAACAACGGCTTGGCGACAAGGGAGGCAGCGACGGGTTCATCGGACTGCGGAAAGTAGCTCCAGAACGTGGCAGCGTGCCCACCAACGATGAGGGGCTGTCCGGGGATCTGATGCAGGGGGACTGTGGGAGAGCCCTGTTCCATGTCGGCGTCTCGCGTGGCTCGACCCCGACACGTGGCTGCCCCGTGCTCGCGCCTGGGCCACCGTGCTGATCTCACCCGCGTGGTGGCGTCCGCCGGACAATGACCGAGAGGCCCACCGCTCCGGCGTCGAACTCGCTTCCTGACCACCCGCCAGGTCCGCCGCAGCGGTCTGTGCACGTTGTACCGGATGCGCGAGAGCGAGCCCGACATCCTCTTCCGCGGCGGTGGCCGGTGCCGCGACTCCACCCGGCTTCTCCAGCTGTTCGCGCGACCACGTCCGCGGCCGTACAGCCGAAGCGCGCCCGAAGCCACCTCGTGACGGCTTCGGGCGCCCGCGCTGCCACTCCCCGTCGCCCATGCACTCTCAGTCGAGGAGTGTCGTCAGGATCAGTTGGTAGAAGACGAGGTAGGCCAGTAGTGAGAAGGGAATGGCGGTCAGGAGGGTCAGTGCGCGTTCTCTGTGGGTGCGCCCCATCAGCAGCGGCACGAGAACCAGAACGGCGAGGCAGGTCCATGCCTGGGAGGCGTAGTGCAGAACCCAGGCGTAGTGGATGGCTTCCGTGCCGAAAACGCCCGCCAGGGCGGCAAGGCCGATGACGCGCTGGCGCGGGCTGATGCCTCGCCACGCAAAGCCCGCCACCCCGAAGAGAGGGCCGGCGATGAACGCCATGCCGAGCCAGACGAGGGGAGCGAACAGAGAGCCCATGCCGTCGCGCGCGACCTCCGCGTAGCCGTAGTAGCCGACGACGAGACCGGACTCGGCGAACAGGCCCGCAACGGCGGCCACGGGCAAGCCGACCCGCCGGGCCAGCAGCGCGCCTGCGGCGAACGCGGCGATGGACCAGACCGCACCGGAGTTGGCGATCTGGTTCCACGCGCCCGGAAGCCAGCCCTGGGCCAGATTGGTCAGGACGCCGAGAAGGAGTCCTCCGGCGAATGCCGACGCCGTTGCGTTGGCCCAGGCTCTTCCGCGCGCATCGGGCACTGGGGCGGTGACAGGGGACGCGCTCATGGTGGTGCTCACTTTTCTGTCGAGGGCTGCGTGGCTCACACCTCTTGGTGCATTTGTAGAGATGTGTGGTGCCAACGGCGCGTTCCCGTGACCTGCGCTACCCCGGCCTGTGGGGATGCCGTCAACGAGCGGCGAACCAAGTGGCAAGTTGCCCTCTGTAGTCGACATGACCGGCAGCGGATAGCGGTAGCAGTCATTCCGCTCCGGGGCCGGCTTGTCGGACTTCCGCGCTCTGACGCTCCGGCAGGGTATTGCCGCAGTAGATCCGGCGTTTACTGCGGTAGTTCTTCCGGTTTCCGCTGGGCGGCTGCGGTGAGCCGGGCGGCCAGATCCTTGAGCGCCTGCCGCAGTTCGTCGGGATGGTGGATGGTGAAGGGCCACTCCAGGGAGGCGAGCATGTGGGCCGTGCCGTCCAGCCGTTCTGCCCGTGCGTGCATGAGAACACCGGTGGGCTGGGCGGTGAGGGTCACCGCTGAGCGAGGCAGCCGGCGGGCGATCTCATCGAGGGGGCCATGGATCGTCACCTCGACCTGCCAACGGTAGGGCCCCTGGGCGAGGGTCGAGGTCAGGTGGGCGACGGGGTCGAAGCCGGCGGGTGCGGTGAAGCTGTCGGCTCGGGAGGTGACGGAGGTGATGCGGTCGATACGGAAGGTGCGCAGGCTGTCACGGAGGTGGTCGTGGCCGACGACGTACCAGCGGCCGGTGTGGAAGACCACACCGTAGGGGTCGATGTCGCGTTCGGTGTGTTCCTGGCGCCAGGACTGGTGGCTGATGGCGACGGTCGTGTGGGCGCGGGAGGCCTGGGCCAGGGCCAGCAGGACGCCGGTTCCGGGTGCCTGTCCGATGACGGCGTTGGCGGTGAACGACAGGGTCTCCCGCGTGGCGGCGAGCGGTTCGCGCAGGGCGTGCGGGAGCACCCGCTCGATCTTGGCCAGGGCACCGGCACTGGCCGGCGCGGCGGTGCCCATGCCCAGACGTTCTGCCGCGAGCAGGCCAAGGACGACGGCGAGAGCCTCGTCATTGGTGAGGACCAGGGGTGGCATCCGGTAGCCGCGGGCCAGTCGGTAGCCGCCGTAGCGGCCGCGTTCGGCCTCCACGGGGATGCCCAGCTCCCGCAGGTGCGCGGTGTACCGGCGCACTGTGCGCACGTCGGTGTCCAGCCGGTCGGCCAGCTCCGTCCCGGTGAGCCGGGCGTTGGACTGGAGGAGTTCCAGCAGGGTCAGCACACGGGTCAGGGGATGCGACATGGATCACTCGGCATTTCAGGGCGGATTCTGTCCTGTATCGACTTTACGCTCCCCGCAGCACCTACTTCTGGGAGATCACATGGCCACCTTCGTACTCGTTCCCGGCGCCTGGCTCGGGGCGTGGGCCTGGGAAGACACCGCCCGAGCTCTGCAGGAGCGCGGCCACACCGCGCTGCCGCTGACCCTGACCGGCCTGGCCGAACACGCCGACCAGGCCGGACCCCGGGCAGACCTGGACACGCACATCGCGGACATCACCGGCTTCATTGAGCGCAACGGTCTGCGCGACGTCACGCTGGTCGCCCACAGCTACGCGGCTGCCCCGGTAACCGGGGCAGCCGGACGTCTCGGCGACCGCCTGGAGCGCGTGATCTATGTGGACAGCGCCCCGTTCGCCGCAGGCATGTGCATGCTCGACCTCATGCCACCGCAGGCAGCGGACCAGCTGCGCCAGCAGGTCGACGCTTCCGGCGACGGATGGCGGCTACCGATGCCGCCCTTTGAGGTCCTGGGCTTGTCCAGCAGCCTCGATGGGCTCGATGAGGGCCAGCGGAACGCTCTGCGCACGCGTGCCACCCCTCAGCCGTTCGGCACTTTCACCCAGCGTCTCGCCGGCCCGGCCGAGCCCGGTCCCGGTGTGGACCGTGTCCTGATCGCCTGCCGTGACTTCACGGGGCTGCTGGAAGCCGGGGTGCCGATGCTGGCCTACCTGAACCAGCCGCCGTGGCGGCGCTTCGACCTGCCCACCGGGCACTGGCCGATGCTGTCCGCGCCCGCCGAACTCGCCCGTGTCCTCGACAAGGCCGTCTCCTGACCGCGCTGGCCGAGAGGCACAGCCCGATGCCTGACCACGAGAGCGTCCGCAGGCTGCGGGCCTGTGCGCAGGCCCTGGCCGGCGGAGCATGCGAGGCCTCTGCCGTGACGGTCCTCCGACGGGTCTTCGCCATCCAGGCCCAGGACGCCACGGCCGCCGACCTGGGCATCCGGGTACGCGGCCGGGACATCACCGCCCAGGCCATCCGCACGGCCTACGAAAAGGAGCGGAGTATCGTCCGCAACTGGTACATGCGCGGCACCCTGCACACCATCCCCAGCGACGATGCCCGCTGGGTGTCGCAGTTGCTGTCCCCGCGGATCCTTGCCGCGACCAGCCGCCGCTACCAGCAGCTGGGCCTGGGCGATGATCTGCGCCAGCGCGCCGACCATCTCATCCGGCGTGCTCTCGCCGCGCACGGCCCACTCACCCGGGCCGAGCTGACCGAGCGCCTTACCACCCTCGGTATTCCGCCGGACGGGCAGGCGCCGTTCTACCTGATCCGCCACGCGGCACTCACCGGCATCCTCTGCCATGGTCCGCAGCGCGCAGGTGAGGCCACATATGTGCTGCTCGACGACTGGCTGCCCGCCACCGGGCGCCTCCGGTGGGAAGGCGGCGATGCTCTCGCCGAGCTGGCCCGCCGGTACCTGGCCGCGCACGCCCCCGCCACCTTGGAGGACTTCGCCGCCTGGTCCGGACTGCCGATCACCTGGGCCCGCAGGGCCTGGAAAATGCTGGCGGAATCCGGCGTGATCACCGAGTACGGTGCATTGACCATGCTCGCCGGGCGGGTGAAACGACTCCCACGCTCGTCTGACACCCCGGACGTTCGCATGCTGCCCGCCTACGACAACTACCTGATCGGCTACCGCACCCGCGAGGCGTCCGTCCCCGCTCTCCACCAGGCCCGCGTCTGGCCAGGAGGCGGCCTCATCCGCCCCACCGTCATCGCCGACGGCCTGGCCATCGCCACCTGGACCCGTGGCCCCGGCTCGCGCTCCATCCAGGTGGCTGCGTTCGAACCTGTCCCGCCTCAGATCGAGCAGGGTATCGACATGGAAAAGGAGGCCGTCGTCGGCTTTCTGCGGCCCACCGCATAGCCGACCCGCATCCCGATCCAACAAGGGCGGCCGCATAGGCGAGAACGTTGGGTCGAGCGGCCTGACCGAGGCCGGCGGCGATCAGTCCCTGCTCACGGAGCGGGGTGAAGTCGACGTCAAGCTTCGGGTCGTACGCTTCCGGCTGGATGCCGACTTCGTGGGTGCTGTACTCGCCGAACCGGTTGATGTGTTCGGTAGGGAATGCCCGTCTCCGGATCGATGACCAGGCCGTCGTTCTCCGGGTACCCGGCGTCCGCCGCGGCGGCGCCTCGCAGCTTGTCCTCCAGCTGCCGGCGGAAGAACCTCGCGTCGAACTCGGCGCTCTCGCCCGGCTCGGCGAGTCCGACCTCCACCAGGTGGGACCCCAGCGTCTCCTGGACGACCTCCCAGGCCAGCGGCTGCTCGGACCAGTCGGCGTACTCCTCCGAGCCGACCACCGCGACGTCGCCGGTGCGCAGTTCCTCGGCGAGGGCGGTGAAGACCATCGCCTCGAAGTGCTTGCGCACGAACTGCCCGGTCCGGGTCTTGTCGACCACCGCCTTGCGCCAGTTCCGGGTGGCGAAGGAGATGTCGACCTCCTTGCCCTCCTCGTTGAAGGCGGTGATGTACTCGCCGCGGGCCGCCTGGTGCCGCTGGGCGTGTGCGAGGGCGTCCAGCACCCGGCTGTCCTCGCTGGTCGCGGTGAACTCCAGCTTGCCGTTGACGGCCAGGTCGAACATCACCGCCCGGTCCCGGCCGATCTGCCCGTACAGCAGCACTTCCCGCGGCGACTCCGTCCACCCACACGTCGGTGTCGCCGAGCTGGTCCAGCCATTCCAGACGCTTGGTCAGGTTCTTGACGTGTGACCAGGTCGGGCCCTTGGCGGGCTTCTTCAGCGGGTTGAACAGCGTCGTCCCGACACAGCCGTCGTCGAGATCCAGGGCGGCTAGGACGACCCCGGGCGTACCAACCCCGACTCATACGCGAAGATCACCGCCTGTGCCCGATCCCGCAGCGCCAGCTTGCCCAGCACCCGGCCGATATGGGTCTTCACCGTCTGTTCGGCCAGCACCAGTCGCTCGGCGATCTCCTGGTTCGACAGCCCCCGGGCGATCAGCTCCAGTACCTCCGTCTCCCTCGGGGTCAGTCCCTTCAGCCGTAGTGAAGGGTCCTTCCGCTGGGCCGGGCGCTGGGAGGCGAAGTCGGCGATCAGACGGCGGGTCACCGAGGGGGCCAGCAGGGCCTCGCCGGCCGCCACCACGCGTACGGCGGCGATCAGGTCAGCCGGGGGAGCGTCCTTGAGGAGGAAGCCCGAGGCCCCCGCGCGCAGCGCCTCGTACACGTAGTCATCGACATCGAAGGTCGTGAGCATCAGCACCCTGGGCACATGCACCACCCCCGGTGGTGGGGACAGGATCGCCCTGGCGGCCGCCAACCCGTCCATCTCCGGCATTCGCACGTCCATCAGCACCACATCGGGGTGGGTGGAGCGGGAGACCTCCACGCCCTTCCTGCCGTCCGCGGCCTCGCCCACCACATCGATGTCCGACTGGGCCGACAGCAGCGCGGCGAACCCCGCCCGCACCATGGCCTGGTCGTCGACGATGATCACGCGGATGGTCACAAAGCGTCCTCCGAGCTGAGGGGCGTGGTCAGGGGAAGGGCGGCGGCCACCCGGAAACCGCCGTCGGGCAGCGGGCCGGTGTCCAGCGTGCCCCCGGTCAACCGTACGCGTTCACGCATTCCCACCAGCCCATGACCCGTTCCGGCATGGGGTTCCACGGGGGTACCCGGCCCCGTGGGAGGGCCGTTGACGATCAGCACCATCAGCTGCGCGCCGTCGGAGGCGATGGACACCCGGGTGGGTGCGCCCGGTGCGTGCCGCACCACATTCGACAGGGCCTCCTGGACGATCCGGTACGCCGAGAGATCCACCGCCTGCGGCAGCTCGCCCACGGGTGCGCTGAGCGCCAGTTCCGCGGGCACCCCCGCCCGTACCGCCGCCTCCACCAGCTGCTGTACCCGGTCCAGGCCCGGCTGGGGGGTCAGCTCGCCCTCCGTGCCCTCGCTGCGCAGCACCGTCAGCAGCCGCCGCATCTCGGTGAGCGATTCCCGGGCCGCGGCGGCGATCGCCGTGAACTCCTCCTGCGCAGCGGGCGGTAGGCCCTCGATCCGGTAGGGCGCCGAGTCGGCCTGGACGGTGATCACGGACATATGGTGGGCGACGACATCGTGGAGTTCGCGGGCGATCCTGGTCCGCTCCTCCAACAGGGTGCGCTGGGCGCGCTCGGCTTCGCTGATGGTCTCCTGCGCCATCAGTTTGCGCTGGGCGTCACCACGCTCTCGCAGGGCGCCCGTGACCACCAGTACGACCCCGGTCAGCACGAACAGCAGTACATGAACGCCATCGCTGAGCGTCTGCGAGACCAGCTCGAAGACCAGCCCCGCCGCGCCGGTCGCCAACCAGATGGCGACGAGGGTCCGGCGCGGTTCGCGCAGACCGACACAGACCATCAGCAGCAGGTATCCGACCACGACCATCGGCGTCCAGGGCCAGGACTGCCCCTGGGTGGCGTCCGGACCCATCAGGGCCGCCGCGCCCGCGACATCGGCGCTGAAGATGATCCACCATGCCCTGAGCGGATGGGTCACAGCGAGCAGCAGGGGCGCGGTCTGCGCGGTGGCCAGCGCGCCCGCGAGCGCCCCGTGGAGTTCGTACTGGGTGGTCAGCACATTGATGGTGACCGGCAGCAGGGCGGCGACGGCCGCGAAGGCCAGGACGTACGGGAGGTACCGCAACCACTGGCGCTCGGCGGTGTTGAGCAGCGGGGCCGTTGACGGGGATGGGGTGCGGAGGTCGGCGGTGAGGAAGCGCAGCCCGCGGTGTGCGGTGTGGAGCGTGCGACTGCGCAGCGAGGAGGTCGGCGAGGAAGGCGGTCTGTCAGACATGGCCTGGCCAGCGTAGGCACAAGGCGGGGCCGTGACGTCATACCCAGGAGCCGGTGGGGGTGTCATACCCCGGTATGACACCCCCACCCAGTCTGCTGGTGGAGCCTGCGAGCCGTCTTGAGGAGTTCAGCGCGTTCAGGGAGTTCAGGGTGTTCGGGGTGTTCAGGGAGATCGTCTTCGGAGGTCGGCTGTGGGACGGTCGTCGCTGCCACCGTCGGACGGGACGGGGGCGAGCGGGCGTCCAGGCCCGTCGAGGACGCGATGGGCCGCGGCGCTCAGCCGCGATGGAAGCGGTCGGGGCCGCGATGGATCGGCGTCGCGAGCGAAGGGGGCTTCGGCCCGCCAGGGGAACGGTCGAGGGGCGCGATGGATCGGCGTCGCGAGCGAAGAGGGGGACCTCGGCCCGGCGTCGGAAACCACCCCGTGCACAATGAACGCATGTCGATATCGAATACCCCGAAGACGGCAATGATTGGCGATGCGCCGCTGGTCAGCCGCGTTCTGGCCCGTGCCTTCGACGACGATCCGATGATGCGCGGGTTCTTCCCCGATGACGCGTCGCGCGAGGCGGAAATGGGCCGCTACTTCACAACGATCTTCACCGGACAGTATGTTCACCACGCTCTGTGCGAGCGCACCGAGAAGGCCGTCGCCTTCTGGGTGCCACCGGAGGCGCAGGCCAAGGCTGTCCCCGACGCGGAGACCATTCAGCAGCTGCTGGACATCCTCGGCGACCGGGCTCCGCTCTTTCGGGAGACCATCGAGACGGTCGGCAAGCACACCCCCCAGGAACCGCACTGGTATCTGGCGCTGATCGGCGCGGACCCGGCGGCACAGGGCCAGGGGCACGGAGCCGCCCTGCTGCGCTCGGGTCTTGCCAAGGCTGACGCGGCGGGCCTCCCCGCGTATCTGGAGTCCTCCAAACCGGCCAACCTCCCCTTCTACGAGCACTTCGGCTTCACCGTGCGCGAAGAGTTGCGGCTGCCGGGGGACGGGCCGGTGCTGTGGGCGATGTGGCGTGAACCGCGCCCCCTGACCGACGCATAACCCGGGGATCGGCTTCAGCGGTCGGAGTCGGGGCGGGATGGGCGGCGATGGTGACGCCGGCCCGGTAGGACCACCGTGGCCCGCTGTTTCTCGCGTACCGGATCGCTGAACTCCACCACCGAGCGAGTAGCCGGGTCACATGGTCATGACCCGGCTACCTCGGAAGTGGGCACGCGAGCCCCATGGTTCCAGCAGGCCCCAGAGGTCGCACTCTCTCCAGGGCGAGCCTGCTAGAGCTCGGCCAGCAACTCCGCCTTCTTGGTGCTGAACTCGTCGTCCGTCACCAGGCCCGCCTGGTGGAGGTCGCCCAGATGCCGAATCCGGTCGGCGATGTCGGCCGGATCGCGGCGGCCCGTGTGCAGGGCAAGCGCCGGTGCCGCGCTCGCCCGCTGGACCGACTCCAGCACCGCGGCGGCGAAGGGCAGCGACTCATGGACCGGTCCGCTCCGGGGCCCGAACACCACCGCGGCCGGATCTCTGTCCACCCGTGCGGGCTCGGCGGATTCCTCGCCGAGCAGGACATCCGCCCGTCGCAGCAGCCGCAGATAGCCGTCGTGTGCCTCCGGAGTGCGCCATTCCACCCCGCTGAGCTCATTCACCGCGAAACTCTGGTCGCCAGCCTTCCACTTGGTCGATGACGCACCCGTCCTGGACCAGCGGAACTCGACGTGCCGCCCGTCGAAGGACGCTCTGCCGTCATACGCCTTGAAGTTCAGCGGCGCCTCGGGAGCGGCCACGGCGTACCACTCGGTGGGTCGGTCCGCGTCAACGGGCAGTACCGCTCTCAGCTCCTCCGCATGGAACTCAGCCAGATCCTTCCCGTCGGCCGGTATCACCAGCCGGTAGGGATCGCACTCTTCCTTCAGCTGCCCGGCCGCCGCCTCCATCAGCGGGTCCGCACCGGGTCTCGGCGCCGCGTGCAGCACCACCGTCCCCCGCCTGCCCGGGGAGAGAGTCACCGATGCCAACGCCTCGTGGGGGATGCGGCGTTCGCGGAGCGCCTGAAAGAGCTTTGGCGTGCGGTGTCCCCGTTCATAGCGGATGAGCACGGAGTCGGACTCGAACTCCCATGTGGCTTGAATTCCAGCCAATACATCACCCATACACATCATCGTAGGCGGCTTGCGCTTCTACGTCGCCCCTTCGTCGCTTCTCCCCTACGAGAAGTTCTACGCGCGTCAGGCCGCTGTTTCCTCGAAAATATCGCTGCTGCACCGGGTGTCCTCAGAAGCGCAGACCACCTCGGAGTAGGAACCGACGCCTATCTCCGCCAGATTGGCCACGCTCTCCGTACCCGGCTCGAAATAGCCGCTATGCCCCATCGCGCCAGCCGCGGACATCACCCGCGCCCCGAACTCCGGGGCCACCGGGTCCTCGCCGTGTCCCAGCCCACCGACCTGCAGATGCGGTACGTCCTCCACCCAGTCGCCCCGGTCCCGCATGGCCCACACCCGGGCGTGCGCCCGCAACTCGGTAACGTTCCCGGCGCGCATGCCCGGACTGCCCGCTACCGCGATATCGGTCACCCGGCTGGGCAGAGCGCGGGCCGCGACCCCGCAGACGACGGAGCCGTAACTGTGGCAGAACAGGGCGATGTTGGATGTTCCCGGTAGCGCGTCGATCAGCCGGGTCAGCCGCACGGCGCCGTTCTTCGCGAGCCGACCTATGACCGAGTCCATTCCGATTCCGGCGGGTGCGGTGTAGTCAGCCCAGGCGATGACCGCGGTACGGGTGTGAGGGGAGGCGGCGCGCTCGGCCGCGTAGAGCGACTGGGCCATGCCCACGGGGGCGCTGTACTTGCGGGCGCTGCGCTGGAAGGTGAGCAGATTGGTGTCGACACCGGGCACGATCACCGAGACCCGCTCGGCTCGTTCCACATCGCCGAACACCTCGGCGGCCCGGCCGGAACCGGATGGATCGAAGGCGAGGATCTGGCGCTCGGGCCGCATCAGCGCCTGGAAGCGGTGGATGCGGCGCATGCTCTGGTGGCGGCCGTCCCGGGTGAGCCGCGCGGTCTTCGCGCGCTGTACCTCCGACTCCAGCGAGCGGGCGATGGCGGTGCGGTTGGCGCGGTAGCGCAGCGAGACCGGAGCGCCGTTGAGATTGCCGACCAGCAGGGGGAAGCGGTCTGCGACGCCCAGGCTGCGCGTGCTGTCGAGCGAGGCGAAGAAGGCGGCGAGTCGCATCGGCGGGGAGTCGGTGTCCGGGAGCGCACGGCCGCTGACCTTGGCCTTGCGCCAGGCTGCCAACTCGGCGTCAAGGAAGTCGCGGGGGCCGCCGGGGTGGCGTACCGCAGTCCAGCCGGTCGTGGTCAGCATGGTGAACACGAGTGCGAGTGCGAGCAGAACGCGCCAGCCGGTCAGGGCGGGGGAGGGGCGAGAAGGAGTCACTGCGGAACACCCTAGGAGACCCATGCACCCTCCCGCTGGGAGCGTGAGGCAAGTCACGCGTTCATCAGGGATAAGGAGGGTGAAGGGGGGAATGGCCGCGACCTGTCACACAACGGGTCGTTAGCGCGTTTCCGTGCATTTCCCAGTGAAGCGTGATTCGCCGGGCTGGAGGCATCGGGGCGGTATCTCCCCACAAGGGGGCTGGAAATCACTCAGGACGCGGTTGCACATCGGCCGGAAAGCGACGCTGGATACCCGATGGATCGCGGCGCCGGATGTGGGCGGCGAGCGGAGTCCGAGCTTGTCTCCCGCCGCGCCGTCAGATGGTCTGGGTTCTCCGGGCGCGCCAGTCCTGCGTCAGCGCCGGGCCCAGTTGGGACAGGTGCTCCGCCGTGAGGTCCCGCAGTGCGTCCTTGCTCAGGTCATCGCCCCAACTCCACACCTTGCCGGCCACCCGCATCACCGCGGAGAAGGCTCCGACCAGAATGCGGGGGCGGGGGTCGGCGTTCAGATCGAGGCCTTCGCGCTCGGCGATGATCCCGGCGACCAGCTCCTCCATCTCGGTGGAGCGGCGCAGATGGGCGGCGAGGAGTGCGGGCGTCGACTCGATCATGAGGCAGCTGCGCATATGGGTCTCGACCGGCGCGATCTCACCGAGCGCCTCCTCGATGTGGTCCCACCCCAGGAGGACGGCGTTCCGCATGGCGTCGAACGGGCCCTCGTGTGCGGGGCGTTCCCGCAGTGACGCGGTGAAGCGCTGGGTGACGAGGTCCTGTAGGGCGAAGGCGACCTCTTCCTTGCTGACGAAGTAGCGGAAGAAGGTGCGCTGTGAGACATCGACGGCGTCCGTGATCTCATCCACGGTGGTCTGCTCGTACCCCTGCGCGATGAACAGTTCCAGTGAGACCCGCACCAGCGCGTCACGGGTGATCTGCTTCTTCCGCTCGCGCAGCCCGGTCGGCTCCGGTTGGAACTCAACCGTCACCCGGCCGGTCACTTGGCCCTCAATTTATGGTCCTCTTTCACCGCTCATCCACTGCGCGTTGACTTCAACGGCCACTTCAGCGTACCTGTGAGCGAGATGACAGTCACCGACGAGTGAAATAGTTTGTCAACTGTCAGAGGCTGTCACTAGTCTCTTCTCATGACTAGTCAGACCACCATCGACAAGACGCCGCAGGATGACCCCCTGGGGCCACGCGACGCAGGAACGGCTCCGGCCAAGGGACTTCGCGGACACCCTTGGCTGACGCTCTTCGCAGTGGCCATCGGCGTGATGATGGTCGCACTGGACGGCACGATCGTAGCGATCGCCAATCCCGCGATCGCCACCGACCTCAAGGCCACCATGGCCGACGTCCAGTGGATCAGCCATGGTTACTTCCTCGCGCTCGCCGTCACCCTGATCACGGCCGGCAAGCTGGGTGACCGCTTCGGCCATCGCCAGACGTTCCTGATCGGCATCGTCGGCTTCGCCGCGTCATCGGCCGCCATCGGCCTCTCCGACAGCATCGCCATGGTCATCACCTTCCGAGTGGCCCAGGGCCTCTTCGGCGCCCTGCTGATGCCCGCCGCGCTCGGTCTGCTGCGCGCCACCTTCCCCGCCGAGAAGCTCAATATGGCGATCGGTATCTGGGGCATGGTGATCGGCGCCTCGACCGCGGGCGGCCCGATCGTCGGCGGTCTGCTGGTCGAGCACGTCAGCTGGCAGTCCGTGTTCTTCATCAACGTCCCCGTCGGCATCATCGCCCTGGTGCTGGGGCTGGTGATCCTCAAGGACCATCGAGCGGAGAACGCGCCGAGGTCCTTCGACATCCCCGGCATCCTGCTGCTCTCCGGCGGGATGTTCTGCCTTGTCTGGGCGCTGATCAAGGCCGCCGAATGGGGCTGGGGAGACGGCAAGACCTGGGGCTTCCTCGGCGCGGCGATCGTTGCCTTCGTGCTCTTCGCCATCTGGGAGAACAAGGTCGCCGAGCCGCTGATCCCGCTGAAGCTCTTCCGCTCGGTGCCGCTGTCGGCCGGTGTGGTGCTGATGGTCCTGATGGCCATCGGCTTCATGGGCGGCCTCTTCTTCGTCACCTTCTACCTTCAGAACGTCCATGGCATGAGCCCGGTCGACAGCGGACTGCATCTGCTGCCGCTGACCGGAATGATGATCGTCGGCTCCCCGCTGGCCGGCGCCGTGATCACCAAGGTCGGTCCGCGGATTCCGCTCGCGGCCGGTATGGCCTTCACCGCGGTGGCGCTGTTCGGCATGTCCACCCTGACCCCCGACACCAGCAGCCTGACGATGTCGATCTGGTTCGCCCTCCTCGGCCTCGGTCTCGCGCCGGTCATGGTGGGTGCCACCGAGGTCATCGTGGGCAACGCGCCGATGGAGCTCTCCGGCGTCGCCGGCGGTCTTCAGCAGGCCGCCATGCAGATCGGCGGCAGCCTCGGTACGGCGGTGCTCGGCGCCGTCATGGCCTCCAAGGTCGACAGCGACCTCGCCGGCAACTGGGCCGACGCCAAGCTTCCGCCGATGCCCGCCGAGCAGCTGGACCAGGCCGCCAAGGCCGTTGAGGTCGGTATGGCCCCGGTGGGCAAGGAGACCCCGCCCGAGCTGATCGCCAAGATCACCGAGGTTGCCCATGACACCTTCGTGTCGGGCATGGGCCTCGCCTGCCTCGTCGCGGCCGCGATATCGGCACTGGCCATCGGTGTCGCCCTGCTCACCAAGCGCGGTGAGAACGCCGAGGCGGGCGCCGGCGCCGCCCATATCTAGACCGGTCGCCCTCCCCCCGGGGAGACGTACCCCAGCGGGGTTCCCGGGCGTCAACCTCATAGCAGTGACAGCCCCGTCGGTCCGCCCGATGGGGCTATCGCCTATCCGGGTGATCCGCCCGAATACCCCTTTCGCCGTCGATCGACGGTCGGTCAGGGTGCGGTCGACCGATTCATATGATCATGGGGGTTCATCGCATGCGACACAGCACCATCGCCCTGGCCGCTCTGACCATCGCGGCGGCGGCCCTCCTGCCCCAACCCGCCCTGGCCGCGACTCGGCTGGGGGAGTGCCCCACCGGCGCGCTCTGCCTCTGGGAGAGGGGCGGCTTCACCGGAGCCCGGCAGGTGTACGAGCTCTCCGGTACGGACATCGAGAGCTGTATCCCGCTGCCCGCCGGGACCACGGCCCAGTCCCTGGCCAATCGAACGGGGCGGCCCGTCACCACCTACCAGTCCGGTGAGTGCCAGGAGACCGGCGAGTTCGAGACCTACCCGGGCTCGGGCACCTGGTCGCCCCAGTCGCCCTACCGGGTAAGGGCGTTCAAGATCTGGGAGAGCTGAGCGCAGTCCGCTCCCCACCCACCGACCGTTGCCGCGGGAGAGGCGCCCTTCGCGTCCGCGGCAGCGGAAAGGGCGGCGAAACCCCGAAGGGTTCCGCCGCCCTCGATGTCCTACTCCCCAGCGACCGTCAGGCGTCGCCGCCGGCCGGGCCGGGGTCAGCCGCCGCCACATCGAGCAGCTGATAGCGGTCCACCGCCTGCTTCAGCACCGAGCGGTCCACCTTGCCGTCGCGCGCCAGCTCGGTCAGCACTCCCAGCACGATGGACTGCGCGTCGATGTGGAAGTAACGACGAGCGGCACCGCGGGTGTCCGCGAAGCCGAAGCCGTCCGCGCCCAGTGACGCATACGTCCCCGGCACCCAGCGGGCGATCTGGTCCGGCACCGAACGCATCCAGTCCGAGACGGCCACGAACGGGCCGTCGGAGCCGGAGAGCTTGCGGGTGACATACGGGACGCGCTGCTCCTCCTCCGGGTGCAGAAGGTTGTACTCCTCCACCGCGACGGCCTCGCGGCGCAGCTCGTTCCACGAGGTCGCCGACCAGACATCGGCGCGTACGTTCCACTCTTCGGCGAGGATGCGCTGGGCCTCGATCGCCCAGGGGACGGACACACCGGACGCCAGGATCTGCGCCGGGATCTGGCCCTGCTCGCCGGTCTTGTAGCGGTAGACACCCTTGAGGATGCCGTCCACGTCCACGTCCGAGGGCTCGGCCGGGTGCTGGATCGGCTCGTTGTAGACGGTCAGGTAGTAGAAGATGTCCTCGTTCTCTTCGGGCGTCCCGCCGTACATCCTGCGCAGACCGTCCTTGACGATATGCGCGATCTCAAAGCCGAACGCCGGGTCGTACGCCACGCAGCCCGGGTTGGTGGACGCCAGCAGCTGGGAGTGGCCATCAGCGTGCTGGAGGCCCTCACCCGTCAATGTCGTACGGCCTGCGGTCGCACCCAGCACAAAGCCGCGCGCGAGCTGGTCCGCCATCTGCCAGAACTGGTCACCAGTGCGCTGGAAACCGAACATCGAGTAGAAGACGTACACCGGGATCAGCGGCTCGCCATGGGTGGCGTACGCCGAACCCGCGGCGATCAGCGACGCCGTGCAGCCGGCCTCGGAGATGCCGTCGTGCAGCATCTGCCCGGTCGGCGACTCCTTGTAGGCGAGGAGCAGCTCACGGTCCACGGACTCGTACTGCTGGCCCAGCGGGTTGTAGATCTTCGCGCTCGGGAAGAAGGAGTCCATACCGAAGGTGCGGTACTCATCGGGAGCGATCAAGACGAATCGCTTGCCGATCTCCTTGTCCCGCATCAGGTCCTTCAGCAGTCGCACAAAGGCCATGGTGGTGGCGATCGACTGCTGACCCGAACCCTTGCGCACGGCCGCGTAGGTCTTCTCCTCGGGCAGCACCAGCGGCTTCGCCCGCACGACTCGGGTCGGCACATAGCCGCCGAGCGCCTTGCGGCGGTCGTGCATGTACTGGATCTCCTCCGAGTCACGACCCGGGTGGTAGTACGGCGGGAGGCCGCCTTCCAGCTGGGTGTCCGTGATCGGGAGGTGCAGCCGGTCCCGGAAGCCCTTGAGGTCGTCGACCGTGAGCTTCTTCATCTGATGGGTGGCGTTGCGGCCCTCGAAGTTCGGCCCGAGGGTCCAGCCCTTGACGGTCTGGGCGAGGATCACGGTCGGCTGGCCCTTGTGGGCCTTGGCGGCGGCGAACGCCGCGAAGACCTTGCGGTGGTCATGGCCACCGCGGCCGAGGTGCAGGATCTGCTCGTCGGTCATGTTCTCGACCATGGCGCGCAGCCGCTGGTCACCGCCGAAGAAGTGCTCCCGGATGTACGAGCCGGTCTCCGTCGCATAGGTCTGGAACTGGCCGTCAGGGGTGGTGTTCAGCTTGTTCACCAGCAGGCCGTCGCGGTCCTGGGCGAGCAGCGGGTCCCAGGAGCGGTCCCACACCAGCTTGATCACATTCCAGCCGGCGCCGCGGAACTGCGACTCCAGCTCCTGGATGATCTTGCCGTTGCCGCGTACCGGACCGTCGAGACGCTGGAGGTTGCAGTTCACGACGAAGGTGAGGTTGTCCAGGCCCTCACGGGAGGCGATGGAGAGCTGCCCGAGCGACTCGGGCTCATCCATCTCGCCGTCGCCGAGGAACGCCCACACATGCGACTTCGAGGTGTCAGCGACACCCCGGGCCTGCATATAGCGGTTCATCCGCGCCTGGTAGATCGCACCGAGCGGGCCGAGGCCCATCGATACGGTGGGGAACTCCCAGAAGTCCGGCATCAGCCGCGGGTGCGGATAGCTGGAGAGACCGTTGGGGTACTTCGACTTCTCCTGGCGGAACGCGTCGAGCTGGGTCTCGCTCAGCCGGTCGAGCAGAAAGGCCCGGGCGTAGATGCCGGGGGACGCGTGCCCCTGGAAGAAGATCTGGTCGCCGCCGTCGCCCTCGTCCTTGCCGCGGAAGAAGTGGTTGAAGCCCACGTCGTAGAGGGAGGCGGAGGACGCGAAGGTGGCGATGTGCCCGCCGACGCCGATCCCCGGGCGCTGGGCGCGGGAGACCATCACCGCGGCGTTCCAGCGGGTGGCGTTCAGGACCTTGCGCTCGACCTCCTCGTTACCGGGGAAGAACGGCTCGTCCTTGGTGGCGATGGTGTTCACATAGTCCGTGCTGCGCATCTCGGGCACGGCCACACGCTTCTCGCGCGCGCGTTCGATGAGCCTGAGCATCAGGTAGCGGGCTCGTTCCCGGCCTCGCTCGTCGACGGCGGCGTCGAGTGAGTCCAACCACTCCTGGGTCTCTTCGGGGTCGAAGTCCGGGACCTGGCTGGGAAGGCCGCCAATGATGATCGGGTTGCGATCTGATCCGGAAGCCACGCTGTTCCTTCGCTGTTCGGAGTGGTGAGCCAAGAATTTCTGGCAGAGTTTGCAGTGTCCTGGAACGCTGCCGTACCGCCTCCATCGTGTACCGCGGGCCGGCAAACGTCATCTCTACCGAGAGGTAACCCATGCTCTCGCTGACATCCCGCCCGGCCCCCAGTGCTGCTGACCAGGTGGGCTAGGTGGGTCAAATCGCAACCTTACGCCCAACCCGGTAGTGCGTTCCGTTTGGGTGTTCGGTTCCGATGGGGGTGCCGGGTAGACGTAAAGTGGCAAACGCGGCCGAAGCGTGTCGTGTGCGGTACCGGCCCTGGTGGAACATGTGGGGACTTGCGTCGAGACGGACGCAAACGTCACCGTTTCGGCGGTCTGAACGGCCGGGTACTTGCGCGATCCGCCGTGCGCGTGTGGACTACGGCCAACGCCACGCGTACGCGCGAGGCCGCAGCATCTACCGAACATGATCAGGAGGCAAGCCGTGAGCGCGACCGCGGACCACGCGGAGGAGCGGACCAACCCAGCACTAAGGCTGGGGTTCGAGCCCGGACAGGTGGTCCAGGAGATCGGCTACGACGAGGACGCCGACCAGGATCTCCGTGAAGGCATCGAGTCCGTGATCGGCCAGGACCTTGTGGACGAGGAGTACGACGACGTCGCTGACGCCGTTGTCCTCTGGTTCCGCGATGAGGACGGCGACCTGACGGACACGCTGGTGGACTCCATTGGCCTGCTCGACGAAGGCGGCCTGATCTGGCTGCTGACGCCGAAGACGGGCCGGGAAGGCTACGTGGAGCCCAGCGATATCAGCGATGCCGCACAGACTGCCGGTCTTTCTCAGACCAAGAGCATCAGTGTGGCCAAGGAATGGTCTGGCAGTCGACTGGTGGCCCCCAAGTCGAAGCGCTGAGGAGCCTCGACGCAAGGCCTTGAAGTAAGCCCGGTGCAGGCGCCGGGCAAGACCCTGAGTGCATTCGCACCAACTGCCGCTAGGCCCCCTCCGACCCAGGTCGGAGGGGGCCTAGCGGCGCTTTAGAGGGGGTTTTGCCGTGCGCATAGAGTGGACCCGTCACCCGAACGGGCTCAGCGAAGGGAAGCACACACCATGGCGATCGAGGTCGGCACCAAGGCACCCGAATTCGAGCTGAAGGACAACCACGGGCGCACGGTGAGTCTCACTGACTTCCGGGGCGAGAAGAACGTGGTCCTCCTCTTCTACCCGTTCGCGTTCACCGGTGTGTGCACGGGTGAGCTGTGCGCGCTCCGCGATGAACTGCCGAAGTTCGTCAACGACGACACCCAGCTGCTCGCCGTCTCCAACGACTCGATCCACACCCTGCGCGTCTTCGCCGAGCAGGAGGGGCTGGAGTACCCGCTGCTCTCCGACTTCTGGCCGCACGGCGAGGTCTCCCGGGCCTACGGCGTCTTCGACGAGGAGAAGGGCTGCGCCGTGCGCGGCACCTTCATCATCGACAAGGAGGGCGTGGTCCGCTGGAGCGTCATCAACGGCCTGCCGGACGCCCGTGACCTGAACGAGTACACCAAGGCCCTGGAAGCCATCTGAGGCGTCGGGCCCACGGGGCCGGCCCCTGGCAGGCGCTGCCGAGCCTCCTGGCCGGCGCGGTGGCGGTGGAGCCGCCCCGGGTGGCCGCTCCACCGGTCTTGTCGTGACCGGCTAGCGGGCCGGCGGCGTCCCAGTGGCCCCTGCGCCCCCGGTGGCCCCTGCTGGCCCGTGGCTGGCGGTAACTGGCCCGCCCTCGCCCGGGTGCCGGTCCGATGCGCCGACGGCTCCAGCGGCCCTCCAGGGGTGCCCCTGGGGGCGCCGACATCTTTAGGACAGCCCCGTCCGCCCTGCGCGTCGGGTCAACCAGTACCCAACCGGGACGGAACGGGCGACCTCCCGTGCCAAAGCCTGTTTTGCGCGGGAACCGGTCACTAGGATCGATCCCGTTGATCCGACACGAACGCACGACGGGGGCGCTGCCCCTGAAAACCAATGGAGGGACTCGTGGGAGTCAGCCTCAGCAAGGGCGGCAACGTCTCGCTGACCAAGGCCGCGCCCGGCCTGACCGCCGTCACCGTAGGTCTGGGCTGGGACATCCGTACCACCACCGGCACGGACTTCGACCTGGATGCCAGCGCCCTGCTGACGAACGCAGAGGGCAAGGTCACCAGCGACGGGAACTTTGTCTTCTTCAACAACCTCAAGAGCGTCGATGGCTCCGTTGAGCACACCGGCGACAACCTCACGGGTGAGGGCGAGGGCGACGACGAGCAGATC
This sequence comes from Streptomyces albipurpureus, assembly GCF_023701525.1. Taxonomy (GTDB): domain Bacteria; phylum Actinomycetota; class Actinomycetes; order Streptomycetales; family Streptomycetaceae; genus Streptomyces; species Streptomyces albipurpureus. Next base: position 249,760 of record NZ_JAMQAW010000008.1, read on the forward strand.
AAGGTCAACCTCGCAGGGGTCCCGGCCGAGGTCGACAAGATCGTCTTCCCGGTCTCGATCTATGAGGCGGAGAGCCGTCAGCAGTCGTTCGGACAGGTGCGCAACGCCTTCATCCGCGTGGTCAACCAGGCGGACAACAACGAACTGGCACGCTATGACCTGAGTGAGGACGCTTCGACCGAGACCGCCATGGTCTTCGGTGAGCTCTACCGCAATGGCGCGGAGTGGAAGTTCCGTGCCATCGGCCAGGGTTACGCCTCGGGACTGCGCGGTATCGCGCAGGACTTCGGCGTCAACGTCTAAG
>NZ_JAMQAW010000008.1:250113-272760 GCF_023701525.1 Streptomyces albipurpureus
CGGACGTGCCTGTTCCCATCGGCATAGCGCGGTGTGATCAGGGCATGTCTGTGCCAGTGGGCCGATTTCCCTCGGTTTCTCTCGATGCGCGGACAGCGCCGCGCAAGCCGGTGCCGTACGGCACCCGGGCGGGTCGGGGCGCCCCACCGAAAACCATGAAGAACCACTGAGAACCACTGAGCGGGACGCGGTCGCGCAAGCCCCACGGGGGCCGTGCGGCCGGAGGAACGCAGCCGTACGAACGGGGAGGCGTGCCCGTGCAAGCACGCCAGACGTTCCGGGTCGGATGTGCCTGGAATTCACATCGTTAGCTGGGGAGGACCAGATCATGGGTGTCACGCTCGCCAAGGGAGGCAACGTCTCCCTCTCCAAGGTCGCGCCGAATCTCACGCAGGTGCTGGTGGGACTGGGCTGGGACGCACGTTCCACCACCGGTGCCGATTTCGACCTCGACGCCAGCGCGCTGCTCTGCGGCGGCGGCCGGGTCCTGGGCGACGACTACTTCATCTTCTACAACAATCTGAAGAGCCCCGAGGGTTCCGTCGAGCACACGGGCGACAACCTCACGGGTGACGGCGACGGCGACGACGAGTCGCTGATCGTGGATCTCACCAAGGTTCCATCGACCGTGGACAAGATAGTCTTCCCCGTCTCCATTCATGATGCAGATAGTCGTGGTCAGTCGTTCGGCCAGGTCAGCAATGCCTTCATCCGCGTGGTCAACCAGGCGGACGGTCAGGAGTTGGCGCGTTATGACCTGAGTGAGGACGCTTCGACCGAGACGGCGATGATCTTCGGTGAGCTCTACCGGTATGGCGCGGAGTGGAAGTTCCGTGCCGTTGGGCAGGGGTACGCGTCGGGTCTGCGGGGGATCGCTCTAGACTTCGGGGTCAATGTTTCGTAAAACTCCGCGTGGTGCGCGGAGAACTGTCCTTGGTGCGTGGGCGCTACTCCCCCGGGCATGGCCCGGGGGTACCCCCACCTAAAACGATTGGGTGCCAGTGGTTCTGAAAACCTTCGGCTGGTCGTTCGCGGTTACCGCGCTCGGTCTGGTCGCAGCGGTGCTCTACGGAGGGTGGACTGCGTTTGGGATCGTAGCGATCCTGTCCGTCCTTGAGATCTCGCTATCGTTCGACAACGCGGTGGTCAATGCCGGAATCCTGAAGAAGATGAATGCCTTCTGGCAGAAGATCTTCCTCACGATCGGCATTCTTATCGCCGTGTTCGGTATGCGACTGGTATTCCCCGTCCTCATCGTCGCTGTCAGTGCCCAGCTAGGCCCCATCGAGGCGGTCGAACTGGCGCTCAACGACAAGGACAGGTACGAGGAACTGGTGACCGACGCTCATCCGTCGATCGCCGCATTCGGTGGAATGTTCCTTCTGATGATCTTCCTGGACTTCATCTTCACGGACCGGGAGATCAAGTGGCTGGCTTGGCTGGAGCGCCCGCTCGCCAAGCTGGGCAAGGTCGACATGCTGTCGGTCTGCATCGCCCTGATCGTGCTGTTGGGAACCGCGATGACATTCGCTGTCAACGCGCATCAACACGGTGGCGGCCATGCGAACAAGGCCGAGACCGTCATGCTCTCCGGTATCGCCGGTCTGATCACCTATCTGATCGTCGGCGGCCTCTCCAGCTACTTCGAGAACAAGCTCGAAGAAAAGGAGGAGCGCGAACACGAGGAGGAGGAGCAGGCTCGCAAGAGCGGCAAGAAGGTCACGGCCATGGCCGTGGGCGGAAAAGCAGCCTTCTTCATGTTCCTCTACCTAGAGGTCCTGGACGCCTCGTTCTCCTTCGACGGAGTCATCGGCGCGTTCGCCATCACCAATGACATCGTGCTGATGGCCCTGGGCCTCGGTATCGGTGCCATGTATGTCCGATCGATCACCGTCTACCTGGTGCGCCAGGGAACGCTGGACGACTACGTCTATCTGGAGCACGGCGCCCACTACGCGATCGGTGCGCTGGCGATCATCCTTCTGATCACCATCCAGTACCAGATCCACGAGCTCATCACCGGTCTCATCGGCGTGGCGTTGATCGGTTGGTCCTTTGTATCGTCGGTCCGACGCAACCGAGAGCTCGCGGCCCAGGAGGCCCTGGGCGAAAAGGCTGAGTCCCACTCCTGAGCGGGGGTGTGACCGACCGCGAATTGCGGAACGCTCTAGCGGGGCGGCTTCGAGGCACGAGCCTCGGCGCCGCCCCGCACCGTGCGCGGGGGCGGGGCTCGGGCACGGCCCAGCGCGGTAGGCCGCACAGACTGGACGAGCGGGGTCCAACGAAAGGACTAGGGGCGGGACATGGCCTTCTGGGACAACCTGCGGCAGGGCAGGTCGGCGCAGTTCGACTCGGGTAACTCCGCGACGAACTCCATCTCACTGAATCGGCGCCGCCCGTCGGTGTCGCTCACCAAGCAGGGAGCGGCCAGCGGTCATCTGCGGGTCAATCTCTCCTGGCGGATGCGGACGTCCGACATCGAGGGCAGGTCGCGGCAGAGCCTGCTGCGGCATCCGCTCAGACTCTTCAAGCCCGAAGTGGTCCAGGCCCACACCCAGGGCATGGTCAATGTCGACCTTGACCTCGGCTGCCTCTATGAGCTGAACGACGGCAGCAAGGGCGTGGTCCAGCCGCTGGGCAACTTCTTCGGCTCCACCAATGAAGCGCCCTTCGTGAAGCTCAGCGGCGATGACCGGTTCGGCTCGGGCTCCGGCGAGACGATCTACGTCAACCTCGATCATCACGCTGAGATCAAGCGACTGCTGTTCTTCGTCTACATCTACGACCAGACCCCCGCCTTCGACCGTACGCACGCCAATGTGACGCTCTACCCCAGCAGTGGCCCCCGGGTGGAGATAGAGCTTGACGAGCGTGCCCCGGAGGCCCGCTCATGCGCGGTGTTCTCCGTCGACAACACCAAGGGCGATCTGGTCGTACGCCGTGAAGTGAAGTTCGTCTACGGCTTCCAGGCGGAGCTGGACCGACTTTACGGCTGGGGCCTGCAATGGGGCCGCGGATACAAGTCCCGCGTCTGACCCGCCCAGGGCCCTTACCGCCCGGTGCGCTAGGGGCGGGCGAACTGCGGGCCCATCGGCGGCAGCCGAAAATCCGGGTCGGGAACGAAGGCCGCGGCGGACTGGGGGTAGCCGTACCCCTGCCGCGCTGGACCGGAAGCGGGCTGCGGGTAGCCGTAGGCGGGGCGGCTGGTGCCGGACTGCGGATATCCGTAGGCGGGCTCAGCCGTGGGCCGGGGAGGCTGCGCCGGCGGGGCGGGTGTGGTGGGCGAGCCCACCACGGCCGTCGTCGCGCCGCCGTCGGCCGAGCCGCCCCCGATGCTCTCGCCCTCGTCCACCGAGATGCCGAAATCGGTGGCCAGACCGACCAGACCGGTGGGATAGCCCTGCCCCACCGCACGGAACTTCCAGCCCTCACCGCGGCGGTACAGCTCACCGCAGATGATGGCGGTCTCGGCGCCGGTCTCCGCCTGTACATCAAAGACCGCAAGCGGCTCGGCGTCGGAAACAGCCGCGTCATACAGCAGTATCCGCAGATCACGTACGTGCTGAAAGGTGTCCCCGTCGGAGGAGGCGGCGAGTACGACCTGGTCGACGGACGGCTCAAGGGCGGAGAGGTCCGCCTCCACGGTGTCCGTCAGATGGCCCGCGACGCGCTTCTTCGACAGCCGTCGCACCAGGCCGGAGGGGTGGCGCGGCTGATTGTAGAAAACGAAGTCCTCGTCGGATCGCACCCGGGCGTCGGGGCCGAGCAACAGGGCCGAGGCATCCACATCAGGGACGCCGGCACCCGGGGTCCAGCGCAGCACGGCGCGTACGGCCGTGGCATCGAGGGGGACGTTCGAGCCCTTCAGCATCGCGTGCGTCATGGCGGTCATCCTGCCTTCTCAGGGGCCACCCGGACAACGCGGGCGCACGGTTCCCGATGCGGAACCTGTAGTTCCGGCTTTTGTGGGCCTCTCGACGGCGGTGTGCGATGGCTCTCAGGGCACCGCAGTCGTATTCCCTGATCCTTCCGCCTTCCGGTTGCTCGGTGTACCAAGCGGGCGCCCGGTGCCAGCTCCCATGTGTCATTGCGGATAGACACATGCATGGTGCACCTGGGATGCCTGAAATTCATGGACCCGGGGAACTCTTGAGCCAGTTTCGTACGTACTATTACCGGCCACGTCAGTCAGGCGGGCCGCCAAGCAGTACGGGGAGTTTCATGCGTCATTTCGGGCAGCTTTCGCCCGCCGTGCGTGAGCGTTTGTTCCATCAGGAGCCCTGCGATTTCACCGCCGGCTCTTCCGCCCGTACGCTCGCGGCGGCCCTGGGTGCAACGCTCTACAGCCCCGCCACTCGACCTCAACTCGCCGACGACGTGCGCAAGCAGGTAGCACGCGGAGTGGTCTCCATGGTGCTCTGCCTGGAGGATTCCATCCATGACGCCGAAGTGGTGGAGGCCGAGGAGAATCTGGTCCGCCACTTCGCCGACCTCGATACCCGAGGCGGCGAGCTGCCGCTGCTCTTCATTCGCGTCCGGGAGCCGCGGCAGATCCCCGACCTCGCCAGCCGGCTCGGGAAATCGGTCCGCTTGCTTTCGGGATTCGTGCTGCCGAAATTCACCGAGGAGCGCGGGGTTCCCTTCCTCGAAGCGCTCACCGCCGCCGAGGCGTCGACCGGGCATCGACTCTTCGCGATGCCCGTCCTGGAATCCCCGGAACTGCTCCATCTGGAGAGCCGGGTCGAGACCCTCACCGGTATCTCCCGCACGGTGGACAAGTACCGCCACCGAGTATTGGCGCTCCGCCTCGGAGTCACCGACTTCTGCTCCGCGTACGGTCTGCGCCGCAGCCCCGACATGACGGCGTACGACGTCCAGATCGTGGCATCCGTCATCGCCGACGTGGTCAATGTCCTCGGTCGCGCGGACGGCACGGGATACACGGTGACCGGTCCCGTATACGAGTACTTCCGCGTCCAGGAGCGCATGTTCAAACCGCAACTGCGCCGCAGCCCCTTTATGGAGGGCCGGGCCGATGAACTGCGCACCGCCCTCATCCAGCACGATCTCGACGGCCTGCTGCGCGAGATCGAACTGGATCGGGCCAACGGCCTGACGGGCAAGACCTGTATCCACCCCTCCCATGTGATGCCGGTGCACGCACTGTCCGTGGTCAGCCATGAGGAGTTCAGTGACGCCCAGGACATCCTCCGCCCGGAGCGTGGCGGCGGTGGGGTGCTGCGCTCGGCGTACACCAACAAGATGAACGAGGTGAAGCCGCACCGGGCCTGGGCGGAGCGCACCCTGTTGCGGGCGGAGGCCTTCGGCGTGGCCAGGGAGGACATCGGCTTTGTCGAGCTGCTTACGGCCGGCCACTCAGCGTGAGATCGACCACCGAGGCCCTGGCGGCCGGCACGTCACCCACCGCGGCGGCGACAGGGGCGGCGGCGACAGCGAAGATGGAAACGATGGCGAAGGCCGGGATGGCGGCGGAAGCCGCGAACATCTCGAAGGCCGCGACGGCCGGCCCGGCTGCGACGGCCCCCAGCAGTGTGGCGACCGTACCGGTGGCCATGACGACGATGGCAGGAGAGACGGTCGACGTGGAGTGGTCGGGAACATGGGTCGCACAGCGGCTGGGCGTCACACTCGAAGGAGACGAGCGGCTGCCCGAGCTGTTGGGAATGGCCCTGCGCCGCAACCCCAAGCGGGCCCATCTGCTGGTGTCGAACGTGCTGGGCAAACACGTGCCCCAGTCACCGGCCGTGGTGCACGCGGCCGGGTATGACCTCGGGGTCCGGGTACGCGCGCTGCTGGGCGATGACGAAGCCTCCCGTGCCGTGGTGCTCGGCTACGCGGAGACGGCGACGGGGCTCGGCCACTCGGTGGCGGACGGGGTCGCGCTCGCCCCCTATCTCCACTCCACCCGCCGCCCGGTCGCGGGGGTGGAACGCGCGGGCGGGTTCGAGGAGTCCCACTCCCACGCCACCTCCCACCTCCTGCTGCCCGAGGACACCGAACTGCTGGCCGGGGCGGGACCACTGGTGCTGGTGGACGATGAGTTCTCCACCGGCAACACCGTGCTGAACACCATCCGCGCCCTCCACGAGCGCTACCCGCGCAAGCGCTATGTGGTGGTGGCACTGGTCGATCTGCGCTCGATCGCGGATCAGGGGCGGCTGGAGGCATTCGCGGCGGAGATCGATGCCCAGGTGCAACTGGTGGCGCTCGCCGCGGGGACGGTAGGGCTACCGGAGGGCGTACTGGCCAAGGGCCAGGCCCTGGTCGCCGAACACACCGAACACACCGAACACACCGAACACGCCGAACACACCGAACACACCGAACACACCGAACCCGACGCACAGGCGAAGGGTGTTGAGCCCGCTGGCCACACAAGCACCGGCCACACCGCAGGCACCGGTGCTGCCGAGCAGCGGGCAGCACCCGTCCCGGCCCTGGAACGCCCCTCGGTGACCCGGGTGGACCTCGCATGGCCCGAGAACCTCCCGGACGGGGGTCGCCATGGCTTCCTGCCCCACCACCGCCACCAGTTGGAACGGGCCCTGCCGGACATGGCCGCCCGTCTCGCCGCAGCACTGGGCCTCCCCGCCACCGCGCTCGACGCGAGCGGCGCGGAGCGGGAGACCCAGAGTCCGGCGCCCGGCGGGAAGACCACAGCGCCCGCCCCGGGTTCCTCGACCGCGGCCCTCGCAGCGCCGCCGGTCGCGGCGACAGCGAAGGCGCGGCGCGTGCTGGTGCTCGGCTGTGAGGAGTTGATGTACGCGCCGCTGCGGCTGGGCACCGCGCTGGAGCAACTCGTCGACGCCGAGGTGCGCTACTCCACCACCACCCGCTCACCCGTGCTCGCCGTCGACGACCCCGGCTACGCCATACGGACCCGAATAGTCTTCCCGGCCCACGACGACCCCGCTGACGGCCCCGGCGAGCGCTACGCCTACAACGTGGCGGGAGCGGGCTTCGACGCTGTCGTGCTGGTGATCGACTCCACCGCTGACACCTCCGCCCTGCACGCTCCTGGGGGGCTGCTGGATCGGCTCGCCGCCCACACCCCCCGTCTGCTGCTGGCGGTCGTTCCCAGCCATACACCCGAAAGGGCAGCCATGCCGCCCACCTCACCCTCCGCGGCCCTGGCCGAGCCCCTTCGCGGACCTGCCTTCTCCTCGTACGCCCCGGACGAGGTCGGCTGGTTGCTGCAGGACCTGTCGGAGGTAGAGCTGGAAGCACCCACCGAGGAGCGCGAAGAGGCAATCCAACACGGTGGCGCGCACTACGCGGAGTCGCTGCCCGTCGAGTATCAGCCCACCCCCGAGTACCAGCGGCTCTTCCACAGCGCCCTGGAGAGCTCAGCGGCCCGCATCGCGCGGGCGGTCGGCGCCGTCACCGAGACGGTGCTCGCCGAGCGCGCCGAGGTGAGCGACCGTCCCGTCCTGGTCTCCCTCGCCCGGGCCGGCACCCCCGTGGGGGTGCTGATGCGCCGCTGGGCCCAACGGCGGCACGGCATCGATCTTCCGCACTACGCCGTCTCCATCGTCCGGGGCCGGGGGATCGACGCCAACGCCCTGCGCTGGCTCGCCGACCACCATGACCCGGCCGCGGTCGTCTTCGTCGACGGTTGGACCGGCAAGGGCGCGATCACCCGCGAACTGGCCGCCGCGATCTCCGAGTTCGGCGGTTTCAACCCGGAGATCGCCGTACTCGCCGACCCCGGTGGCTGTGTCCGTACCTACGGCACCCGGGAGGACTTCCTCATCCCCTCGGCCTGTCTGAACTCGACGGTCTCCGGGCTCATATCCCGTACCGTCCTCCGCTCCGACCTGGTCGGCCCCCACGACTACCACGGCGCCAAGTTCTATGCGGAGCTGACCGACGCCGACCTCTCCAACCACTTCCTCGACACCGTCGCCGCCCACTTCGACGAGGTGGCCGACGCGGTCGACACCGACGCGAAGGAGTTGCTTGCGGCGGACCGCGCCCCCACCTGGGAGGGTTGGGCCGCGGTGGAACGCATCAGCGAGGAGTATGGAATCCACGATATGAACCTGGTCAAACCGGGCGTCGGTGAGACCACTCGTGTACTTCTTCGCCGCGTCCCCTGGAAGATCCTCGCCCGCGCGGGAGCGGGCGCCGAGCTGGACCACATCCGGCTGCTCGCCGAGCAGCGCGGGGTGCCGGTAGAAGAGGTCGGTCAGCTTCCGTACAGCTGTGTCGGGCTGATCCACCCGCAGTACACCCGGGGTGCCACCGGCGCGGACGGCAAGACGGTGACCTCACTGTGAGCGCCCGCACCCTCGTTGCCAGCGATCTGGACCGCACGCTCATCTACTCGCCCAGGGCCCTCAACCTCACCATGCCGGACGCAAAGGCTCCGCGGCTGTTGTGCGTTGAGGTGTACCAGGGCCAGCCGCTGTCCTTCGTCACCGAGACGGCCGCCTCGCTGCTCTCCCGCCTCGCCGCCGAGACCGCCGAGACGGAGTTCGTCCCGGCCACCACCCGCACCCGTGAGCAGTACCAACGCATCCAACTGCCGATACCGGCCCCTCGGTACGCCATCTGCGCCAACGGCGGTCATATCCTCGTCGACGGGGTGTCCGACCTCGACTGGCAGCGTCAGGTGGCCGCTCGACTCGCCGACGAGTGCGTTCCGCTCGCCGAGGTACGCGCGCATCTGATCGCGACCTCCGACCCGGCCTGGCTGCGCAAGGAACGCATCGCCGAGGAGCTCTTCGCCTACCTCGTCATCGAACGCGAACTGCTCCCGGACGGCTGGCTGAAGGAGCTCGCGGCCTGGGCAGGCCCGCGCGGTTGGGCGGTCTCCCTCCAGGGCCGCAAGGTGTACGCGGTGCCGCAGCCCCTCACCAAGAGCGCGGCGGTCCGTGAGGTGGCCCGCCGCATCGGGGCACAGCGGGTGCTCGCTGCGGGTGACTCGCTGCTCGACGCCGATCTGCTGCTGGCCGCTGACCGCGGCTGGCGACCTGGCCACGGTGAACTGGCCGACTCCGGTTGGCACGCCGCACATGTGGAGCCGCTGGAGGAGTCCGGGGTGCTGGCGGGGGAGGAGATCGTGCGCCGATTCCTGGCCGCGTAGCCGAGCGGGAGCGGAGCCGGCAGCGGTGGCGGGGCGGCCCGCCGTGAGCAGGGCTGGGCCGCTCATGGCGATGGCGGGGCCTTCGGCGCCGGTGGTTCGCGGTCACTCGCGGTCAAGCCCGGCACCGCGTCACTGGTGCACTACTTGCGCCGGGTCCCCGCTCCCGGTTTCCTCAGCCGCACGACGATGAACGCCACCACCGCCACGACCGCCACCACCAGTACCACCTTGGAGTAGGTGGCGACATACCCCGCCACCTGCTCCCAGTTCTCACCCAGGGCATAACCCGCGAGCACGAACGCGGTGTTCCAGATGGCGCTGCCCAGCGTCGTCAGCGCCAGGAACAGCGGAATGGGCATCCGCTCCACACCCGCCGGCACGGAGATCAGCGACCGGAAGACCGGGATCATCCGCCCGAAGAACACCGCCTTGGCGCCGTGCCGGCCGAACCACGCCTCGGTACGTTCGATGTCCGCCACCTTGAGCAGCGGAAGCTTCGCGGCGATCCGGACCGTACGGTCCCGACCGAGCAGCGCTCCGACCCCGTACAGGGCCATGGCGCCGACCACCGAACCCGCGGTTGTCCACAGCAGGGCCGCGATCAACCCCATATGTCCCGTACTCGCGGCGAAACCGGCCAGCGGCAGGATCACTTCGCTGGGCAGTGGGGGGAAGAGGTTCTCCAGCGCGATGAGGATGCCCGCCCCTGGCGCGCCGAGCGATTCCATCATGCTGTTGACCCAGCCGGGAGCACTGCTCTCCAGGCCCGACGCAGCGCTAACGATCATGTGATCCATGTGCTCCACAGTAGAAAACCGCAGCTGAAGAGAGTCTGAAGGGGACATCAGTCATGTACTGCGGTCTACCCCAGTGTGCGGGACGAGGCGACCGGCTAGCGTTTCCGATCATGAATTCGACAGCGTGGGGTGGCCTGGAGGAGACTCCGGGACCCGTCCCTCCACCCGGACCGGCCGGGGTGGCCGGACGGGGCGCGCCGACGGCGACGGTGAAGACCGCTGCGACGGTGAAGACCGCTGCGACGGTGAAGTCGGTGGCGCTCGCCGCGGGCCGGTACGCATACGGATCGGCCCTCGGCGCCCTGACCGCGGTCGGCGCTCTCCTGCCGCTGCTTCTGGTCGGTACGGCCATGATGCTGACCCGCCCCTGGACCCGTGATCCATCGATCGGTTCGCGCCCCGGGCAAGCGTTGATCGACAGAGCCGTCGAGTTCGAGCTGCGCAGACTCAACCGCTGGTTCGCCACCCCGGTGCCCGCCCCTCACCGGTACGAGCGTGAGCGCGCCACCCGCTATCTCATGGCCCGGATTCCGCTGGGTGTTCTCGGCGGCCTCGTCCTGGCCTGCGCCGCCGTCGGATTGTCCTGGATGACCTTTGCCCTGTTCGGTTGGCTCTTCACGGACATCGCGTACCCCCTCGCGGTGACCGCAACCGGCTTCCTCGGGCTGTTCGGTGTTCTCGTCTGCGCTCAGGGCGTGTACGGCACCGCCCTGCTGGAAGAACTCCTCGTGCGCCGCGTCCTGGGGCCGAACCGCGAGGACGAGCTGGAACGACGTATCGCCCAGCTCTCCCTCAGCAGGGCGGAGGTCATGGGCGCCGTCGACGATGAGCGTCGGCGCATCGAACGCGATCTGCACGACGGCGTTCAGCAGCGGCTGGTCGCGCTGGGGATGCTCTTGGGCCGCGCCCGGCGCGGTCGCGATCCCGACCGCGCCGATGAGCTGCTGCTCCAGGCCCATGAGGCGAGCCGGCTCGCCCTCACCGAGCTGAGGGAGGTCGCCTGGCGGGTGTATCCGACCGTCCTGGACGAGGCAGGGCTGCGCGCGGCCCTGGAGATCCGTCGCCGCCCGCTTGCCCGAGGTGGGTGTGCTGGTGCTGTCGCAGTACGTGGAGAAGCGGTACGCGACCGAACTGCTGACCTCGGACCCGGAAGGAGTGGGATACCTGCTGAAGGACCGGGTGGTCCAGATCGACGAGTTCCTTGAGGCGCTGGAGGGAGTGGGGCGGGGGAGGGCGGCCTTCGATCCCGAAGTCGTCCGTCAACTGCCGGCCCGCAGCACCCGCACCGACCCGCTCTCCCGGCTGACGGCGAGAGAGCGGGAGGTGCTGGCGCAGATGGCGGAGGGCCATGCCAACGCGGCGATCGCGCGGCGGCTGTATGTGTCGCAGAGCGCCATTGAGAAACACATCAACGCCATCTTCGACAAGTTGGAACTCAGCGAGAGCGTGGGGTACTCGCGCCGGGTGCTTGCGGTACTGCGCTATCTGGACTCATGAGCGGGGCGGGCGCCACCGAACGGCGCCAGGTGCCGCCGCTTCGGAACCCCCGCGCACCCGGTGCCGGGTCACCGCGCGGAACGGCGTCAGATGCGGCCGTTCCAGAACCCTGCGCACCCGGTGCCGGTTCGCTGCGCTCGCTCGCGGTTGTGTTGAGCTGGGAACGGGGTGAGCGGTGCCAGGACCCTGGTCAGCCGCAGCAGCCGCCACCGCAGCAGCCGCCCCCACCACCCCCACCTGACTGCGGTGCCGGCGCGGCGGTACTCCCTCCGACGGCAACGGTCGACAGGAGCTTGACGGTGTCCTCATGTCCGGCGGGGCAGCTCGCCGGGTCGGAGGACTGGGCCATGGGCCGGTTCACTTCGAAGGTGTCACCACAACTGCGGCAGCGGAAATCGTATCGAGGCATGCACCCAGGCTACGCGGTCGGTCCATGGCTCCCTCCGCTGTGGGGCCGGGGGGTGGCATCCGTTGCGGCTGGCGGGGCGGAAGCGGTTTCCGCGGTCCTGCTCCGGTGGTCGGGGTGTCTGGCCTTCCAGTACGGATTGTCATGCGGCAGCGTGGAACTGACCCTTCCGTACATCCCGAAGAACATCAGCAACACGCCCACCACAAAGCTGAACAGGACATTCTGAATCTCAAAGGCCAGCGGGTTGAAGCCGGTGTCCAGCAGGGCGAGATTGATGAAGCCACTGCCGATGAAGGCGATGCCCAGCACCATGTTCAGCGTGGAGGCGAAGTTGCCGCCGACGACCATGCCGACGAAGAGCAGGACCCCGACACAGATGGAGAGCACGCTCAGCGCGCCATTGGTGTTCAGCCCGGCGACGGTGTCGCCCTGGGTATCGAAGAAGCCGATCTTGTCGATGAGTCCCAGGATGCCGAAGACAAGGAGCAGCAGTCCCATCAGACCGGCGCCGACCTGGTAGACACGACTCAAGCGGTGGTCGACCGGCAGATGCTCGTCAAACCTGACCCGGCGCGAACGGGAATCCTTGCGGTGCAGTACGTGTGCGGCCATATCCGGCCTCCTCGATGACGTACTCGTACCACCAGCATCCGCCAGTGCCTGCCTCCGGACAAATCACGCAGACATCTGGCAGTGCGGACCATTCGCCCCGGCCCCGTCTAGGGTCTGTCGCTCACCCCTGAGCCGCGATCCTCACGGATCTGCTCGACGACCCGGGAGGCGCTGCGCCGCACGGCTTCGGTCTCGGTCAGAAAGTGCCAGTAGTCCGGATGGCGCCCGGAGAGGGAGTCGACGGCCCGCTGGAGCCGGGCGACGGCATCGTCCAGCGGTCGGGCGTGGCGGGGGTCGGGGGTGTTGCGGCCGGACATCGCGAGCCGCTGGGCGTCCCGTACCGCGAAACGGGTGCGGTCGATCTCCTGCTGGGGGTCCTTGGCGACAGCGTTGAGCCGCTGAAGCCGATCTCCGGCGGCCGAGACGGCCTCGTCGGTGGTGTTCAGCAGCGCGCGCACGGTCGCTAGCAGGGCGGTGGCATCCGGCCAGCGCTGTTCCTCACGGGCCTTGGCGGCCGCGCCGAGCTTCTCCTCGGCCTGATGCACGCTCTGGGTTGCCTGCTCGGGCACCGACTGGAGGTCCTGCCAGCACTCGGCGGAGAACCTGCGGCGCAACTCGCTGAGGGTGGGCTCGACGGAGTCGGCGCGGGTCGTGAGGGCCTGTGCGCGCGTACGCAGGGAGACCAGCCGCTTGTCGATCTCGGCGGCACGCTCGGGTAGCCGCTCGGCCTCCGCGCGTACGGCCTCGGCGTCACGGAGCACCTGGTCCGCACGGTGGATGGTCTCGGCGACACCATGCTGTCCCGCGCCCTGGTTGAGCTTGGTGAGCTCGGGGGCAAGGCTTGCGAGCCGTCCCGCCAGGTCATCTGCTCTGAATCCGGACTCACGCACCGAATCGAGAGCATTGCTCGCAGCAAGGAGCGCGGCTCTCGCCCGCTCTACTGCGGGGGCGAGCCGGGCGAGCTGCGTCTCCGCCTTGTCGAGCAGCGGCCCGAGCCCGTCGGCGAACCGGTCAAGATCCCCCTTGACCCGCACCAGCTCGTCCTTGGCGCGATTGAGCTCGCCCCGCGCACGGGAGGCCACGGAGGCCTCCAGGTCATCCCGGTCGAGATCATGTGCATCGACGGCGGTGATGTACTGATGACTGGCCTCGTCGATCCGCCGCCCGATCGCGCTGAAGTCGTCGACAGCTCGTCGTGCGCCGGGCGAGCTGTCCACCGCACTGATCGTCTCGATGGAGATCCGTAGATCGCGCTGCGCGGTGTCCAGATCGTAGAAGGCGGCTGCCGCGTCGTCCTTGGCGGCCTGGGCCTCGGCCCGCTGGCTGTCGGCCCGCCCACCGAACCAGCGACGCTGGCCCCCGCCGGTGAACGCCGCAGGCAGCACCGCGACCAGCAACGGCACCGGCGACAGCACCAGCCCGATGAGATCGAGGACACCCCGGACGGCACTCGCGCTCGCTCTTGCATGCGGCTGCGTCTGTGTCGCCGTCACATCCCTCTCCCGTGCTGCGTCGCCGTACCTGATTCATTCTCCCACCAGGTAATGACGAACACACGGGTCAGATGGTTCGCGACCGCCCCCGACCGCCGATCACTCGGCGATCCGCACCTTGACCGAACCGTTGTCGCTACGCGCTGTCACCTTGCGCGGGCTGCCCTGGTCCGTGGGCACGTCCACCTGGGTGGAGCCGTTGTCGGCCCTGGTCGTGACGGCGTAGGGAGCCCCGGCCTGTGGCAGCCTGATATCCACATCCCCGTTGTCACACAAGGTCTCCACCCGATCGGGTACGGCACCCTCCTTCAGCCCGATCCGCACCGCCCCGTTGTCGGACTCCGCCGTGATCCTCTTGGCGGAGACGCCCTGGGCGGACACGGTCCCGTTCTCGCTCCTGAGCGTGAGGTCACCAGTGGTGTCGCGGACGGTGACCTTGCCATTCTCGGAGTGAATCCTCAGCGGGGCCGTGAAACCGGTGGCGGTCACCCCTCCGTTGTCGTCCTCGACGGTGACGGCGACTCCTCGGGGCACCTTGATGGTGTGCCGCGCCTGGCAGTCGCTGGCGACGGCATCGCAGTCCATCCGCAGGGTCAGCTTCCCCTCCGTCATCTTCCACGAGGGATTCGGCCCGCTCCCCGCGAAGACCCATCCGTCGACCTGCCGACTGACCTGGACCTCCTTCACATCGGCGGCGACGACCTTGAGAGTCGAGTTGTCGCTGTCGATGGTGAGTGCCTCCCCCACCAAGGGGAATGACTTGCTCTCCACCGGAGCCCCATCCACATTGGTGTCCCCACACCCCACCAACCCCAGCAGCAGCCCTCCCCCTCCTACCAGCCCG
This sequence comes from Streptomyces albipurpureus, assembly GCF_023701525.1. GTDB lineage: Bacteria > Actinomycetota > Actinomycetes > Streptomycetales > Streptomycetaceae > Streptomyces > Streptomyces albipurpureus. The sequence goes on from NZ_JAMQAW010000008.1 coordinate 264,875, forward strand.
ACGAGCCCACGCCCGACCCCCGCGCGCCGTCGGTCGATGGGCCTGCGGCTGCTGTTGCGGAGTGCTGCCATGGTGATCGTTCCCCCTGCTGGTCCGGCCGATGTGCCTTCACGGTAGGTGCGCCAGAACCTCCGCCACGATCCGGACGCCCACCCTGTTGAGGGTGGGGATAGCCCCCGGGCAGACCTGAGGACGATCGAGCGAAGCCTTGGCGATGACTTACTGCCGCAGGCTCGTGGGGAGCCGCACGGACCGGGTTTGGGAGGCGGGCCCCGATGCCATGTACGCTGTTCTCTCATCCACGGGTGCGTAGCTCAGGGGTAGAGCGCTGCTCTTACAAAGCAGATGTCGGCGGTTCGAAACCGTCCGCGCCCACCAGTAGGAAATAGCAGGTGAGAGCCTGTATCCGGCCCTCCGGTCACCGCGATCGGGGGGCCTTCCCGTGGCCGGATGCCACAGAGATGCCACATCCCCACGCGATCATGCTCTGTTGCGTGTTCAGATATCTCCCTCTGCGCGGGTATCGAACGCCCGGTCGACATCGGCGGGAGTCATCGCCTGGACGGGGCAGGAGTGTTCTCCCCGCGCCCGCCTGATACGCGCCGTCGGTGATCCTGTGGCTGCCGCGCTGGGAGGCCGGCGCCACGGGCGAAGGCCCCCACCGTGACCTCGGGTTCTAGGAGTCGTTGCAGCACCCCTGGAAAGCTGCTCGCCGACGAACTGCTGTCGGCAGCACCGCTCGACTGGCTGCACGCCGCGATGGGAAAGAAGGTCTGACCGTCTGCACAGGCGCTCAACCCCGACCCGGCCAGATGGGACGATGAGCATCCCGGATGGGGGCGATGAGCGCGCCCCCATCCGGACCCGTCTCCACCGTCCCTCCCGTGGGGAGCCAGGAGAGACCGGGAGCGGCCCAGCCCTGACGGGGGACGCGGGCAGAACCAAACCCCACCCAATCGGCGCGAGTGGAGCGCTCCCTTCCGGACCACCCTGGCACTCCCGCGCCTGCACCGATAGACGTCGTACCAGGGAAAATCACACCGCACCGTGACCCGCCGACCGGTGTGGCCGTTGGTCGTCTCACGCCCGACCTCGATGACCTCCTCGCCGCCCCGGCCCACGCCGCCCCCTATCCCTTACGGAGAAGCTCAAGGCCGTCATCCGCCTCCTGGGGCTCCTCACCGAACGCGACCCTACCGAGGGGAAGGCCCTCGGTCTGTGCGTCAGACAGGCTCTGTCTCTACCGGAGCACCCTCTACCGGATGATGGAATTCTCCACCAGTAGCGTCAGCAACTGCTGGAGGCTGTGGCAGTACAACCTGAGTGGACCCCCGTGGTCCGGCATCGTTCTGGCCACCCATCAGCGCCAGCGGCCACAGTTCGAACTCGGCCGGGCACACGGAGAACCGGGACGACGCCTGTACCGGTGGTGTGGTGCCCAACCGCTGAAGGGCCCGAAGCGGCCCTGTCGTCTCTGCCGGGAGCCCGGCTCGGCCCCGAGGGAGAACGGGCTCCGCGAGGGTGCGAAACGGCCTTTCTGGTTGGGGACGCCGTGGATATGCGCCGGATGCTCGGTGTGCCGCACAGCTCCGATGGCGGGCGCCGACCGGCCTCCCCCCGGCCCGGGTGGCGGGGACGGGAGCGGCGCCTCACCGGTGGGCGAAGGCTAGGCTGAGCGGCCGCACTGACAGAGTCTGCGCGCAGGTCAAACAGCGTCAGCACCGGTGCGTTTGCGGCTGCTCGCTCGCCGCATCACCGTGCTCGGTCGTCAGTTGCTGCGGGAGTCGGTTGCGACCACCCAGACCGTCACCAGGGCAAGGACCGCCCAGACTGCCCACAGCCATCTCGGCATGCCGGTGGTGAAGGCTGAGGCGGTGAGTGCGATCAGGCTGGCGAGGGTGCAGAGAAGCAGCCGATTCGTCGTGGTGGTCATGGAGGTCTCCCTGGTGACGACAGCCCTGGGCGCGAATGGGGCGTCTGAGAAGGTACGCGCTGGTCATGGTGGGTGCCTGGGACCCGACGGTCGCGTGGTGCGGGTCAGTAGATCCTGACCTGCCAACGTTCCACCCAGAGCAGCTGCCCAGCGACTGGACCGCGGATTTGGATTCGGTCGGCTTCCATCTGCCAGACCTCTCCGTATCGGGTGCCTTCGGGGAGATCCACTCGTACATTGTCGTGGACCTCCACATCGTCCTCGACCGGTCGTGACCATGAGTGCTCGCAGTGGTCGCAGACGCAGCCGACCACAACACGCCCCGCAACGGACATCGGCTTGCCCAGGTGGATGGACTCAACCAGGCAGTTGGGGCAGGGGTCTGCCGTGTGCCCGTTCAACGTGGGGGACATCTGGTGATCGTGCTGCATCACGATGGCGTTCAGCAACCCTCGCGGTCGCAGCGGGCTGCTCCTGGGCCCGGGCGGTCAACGAGCACGGCTCCCCTTGCGGGGTTCGGTCCATCAGGGACGGCACAGCCCGTGGGCGCTGCGGAGTATTCAGCGGTGTGGCTCGGGCCAGTGGTGAGATGCTCCAGGGAAGCCGGTGGTTCACACCGGTGTCTGATGGCGTGCATGATCATGTTCAGTGGGGGGACAGGCTGTGGATCCTTACTTCGGCACAGCGGTCGGCTTGGCTGCTTTGCTCTTCGCTCTCTGCGGAGTGGCCGCACTCGGGTGGGGCTGGTTGCCGCCGTGGCAGCGTCGGCACATCGCTCGGCCCCGTTTGTTCGGCTGGGCGCAGCTCACGATCGCTGCTGCGTTCGTCATCCAGCTGGTCGGCGGCTTGCTGTTGGATGACTGGGGCACGCGCTCCTCGGTCACCATGCCGGGCGCTGTGGTGGCGTTGTTCGGCCTGGTGATGATGATGGTGGCGCAGCGTGAGCCGCGAACTCGGTAGCGCGCCTTCAGCCGAGGCTGATCGGTGCGCTGCCGGGTCTGCTCAGCGCCGTCCGAAGATGCGCGGGCCCCAGGCGGTGACGCAGGCGATGGTGCCGCCCATCGTCGCCACCCAGAGGTCGCCTGTCAGCGCGTAGCCGATGGCCGCGCAGATCAGTGCGATGACCGCGCCGGCCATGAGGTCCCCCATGTGAAGCCCTTCTGAACTGTTGTGGCAGGGGGGCGGCCTGCCCCCATCCCCGGTCGTTGGCGACAGAGGCCATGATCCTCCCAGCTGTGCGCAGGGAGCGAGCCACCCCGATGGTCTACCGGTCGTCGCACCTCATGTGATGCCTTCAGGGGCGCCGGACGCCGCTGCCACGGCTGCAGGGTCCAGCACGGTGGTGACAGGTGTGGGCGGGGGACGAGTGCTGGAGGTAGCCACCGAGGCGCCGCGCACGTCCAGTTGTTCCGGTCCGTGGGGACTGCCATGGGGGCAACTGGCTCGCGAGTGGTCGAGGTGTGACGGCGCCGCTGGATCTTGGATGGGCCCGTTTCGGGGAGCCGGTCGATGACTGGTTCTGCCTGGCCCGGTTCAGCGGCCCGCACAGGGAGATCGTTCTCGATGTCGTCGCCCGGGCGACGGAGACCCCTGGGGAGACCCTGCGGGCGGCGTGCGAGGTTGGCGAGGCGGCCCACCTCGCCTCCGGTCTTCGGCTGGCGCTTGAACACCCCGTCGCCCATGCGCGGATGGGCGCGGCCCCGGCTCCGTGGACTTGAGGAACTCATCGTCGGGCGCTACTGGTGTCGTTCCACCTCGTGACACCAGCGCCGGTAGACGGAGGGTGTCCGCTCGGCCGCTGGTTGCGCGCGTGGGAAGAGCACCGCAGGCCTGAGCGATCACCTGGTGATGGGTGTGGGCACCACAGGATGACCTCAGCGGCACTCAGCCGCCGCGCCGCTGGGCTAGGAGCCATGCGTAGAGTTCGGGGTCGTCGTACGACCGCGTCCAGGAGTCGTGATCGGTGTCCGGGTAGCGGGTGAACCGCACATCACCACCGAAGGACTCAAGGGCCGCCACCAACTCCTCGGTGTGCGCGATGGGGACGACGGTGTCCTCCTCGCCGTGGAAGGCCCACACCGGCAGCCGGCGGATACGGCCGACCGCTTCGGGTAGCCAGCCCCCACAGATCGGCGCGATAGCCGCGAACCGATCCGGGTAGCGCGTCGCCATCGCCCACGTACCTCGGCCTCCCATACTGAGGCCGGTGACATAGGTACGGTCCGGATCGACTCGGTACTCGACGGAGACCTCGTCGAGTAGCACCGATAGCGTGGTCAACTCGCTGGTCCAGGAGCTGTGCCAGGGACACTGCGGCGCGACGATCACGAATGGGTAGTCGCCTCCCGCTTCCACTGACTTCGGCAGGCCCTGGGTTGTCACTCCGAGGAGATCGGACCCGCGCTCGCCGGCGCCGTGGAGGAACAGCACCAACGGCCACTGACGGTCGGGATCGAGGTCGTAACCGTCGGGAAGGTAGAGCAGGTAGGGGAGTGCATCCGCCGGGGCGGACTCTCCTTGGACCGGATCGTTCTTCCGGGCGGTGGGCGTGACGCTCTGGGAACTACGCACGATGGACTCCTCGGTCAATCCCTTGGCCATCCGGGCAACTTGGTCGGCTACCGCGCCGCCTCTGTGATCCTCCCCTGACCGGTACCTCCATCCGCAACATCACCGGGAACGTTCTGCAACGCCAATCCCCCTACTGCGTGGTCGAGTAGACGGTCAGTCATATCGCGGGGCCGCACTGCGGTCGGGTGGGCGGAGCTGGCGCCGCAGCCCGGCGCGCCACTCCAACTGACATACCCCCTAAGGGTATTTGACGGCGCTGGGGGCTGCGGCTAACCTCACGTGCATATATACCCCGCCGGGGTATGAGAGAGGGGAATGGTCGATGAGCGAGGCGAATTGGCACCTCAAGGGTGAGTGGTTCGATGTGTGTAGCTGCTCGATGCCCTGTCCTTGCACCTTCGCGCAGGCGCCGACGAACGGCTCCTGCCTGTTCACGCTGGTTTGGCAGATCCATGAGGGGCACTTCGGGGATGTGCGGCTGGATGGCCTGGGCGTCGTGGCGCTCGGTGAGTTCGCCGGGAACATGTGGGTGGACGACCCCGACGCCACGATGACGGCGATGTTCTACATCGATGCGAAGGGGACACCGGCGCAGCGGGATGCCCTGGAGGACATCTTCCGCGGCAACGTCGGGGGGTGGCCGGGGAAGTTCGGTTCACTGATCAGCGAAGTGCGCGCGGTGCGGTACGCCCCGATCCTCTTTGACGCCGCGACCGATCTTGAATACTGGAGTGCGACCGTCTCCGACAAGGTGAGCGTGGGCGCCACGGCGTTGACCGGTCCCACGTCGGACCCCAAGCGCCGGGTGCAGTTGATCAATGCCCCTGGGGCGGAGGTGGGGCCCGGTCAGGTCGCGACGTGGGGTGTGGTGAGTGCGGACCGCGCCGAAGGCTTTGACTTCTCCCGTGAGTACCGTGGCGGGTCCAGTAAGCACTTCCCGTTCGACTGGCGTCCGGACGCATGACGGCCCGCACCGCCTGCCGCACCCTTCGCTGACTCGCTGACTCGTTGACCTCTAGCCTCTGACCGCCCGGTATGCGGCCAGAGGCTAGAGGTGTACATCACCAGCGTATGGGGGAGCCTCCCGTGGCCCAGCGACGGTGTGCGGCCGTGGATGCCGGATTCCCTACGCGGTGCTGGTTCCGGCTGTGCCACCGGCCGCTTCGATGGCCTCGTTCAGAACGTCGCGGGACAGTGCCAGGCCCGCGATGAGACTGTCGATGCGGTCGCGTTCGGCGATCAGTTCGCCGACCAGGCGGGGCGTCGCGTGCTCGCTCGGGCCCCCGTCCATGTCGCGCATGCACGGCAGTAGTTGGGCGATCTTCCTGCTGTTCAAGCCCGCCGCGTACAACGCTTGGATCCGGACGACACGGTCGATCGCCCAGGCCTGGTAGCTCCGGTGGCCGCCGGGCGTACGCTCGGCCCGGAGCAGGCCCTGCTGCTCGTAGTAGCGCAGGGAACGCTCGCTCACACCGCTCCGGCGCGCCAGTTCACCGATCCGCATCGCCGCCCCCTCGCCCCGCCGGGCTTGAACCTGACACCAGTGTCACTTTCTACCGTATCGGCATGACGAACACCCGGGTGGAATCCCGCCTCTTCGAGCCCGCCCGCCTCGGCCTCCTGGACCTTCCGAACCGTCTGGTGATGGCGCCACTGACCCGTAACCGGGCCGGTGCCGACGGGGTGCCGGGTGCCCTGATGGCCGCGTACTACGCGCAGCGCGCCTCGGCCGGGCTGATCATCGCCGAGGCCGCCGCCCCGAACCAGGTCGGACAGACGTACCCGAACATCCCGGCGATCCACAACGAAGCCCAAGTCGCCGGGTGGCGGCGGGTCACCGAGGTCGTGCGGGGCGCCGGGGGGCAGATGGTTCTCCAACTCCAGCACGGGGGGCGGGTGGGGCACCCCGAAACGAGTGGGCTGGTCCCCATCGCGCCATCGCCGATCGCGCTACCCGAGACCATCCACACCCCGAGCGGCCGGCAGCCGTCCGTGGTGCCGCGCGAAATGACCGTGGACGACATCCAGAGGACCGTCGCGGACTTCGCCGCCGCTGCGCGCAATGCCGTGGCCGCGGGCTTCGAGGGGGTTGAGGTGCATGCGGCCAACGGGCATCTGCTGCACCAGTTCATGGCGACGAACAGCAACCGGCGTACGGATGCGTACGGCGGTCCCGTCGAGTACCGCATCCGCTTCGTCGTCGAGGTGGTCAGTGCGGTCGCGGAGGCGATCGGACCGGAGCGGGTGGGGGTGCGGATCTCCCCCGGAGGCGTGTTCAACGGTGTACGGGAGGACGATACCGAGGCCCTGTACCCGGTGCTGGTGGAGGCGCTGGCGGGGATCGGATCGAGGGGAGGCAGCCCAGTTGCGATCGACACTGAGACGGGCGGTGGCGCGCGCAGGGGCTGGCTCTCCTATCTGCACCTGGTGTTCGCGGATCCGGAGCAGGCGCTGTTCCGGCGCATACGGGCCGCCTGGCCAGGCACGCTGATCGCCAACCCGTTGCTCGGGTGGGGCGTACCGCTGCCCGCTGACGGCGGGCGCGTTGCGGGCGAACGCCTGCTGGAGGCCGGAGCCGACCTCATCGCCCTGGGGCGCGCCTTCCTGGCCAACCCCGATCTGGTCGAGCGGCTGCGGTCCGGGGCTTCGCTGAACCCCCTGCGAGACCAGTACTTCATGTACACCGGAGGGGCGACGGGGTACAGCGACTACCCGACACTGGCGGACTCACAGGAGCAGACCGGAACGGGTGGCGGGCTGATGGCCCACTGAGACCGGCGCACCTGCCAAGAGCCTGGTACGAGCCGACGGAAACCGAAGGTCTGGCGGGAGAAGGCCCAGCTCAGTGCCGTAGCGGCGCCAGGAGGGCAGAAGCCGCTGGGCTGCCGCCGCGGACCGAGGCCGGCTGAGCGAACCCGCGGTTCGCCCGCGTCGACACAGGCGCACCCCTGACTTGCCTTCCAGGAAAGTCGGGGGTAGCTTTCCCAACAGGAAAGTAAAAAGGGGGGCGCGTCCAGCGCGGCCACACGCCGTCCCGACCTCTCGCGAACTACGTCGTGGACCACCCGCAGAACGCCGTGAACGACCGCCTTGAATCGTGATGGGAGGGCAATGGCCGTGAGCACACCGGTGGATGCCGAACAGGCCTGGAAAGACCTTCAGCGCATCCGGGTGCCGCAGGAGCGGGTGTACGACGAGATCGAACGGCGGGCGTCGGACGGCCCCGGCGCGGCATACGCCACGGCCGCGATCATGTGGGTCTTCCTGGCGGGACTGGGCCTGGACCTGCCCCGATGGGGCGTCTGGCTGGTCGTCGCGGCGTACGTTGGCCTGCTGAGCGGGCTGGCCGTGATCTTCAGCCGCAGGAGCAGGGTGCGACTGC
>NZ_JAMQAW010000008.1:272835-439002 GCF_023701525.1 Streptomyces albipurpureus
TCCGGCCGTCTGCTCGGGTCGCTGGAGCCGATCCACGCCAGTCTGATCCAGGCCACGGTCTCGGCGGCGGTGTTCCTGCTGTTCGTCGGGCCGGCGAATCGCTGGGCAACAGGCTCATTGCGCGGCCGCGGTGCATGGGCGGGCCGATGAGCATCCCCACCGGCTTCGACGAGCTGATCCATCCCGCTACCCGGCTGTCGGTGGTCGCGCTGCTCGCCACCACCGAATGGGCGGACTTCGCGTTCATCCGCGACAGCCTCTCGCTCAGCGACTCCGCGCTCTCCAAGCAGCTGCACACCCTGGAAGAGGCCGGATACCTGGAAATCCACAAGGAGGGCGGCGGTCGCAAGCGGCGCACCAGGCTACGGCTGACGGAACGCGGCCGCACCGCCTTCGAGGGGCATGTGGCGGCGCTCCAGGCGATCGTCGAGAGTGCTCGGCGCACCGTGACGACCAGCCCGGCAACGGCAGCGGGCGACATTTCCACGACAGCCGCGACCGGGATGGCACAACAGCAGCAGCACCGCGCGGAGGCCGGACGATGACAACGCTCAAGCGCACATCCGCACCGCACACCGCGCCCCCCGGCCACACCCCGGCCACGCCGTCCCCCACCGCGCGACCCATCGTCCAGGCACGCGGCCTGACCATGGCATACGGCGATACCCATGTCCTTCATGGCATCGATCTGGACATCCACCGCGGCGAGGTCTTCGCCCTGCTCGGTCCCAACGGCGCCGGGAAGACCACCACCGTCGAGATCCTGGAGGGCTTTCGGCAGCGCTCCGCCGGAGAGGTCCGCGTCCTCGGTTCGGACCCGGAGCGGGGCGATGACGCCTGGCGCGGTCGCATCGGACTGGTCTTGCAGTCCTGGCGCGACCACCGCCGCTGGCGGGTCGCCGAGTTGCTGACGCACTTCGCGATGTACTACCCCGACCCGCGCGACCCGGCCGAACTGCTGGCCCTGGTCGGCCTCACCGAACAGGCCGACCAGCGGGTGGAGCGGCTGTCCGGCGGCCAGCGCCGACGGCTTGATGTCGCTCTCGGCATCGTCGGCCGCCCCGAGCTCCTCTTCCTGGACGAGCCAACCACCGGCTTCGATCCGCAGGCGCGGCACGAGTTCCACGTCCTGGTCGAACGGCTCGCCCGCGACGAAGGCGTCACCGTACTGCTCACCACCCACGATCTGGTGGAGGCCGAGCGGCTCGCCGATCGGATCGCCATGCTGGTCAACGGCCGGATCCGGGCCTGCGGCACCCCATCGGAACTGGCCCGGCGGGCCGCCGCGCAGGCCGAGGTCCGCTGGACGGCAGATGACGGGACGCCCCGCCGCGAACGCACCGAGGACCCCTCCCAGCTGGTCTGGGAACTCCACCGGGATGCCGGCGGCCCGATCGCCGACCTGGAGGTCCGCCGCCCGACGCTGGAGGACACCTATCTGCACATGGTGCATCGGAAGGCCGACGGTGCCGACGGTGCCGACGGTACGGACGTGGTCGTGGACCGGGAGGCACCGGCCGTATGAAGGGGGCACACATGACGAACAAGATGGCGAGGGCCGACAAGAGTGTGAAGACGGACAGCCCCCACACGGCAGGCCACGCCGACGCGACAGGCGGGCTGGGCATCTCGGACCGGACAGACATGCCGAACGGTGGCGCTGCCCCGGACGGGACGCGCCGCCGCTACTGGCGTGCCGGCCTCCTCCGCGGCCGCATCGAGCTACGGCACCTCCTGCGCAACCCCAAGGAGCTGTCCGGCCATCTGACCAATGTGGTCGTCGCGCTACTGATCGCCGGCTACGTCAGCGACGATGTGCCCGGCACCGACAGCCCGATGGCCCATCTGGTGATCGCGGGCTTCGCCGCCTATCTGCTGTTCCAGATCGGTCTGATCAACCTCCCGCAGATGCTGGTGACCGAGCGGGAGGAGGGCGTACTGCTGCGGCTGCGCGCCACGCCCGGCGGTATACCCGCCTATCTCGTCGCCAAGTGTCTGCTGGTGGTCGTCACGGCGGTCGGCACCCTGGCCCTGCTGCTGGTGATCGCCGCGCTGCTGGTGGACGGGCCACTGCCGCACGGGCCGGGCGGCTGGCTGACGCTGCTGTGGGTCATGACGCTCGGGCTGCTCGCCGTCGTACCACTGGGCGCGGCCATAGGCGCCGTGCTGCCCAACCCGCGCGAGGCACTGGCGTTGATCATGCTGCCCACGATGGGGCTGCTGGTCACCTCCGGAGCGGTGTTCCCGATCACCTCGCTGCCCGTGGTGGTCCAGCAGGTCGCCTCCGTCTTCCCGCTCAAGTGGATGGCACAGGGCCTGCGTTCAGCGCTGCTGCCGGACTCCGCACGGGTCGCCGAGGCGGCCGGCTCCTGGGAGCTGCCGATGGTCGCCCTGGTACTGACCGCCTGGGCGGTCCTCGGGTTCCTCCTCGCGATACCCCTCCTGCGCCGCGCCGCCCGCCGAGAGTCCGGATCCCGACTGACCGCGCGCCACCGCAAGGCGGCGCAGAGCGGGGCGATGCCCGCTTAGGCGGGCTCGTACGGTCGATGGCGCCCGCGCCCACCGAGGGATGAGGTTGCTCCAGAGGAGGGCCCCACCCGCAGCCTCGGGCCACGGCCCCTGCGAACGGGCCCCACAAAGCCACGGCCCCGGTCAACCGCCTGTCCCGGCCCCGGGCGCGGTCAACCGTCTGCCCCCCGCCCGCGGTCAACTACGCGCACCCGGGGCCGAGCCCGATGCCAGGGCCTGCTCGCTGCGGTGTGCCGGGTCAGTGGATCAGAGTGCGCAGGACGGGGACGCTCACCCCGGTGGCGGTCAGGCCGGCCAGCACGGCGCTCGGCACGGTTCCCGTCGACCAGAAGGTGATGGTCCCGAACACTGTTCCGAAGAAGACGGAGGTGAGCAGAATCAGGACCGTGCGAGCGGTGAGGAAAGGCGGCTGAGGGTTCGTCATGCCTCAATGAAAACGCTGGACGCGCCTCTGACCTGTAGGGATGGAACAAGCCGAACCGAGATCGACCACCCGTGAACATTCCGGTACGAAAGAGGATGCGCCCGGAACACCCACCTCGTCACCCGTTCCGTTCCCACCTGTTCTGAAGAGTTCTCACCTGTTCCCCCGAACTCCCTCTACGTTGTCGGAATGCTCCACGGACCACCGGTGATCCGGTTCCGTTCTCACCTCGTTGATCACTGCCGAAGAGGGCCCCGCGATCACCGGCGAAGTGTGTCCGTCAGGAGGCTCGAAGCCCGTACGCTGGCGGTCTTGCGGCCGTAAGGTCTTCCCCGGTACAACCTTCCCGTTCGGCGGATTCCGGCGCTGCCGGATCGAGGAATTGCCGCGTTCACACCGTGATAGCGCACACCCTGACAGCGAGGGGGTAGCACTGCATGGGACATCTGAGGAAACCGTTGCCAGTCCCGAGAAGGCGTGAACAAAGATGACCTGGGCCTCTGATACACCGGGCGTACTGCGACTGCCCTCCGGGCGGGTCATCCGGGGGCGAGGGCTTCGACACCCCTTGCCCGAGGGGGAGAAGCCCACCTTCGCCGTCTATCTCCTCGGCCGGCAGCCACCCGAGGTCGACTGGGAGTCCCGCTGGTTGACCTGGCCCGATTTTCGACTGCCTCGTGACCGCGATCTCGCCCGGCGACTGTTCGGTGAGGCATGGGAACGCGCCGCGCGGGAGCGAGTGGAAGTCGCCTGCGGCGGGGGGCGAGGGCGTACGGGCACTGCTCTTGCCTGTATTGCCGTGCTCGACGGCTGTCCGCCCGATCAGGCGGTTGCCTTTGTCCGCGCGGGCTATGAGCGCCATGCGGTGGAGACGCCCTGGCAGCGGCGGTATGTCAGCGGCTTTGTCGGCCCTGCCCGCACACCGGGCCCGATGGAGGCAGACTGAAGGTATGTGCCGCAGTATTAAGACTCTCCGCCCGCCCGTCCTCCCCGATGAGGCCACCGAGGACGATATCCACGCCGCCGCACTTCAGTACGTACGCAAAGTGTCCGGCTTCCGAGCCCCTGCCGAACACAACCGTGAGGTGTTCGAGCAGGCCGTCGAGGAGATCGCCGATGCCACTCAGCGGCTGCTCGACGGGCTGGAGATCAGAGGGGCTAGGCCGCCTCGGGAGCGGTCTGCCGCGTCGGACGCCGCATGACGTACGCCGCCAAGGCGCCGGCACCGAAGAGCGCGAGCACGGAGACCGCCGCCCCGACCCAGCTGGCGCCCAGCCACTGTCCGCCGAAGTAGCCGAGGCCGACGCTGTAGCCCGCCCAGGTCACGCCGGCCAGCGCGGACCAGGGTAGGAAGTGCTTGACCTTGCGGTGGGCGGTGCCGGCGGCGAGCGAGACGACCGAACGTCCGGCAGGGGCGAAGCGGGCGATCACGACAAGCGCACCGCCTCCCTTGTTCAGCGCGGTGCCGAGCCTTGCCTGAGCGGTGGTGAGCCTGCGCGACTTGGCGATGGCACGGTCGAAGCGGTCACCGCCGCGCCGGGCGAGGCGATAGGCGACCAGATCGCCGACCACGGAGGCCGAGGCGGCGCAGAGCACCAGAATCAGGAGCGAGGGCACCTCGTGCGGCACCTTCTCGGCTGCGCCGGCCACTTTGGTGACCGTGGTCGAACCAGCTGCGGCGGCTGCGGTCGCCGCGGTGATCACCAGAACACCGCTGGGGAGGATCGGCAGAAAAACATCAAGCAATACGGACAAACCGATAATCGCGTAGATCCAAGGGCTGCCGGTCAGGAACCCCAGACTTTCCAGCACCTTGTACTCTCCCCGTTTCCCCGATTCGTGAACTTGCCGCTACGTACAGTGGTCGGTTACGGCGGCGGTAACAGCTGTACAGCGTACGCGGGAAGTCCCCCTTTTGATCACTCAGGGGCCATCGTTGTTGTGATGATCACTTTCTGTCCGAATTTTGACCCATCGACATGATGTCAACAGCGCCTAAAGCCTCCCTGTAGAGGCTTTAGGCGCTGGTGGGTTTCTCGCGTCGCGCGGAGTCAGCTGGGTGGTCTGTTGTGGGGGCTACCGACCATTTACGTGCGATGACGCGGTGATCGCCGCTGATCCGCCGGGACTTCAGGCGGTTGCGGCCGTCCTGCCGTGCTCGCCGTCGTTCTTCTGCTGGGCGATGCGTCCCTCGCTGCGCGCCCCAAACAGCCTGTCCAATGCAAATGCGCCAGGCCCGGTGAAGACGAGCAGCAGGAAGGCCCAGCAGAAGAACGCCGACGCTTCACCGGAGTTCTCCAGCGGGAACAGGCCCTCGGGCTGGTGGACCTTGAAGTAGGCGTACGCCATCGAACCCGAGCAGATGAAAGCGGCGCTGCGGGTTCCTACGCCGAGCACCACCAGGCTGCCGCCGACGAGCTGGATCACCGCCGCGTACCACCCCGGCCAGGTGCCGGCCTCGATGGTGCCGCCGCCGTGGGCTCCGCCGAGCACTCCGAAGAGGGATGCGGCGCCATGGCACGCGAAGAGCAGGCCTATGACGATCCGGAAGAGACCCAGCGCGTAAGGCTGGGACTGATTGAGCTTGGCGCTCAGTGAGTTCATGGGGGGACTCCCGTTGTGTGGGGTACAGGGAACCGACGCTGCCAAGTTAGGCAGCCCTAAAATATGCTTGCAAGTTCAACATTCGATTTTCGGGGCTTTCTCATGCAACTCTCATCCGGTCGAGGCCGGAGTGCCTCCTTCCGCCAACTGCCTCTCATCCACGGTCAGTAGACGCGCGGCTACCCCCCTTCCCCCGCCCTGAGTCTTCCGTTCGGTCGGCTCGGTCCCTGCCTGCTCCAACCGGAGCCGGGCGGATCGCCCGCGCAGGGTCAGGGTCATCAACTGGTTGCCGAACCACGGACCGCCGGAGCGGGACCAGTGCACTGGTGGTCTGCCCGTGCGGCCATGACGGGCCAGCAGGTGCCCCAGTCGCCTACCCATCCGACTCCAGCCGAAGTGGAAACCCAACTGGATCATCCGGGGGATGGAGTTGTGCACCGGAGAGCAGGTCAGTTGGAACACCCGGGAGTCGGGATCGCCCGCACCACGCCAGTCCGGTTCGGCCACATAGGCGTGGTGCACATCCCCGGAGAGCACGGAGATCGTGGCCGGAGCGTGCGCGCCGGTGCCGACCTCCGCCACCAGGGCGGTCAGTTCGTCGAAGGAGCGGGGGAAGGCCGCCCAGTGCTCCAGGTCGGCCGCCCTGCGCAGTCGTTCGCCGAACCGCGCCCAGCGTGCTCCCCGTTCCCCCCGGCACAGGGCCGCGTTCCAGCTCTCCGTGTCATGGATCAGGGGCGGCAGCAGCCAGGGCAGTGAGGTGCCGATCAGCAGATGGTCATACGCGGCGCCCGCTGTGGGGTCGGACCCCGCCGAAGTCGGCTCCGGTTGCGCTGCGGGCATCGCTCCCGCCGGGACCGCGTCGGTCTCCCGCCCCAGTGGGTCCACCGAAGTGGGCGTTCCGCCCGAAACCGGACCGTCCACCGGTCCCCTGGGCGGCAGCCCCTCCAGCGCCTGTTCCCGTAGCCAGTGCGCTTCCTCCGGGTCCAGCATCGCCCGGTGCTGTTCATCGAGCACCCGGGCCGCCCGGGTGTCCACCATGAGCAGCCGGGTCCGGTCGAAGTCCCGGCGGTAGCTCCAGCGGGTGGAGAGGGGGTCCGCGTCGGCCCGCTCCGCGAACTCCCGCAGGGCGGCGGTTCCATCGGAACTCGCCCGTACGGCCTGGAACAGTTCATCCGATTCCAGTTCGGCGGGCGAGAGATTGCCCAGGTGCTGGTAGACCCAGTACGACATGAGCCCGCTGAGAATCCGTTCGTGCCACCACGGTTGGGCGCGGATCTCCGTCAGCCAGGAGGCGCTGGTGTTCCAGTCGTCGATCACATCGTGGTCGTCGAAGACCATCAGACTGGGGATGGTGGAGAACAGCCAGCGCACCTCGGGGTCGAGCCAGGACTCGTCATAGAGATGGGTGTACTCCTCGTAGTTCGTCACCTCGGCGCCCGGGGGCTCGCTGAGATCGCGGCGCTCGGCGAGCCAGGCCCGGGTCGCCTTGGAGGTCTCGTCCGCGTACACCTGATCGCCGAGCAGCAGCAGGACGTCGGGACGCGCCGCGAGGGGGTCGTGGGCGAGCCGGGCGGCCAGGGTGTCGAGGGCGTCCGGGCCGACGGGGTCGTGCTCGCCGGCGGGGGCTGCCGCCCAGCGGCAGGACCCGAAGGAGACCGTGACACCCGTCGAGGGCACCTGGGGTGTGGTGATGGTCGACGCCGGGAACGCGGAGTTCGCCAGTGGCCAGACCGTCGCCCCGTCGAGGCGGACTTCATAGGCGGTGCTCGTGCCGGGCGTCAGTCCGCGGACGGTCACCAGCGCGTAGTGGTGGTCGGCGATCCTGAAGGTGGACGACGAACCGCTGGCGCCGTCCGCGCAGCGGACCTCGACCGTGCAGGGGCGGTCGGTCTCGACCCAGACGGTCGCGTGGTCCCCGGCCTCCCAGTCGACATAGCGCAGCAGCGGTCCCAGTCGAAGTCCTGCCGAGTCGGCCATGGGTGTCCTCCTCTGTCGCCCCGTACGGTACGGAACGACAGAGGGATACGGACAGAGGTTCGGCCGCTCACGCGCCGGGCGTTCATCGAGTTAGCCGATGGTGCCCCGAATGCCGGTGTTGAGGACGGCCGTAAGGGGGCTAGCAGCCGTTCAGGGTCGACCGGAGTGCGCTCTTCTCCGCCGTGTCCACGGTCATTCCGTAGGAGTGCTTCACCTGCACCCACATCCGGACGTAGACACAGCGGTACGCGGTGCGCGGGGGCAGCCACTCGGCCGGGTCCTTGTCGCCCTTGGCCTGGTTGACGTTGTCGGTGACCGCGATCAACTGGGGCCCGCTGAGGTCATTGGCGAAGGCCTGCCGTCGGGCCGTGGTCCAACTACTGGCGCCCGAACGCCATGCCTCGGCGAGCGGCACGATGTGGTCGATGTCCACATCGGACGCGGCGGACCAGGTCGCCCCGTCGAACTCCGAGTACCAGGTGCCGCTGACCGCCGCACAGCCCGCGTCCTGCACCACATTGCGGCCATCGCGCTTGAGGACCGTCTCCCGGGTGTTGCAGGTACCCGACTGGGTGATCCAGTGCGGGAACCTGGAACGGCTGTAGCCGCTCGAACTTCCCTCCGCCCGCTCGGTGAGCTGGCCCAGATAGGAGCGCGCGGTGGCCGCGCTGACCGGTGTGGGTGGTGCCGCCTGCGCGGTGGGTGCGCTGGTCAGGAGGCTGGTGAGGGCGAGCGCGACGGCTGGGACCAGAACGGTGGTACGCCTCGGACGGCTGTTGCCGCGACGGATGTGACGCGCGTAGAGGGTGGTCATGCGAACTCCTCTGGAGTGGGGGGAGTTTGACCGCGGGGGCACGGCCACTGCTGATGGCGCCCCGACTTCCCGGGGGAGGGGCCCAGACAACAGAGTGACGACATGCCCACGTCAAATCAAGGGTGCTGACGGACCGCCATGCCCGCGGGACCGGCGTAGGGTTGCCGCGTGCTGCTGCCGGTCAATGTCACCTTTGGCGCCGTTCTGGCCGTACTGCTCGCCGTGGCGGCGGTGGTGGCCGCCCTCGCTCATCTCGGGCGCTCCCGAGAGATCGTCATCGCGGGAGTGCGGGCGGCGATTCAGCTCGCCGTCGTTTCGCTGATCATCGGCGCGGTGGTGCGCTCCCTCCCGCTGCTGCTCTGCTTCGTGCTGCTGATGTACGCCGTCGCCGTACGCACGGCGGGTCGCCGGATCACCAGGAACGCCAGCTGGTGGTGGGCCGGGCTGCCCATCGCGGCCGGAGTCTTTCCCGTGGTGTCGGCGCTGCTGCTCACCGGACTGCTGCCGCTGAAGGGCATCGCGCTCATCCCGGTCACCGGGATCCTCATCGGTGGCGCGCTGACCGTGACCGTGCTCGCGGGAAGGCGGGCCCTGGACGAGCTGGCGCTGCGGCACGGCGAGGTCGAGGCCGGGATGGCGCTGGGCCTGCTCGACCGGGACGCCCGCCTTGAGGTGGCGCGGGCCCCGGCCGCGGACGCCCTTCTGCCGGGACTGGATCAGACCAGGACCGTGGGGCTCGTCACACTGCCGGGAGCGTTCGTCGGGATGCTGCTGGGGGGCGCCTCACCGTTGCTGGCCGGGGCCGTACAGCTCTTTGTGCTGGTGGGGCTGATGGCGGTGCAGGCGGTGGCGGTGGCGGTCGTCCTGGAGCTGGTCACCCGGGGGAGGATCTACCGGGACGTGGAGGTCTGAGGCCCGCAGAGGTCCGTGGCGTATCATGGGCCGAGCAGAAGGGGAGTAGCTCTTCGCCGGAACGTCGACATACTGCTGGGCCTCGTGCCTGGCCGGCGCCCGGAGGCAGGTTCTGGCCGATCGGCTCGGACCTTGCCAGCGAGACCTTCGGCCGCAGTGTCCTACTTGATGCTGCCGTGCCGAAGCGACCCCTTTTCCTCCCAGGTCTCTCGGTGTGGGCAGCCCGACCGACAGAGGAACCAATCCATGATCAGCTTCACCATCATGGCGATCACCTTCGGCGTTGTCTTCCTGGCCGAGCTCCCCGACAAGACCGCCCTCGCCGGGCTGATGCTCGGCACCCGCTACCGAGCGTCCTATGTCTTCGTCGGCGTCGCCGCGGCCTTCGCGGTCCATGTGGCGCTCGCCATCGCCGCGGGCAGTGTGCTGACCCTGCTGCCGCAGCGGCTCGTACAGGCCGTGGTCGGGCTGCTGTTCCTCGCGGGGGCGCTGATTCTGCTCCTGAAGAAGAACGACGAGGACGAGGAGAACATCAAGGCCCCGGCCGACCAGTCGTTCTGGAAGGTGTCGGGGGCCGGGTTCATGCTGATCCTGGTCGCTGAGTTCGGCGATCTGACCCAGATCATGACGGCCAACCTGGCGGCTCGGTACGACGACCCGGTGTCGGTGGGCCTCGGGGCGGTGCTGGCGCTGTGGGCGGTGGCGGGGATCGGCATCCTCGGCGGGCGCACCCTGATGAAGTACGTGCCCCTGCGGTTGATCACCAAGGTCGCGGCCGGGTTGATGCTGCTGCTCGCGGGATTCAGCCTCTACGAGGCGCTGACGGGCTGACCCTCGGGGTGAATCCCGGTGGGGGGCTCGCGCTTCCCAGCCCCCCCGCCGGGGGTCTCCGTGGGGGACGGGCATCAGGGCACCGGCGGTGTCGGGTGGTCCGCTCCGGAGCCGAGTTGGGGTGGTGGATCGAAATCAGCCAGAGCACGGCGGCATTATTGATTCACCCCGGCATGGGCGGTACCTAGGGTGGCTCCTACCAGTCGGTACTGTGCTCGCGGGGGTGGGCTTGCGAACGACGTCCAGGGAGCGCGGCAGCCGTCGTAGACGCCTGTGGTGGCTGTTCAGTTGTGTCCTTGCGTGGGCGTTGTGCCTTCCGCTCGTCGGCCCCTGGGCTGCCTTCATCGGCTTGACCGTGCCCGCGGCGGTCTTCATCCGCTGTGTACCCCTGTGGCTGTACCGGTTGGGCCCCACGGGGAGCATCACCGACTATCGGTTGCGCTGGTCCTGGAGCGCCCTGGCAGACCCCGAGCGCGTCCTCTTCCTGGTGTGCGCGGGGTCGCTGGGCACCGGCATGCTCTGGCTGCTCGAACCGCTGGTGCCCGCGCCCCTGTACTGGCTCGCCCAACTCACCATCGCGCTGGAAGTGCTGCTGTGGATGGGAGCACTGACCGTGGTGCCGGCCGGGCGCCCCTGGACCCCCGCCGAAGAAGCAGTGGTACCCACCCGCCGACCAGAGGTCTTCATCGTCGGGTGCGCTCTGGCCGGGGCCGTCCTCTACGGGGTGGCCGCCTGGTGCGTCCGGCGGTTGGCGCTGCCGGTCGGGCGGCGCACCGGATCGTTCAGGTGGGAACTGCCCCGTCTGGAGGACGGCGTTCGATGGCTGGACGGCCAGATCGCCGACAGCCTGTTCGGGGTGTCGCTGCCTCAGCCGTACTGGCCGCTGCTGGCCGCCGGTGCCGGGCTGATCGCGGGAGGCGCGGCCGCCACCGCCCGTGAACTCGTCATGCGCGCCGCCACCGTCGGCCAACTCTTCGAGGAACTCGCCGAGGCCCAGGAGGAGGGGCCCGGGGCCGCCAAGATCGGGAAGGTGTTCGTCAGCTACTCCCGGCGGGACAGCGCCTTCGCCGAGCAGTTGCGGGTACGACTCGCCACTCGGGTCCGAGAGGTGTGGGTGGACTGGCTGAGCATCGAACCGTCGACCCAGTGGCGGCAGAGCATCGACGACGCCATTCAGGGCTCGGACGCGGTGGTGGTGCTGCTCAGCAAGGACGCGTTGCGGTCGAAGTACTGCTGGTCCGAGTGCGAGCGAGCCATTGAGCTGGGCAAGCGCATACTGCCCGTGATCATCGACCCCGGCTTGGAGAAGGGCGCCAGCGCGGCGCTCCGGGCCGATGGCTGGGACTCCCTGACGGGCTATCAACTCCTGCGGATGAGCCGCCCGGAGTAGTTCGACTCCGGTGCGGAGCGCATCCACTCCTTCGTCGAGAGCCGGTACCGCTGGACCGCCTTCCACACCCGGATCGGTGTGCGCGCACAGGAATGGCACAGCAGCGGTCGCCTGGGAGGCCTGCTGCTGCGCGGACACGAGTTGGTCATCGCGGAGGCGTGGCGACGTCACGCACCGGCGGCCGACGAGGAGTACCGGGCGGTGCTCACCGATGGCCAGACGGCCTTCCTGGAGGCGAGCAGGGCAGCGGCGCGCCGACGTAGCGCCAGACTGGGCTTCGGCGTGACAGCCACCAGCCTCGCGCTCGCGGCCCTTGCCTCCCTGGTCGTCTCCAGCGAGTCCACGGCCGTGGCTCAGGGGCGCGAGGCCGATTCACGGCGGCTGGCCGCGGACGCCAACGAGCGGGCGACTGCCGATGTGCGTCGAGCGGTCCTGCTGAGCGCCGCCGCTTTCCACCAGTCCGACTCGGCCGAGGCGCGCGAGTCGATGGTCCGGCAGCTCACCCGATTCAACCAGGTGCGCGGTGTGATTCCGGCCGGGAAGTCGGGGGTCACCGGCATGACCCTGAGCCAGGACGAGAAACTGCTCGTCCTCTGGCGCGCGGATGAGACGGTCGAGGTCTGGGACACGGTCGCCATGCGATCCCGTGGCACCCTGCCGGGCAGACGAATGTCCAGTGAGGCCGGGGGCGACCTCAGTGCCAACGGCCAGCTTCTCGGCATCCTGCGCAATGGCGTCGCGATCATCGTCGACACCCGCACGATGAAGGAACTCCACCAGGCCGATCTCCGGGCTTTTGGAACCACCGGGATCTTCAGTAACGCTGATCTGACCAGGGACGGCAGAACGCTGATGCTGAGAGCGGAACGCGTCCACGGCGAGGAGAACTACATCTGGCTGTGGGATGTGGCCGCCGCTAAGGTGATCAGGAAGGTGCGGGGAGACCTCCTGGCCGCCGGGGCATACGGCACGGCGACGGAGACCTGGGGAGACAACGAGGGGCCCAGCACGATCCGTGACCTGGCGGACCCGAAACGCCTGGTCACCATGCCGCCCGGTACGAGGTTCCTCGGACTGAGCGAGTCCGGCGCCCCCGTGGTGATCGACAGTGGGACCGTGAAGGTGCTTTCCCCCTTCAGCACCAAACTGTCCTGGACCATGGGAAGCGGCTATACGGCGGAGAAGATCACATCCAACGGCCGCTTCCTGGCGGTCAGCCGAACCGCCGAACCGGGCCGGTACGAGGTGTGGGACCTGCGCAAGCGCAAGCGGATCAGCCGAGTACTCGCCTCGGCGAACGTCGGCGGATACGGCCCGGAGACCATCCTCAGCGGCGACGGAAGCCGACTCGCCGTGGCCAACACCTCCTTCGACATCTACCGGGAGACATCCCAGTACTCCGTCTACAACACACTGACCGGGCGCAGGGAAGCCGAGCTGCCGGGGCCGGTGACGGTACTTGGCCCTGGACGTCTCATGGCCGGCGCGGCCACCGCCGGGACGGTGACCTTGTGGGACCGCGGCCCCTCAGGAAGCCTCCTCACCCGGCACAAGACACCCGTTCCCGTCGCCCCGTACATCGCGGTCGCTGCACGGGCCTCTACCATGGCCGTCTTCGGTAAGAAGGGCCGCACGGCAGGTTCGGATGGCACGGTGCGGCTGCTGCGCCGGTCAGACGGTCGGCTTCTGCGGACGATCCGCCTCGCCGCGTCCCCGTTCGAGCTGGCGCTCTCCCCCGATGGGAAACTCCTCGCCGTGGCGGAAGCCGATGGGCGGGAGTGGGAACGGCAGGCGTATGTCGAGGTGTTCGATACGGCGACCGGGCGCCGTCTCAAGCACCTGATGGGCGGCGGAATCCACTCGCCCCGTATCCGACCCAGCACCCTGATGTTCTCCCCCGACGGAAGCCGGCTGTATCTGGGCGAGGTAAACGGTGTGTCCGTCTATGAATGGCATACGGACACCTGGCGGCGGGGCCACCGCTACGGCCCCGACGGGGACACCGGCGCTGTGGCCTACAGCGCGGTGAGCCCGGACGGTGCGATCCTCGCGGTCGGCGGTGGCCAGAAGAGAGTGCAACTCTGGGACACGGCCACCGGAAAGCGGCTGGGCAAGCCCATCCTGGATGCCGTCGCGGTCGGCTTCCGCCCTGATGGGCTGCTGGTCACGGGTGGTGTGGGCGGTGGAGATCCAGCCGTGCGCCTGTGGGAGCCGTATGAACGACGCCTCCTCGCGGCAGGGCCGGACGTGGGTGAGCGGACTCTGGGACTCGCCGTCAGCCCCGACGGCCAGACCGTGGCATCGGCAACGGGTGATCAGCGCCTGCTGCTGTGGGACTCGGAGCTCGATCGGAACATCCCGATCGAGGGAGTGACGGTTCCGGACAGCAGCGCCATGGCGTTCACCGGCGAAGGAGACAGGCTGGTCATCGCACAGCCCGGGGAATCCCTCTCACTGCTCGTGGGGCCGCGCCGCTGGCTGTCGGCGTTGTGCCGGATCGCCGGCGGGCCGATGACGCCCGCCGAATGGCAGGCCGCGGCGCCCGGTGAGCGCTACCGGCGGATCTGCTGACATCGCGTTGCGCTGCGGATCACCCACTCTGCACAATCCGCGTATGAGTGAACTCGGGTCTGTGTCCGCGGAGATGGCGGTCTGGGATGAGCAGAGCGTATGGTCGCAGGCGGCCAACAACCTCAAGAGGAAGATCGGTTGGGCGCGCGCCGCATCGCTCCTGCTGGGAATCGCAGCGGCCGCTCTGGGCACGGTAGCCGCCCAGACCATGAACTGGAACGAGACGGTCGGCAAGAGCGCCGCCTTTGCGTCGGCTCTCGCCGCAGGGTTGATTCCGCTCCTCGCCGGCCGTCTCGGGGCGACCACCATCGAGAACTGGACCCGGCTGCGCTCGGTGAGCGAAGCGATGAAGCACGAGGTCTATGCCTTCCTCGCCGGAGTGACCCCCTATCGCACTCAGGAGGCGCGTTCCGCGCTGACCGGAAAGATCGACCAACTGAAGGCCGACTCCTCCGACCTGCTGCCGCACACCACCGGTATCACCCCGGTTCGCCGTGAGCTCCCAGCGGTCACGGACATCGCGTCGTACACCGAAATCCGAGTGAAGGGTCAGATATCCGGCTACTACCGGCCGAAGGCCGAGTGGATGGGGCGCCGTGCGGCGACCGCGCGACGGGTACAGCTCGCGCTAGGTGCCCTGGGCGCCCTTCTGGGCGCACTGGCCGGAGCCTTCGGTCTGCAACACGCCGCGGCCTGGGTGGCGGTCGTGGCCACCGTGGGTACCGCGATCAGCGTGCACGCACTGGCGGCGAAGTACGACTACCAGCACATCGAGTTCACTCGCACCGCCGCCGAGCTACAACGACTGCTCGGTCAACGGCGGCTGGCGTCCGAGGGGGACCCACTGAGTGAGGACGACTTCGTCAACCAGTGCGAACAGGTGATCTCGATCCTCAACGACGCGTGGATGGCGAAATGGAACACCCAGTGAGCTCATCACGACCGGGCTGAGGAGCAGGCATTCACCCCGTGCCGGTGTGCTGCGCGTCGCGACCCCTAGGGCGCGACGGGGCAGTCCGACTGGGCCGTCCAGGTCGCCACGAGATCGCGGCAGACCACGGTGATGGTGCCCTCCCAGAAGGCGATCTCATGGCTGCAGCCGATCTCATGGGGCAGGACCTCGTCCAAGACCAGCGAACCGATGTCCAGGGTGTGATCGACCCCGGGCGGATCGGTGACCAGACTGGACACTCCTGTGTAGTGGATGACCAGGTCTTCGTCATGCTTCCAGCAGTTGTGCCGAAACGTGATCTCCAGCTCGCCGTCAGCGCCGCCGACGCCCCGGATGCGCTGAAGCGTGAGGTCCTTCACACACCGTTTGCCGGAGAAGTCGTAGTGGCCGCTCGCCGTGGCGAATGCCCTGGCTCCCACCGGCAGCGCGGAAGCCAGCGCGGGCAGCTGTTCCAGATAGGGCACGGGGTCCAGCACGCCGGATATATCACCGATCTGTGCATCGAGATTGACGTACTTCACCGTTTTTCGTTTCCTTTGTGGCTTTCTATGGACCGCTGAATCTTTGCACGCCATCCATGGCTCCTCGCCGCGGCCGCCCCTGAGGCACGGTGTCCTTGACGTGCGGTGTTCCTCAGGGCCGGTGTCCTCGCGGCACGGTGTTCCTGAGGCACGGTGTCCTTGAGGCACGGGGGAGGAGACCTGGCGCGCTGTTGTGAGTCGGCGGGGCGGTGGGTGCTGTGTTCGTGGGTCGGGTGCTGCTCTGGCCGACGAAGCTCGGGCCATCCGGTACGGGCTGGTGGCTCCGCGGTTCACCAGGGCGTCCGGTGAGACAGGAGGCACGCCCGGGGCGCCCATGGCGGCGTGGCAGGTCTCCATACAGCCTCAATGCGCGCCATGAGGCAACCAGGGGGCATCAGTTGCCGTCCTCCGGGATCGAGACCCCAGGGATCTCCGGGGTGCTCGGTCATGACTAATGACAGGGAGGACCACCTTGATCCGTGTCTCGCGCAGGGTGACCGCCGCTGTGGCGGTGCTCGCGCTGACGGTGGGGTTGCCAGGGTTGGCACATGCGTCGCCCGGCTCGACGCAAGCACAGCGATCCACCGGTCTCATAGCGTCCGCACCGGGAAACCCTGATGGACAACTCCCCGCCGGCTGGCGAATATCCGGTACGGGCGCCGAGCGGCAGTTGGTCTGGACGTCGGCCAAGCCGGTGCCCGTGGGAAACGCCCGTATCGAGTTCTACGCCGGGGACCGGCTCCTCGGCCGACCGGAGCCGACAAAGGACCAGCGGGAGTTCCGACTCGGTCTGGACGGGGTGCGGATCGGGTCGGCGGACGAGCTCAAGGTACTGGCCGCCGGTCGGCGCCTCGACGCCGCCGGGGCAACCAGGACCCCGGACGCCCGACGCTCCGCTCCGGTGAAGCCGGCGACCCCCCTCCCCGCCAACCCGGTCGACCCCGGCGTCCCGGGCAAGTACCGCACGGTCAGTGGTGAGTACGCGCTGAACTCGGTACGCCTGCCCGGCTACCCCGTGCCGGTGGAGATGCAGGCCACGGTGGTCTCACCCACCGACGCTCCGGGGCGTCGGCCCGTCGCCCTCTTTCTCCACGGCCGTCATTTCACCTGCTACGACCCCAAGGGCGAGATCACTCTCTCCTGGCCCTGCGAGACCGGTCTGAAGCCGGTGCCGAGCTATCGCGGCTATCTGCACGACCAGAAGCTCCTGGCCTCCCAGGGGTATGTGACGGTGTCCATCTCCGCCAACAGCATCAACGCGCAGGACGCGATGCTGAGCGACGCTGGTGCGCAGGCCCGTTCGTCCCTGGTGCGGCTCCACCTCGCCCGCTGGGCGGAGTGGACGCGCTCTCCGGCCAAGGCGCCGGCGGCCGTACGCGCCGGGGCACCGGCCGATCTCTCCCGGGTGCTGCTGGTCGGCCATTCCCGTGGCGGCGAAGGCGTCAACCGGGCCGCGCTCGACAGCCGCTTCAAGCCCCCGGCCGCACAGGACGCCCATCAGGGCCCGGTGCGCTGGCGCATCCGCGGCACGGTCCTGATCGGCCCCACCATCTTCGGGCAGAACCCGGCCCCCGATGTGCCGTCCGTGAGCATCCTGCCCGGCTGCGACGGCGATGTGTCCGACCTGCAGGGCCAGATGTATGTGGACGCCACCCGGGGCATCAGCCGCGGCAACGCCCTCCAGAGCGCGGTCTATGTCGTCGGCGCCAACCACAACTACTTCAACACCGAGTGGACTCCGGGACAGGCCGAGGCACCGGCCGACGATGACTTCTCCACCGGAGAGACTCCCGACCCGGTGTGCACGCCGGGTGCCAAGAGCCGGCTGACCGCGACCCAGCAGCAGACCGCGGGTTCCACCTATATCGCCGCTGCGGCCGCGCTGTTCATCGGGGGCGACGACCGAGTGCGCCCGCTGTTGGACGGCTCGAATCTGCGTGCCCCATCGGCGGACCCCGCCCGGGTGCTCACCAACGCCGTCGGTGGCAACCGTACGCCCGTGGTGGTGCCGGACACCTCCGTCTCCGTCTCCGGCGGCCGGGTGTGCTCCCAACTGGAGTCGAACCCGATCCAGGGCTGTCTGGTCGGGAACAGCGCCGGGGTTTCCCCGCACTTCGCCTACTGGCAGGTGGGCAATGAACCCGGCCGCCACGCCGTCTTGATGCGCTGGTCCAAGGCTGGCTCGGCGGTACGGGTCACTCCCGCCCGTCCGGTCTCCCTGGCGGGCGCCGAGTCACTGGCGCTACGGGTGATCGTGCCGCCCAACACCACCGGTACCCAGTTGGACGTCACCGTGACCGACAAGTCGGGTCGGCGGGCGACTCTGGGGCGGACCACGGTCGATGGGCTGCCGGGCAGCAATCGAACCGCCTCCTACTGGGCGCGCGAGGTGCGCGTACCGATGACCGCCGCGATCAAGGCCAAGCTGGACCTCAAGCAGGTGAAGAGCCTGGAGTTGACCCCGCGCACCAAGTCAGGAAGGGCCTGGCTGATGGATGCCTGGGGTTGGCGCCCCGGCACACCGGCGGTGCAGCCCGCGGCGTTGCCGAGGGTGGACCTCGGCGAGTTGACGGTGAAGGAGGGAAACTCCGGGGTGCGGACCTACCGCGTTCCGGTGCGGGTCGCCGGCAAGGGCAGCGGCCAGGTCAGGCTGTTCATCACCGATCAGAACACCGGCAAGGTCACCCACCGGACGGTGACGGTCAGTGCCAGCAGGCCCGCGATCAATGTGCCGATCACGGTCAAGGGCAACACCCGGTTCGGCTATGACGCCTCGTACACGGCGTTGATCAAGGCGGTTCGGGGTGTCGCGGTCGGTTCCTACTCCGGTGGAGTGGTCGTGCTGGACGATGACCCGATGCCCAAGATCAAGGTCACACCGCTCGCCGATCGGGTCACCGAGGGGCAGCCGCTGAAGTGGCGGGTCACCCTGTCGACGCGCGCCGACGCGGAGATCGTGGCCGGGTTCGTCATCCAGCCGGTCAGCGGTGGCCCCGAACTCTCCACCACGGACGTCGATCCGCAATGGCTGGACAACAACTTCGGCGCACGGCCCACCCCGGAACGCCCAATCTCCCAGGCCGTGGAGGAGCCCTGGCTGTCGGCGGGGGTACCGCCCGGTCAGCTGACGACCGAGGTGAGCGTGCCCACCCGTACGGATGGTGTGAGCGAGCCGGAGGAGTCGCTCAGGATGCAGCTGTTCAGTTTTGACGAAGCCTGGGAGCCACTGCCTGGCTCGATCTTCACCGGAAAGGTGAAGGACAGGACGTAACACCCGACCTCAACGCAGCATGGCTCTCCGTGCCCCGGGACCGCGACGCAGGGTCCCGGGGCACCGTGCTGTGCGCCGGTCGGCCGCTGGGCGGGGGTGCCGCTCTCCGCGCCGCGGTGACCGGTGCTCAGTCCCTTTCGGCCCTGAGCGCCGGTCAGCCGCGCTGGCGGATGTCGATCCGGCCGTTGTGGAACGTCACCTCAAGCTCCCGCAGATCGGTCACCTGGAGGTCGGTGTTCAGCGCCTTGGCGCGCTCACCCACGCCGACCACGCGCATCCCCGCCGCCCGGGCGGCGAGTATCCCCGCCTCCGAGTCCTCGAACACCACACACTCCGCCGCGGTGAAACCCAACTCCGCCGCACCCTTCAAGAAGCCCTCCGGGTCCGGCTTGCTCGCGCTCACATCCTCGGCCGTGACCCGGGTGCGCGGCATCGGCAGCCCGGCCGCGGCCATCCGCGCCTGCGCGAGGGGCCGATCAGCCGAGGTCACCAGGGCATGGGGTGCCTCCGCGAGCGCCGCCATGAACGCCTCCGCGCCCGGCACCGGGACGACCCCGTCCATATCGGCCGTCTCATGCTCCAGCATCACCGCGTTCTCGGCGTGGTTCTGCTCCATGGGGCGGTCCGGTAGCAGTGCGGCCATCGTGGCGTAGCCCTGCCGGCCGTGGACGACCTTGAGGGTCTGATCGGGGTCGAGCCCCTGCTCCTTCGCCCACCGCCGCCAGTAGCGCTCCACCACCACATCCGAGTTCACCAGGGTGCCGTCCATGTCGAGGAGGAGGGCTCGGGCGGTCAGGGTGGTACGTGCCGGCATCGGCGTACTCCGTACTCCGTAGCGATGGTGCGGAAAGGTGCGGCAAGCGACAAGCAGCCCCGTCCGCCGGTCAGGGAGTTCGGACGGAGCCACTTTGTTTATGTATGGTACAAAATCGCTTCGGTGCCCGCCACCCCCGGCCCAACCCCGCAGGCCAGATGCGCCCGCACCCACCACGATGGGAAGGACGCGGACCCTGAGGAGAACGGCATGGCTCAGGAAGTGAGCACCACACCCAAGAGTCCGGCCCCCGGCGAGGGCCAGAACCGCCGACAGGTCCTGGTCGCCATCGGTGCGCTGCTGCTCGGTCTGCTGCTCGCCGCACTCGACCAGACCATCGTCTCCACCGCGCTCCCCACCATCGTCAGCGAACTCGGCGGCCTCGACCATCTCTCCTGGGTCGTCACCGCCTATCTGCTCGCCTCCACCGCCGCCACCCCCCTCTGGGGCAAGCTCGGCGACCAGTACGGGCGCAAGAAGCTCTTCCAAGCCGCGATCGTCATCTTCCTCATCGGCTCCGCGCTCTGCGGCGTCGCCCAGAGCATGCCCCAGCTCATCGCCTTCCGAGGCCTCCAGGGCCTCGGTGGCGGCGGTCTGATCGTGCTGTCGATGGCGATCGTGGGCGATATCGTCTCGCCGCGCGAACGCGGCAAGTACCAAGGACTCTTCGGCGCGGTCTTCGGCGCCACCAGCGTCCTTGGCCCACTGCTCGGCGGCTTCTTCACCGAGCACCTCAGCTGGCGCTGGGTCTTCTACATCAATCTGCCCATCGGCGTTGTCGCGCTCTGTGTGATCGCCACGGTCCTCCACATCCCGGTCCGGCGCACCCGTCACACGATCGACTACCTCGGCACCTTCCTCATCGCGTCCGTCGCCACCTGCCTCGTCCTCGTCGCCTCACTCGGTGGCACCACCTGGGCCTGGGCATCGACCCAGATCATCGCCCTCGCCGTGCTCGGAGCGGTGCTGCTCGTGGTCTTCGTCCTGGTCGAGCGACGGGCCGCCGAACCCGTACTGCCACTGAAGCTCTTCCACATCCGCACCTTCAGCCTGGTCGCGCTGATCAGCTTTGTGGTCGGCTTCGCCATGTTCGGCACGATGACCTATCTGCCGACGTTCCTCCAGATCGTGCAGGGCGTCACCCCCACGATGTCCGGCGTCCATATGCTGCCCATGGTCCTGGGACTGCTGATCGCCTCCACCGCGTCCGGGCAGATCGTCAGCCGCACCGGACGCTGGAAGGTCTTCCCCATCGCCGGCACGGGCATCACCGCGATCGGGCTGCTGCTGCTCCACCGGCTCACCGAGTTCAGCTCCACCTGGGAGATGAGCGCGTACTTCTTCGTCTTCGGCACCGGACTCGGCCTGGTCATGCAGGTACTGGTCCTGGTGGTGCAGAACGCGGTCCCCTACGAGGACCTCGGCGTGGCCACCTCCGGCGCCACCTTCTTCCGCTCCATCGGAGCCTCCTTCGGCGTCGCCATCTTCGGCACGATCTTCACCAGCAGCCTGGAACGCAATCTCACCGCCGCCCTGCGCGGCCAGAGCGTCCCACCGGGCGCCCGGGTCTCAGAGCTGGCCGCCGACCCCAGGACCATCGGCGACCTGCCCGCCGGACTCCGCCCATCGGCGCTGCACGCCTTCGCCGAATCCATCACGGACGTGTTCCTGTACGCGGTCCCCGTGGTCCTCGTCGCCTTCATCACCGCCTGGTTCCTCAAGGAGGACCGACTCCGCGGCTCGGTCACCGCCCCCGAACCCAGCCAGACCCTCGCCTCCAACCCCGTACAGCGCTCCTCCCACGACGAGGTCGCCCGAGCGCTCTCCGTGCTCGGCTCACGGGAGGGCAGACGCCATGTGTACGAGAAGATCACCGAACGGGCGGGCTATGACCTGCTGCCCGCGGCCAGTTGGCTCCTGCTGCGCATCCGCCGCCACGGGACCGTCGAACCCGGGCTGCTCGCCGACACCACCCCCGTACCGCTGACGGCGATCACCGATGCCTCCCGCCAGTTGGAGGAACGCGAACTCGCCCAGCGCGAAGGGGTCCAGCTGATGCTCACGGAGAAGGGCCTGGAGATGGCCGTCGGGCTGGCGAAGGCCCGTGAGGAGTCCTTGGCGGAGCTGCTGGGGGACTGGTGGGGGCCCGAGCGGCCAACGGATCTGGTGCAACTGGTCGAGGAGCTGAACGCCGAGCTCTGCGGCTCCGACGAAGAACGGCCCGACGGCGCAGGCCCCAAGCGCGACCATCGAGCGCCCTAGCACCCCGCCCTTCGCGGCCGATGACGGCCCGTTTCAGACCGGTCGTGGAGTCTTGTCCGGGCGGTCGCGGCTGGTGGCGGGCTTGCTCCCGTGCGCGGACCGCCGGGCCCGACCGCTCACCGTGGAACCCTGCGCGGACGGAAAACTCCTACCGTGGTGACGGGAAAGAGCGGAGACTCGTCCCATGGCTGACATGGGGTTGTTCCGGGAAGCGGTCACCGCATGGGCGGCCGGTGGCCCGGGCGACCCCGCGCGCGAGCTGGCGGCCCGGCTGCCGGTTCGGACGGTCGTCCTGCTCGAAGGGCCGAGCGACGCCGCAGCGGTCAGCGCGCTGGCCACGAGCCGCGGCCGGGACCTGGCGGCTGAGGGAGTCTGCGTCCTGTCGATGGGCGGTGCGATGAGCGTCGGGCGCTTCGCCCGCCTTCTCGGGCCCTCCGGCCTGGGGCTCCGCCTCACGGGACTGTGCGACGAACGGGAGCGCGGCTACTACGACCGCGCCTTGGCGGATGCCAGCGCGGCCCAGCAGGCCTTCTTCGTCTGCGCGGCGGATCTGGAGGACGAGCTCATCCGCGCGCTGGGTGTGTCCCGGGTCGAGGAGCTCATCCGGGCGGAGGGCGAGCAGCGCGCTCTCGGTACCTTTCTGAGCCAGCCCGCTCAGCGGGGCCGCCCTCCACAGCAGCGGTTGCGGCGTTTCTTCGGCACCAAGAAGGGCCGCAAGATCCACTACGGCCGCATCCTCGTCGAGGCCCTCGACCCCGACCACACGCCCGCCCCACTCGATGACCTGTTCGCCAGCCTCTGACCCCTGGTCGATGCCATCTCCCGGTCAGAGAGTCTTGCCGTACCAAACATCCATATACGGGCCAGTGCAGTACGCGGGGATCTCCCGATAGCCGTGTCGGAGATACAACCGGCGGGCCTCGATCAGATCGAGCCGGGTGTTCAGCACCATCTCCTTCGCACCCAGCGCCCGAGCCTCCTCCTCCAGCGCCGCCATCATGAGCGCCGCACCCTGCCCGCCCCGGAACGCGGGCCGCAGATAGACCCGCGTCACCTCGGCCCGCTCGGAGTCGAGCATCAGCACCCCACCGCAGGCCGCCGCCGTCCCACCGAACCGCCCGATGAGGAACTGACCGGTGGGCGGAGTCAGCAGCTCCACCCCATCCCCGGAGAGCCCCTCCGCTATCTCCGCAGAGGTCGCGGGCCGCTTCCAATAGCGACTCGCGACCTCGGCGTAGTAGTCATGGCGCAGACTGCCCGCTGCGGGCGAGTCATACGCTTCGGGGGCGAGGGTCCAGGACGTCATGGACCCTCTTTACCTGGGGGTAAGGGGAGCTGGCCAGCGAATTTAGGCCCGCACACGGGACGGGTTGCAGGCATCGCCCACGGCTTCGGTATCGCCCGCATCGGCCTGACCGTCACGGCGGTGGCCGTCGCGGCGATCCGGCACGAGGGTCCGCTGCCGCCGGGTCTCGGCCGGGCCCACCCCGGTACCGCACTTCTCGGGTTATCCCCGGCCGTGCGACTCTCTGGCGGGGCTGCCTCCATCTGTCTCTGTTTGCGGCACACTCAGCGCTGGCGGTGTCGCCGCGGGGACGTCCTTCATCCGCAGGCCCGGGATCAGCACCGCTGCCACTGCCAGGTGCATCAGGGCCAGCGCGGCCCGGGTGCCGCCGTCCATGCCGTCGCCGGCCAACGGCAGGAAGGACAGGGCCAGTACGGCGAAGGCCACCCCGGCCCAGACGGCACGGGCACGCCGTAACCCGAACCGCTCCAGAGCGGCCAGCAGCCCCCAGCCGGCGAGGGCCGCCAGCAGCGCGGCCAACACCACCGCCACCGCGCCGATGTCGAGCTTCTCCTCTCCGTTGCTGATCCGCAGCCGGTGCCCCAGCACCGGGTCCGCGACCAGCCACACCAGTACGGGCGCCAGGACCGCGAGGCCCGCAACCGCCAGGCGGCTTCTGCGCGCGCTCACTTGGCACCTCCCGCGAGGGCGCCGTGCAAGAAGAGCTCCACCAGCTCCTGTGTGGTCAGCTCCGGCTCGTCCTCCAAATGCGGCTGGGTGAAGAGCAGTCCGAAAAAGAGGGCCGCGATCTGCTCCGGCGGCCTGCGCAGCGCGGCCTTGTCCGGCTCCAAGAGATCCGCGAGAGCCGTACGGATGCGGGTCGTCGACTCCTCACGGCCCGCACCGCGCACCGTGCCGGGATGCCTGCCACCGCGGTGACCGGATGCGTGCAGCGAGCCGGCGATCGCGCCCATCCGGTCCAGGTACGCCTGTAGCCCCTCGGCCGCCTCCGCGAGCCGGTCGGGCAGCGGCTGGGACAGATCGATCGCACCGAGTTCGCGGATCGCGTGCTCGGGCGAGAGCGCCTCCGCCAGGCAGGCTTGCAGCAACTCGTCCTTATCGGCGAAGACCCGGAAGATCGTGCCCTCACCGATGCCCGCGGCGCGGGCGACCTTCGCGGTGGTCACCGCGGCCCCGTACTCGGCGATCAGCGGGATCGCGGTCTGGATGATCATCGCGCGCCGCTGCTCCGGCGACATACCGGGGGCGCGGCGGCGGGCGGTCTGGTTCTCCTTGGGTGCTGTCATGACCGCAAGAGTACGGAGTGAGTCCTCACTCCGTCAATGAGTGAGGACTCACTCTGCTCGCTCTTCCGTACTCGCCTGCTTGCCGATGGCGGCCCATCATGATCCGCAACTACGGCTGGGCTATGAGGTTTTGACTCGTTTGGCGCTGAGGGTCGCGCGTTCGTAGAGGTCTCGGGCGATGGGGTTCTTCTGGTAGGGGCGGAGGAGGGGGCCGATACTGGCGACATGGCGATCCACTCGACCGGAATGGATCGCCGGGTACTCGTCGAGCACCTGGTTCCATGTCTTGCAGGCGGCTTCCAGGTGTCCGATCTCTAGTTGACGTTCAGCCAGAATCGAACTGAACCTCAGGGCGGACCTTCGAGTATCCCCTGGAGCTCGCAAGCGAAAGTGCAGATGTAGAGACTCTACGCTTCCGGAAACATCGCCCAACGCGTGTCGAACCTGGGAAACGTGATAAGCCAGGACCGCGGGGTCGTATCCGCCAAAAGTGGTTGGGGTGCTTTCAGCTTTGTCCATGGCCTTCTCTGTTTCACGAATGCTGCGAAGCGCATTCGTGCGGTCACCTGCCACGGCGAAGCTATGTGCCTGCTGCCCGGCCATGAAAGCTCGCATCCGCGGCCCGGTCTGCGGAGATACCGTTGCTGCGGCATTCGCTAGGCGTACCGCCATGGGGCCATGGCCAAGGTCTACCGCCTGAACCGAAATGCCCCGCAATACATGGCAGTAGGTCATATGGTCTCCACTCGCCCCGGCGAGTTCCAGCCCCTTGACGTAGTACTTTTGTGCAAGGCCGTGTAGTCCTTCATCCACTGCCATCCAGCCAGTCAAATAGCACAAGTAAGAAGCGGCAGACATCATGGCCTTGCGGACTTCGGTGGGGCCTTCTGCTCGTAAGTATGGGGCGACGACATCGGCGAGAAATGTTCCGGCCATGGGTCGAGTATGGCGGCCACCGAAGTCATCGTAGACTCCGGACAGGCGGTCCGTCATTTTGGTGACTAGTTGAACGTCCGCCATCCCAATACGGTGTGAGACACCTGACTGCACGGACTCCATTCTCCCGACGACATCCTGCCAATCGGGAATGGTGAGTGCGACAGTGAAAAGGCTTGCTCCGAGAAAGTTGCGACGTTCCACGTCCTGCCTCCCTAGTTCAATCAGCCCTTCCGCCGTGGGGCAGTTGTTCGGGTCAGGGGGAGGGGCGGGGAACCCCGCCTCGCTGTGGGGGATCGGTCGGCCCAGCTTCCGTGCCAGGGCTTCCAGGATCAGCGGCCTCACCTCCTTCTGGGGCATATGGCCCTTGACCCACTGGCTCACCGACTGCCGGGTGTACCGAATGCACATCCCGTGCTCGGCGCCAACCTTGCTTACGGCGTGGATGACCTGCTGATTCGTCCAACCCGCTTCCTTGAGTAAGAGCTTCAGTCGGATGTTCGATTCCCGTGAGGTCACTTCGGCTAACTCCTCGACGCTGCGTTTACCGCGTTTGCTCTGAACCGCCGCATCCACGGTACCGCTGTGCGTGATCAGAGAGTTGCCTAGAGCGACGGGGCGCAGCAGGACGGCACAGGGAAGGGGCGGCGACCGACGATGGCTGATCAACAGCAGCATCCGGGTTCGGCTGACTGCGTAGCGGAGCCGCAGGACACGGCCACCGAGGACGACTCTCCCGTACTTCGCTCCCTACGAGAACGGGTGCGCGAGGTCAACGAGGAACACAGGCAATGGCGGTTGCCGTGAAGCGCTTGGCTGTGTGGTGTGCCCTCAGGGTGGGCGCTGCGGAAATCCGGTTACGGCAGTGGTTTCCGGCACTCGCCTGGTTCTTGCGTGGGGCCGGTGAGCGGCGGGCGCTCATGGCCGAGTTGCAGAGGCTGGAGCAAGACCCGGAGTTCGCTGCTGAGTGGCGGGCCGCACTGGATGACGAGTTACGGCAGATGCAGTTCAACTGCGCTGTGGAGCGACTACTTCGGGAACTCCTTGACGAGGGCGGCGCGGATGGCTGACTTCGGGAACTTCGCCTATTGGGCGGAAGTGATCGCGGAGGGGCCGATAGCGGGTAGCGGTGAAGTGGCTCGGGTGGTGCTTGGGGCGTTTGCCACTCCGCATGTCGGGCGGGCGTTGCGGTGGCTCTGTGTGCAAGCGGTCCGTATCGCCAATGGATTGGACCCCGACCCCGAGGTGCCGTGGTCAGGAGCGCTGATCTGCCTGGAACCCGTGGGGGGCCTTGAACTCGGCGACGTATCGACGCAGTTACGGAACTGGGTCGCAGATGAGGACTCCCGCTTCGCCGCCTATCGGCAACTGAGGCGTGGGGACCCGTTCACGCTCACCGCTTCTGATTGGGCCGGCCGATACGCCCTGACTGTATGGCCCGTGATCGTTCCCGTCTCCCCTTTTGCCGGCTGCGATACCTCAAGCCCTGGTGTCGATCTCTCTGACCAACCGAAACGCCGTGCGATGTTCGGCTTCCTCCGCTGAAGCGCGGCTACCGCAGGCTCCGAGGGGCCTCCCAGAAAGCGTCCACCCCCCTGAATACCCGGCCAATGGAAAGCAGCGGGATTATCAAGCGGGGTGGCGAAAGGGTCCGTCCGGCTGTTGGCACAAACAGCCGGGCGGACCGAGCACGAGAACAGTTGACAGACTCACCTCACCATGGAAGGGACAGGGAGAATGACCTTAGTCATTGAGGCCCAGGCCGCCCCGTTCGCAGTGATCACCACACTTGAACTGGAGATCACTGGCAAGTGCCAGCTCGCGTGTTCCCACTGTCTGTCGGAGTCCAGCCCGCGGGCGTCACACGGCTCGATGAGTCCCGAGGATTGGCGGACGGTCATCCGTGATGCTGCCGTACTCGGCATCCGACGGTTGCAGCTCATCGGGGGCGAGCCGACCGTTCACCCGTACTGGCAGGACTTCACCGAACTCGCCCTCTCACTCGGGCTTGGCGTAGAGGTCTACTCGAACCTCTTTCATGTTCGAGATGAGTGGTGGGACCTGCTCACCCGTGATGGGGTGACGCTCGCGACGAGCTACTACAGCGACGACCCCGCAGAACACGACAAGATCACCGGCCGCGAGGGCAGTTATCGCCGAACCCGAAACAACATTCGGGAAGCGGTCACCCGAGGCGTGGCTGTGCGCGCGGGGATCGTGGATGTACTCCAGGGGCAGAGGGTCACTGAAGCGCGTGGTGAGTTGATCGGTATGGGGGTGACACGGATCAATACCGACAGGGTGCGCACGATCGGGCGGGCCTCGCTTCCGGGACAGTCGCCCTCGTTGGAGGAGATGTGCGGCAAGTGCACACGTGGACGGGCGGCTGTGCTCCCGAACGGCGATCTCGCCGGTTGCGTGCTCTCGCGGGACTTCCCGTGCGGCAACGTCAGGGAAAGGCGGCTCGCTGAACTCCTTCGGGCGGAAGAATGGGTGGCCCTCTCCGCACGTATTCCGGCACGTTCGGACGGTGACCCGTGCAACCCGGACTGCAATCCCGCGAAGGACGGCAGTGACTGCGCACCAGCAGAGCAGGAAGCCTGCGATCCCGCCTACGAATGAGGGAGGTCCGTATGAAGAACTGGACATCGTTCGGTGCACGCCTTGCCGAGCAGGTGGCTGATCCGGACTCGCGCTGGCGGGCACCCGTGGCGAGCGTGCCCCGGCATGAGCTCATCCCCCGGTGGTGGGAACGGGATGGCGAGGGGCGCTGGAGACTCCGGGCCGGGGCCGCCGACCCTGAGGCATGGATGGAAGCCGCGTACACGGACACCTCGCTGGTCACCCGAGTAGGCGCGCTGCACGCTGACCATGCCAAGCTCGATGACCAGCCCGAGGGAACTCCCACATCGTCAGCGACGATGCCGGGTCTGGTCGTCACCATGCTGCGTCATGGAAGGCTCGGGGACGGGGTGGACCTGTTGGACCTCGGCACCGGCGCGGGCGGGCTCGCCGCGTACGCCGCCCGGCGGCTCGGTGATCAGCACGTGACCAGCCTGGATGTGGACCCGTATCTCACCGCTGCGGCGGAGGAACGACTCGCACGGTTCGGGCTGCGACCGCGCTTCCTCGCGACGGACGCCACAGCGGAGATCCCGGGGAGTTATGACCGCATCATCGCCACCGTGGGAATGCCCGCTGGGTCGGGGCTCCGGCCCGTGCTCGGTGCGCTCCGGGTGGGTGGGCGCCTGGTGGCCACTCTCGCGCGGACGACGATCATTCTCACCGGGTGGAAACAGGCGGACGGTGATGTCGTGGGGATCGTGGAACGCGACCTTGCCGGATTTATGTCGACCCGCTCGGGGGACGGGGACGACGGTTCGCCCGCCCTGGCCGATCTCCTCGGCCATGCACGGCAGGCTGACGGAGAGGTGACCACGGGCCGGTACCCCGTACTCGACGTCTCCCGCACATGGGAGTTGCGGACCATGCTGGAGATCGCCGCCCCCGGAACCGAAGCGCACTTCAGACAAGAAGGACAGCAGCGCACCACCTGCCTCATCCACCCGGACGGTTCATGGGCGCGGGCCTGCGCCGAGTGGACCGACCAGCCCACCGTTCACCAGGGCGGTCCGCAACGGTTGTGGAGCGTGCTGGAACGTATTCGGCACCGGCTCAACATGGAAGGCGCACTGCCGCTGCTCGGGGCCCGGGTCCGGATCACCGGTGACGGTGTGGTTCATCTGTCACGAGGAAAGTGGAGCGCGACCATGGGGCACTGAGCCGGGTGCCCAGCTCATTCCGCGAACCAGGGGAGGAACCAAGCCCATCGGTCGGCTCGATCGGGCCGGGGAGCAGCTCACGCAGCCGCTCGGCCGGGACCTCCAGCCGAGCGGTGAGCAGCGAATTCAGCTCGCAGATCCCTCAGCGTCCGCAGATCCCTCAGCCACCGTGGGCCGGGGCTCGGCCGTCTGGACGACCTCGAAGGACCACACGGTGGAGCCGGTGGCGGCGGGCTTGCGGGCCTCGCCGCCTTCGCTGCCGGGGGCAGGGGCGTGGGCGCCGCGCATCGAGCCCGCCATCCAGGCCTCGAAGTCGGCCTCGCTGCGCCAGCGGGTGTAGACGAGGTACTGGTCCGTGCCCTCGACCGGGCGCAGCAGCTCGAACCACTCGAAGCCGTCGGCGCTCTCCACGGCACCGGCCCGAGCGGCGAACCGCTTCTCCAGGACCTCGCGCTGCTCGGCGGGGACGGTCAGAACGTTGATCTTCACCACACTGGCCACGGGGGACATCCTTCGCATAGAGGGAACTCGACCGTACCTCTGACCGCGTTCCGCCCCCACGGCGGTATCCGGCTCCGCCCGGTGGCGGCCGTTCGGCGAAGTGCGACCGGGCCGACCCGCCCTGTTCGGCAAGGCCGCCTACCGGGTCTGACCGGTGCTTTCGCGGTAGCGGGTCCTCGCCTTGCGCCGGTCTGCGCGGGTGGCGGCGATCGACGCGGTGTCCCAGGAGAACGGGCGTACCTCGGCGATCCGCCCGTTCCTGACGGTGACCGTCTGCAAGATCGGGAAGGTGGGTTCGCGGCCGGTGGCACGAGCGCGGGCGCGGACCTGGGGTGAGTATCACCGCGGTCTTCCCGGTGGCGAGGAATTCCCGCTCTTCCCAGATGAATGACTTCCAGGTCCGGCTCATCGCGACAGAGAAGCGCGCCAGGTCGGTGTGACCGTGCCATGTTCCGCCGTAGGAAGGGTCGGCTTGGTGGAGTACGACATCAGGCGCGAAGAAGGGGGCGAGTAGGTCACATATGGCCTGGCCCGCACCGCCGGCAGCGAGGTACTCGGCCTCGGTGGCGTATATGCCGGTGAGGACGGTTACCGAGTCGCTCGTGGATTCGTCGTCATACCACCAGGTTGGTCTTCCGCGGTGGAAGGTGCTGGCGGATATCGGACAGTGGGCTGCGGCGCTGGTCAGGACGGCATCGGCTCAAGGGCCGGGCCCGGTCGATCGATGCGGTCAGCCGGTGGGTTCCGGCGCGGGCCGAAGCCCTGCGGCTGTCTGGGCCAGGAGCAGCAGTTCACACTGGTCGGGTGTGGGCAGCGGCCCCAAGGCCCCCCAGGACGGTTCGAGTTCGGCCGCCGCGAGGGTGGCCAGGGGGCGTTCCACGGCGGCGGTGGGGTGCAGCAGATCCTGAACCTCCACCCTGGCCCCCCGCCCGCCGCGGCCGAAGCGGTCGATGGTCGCGTACGCGAGATAGCGGCCGTCCGGTGATGCGGCGACGGCCCGTGGTGGACGCCGGCTCGGTCTGGGCAGACCGCGTGCCGTCAGGGTCGCGGTGTCAAAGGAGTAGACGCGTTTTCTGCTGGGCGCCCAGCCGCCGACCGTACGCCACGCCGGTACGGAGAACAGTTGGCGAAGGCGCGGTGGGTTCTTGGCCTCGGCGACCATCAGTAGCTGGCCATCGACGGCCTGCCAGAGGAAGACGCTGCCGCGATCTCCCACCGTGACCAGTTCATTCGTAGACACAAACACCAGTTCCTCCACATTTCCATGGTCGGGCGGCGCCATGCTCATGGCGATCGCCGTGGTCAGGGCGGTGTCGGTGAGCACCACCCGCGGGCCGTCGGCGAAAGCGAGCCGGGTCCCGGTCGGGTCGGCCGCCACCACATCGCCGCGGCCCAGTCCGAAGGGGGCCAGGTCCACTTCGCGAAGGGCGGAGCCCCGCTCGCTGAGGAGGGCGCCCGAGCGCAGCCGTAGGCCGATCACATATCCGTCCGCGGTCGCTACGGCGGTCGCCCCGCCGAGCAGGGCCCCGTCACCGACGCGGTCCGCGCGGCCGGCCGCGTACCGGATGAGCTCCCAGGGGCCGGACGGCGAAACGGTCCCCGCGCCTGAGGACCCTGATGGCCGCCCCGGCTGTCCCGAAGGCCGCGTGCGGGTGCGGATCGCCAGCACATCGCCCGACGGTAGAACAACGAACGAGCCGTGCCGGGCCGGGCCTTCGTACAGGGGCGTCCGCTCGCCGGTGTCGGTGTGCACCAGTCGCAGTTGCTCGGTACCGGTCTTGGTCACCGTGGCCAGTGCCAGGAGGGGGCGTGCACGGGCGAAGGAGAGCCGGCGGGCGTCCAGGACGTGATCATCGGTGCGTATCACGGCGGTACGGCCCAGGGCCCGTGCCGCATGTGCCAGCGGTCGAGGTTCCGCGACCCTCAGCCGGGCGACCAACGACCGTTCCCTCGCGTCGGTTGGCCTCCAGTGCCGAGGAAGCTGACGGACCACCCGAACCGCGTCGGCGACCGGCACCGAGAGGATGAACTCCCACAGCTCCGGCCAGTTCCGCTGGCGCCGCAACCGCCGCGCCCTGAGGTCGATCTCCCGCGGGGTGCCCCAGGCCGTCCCCGCCGAGGTCGTCAGGCTCCGTAGCTCATGTACGGTCCGGGCGGCGGCGGGCAGCCACTGCCCCGGGTCGGACCGGGCGAGGTGGCGGTGGTGGTCCAACGCCTCGGTCAGATACGGCCGGGCATCCGCGCGGCGGTCGGCCTTGGCCAGCAGTGCGCCGAGTTCGTGCAGTGTGGTGGAGTACCGAGCGAGGAGGTCGTGGCGAGTGGCGATCAACGGCCGGTAGAGGTCGATGGCCTCCTCGGCCGCTGCGACCGCTTCCGTGGTTCGTCCGGCGTGGCCCAACTGGGCGCTGAGCGTGGCGAGGGCCGCGGCCAGTTGAGGGGTGCGCGACTGGGGTGCCTGGGGGCGTAACTGCCGCAGATTCCTTACCGTGTGCTCGGCGACCACCAGGGCCTCCTTGTGTCTCCCCGCCTCTGCGAGCAGCAGGGCCCGCTGATGGGTCAGCGCCGTTCGCTGCGGGGCCGCCTTGGTGAAGGCCCAGAGGTCGGTGTCGGCGAGCCGTTGATGGATCTTCTCGGCTTCCTCGGACACCAGGAGCGCCCGGCTGAGGCTGCCGCCGCGATGGAGGGCTTCCGCCAGGCCGGACAGGGCGGTCGCCAGTTGGGGCCCTACCGCTGGGTCCTCCTGGGCGAGGGCGCGATAGCGGGCGACGGCGTCCTCGCACCGGGTCAGGGCTTCGGCCGGGCGATCGCTCCGCGCCAGCAGCTGCCCGGTGTGGAGCAGCGCCGCTGCCAGGGCCGTACGGTACGACGGCTCCGCTGCGGCGAGTTTTCGATACCGAGCTATGGAGTCTTCCGCGGCGGCCAACGCGGCGGCGCTGCGGTCGGCTTCGCCGCTGACCGGGTGCGCCTGCCGCCGCACCGACTCCGGGAGTCGCCGCTCTTCGCTCACCGGGGGTCCGCGCTGCCATCCGCCGGGAGAACCGGGATGTCGACCGGAACCGGGATATCGGCTAGGACACGAGTGCCGGAGAGAGTCGGGACATCGGTGGCCGGCGCTCGGGTCAGGGCCGTATCCCCGGCCGCTGTGAGCGCTGTGAGCGCCTGTGCCAACATGCTCCGATTTCCTCCCCCATCGGCAGTTGGCCGCCGACCCTGCCGGCGGGTTGTTTCAGCGTATGGTGCCCCTGCCCGGCCGTAGGGGGTCAGGTCCGATCAATTCGGTCCAGAGGGTGGGAAGTTGTGTTCGACGCATCCGTCCTGTGGGTGGAGCACGCGACCGCTGTGCAGCTCCAGGAGGTAGCCCATCACCGATCCTTGAGAGGGGCGGAGGGCGGTAGGGATCAGTCGGTGTGCCGGGCGGCTGATTCCGCTTCCTGTGCGAGCCGGCGCAGGGCCAGCAGAGCTGGCTCCAGCAGGAAGGTCAGTAGGACGGCGCGTTCGGCCTTGTCCAGCGGGTCGTCCTGGCCCTCCAGCTGATCGAGGTCCAGTACGGCGGTACGGGCGGCGAGTTCCGCGTACGGCAGGAGGTCCTCCCAGCCGTACTCCACTCCGAGCGAGCGCAGGGTGTGGAGCGTTTGGGTGATGGCCTGGCGGGCGGGGCTGTGCTCGGTGATCTGCCAGCCCATGGCCGATACCAGGGCGTCGACCGCGTAGGTGTCGCTCGTGTCATCGGTGCCGTCGGCTTCCCCGGTGGGCCTGGCGGGTTCGCCGACCACTCGGGGCCCTCCGCTTTCCCTGGCGGCGGATGCGGGCCAGATGCCGAAGACAAGGCCCAGCAGGCCATGGGTATCGGTCTTGACGCTGGAGACGGCGTCCAGCACCTCCTTGGCGGCACTGACCGAGAGCCCGCGCACCCCCACCAGGGCCCTTATGAGCCGTAGCCGGCGTATATGCGTCTCGTCGTACTCCGCCTGGGTCGCGGCGGTGGGGCGCCCCGGCGGGAGAAGGCCCTCGCGGAGATAGAACTTGATCGTGGCGGTGGGCACCGCACTGCGACGGCTCAGTTCGGAGATCCTCACCGACCCACTCCTCTGACGTCTTTCCCCGCGGCCGGGGAGAGCCTACGGCTCTTGGTGAGTGTCACTGTCTAATATGGATAGTGTCACTCTCCAACTATGGATGTGAGGTTACCGTGCCAGCTCTTCCATGGGTGAAGCCCAACCCGGCCCGGTCCGGCACCACCGCCTATGTGATGGCCTCCCGCTTCGAGGTGAAGTCCCTGGCCGATGTGCCGCGTTTCCTGCTGAAGTCGATCGCCGCCTGGCAGCAGGTGCGCAAGGCGCCCGGGGCGCTCGGCGCCTCCCTGGAAGCCCACCCGCTGCGGCGCACCTTCTGCACGCTCTCCGCCTGGGAGGACCGGGAGGCTCTCTACACCTACGCGCGCACCGAGCCGCACAA
Source organism: Streptomyces albipurpureus (assembly GCF_023701525.1). GTDB lineage: Bacteria > Actinomycetota > Actinomycetes > Streptomycetales > Streptomycetaceae > Streptomyces > Streptomyces albipurpureus. The sequence goes on from NZ_JAMQAW010000008.1 coordinate 306,974, forward strand.
GGGCGTGGTGAGCGCCATCCGCCCGGTGATGCGCGCATCGACCTTCACCTTCTGGGAGGTGCCGGTGGGGGAGTTGCCCATCGCGTGGGCCGACGCCCGGCGGCGCCTCGATGAGCAGGCGGCCGCCGACGCCCGTGGCTAGCACCCGATCGGTCGTGGTGTGCCGGGGAAGCCGAGGACCCATGGGCGGGCGGGGCCCTGGTTCCCCGGCTTCAGCTGGGCTGGGGCTTCCGAGCGCCGTCGTGCGGCGAGGCCCCGGGCAGCCTGGCAGTCGGACCGACCACCTCGCGCCGTGGCCTTCGCGCCCGGCAGCCAGCGCCCTGCGCCCCGGCCCCAGGCGCCGCTCCCCAGACCCGGGCCGGTCGGGCCGGTCAGGCGGGCCGGAGCAGAGGACCAAGGCGCCTCGGCGTCAACCGGCGCTCAAGCCAACCGTCCAGGCCCCGCGCTCCGTCCCGTACCCGTACCCGTACTACGGGCCGGATCACCGGCCCGGCCCTAGGAAACGACCCGCGCCAGCAGGAACCCGTCGTACCCCTTCACTCCCACGGTCTGCACCGCCGTGGCATCGAGACGGGGCTCCCGAGCCACCAGTTCGTACATCTCCCGAGTGCCCAGCACCGCCCGATCGGCGCTGTCCGGGTCCGCCACCGCTCCACCGCGGACGGTGTTGTCGACGACGATCAGACTCCCCGGCCGAGACAGCTTCAGCGCCCACTCCACATACCGCGGGTTGTTCTGCTTGTCCGCGTCGATGAAGAACAGGTCGAACGGACCGGCCCCCGGCTCCGCCGCCAACTTCGGCAAGATCTCCAGCGCCGGCCCGGTGCGGACCTCCGCGATGTGGTCGAGCCCGGCGCGGGCCAGATTCCCCCGCGCCACCTCCGCATGGTCCGGGCTGTACTCCAGGGAGATCAGCCGTCCCCCGTCGGGCAGCGCCCGCGCCAGCCAGATGGTGCTGTACCCGCCGAGCGTGCCGATCTCCAACACCGTGCGCGCGCCCATGGAAACAGCCAGCAGATGGAGTAGCTTCCCCTGGTTGCCGGCGACCGCGATGGCCGGTAGACCCGCCTGCTCGCTCGCGGCCAGGGCGGAAGTGAGGGCCTCGTCATCGGGTGCGAGGAGGTCGGTGAGATAGCGGTCCACCGCCTCCCACCGCGCTTCGGCCGCCCGCTCGGACGCTGCCCGCGCTCGCTGCGCTTCCTGCTGTGGTTCCGTCATGCGCAACAACCTAAGCGGGACAGCTGACGGAGGGACAGACAAGACCCGGCATGTGGGCACGTATCGTAGTCGATCTGGCAAACCGTGTGCGCGGTGGTCTTGTATGTTCCCCCGCGTACCTCTTTCGCGTCCGACCAGACGCCCGCCGATGGAAAACCCGAACAAACCGGGATGACCGTCAGGCAAAGAGGGGGTTGCCGCGGTCTCTTGAGACGGGCAGTGCAAGGCTCTGTGAGCCAAATGACCACGATGGTAACGGAACGTAGGGGAGGCGCGGCGCGACGTGGCGAACGCGGAGCACAGCGTGCGCGGGAGTGCGACGACGGACTCAAGAATGGGCGCGGCCAGGGTCGCCCTGTGGCTTGTGGCCGCCGTCCTCGCTATACGACAGTCAGCGGTAGTCCTCCGTAATCCGCCGGGCGAGCGGTTTATGGATCTGGAGACCTGGATCGGTGAGAACGGAGTCCTCCATCTGGAGGGCTCGCTCTATGCCGCCGACCGTTTCACCGGTACCCCCTTCGCGGGCCTGGTACTCAATCCGCTCACCCGTACCGCCGAGCAGGGGCTCGGGGTCGCCTGGACCTTCGGCACCCTGCTGCTGGTCGTCGGGATAGGGCTTCTTGTCGCACGTGCCCTGCCGGGGCCGGTGTCACGCCGCAGCAGTCTGCTGGCCGCACCCCTCGCCATCAGCCTGTTGATGATCTCGCTGCCGGTGCGCAACAGCTTCCACCTCGGCCAGACCAGCATCATTCCGGTGCTGCTGGTCCTCCTCGGCTGCCTCGCCGTACGAGGCGAGCGAACGTCAGGGCTGCTGATCGGCATCGCCGCCGCCCTTCAGCCCACTGTGCTCCTCTTCGCGCCGCTGCTGTGGTTCACCGGCCGTAGACGGGCGGCGATCACCTCCGGGGCCACCTTCGCGGTGGGCACGGCGCTGGCCTGGGCCGCGCTGCCGAGCGATTCCACCACCTACTGGTTCGACCATGTGGCCGGTACCGGGCTCGGGAGTCACCCCGACGGACTGGCCAACCAGTCGCTGCACGGCGCACTGCTCCGCTTCGGACTGGAAGGCCCGCTGGAGATAGCGGTCTATCTCGCCCTCGCCGCCGTGGTGGCCTGGTTCGGCATCCGCCGCGCCGTGCGCTACGCCCAGGACGGGCAGCTGCTGCTCGCCGTGGCGGTGACCGGTTGTGTCGCCATCGCCATATCGCCCACCACCTGGCAGCACCAGCTGCTGTGGCTGCTGCTCGCGGCGGTCGGTCGGGTGGGCAAGCGGGCGTCGGACCGGATGCTGTGGCCGGTGCTGATCGTGCTGACGATCACGCTCCCCAGCAAGATGCTGCTGCCCAACATGGTGGTCCTGGAGCCGATCCGGCATAACGCCGTGCTGATCGCGGCCCTCGCGGCCGCCTGTGTCGTGCCGTTCCTCTCGCGCACCTCACCGCACTTCCGGCGCCCCATCCCCACCGAGTACGTCACGCCCGCGCCGTCGCGGTGGAGCCGCATCCCGCTACTGCCGTTCTGGCGGCGCGTGGTGACCCGGCCCAATCTGCTCCTTGAACTGATGGTGATCAGGGCCGGCTACTCGATCTACTCCAGGATCAGGCTGGCCGCCACGGGCAGTGTGGAGGAGGCCCGGGAGCACGGCCGCCAGATCAACTCCATCGAGCAGACGCTCGGCTTCGACATCGAGCACTGGTTCAACCACGCCGTGGTGAAGGTGGAGTGGCTGGAGGGGTTCTTCAACTTCTACTACACCTCGTTCCACTTCCCCGTGCCGCTGATCATTCTCGCGCTGCTCTACATCCGCCGTCCCGGTGACTACCGCTGGGCGCGCTCCGCGCTGGCGTTCGCGACCCTGCTGGCGCTGGTCGGCTTCTGGCTGTATCCGCTCTCGCCGCCGCGGCTGATGCCGGGCATGGGGTTCATCGACACGGTGCACAGGACGGCGGACCTGAGCAAGCCCGAGTTCGGCGCGATGACGGCGGTCACCAACCAGTACGCGGCCATGCCGTCGCTGCACTTCGGCTGGTCGCTGTGGTGCGGTGTGGTCGCGGTGATGCTGGCGCCGAAGCTCTGGATGAAGCTGCTGGGCCTGATCCATCCGTTCATCACGCTCGCGGTGATCGTCGGTACCGCGAACCACTGGATTCTCGACGCGGTGGGCGGCGCGGCCGTCGTCGGCATCGGCTTCGCTCTGACCTATGTGCTCTCGGGCCGGCGCAAGCTGCTGCCGCCCCCGGTGTCGGTGGTGCTGCCCGGCGCGCGGGAACCGGAGCCCGACGGGGAGCGTCGGGCGGGCTCCGCGGACTCGGGGAAGTCCGCTTCGACGCCTGAGCCCGCCATGGCCGGCTCAGGCGGCCAGGAGGAACCCGACGGCGGATCGCGCGGGGAGCCCGCGGGCGCCAAATAGCCAGGTAGCCAGGTAGCCGCGACGAAACGGCAGCGCCCCGGAGGCGACGGGAGGTCCCGCCACCCCCGGGGTGGATCGCCGCTTCGTCAGCATCCGACGTCGGCCCGCTTCTCGCCACCGGGAGGCGGGCCGACGGTTGTGCCGGGCCCGGGGCCGGTGTTCCTCGACGCTCCAGGGGCGGCGGCCAACGCTCACCGGAAACAGTTCGGCCAGCGGTCACCGGAAACAGCTTGAGCGCACACCCCGTGGGGCGTGCGCTCAAACACCGTGCAGACGCCGGGGCTGATCAGTACCAGCCCTGGACCTGCCAGGACGACCAGGCGCCGCACGGGCTGCCGTAGCGGTCCTTCATGTAGTCCAGACCCCACTCGATCTGCGTGGCCGGGTTGGTCTTCCAGTCGGCACCGGCCGAAGCCATCTTGCCGCCCGGCAGCGCCTGCACCAGGCCATAGGCGCCGCTCGACGGGTTGGACGCGTCGATGTCCCAGTTGCTCTCATGCTCAACGATCTTGTTGAAGCAGGCGAACTGCGCCTCGTCGCCGATCATCTTCTTGGCGATCGTCTTGGCGGACGCCACCTCAGCGGCGGCAGGCACCGCGGTCGGCGCGGCCGACGCGGAGGGGGCACTGACGCCGAGCACCATCGCTGCGGACGAGGCCACCAGGGCGGAGCCCAGCAGCGCGGCCTTCGGGCGGACGGTGATACGGCTGAGAACGGAGCGGGTCACTAACGGCACCTAACGTCGGGTACGGGGGCGGCCGCCGGGCACCCCACAGCCGCGAGCAGCCGGACGAGGGGGCCGAAGACTCAACCCGTGGGTGAAGCGAGTACGGGATGGCCGTTGGCGACCGGACCAGTGTTAGCGGGCCCCGGAAGCGCTGGCAATGACCCGACGTACTAGCCAGCCTCGCATTCGGCACCGCTGCCCATGGTGAGCTTTGACCGACTTTGCCCGATTTCCTGGGCCCTGAGGCACCCGCGCGTGCCTCCTAAGCGTCTACGTAGAGGACCTAAGCCCTGTGGGGCGGCTCACCCTCGCGTTCCCCGGCTGGGGCGTCGAAAGTGACCTGGGTCTCGAAGGCGGCCCGCCGGGTCGCCCGACGCAGTGCCTTGAGGATCGCCGGGCCCAGCGTCAGGGTCAGTACGAGCGTGATCGCGGCCCGTCCCAGGTCCCAGCCCATGGAGGTCACCAGGCAGTAGGTGAGGAAGCGGACCAGATTCTCCGAGAGCGGCTCTCCCGGGTGGAAGGAGATGTTCGATGACACGCCCTGGAGATAGGTCCAGCCCTGGAGGTTCATGACCGTGCCGTAGGCGAAGGCCGCGACCGTCCCGTAGAGACCGAGCATCGCCACCTCGGCACGGCCGCGGACGCGATCCGCACCCGGCAGCAGGCCCACCCCCATCGTGAACCAGCCCATGGCCAGCATCTGGAACGGCATCCAGGGCCCGACCCCACCCGTGAGCAGCGCCGACGCGAACATGGTCACCGCACCGAGCACAAAGCCGAACCCGGGGCCCAGCACCCGTCCGCTGAGCACCATCAGGAAGAACATCGGCTCAAGGCCCGCGGTGCCCGCGCCCAGCGGGCGCAGCGCCGCTCCCACCGCGGCCAGCACCCCGAGCATCGCCACCGCCTTGGCGTCCATCCCGGTGTCGGCGATGGTGGCGACGACGACGGCCACCAGGAGCGGTAGCAGGGCCGCGAACAGCCACGGCGCGTCCGCCGCGTGGTCGTGGAGGCTTGAGCGCTCATCCGCGAGCAGCGGCCAGCCGAAGGCGACGATCCCGACCGCGCTGATCAGCACCAGGGCGGCGATGGCCCGGGGGCCCAACCGGACCGGTCGCGCGGACGGCGGGGAATCCACGGCGCTCACAACGAGTCCTGCGGGCGCTGTGCCAGGGCACGCTCGACCTCGGAGACGGTCAGCCAGTGCTGTGGGGCGAGGACCTTGGTCACCTGGGGCGCGAACGCCGGGGAGGACACCACGACCTCGGCCGTCGGCCCGTCCGCGACGATCTCACCGTCGGCCATGATGAGTACCCGGTCCGCGAGGTCCGCGGCCAGTTCCACATCGTGGGTGGCCAGCACCACGGCGTGGCCGTCGGCTGCGAGCCCCTTCAGGATGGTGGCCAGCCGGGCCTTGGCCGCGTAGTCCAGACCGCGGGTGGGCTCATCCAGGAGCAGCAGGGGCGGTCGCCCGGTCAGCACGATGGCCAGCGCGAGGGCGAGTCGCTGCCCTTCGGAGAGATCCCGCGGATGGGTCTCGTCCGCGACCCCCGGCAGCAGCTCGCTCACCAGGGCGCGACAGGAGCCGGGTGCCGCGTCGGCGTCCGCGTCCGCAGCCGCGCACTCGGCGGCGACGGTGTCCGCGTACAGCAGATCCCTCGGCTCCTGCGGTACGAGACCGACCTGGCGGATCAACTCGGCGGGTGCCGCCCGGCGCGGGGTGAGTCCACCGACGACCACGGTTCCCGACGCGGGGGCCACCATGCCCACGAGCGTGCCGAGCAGGGTGGACTTGCCGGCCCCGTTGCGTCCCATCAGCGCCACGGTCTCGCCGGGCGAGAAGGCGAGGTCGATTCCGCGCAGTGTCTCGGCACGCCCCCGGCGGACGGTGAGCTTGGACAGGGTGGCGACGGGGTCCCGCTGACCCCTGCTGGCATCGGGCTTCCGCTCCGCGCTGCCCGACAGCGGGGCCGACCGGTCGGCCAACCGCTCCCGCAGGGACGCGGCACGGCGACGGGCGTCCCGTACCGACAGCGGCAACGGTGACCAGCCCGCCAGTCGTCCCAGGCCCACCACCGGCGGATACACCGGCGAGCGGGTCATCATCTCGGCGGGCGCGCCCATCAGCGGGGCCTCGCCCGGGGCCGGTAGCACCAGGACCTGGTCCGCGTACTGCACCACGCGCTCCAGCCGGTGCTCGGCCATCAGCACCGTCGTCCCGAGGTCATGGACGAGCCGTTGCAGCACCGCCAGTACCTCTTCGGCGGCCGCGGGGTCCAGTGCGGAGGTCGGCTCGTCCAACACCAGCACCTTGGGGTGGGTGGTCAGCACCGAGCCGATCGCCACCCGCTGCTGCTGCCCGCCGGAGAGGGTCGCGATGGGCCGGTCCCGAAGCTCGGCGAGCCCCAGCAGGTCGAGCGTCTCCTCGACGCGTCTGCGCATCACATCGGGGGCGATCCCCAAGGACTCCATGCCGTAGGCGAGTTCGTCCTCGACGGTGTCGGTGACGAAGTGCGCCAGTGGGTCCTGACCGACCGTGCCCACCAGATCGGCGAGTTCGCGTGGTTTGTGGGTGCGGGTGTCCCGACCGTCGACGGTGACCCGGCCGCGCAGGGTGCCGCCGGTGAAGTGGGGCACCAGCCCGCAGACCGTGCCGAGCAGGGTGGACTTCCCCACCCCCGACTCCCCGACGAGCAGCACCAGTTCACCCTCGGGGACGGTGAGGTCGATGTGCTGCAGGGTCGGGCGTCCCGCATCGGCGTAGGTGACCGACACCTTCTCGAAGCGGATCACGCGGACTCCTTGGTGGACTGCGACAGGGGCGGTACGGGGGCGATGAACGCCGGGAGCAGCCCGATCAGGATCGACAGCGCGGGCCACAGCGGCAGTGCCGGGACCACCAGCGGTACGACTGAGGGGTGCAGGGCGTCCGGGGCGTAGCCGCCGGCCCAGATCATCAGCACGGCGACGGCGGCGCCCGATCCGGCGACGCACCAGGATCGCGGGCCGAAGCGGTCGGGGCGGTAGCGGGTGCGTACCGAGCGGCGACCGCCGAGCCGCAGCCCGGCGACGGCGGTGATCAGCCCGATGAACAGCAGCGGGAGAGCGTAGGAACCGCCCTCGGCCGTGAGCAGGGCGTAGGAGCCGGCGCACACCCCCAAAAGACCGCCGAGGGTCAGCGCGGTGGTGGTGTGCCGTACGGCGGGCGGCACCTGGGCGCTGCGGCCGTAGCCGCGCGCGTCCATCGAGGCCGCGATGGCGATGGAGCGCTCCAGGGCGCCCTCCAGCACGGGGAGCCCGATCTGGGCGATGGCCCCGATGCCGCCGGTGCGTCGACCGCGCAGCCGTCGAGCGGTCCGCAGCCGTGCGATGTCGGCCACCAGGTTGGGGGCGAACGTCATCGCCACCACCACCGCGACACCGACCTCGTACAGCGCTCCTGGCAGGGATTTCAGCAGCCGGGCGGGGTTGGCGAGGGCGTTGGCCGCGCCGACGCAGATCAGCAGGGTGGCGAGCTTGGCGCCGTCGTACAGCGCGAACACCACCTGCTCGGCGGTGATCCGACCGCCGACGCGGATTCCGCGCGCCCAGTCGGGGAGCGGCACCTCGGGTAGCAGGAGCAGGGTGTGGGTGCCGGGGATGGGGGAGCCGAGGGCGACGGAGAAGAGGACGCGTACGGCGATGACGAAGAGTCCGAGCTTGACGAAGGCCGCGTACGAGCGGGCCCAGGGGGCGTCGGTGCGCCGGGCGGCGACGACATAGCCGGCCACGGCGACGAGCAGGCCGAGCAGGAGCGGGTTGGTGGTCCGCGACGCGGCGGTGGCCAGCCCCAGGGCCCAGAGCCACCAGGCCCCGGGATGCAGGGCGTTGCGCCGGTCCGCCTCGGGCGCCCGCAACGCCCGCCACCAGGTGCCGGCGGACGGGTCGGGGACGGTCGGCTCGGCCGGCTCCGCGATGGGGGCCCCGCCATCGAGCCGGGGGTGGGGGCGGTCCACGGGTGGCTGACTCATCGCCTACGGCGACGGGACTGCCAGAGCGCCGCCCCTCCCAGCGTCAGAATCGCGGCCACCCCGGCCAGTACACCGACCGAAGGGCCGGCATCCTGGTCGGACTGGTCGGCTTCGCTCTGCGTACCGGGGGAGGCGGCGGGGGTGGGGCGATTGCCCGAGAGCTGCTCGCCACAGCCCGTCCTCGGATAGCCCGAGATCGCGCACAACAGCGCCTGGCTGTTGTAGCGCAGTGGTTTGGCGACCGCCGCCAGCGCGTCGGCGGCCGTGGCCGCCCTGGGCACCTGGGCACAGGCGGTGCGCGGCGCGGGCGGCTGCTCACCGGTCGGGGCGTCCTTCGCCGTGCCCGGGTCGATGACCAGGGCGATCCGCTTGGCGCCGGGTCGGGGCGGGGTCGCACCGCAGACGGCCTCGAAGTCGGGCGCCTGCCGTGGCTGGGCCGAGTCCGCGCTGTCCTCGCTGACCGAGAAGCGGTACCCGGTCACCGAACCGTCAGCCGGGCGGGCGCTCGCCGGGCCTTCGGTGGCGTACACCCACGAGCCGCCTTCGCCGAGCCAGAACGACCAGTAGCGGTACCCCGCCGCCTGCGCGGGGCCCGCCCCCAGCAGGGTCAGCGCGGCGGTGAGGGCGAGAACGTACGCGAGGAGTCGGCCGCGCATCAGCTCTGTGACTTGCGACGGCCGCTGAACAGGACGCCGACGCCGACGCTCGCGGCGAAGAACGCACCGACGATCCACCACACCGCGACCCCCGAGTCGTTCTCCTTCTTCTTCTCCTCGGGCTCGGGCCCGAGCGCGGTCAGCTCGGCGAGAAGATCCTGGCCGCCGAACTTCTCGGGGTCCGTGTCCGCCGCGTGGGCGGCGAAGATCAACTGTGCGTACGCCGCCGGGCCGGACTCCTTGGCCCAGCCCGCGGAGTCCGCCTGGAGCCAGCTCAGCGACTTCTTCGCCTGGTCGCCGAGGCCCTGGGCGTAGAGCGCGACCACGGCGTCGGCGGTGTTGCCGAAGTCGGGCTTCTCGGCCGGGTCGTCGGAGCCGGGCATGGGCGGGGTGGTGAGATGGCCGGTCTTGGCGAGCGCGGCGGTCAGATAGGTGCCGCCGTTGTGCGCGGCGCCCTCGATGGTGGTGGCGGCCTCGCAGCCGGTGCCTTGGGGGTCCTTCTTCCCCGCCGCCGCGGCCAGACCCTCGCCCCGGGCGGCGGTGACAGCGGCCGCGGTCGAGTCGCCGACCAGGCCCGGCATCGCGGGCTGGTAGACGAAGGCCCCGCCGTTGGCCCCTCCGCACGGCTGGGCGAAGGTGAGGAGTGCGTCATACGGCGACTTGCCACTCTTGGAGCGCACCGATTCCGGCTTCTCATCCGCCGCGGCGAGCGCACCGATCACCACGGCGGTGGAGTTGGCGTCGCTGGCCCCACCGGGGTTGTAGCTCCAGCCGCCATCGGTGTTCTGCACCGACTTCAGCCAGTCGATGGACTTCTGTACGGTCTTGTCCCGGCCGCCGAGCGCGGAGAGCGCCTGCACCGCCGCCGCCGTGGCATTGGAGTCCAGCGGCAGCTTCGCCGCGCAGGGGGCCTCGGCGTCGGCGCGGTAGGCGGGGAAGGCCCCGTTGTCACACTGCTGGCCCGCCAGCCAGTCCACGGCCTTGTCGGCGGGCTTGACGCCCTCGGTGTCCAGGGCGAGCAGCGCGAGGGACTGGCGCCAGACACCGTCGTAGGCGGGGTCACCCTTGCCGTACAGACCGGCCGGCAGCGCGGCGGCGGACGGTGTCGGGGTGGGCGCCGCAACGGCTGCCGGAGCGGCGACCGAAGCGATGGCCGTGCCGATGAGAGCGGTGACGGCGAGCGCTGCGGCGCTACGGCGAACGGGGGTCATGACGGGCGGTGCCTCTCCTGCGGGAGCCGGGCACGGGCACGATCAGGCACCAGGGCTCCGGTTCCGTATACCTCGACGGTGCCGGTCACCGGCGGGTGCCGGTGGCGCAAGCCGGTCACGGCCACATACGAGGCATTCCGACTCACCGCTCTCGGTGGGGCGGCTCACGGCTGCGGGTCAGTGCCGGAATTCCACCGGCTTCCCCCCGTACGGGTGTGATGACGACTCGCCTACTGTACCGGCGGGAGCAAGGGAGACGGAGCGGGCATCTCCGCTTCATTGAGGGCAGGGCGCCCGCTCGCCACCCGCGCACTGGGCGCCCGGTCCTCCGATCCGGCCGCACCGTGTCGGACCCTCTCGCGGCCCACCCCGGGCGGCGCTCCCCCTCGAACCCGCTCACTCATGGGCGACCTCACCCCACTCACTCGTGGTCAAACCGCGACGGTCCTCGACCCTCAGGGGAAGTCCGCCCGGGGTGCGCGGCTGGTGGACCAGGCAGGGCGGGCGGGCAGGCCGGTGGTCGCGACGGTTCGCCGCCCGATCGTTCAAGGCGATGCGCTCCGGGCACCCGCCCTGGCCGTCCTGCCCGTCCGCCCGGGCTCGGGGGGCTCCGGGGGTGTGCGGTCGATCAGCCGGCACACCGTTTCGATGTCCGCCTTCACCTGGGCGATCGACGCCCGCCCCGAGAGCCAGGTGATCAGCGCCGAGTGCCAGGTGTGCTCAATGACCCGCACCACCGAGAGCTGTTCGGGCGCGGGGTCCTCCAGTCCCATGGCGTCCAGGATGATCGCCGTGGTCTGCCGTGAGACCGCTTCCACCTCGGGGCTGACACCGCGGTCGGCGAAGGTCAGGGCGCGCACCATGGCATCCGCGAGATGCGGCTCCCGCTGGAGTGCGCGAAAGGCCCGCATCAGGGTCTCCGCGACCCGCTCGGCGGCGCTCTCCCCGCCCGGAGGGCGCTTGCGCAAGGTGGTGTGCAGATGCTGGAGCTGGTCCTGCATGGTGGCGACCAGGAGATGGATCTTGGACGGGAAGTACCGGTACAGAGTGCCGAGGGCGACGCCGGAGGACTCGGCGACCTCCCGCATCTGCACCGCGTCGAAGCCGCCTTGGCCCGCCAGTTGCGCGGTGGAGTGCAGAATGCGGCGCCGACGCGCTTCCTGGCGTTCCGTCAGGGGTGGTGATGGGGACCCGGACGGCTTGGCTGCGGCTGTCATATGTCCTGTTCCGTTTGTCCTGTTCGGCACGAGTGCGGACCGCGGAGCGCGGCAGTGCGTCCGCCGTGGCGCGAATCACCTGATCCGGCTCCTACGGCGGGACTACCTGCGGGTAGATTCGAGTCTCGTTGGACGACCAAGTCTGAAACTTGTTCTAGATTAGCGCGGGCGGTTACGCTCCGCGAAACATAGCGAGAAGGGGGCCCTGAGTGACCGCTGAGGCCATTGAGGCCGGCCCTCATTCGAGGCCCGACGCGGGGTCGGATGCAGGGTCGAGTTCCGGGCCCGACCAGCGCTCCGGCCAGCTCTCCGACCAGGTGCCCGATCCCCCTCGGGCGTCGCCCCCTCGCCCTGAGGCCACCACTGCGCACCAGGCGCCAACGGCTCGCCCCACCTCCCTGACCGCCCACTCGGCACGCGCCCTCGACCAGGGCGCGACCGCACCCCAGCACGGCCACCACCGCGCTGGGCACAAGTCGCTGCGCATCGCGCTCCTCAGCTACAAGGGCAACCCCTACTGCGGAGGCCAGGGCGTCTACGTCCGCCATCTCTCACGGGAGTTGGCCCGTCTCGGCCATCAGGTCGAAGTGATCGGCGCCCAGCCCTATCCGGTGCTCGACAACGGCGTGACCCTCACCGAGCTGCCCAGTCTCGACCTGTACCGCAACCCCGACCCCTTCCGCACCCCGGCCCGCGACGAGTACCGCGACTGGATCGACGCACTCGAGGTCGCCACCATGTGGACCGGCGGCTTCCCCGAGCCGCTCACCTTCTCCCTGCGGGTGGGCCGCCATCTCTCCGCCCGCCGTGGGCAGTTCGATGTGGTGCACGACAACCAGACCCTCGGCTACGGCCTGCTCAGAGACCTCGGCGCGCCCCTGGTCACCACCGTCCACCACCCGATCACGGTGGACCGCAGGCTCGACCTCGACGCCGCGCCCGACTGGCGCAAGCGGGCATCGGTGCGCCGCTGGTACGGCTTCACCCGGATGCAGAAACGCGTCGCTCGGCGGCTGCCGTCCGTGCTGACCGTCTCCGGTACCTCCCGGCAGGAGATCGTTGAGCATCTCGGTGTGCGGCGGGAGCGTATTCAGGTCGTTCATATCGGCGCCGACACCGACCTCTTCTCGCCCGACCCCGCCGTTGCCGAGGTGCCCGGCCGGATCGTCACCACCTCCAGTGCGGACGTACCCCTGAAGGGCCTCATCCATCTGGTGGAGGCGCTGGCGAAGGTCCGCACCGAACACCCCGCCGCCCATCTGGTGGTCGTGGGCAAACGCGCCGAGGACGGCCCGGTCGCCCGACTGATCGAGCGCTATGGACTCGGCGACGCGGTCGAGTTCGTCAAGGGCATCTCCGACACCGAACTGGTCGAGCTGGTCCGCGGCGCCCAGATCGCCTGTGTGCCGTCGCTGTACGAGGGGTTCTCCCTGCCCGCCGCCGAGGCGATGGCCACCGCGACACCCCTGGTCGCCACCACCGGCGGTGCCATCCCGGAAGTGGCGGGCGCCGATGGTGTGACCTGTCTCGCCGTCCCACCGGGCGACGCGGGCGCCCTCGCCGCCGCGCTCGGCAGACTGCTGGGCGACCCCGAGCTGCGCACCCGGCTGGGTGAGGCCGGACGCCGACGGGTGCTGGAGCGCTTTACCTGGGCGAAGGCGGCACAGGGCACGGTGGAGCTCTACCGCGCGGCGATCGCGAGGACGGCCCGGTGACGTCGTCCGTACACCGGATGCCATGCTGGCCCCGCCTGTGCCACCCCTCCCCGCCGACAACGACGACGGCGCCCCTGACACCCTTCGACTGCGAAAGCGGGATTCCGTGCTGACCGTCGACTTCTCCCGGTTCCCGCTCGCCGCGGGCGATCGCGTACTCGACCTTGGCTGCGGCGCCGGCCGACACGCCTTCGAGTGCTACCGCCGCGGTGCGCAGGTCGTGGCGCTCGACCAGAACGGCGATGAGATCCGCGAGGTCGCCACCTGGTTCGCCGCCATGAAGGAGGCCGGCGAGGCCCCCGAAGGCGCCACCGCCACCGCCGTGGAGGGCGACGCGCTCAATCTGCCCTTCCCCGACGCCTCGTTCGATGTGGTGATCATCTCCGAGGTGATGGAGCACATCCACGACGACAAGGGCGTCCTGGCCGAGATGGTACGGGTCCTCAAACCCGGCGGTCGGATCGCGATCACCGTGCCCCGCTACGGCCCCGAGAAGGTGTGCTGGACGCTCAGCGACGCCTACCACGAGGTCGAGGGCGGTCATATCCGTATCTACAAGGCCGATGAGTTGCTGGAGCGGATCGAGGAGGCGGGACTCGTCCCGTACGGCACCCACCACGCACACGCGCTGCACAGCCCCTACTGGTGGCTCAAGTGCGCCTTCGGCGTGGACAACGACCAGGTCTTGCCCGTCAAGGCGTACCACAAGCTCCTCGTCTGGGACATCATGAAGAAACCCCTGGTGACCCGGCTCGCCGAACAGGCGCTCAACCCGCTGATCGGCAAGAGCTTCGTGGCGTACGCGACCAAGCCCCAGCTGCCCGGGGTCGCCGCGTGACAACTCCTCAGACCGAACACCTGGTGCTGCCCGGGGTGCTCACCGCCGAGCAGGCGGCCGAGACCGTCGCGGGGATACTCGCGATCCAGCGCGAGGACGGCGCGATCCCCTGGTTCTCGGGGCACCATCTCGACCCCTGGGACCACACCGAGGCCGCGATGGCCCTCGACGCCGCCGGTGAGCACAAGGCCGCGGCACGGGCGTACGCATGGCTGCGAAGCCACCAGAACCAGGACGGCTCCTGGTACGCCGCCTATCAGAACGGCGATGCCGAGCAGCCTGGTGATCGGGCGCGGGAGACCAACTTCTGCGCCTATCCGGCCGTCGGGGTCTGGCACCACTACCTGGCCACGGGGGACGAGGGTTTTCTGGACCTGATGTGGCCGGTGGTCTACGGAGCGATCGAATTCGTCCTGCGCCATCAGCAGCCCGGCGGCCAGATCGGTTGGAAGTCCGAGCCCGCCGAAGCCGGCGGCCAACCCGTTGCCGACGCGCTGCTGACCGGGAGCTCCTCGATCCACCACGCACTGCGCTGTGCGCTGGCGATAGCCGACGAGCGCGAGGAGCCGCAGCCGGACTGGGAACTGGCGGCGGGCGGCCTGGCGCACGCGATCCGCCGCCACCCCGAGCGATTCCTCGACAAGGACCGCTACTCCATGGACTGGTACTACCCGGTCCTTGGCACAGCGATCACGGGAGCGGAGGCCACCGCCCGGATCGCGGCACGCTGGGATGAGTTCGTGGTGCCGGGGCTCGGGGTGCGGTGTGTGCTGCCCAACCCCTGGGTCACCGGCGGTGAGAGCTGCGAACTCGCCCTCGCTCTCTGGGCGATGGGCGAGTCGGACCGGGCGCTGGAGATCCTCCAGTCCATCGGCCATCTGCGGGCCGAGGACGGGATGTACTGGACGGGGTACGTCTTCGAGGGCAAGCGCGCGATGTGGCCGGCGGAGCGGACGAGTTGGACCGCGGGTTCGCTGCTGCTGGCGGTGGCCGCCCTCGGGGGAGATGAGGCGACCACCGCGGTCTTCGGCGGCGAGCGGCTACCCCGGGGGTTGGACCCCAACTGCTGCTGAGGCGCCGGGGATTGCCGCGGCGCCCCTGCCGCGGGGTGACACCGGGCCCGCGGCGGTGGCTACTCCCGGTGCGGCACTGAGCCCGCGGCCAGCCGGACGGCATGGCGGCGAGCTCAGCGGCGGCATGGGCGGTGACGCTCCAGCGCGCCCCGGACCATTGGTGTCAGCAGTGGACCTGGTGTCAGTGGTGTCAGCGGTGGGGTCAGCGCCGACGGAGCCGGCCGGCGACCGCGTGCCCGACAAACAGGTACACCACCGCGGCCAGACCGTAACCGGCCACGACCCGGGCCCATGCCTCATCGAAGGTGAAGAGGTCATGTGACCAGCCCGCAAGCCAGCGGGCGGTCTCCTGGACAAAGCCGACCAGGTCATTGCCCCGGTTGGCATCCAGCAGATACATCAGAATCCAGAGCCCCAAGATCAGGGCCATGACATACGCGACGATCGCTATGACCGTCGCGGCCTGGTGCGTTCCATTGCGATGACGAGGACTCATAGCCCTCGTGTTGCCGCTTGTGAGCCTGTGAAACCCCGGGGTTCGTCACTGAGGGGCATCACCCGGGTGGGCTCGCCCGAGTGGCGGAACGCGCCCGGTCGGGTGACGCTGCCAGAACAGTCCCCTCAGGGAGGTCTGCCGTGTTCCGTGATCCGGTACGCCGAGCCCTGGCCGCGCTGGTGTTGTGCTGCGCACTGCTGGGCGGCGCCGCGGCCTGCGGGAGCGATGACGGCTCCGGTTCGTCGGCGTCGACATCGCCCAGCGCCACCAGCTCGGCCCAGGCGCAGAAGTACGCCAAGGCCAAGTTCGTTGCCAACGCGTCCCTCGCGGCGGGTGCGATCTACCAGTGGATCGTCAAGCCCTATCGGGACGGCAGGTTCGCCAAGGGGGCGGACGGCCGGAGCTTCACGCTGGTGAAGGCGGGGCTCGCGGGGGCCTTCGCCTACAACCGGCTGCAAGCGGCCCTCGGCAACGCCAAGGGCGATGACCTGCTGTCCAAGGCGGTCGCCCCGCTGACCGCGGGTATCGATTCACTGAAGGGCCTGGGGACCAAGCTCCGTAACGGTGACGCCGATGCCACCGACATCGGGACCTTCCAGGACGTGATCAACGATGTGAAGAAGGCGGGCCAGGACGCGGGTGTGAAGGTCACCGAGAAGGTGCCTGACCTCTCCCAGCTCACCGGAGGATAAGCGCCGTGGCACCGGCCGCCCTGGCGGTTTGCGCGTCCCCGCGGCGGTCAAGTGGCGAGGCAGATGGCGAGGCAGACGGTGGCCAAGCGACGGGCCGGCGCGGAGGACCCGCTCAGAGCGCCAGCTCCGCGAGCACCCGCATCGTGTGGAGGTCCGGCGAGGTCAGCAGCAGATCAGTCACCGGGCCCGATCGCCAGAGCTCCAGTCGCTCGGCGATCCGCTCCCTCGGCCCGACCAGCGACACCTCATCCGCGAAGGCGTCCGGCACGGCGAGTACGGCCTCCTGGCGGCGACCCTGTGCGAAGAGCCGCTGGATCTGGCGGGCCTCGGATTCGTATCCCATCCGCGCCATCAGATCGGCGTGGAAGTTCCGGGCCGAGGGGCCCGTTCCGCCGATGTGGAAGCCGAGCGTCGCCTTGACCGGCAGCAGACCTTCCGACACGTCGTCGCAGACCTGCACCCGCGCCATCGGGGCGATCATAAAGCCGTCCCGCACCTCGGCGAGGGAGTCCTTGTGCATATCGGTGCGCAGCGGCGACCAGTACAGCGGCAGCCAGCCATCGGCGATCCGGGACGTCTGGGCGATGTTCTTCGGTCCTTCCGCGCCGAGCAGCACCGGCAGGGTGGCCCGCAGCGGGTGGGTGATCGACTTCAGTGGTTTCCCGAGGCCCGTGCCGTCCTCTCCGCGGTGCGGATGACAGTGGTAGCGACCATCGACTTCCACGGGCGCCTCACGGCGCAGCACCTGGCGGATGACCTCCACATACTCCCGGGTCGCGGTGAGTGGGCTGGCGGGGAAGGGCCGGCCGTACCACCCCTCCACCACCTGCGGCCCGGATAAGCCGAGGCCGAGCATCATCCGCCCGCCCGAGAGGTGATCGAGGGTGAGCGCGTGCATCGCCGTCGCGGTGGGGGTGCGGGCCGCCATCTGGGCGATGGCCGTGCCGAGTCGGATGCGTGAGGTGTGGGCGGCGATCCAGGTGAGCGGGGTGAAGGCGTCGGAGCCCCATGCCTCGGCCGTCCACACCGAGTCGTACCCGAGCCGCTCGGCTTCGCGCGCGAGATCGAGATGACCAGGGGTCGGTCCGCGACCCCAGTGGCCGAGAGCGAGTCCCAGTCGCATGGTGCCTCCGCTGCCCAGAAGGGAGTCTGACGAGGCGTCAGGGTATGTCAGGCGATGGGGAACGGCAATGGCCCTCCGCCCCCCTGGAGTTCACCGAGGGGTGGAGGGCCATGGAAAGCGGTGCGCGGGGTCAGCCGCGCTGGATGCCCGTGGTGTCCTGGAGCAGACCGCGACGACCGTCCTGCGTCTGCGCGATCAGACCCGTACCGCGCTGGTCCACGGCGAGGTACCAGGTGCCGGGGGCGAGTTCGGCGATCGGAGTGGGAGAACCGTCCTCGCCGTACAGCGGACGGGCCACCGGAACGGCGAACCAGAACGGTGCGAAGTCGCCGCCCGCGGGTCCACCGGGGGCGGGCTGCGAGGGCTGTCCGCCGTACGAGGGCTGCGGCTGACCCTGCTGGGCCGGCGGCTGGCCTTGCTGGTTGGGGTAGGGCTGCGGCTGAGCACCCGGGTAGCCGTAACCACCCTGCGGCTGACCGCTGTAGGGGGTGGGAGCCGCCGGACGCGGCGCACCGATCAGCGGAGCCTTGAGCGCGGGGACCAACTGGTTGCAGACCGCACCGGCGGCGAGTACGAGCGCTGCGATGAACCCGAGGATCAACCCGGCGCCCGCGTCGAAGGAGATACCGCCGTCACTGAGTGAACCCGCCGGGTCGAAGAGCGCGCCGAGGGCGGACCAGGCGGTGAAGACGGCCAGTACGAGACCGATCTGCCCGAGTTCAAGGCCGAGCACCTTCGGCGGGCGGGGCAGCAGATGGGAGAGAACGATCAGCGCGGCGCTGATGATGCCGGCCAGATAGACGCTGAGGAGCAGGGACCCGCTGTCCCAGGCGGAAATCTCTCCGCACGTGGCCTCGCAGTCGAACGTGCTGAGGAACGAGGCGATGAACAGCAGTACCGCTGCTCCGATCACCACGCCATCGCCTCGTGTGAGGGAGCGGATGTTCACGTAACGAAGTCCTTTGTCGGTCGTCTGTCGGTCGTCTCAACGGGCGGTCATCGCTGCCGCCGGAGGAGGAGTGTGCAACACATGGCCCGGGGTGACGTGCCATCGTAGGGTGAATCTATCGTCTGCCCGATCAGGACGTCTGCCAGGTGATGGCACTCACCTCTGATCAGCAGCCGGATCGAGACGGTATCGGAATCAGCGGCCGGCCCGGTGCGGGAAGGACTCGAACGCCCGTGCGTGGCCTAGGGGCGGTGCGTCGGGCGGTGGCGGCGGTCCGTCCGGGAACCGCCGCCCACCACGATTGACCTGCTCATTTCACAAGGAAGCTCTGTAGTCCCGCGGCCATGCCGTGCGCCGCCCGCTGCCGCCAGCGCGGGTTCGTCAGGAGGTCGGCGTCCTCGGGGTCGCGCATATTGCCGCACTCGATAAATACTTTCGGCACGGTGGAGAGATTCAGTCCCCCCAGATCCTTGCGCACATGCAGCCCGGTGCCTTCACCCACATAGTTCGAGGGTTCGCTGCCAGTGCTGCGGGCGAAGCCCGCCGCGATGTGTTCGCCCAGCTCACGTGAGGGGCCGACAATCCGCCTGGTGTCCGCTGTGCCCGCCGTGACCAGGCCCGGGAGGATCATATGGAATCCGCGGTTGCCCCGTGCCGAGCCATCGGCGTGTACGGAGATGACCGCGTCGGCCCTGGCGTTGTTGCCGAAGCGCGCCCGTTCATCGACACAGGGGCCGAAAGGGCGCTCACCGTCATGGGTGAAGGAGACCTTCGCCCCCCGCCGCTCCAGGAGGGCCCGCAGCCGCACGGAAACATCCCGGGTGAAAGCGGCCTCGGTGTAACCGGCGTTGGTGGCGGTGCCGGTCGTATCGCATTCCTTGCGGTGGGTTCCGGCGTCCACGAGTCGATTGATCTCGGCGGTGTGCTGGAAGTTGCCGGGGTTGTGGCCCGGGTCGATCACGATCACCTTGCCGGCCAGTGGGCCGTCGGTCCCGGCACCGGATGACCGCGAGGGGTGGGGCGGCTTGGCGTCGACCGTCTTTCCGCCCGGTGAGGGGGAGCCAGCCGTGGTGGCGGCAGCCTCCGAGGGGGTGTCCGGGCCAGGGCTGCTGTCCGGGGATCGCGACAGCAACCAGCCCACCAGCGAACCGGCCAGCAGAGCGATGACGGTGAGGGTGAGGGCGATGCGCACACCGGGCGGTCGGCGGCGGGGCGGAGCGGTCGGTGTTGCTGATCCTGCGGTCTCGTCATGCGGCACGTCGGCGATCGTAGGGCCTCGCGCCCGGATCGGTCCGATCCGATCGGCGCCCATGGGCGCGTCGCCACCGTCGGCCGCTGTTCCTTGATCGCCACCCGCGGGCGGTGCGGGGCCGTTTCACCGCGGCCGGTCAGATCCCCTCGGCGGTTCGGCGCAGAACGCGCAGCGAGTCCGTCACGGAGACCTCGGTGAACGCGCCGGAGGCAAGGGCACGGCGAAAGACCCGGTAGGGGGCCTGACCGCCGTCCGCGGGATCGGGAAAGACATCGTGGATCACCAGCAGTCCACCCGGTGCGAGATGGGGCACCCACCCCTCGTAGTCGCCGCCCGCGTGCTCCTCGGTGTGCCCGCCGTCGATGAACACCAGCCCGAGCGGGGTTCCCCAGAGCCGTGCGACCTGGGGGGAGCGGCCGACGACAGCGACCACATGGTCTTCCAGGCCGGCCTGGTGCAGGGTGCGCCGAAAGGTCGGCAAGGTGTCCATCCGACCGAGTTCGGGATCGACCACGGAAGGGTCGTGGTACTCCCAGCCGGGCTGCTGCTCCTCACTGCCCCGGTGGTGGTCCACCGTGATGGCGGTGATGCCTGCCGCCCGTGCGGCGTCGGCGAGCAGAAGGGTCGAGCGCCCGCAGTAGGTGCCGACCTCAAGCAGCGGCAGTCCGAGCGCACCCGCTTGCACCGCGGCCGCATACAGGGCGAGGCCTTCGGCCAGGGGCATGAACCCCTTGGCGCCGTCAAAGGCTGAGAGGGTGTCCTGCGCGGGTGCGGCGGTGGCCATGGGGTGGCTTTCCTCCTGGTCGTACGGGTGTTCTGGCGCCCATGGTGCCGCATACGGCCCCTGCGTCCCACCCGCGGGCAACGGCCCCGAGCACACCGCGTCCTCACCGGCCCGCCGAGGCCGCCGCCTGCGGCGCGCAACACAACGGACGCGGCGGCCCCCTCCAAGGCCGTCAAACGGCCTGGTCTGGCTGAATGCTGAGGCGCACTGGCCAGACCCGGGGGCATGCTCTATTCCTGGGCGGATGGATGGTGTGGAGTGGCTGGCGCTGAGTACGAGCGTGCTTGTCGTGTTACTGAACATGGGCATCGGCGGACTGGCCCTGTGGAGCTACCGCACCCATCGCCGGGCGGCGGAGCGCCTGATGGCGTCGGACGTCCTGGACGCGTATCACGCGGCCTGGTTGCTCGGCTCCGGATTCGGCGCGGAGGCATCACGGCGACGGGAGTCCGATGCCGCCGAGATGGCCTTGGAAGCGCTGGTCTCGGCTGGGTCGGTCCAGTTGGATCAAGGCGGCGACCTGGTACTGACCGAGGGCGGGGACCAAGCGCGGGCGGTGTCTTCGGCGCATCCCTTGGAGCGGGTGGCCTGGCGGTTCAGCCGCGACGCACTGGCCGCCGGAAGCACCGTGACGGTGGAGGGCCTGGCCGCTCACTCCCACTTCCGTACCGCCTGCGTGACGCACAGCGGGCAGTTGGCGGAGTACCTACCGAGCCGCCATTGGCGCCACGACGATCTCGGCGGCCTGGTTCCGATGGTCGCGGGGCTTATCGCGGCGGGATGGTTCACCGTGAACACCTGCCTGGTCATGGTGCTGGCCTTCCGCGACGAGACCGACTGGTCGGACTCCGAGGATGCCTCCGGGGTCATCGGCGGGGTGATGTTCCTGACTCTGCTCACCGCGGTGATCTCCGCGATCGTCCTGATGGTCCTGCACATGTCCCTCTGGCTGTGGTGGAAGAGGCGATGGCCGCGCAGGCTTCGCAGGTACTGCCGCGCACTGGTTCACCAGCGGACCGGCGGTGGGACCCTCCCCCCTACGCCCCACCCGGCGACTCCAGCCACGGGCAGCACGGGAGATGCCCGCCGCACCTCGCCGCCCGACCTGGACACCTTCGATGCTGACCTATCGTCAGAATGAAGGAGCCTCAGGCGCGGTGGGGGAGTGATCCCTGTCACCGTTCTGCCGGAGGGAGACCCGGGGCATCGGTAGGAGACCGATGGGTGCTGCGCGGCTTGGGGACTGGCCGGGCAACACCCTGGAGCTCATGAGGCAGGGGAGGCCGAGCCCCTGTCTGCCCTGTCTGCCCCTGTCGGGAGGAGGCGGTACAAGGCCTGGAGCAGGGCGGGATGCGGCGCCGCACCGCCCGGACCGAGCCCGGGTGCTGAGTCTGCGCGCCAGACCGGGTCCGAGGTCCCGGCCAGAGCCCCATCCGAAGTCCTAGGACAGGCGTTTCAGTCCCGTACGGCAATATCCGGATGTACTGACCGTAGACCGGCTGAGACCATGACAGTCATGGTCCAAGCCCCCACAGATCTTCAACAGACCCGAATACCCACCCCCGCACTCCGCTCCACGCGCACCTTCCTGGTGCTCTTCGCCGCCTGCGCCGGACAGTTCCTCGTCGTCCTCGATGTGTCCGTCGTCAATGTCGCGCTCCCCTCCATGCGCGCCGACCTCGGACTCTCCACCACCGGTCTGCAATGGGTGGTCAACGCCTACGCCATCGCCTTCGCCGGCTTTATGCTCCTCGGCGGTCGGGCCGCCGATGTCTTCGGGCGCAAGCGGACCTTCCTCTTCGGTCTCGGCCTCTTCACGGTTGCCTCGCTGGCGGGCGGGCTCGCCCAGGAAGGCTGGCAGTTGCTCGCGGCCCGGGCGGTCCAGGGGCTCGGTGCGGCGGTGCTCGCCCCGGCGACGCTGACCATCGTGACGGCTGCCGCGCCTGCGGGCCCGGCCAGGACCCGAGCGATCGGCACCTGGTCGGCCGTGGGTGCGGCAGGCGGCGCGGCCGGAGGTTTTGTCGGGGGAGCCCTCACTGATCTGCTCTCCTGGCGTTGGGTGCTCTTGATCAATGTGCCGGTGGGTGCCCTGGTGCTGGTGGGCGCGGTGTTCTGGCTCACCGAGAGCCGGGAGAAGACGGGCCGTCGCCTGGACCTGCCGGGCGCATCGCTGGTCACCGGGGGACTCGCGGCGGTTGCGTACGGCATCGTCCAGACCGAGGAAGCCGGTTGGATCGCGGCGCGGACGCTGCTGCCGCTGCTTGGCGGGCTGGCGGTGCTGGGATTGTTCATCCTGGTGGAAGCACGGACCAAGGCTCCGCTGATGCCGTTGAAGGTGTTCCGCTCCCGGGCGGTGACCGCGGCCAATGTGACCATGATGGTGATCGGCTCGGCGTCCTTCGGCATGTGGTTCTCCATGACGGTGTACGCGCAGAACGTGCTCGACTACTCGCCCCTCAAAGCCGGGTTGGCGTTGATCCCCAGTTCGGTGGCGGTGGTGGTCGGCTCCAAGCTCGCGCCCCGACTGATGACCCGGGCGGGGGCGGCGAATGTCGCCGTCATCGGGACGCTGATCGCGGCGACCGGTTTCGGCTGGCAGTCGACGATGACCGCCGATGGCGGCTATCTCATGTCGATCATGATCCCGGGCATGCTGATGATGATGGGCATCGGCCTTGCGGCGACCCCACTGGCCGCGCTGGCAACGGCGGGCGCCGAGCCGGGGGACGAAGGTCTGGTCTCCGGCCTGATCAACACCTCACGCACGATGGGGGGTGCGTTGGGGCTTTCGGTCTTCTCCACGATCGCGGCATCGCGTGCGGGGGACAGCGCCGCCGAGGTCGATCTCACGGCCGGGTACGCCCTGGCCTTCAGGGCGGGGGCCGGGCTACTGGTGACGGGCGCTGTGGTGATGCTGTTCTGGCTGCCGCGACGGACCGAACACTGACGGCGCAGGAGACCGACGGACCGGAGAGACGGGCGCGCTGTCGCTATGTCTATGCGCTGTCGTCGGGGGCGGCGGCCAGGGCGGGGTCGATCACCGTCTCCCCCGTCAGCACCATGCGTACTGCCCGTACCAGTTCCTCCACCGGGCCGTCCTTCACCACGAACCCCGCAGCTCCCGCGGACAGCGCACGCTGGAGATGGCCGGGCCGTGCCGAGGTGGTCAGAACCAGTACCCGACACTCGGGTACCTCGTCCCGTAGGGCCGCGGCGGCGTCAAGTCCGCTGAGCCCGGGGAGTTCCACCTCCAGCAGAGCCACATCCGGCCGGGTCTCCCAGGCCTTCTTGACCACCTCGTCGCCCCGCTCCACCTGGGCGACGACTTCGAAACCGGGCTCTAGGCCGAGGAGCAGCGCCAGGGCACCGTGCCGCCCGCTCTCGTCCTCGGCCAGCAGAATCCGTACGGATGTGGCAGGGCGGTGGTCCCGCGGCATCTCTTCCACGACCGTCATGCTAAGCGCGCGCCGATACCCCCGCGACCTGGGAAGACGACTCCGGACTTCGATAGGGCCCCGGTCGGAGTGCCTGGCGGGAACCCATCCCTGACACGGCCGACCGGGGCTCCCTCCCGCACCCCGACCCACCCGACCGGGAACCGGGCAGCAAGTACGGGAACAGGGTCCCGAGGAAGGAGCCCCGGTCGCCTGGACCCGAGGGATCAGGTCGTTGCCGCGTCGGACTGCCCCGGGCGGCGGTGCTTGCCGTGGGGTTCGGCAGCGGTGTCCTCCGCGGCCGCCGCTACCCCCCGGTGCTTTCCGGCGCCGTTGGCCCCGGACTCCGCCGCCCCCGGCGAGGGCTTCTTGATCGTGTCGGTTCCGGCATCAGACATATGGCTGAATCCCCCCGTTGTCGGCGCTGAATGACTTTCAGGCCGAAGATTCTAACCAGGACCGATGCGCCCGGAGAGCGGTGCCTGCTGCAACGGAATCGGTTGATACGCCACCGAAGCCGTCGCGACCGCCGGCATCGGTGGCGCACACACCCCCACACCCCTTCCGGCAGTGTCCTTCGCGAGCTGTCCACCCACCCCCACCGCTACGGTGCCGACCTCGCCCACGCCCTGTTCGCCCGCCCGCACGGCACCGGCCCGGGCGTTGGCGGCCGGTAGATCGCCCGACGGACCCGCTTCGGTCCGCACAACACGGGCAGCCTCGCCGCCACCCGTCCCTCGCCCCCGCGACTCACCCCGTACCCCCCGGGCCGCGAACAGGTCCTCCGTTCTGATCCGTGCGACCCCGCACGGCACCTGCCCTGTCACATAGGGCAGCCGCAGCACCCCGTCCTCGCCCCACACCCCCGCCCCGACCAGCCACCCCTCGGGCATCGGCAGCGGATGCAGCCGCCGCTCCTCGGGCCGCCAGATCGCCAACCGCCCGGGGACCGCTGGTCCTCCCCTACCGTCCCCACGGTCTTCTTCAGCGGCGCCGCTGCGGGGCTCGACGCCACTGGCATGCGGTCCGGTGACGCCCGGTCCGGTGACGCCCGGTCCGGTGACGCCCGGTCCGGTGACGTGCAGTGCCACTCCACAACGCTCCGGCATCAGCACCTGCCCCGGCTGTGCGGCAACCGGCGTCAGCGTCAGCGCGGAGTCCGCCCGATGGAGACACTCCGGAAAACGCACCGGCAACGCACTCCCCAGTACGCCCCACCCCAGCCGGTCCGTCCCCGGAGCGTTCGACCGGATCACCAGCAGACCGCTGTCGAGGTCGGCCAGCAGCAGCCGATCGTCGCTCCCCGGGGTGATCTGCAACAGCGGTGACATCTCGCCACCCCGCAGGAGATCCACCGCCACCGTCTTCAGCGGACCTCCATCGAACCGTCGGTCGAGTGCGAGCATCCGCCCCAGACGATCCAGCCACACCCCACCCGAACAGCGCCCCGGTACGACGGCGAGCTGCTCAGGCCCGAAGGCGCCCCCCGCCACCAGCCAGATCGCGGTGGCCCGGTCTCCAGGGGCGATCGCATAGACACGATCGCCTTCCGGCGACGGCGGCAGGAGCACCAGTTCGGGCGTCTCGATCCCGCCAAGGGGAATCTCCCCCGTCCCCGCGCCGAGCGGATAGAGCAGCGAGAAGAGATGCCGTCCTCCCACTCGCCTGTGAATCAGCACCCGCCCGTCCGTCAGCGGCAGCAGATCGGCGTCGGCCTGTTCCGGCTGGTGCAGGGGCAGCGGTACGGCATAGGGCTCGGGGCCATCGAGCGTCCACCGCTCGGGGAACAGGGCCTCGCCGACCCCGGCCAGCCGCGCCGCATAGGCGCCGTTCACCGAGATCGCGAACCTCGTCGGTACCGTACGTCCCGCTCTGTCCGGCGTACTCTCCGGCCGGGTGTGCTGCTTGGCGGATTCGATGGCACAGGCTGTCATCGGCTCGTCACCTCCGGCCATGAAGCTTGGTTTCGTACTTCCAGCCGAACAACACGAGCCCTCACCGTTCACACATATGGATGGCTGCGGGAGTAATCACCACTGGGTGCGGAACCGTTTGTGCTCCTCGTACGCGCCCCTCCGTCCGCGACCCGAGGCCGTCCTGCGGCCCCGCTGTTTTCCGGACCGCGCGCTCGCCGCGCCCTGAGTATCCGGCTCTCACCCCCGCCCACCAGCCCCGCAGCCCTGGACCGCGCATCTCGAAAGCCGGTTCCCCGACCGGAAGTCCGCTCGCCCGAGCCGACTGGCGATACGGCGGTCACGGGCCGCCGGTGTCCGCTCCACCCGGCCCGGTACTCCGTCCCTGCCCGCCGCCCCGGTCGACCGCCGCCGCCCGGTCCGCACAGCCGTCCCGGAGGTCAGGACCGGCGTCGCACCCGGCGCGGGTAACCTGTCTGGCGTGCCCCGCCTCTCTGAAGTCATCGACGCCCTCGACGCCCTCTGGCCACCCGCGCGGGCCGAGCAGTGGGACGCCGTCGGCACCGTCTGCGGCGACCCTGACGCGGAAGTACAGCGGGTGCTGCTCGCCGTCGACCCCGTCCAGGAGATCGCGGACGAGGCGATCGACCTCGGGGCGCAGTTGATCGTCACCCACCACCCGCTCTATCTACGCGGGACGACGACGGTCGCCGCCCAACACTTCAAGGGCCGGATCGTCCACACCCTGATCAAGAACGACATCGCCTTGCATGTCGCCCACACCAATGCCGACACCGCCGATCCCGGAGTCTCCGACGCTCTGGCGGGCGCGCTCGACCTGCGCGTCGTCCGTCCCTTGGTGCCCGACTCCACCGACCCTTCAGGCCGACGTGGGCTGGGACGGATCTGCGAACTGGACCATCCCGAGACCTTGGCGGAGTTCGCCGCCCGCGCCGCCGAGCGACTGCCCGCCACCGCGCAGGGCATCCGGTTCGCCGGTGACCCGGACGCGGTCGTGCGTACGGTCGCGGTGAGCGGTGGCTCCGGCGACAGCCTCTTCGATGTGGTGCGGGCGGCCGGAGTGGACGCCTTCCTCACCGCCGACCTCCGTCACCATCCGGTCTCCGAAGCCACGTACGCCTCCCCACTGGGGCTGGTGGACGCCGCACACTGGGCCACCGAGTGGCCCTGGTGCGAACTGGCTGCCACCCAGCTCGACGAGATCTCCGACCGACACGGCTGGAACCTTCGAGTCCATGTCTCGCGCACGGTCACCGACCCCTGGACCTCCCAACTCTCTTCACGCCTCTCTTCTTCTGGAGCCCCCAACTGAACGCCGCGCCCGCCGACCAGATCCGACTCCTCGACGTCCAGGCCCTCGACGTACGACTGTCGCAGCTCGCCCACAAGCGGAAGTCGCTGCCGGAGCACGCCGAGATCGACTCACTCACCAAGGACCTCCTCCAGCTGCGCGATCTGCTGGTCGCCGCCCAGACCCAGGAGAGCGACACCGCCCGGGAGCAGACCAAGGCGGAGCAGGACGTGGACCAGGTGCGGCAGCGCGCCGTACGCGACCAGCAGCGGTTGGACTCCGGAGCGGTCAGCTCCCCCAAGGACCTGGAGAACCTCCAGCGGGAGATCGTCTCCCTCGCCAAGCGCCAGGGCGACCTGGAGGACATCGTCCTCGATGTGATGGAGCGTCGCGAGTCCCTTCAGGAGCGGGTCGGCGAGCTGACCGAGCGGGTCACCTCCGTCCAGGCCAAGGCCGATATCGCCACCGCACGCCGGGACAGCGCGACCCAGGAACTCGATGACGAGGCCGCGGCGGCCACCAAGGAGCGCGAGGCCGTCTCGGCCGTCATCCCCGCGGACCTGCTCAAGCTGTACGAGAAGCTTCGGGTCCAGCAAGGCGGGGTGGGCGCGGCCCGACTCTTCCAACGCCGCTGCGAGGGCTGCCAGTTGGAACTGAACATCACCGAGGTCAACGCGGTGCGCGCCGCCCCTCGTGACACGGTGATGCGCTGTGAGAACTGCCGCCGGATTCTGGTCCGTACCCCGGAGTCGGGGCTGTAGTGACCGCGGTGCGGAAGTTCGTCGTCGAGGCGGACGGCGGCTCCCGGGGCAATCCGGGACCGGCGGGCTACGGCGCGGTGGTGATCGACGCAGCGACCGGTGAGACGCTCGTCGAGGCGGCCGAGTACATCGGTGTGGCGACGAACAACGTCGCCGAGTACCGGGGCCTGGTCGCCGGTCTCCGGGCCGCGCACGCGTTGGCACCCGACGCGACCGTGCACGTCCGGATGGACTCCAAGCTCGTCGTCGAGCAGATGTCCGGCCGTTGGAAGATCAAGCACCCGGACATGAAACCGCTGGCGGCACAGGCGGCCCGGATCTTCCCGCCGTCGGCCGTCACCTACGAGTGGATGCCGCGGGCGCAGAACAAGCACGCGGACCGCCTGGCCAACGAGGCGATGGACGCGGGCAAGCAGGGGCGGCAGTGGGAGCCCTCCCGCTCCACGGCCCAACTGGACGCGGCGGACAGCGCGGCGGCCCGGGTGGTCGGGGACGCGGCGGCGGGCGCGGCGAAGGCGCGAGCGGCCCTAGCCGGGCAACCCACAGCGCCGGCGCCGGCCGACGAGTCCGAACAGAGCACCAGGACCGCACCTCCGGTCGGCTGGGCGGCATCCGCCGATCTCGGCGCACCCACCACCTTCGTCCTGCTCCGGCACGGTGAGACCGCGCTCACCCCGCAGAAGCGCTTCTCGGGCAGTGGCGGGAGCGATCCCGAACTCTCCGACGTGGGACGGCGCCAGGCCGACGCGGTGGCGACCGCGCTGCTGGCGCGGGGCACGGTCCAGGAGATCGTCAGCTCCCCGCTGCAGCGCTGCCGGGAGACCGCCCAGGTGGTGGCCGCCCGATTGGGCCTTGATGTCCGCGTCGATGACGGCTTGCGCGAGACGGACTTCGGCGCCTGGGAGGGGCTGACCTTCGCTGAGGTCCAGCAGCGGTACGCCGACGATCTGACGGCCTGGCTCTCCTCCGCGAAGGCGGCGCCGACGGGCGGTGGGGAGAGCTTCGCGACCGTCTCCCGCCGGATGGTGGCGGCGCGTGATCGTCTGCTGTCCCGGTACGCCGGTCGCACCGTGCTCGTGGTCAGCCATGTCACACCGATCAAGACCTTGGTCCGCCTGGCCCTTGGGGCACCGCCGGAGTCGTTGTTCCGGATGGAGCTCTCGGCCGCCTCGGTGTCGGCGGTGGCGTACTACGCGGACGGCAACGCGTCCGTCCGGCTGTTCAACGACACCTCGCATCTGCGGGGCCAGCAGAGCGACTGACGAGAGCGCGGGGCCTCGCCCGCTACGGCAGCGGTGCCGGTCCGGGTTCGGATCCCGGCGCTGGTCCCGGTGCCGGGGGCGGCCCTTCGCTCTGGGGCCCGGGCCCGGGTGGCGGGTGTTCGTCCACGGTCCCCGGCCACACCAGCAGTACGGGGCAGGGCGCGTGGTCCACGATGAACCGGCTCGCCGGGCCCAGACTGCGCGGGCCGGGGCGGGTGCGCTCCCCGTCCCTGGCGAGGACCAGCAGTTCGGCGCCCCCAGCGGCCGACACCACTTCCCGTTCGGGTCGGCCGGTGCGCTCCAGCCGGGCGCAGGGTCGGGCGAGACGGTCGGCCGCCGCCGTGAGGATCCGCTCGGCGGAGACGGCGGCGAGGGCCCGCAACCGCTCGCCCGGGTCCGGTGGGTGGTGCCCGCGCCCCAGCAATCCCGCGTACGCCCCTCGTGCCACGCCCGGCACCTCAGGGCCGGTGGTATGCAACAGCACCACATCGGTGTCATCGGGCGCGTAACTGCGGACGGCATCCACACAGGCGGGCCAGGTGCCCTCGACGATCCAGGCGATGACGGTCACCGCGCACCCCTCTCCCGTACACCGTGAGACCACCCGGGTGTTCACACCCCGATGACGGCCAGCGACGCCCACAGTGCCAGCACGGAGACAACCAGTGCGGCAGGCACGGCGAGCAGCCCCAACCGAGTGAACTCGCCCAAGTCCACCTCACTGTCATGGTCCCGGACGATCCTGCGCCACAACAGGGTGGCGAGCGATCCCGCATAGGTGAGATTGGGGCCGATGTTCGCGCCCAGCAGCACCGCGAGTACGGCTCCGGGACCGGTCGGGGCGGTGAGCGGCAGCAGCACCAGCACGGCAGGCAGGTTGTTGATCACATTGGCGAGTACGGCGGCCAGTACGGCGATCGCGAACAGCGCTGCGAGGCCGGTGCCGTCCGGCATCACCTGGCCGAGGGCATCGGCGAGTCCATGGTCGACGACCGCGCGGACCACGATCCCCAGCGCCAGGACGAAGGCGAGGAACGGCAGCGCGGCTGAGCCGACGATGGCCTTGGGCGTGGTGCGGCGCCGGGCCAGGGCGCGTACGGCCAGTACGGCCGCGCCGGCGAACGCGGCCCAGGCGGGGTCGATGCCCAGGGCCGACGCGATGACGAAACCGGCCAGGGTGCCGATCACCGTGGCCAGCGCGAACACCGGCACCTGAGGGGTCTGCGCACTGTTGGGCGTGGCCGCGCCGGCGTTGAGGTCGGTGGCGAAGAAGCGCCTGAAGACGGCGTACTCCACGGCGATGGCGGCAAGCCACGGCAGGGCCATCAACGCGGCGAACCGGGTGAAGCTCAACCCACTGGCGGCGAACGCCAGGAGATTGGTGAGGTTGGAGACCGGCAGGAGCAGGGATGCCGTGTTGGAGAGATGGGCGCAGGCGTAGATGTGCGGCTTGGGCCGGGCGCCCAACCTGGCGGCGGTGGCGAAGACCACCGGGGTCAGCAGGACGATCGTGGCATCGAGACTGAGGACGGCGGTGATGGCCGACGCCATGAGGAACACCTGTGTCAGCAACCGCCGTGGCCGTCCCCGGGCGCCCCGGGCCATCCACACCCCGCAGGCCCTGAACAGCCCCTCGTCATCGCAGAGTTGGGCGAGAACGAGCACTGCCGCGAGGAACCCGATCACCGGTCCCAGCTGTTTGGCTTCGCTCAGCGCGTCATCCGGCGTGAGCAGCCCGGTGGCCACGGCGATCACGGCAGCCGGTACGGCGATGACGGCCTCGGGCCATCCCCAGGGCCGTACGACGGCGGAGACGAGTACGGCCACGAGCAGAAGGACGGCGAGTGCCGTGGCCAGGGAGCCGGTCAGGACTGTTCCCTTCGGGGCGGTGAGCCGGTGGGGCACATGGATACGGGTGCTGCCTTGGACCTGACGGCGATCTCGACGGTGTCGGGGGCGCGGTCGGGCCTGTCGTCACAGGCTTATGCCACTTGGCGCGCGACCAGGGAGCCGTCTATCGCCCGCTGCGGGACTCGGGGAATCCGTCCCGGTGCCTGGGCAGCGCTCCTTGGCGCAGAGGTGGGGGTTGGACACATGGGGGAGTGTCCCAGAGCGCTGTCGGCATCGCCCTGGGACGCGGCAGTGTGCTCGCGGATCGCACGGCGGCGGACGTGTGTACCGAGCTGGACGTCCGGCCCATGCCTTTCCCTACCGTCGCTGCTCCGTCACCAGGGAAGGTTCAGCGCGGTTCAGCAAGGCCGGCGGCGGTTCGGCAAGTCCGTTCCTCGACCCGACCGGTGATGGCTCGACCGGTGATGGCTCGGCCGGTGGCCGCTCGGCTCGGGGTCAGCCGCGCAGTGCGGCTGCCTCCGCCGCCAGGGACTCCACCCTGGACCAGTCCCCTGCCGCCAGTGCGTCCGCCGGCAGCATCCAGGTGCCGCCGACACAGCCCACATTGGGCAACGCCAGATAGGCCGGGGCCGAGGCGGCTGAGATTCCACCGGTCGGACAGAAACGGGCTCCCGGCAGCGGGCCCCCGATGGACTTCAGATAGGCCGTGCCGCCGGCTGCCTCGGCCGGGAAGAACTTCATCTCACTCACCCCGCGTTCCAGCAGCGCCACCACCTCGGAGACCGTGGAGACTCCCGGGAGGAACGCCTGGCCCGATGACCTCATCGCGGCCAGCAGTTGATCGGTCCAGCCGGGGCTGACCAGAAAGCGCGCACCGGCCTCGGTCGCCGCCTTCACATGCTCCGCGGAGATCACCGTCCCCGCGCCCACCACCGCTTCCGGAACCTCGGCGGCGATGGCCCGGATGGCGTCGAGCGCGGCTGGTGTCCGCAGCGTCACCTCGATCGCGGGCAGCCCGCCCGCAACCAGGGCGCGGGCGAGCGGCACCGCGTCATCGGCGTCCTCGATGACGACAACGGGAATGACAGGCGCGAGATCAAGGACGGAGGTCATGCCCTCATCCTGCCCTCCCTCTCGCACTCCACGCAACGATCGTTGCGCATAGCGCAACACCCGGGGAGGTGATCTCCATGACCGCCGGAGGGGGCGCCTTGGCTCTGCCTAGCGGTGACTCCCCGGCTAGTGGATCTCCGCGACCACCACATCGAGCGCCCAAGGCCGCCCCGCCGCCGCGGGCGCCTCAGCCTCGACCGTGAAACCGAGATCCCGCAGAGTCTCCACCAGCGCGGCCGGCCCCTTGGGCTGAGCACCGGAAACCAGGAGGTCCCGCACGATCCGGCCCTTGGTCGCCTTGTTGAAGTGGCTCACCACCGAACGCTTCTCCACCCCGTCGACGAGCTGCGAGTGCAGCACCCGCACGGTCGCCGTACGCCCCGCCACCTCGCCCTTCGGCCTCCACGCCGAGGCATAGGCGGCCGAACGCAGATCCAGGACGAGCCCGCTCCCCGCCACCTCGGGCACAACCGACTCCATGGGGCCGCGCCAGTGAGTGGCAAGCGCCCCAAGACCCGGCAGCCTCACCCCCATCGAACAGCGATACGACGGAATCCGATCGCCCACCCGCACGGCTCCCCACAACCCCGAGAACACCAGCAGCGACCTGCGCGCCCGACGCTTGGCGTCCGGCTCCATCGTGGCGAGCCCCAACGCCTCGTACAGCACACCCGTGTAGATGTCCCCGGCCGGCCGGGTGCCCGCGGTCCGCAGCTCCGCGTTCTTGCCGAGCTCACCCCGCAGCCCATCGCTCAGCCCGAGGACCTGCTGTGCCTTGGCCTCATCGGCGACACAGAGTTCGACCAACTCGTCCAGCACCGCGGCACGTGCCTGCGCCAGGCCCGGCAACGACAGCGACTCCGGCTTCAGCGGAGCGCCGCGCCCGGAAGCGGCCTTCCCCTCCGACGGCGGCAACAGCACGAGCACGGACGTTCTCCTCACGGCGGGTACGGGGAAGGCGGGCAGCCGCCCCCGCGCCAGCGTACGCGCCGGGCCCCACCCGCCCACGACGACCACGCCACCCCGGGACCGCCCTCCCACCTGACAGCCCCGCCCGCTTTCCTTCCCTCCGCCACTCCGCCCTTCCTTCTCTCCCTCCCGACATGCCGAGCACCCAAGCCCGCCATACGCTCGGTCCATGCCCCGCCGCCCCCTGCACACCACCGGTCCGCCCGACGCACCACTCCAGACCGCGCTGCATGAGCTACGGACCCAACTCGGGGTACCGGAGGCCTTCCCACCCGATGTGCTCACCGAGGCCGCCGCCGCGACCCCTCGGCTGCCGGAGACCGATGCCACCGACATCCCCTTCTTCACCATCGACCCACCGGGTTCCACCGACCTCGACCAGGCCATGCATCTCGCCCGCCACGGCCGGGGCTTTCGGGTGCACTACGCCATCGCCGATGTCGCCGCCTTCGTCACCCCCCAGGGGGCGGTGGACCGTGAGGCGCACCGCCGGGTGCAGACGCTCTACTTCCCCGACGGAAAGGTGCCGCTGCACCCACCGGTGCTCTCCGAGGCCGCGGCCAGCCTGCTACCGGGACACACCGCGCCCGCGCTGCTCTGGCGGATCGATCTTGACGCCGGGGGCCGCGTCCACGACGCCGAGGTACGCAGGGCCCTCGTCCGGAGCCGAGCCAGGCTCGACTACGAGACCGCCCAGCAGCAGATCGACGCCGGCACCGCCGTGGAATCGCTCGCACTGCTGAAGGACATCGGCCTGCGTCGCGAGGAGTTGGAGCGCGAACGCGGCGGCATCTCCCTCAACGTTCCCGAACAGGAGATCACCGAACGGGACGGGCACTACGCGCTGCACTACCGCGCCCCGCGCCCCGCGGACGGCTGGAACGCCCAGATCTCCCTGCTCACCGGCATGGCGGCGGCCGACATCATGAAGAAGTCCGGCACCGGCGTCCTGCGTACCCTCCCCACCGCCCCGGACGGCGCGGTCGCCCGCCTCCGCCGCTCGGCGAGGGCGCTGCGCATCGACTGGCCCCACCATGTCTCCTACGCCGACGTCGTACGCTCCCTCGACCCCCGCGAGGCCCGCCACGCCGCCTTCCTCCAGGAGTGCACGACCCTGCTACGCGGCGCCGGGTACAGCGTCTTCACCGGCGGCCGGCTGCCCTCCCCCGCCGTCCATGCCGCGGTCGCCCACGAGTACACCCACTGCACCGCCCCACTGCGCCGTCTGGTGGACCGCTACGCCGGCGAGCTCTGCCTCGCGGCCTGCGCCGGTCAGGGCGTACCGGAATGGGTGCTGGAAGCGCTGGCGGACCTCCCCCGGGAGATGGCCGACGGTTCCCGGCGCGCCAACACGGTGGAGCGGGAGAGCGTGGACCTCGTCGAGGCCGCGCTGCTCAGCGATCGGGTCGGCGAGGAGTTCGACGCGATCGTGGTGGATGTCAGGGAGAACCAGCCCGCCGTTGGCACGGTCCATCTGACGGACCCCGCCGTGGTCGGCCGGATCGAAGGCGTCAGCGCCCTACCGCTCGGCGAACCCCTGCGAGTACGACTCATCCAGTCGGCCCCCGGTACGGCGAAGGTGCTGTTCGCCCCCGCCTGACCGTCCGGAGGGCCCACTTTGCCGAAAAGGCCCGCGCGCCTCGGTCCAGGGCCCGACGACCGGGTCACGGCGGGTACCATGGCGACCACGGCAGACGAGCCGGGCGGACGGCCGCGTGAAGATCCTTCGGGTTCTTCCCGAGGAACGTCCGGGCTCCACAAGGCAGGGTGGTGGCTAACGGCCACCCGGGGTGACCCGCGGGACAGTGCCACAGAAAACAGACCGCCGGGGACCGTATCCGTACGGATCCCGGTAAGGGTGAAACGGTGGTGTAAGAGACCACCAGCGCTTGGGGTGACCCAGGCGGCTAGGTAAACCCCACCCGGAGCAAGGCCAAGAGGAGCGGCCGTAACAGGGCGCTCTGCGCGGACGTTCGAGGGTTGCCAGCCCGAGTCCGCGGGTAGGCCGCACGAGGCCGGTGGCAACACCGGCCCTAGATGGATGGCCGTCGCCCCGACGACCGCGAGGTCCCGGGGTACAGAACCCGGCGTACAGCCCGACTCGTCTGCCGGCACCACTTTGACCCTGGTCAGAGCGGTGTTCTGCTCTGCCCGACACCCATGGGGTCGAATCGGGGTCGAATCAGGTGCGCGGACCTTTCCACGGGTCCGGCCCACCCTCGCGCCGCGATGGTTAGCCTCGTTGCGTCGTTGAGTCTGGCACATCAGGGGCGGCCGGGGTCAAGCCCCTTCGCCGCCCGGTTTCACGCTGCGGCCCGCACCACGCGGTCGCGGATTGTGGTGAACAGGCCGCTGAAAGTGATCACCTTCACGCCCTCCACAGCCATAGGCGGATGCGCGTAGGTGTCCCACGTCTCGGAGAACTCCGCGTGCCGCGAGAGCGCCTGCACCGTCTTCGGATCATGTCGGCCGGAGGCCCCGAGCTGGGAGGTGTAGAAGTGCTTGAGATCGTGGTACCGAGTTCGCTCTGGTAGGCCGGCCAGTGTCACCGCCTCCCGGAATTTCTCGTTGAACCTTCCCCGGCGCATCGGCTTGCCATCCCGCGTGGTCACGATCAGCCCCTCGTCCGGCGGAGGGGCGTACCCTCGCCGCCGCCGCTTCATCTCGGCATCGCGGCCCACCGGCTCAGGCCCACTGAATCGGGTCCGGTGGGAGGCCAACTGCTGCGTCAAGAAACGGTCGACCGGCAGAGTCACCTTGCTGGCCTTGGTCTTCAGCTTCTTGGCCTGGCCGTTCTGCCGCTGCTCCGTCACGTAGAGGACGCTGTCGGCCCAGCCGACATCCTCCTCTCTCAGACCGAACGCCTCCCCTTCCCTGAATCCGGCGCACGCCGCGATCCAGATCAGGATCTCGTACCGCGGGGCGATTTCCCTCATCGCTGCTGCCAGGTTGGCGACTTGCTGCGGCAACAGCGAGACTTTGACCCGAGGGTCGATCTCCGGCAACTCGATCCGGGATGTGATGTTGGCCGGAAGCGGAACATCGGAATCGATCATGTAGTTCATGAGGATGCGCCAGGTCTTGAATATCTGGACCGTGTAGTAGTCACCGATACCAGGTTTGTCGAGTAGATGGTCAACTAATGCCATCGTGTCCCGACGCTTCAGCGACTTGGCTTCCCGTCGTCCCGCGAAGGGGAGAATATGCACGCGGAGGTGGGTGTCATAAGTGTTGGTGGTGTTCTCGTTTTTCTTCCGCTTCTTTCGCCCTTCGATAAGTTCGTTGGCGAAGAACTCCAACTTCCTGATACCGATGTCGGGATCAATCCAGGTGCCAGTGCGTATGCTGGCGCGTACCTCGTCCAGATGGTCACGCGCTTCCTGCCACGTGACGAACATCGGCCGACGAGGCTTGCCGTTGGGGTCGGTGTAACGAGCCTGCCACTGCTGACCCCGGCCATGGTCAGCCGTCGGATGCTGAGGGTTCCTCTTGGTGCCGCACCTGCATGGCGCGTCTCCTGGCTTGGGATACTTCTTGTGCCATCTGTCGAACGGCGCGTCAGACTCTTTCATGGGCCCCTTCCATAATGGGGTCGGCACTTCCTCGGTCGGTGACGCTACATATCCACGGGTTTGGGCGGACGGGCGAGTTCACCCTCCCCTATGCGCTGAAAGAGATCGTTCACCTCGGTTTCCTTGTAGCGCACCCGACTCCCGTTCCGGTTTCCTCTCCTGTTATTTCCAGGGCCAGGACGATAATGCGGGCCCAACGGATATGCGCGCAGCAGGCCTCGGTTCGTCCACCGACGCCGTGTTGCGGGTGAAATGCCAAGTCGGTGTTCCACCTCTGCGGGCATCATATAGCGATCTGAGGGAAGTTCTGCAGCGACTTCAGAACCTTTTCCATTGCTAGGCATTGGTGCACCGGAAAGGAATCCTGGGACCGTGAATGGGAACTGATTCGCCAATAGAACGCGAGCGTGGTCCAGTCTCCGAGTGCAAGGAAGCCACCTCCTGAGCGCAAACAGACGAAAGCCGCATAGCGTGCCCAGTCTGTGCGTCTGTCAACGTGTGTTTATGATCTAGCCGACGTTAGTTCAGGGAGGGGGGTTGTGACAGGTGTGATTAGTCGCTTATCTGCTACTTCATGTAGTTTTACATAAACATTTGTTGAGGGGTTGTGTCGTTTGTGCTGCTGACTCTTGCTTCGTTGCCCGGGGCAGTTCTCACCGAGGTGTCCGAGCGGTGGAACGGTGGACCTCTTGGGGTGGAGGCTGGACTATGTGCAGTGCTCGGACAGCTGGCGAGAAGAGTGGGTGCCTTCTGGTGAGAAGTTCCTGTTCGGCGGCGCGAGAATCTCCAAAACGCGAGCTTCGTCTCCCACGCCTCATCGCCGGGTTCCCACACCATCCCCTCCTCATCGAGCAGGATGCGCCGCCGTTCCTCCAGGTCCCCGGTCCGGCCGCGCGCCGCTGCTGGGCTTCCCAGCGCCCCAGCGGGTACGTCACCACCCCGACCGGCACCTCCGTGTCGTATGGGGTGGCCACGAGCCCGGTGATCCCGTTCTCGAACCGCCACTTCCGCCGCGCCTCGACCCCTTCGAGCCAGACCAGTGACTCGGGCCGGTAGACGCGGGTGCGCAGGAACGCGGCGATCGTCGCGGGGCGCGCGGGCCGGAGAAGTGGAGCAGGGCGGACTCGGTCGCGAACTGGCTGCCGCCGTCCTGCTGCTCATGGCCCTCTTCGTCCCCTGCCCGGACGATCTGACCGTCCGCGTCCCGCGTCACGTGGGTGCGCTTGTCCTGCTTGCTGCGGGACAGTGCCCGGGAGATCGTGGAGGGCTATGAGGGCGGCGTGACGCCACCTCGCTCTCCCCACCGACACCGACCCCGCTTCCAGTGCAGCCAGGGGGCCGGCCGTCCCCGTGCCGCGTACCGAGCCACAGACCGGCCCCGGGACACCGCCCCGGCCCCGCCCGAGACGGCGTGGTCTCGGGCCCGGGTACCGGGGCATCGGCACAGGGCCCTGAACCCGTCCGGCACTACTGCGCTCTGCGCCGGGCGCCGGGTGCGCGCACGCTTGAGGTATGGAGAGTGCGCCGATTGTCGTGCACCGGCCGTCGCTGTCGGGCGGGCGGCGGGTGAGCATGCACCGGCATGGCCGGGACGAGATCCTGGGCTTGGCGTTCTCCGACCACGACCTGGTGGTCTTTTTGGAAGCCGCGGGCATCACCGACCCGGACCTGATCATGGATGATCCGGCCTGGGTGGAGTGGCGCGGCGCCGGTGCGCACCACTGGACCGCCGCCTGACCGCTTGGCCCTCGGATCTGTGGCCCCGTGTGCGCTGTGTCCAGGGCCGACGTCCGCCCCCGCCACCGTTGTACGGGGGGTTGGTGGCCGGCCGTGGTGGACCGGGCCCGGGAGATCGTGGAGGGCTATGAGGGCGGCGTGACGCTGCGACCTCCTTCTCACGGTAGCCGGATGGCGTGCGGTCGGCGTTCTCGTAGAAGCGCAGCGTCGTGGCCGGAATGCCGGAGCGCTCGGCCAACTGCGATATGTGGTAGGTCGTCACACCGCCGACCGTGAATCTTCGACCCGACTCGAAGGTCAAACGCTGGTGCCAGCCACGACGCGGGCCCGCCCAGGATGATTCCGGACGGGCCCGCGCCGCTGTGAGGTCGGTCAGGCCAGGATCGTTGCGGGCTCCTGCGCGGTCCTGTCGGCGCCACGGGCGGAGAGGTAGCGCTCGGCGTCCAGAGCGGCGGCCGCGCCGGTGCCGGCGGCGGTGATGGCCTGGCGGTAGGTGTGGTCGACGACGTCGCCGGCGGCGAAGACACCGGGCAGGCTGGTGCGCGTTGAGGGCGCGGCGACTTCGATGTGGCCCTCGGCGTCGAGGTCGAGCTGGCCGGTGAAGAGTTCGGTGCGCGGGTCGTGGCCGATCGCGATGAACAGCCTGGTGATGTCGAGGTCGCGGGTGGCGCCGGTGAAGGCGTCGCGCAGGACGACGCCGGACAGCATGCCGTTCGTCTCCTGGATCTCGGCGATCTCGCTGTCGAAGGCGAAGGGGATCTTGTCGTCGGTGAACGCCCGGTCTTGCATGACCTTGGAGGCGCGCAGGGTGGAGCGGCGGTGGACGACGGTGACCGACTTCGCGAAGCGGGTGAGGAAGGTGGCTTCCTCGATGGCGGTGTCGCCGCCGCCGACTACGACGATGTCGCGGCCCCTGAAGAAGAATCCGTCGCAGGTCGCGCACCAGGACACCCCGCGTCCGGACAGCTCGTTCTCGCCTGGCAGGCCGAGCTTGCGGTAGCCGGAGCCGGTCGCGATGATCACCGTTCGCGCGCGGTGCACGGCGCCCTCGGCGTCGGTGAGCAGTTTGATGTCGCCAGTCAGGTCGACGGAGACGATGTCGTCGTCGATCATCTCGGCGCCGAACTTCTCAGCTTGGGCCCGCATGTTGTCCATCAGGACCGGGCCGTCGACGCCTTCGGGGAAGCCGGGGAAGTTCTCCACCTCGGTTGTCGTGGTGAGCGAGCCGCCGACGAAGATGGAGCTGCCGAACAGCAGTGGCTTCAGCTGGGCGCGGGCGGCGTAGAGGGCTGCGGTGTATCCGGCGGGACCGGAGCCGATGATGACGACTTCGTGTATCTCGCTCACGCCGTCGTCTCCGGGGCGATCTCCTTGATCAGACCCTCGATGAGGGTCTTGATCTCGTCGCGGATCGGGCGCACCGCCTCGACGCCCTGGCCGGCCGGGTCTTCGAGCTTCCAGTCCAGGTAGCGCTTGCCGGGGAAGACGGGGCAGGTGTCGCCGCAGCCCATAGTGATGCAGACGTCGGACTCCTTGACCGCGTCGACGGTGAGGATCTTCGGGGTCTGGGCGGAGATGTCGATGCCGACCTCGGCCATGGCCTCGACGGCGGCCGGGTTCACGGCCGTGCCGGGGTTGGAGCCGGCGGAGCGGACCTCGACGCGGTCTCCGGCCAGGTGGGTCAGCCAGGCGGCGGCCATCTGCGAGCGGCCGGCGTTGTGGACGCAGACGAACAGGACGGAGGGCTTGTCGGACATCGTTCTTCCCTTGGTGAAGTGGATCAGCAGGTGGGGCGGACAGCGTCGGTCAGGCGTCCGGGAGGGCGGCCAGGAGGTCGGTGATGCGGGCGTCGATGTCGCCCAGGATGGTGCGTACGACACTGATCGGGGCACCGTCGGGGTCGGCGACCGACCAGTTGAGGTAGTGCCGGCCGGAAACCACGGGGCAGGCGTCGCCGCAGCCCATCGTGATGACGTAGTCAGCGGCCTCGACGACCTCACTGGTCAGGGGCTTGGGGTAGGCGTCCGTGACGGACAGGCCCGACTCCAGGAGTGCATGGGCGACGTGCGGCTCGACCTCGGCGGCCGGGTCGGTCCCGGCGGAGGAGACGATCACGCGCTCGCCCGCCCGGTGGGCCAGGAGGGCGGCGGCCATCTGCGAGCGGCCGGCGTTGTGCCCGCACACGAACAGCACGCGCACCGCGGCGCCGGTGCCCGTTGTCTGGGTCTGGGTGTGGGTGTGGGTGAGGGCGTCGAGGCGCTCGGCGGTCAGGCGCTCGGCCAGGACCACCAGGTGCGTGCGGACGCGGGCATGCTCGGCGAGGCGCCGGTAGGAGTCGGTGAGCAGCTGCTGCACGGTCTCCACGGAGAAGTGCCCTTGGTGGCGGGATGCGAGGCGCGCGGCTCCGGTGCTGAGCCGTTCGTCGGGCCAGGCGGGAGGTGGTGAGACGGACACGGGAACCCCTTCGACGGGCCCAACAGTTCAGCTCGGACTGGTGTCAGTGCTGAATGATGTGACAGTATCAGCCCATGATGACGTCAGTCGACACTGATCTGATCCGGGTTCTGGCCGACCCGCTCAGGCTCCAGATCGTGACCCTGCTCGCCCGCGAGACCCTGTGCACCACGCACCTAGTCGAGGAGACCGGAGCCAAACAGACCAACCTCTCCAACCACATGAAGGTTCTACGCGAGGCCGGTGTGGTGGACACCGAGCCCTGCGGCCGGTTCATCTACTACAAGCTGCGCCCCGAGGTCCTGGCCGGGCTCTCGGAGCAGTTCGCCGCGCTGGCCGACTCCGCCCTTGCCGCTGCCGAGAACAAGAGGGCCTGTCCGTGACCTCCACTGAGCCGACCACCGCCCCCACTCAGGGCGCCGGCCCGGCGGGGGAGGATTCGATCGTCAGGAAGCTCTCCACACTGGACCGCTACCTCGCGGTGTGGATCCTGCTCGCCATGGCCGTCGGCCTGGGCCTGGGCCGCATCATCCCGGGCATGAACGATGCGCTCGTGAAGATCGAGATCGGGGGGATCTCCCTGCCGATCGCGCTGGGCCTGCTGGTGATGATGTACCCGGTCCTTGCGAAGGTCCGCTACGACCGGCTGGAGCGCGTGACCGGTGACCGCAAGCTGCTGGTTTCCTCGCTGGCCATCAATTGGATCGTCGGACCGGCGGTGATGTTCGCGCTGGCGTGGGTCTTCCTGCCGGACCTGCCCGAGTACCGCACCGGCCTGATCATCGTCGGCCTGGCCCGGTGTATCGCGATGGTCATTATCTGGAACGACCTCGCGTGCGGCGACCGCGAGGCCGCGGCGGTGCTCGTCGCGCTGAACTCGGTGTTCCAGGTGTTCGCGTTCGGCCTGCTGGGCTGGTTCTACCTCGATCTGCTGCCG
Organism: Streptomyces albipurpureus; assembly: GCF_023701525.1. GTDB lineage: Bacteria > Actinomycetota > Actinomycetes > Streptomycetales > Streptomycetaceae > Streptomyces > Streptomyces albipurpureus. The sequence goes on from NZ_JAMQAW010000008.1 coordinate 348,660, forward strand.
CGCTGGCTGAACCTCGGCGACGGGCAGGGCTTGGACGTGTCCGTCTGGCACATCGCGCTGAACGTCGTTATTTTCCTCGGCATCCCGCTGCTGGCCGGCTTCCTGACCCGCCGCATCGGCGAGCAGAGGATGGGGCGTGAGAAGTACGAGGCGAAGTTTCTGCCGAAGATCGGCCCATGGGCCCTGTACGGGCTGCTGTTCACGATCGTGATCCTCTTCGCCCTGCAGGGCAAGACCATCACCTCGCAGCCGCTGGACGTCGTCCGGATCGCTCTGCCGCTGCTGGTCTACTTCGCGATCATGTTCTTCGGCACCTTCCTCCTCGGCAAGGGCCTCGGCCTGGCCTACGACCGCACCACGACCCTGGCGTTCACCGCTGCGGGCAACAACTTCGAGCTGGCCATCGCGGTCGCCATCGCCACCTTCGGCGTCACGTCCGGCCAGGCCCTGTCCGGCGTCGTCGGCCCGCTCATCGAAGTCCCGGTGCTGATCGGCCTGGTCTACGTCGCGCTCGCCTGGCGAAGGAAGTTCGCTCCCGGGGCGGTGACGACTGCCCCGTGACGCAGCACACGGATGTGGTGGTGGTAGGCGGCGGCCAGGCTTGGCTCGCCGCCGGCTACCACCTGCGCCGCCAGAGCCTGGTCTTCGTCGTCCTGGACGCCGATCCGGCGCCGGGCGGGTCCTGTCAGCACATGTGGGGGTCGCTGCACCTGTTCTCCCCGGCAGAGCACTCGGAGCCGCCCGGGCGGCTCATGCCCACCTAGGCAGTCCACCACCTACCCGGATGCCGGGCACGTGGTGGACTGCCTTGCCGACTACGAGTAGCGCTACGACCTGCCCGTCCAGCACGGCACCCGTGTGGACGCCGAACGCCGCGACGGCGACCGGCTCTTGGTCGAGACCGACGCCGGCACCTGGCGGGTGAAGGCGGTCATCAGCGCCACCGGCAGCTGGTCGCGGTCCTTCCTCCCTGCCGTCCCCGGCCGACCCGTTTTCACCGGCCAGCAGCTCCACACCGTGAACTACCGCTCCCTGGCTGACTTCGCCAGGCAGCGCGTCTTGGTGGTCGGCGGCAACTTCGGCGCCCGGATCGCCGCTGACCTCGCCCTGGACGGCCGCGCACTGTTCGACGTCGCTACCACCCGCCGCCGTCCTCGATGCCGTCCGCAGCGAAACCGGCGGAGTGGCCTCGCTCGGCGACATCGTCGCTGTGCCGCCCGTCCGCGCTGCCCGCGTCGCAGAACGCCTGCAGGGCGGGACCGATTTTCTCCCAGCTCACCGGCGGCGGCGTTCGGTGGTCCGACGGCAGCGGGGCCAGCGCCGACGCGATTATCTGGTGCACCGGCTTCCGCCCGGCTCTCTCACTGCGGCCCGCTGGACCTGCGCGGCCGCATCCCTGCCCACGGCATACACGCCTTGGACGAGCCGCAGCTGCACGTGCTCGGCTTCGGCGACTGGACCGGTTCGGCCTCGGCCACCCTTACTGGCGTCGGTCGCACCCCGTGAAGCCGTCCGCGAGGTCACCGGCCTGCTGTCCTGGGCGCCGGAGTGGCCGCCTTGGTGCCATCGCCCTGTTCACCGCTTGCCGCAGCTCCCCCTTGTCAGTCACACCAGCGACAATGCCGTTACAACAGCGCTGGTGGGCAGGGGGGATGCGCGAGCATGCAGACAGATGACTTCTTCCGCGGCAAGCCGGATGAGGACGTGGACTGGTCTGAGTACAGAACGGGTGAATGGGTGTGTCAATTGTGGGAGCTGGATGTCGAGCTGATGGAGTCCCTGCGGTTCGGTCCTTTGCCCACCCACGCGGACCTGGACGTAGCCGTGACCTTAAACCGACTGCTGCACGAGGACTTCGTCGCCAGGGGCACACGCCACGACGAACGCATGAATGACGAGGAAGTCGTGCTCGCCGTCAAAGCACACCGGGCGGTCCTCGAACGCCTGGGCCTCAAGCCGCCGCAGTTGCCGTTCCGCCATCACAGCGGCTTCTACGACTACTGGCGCAAGAACGACATGTCCGGTGGCGGCGGCTGGCAGGCGCGCCGCGAGTGCATCGAGGAGCTGCTGGGGCCCACCCGGCAGGCTTTGGAGGACCTGCAGGAGGTCGAGTACGAGCAACGATTCAAGAACGGCCCCCGTGGCACCTTCAGGAACCTCATCTTCGCGGCCGTCGGGCCGAAGCCGAAGATCGTGCTGCGGGACGCGGTGAACAACGACGTGGAGATCGTCCAGAACGCCGAGAACTGCCTCGTGTACAGCGACCCACTGTCCGCACAGGGCCTGACCTGGCGGCAGATGGTCACCTGGTGGCAGGTGAACCACATGCCGACCGCGGAGGAGCCGGAGGCCGCCGATGCCCTGTACCGGCGGCTGTATCGCTCGCTGGATTCTTTGCCGGAGCAGACGGTCCTACGCACGTACTGCGCCCGTTACGCCGAACCCGACGGTTTCGACTTGCCCGTCCTCATCCCGCAGGTCTACCTGCACTACGACCCCTACACTCGCAAGAGCGGTGGACATAGTGGTGCCCTGTACCGCCAGCGCATGGACTTCTTGCTGTTGGCCCCTGACCGCTCCCGCGTCGTGATTGAGGTCGACGGTGCCCACCACTACGGCATCAAGAACCCCGCTGGCGCGGACGGTCGCACCGCCTATACCGCCTCGCCCAGGCTGTACTCGGAGATGGTCGCCGAGGACCGCCGGCTGCGGTTGGCTGGCTATGAGATCTACCGCTTCGGCGGCTGGGAACTCACCCGGCCGGACAGCCCTCAGCTCATTTCCGACTTCTTCACCGAGCTCCTGAACCGCCACAAGAAGCCGACACCCTAGCGACGGCACAGGGCTTCAGTAGCCTGCCGTATTCATGGCCTCCTGGTACTCGATCTGCCAGTCCTCGTATACACCGAGATGAGCCGAGTAGCCGCCCCACAGCAGGTGCGCGAGCTTGTGCAGCTCGTTCACTTGCTCATAGAAGTTGACGTTTCGCTGCACGGGACGGGCGGGGGCCCGGCCGGCGCCGTGGCCGACCATGGCGTACCGGTAGGTCTCCCCTATCGCGTCCTCGCTGTCCAGCCAGTTCAGCTGGCTCCAGGACTTGGGATCGACGTGCTGTTCCACCTTGGGCAGGTCCAGCAGGGCCAGGTACCGGTTGAGGCAGTCCGCCAGTCTCCTGATGTTGTGCGTGCGTAGGCGCTTGTCCAACTGGCCGGGGCTGAGGTCTTCTTCTCCTGTATAGCCCTCGCGCAGCGCACACTGGGCGGCCTTGCGGATCAACCACTTCAGCGACAGCTCGATGCTGTGCCGGTAGTTGTAGAGAATCGGGAGGGGCAGCAGATCGTCCGGGCCCTGGGCGATCCAGTGTCGGGCGGCGGTCTCGGCCACTCGCAGATAGCCGCCCGCAAGGGCGAGATCGTCCTCGCTGGCACCTCCCCAGACGGCGATCTCGGCATTCACCCAGCGGGGCCGGGGCAGACTCAACCGGTCTTCTACTTCCTCCATCCCATCAGGATGGCAACCGCCCGCCTCGTCCACTACCGCTTTTGGCATCTGCTCCCCGCCGAAAACCCCTGAGCGTCGCCGACGGGAGTCCGGGTGCGGTCATGCCGCAGCCGATTCACCTACCAGCAGTTGGCCCATGGCGGCGAGCACCGACGGCTCGACGCGGTAGTAGACCCAGGTGCCGCGCCGCTCCGAGGTGAGCAGCCCGGCCTCCTTGAGCTTCTTCAGGTGGTGGGAGACGGTGGGCTGGGAGACGCCGACGTCGGAGATGTCGCACACGCATGCCTCCCCGCCCTCGTGCGAGGCCACGGCGGAGAACAGCCGCAGGCGGACCGGGTCGCCAAGCGCCCTGAACATCCGCGAGGCCGTCTCGGCTTCCTCGGCGGTCATCGGGCGCTCGGTCAGCGGCGGGCAGCACGGCGCCACAGCCGCACCGTCGGCTTCAAGGAGAGGCAGCACCTTCGTATTCGACATACGTCTATGTTGACATACATCGAACCAGTGCGGCGGGAGTCGTCACTGGCGGGCGAGGTAGGCGGCCAGGCGCCGGGCGATCCGCTCTGCGTCCCGGCCCACACCGCGCAGCGAATTCGACGACAGGCTGCGCTGCCACTCCAGCCTGACGAACGCCAGCCCCGGCACCTCGGTGGCAAGGCCGCCGGTCGGGTCGCCCCGCGGCCAGGGCGGCCCGGTAGCGGCCGTCGTCGATGACCGGCTGCGCCGGCGGACGCGGCAGGAGCCGGCCCAGGGGCGCGGTGTCCAGGCCGGTGCGGATCAGCCAAAAGTGCAGGTCGCGGCCGAGGATCCGCTGCGCCGCGAACTTCACCGGCCCGCGGGTGGCGAGTGTGACGCGTGCGGTCTGGGCGAGCTCGGCGGCGATCTGCACCGCGGAGTTGCCGGCTTCGACCAGGACCACCCGGCGGCCGGTGAACGGGGCCGGACTGCGGTAGTCGGCGGCGTGCAGGACCTGGCCGGTGAACCCCTCAAGGCCCGGCAGTGCAGGCCGGTGCGGGCGCCCGAACGTCCCGGAGGCCGCCACGACCGCCCTCGCGGACAGTCGGCCGCCTCCCTCCAGTTCCACGGCGAAGGCACCGCCGTCGCTGCGGACCGCACTGACGCGGCAGCCGGTACGGATCTCGGCATCCAGTCGGTCGGCGTAGGCGGCAAGGTAGGCGACGACCTCGTCGCGGTGCGGATAGCGGTCACGACCGGGCCCGGGGAACGGCATCCCCGGCAGAGAGCTGTACCGAGCGGGCGAGAACAGCGTGAGGCCGTCGTAGTAGCGCGGCCACGACCCGGCCGTGCGGCCGGACGCCTCCAGCACCACCGGCCGCAGCCCGAGGCGAAGCAAGGCGTGGGCGGTGGCGAGTCCGGACTGGCCACCGCCGATCACGACGACGTCGATGTGCTCCATCACTTGAACCCCATGATTTCGATGAATGTCTATGTTGACGCTCATCAATACAGGTGCCATGCTGGGCCGCGCAAGCCATCGACAGATGTCGAAACACGCAAGGAGTCGCCGTGAACGCGCCCGCCACCACCGAGCTGCCCGTCGTCGTGATCGGTGCCGGACCCGCCGGTCTGGCCGCCGCCGCCCACCTGCTCGACCAGGGCATCGAGCCCCTGGTCCTGGAAGCCGGCACCACTGCCGGCGCCGCAGTACGGGAGTGGGCGCATGTGCGCCTGTTCTCCACCTGGGGCGAGGTCGTCGACCCGGCCACCGAGAAGCTGCTGGCCCCTACCGGCTGGACACGCCCCGACCCGGCCACCTACCCCTCCGGCGGTGACTGGGCCGACCTCTACCTGCAGCCGCTCGCCGACGTCCTCGGCGATCACGTCCGTCTCGGCGTCACCGTCACCGGCGTCTCCCGGGCCGGCCGGGACCGCATCGTGGACGCCGACCGCGAGCAGCAGCCGTTCGTCGTGCACCTCGCCCACACCGACGGCCGTGAGGAGCGCGTCTTCGCCCGCGCCGTCATCGACGCCTCCGGCACCTGGACCACGCCCAGCCCGGCCGGAGGCAGCGGCCTGCCCGCCCTCGGCGAGAAGGCCGCGGCGAGCCGGATCACCTACCGCGTCCCGGACCTGAAGGACCCGTCCGTTCGCGCCCGGTACGCCGGCAAGCGCACCGCCGTCATCGGCTCCGGCGCCTCCGCCTTCACCGCCCTCGCCTACCTCGCAGACCTCGCCACGTCCGACGACGGCGCGGGCACAAAGGGCGTGTGGATCCTGCGCCGGGGCATCTCGGGCTCCACCTTCGGCGGCGGAGAAGCCGACCAGCTCCCGGCCCGCGGCGCCCTGGGCCTCGCGGCGAAGGCCGCCGTCGACAACGGTCACGCGGAAGCGGTCACCGGCTTCCGAACCGAGGGAATCGAGCGCGACGCCGACGGCCGCCTGATCCTGGTCGGCGAGGACGGGCGCCGCCTAGACGCGGTCGACGAGCTGATCGTGCTGACCGGCTTCCGCCCCGACCTGTCCTTCCTTAACGAGCTGCGCCTAGGCCTCGACGAGCGCCTCCAAGCACCGGTGGAACTGGCTCCGCTGATCGACCCCAACCAGCACTCCTGCGGCTCCGTCTACCCGCACGGCCACCGCGAGCTCTCCCACCCCGAACCCGGCGTCTACCTGGTCGGCATGAAGTCCTACGGCCGCGCCCCGACCTTCCTGGCCATGACCGGCTACGAGCAGGTCCGCTCCGTCGCCGCCGCGATCGCCGGCGACCTCAAGTCCGCCGACCGCGTGGAACTCACCCTCCCCGAGACCGGAGTCTGCGGCGGCGCCGGCCTGTTCGACGCCCCCGACGCTCAGGAGGCCGACGGCGGCTGCTGCGCGCCCGCGCCGCAACTGATCCTGGCCCCCGGCAGGGGCGCTGGCGCGTAGCTCCACCCCTCGCAGCAGGTCCCACCCCGATGCAGACGGGGTGGGACCTGCCTCGTTTCCACCCCCACCCTACGGCGGGCGAACTTGATTGACCTGCCCCGAGCTACCTGGACGGCGGCGTGGTTCGCGCGCCGTCGACGCCTGCCTACTTCTTCTCCGGTTCCGGCCCCAAGTCCTTCGACAGCTTCCGGCACGGCACGTCAGCTATCTTCGCGCGCAGCGCCATCCCGGTGTCGTACGTCACCAGCGTGACCGGGCCGGCCGCCACCGTTCGCAGTGCGAGGGCCCGGTCCACGATCTCGTCATCCTCGTCCGGCAACCGCACATGCCCCGGGGGGTCCGACAAGACCTCGACCTCCGTGAACCCCAGCTTGGCCGGTCCATTCAGAAGACGGCCCAGCACCGCCAGCCCGTACCTAGCCCGCCACCGGGCGTGTGTCGAGACCCTGGACTCCTTGAGCCGGTCCAGTTCGTCAACCACCGCCATCGGAACGGCGACGCGGACCTTGCCCGGAAAGTTAGCCAGTTTGAAAAGGTCTGCGTCTTCCAACCTCGCCTCGTGCTCGATGAAGAAGCTGGTGTCCAGCACGAGCGTCGAGACGTCCTCCGTCCATCTGCGAATAGTGTCCTGGACAGATGAGGCCGCCCGGCCCAGGTCTTCCATCCGCTGCCGGACCTCCTGATTTACCAGCCCGATCGACACCTTCGGCACCAACCTGCCCTCCATATGGCCGGCACCGTTCAGGAGAGCCCAGTAGACCGGGGTGAAGAACAGCGCTTCTACGTCCTTCGCCCGAACATGGGACCCGAGCAGCCGCGCCTGCTCCGTCGTCCACGTCAAGTAGTTCAGCAGGAACTCCTCCGCAGAGGAGTAGTTGCCCAGGTTCTCGGCCTTGGCGTGGGCCGACCGCAAAAGGTTGAAAACTACATCCAACCGTGCGCCAGGTATGGGAGTGACGATCATTCACGGATCATGCCAGAGCCTGCTCCCCACCCTCCTGACGCTGGGAAAGGCCCTGTTCGCGTGCTGGGTGGTGGCTTAACTGGTGTGTTGCGGGTTTGTTGAGAGGCCGGCTAGATGATTCGGGCGGCGAGGTTACCCCCGCCGGGATCGCCAGCACCCTCGCCCTCGCCGGACATTCGCCACGTCCGCTTCCGCCTTACTCCCGGCGACCTCCTCCTGTACACGGACGGCGCGTCCGACGGCCGCGCCCGTGTCGTCAGCGATCCGAGAGAAGCGCATCCGTCGGTCTGCGGCGGCTTCGACGCCAGCGGTGCCGATATCGATCGGGACTTCGTCGCCCGTACCAACTGCTGGACCCGAACCGAGCGGTGCTCCTCACCCACGACCAGGTCCCGCGCTACGGGCTGCCCGCAACCGAGGGCAAGCACGGCGACCCGCGGTGGCCCGGCTCCGAAAGGGACTGATGTCTTCCACCCGCACTCTGCTGCTGCCCGTCGCGCCGGACGCCCTTGACGGTCTGCTGGAGGTGGAGGACCCGCTGTTCCTGGCGCTCCGGAACCCTCTGGACCCGGACGCCTGGGGCGTGCCGGTCCCCGGAGCGCCCATTGAGGATGTCTCCGCGGCATACTGGCGGGTCCTCGAAGCACTGCCAGATGGACATCGGAGATGGTGGGCGAGGCGGAGGACGACCTGCCCGGTGTCCCGATGCTGGTCGGCCCCACGGTCAGCCTTTGGTGCACCTGGCCGTCATCGAGGTGGCCGACGCGGACATCGCGGCTCGCCGCGTTCGCCGACGCCCTCGACCAAGCAGCCCGGCCGGAGTCCGGCCCGGTGTTCGAGACGCTGGCCAAGGCGCTGGGCGAACTCGGTCAGGAGGCCGACTACCTGTGGCCCGAAGGGGACGCGGCCACCGTCGCCCGCTGGGTGCGCCAGGCGCTGTCGCCCGTGCTGCATTCGCCTTTCGAGGGCCCGCGCGGCGCCGCCGACCACGAGCTGCTGTCCGTGGTGCTGCGCCGCGCCGAAGGCGGGGACCGCGTCGCCCTGAACCAGGACGAGGCGGGGCAGTCGGACGCGTGATGGCGAGCATGGTGTACGCGGCACCCGGCGGCTTGCACGCGGTGGTATGGATCCGGCCCGGTCCGGGTGGAGTCGCGCGGCGACGAGCACCACGGAACCACGGTGGCGTCTCTTGGGCATCGCTGCGGCGGATTGGTATCCCGGCGTCCGCGCTGGCCGGCTTCGCACGGCCGTGCTCCCAACCTCAGCTGAACTCACCGCAGTCACGCTGCGCCCTTCGTACTGGTGCTGCTTCTGGATAGGGACGGAGCCACTGCCTGATTCATGTTGGCTGTCAGTGGTAGGTGCTACGGTCCGACCACGAACTCTCATGGAAATGAGGCAGTATGACGACTTCCGGTCCTGAGCCAGCAGAGGGCACTGAGCCGCCTCGGCGCCGGATGGCGGCGGGCCAGCGCATTGACGTCACGGGTGGGGACAGCTCGCCTGTGAACATCACGGCGCCCTTCTCCTACGCCGAAGAGGGCGGCACGGCCAGTACGAACTTTGGTCCGCCTTCGTCACCTGAACCCGCAACGCCGTGGTGGAACCGGGCATCCGTGATCTGGACGGCTGTTGGTTCCGTTGCTTCGGTCGTAGCGCTTGTCGTAGCGATCATGGCCCTCAAGTAGCTCGGGTAGAGCAGTCGTATGTTCGTTGTGCTGGAAGAGTGATCCGTGAATAGTCCGTTGGGTGGAATATCCCGTCTTGAGCGCGATGTGCTTGATGAAACCGTTCCTCTCGCCAATATCCTGAGGCAGGTTCTGATTCTGGGGGGCCATGTTTCCTCCCAGCCCCTCCGTGCATGGGCGCAACGGGAGTTGAAGGGCTACGGCGGTGCTGCGGCAGAAATTCCTGACTATCGAAAACTTCCCGCACAGCTCAAGATCGACATAACGAATGGCCCCCGCAACTGGGCTCAGGAAATTGAGCCATACAATCTCCCCAAAGAAGCCCGTGAGCACATTACTGGCCAGGTGGAACTGCCATGGGGGGCGGCGGAGATTCAGGCGATGGCCAATGCCAAGGACGAGCACATCAGGCTCGCCATGCCAGGAATGAGCTATACCGCCCAGTTGATGACTCAAGAGTGGCAGAGAAGCGAAGGACCCTTCGTTTCTGTGGATTCGGTATTTTGGTCCGTGAGTCGTGCAGCAATAACAGGCGTGCTCGATCAGATCCGGACGCGGCTGACTGAATTCGTCGCAGAGGTGCGGGCCTCGATGTCTCCAGGAAGCGAGGAGCCAACGATAGAACAAATTAGAGAAGCGGTCTCAAGCATCAATATTCGTGTGGGAGACAATTCTCCCGTCACTGTGACTGCACCGGTCGCCGTCGCCAATCAGGAAGCCGTGGCGGGAATTCCCAAAGAACTCTCTTAGTGGGCTGTTGAACCAGTGCGAATGGATGCCTGGGTACTGAATTCGGAAGGCTCTTTTTATGAGTAAGCGGCCTCCTCTTGAACTCTTCGAGGAAAATATTCTCGAAGAATCGATCTCCATCCAGAGGCTTCTGCGGATGGTAATTGTAATCGGGGGGCGCGCTTTCTCGGAACCTCTGCGAACCTGGGCCACAAATGAACTTCGGGGCTACCATGGGCCCGTGGCTGAAATGCCACACTACCGCACGATCGCTGCACCTCTGCAAGTAGATTCGAGATCTCCATTCTGGCAAGCCAAGAGAGAGACGATCAGTGCGCTAGATCTGCCGGAATTCGCGCAGGATTCCGTGGGTGAAGAATTGCCCATCAGGTTTAGTGTGGGTAAGATCCAGAATCTCCTTTCGGGGCGGGACTCTCGTGATCTGCTGAAGCTTCAACTGCCGGGCGCCGCTGAACTCGCCAGAGTCATGAGCTATGAGCGTCAATCCCACCAGGTTGTGGTGGAAGCTATTTACTGGGCTGTTCACCCCTCAGATCTTCAGGATATCCTCGAACAGGTTCGTAATCGACTTCTGCAGTTCGTAGCGGAACTCCGATCCACCATGGAACCTGGGGAGCAGCAACCAACTGTCGGCCAGGTGCACCAGGCTGTCCAGAACATTCGTATCACCGTCGGGGATGACTCTCCGGTCACCATAAATGCTCCGGTTTCCTACGCACGCCAGGGCTCCAGAGTGAGTATTCCCACTATCTCTCGGTTCCTTTGGCGGCTGCCCCGCTGAAGACCCAAGCCGCTCCCTGCCGCAGCCCGGGCTGGGATCGCGCCAGACATCACTATGCCCCGGGCGGAACGCCCGGGGCATAGTGATGCACTTCGCTTGACCGTCGGGTTCAACGGCCGGCTGTAGGTGGTGTCACGCCCACTCGACTCCTGCCTCCCGGAGGGGTGGTGCGTTGGTGGTGGGTGAGTCGGTGGAGGCGTTGTTTGGTGTGGGTGGCGAATGTGCCTAGTCTGACTGTGTGTTCGGTTCCGTTGATGGTGATGTGTTCTGTGTGGAGTCGGGGGACCGCTGTTTTGCCTTCTCGGGTGATGTATTGGGCGTAGGCGGTGACGCCGCGTTGGAAGGGTGCTGACAGTTTCTCCGCCCCGGCCCCGGTCTCTGAGCCTTTTCCAACCTCACGTTGAGGCGTAGTGAAGGACGAGGATGGCCTTCACGAAGTCGGTGCTCCGGTTGGTGCCGCAGCGGAGCTTCCGCAGGAGGCGCCAGCCCTTCAAGACGGCCATGGCCTGCTCGCCGACGCCCCGGATCTTGGCGTGGCTGTTGTTGCGCCGTCGCTTCCAGCGCTTGAGCCGATGGCCCCGGAAGGGGACTCGGATGTGCCGTCCGGCGCCTTGGTACGCCTTGTCCGCCCAGCACTTCAGTCCCGCGGCGGGGAGTGCGTCGACGATCCCGCGCTAGCGGGCAGCGGTCAGGTCTTGGGTGGAGCCGGGCAGGGCCGGGGAAGCCCACAGCAGCGGCCGAATGCGAGGACCTGAACGTTCATGCCGTGCCGTTTGTGTTTTCCCGAGTAGTACGGGGTTTCGACGGTGATCTTGTCGATGGGCGGCAGTGTGCCGTCCAGGATGACGCACGCCTTGGCTGTGGCGGTCTTCATGGCCTCGGCCAGGGTCGGGGCGTGGGCGGCCAGGACCTCGATGGCCTCACGCCGGGCCGCGCCCGCGACCTGACCGGTCGCTTCGGGATGCCCAACTGCCCAGTGCCGTCGAAGCGGTGGCGCGCCGACAGAAGCAGGATGTAACTTCCTCTCCAATCCAGAGAAGAGGAGTCGCCATGGCGACGCGGGTTGACTTTAATTTCGGTGACGACGGAAGCCAGGAGAGCGTCGTGATCTCCTCCGACCAGCTCGCCCGAGTGGTGCGCGCCGCACTGCAAGACAAGGTGCTGCTGTCGGAGCAGGCCGCGCCTCATGACCTGTGGCGGGACATCGCAGCCGTGACCAGACTGCTGGAGGGTCTGGAGGATTGGCGGGAGAGGGCCATCGTGGCGGTCGACGAAAGCGGCACCGTGGACCGGAGCGCCCTCGGCATCGCCGCGAGCATGGGCGCGGCAAAGCTGTACGACCTGCTGGAACGGCACGGCCGGCCACGCAATCAGACCCGGCTGACCCAGGTGGAGGTGCTGGAGAGCCGGGTGACCGGCGAGGACGGAGAGTGGGACTCGGCCCGCGTCGTCGCCACCATGAACAGCTACGGCTGGGAGACCGACGACAAGCGGGCCCGCGCACTGCTGCGGGCGCTGACCGAGCAGGAGGTGCTGGAAAAGATTCCGAACCGAGGCGGACGCGCCGTCTACCAGTTCGTCGGCCCTCGGGACTGGCTGTACTGCCTGGACCCGGAGCGCGACACGATCGAGAACGGCCCCTCCACCCCAGCGCGGGTCGCGAGGCTGGCGCGCGAAGACTCCGGTCCGACCGAGTGGTGGCTCGGGAAGCCGCTGAAGCTGATGAGGGACGGCGACCGGCTGTGGATCTACTTCGGCGGGGTCGAAGGAAAGATCGCGGCGATGGCGTATGTGAAGTCGTCGCCGCGACCGACGGCGATCGGTTCGCAGAAGCCGTACGAGTTCGACGCCGAACTGGACCTGAAGGCGACCACGGCTCTGTCCAAGTCGCCGGTACGGCTTGAGGAGATGGATCAGAGGCACCCGCAGGCATGCGGGGAGATGCTGGCGGCGGACGTGAAGCTGGCCGAAGCGCGTGCCAACCTCTGACCGCCCTTCCCGCTGGGCGCGCGCCGCATCGCCGTGCGTGCTCAGCTCTTGAGGGCTTGCGAGATCCGCTCGAAGTCCTCAGGGCTGAAGTTGCCCCGGCTGATCTGCACGCTCCGGTTCTGTTTCGGCGTCACCACATTCGGATACGACGCCAGCTCCGGCACGGCGATCTTCCAGGTGGCCGCGATGCGCCCGAGGACGATCACCGCGTCACGGGACATGGCGCGGCGCACCAGGTAGAAGGCGAAGGACTGGGAGGGCAATGTGTACGGGATCGGCCGCCACGATTGTGAATGGTAGCCGTGGAACTGCACGGCAAGGATCTGCCGGGCGAGTTCGTCGTGACTGTGCCCCTGCTTCGTCAGGCCGTTCAGGGTCCGGGACCACCACCGGAGTCCTGGATGGTCCTTGTCGGGGTGCGTCAGGAAGTGGTTGGGGGTCCCGCCGGCGTTCGCGATGTGTTGCAGGGTTCGCTCGGTCACGCCGGGCCGGGCGTAGGCGGCCGGGTCTGCGTCGCTCACGCCTGGGTTGGCCAGCAGCATGACCAGGGGCGCGTCGTGGAGGCCGATGAACGGTTCCGGCGGGAGTGTCAGGTTGAGCTGGTACGGCGCGTGCGAGGGGTGGACTTGGGTGTCGGCGAGGGCTTGCAAGTGCGGCAGGTCTTCGGGGACCGCGTACGGTGCGTTCCTGGTCGTGCGGGTCCACGGATTGAGCACCTGATCCCCCGCTATCAGCGTCGTCATGGCATGCAAGCCTATGAGCATCCTGCGAGCGGACCGTCACCGTGCCGGCCAGCCATCGGCGCAGGGAGCCATTCCCATCTTGATCAGGTGGCGAGTTCGAGGGCAACGACGGCTCGGACAGCGGCTGTGATCCGGTGGTGCTGCAGCGGAGTTTCCGCAGGAGCCGCCAAGACTTGAGGATGGCCATGGCGCGTTCGCCGAGGCTGCGGATCTTGGCGTGATCGCGATTGTGGCGTCGGCGCCAGCCGCGCAGGTGCTTGCCACGGATCGGGACACGGATCGCAGGGCCGGCGCCCTGGTACGCCTTGTCGGCCCAGCACTTGATGTCGTCTGCGGCAAGGGCGGCGGGTATGCCGTGGGTCCGGGCCGCGGTCAGGTCGTGTGTGGCTCCCGGCAGTGCGTCCGAGGCCCAGGTCAGGCGTCCGGCGGGATCGGCGAGGACTTGCACGTTCATCCCGTGGTGCTTCTTCTTCCCGGAGTAGTACGGCTGGTCGGCGGCGATGCGGTCGATTGGTAGCACGGTGCCGTCGAGGATCACGTACGCCTTCTTCCGGACGGTCGTCATGGCCTGTTCCAGCGTGGGCGCGAGGGCGGCCAGCAGGTCGACGGCCTCGCGTATGTAGCGGTAGGCCGTGGCGATCCCGATGCGGAAGCCCGCGGCAAGGCGAGCGTAGGTGTCGCCGCAGCGCAGGTGGGCCAGGACGAGCAGGGCCTGCCGGCCGCAGGTCAGGCGACGCCAGCGTGAACCGATCCGACGACGGTGACCTGCGAGAAGACCGGAGAGATGCCCCAGAGTGCGGCTGGACAGATCGATGCCGGACGGGTAGACAAGCACGCGAAAGCTCCTGGCGGACTGGTGATCTTGGTCATGAACCCGTCTACCAGGAGCTTTCTTCATGCCCGCCGCCGGGGCTGCCAGCCCAACCACCCGTGAGGTTGGAAGAGGTTCTCTGTGTTCTTTATGGCTGGTGTGGTGGCGGGCTGCTGGACCGGGGCGATACCGAGTTCGGTGAGGCGTTCTCGCTGTTGGTCGGTGAGCTGTTTCCAGGTGGCGGGTTTCTGTTGCCGTGCTACCCATGCCCCGAGGTCGTCGTTTCGAAGAGGATTCCGGGTTCGATGTGGGGGAGTACTCCGCCGGGTTCTTCGGTGGCGAGGACGCGGAGGATGGCGTAGTGGCGTTGCCAGTCGAGTGGCCAGGGGCAGTTCCAGTCGGGGTCGATCGCCGTCATCGGCGCCGCCCTGGCCTCGGCCCGCTCGACGTCCTTCACCAGCCCGCCCTTACGCCGGAGATTGGCCATGTGCCGTCCGACCGGCTGTGCCTCGGCTTCGGTTTCACCCCAGACTGCGTCCTGCCGGGGGCGGGTGTCCGGGGGCGCGGTGGTAGGAGCGGAAGAACGCGCTGACTCTTGCTTCGTTGCCCGGGGCAGTTCTCACTGGGGTGTCCGAGCGGTGGAACAGTGGAACGGCGGACTTTCTGGGGGTGGAGGCTGGCCTATGTGCAGTGCTCTGACAGCTGGCGAGAAGAGTGGGTGCCTTCTGGTGAGAAGTTCCTGTTCGGCGGCGCGAGAATCTCCAATGAGCCACTTTCCCGCTGTGTCCTTGCCGACCCGTGCGCGCCCGATGATCTCGATGTCGCCCATGCGTTCTCCCTACGTTGTGAGATAACGACGTAGTTATGTGGGGGCAAAGGCGTGATGTTACGCATGGAGCCCAGATACCTTGCGACTGCCTATGATGCCGTCCCATGATGTCGAACGCCTCGTCGGAGTGGTACACCTCCGGCACCCTGTGGACCACCGTCGCCACCTCGTTAGTCGCGCTCCTGGTGGGGGCAGCTGGGGCATGGGCAGCGATACGCAGCGCGCACCCTGTTCGACGGTTGACATACCAGCTCAAGAAGAATGTTGCGCTCGTTGATGATGATCAATACTCGTCACATCTGACTGTCTCGCACGACGGCGCGGTACTTCAGGCGCCCAGAATCGCGGAGATCGTCGTCACCAACGTCGGACGCAAGGACATCACGGCGCAGCAGTTCCACGGCGACGCGCCAATTGTGTTCGACCTTGGCGCGTCGGTGGCTGCGTTACTCTCCAGCACGTCGTCACCCGACTCTACGAGTGCCCCAGCAGCTGACACGGCGGGTACATCTATCCGGGTTCCACCGTCACTGCTCAAGAGAAGGCAGAGCATCAGCTACACCGTGCTGGTCGACGGTCGGGAATCCGAACTCCGCTGCACCGCAGCATTGACAGACACCACTGTTAGCCATGCCGAGGAGTCGAAGAGTCAGCGTGGGCTGATGCCCATCCTGGCAGGGCTGACCGCTTCTCTCATCGCATTCATTATCAGCCAGGTGGATCCCGGGTGGGTGGGCGAGGCTGTAGGCGGGGAGGCTGAACTTCCCTGGAAGCAGGTTCAGCAGTGCAGCCGCATCGACGAAGTGAAGTCCTTTGATCAGTGTCGAGATCTTCAGAAAGTTCTACGCCCTGCGGGACCTCCAGGCCCTACCCCCTAAGTATCCGTCGACGGTGGGCGCACGGTGCAGACTCTGGGCTACAGCTCTTCCAGACGCTTCCGAATCCATCACGAAGATCTGCAAGACGCTTCGCCGTGATCTACGGGCAGAGGAGCGGGCAGCCTTCGCACCCGGCGGGCCGAGAGGCGCTGTGTGCCTGGAGTGACCTGCCATGGTGGTGGGACACAGTTCGGCTTCCAGTCGCGACGACGATGCCCCGACCGGTCCAGCGGCGCGGGACGTCGGGTGTCCTGGCCCCGGTCGGCAGGGCGTTCCAGCGCGTGCGGGGCGACAAGGGAAGAGCAAGTGGTTTGACTGCCAGAGGCGGAGCCCTCTTCGCCCGGCTTCCGCTGCCGCCCCTACGCCCGTGAGTCGCACATTGACGTACTACGGCACGAGGTTGCGAAGGCCCGTTCCGGACCCTCCGCCGCCCTTGGGAATCAGATGGCGGTTGTGAGCCCGCTGTCCCGTGACCGCCGTCTGCGAGTTCATCTCGTCGTAGTACTGGCATGGGAGACGAGGAGGGTTCGTAGCCGTTCTCCTTAGACTGTGTCCTGCGTGGTGAGGCGTCGTTGACCTCGGTTTGGGGCGGGGTACATGGAGTTGTTTTGTTCCGCACGGGTTTTGGGAGATCGCGGAGCCGTTGGTCCCGCCGTCCCGAGTGCGGTCGCAAGGCGGTGGTACGCAGGACACGCCTGATGAGACAGTGTTCGCGGCGATCATCTACGTCCTGGTCAGCGGGTGCGCCTGGCGGGCGCTGCCGCCATGCTTCGGGATATCGAAGTCGACAACGCACCGCAGGTTCCTGATCTGGTCGAGTGCTGGCGTCTGGGGCAGGCTGCACGAAGAGATCCTGGACCGCCTAGACGGCGTCGGCCTCTCGATCTCTCCCGGGCGGTCCTCGACTCAGCCCACGTCAGGGCTGAAAAGGGGGCGAACTCACAGGTCCGAGCCCCGTGGACCAGGGCAAGTTGGGATTCAGGATGCGTCCTGTCGGACGCGAGGGGCCTGCCCCTCGTCGTCGGCGTCTCAGCAGCCAACACCCACGACAGCCAGTTCCTGAAGCCCATGGTCATGGGTCTCCACACGAGACACGACCCCGAACGCGGCCGTCACTCCAAGCCCGCAAGCTCCACGCTGACAAGGCATACGACATCCCTGAACTGCGGAAATGGGTCCGCGGGAATCGAATCGGCGTCCGCATCGCCCGCAAGGGAATCGAGTCCAGCGAACGACTCGGGCGGCGCCGGTGGGTGATCGAGCGAACCATGTCCTGGCTCACCGGCTACCGCAGGCTCTACCACCCGATAGGAACGCCGCCCCCGCAACTACCTGACCCTTCTCGGCCTTGGAGCCGCCCTCTGCTGCTCAAACGACTCCTCTACCTCACCACATAGGACACGGTTAAGGGACCATATGGCTAGTGTGGGCTTCTGAGAGGTGTCCCAACTACCCGTGTTTACAAAGGATTTGATGATCCATCTTCAGGGGAGTGCGTGGGTCGAGGCTGCGGCATACCAAGCCGGAGCGCGATGCCGCCCGCTGCGCCGTATGGCCGTTCCTGCTCTGCTCGCTGTGTTGTTATCCGGTATCAGCGCGTGTGACACCTCGTCAGGCAGGCCACACTCTTCCGATTCGCCGGGTCTGGGGCCGAGAGTGTCCGGCCCCAGGCCCCCGGCCCGCGTTCCCACTCCCGAGGGCTTCGATACCGCACGGGGCTGGAGTGCAACGGCTAGCCCCGAGACCCCCGATATGCAAGTTGGAGCCAGCGGTTTCCCACTCGTCGCTGTCGCGCCGCGAAGCAAGCTCGCCATCCAGGCCATGAACGACGGCTCCCAAGTACGTGCCTACTCTCTGACCACAGGACAGCTCGCCTGGACATACACACCCTCAGCTGTGAGTAGTGCCCGCACCGGAGTCTTTGTGGTGACCAGGGGAGATATCGAGCGGGTGATCATCGCACGGCTCGGTAAGACAGGCGGCGGTGGGCTGACCAAGAAGGGCGACACCACCGCGGTGGACATCGTCCCCGCCTCCTCGCGTGCACAGGCCAAGGCCGACCACAGCCTGGACTTGCCGACGTCCGCGGACCGGGGCATCTCGTTGATTGCCACGGACACGGGATTTCTGGTCGGAGCATCGGATGACGGCGTCACCTCCGACGCCACGGTGATCGATCCGGCCACCGGCGCAAAGAAGTCCGTCAAGACCCAAACCGCGACCGTGCCGAAGTGCGGAAGAGTCAGCTGCACCGTTGGTAGTTCCCCTGCGTTTGTTACCGAAGCCGGCGTTGTCACTGCGTTTCGGCAGACCAAGGACTGCGACCAGTGGGGCAACGGTGGCACACCCTGCACCACCGGGTTCCAGGTCGGTGACAAGTGGGTCAGCACATCGGCCGCACCAGACGGCATGTACACGGGCATCCCAATTGCCGCCGCTGGGCGCTATCTCATTGCCGCTTGGAATCAGACAGACTTCCAGACCGATAGGCCCGTCCTCGGGGACCGAAAGACACTGTTTGCGGTCCACGACCTGCACTCGGGGAAGAGCCTCGCTGCGGTCAGCTGTTCCTCTGCCGAGGAACTGACGCTCCAGCCGGGCTCCGCCCAGACCTCCACCCGTATCGCACCCAACGGCCGGTACCTGATCTCCGGCCAGACGGCGTTCGACCTCTCATCCGGTACCGGCCGTTGCTACACCAGTACCCAAACCCGCAAGGGGGTGGACCTCACCGCCGTCGACGACACCGGGACCGCATACGGACTCATCCACAACAGTGGCGGCACCGATGCGTCGAAGCTTTACGGGCGACTCCCGATCGTCCAAGACGGTACGGATTCCACACCGCGTCAAGGAGCACGTGTTGCGTTGTCCACAGGGGCAGTCGAGGCGTTGGAAGCATCGGCAGAGGTTCCGGTCTACCTGGACGCCTCACTGGGCCTGTTCCGGAGCCGCGATGTACTCGCTGCCTACACTCGCAAGTGATCTCACTACACGGTTCATCACCCGTAGCCCATCGCTCTAGCGCCGCCCAGGCGCATTTGGGGAACTGCTTTGCTGATGGTGGACCTGCTGCTGCGCGTGCCTGTCAGGGCGGCCTTTGTCCGCCTTCGTGGGTGATTCTCCTGCAGGGGGGGAACCCGGGCGCTGCACCGAGCCGGTGGCTTTGGCGGCCGCAGTCCACGCACTCTGCACTACGTCCTCGGGCAGTGCTGCTCCTTGGGCCGTCGCATGGGCACGCAGTGCGGCGAGGAAGGGCTCAGCCATGAGGGCGTCCGTGCCCGGCGTGGCTGAGGGAGACGGGTTGCTCAGCTTTTCCGATGCGACGCGTGACTTCTCCGCCAGCTGGAGGAGGTTTTCGGCCTTCTTCTGCTCTGCGGGAGTGGTCGCCGTGGCGGCGGCGAATTGCGCTTTCGAGCCCAGCCGGTACGCCTGAATCGCAAGTTCCCTCTTTGGGTTGGTGGGCCTACCGGGTGCGGCTGCGAACGATGGTTGGGCCTGTGGTGAGTGCGGGCTGGCAGGCGGGGCCGGTGACTCAGAGGGGGTACGTCGGCGCTGCGGCAACGGCAACTGAGCAACTCGCTCGCTGCCTTGAGCGGGGGTGGTCTCGCCGCTGGGGGCGGGATCTAGAGCGTTTCCCCGCCCCACCGTTCGGTAGCTACTATCGACGGTGGCCTTTGCTTCCCAGTGCTTGCCCTCGATGTCTGGAGCGTACGAGAAACCCTCGCCGGCGAGCATTGCTGGGACTTCGTTACCCCGTCCGCTCAGGTAGAGCTCCACCGCATGATTGGCTCGCTGCCCGGCTCCTTCCTGGTCTGTCTCGTGTTGTGTTACCCGCTGGTTCTCGCGGAACAGTAGACTGATCATGTCGCTGCGTGACAACGCACCCTGTGGTTGCGGCTCACGCGGGAGCGCGGCTCGGACTTCGTCGAACCACGTACTCCGGAAGGGGTTGTGACGTGGCCTCCATTGGTTTTGCGGTTCCTGTGCTGCTCGCGCCGCACCGATGATCCGTGCAACTTCGCCCGGACTGCGCAGTACTTTGCGGAGACTGCCCCGGGCAGGGGCCCCGACAATTTTCAGTTCCTCTAGGCGACGGAGTAGGTCACCAGATTCCTGATGCCCGACCTGCAGACGGAGTTGAAGCGCCACGGGCGAGGCGTAGTTCGACTCCGTCACCACTTCTGCTGCTCGTAGCAGCTGTTCCCAGTCTCCGTTGGCGCTCGGGAGCCATTCTTGCCCCGTGTCGGCGGTAGCCAGTTCCGGCCTCTCGGCCAGTTCCGCTACGTTCCCCGGTTCTGAGGTGATGTCTTGGAGATGCGTCGTGGCAGGTGCAGGATCGGAGTAGGTCCCTAGTGGAGTCGTGGCGTCTTCAGGCAGGTAACCGCGAAGGTGAGAAAGGTGGTCCTCCGCCGCGTGATGAAGTGCCCGCAGGACGTTGTACCTCAACCCCTCACGGTTGCCCCCGCGGGCGAGCCGGTCCAGAAGCGTGCGAATACCGTGGGCGATCACCTCGACCGTACGAACCCACAACATGCGGCCCGTGCCCAGCGTCTCGTTATCGGCATGCAGCCGGTGAGTACCAGCCCAGGTCCTGTCCAGCACTTCTCGTGAGGACTTGAAGACCGAGGTAAGGCGGCGCCAAACGGGGTGCTGAGCCAGGTCGCCGATCCGGTCGGCTGCCAGCTGGTAGTACCGCTTGATGGTTTCGTAGCCGTTCGCGATCAGGGACTGGGCACGCCCCGGTTCGCGGGGTGTCGTCGACTCCTCGGACCGCGTGTTGATCCGGGCGGCGAGCCACCGCCACGCTCCCCGAAGTTGATCTGCCCGGCCGACCTCCTGACCAGCCGGTAGAAGTCCGGTCAACCGGTCAGCCCTCGTGACTGCCGCACGGTGCAAGCGCCACATCGCCCTCCACCCGCCACTGTCCCGCTGCCCACCACGGTCCAGCCGCCGGGCCAAGGCAAACGCCGCATGCGAGACAGCTCGTGCGGTCCACGCTTGGATAGTTCTATCCAGGCCCTGAGCCCGGATATCGCGTACCAGGGACTCGGCGTAGGTGCCCAGTGCTTCACGGACGGCTGCTCGCAGACCCAGGGCTGCTTGGCGGACCTGGCGGATGCTCTCCCACTCGGGACTTCCCCAGTAGTATCCCGCCTCGCTTTGGGCAGCTCCCACCGCAGCGTCCAGGGCTGCGGCGTCGGCAGTGTCGACCGCTGCGTTTTCGGTCCGTGCGATCATCGGCTGACCACCGACATCGGTGAGTATGAGGCTCAACTGCTCACGCAGAATCGTGTACCTCTCTGCCAGACGCTGAGCGTCCTCCGCGCTGAACCGGGGAACTTCTCCTGCTGTATCGCTCACCGGGCTCTCTTGGAAGAGGCTCAGCATGCTCTGGAAGTGCCTCTCCAGATCATCAGCATGGCTGGTACCCGAGATGGCCAGATCCTCCGGGTCACTCTGTGTTTGAGCCACGGGTTCCTCCAAGCCGCTGGTGTCGGGTAAGGCATGCGGCGCGGTCGGCACGGCTCCCAGAGAGACCGTTGTTCCAGGGTGCCCGGGTGCGTCGCGGGGCGTAGGCCCGGACGAAAAGGATCCGGGGTGTTCCACCTCGCTGGGACGCGAACTGGTCGGCGTCACGGGCTGCTGGTCTGGTGCCCTCTGGACGTCTCTCCTGGGGGCCGTGGTGTCGATCACGTCCTGCCACGAACCAGTGTCGTCGGTGAGCCAATCGGCCTCAGCCGCCAGGTCGTCGGACTGGCTCGCCAGCTCGCTCGGGCGCGGCTCCTTGACCACCGCAGACTCCTCCGCGTTCAACGCGTCCGCAACGGGAAGCGTTGGAGCCACGATGGCCGCCGACTGCGGAGGCGGAGACTGCTGCGCGTTGACTGTGGCGTCTAGGCGTTCGGAGTGGGCCCGTGCCTGGGTGACGAGTGCGTGGAGCAAGCGCCGGTCGTCCACGCTCACGAAAGCCTCGCGCTGATCCAGAGCGCGTCCTGCCTGAGAAGCGGTGGAGACGAACGCGCTGTGGCTCTCGGCGAGTGCGTGCCAGTCGCGGTTGGCTCGCATAGCTGCCTGGTAGACCGCGCGCCATCCTTCCTCGATCTGCCCGGCTTCGGTGGCGCCGCTCACACCCGTTTCCTGACGAAGCTCCTGTTCTTCAGCGAGCATCGTCCGTGCGGTACTGGAGTGCGCCCACGCTTCGTAGGTCCGGCGGAGTTCGACGGAGTCCTGCAGATAGCTGTAGCGGTCGGGATAGGGCTGCGCGGTCGTGTTCTCGGCGGGCTCGGGAACTGCCTCCCCACCCGCGGCGGGTTCTCGCTCCTTCGGGGTGGTGTGTGCCCCAGATTCCTCTTGCCGTTGAGTGTTCGCCGCCGAGTGGGGGAGTATCCCAGGCGCTGCTTCCTCCGTAGTAAGGGAGGTCTCAACCCCAGCCGACTCGTTATGCGTCGAGGTCGAGTCTGTGGTCGTGCTCTCCTGCGTGAGAGAGGCGGCAGTGTCCGTTTCGGCGGTCTCAGCTGTAGCCCCGGCGGGGCTGGCTGGTAGGGCGGCCGCACTGCGGTCGGGGGGCAGATCGATGAGGCTGGCCAGGGACTGCGGCAGCATGAGGTGCTGCACCTGTGTGTCGAGGGACTCCCAGCTGTCGACCGCCCACGTGTACGGGCGGGTCTCGCCTCCGCCCAGGTAGATGGTTCCGGGGATGGCGATCTGGCTTCCTTGCATGATTGCGCCACCGTCTGCGACGAACACCAGCCGCTGGTGCGAGACCTGCCAGAACGCATCTCCTGGGCCCACATCCCGGAGAGGTTTGGTTCCGGTGTGGCGATCCGGCAATAGGGCGCGCAACTGCCTGACACGCTCCAGCGCGTCCTGCTCCGCTGTCCGGTCCTGCCCACCGGAGGGGTCCACAAGGTCGTCGAGACTGATCAGGCCCTCTTCAGTTCCTTGGGCTCGGGCTTGGTTCCGAGCGAGCATGCCGGCGGCTTGGCCGCTTTCATGTGCTTGCACGGAATCCTGGATGATCGTGGACTTCAACGACTGCAACAGGTGGTGGACTTCGCGGCCAGCCGCCCGAAATCTTCCGCTCTCCCCGATGGCGGTGAACGCGTCCTCGGAGCGGCTCAGAGCGTTGTCTGTCCGCCAGGTCGCGCTCACCAGTTCCTGACGCAGGGGCGTTAGCGCAGGACGTAGCCAGGTCAGTGCCTTGGCCCAGGTGATCCTTCCTGATCGGAGGACTGCCTCGCCCGCCGATACGGATATCTCCAGCCCGGCACGGGAGGAGTGGACGCGCGCCCGCTCCTGGCCTTCCTCATTGCCCGGACCAGCGGGAACTCGGATGTGGGTGCCATGCACGTCTGGGTACCGCTTCACGCCGTTGTCGATATCGAAGATCATCTGCCCGAATTGCCAGTACGGGGCTAGGCTCAGGGCCAGGGCTATATCGCGGTCGGCCAGCGGCGGTGGTGCTGGTGGCTCGGGACTCTCTGTTTCCGTTTGCGGCAAGACGGTCTCTGTTGGTCGAGTGTTCTCCCGGTGATTGGCGATAAGGGTCCGTAGGCGGGTGTACTCGTCGAGCACGGTGGCGTTGAGGCCCAGCTCTGCCATGACTTCCCGCGCGGCGTCGAGTTGTACCTTCACAGGAGTCAAGGCCGCGTCAATGTGAGGGAACAGCTCGGCGTTGGGGCCTCCGGACGAGGACCCGGCCAGGCCGACGATCTGATCGAGGGCGTCGCGTACGGCGGCCGGTTTGAGCTTCCGACCGCGCGCGGTGCGTTCTGCCTCGTCGATCGTGGTGAGTACCAGAATCAGGGCTTCACGGACGAAGGGGTTGCTGAGCTCCGGCAAGCGGTTTTCGGCGGTGAGCTGTTCGTCCAAAGCGGCTAGGAGCCTGGGATCACCCGCATTCGGCGTGATCAGTGAGTTGTAGTGCTCTCCCGCCCTTGCCGCGATTTGCTCGATGCTCGCGTGGAGTTCGCCCGCTACCTCCAGCAGGAAGTCACGCGAAGGCGCGTCGTCGGCGCTGAAACTGTCGAGGGTGTGCTGGAGATTCGCCTCGAATTGAGCGAAGGGATTGTCCTGCTCCCAGACGACTCGCGCCCGGCTCGACCCCACAGCTTCGCTGACGTCACGGGCGAGGTTTCTGATGGCACCGTCCTGCCCCCGGCGGATACCCGCTGCCGCGCGCTTGCGGATCTTGTCTGTATCCCAGGGTAGAGGCGTCGGTACTGCGGTGGTGGGGCTCTGCTCCCCGCCGCTTGTTGCGGAGCCCGTGTTGGGGCTAGGGATAGTGGTTGTCTGGGGGGCGTCTGCTGCCTCGTCGTGAGATGGGCGGTGCGTCTCGTTGTAGATGTCGAGGACGCTGGTGCCGTCTGCGGTTTCCATCCCTTCGAAGAACTGCACGATCTCGTCGCGAGTGGCCGCGCGGCTCCCGCCGTTTGGGAGGTGCAGCTCCGCCGTCACTTCTTCGGTCATCTCGGACACTGGCAGCTCCGTTCGAGTCGCCTGTTCTGGAGGCGTCGACGAGGGGAGATCGAGGCTGCGCAGTCGTTGATGGGCTTCAGGTGTTGCCAGGTGCAGGATCGAACTCCGATAGGCGCCCTCGAATCGGAAGTAGACCCACAACAGATGCTCGGGGGCGCTATCGGTGACCAGGCCGTCGGCGATCTCCGCGAAGGCTGTTGCGAAACCGTCAAGGTCGCTGTGGTGCGCGGTCTGGACTAGGCCCTCGTGCTCAGCAGCTGTGTCCACCAGCCACCCTGCGACTTCCTCCTGCGACGGGGCCATAGAGTCGCGCAGTACGTCTCTGGCTAGGCGGGTCAGTTCGTTGCGCAGGGGGATGACTTCCCAGGCCGCCCCAAGAGCGGTGCTGGGCAGGTACTCGCCGAGCCAGTCCCGGACCTCGTCGTCTCGGACGAGAGGGTTTGGCACGGCCTGCGCGCGCGCCAGAAGGGGGAGTTCGACTGTGATGGGGAGGGGCTGATCCTTCAACGCCGACAGTGGGGTTTCGAGGACATGCGCGGTACCAACCTCGTCAATTTCTACGCTGGCGACGAGAGTTCCCTGGTCGCTAGTCCGCAAGGAGATCGAGACGTGTGGTGGACGCCCCGTGCGGAGCGGGGTGTCTTCCCCTGCGGTGGGGTCCTCGGTTTGCCGGGAGTCCGCTACGTTCGGCTGCTGTTCGGTTGTGGTCTGGGGCGCCGGTTCGAGCTGGGTCCGCACGTCGGCCGCAGCAGGGGCAGGAGTGGGGGCGACCGCTACTGCGATGGGCGCCTGCATCGTCTCCTCGTCGATGGTGTGGATCCAGCCCAGGGAGCCGATTTCGAGGCGCTGCTTCGCCCGAGTCACGGTGACATACGCCAGTCGCAGTTCTGCGGGGGAAGGGAGGGTCAGCTCGCCGGTCTCGGTGTTCTCCGTCGGCTGTGTGAAGTCGGGGCCGATCCTGACCTGGTCCCATTCCCTGCCTTTGGCCTTGTGAGCGGTGGAGACGACTAGATCCGGGCGGGTCTCCTCGTCCTTGGACTCTTCTGGCACGAGGTCTCTGATCATGTTCAGGAGACCTTCGGGCGTGTACCGGTCGACGAGCCGGACGAGGGTTTGCAGGGCTTGGTCGTCCTCTTCTTCTGCGTACTCTCGGACCTCGTTCCAGCTGGTGAAGGCGGCGAGCTCGGGATGCTTGGTGCGCTGGCCTCGCTGGAGGTCACGGGCTGCTTTGGCGACTTCTTCTATGTCTCGCCCGCCACCGACCAGGGCCACGCGTTTGCCCTCTTCGAAGCCGGTGATTACCGCGCCGATCGCGGCGATGTTCGTTTTGGTCAGTACGGCGTCGGGGTCCGTGACCGTGCCGAGGGTGGTGTCTAGGTCCGGGTTTCCGTCCAGGGCCAGGTCAGAGCCGAGAAGTTTGAGGTAGGCGTTGCCGACGGCCGCGGCCTCGGGTCCGAAGCGCCAGCTCTGAGTGAGCGGAAGAACGACATCGGCTGGCCAGTCTTTCAGAGCATCGATGGCGCCGCGAAACTCGTAAATGGCCTGGTTGCTGTCGCCGACGACGATTGTCTGGGTGGGTTGGTCCTGGATGACCTTCTCCAACACAGGGTTAATGTCCTGCGCTTCGTCGAAGAGGATCAGGTCGTAGTTGAGCCGTGGGTTGGTGAGCGCCCACAGCTTCAGATAGTCGTCGTGGGAGAAGAAAAGCCTGTTGCTGTTGGGGTCGGTGATATCGGCCCATGCCCGGTGGGCTATGTCGAGAAGGGCTGGCGCCGCAGGGCTCTCCGACCACTTGTCGCCAAGGTGCTGGGGTCCGAGCTCGGCGTCGGCGCTTTCCCGGTACCGGCGCAAGGCCAACATGACAATCCGAGCCGCGTCCTGCGGTTCGACTCCGCCGCCCGTGAAGCGCACGGGCCTCGTCAGTCCTAGGGCCGCTGCGACATCTTTCGGGCGGCGGGCCCCTCCGTTGCGTCCAGCTTTGCTGATCTTGTCCTTGAGTCGGGTGTTCCGTAGCCCCGCACGGGCGAAGGAATGGCTGGTGTCCGCCGTGACGTTCTGCGGGAACTTCCTCTTTGCCTCATCGGCGATGGACCGGTTGAAGGCGACATAGGCGATGCGTTTGTCCGGCATGCGGCGGGTGACCATCTGGAGGGTGGAGGTCTTCCCGGTACCCGCGAGAGCCTGAACTGCGACGTCCTGGCCGGCCAGGCACGCGTCGATGATCCGCTGCTGCTGAGAGGTGGGCGGGTACTCCGTGACAGAAGCTGTGGCCACCGCCTTCGCTTCCTGCGCATCCTTGGCCCGCAGGTACCCACGTACCTCGTCCAGCACCCGCTCGCGGTTCCCTCCGCCCCCCTGGTAGCGCCAGCGCCCCTCCCGGAAGGCAAAATTGCGGTTCTTCTTGAGGAGTTCCCGGAGCTCCCCCTCCTGCTGCCAGTGGTCTCCGCCCGTTCCGGTGACGAAGGTAGAGCCCCCCTCTTGAACGATCCTGATACGGCTCGACCAGGAGCCTGCCTCTGGGTCCGAATCGGTGACTGCCACCGTCTCCTCCTCGTGCTCCTCCTGCTGTTCGTCTTCTGGCATTGACTCTGGTGCCGTCTGCTGAGCAGGCGATCGAGTCAGTTCCTCCTCGGGGGCAGCCGCCGCCGGGACGGGCGCATTGCCGACCGGCTCCCTCTCGACAGCCTCCGAAGTTGGCCGGTTGCCCTCTTCGTGAGCGTCCGGTTCCACCTCCGTGGACGGGGAGAGGGACAACGGAAAACCGGTCTCGGCTTTGACGTCGGCCTGAGTGGCTCGGCTCACGGGGAGGTTGCGAGGTGCGTCCCACTCGTACGCCTCATCGAGAGAGATTGTTCCGTCTTCTTCGTTGCCCAGCAGGGCGGCGAGTCGGAGAGTGACCAGGCCAGCGGGACCGTCGCGTACATCGAGCACCTCGCGCGGGAGGTACTCGTCGTCAGCGCCGAACCAGATACGGTCGCCTGCCTCCAGTTCATCGACGTATGCCTCCCCTTCCGCACTGGGATTGCGATCCGGCTGAGGAGCCATCAGGTTCCACACGAGGAGGATGCCGCTTGTTTCTGAGCTGCGGCCGCGCTCGTGCTCGAAGGCCGCCCTCGCCCGCAAGACCTCGCGGTCCAGTTGGCTCGCGAACGCTCCCAGCGTCTCTGGCAGCGCGGGATCAGACCAGTCGACTGGGGATCCGCGGTGACTTTGGATGGCCACCAGGTGCTCTGACAGCGCCAGGGCCTCTGCGCGCGAGTGCAGGCTGCCCATCACGTCGAGTGCGGTCTCCAGCCCGGAGTCCATCAAATATGCGTACTCATCCACCCGGCCAGCTTGGAAGCCGCTCCCTGCCGCGAACAGGGACCAGGTAGCTCCCTTCTTCGACTGGAAGCTGCCTGGAGTGTCCTGAACCATTGCGAACTGGCCGTTCGGCGTCAGTTCGAAAGACTCATGGGCTGCCAGTCGCTCCAGCAGACGGCGGCTCTGTAGGTCGTCCGACAGATGCGGAATGGGGGCTGCCTTGAAGTGCGTGCGCAACTGGCCGGTGCCGGAGAAGCGCCGCTCAGTCGCAGCTGTCTCGGGCGTCCCCAGTGTCAGAGTTTGACGTGCCTCGTGCGGCGCCAGGCGCGCCAGGCCCTCCACTGTGGCCCACGGGACAGGGGTCGTGAGGGGAAGGATGTGGGTGTCGGCCATCGCCAGGAGGTCTGCGGGGAGGTAGCGGCCGTTCAGGCTGGTCGAGACAGGACTGCCAGCCGGCACGATCTGCGCGCCGCGCACGACCGGAAGGTCATCGGTCTCAGGGCCTAGTTCGATGGACTGGAGCAGGAGCAGAGTGTCACGGGCCTGGCCGTTGCTGAATGCCAGCGTCGCCACGACAGCCAGTCGGGCATCCTCGTCTTGCCGCCGCGGTATGTGTGCGGGCAGCGTGTCCAGGTGCTCGGAGGTCAGGCGGGAGCTGTCGTCGTTCCCTGGTGGTGGGGGCTTGCCCGCGGCGGGGAACTCCCGAGCTTCGGCGGGCTCATGTTGGACAGGGTCGAAGAGGGTGGGTTGTTCAACACCTGTATCGGCGACTGTCGGCTCAGGCGGGGGCGTTGGTGCAGGAGCGCCTGGCTGGGGCGGTGCGGCTACTTCCTCGACGGCGGGGAACCGCACTTCGGCTTCCACATCAGCAAGTTTGGGCCGAAAGCCGCGCTTTGCGGACTTGTCGGCGTGGTGGAACGCGCATGACTTCTGAGAGTTGTATGCGTGCCGCCCTTTACTCATCTCCCACGTGAGACGGAAGTCCCGGTTTCCACGGGCGGTGCGTGCTTTGAGGGTCAGCGCGTAGGAGGGGTTCGAGTCTTTTGAGTGGCGGCTCCACACCCCGGAAACCTGCCAGCCGTTGGCACGAGCGTTTTCCGCGATCTGACCGGCTTTGCCGGGAGGATCGAGATCGACCTCTGCCGGGGCGGTGACCTCGGCGGAACTGACCCATTCGGGTTCCGCCTCTACCCGCTCGACCTCATCAGCCGACGGTCCGGGTCGTCGCGTCATCCTCGTGTAGACATCGTCCGCAACCAGCTGAGCGACCGTTTCCTCCGCGCCGGGCCCGCTCGCGATGAACCAGTCGCGGAACGGTCCGTCGCCAATGGTCGCCGCACGGAGCCAGTCACGGAGAAGAGGGCGTAGTTTGTCCTGCGGTTTCGACTCGGAGAACCAGGACCGCACGGTCTCGTCCTCTAGCGCGGTCTCGACCGCGAGCTTTCGTGCTCGATCGTGCGTACGGGCGAGACTTGCGGCAATTCTGGCCTCAACCTCGGCTCGTTTGCGCGCCCTGTCCGTAGCCTCACCTTCATCATCTACGTTGCCCTGATCGTCTCGTGCAGCTTCACGTTCCTCTTCGCGATGCTGCTGCTCCCTCTCGGCGGACTCCTCGTCCACACGAAGGGTGAGAGTGAGTCTCACCAGGTGATGCTCGGTCTTCGCGAGGAGCTGGGAGACAAGGCTGCGGCCGGCATCCGGCAGATGCGCGTGTTCCAGTTCACTGACGAAGGCGCCCGTCGCTGTGAACGCTTGGCGGTAGGCGTCGATGGCCGCAATCAGCGATTCTTCGCCGCTCAGCGCCGCGCCGGCTATCTGCCCGGCTGCCTCCCATCGGGCGGCGAACGCGTGTCGGGCGGTGTACTGGTCCTCATCGGCCCCTGTGAGGTGCCTCGAATCCGAGGGAACCGCGACAATCTCCCTGGGATGCACACGGGTGCCTGGAGCAGCCCTGTAGTACCCGTCGTAGCCGTCGCGAGGATGAGTGATCGCGAGCGTGCGATACGACCACGACGGAGACTCCAGCCACCGCTTGAAACGCTCTCGTATGACATCGCCGGGTTTGAGAACAGCGATATCACTCTCATAGGGGACGAACCCGTCAGGGAGTTTGATCCGAGCGGGTCCGCGGTGCCACTCTTCCAGTCCACCTGAAGGCGGGCCAAACGGCCCCTCGGGCTGTGGTCCCGAAGGCAGTGCCTCGGATGCCTGCTGGAGTAGGAGCTGCAACGCCCCTACGGCCTCAGCCATCTCGGCTGCCCGGTAGGGACCGGAAACGAGGGGGTCCAGGTGGGGCGCCGGAGGTTCCGCTGTTTCCTCAAGTGACGTGGGGTTCTCGGGTTGGGAGTTGACTGGGGAGCTGGTAACAGATGTCGTATCCGGCGCGGGGAACAGCTCCCTCCAAGTGCCTGCTGCTGCCGTGGCGGTGATACGCGAAGCAAGCAGCGTGGCGTACTGCGACATAGTGCGGAGGTGGCGAAGGGCTACAGGGGCGCGGTAGCGCTCCTCGTCGAGGTGCCGGGACAGCGTCTGCAGGGTGCGCGCGAGAGTCGCACAGCGGTCAGCAACATCTTCGGGCGCATGAATGAAGGGATCTCGGTTGCCCGCTACCGCGCCCTGCCGCAGATCCTCCAGCGCGTGGTGCACGGCCTCACCGTCCGGTCGAGCGCCTTGGCCGCGTGAGATCAGCCGCTTTCCAGCGGGCGTTTCCCCGATCTGCCAGTACGCGCCGAACATCTCCTGGAAGTCGGCCTCGGCCTCGGCCCTGGTGGCGTAAGGCTCCCCTACAGGGATGGTGGTCGCTTTGCCCGTCTGCTCGCTTGGCTCGTTCGCCATCTCGTAGGGCCGACGGAGGCGGCCAAGGTCGTCGATGAGCTTCCGTACCCGGCCGTCACGGTTGATCTGTGTCATCCGCCGAGGCAGATACCAGAAGGCCCGATCGCTGGATGGCTTGAACCCGTGACGGTCCAGAGCGGCTCGTACGCGGCCGTCGATCTCTTCGTCAGTGATCCCGCGAACGACCGTGCCACGGTAGTGGTGCTCGACTTCCAGGGTTCTGTCATCGGCCGTCGTCCTGTCACGTCGTGCTCCGGCAGGCGGCACGGAGGCGTCGGGCCCCAGTTCGGCCCGTAGCTGGTCCTGACGCTGAGCCACCCCCTGTCGTACAGCGGGGATCGCGGTCGGCTGCTGGGCGGATGCACGGCAGCTCGCTGCGTGCTCGTAGCAGACGCGCACTAACCGGTCGAGGGCCTTCTTGTCGTCTGTGTGCCGGTAGCCCCCTTCGCTCAGGCTCATCACCAGCGCGTACGTGGTGTGTGCCAGCTTTGTGGTCCGGCGGGTGATGTCGTCGAGTGTTTCGTCGTCCACGGTCGCCCATTCGGCGGAGTGGAGGGCGTGGCCTACCTCGTCCAGCGCAGCTCGTGCAGACGACGATGTGCCGTCCGCCCCACCATCTCGTCCCGTACGTTCCGTCAGGTAGTGGCCTGTCTGAGTCTCCATCCACGCGCCCCACGCGGACGCTACTTGGGCGGCACCGTCGATGTACTGCTCACTGTCCTGGAAGGGGCGGGCGTGCACTGCGGCCAGGTCCGGTGCGGCGAGTGTTCGGTGATGCTCGTAGGCTTGCCGGGCGACCTCGCGCAGCACACTGCGGCTGACCCCTTCCGCGGCTTCTTCGGCGGCGCGAAGCGCGTGGGTGACGGCCTGCATCCAGTCGGGCAGGGCCGATCCGATGGCGGTGTCCGGTGCCTGGCGCAGTTGCCACATCGCGCCCCGCAGTTGGTCGCTGGCCTCCCCTCCCGCGCTGCTGTAGACCTGCGGCCAGCGGTCATAGGTCTCGAAGACCCGCGACCGGGCGAAGGCGAGGTGGCTGCTGTCTGAGTAGGCGGAGGGCCGCTCCTTCAGCGGATCTGTGCGGGCTAGGACCGCCCATGAATCGGGGTCCAGCCTGTCGAGGAGCATGTCGAACAGATCGCGGCTGTTGGCGTGCATGCGTCCGAGATGTCGCTCAGTGCGCTGGGCGAGCGCTGCGGCCTGTGCTGCGAGCTCGCCGTCCGTGGCCTCGGCGAGTGCCGTCGCGCTGGCCGCTAGTCGGTCGTAGAGCGCGAATGTCTCCCCTGGGGTGATCTGTTCGCTATCTGTCAAGGCCGTGCTGGCGCTGAGTACTTCCGTGATTTGGTCGGTGCTCTCGTCATCCCGAGTTTGGAGGATCGCCTGTACTTGAAGGATCGCCCCCTGAATCAGCTCCCGGCCGGCTACCAGTTCTCCGCTGTCGCCGTATGCACCGAGGAGGATGGCCAGGCTCCTCGCCCGAGGGATGGCGGTCCCCTCTATCTCGGATGCGGACGGGGACATGTCAGAGACTGTGCTTGTCTCCCGCAGAGTGTGGTCAACCGAGGTCTGCTCTGTAGGAATGTGCGACGGGAAATCCACGCTGTCGTCGCGGGGGATGACAGAGATCTCGAAGCGGGTGCCGTTGACTGTGGACAGAGTCAGCCCGAGTTGTGACTCCTCGATGTTGTCCCCTTCTGCGGCAAGTTGCGCGATCCGCGCCGCCAGGTCGGCTCCGGTCCTTGGCTCCGAGCGCCTGCCGTCAGGTCCTGTGACGGTGTACATCTCCCCGGGAGATAAGGCGGGGACCCTCTCCGGAACTTCCGGATCGGCGGGGGTAATGGGCTCACTCGTGGCTGCCCACTGCTGGATCAGGTCGGCACTCTCGACGGTATCCCGGTAGCGCTCCGCGTGATTGCGTACGGCACGGTACATAGTCCATGTACTGCTGACGATCTTGCTAGCGCGCTGCTCCCGGTCCCACTGGTCAGCCACCTCACGGACCGCGTCAGCGAACTCCTCGAAGAGGGCGGCGTCGGGGAAGTCATCAAACCCCAGCAAGCGACTTCGACGGGTCTCCACACTCGATGCGAACGCCCTCTCCGCAGCCGTCACGAGGGCTCGCTCCGCAAGGACGCCCTCTCCAAGGTTCCGAGCGCGCCGTTCCTCCCAATCCGAATACTCGGCCTGGACGGCGCGTTCGGTCAGCCAGAACTCCTCACGGTCGGCATACGGTGTCGCGGGCTGTCGCTGTCTGGTGTTGTTAGCCGTCCGGCTGGCGAGCAGGTTCGTGATGAGTTTGTAAGTCAGGTCCGCGACGCGACTAAGGGCGTCGACGTCGAGCCGATCCTCCTCCAACGAGGACTCGGCGAAGCTCTCCGCGAGCGCTCTGGACTGGGCGATCACGTTTCCATAGCGGCGAGTGAGCTCCTCCATTTCATCGCCGCGGTACCTGAGGGCGTGGAAGTACGCCTCATGAAGTGCGGCAACCGGATTCGCCTCGGCGCCGTCAACCCGGTGCAGTCCTCTCAGCTCGTCCTCTAGCTGAGACCGTGCGGTGCGGGTGAGGCCCCATACCCGGTAGGCAGACTGCGCGCGATCCGCCAACTCGGCGAAGACCTCGGCATCGGTGATCGGAGGGTCCGGAAGGATGGAGAAGTCGGGTAGCGCGTCGTCAGGTACGAACACCACCTCGCGTCCTTCGAGTGGGAGGGCGAGGGACGCACCCCTATCCGGGTTACTGGGTGCGCTGCCCGTTGCAGTTCCGGCCCACTGTCCGCCCTCAAAGACAACGGCAGTACCGCCCAACTCTCGTGCCATAAAGGCAGCGTCGTGCAGGGCCATGTCCTGCGAGGACATACCGTCTTCGAAGTCCTCCGCCTCCGGGGTCACCCCGTTGGCGATCTGGTCGATAGCGCGAGCCTTGCGCTCTTCGCCTTCCTGGATCCAAGCGGCCATTGTGTCCAGATGAGTCGCGGCCGTGGTGATGAGACTGTGAGTCAAAGCGCGCGCCCCTTCGTGGTGAGGGTCACCCTCCTTGGTCTCCAGGATGTCGAGGTAGCTGGTCGCGGCGTCCGCCAGCTCCTGGGCTTGGCGCAGTACAGAGCCGTCCGCGGCACCCCCGGAGAGGGCGAGTGTCCGCTGCCGTTTCACCTCCTCCACCAGAACCGCACCGGTCTCGTGGACGCGGCGCCTCTGGGCGCTCTCGGGGGAGTCTTCCGCAGCGCCTGCTTCTTTGCGCCATGCAGCGAAGGGGGCACCGGAGTCCCACTCCTGGAACGCGGTGATGATCTCCAAGACGGAAGGAATGCCAGGCCAGGCGGCAGGGCTGCTGGCGGAGTCCTCAACGTCGGAGTCTTCGTCGTGGAGGGCTGATCCGCTGGCCTGGGATTCGATCTCGGCTTCGAGCTGGGCCTGCTCCGCACGGGCACGGCGGAGCTTGTCCATCTTGGAGAAGGGGTGGTCGACCAGCTTCCGTGCTCGGTCGATCTCCTGGCTCAGCTCGGCCACGACGGCGACCATCGTGCTGTGGAGTCCGGGGAGCTTCTCCGCTTGGTTCTCCAGGCGGGTCACGAGGCCGAGCGGCGGCTTACCGTCGCTGACAATGGCAGCAACGTCGTCGACTGTGAAGCTCGCCTGGGGTATGTCGCGCAGGCCACGGATGCTGAAATCGAGGGAGTCGTGGAAGCTGTTGATCCGGGCCTCGAACCGCTGGCCGCCGAGTGTCGCGACGTGCTGCCAACCGCTGGCCTCGCCGCGCATCTGGCGGTGGATCAGGGCTAGCTCGGTCCGGAGAGCGATGGCGGCCTGCTGCCGTCTAGTGATGATGTTCCCGTTGGGCAGTTCCATGCGGAACGCCTCGCCCTTAGTCTCCGTGCGGACCTGGACGGCCTTCTGCACGAGGTCGGCTCGACTCTGTGCTTCCGAGAGGGTTTGGTCTCCGGTGTCCACCACATTCCGCAGATGGGTCTGTGTGCGCTTCCAGTTCTTGAAGGCAGCATCCAGCTGGCGCACTTCTTCATCCGCCTGCATCTTCTTCAGGAGAACTGGGTTGCCGGTGGCGATGGCCTTGATCTCGCCAAATTCTAGGTAGTCCTTGCCCAAGTCGCCGTCGAGTGCCTGCTCTTGCTCCTCAATCTCCCGGCCGGTCCGAACCTGGTCGATGAACTTGGCTTTCCTTTCTACTGTTTGCCACATGAAGCTGTCGAAGCTGCCGGCCTTCACCCAGCGAAAAATCCGGACTGGGATGCCTTTGTGGAAGTGCTGGTTGTACTGCCGGACGATTCGACCTTCGCGCTGCGTCACATCGCTTGGTCGCCACGGGCAATCCACGTGATGGAGGGCGATAGCGCGATCCTGGGCATTGACGCCGACACCCATGGTCTCGGTGCTGCCGATAAGGACGGCGTACCTACCTCGTCGGCTCGCCGACCACAGAGATTCCTTCTCCTCTGCGGACTTCGCGTCCTGTGCGTATCCGATGAGCTCGGCTGGCATTCCGCGTTCGATGAGCTTGTCCCGCATGTAATCGTATGCGATGAACCGGCCCTTCTTTCGGGCATTGTCGGAGGGGGTTCCGCGGTCCGCGAAGACGAGCTGCAAGGCCCCTGTCTCGTCGCTGGGATTACCCTCCCTATCGGTGTAGGTCTCGTCCTTGTATTGGAGCCAAATCTCGAAGACCTTGTCCACGATGGCGTCGAGTTTGCCCGGCCCGTCCGGTGCGATCCCGACCATGCGAAGATCCATGGCCGCCTTGCGGCCGTCGTTGGCGATACTGAGCAGGTTGTCTACAGTCGGGTCCACCATGCGGGTCCGCACGAGGTCGGCCCGGTCTGCGATATCCGCCATGTAGAGACGGTCCTGCTCCGTCGCCGGCACGACGATGGTGTCGCTGACATGCTTGGGCACCGGTAGCTGAATGTCGTGCTTGGTCTTGACATCGGCCATCGACTTCCACATGGGGTGGAATTGCTTCGCGTTGCGGAACGCGCCGATACGTTCCTTCATGCGGGGAGTTCCCTCGGGAGATATCTCCGGCGCTACGACCTCTCGAAGGAACTGGGCCTGGAACGACGAGAAGGCTGAAATCTCGGCGGCTTCCAGAAGGTCGGGACGGAAGTAGTCCAGCATCACGTACGCCTGGGGCATCGCATTTGGGAAGGGAGTTCCAGTGGAACCCAGACCAACCTTGGGGCCGTACGCCTTGGCGGCAAGGCGAAGTTTGACCTTGAGCCCCTTGGCTTGCGCCGAGACTGGGAGGGATATTTCAGTGTTGTTTGCGCCGACTTCGCCATTGGCGTAGTCCTGGACCTCGTCGACCGCGATGAAGTCGATTCCGGTCTGTTCCCAGGAAATGCCAGCGATGGTTTCCTTGACCAGATTCTTCTCGGCACGCTGAGTGTGGCGTTTGAGATCCCCTTGCAGGGACTTCACTGTTTCCCGCGATGACCGATCCAGGCGCTGTCCCGCGCTCATGGCAGCGACGGTGTCTAGGGCGTCCGCGATAAGGGGGGCATCGCCGGGGTTGAGTAACGGGGAGAGCGCTTGATTGTCTCCCGTCAGCGCCTTGTGAATGCGTGCGCGGTGTTCTGCCGTCTGGTCCGCCACGAATTGAGCTTGCCCGCGCCCTGAAACAGGAATGCGGTTGAACAGGCTCTGAGGGAGAATGACAGCATCCCAGTCACCGTTGGCGATCTGTGCAATATACGATGCCGCTGTCTCTCTTGTGAACTCGCTGCTGTCGATCGCGAGGACGCGGGCCTGGGGGTAGGCTTTGAGGAAATCGTTTCGGAAGTCGTTGACGGTGGCGTTCTTGACTACGACACATGGCTTTCTCACCGTGCCGAGTCGTTTCATTTCCATCAGCGTCATGGCAATGGTGAGGGTTTTGCCGAATCCGACCTCGTAGTCGAAGAAGCTTCCCCCGGGCTCACTCAGAGCGCGCGCGACGCCGGCGCGCTGGTGCGGGCGCGGCGTGATCTCGTCGCTCAACCCGGGGAAGGTCAGGTGGGAGCCGTCGCCCTGGTAGGGGACGTAGGAGTTGTGCAGCCTGTTGTAAGTGGTAAGAACGTCCTTGGTACGCGCAGGGTCCTGCCAGAGCCAGTCGGCCAGTAGCCGGTTCAACTCGTCGGTCTTGGCGATGACCTGTTCGGTCTGCTCCGCCGCCCACCGCTTGCCGTCCTGGATTTCCTCCGGCGTTGCGTCCTTGTCCAGCTTGGGCGGATGCACCACAAGGGAGGAACGGCGCAGCAGCCTCTGAGCCAGGTCCACCGCGTTGCGTCGGGCTGTTCCGTATATCTTGGTCGCCACCCGGGACTTCCGGACCGATGAGGATGCCTCGACGTTCCAGTCCGCTCCGGAGGTTCGGCTCACCGTCACAGCCCGGGACTGGAGGAGCTGCCGAAGGAACTGTTGGTAGTACGTTGGGGCAATCCAAGTCGCACCGAAGTTGATGTCCTCGATGTCCCCTGGTTGCTTGTCCGGCGCATGCGTCTGGAGCGTTTGGCGCAAGGCGGCGACGTTGGCCTGGAAGGGATGCTGGCTCCGGGACTCATCGGAGACCATCCGAAGAATCTGCTCGGCCTTCTCCAGTTTCTCCCGAACGTTTCCGCTCAGGTATTCCGCCGCAGGGACAAGACGCTGCGTGCCTGGTTCGTTGAAGACGGTGTCGCCAAGGGCGTCCCTGGCATCGTCGAGGGATTCGAGTCCCAGTAGGCGAGCGATCTCATTGAGTTGAACCTCACCGTGGGTGTTGAGGCTGATGGCCAGAGCGTCCTGCGGGCTGTCAGCCTGGGCTTCTTCCATCGTGGGCTTGGTGACTGCCCTGCTGAAGATCGCCGACTTCCTGGCGGTGCCAGCATCTTTGTCGTACCGCTCCAGCGCGTAGACGCCTGCCGCGTAGGGATCAGAGCGGAACGTTCCGTGGGCGGAGCGCCGGTCGCGCCGACTGTCGCGCTTGTTGAGAAAGCCGTACCGAGCAATGTGGGAGTTGTAGTTTCCGTTGAGCTCTCCACGGAGCTGGGCGGCCTCGCCGTCGTTCGCGGTGGACTCGGCGCTGAGCAGATTGACGTAGGTGTCACGCAAGCGCAGCAGCGACCGCAGTTCCTCGACGCTGTTCTTGAAGACCGGCCGTTCGTTCAGCTCGCCTCCAACAACCTGAAGGAACGTTCCTTCTCTTTGGTCGAGGATCGTTCCCTCGAAGCGCTGTAGCTCCTCGCCGAACATCTCCTGCGCACGGCGCATCCGCTCGGCGCGCTCCTCGACCGCGGCGCGCTGGACGGCGTCCGGCGATGCGCTCATGGTCATGCCTGTTTCGCGGGCCTGGCGTGTGATCTGTGAGAGTGCTTGGCTCAGGGCTTCGGAGAGGTCGGTGTCCGGGGTAGGCCGGACGGTGACGTCGTCGCGGCCGAATTGGGTGCTGGTGAGGCCGATCGTGCCGAGGACCATCTCGGGATGCTGGGCAAAGTAGCTGTTGACGAGAGCGGTCTGCTCCGGCCCTACCTGCACGGAAGACAGGCCGATCCACGCCGGCGGCGTTTCAGGAGCCCCGCCGTCGCGGCGCCGCAGAATCAGGATGTCGGTGACGGTATTGGTACCCGCAGCCCTGCGGTGCGCTCCGGCGGGGAGCCGGACCGCGCCTATCAAGTCGGCTCGGTCTGCGATCTCCAATCGGGCTGTCTTGCCTGTGGAATCGAGGGTGTACCGGCTGGTTAACACGGCTACAAGCCCGCCAGGCCGTGTCAGCTCCAGTGCTTTGACAATGAAGTGGTTGTGCGTGGCCAGCCGCAGGGGATTGTGGAGGGGGTCGGTGATCGCGATTTCATCGAAGGGAACGTTCCCGACTGCGGCGTCGAAGTAGCCCTCGGGGACTCGGGTGTCGACGAAGGACTGGCTACGGATGTCGGCGTCCGGGTAGAGAGCGGCTGCGATCTCCGCGGTGACTGGGTCGAGTTCGACACCGGTCATCCGGGCGGTCTCCGGGGCGTAGGCGATGAAGTTGCCGCTACCGCACCCTGGCTCCAACACCCGGCCGTCCCGGAAGCCGAGATCCGTGAGGGCCTGCCAGATGGGCTGGACCAAGCTCGCGTCGGTGAAGTGCGCGTTCCTGGTGGTGGCCTCTGCGGCGTACCACTCCTCCTCGCTCAGCAGGGGCCGCAGCTCCGCCCGCAGTGTGGCGAACTCCGGCTTCCCTGGGTGGAAGATGTTGGGCACCGCTCCCCATGAGCTCCAGCGGGCCAGAACTCTCTGCTCGTCCCCAGACGCCGGGCGTTGCTCTTCACGCAGTGTGTGGAGCGTGCGGATCGCGGCTATGTTCGCCCGGATGCGTGCTACGGGTCCCGACGGCGCCAAGTCGTCTTGACTCTGGGGCCGGAACTGGACCTTCTCGTGTTCCGGCTTCGCGGGGGGCCGCTGTCGAGAAACGATCTGGTGCAGCAGCACAGG
Organism: Streptomyces albipurpureus; assembly: GCF_023701525.1. Taxonomy (GTDB): domain Bacteria; phylum Actinomycetota; class Actinomycetes; order Streptomycetales; family Streptomycetaceae; genus Streptomyces; species Streptomyces albipurpureus. Next base: position 387,532 of record NZ_JAMQAW010000008.1, read on the forward strand.
GTAGGGCTCGTCGTCTAGGTCGACGTCTTGCACGAGGAGGTCGCCGAATTCTCTCGGTCCGGGGAAGCCGACGACCACGGCAGCGACGGGTTCGTCCTCCCTTTCGTCCTGGTGCTCGACCTCGTCGCCTACGGAGTAGTCGCTGACCCGGGTGGGCGCGTCTTCCCAGAGGTCTGCACTACCGTCCTCCGCGGGGGCCCCGGTGGTGCCCCCGCGGAGGACGGTCGGTCCCTCCGGTGCTGGCCCATTGATCACACCGGCGACTAGTCGCTGCTCTGCGGATGCGAGTGCGGTCGGGCCCTGGGCTTCTCCCTCCAGGAGACTTCCTGTCTCCATGGTTTCCCAGAGACGGTCGAGTAGGTTTTCCGCCCATTGCTGGTGCGGCAGTGTCTGGGGAGAGGCAACCTCATGGACCGAGCCGTCCTCCTCGACTCGGACCAGTAGAAACCTGCCGGCCTCATCGGCTCCGGTTTCGGGGCTGTCGTGTCCGATGACGTAGAGGCGGTACTGCCAGCCGAGGTCGGGGCTGGTGGCGGCGTAGAAATGGAGTAGGTCGGTAGCAGCCTGGGCATCGAGAGCGGAGAGCTGCCGGGGCGTCTGGTACATGAATTCCTCCACGACGTCGCTGGGTGCGTGCTGGTCGGATCAAGGCGTCAGACGTTTCGCCCCTGGGCCCGCAAGTCCTCGACACTGGTCCCGAAGAGCCGAAGGAAGGACGGCGTCATGTAGTCCAGAACGCGGCGCAATTGGGCGTCGTCGAGGTCGTCCAGTTGGAGACTCCCGTCGGTGAGGCCATCGGCGGTTGCCCCGAGCCACTCGGTTCGCTCCTGCACCCCTTGCAGCCGGGCCTGGAACTCCTCGTCGCTCTCTAGCAGTCCGTCGTCCGAATCCTCGGCCGCTTTCTTCTCAGGAGTCAGCCGAACCATTTCGCTCAGCACCGTGTGCTCGGCCTCCGCTTTGAGTAGGCCGAGTCGGCCGACGCGCTCCTCATGGGTCTCTTCGACGGGAGGCTGGTCTTTGATGACCAGGTCGTCCCACAGGTCCCCTACCTGTTGCTCCACTTGCTCGCCGAGGTGCGTGAAGAACGCCACCGGGTCGGGGAGCGCGGCGTAGCGGGCAGGGAGCCACCGCCGCCAGTAGGCACGGGCCTCGATGCTGTACCGGTTCATGGCCATCGGTCTTCTCCTTGTGTTCGGTCGGTGTCTGGTGGCTTGGGGTGGTCTTCTGTGTCCCTGGGGCTCGTTGCACCTCCATCGCCGGTGGTCCCGTCGCTCGGTTCATTGCCGTCCGCCCTGCCGTCGTAGGCGGTCGCTTCGGAGGCAAGAATGGCGTTGCGGTACGGGACGTCCGCCCATGTCTCTCGGTGGCGCTCGCGGTGTTGGCCGGTGCGGCACGTTCCAAGCCAGAGCCGACCGATGCGCTCGATGCCCCGCGCGAGGGCGTCTTGCCACAGGTACGGCGCGGAGCCGGCGTCCTCTCCGGCGGCGTAGGCGGACTGGCGGGACGTCCACAGCGCCGTCAATTCCTCCACGACCCCGCCGTGCAGCCACCAGCAATGCCGCGGCAGCTGATCATTCGTGACCTCGTACCGGTCGGCAAGCCAGATCACCCAGGACACAAACGGTGGCCACAACAGCTTCATCTCGTGGCTGTCCAGGGTGTCCCAGTCGACCGGCATCCCAGGAATCCGCTCTGGTACTCCCTCCGCGCCCGCGGTGAAGGGCACGCTGGAGGCGCGGCCCTCCTCAAGGATCTTGACGCGCTCGCCGAGTAGGACCAGTTCGGCGTTCAGAGTGACAACTTCCTGGTTCACGGATTGCAGTGCCGCGAAGAGGTCGTCGAATCCGCCGCTCGTCATGTGGGCCTCCTTCCGGGAAGTCAGTCCGCCTGGCCGCGGCTTGGGGCCTTAGTTGACGGGTAGGGGCTGAGGCGTTTGGTCCGCGGGTAAGGAAGACGGGTCGACGACAGGTGACCTCGTTGCTGTGCCTCGATTCAGCGTTTCCTGTGGAGGCTCGAATACTTGCGGGCACTCATGCGAAGACTCAATCCGGAAGAGCATGGAGTTCTCTTGGGGATGTGAATATGCGTCGGGGTTCCTGACTCCGCGAAATGGTAAATTTCGGGGCGTTGTTCAGTCTTCCGGGAGCTGCTCATATCGTGTGGCCTTTCGCCAACCGTGTTCGGCTGGCGATCATTTCGTGTGCGCGGCGAGTGGCCTCCTTGATCTCGTCAGCTCGCGGACCCTCGTGAGCGCGAACGAACGCTGCGAGGACGGCTGACGTTCGACGGTGTATCAGCAGCCCGTGCCGTTCGGGAACTTTACGGATGTCTGCTGGCTCGATGACCGCTCTGCGCCGAACAGATGTGGAGACTGAAACCCGGTCACCGTCATCGGAAACGGACTCGACATCCTCATCGAATTCGCCGGCTAAAGAGCTGTAAGACTTGAGTTCCTCCGGGTCCGATATGCCGCCGAGGAAGATTTTCAAAGTGCCGCTGGCGAACATTTTCCGCACGCCTAGGGGGCCCCAGCGGTCTTCGGCCTGTGCGTACCCTTGAAGGACGGCCATGACGAATATGTTCTGAGATCCGCTTACACTCATCAAATTGGGGATCTCCGGCAGGGGAGCCACATTTGCCAGCTCGTCGAGAAAGCAACCCAGTGGAGTTTCCAGGCGCCCATTGGGGCTGCGTGCTGCGATTCTCTTGGCCGTGTCGAACATGGCTTTGGCGAATGCGGCATTGAGTGGGGCCAAGGCGCTGCCCTCTTCGTCCTCGCCGATGAGGAAGAGAGTGCCGGATTCGGTGAGGTACTTCTCGATGTCGAAGATCTCAACATCGGCATCTGGGGCAAATATTTCGGCAACTTTCTCGTCATAGAGTGCGATGAAGGACTGTTCAGCTGTCCGCCAGGTGGCGGATCGCTCCTCCTCAGCAGCTGCGTGCTGTCCGGCTAGTGCCGCGGCCAAGAGGTGTTTGCCCTTGGCTGCCAGCAGGTCGACAGCCTCACGAGTATCAGGGTCGGTCGCCCATCGCAGGACGTCGATAGCCGGCCGCTTGTGCAGGGCTGCGGCGTGCAGCCAGCAGGTGATAAGTGTCTTCGCGTTGAGTGCGAAGTAGCCTCCATTCTTCGTTCCTTCTTCGGTCTTTGTGGTCGCTGCTAGAGTTTCCGCTCGCTTGCGGGCAACCTGGTAGTCCTCGCAGCCAGCGGTGATCGGCCAGCGCAGTTGATGGGGCCAGCCGGACAGGCCGGTCGGATCGAGCACCCAGACCGGGCCGCGGGTTTCACGCAGTAGCGCGGTGTTGTAGAGGACATCCGTCTTGCTGCTGGTGGCCAGGACTGTGCCTTTGAACTCCAGAATCTCGGGCAGGATGATCTGGGACGTCTTTCCTTCACGGGGCGGGGCGACGAGAATGACGGATTCCTCTATGGTCACCCAAAGATGCACCTCCGAAGGCGTCGCGCGTCCGGCGTAGACGGCAACGTCCCGGATCGAAATGTTGGGATTCCATTCCGCCATCCGGGGTCTCAGGGACGGGGCGCGTGCCAGGGCTTGCTTCTCGCCCATGGCTTTCTCCAGTTCCGCACGGGTCGCCATACCGTCCGCCCCGTCGGCGCCACGGTTCTTCCACCACCCGTAGGCCTTCCAGGCGCCGAAAGTCGATCCGCCAAGCGAAATCAGAAAGCAGGGCCAGAAAGCCCAGGGGCCCCCGACTCCAGAATCGGATGGCCACGCGGAGTCGGGATTCCCGGGCTGGCGAAAGACCGCGAATGCGGCTGTGCCTACCGAGTCCCAACCCACTGCCGCTGGCCGCCCGTGCGCGACAAGCCCTGAGAGAAACGCTGTTAGCCAGAGCACGGCGGTGAGCATGAATGCCGCCACCATGGGAATGACCCAGACAGCGTCTCGTCCGAGCCGAAGTCGGGCGGCTGTTTTCGGCGTCACCGCCTGGGGCATCATGCGGACCCTCTCTTGGCCAGGCGGATCATCGGGGCCTGGGGGCTTTGAGTTCCGCTGTCATCGGATTCCGACATCCTGCGGTTGGTGTCCGTGAGGCGGATCTCTCTCTGGGTGCGGACGTGTTCCACCAGATTGATTCGCGACCCGACCTGCCAGACCGCGCGACCCGGCGCGCAGACATTCGCTCCATCCGCCAACGCTCGCCTGGCCCAGACGGTCAGGCCTAGATAGTTGCCTGTCGTCTCCGCCTCCTCGCGATCCATATGGTAGAGAACACGCGTCGCTGTCAGTTTGAGAATGGCTAGAGCTTCAGGAGCCTCTTCCAGAACAAGGTCCGCGAGATGGTGCAGGATTGCCCAGAAACTCAGGCCCAGACGTCTTCCGTATCTCACCAACTCCTCAAAGAGTCTGGCGACGGGACGATGGCTCAGAATGTGCCATGCTTCCTCAACGATCAAAGTCCTTTTGATGTCGTCGCCGGGCCGTATCCAACCAAATCTGATCCACGGACCGATGACTGCCATGAGTAGCGGCATTGCCTCCCCCTCGCGGGGCAGACGCGTCAGATCGAAAACGATCAGGCGAGCGTCGAGATCGATTCCGCTACTCGTGGGGCCGTTGAAAAGGCCAGCCAGTTCGCGGTCAGGGTTGCAGAGTTCGTCCAACGCCAACGCCGCAGGCTGTCCCCACGCCACCAGCTCCTCCGGGCCGACTGGCTGCTGGCCCAGCAGTGCTTCACTGGGCGCGGTCAGTGCGTCGAGGACATCGGAGAGGATCACGACGCGCTGTTGGGCTCGGGTCCTGCTGATCGCCGCTTTGTGCGCTTCTGCGAGCGCGAAACGGGTCTGGGAGGCGAGGGGGCCGCCGGTGAGGATCTCCATCATGCTCACCAGGACTTTGGCTTGGTGCTCGGGCGGGATGCGGGGGTCGAGCGGGTTGATCCGGACTCCGTCGACTCCGTCCGCGTTGCCGTAGATGAGGCGGATGGGCTGGATGCCAAGCTCCTTGGCAATGCCGTCCCACTCGCCTGTCCCGTCTTCCCCCTGCGCGTCCAGCACGCAGAAGTGCCGGTCACGGAACCGGAGCTGACGGAGAACGTAGGTCTTCTCCAGCGCGGACTTCCCGTATCCCGACTTGCCGAGGATCAGGGCATGCCCGCTGGGAAGGCGTACGCGGGCCTTCGGGTCGTACAAGATAAAGGGGTCGTAAATGTAAGCTTTGCCGCTGTATGCCTCCCTGCCGATGATGACGCCACGTGGGTCCATGCTGGCCGCACCGACGGCCGGGTAGAGGCCGCAGGCATTGCTGGTGGTAGAGCGGATGGCCCGACGGCGCGTCTGGGTTTGGGAGCGCAGCATGTCCAGCATCGCGTCAGCTCCCGTTCCGGAAGAGCCCTGCCGCGAAGGGCAAGGTGTTGGCGAAGGCTCGGTAGTGCTCCTTGTCGGTCCACTCCAAGCGGATTCCTGAGCGGGATGCCGCACTGCGGACGGTGTCGCCGTCCCGGCGAAGGGCTTCGTCGTCGGGGGCCGTGACGGTGATCCAGGCGGCCAAGCGGATGCCTGCTGCTCCAGCGGCGATCTCGTGCATGGTCCCCAGCGACGCTTTCTGAGCTTTCTGCTCGCGGGGGTCTTCGATGACTCCGGCGCGCTTGTCGGCCTGCCCGAGCTCGTTGGTGGCGTCTGCCATTGCCTCGGTGATCGCCTGGTCAGTGGGCACCAGGTCCATCGTCACGCTGACGGTGAAGACGACACCCTGAACGTAGAGCAGCACGGGTGCCATGAAGTTGATTCCGACGGGGAGGACTGGCATCTCTTTGATCCACGCGGTGCGTGAGTACCAGCCGGGGGAGGTCTCCCAGCTACGCGATACCAGGTGGCTCGGGTCACGGGCGTCAAGCTCAGCTGGCCAGCAGGTGACGCGGTCCATGCCCGTTGTGTCGTCGATCCAGTGGCTCGGGTCGTACCCGTGGTGGATATACGAGGCCAGACCTGCTTCGTCCAGGTTGCGCACGTGACGCAACTGGCCGCGAGAGAGCTGGCGGATGAAGTTCTCCAGCTCCTTGCCGAGGGCGATGCCGTAGCCGACGTGCAGGGTGTCGTAGCGTCGGGCCTCGGCGACCAGGTCCGTCGTGTACGGGATGCCGAGGACGAGAATCAGGCGACGATCCTCGGACGTGACGGCGACGTGTCGGATCAACTCCTGGTACGAGACTTCCAGCCAGGCGGGCGCCTTCGGGTCGGCGCGTGCGGCCGCGTCCCGCGCGTGCGCGTTGGGATCGGTCGGGATTACGCGTGCGATCCATTGAAGGCGGCGGATTCGGCCGCCTCCGTCAGCCGTGGCCTTGAGCAGGGATTCGTAAGCCTGGATGAGCGATTCCTTGTCTTCGGTGTCGAGCGATCCGAAGTCTCGCATCGCCTCAACCTCGATCGCCGCTGTAAACATCAGCTCGTGCGGCTGGAGGAGGATCGCGATCTCGCCGAAGGCCGTGCGCGCGCTGATCCATTCCATGTCCCGGGGCACTCCGGCAGGAACGTCAACGGACATCCGCCGCCCGGCGATCAAGCGGCCCGCATACGGGGCCTGCGACTTGTACAGCAGCGATCCGTCCCGCAGCAGGCGGCGGTATGTACGCGTGACCTCAAACCACTTGAGAAAGGTGCGTCCGCGAAAGGGAGCGAGAACGGCCCACGCACACGGCCCGGCCAGCACACCGAAGCAGACCACCTTGAGCACGGTGCTGCTGACGAGCCAAGCGAGGACAAGCCCGCCAAGAAGCCCTGCGGCGAGAACGACTTGTTCGTCGCCCTCCAACTTGCGACCGAGTAGCCCCCGGGGCCTCGGACGAGGGAAGACGAACGTGCGGGCCATCAGCTGACTCCTTCAGTGGTGGGCGGCGTCATCGCGGGTCCTCGTCCGCCGGCGGGAGATCATCCGAGGGCTGTTCGGGGGGCATCTCCGCGGGCGGCCACGATGACGGTGGCGCAGGCTCGGCATCGCCCCCTGCGGCTGTTGCACCATTGCCGCCTCCAACAGGCGCGGCACTGCTCTCCTCTCCCGCCGCAGCCTCTCCGCCTGCTGGAGAAGTCGAGTCCGAGCCTGATGCAGCACCACTCCCCGATCCCCCTCCTGAGGTTTTGTCACCGGCATTCCCAGCGGAGGTGTCCGGGGTGCCGGAGGCGCCATCCGCAGACCCGCTGGCCGCATCCACGCCCTGCTCGACTGCCTGCTCACCTTGCTCTTTGGCGGAATCGACGCCCTTCTTCGCTGCCACTGCCGCGGCACCGACTCCAGTGGCCGCTGCGCCGGCCTCAGCAACCTCAGCTTCTGAGCCTCCTCCGCCCAGGCTTTCGCCCCCTTCGCCCGAGTCACCACCCTCGCCCCCTCCACCACTGCCGCCCCCAAAACGCGACTTGAGTTCGCCGAAGCTGTCGCCCATCTGACTGCCGACGTTCTGCGCACTGCCCTTCATGCCTTCCTTGGCCTGATGCATGCCCTGGATCTCATCACCCACAAGAGGGAGGAACTTCGCAAGCTGGAATGGAAGGTAAAGGGCCAGCCAGAAGAGAGCGATCGCGGTGAACGCAGTTGCGAAACTCTGTGTCACGGAGGGACTGCTCGCATCGCTGACGAGCATCCCAGAAGCCAGATTCAGGGTAGTGAAAAGCACATACTTGCTCGCGATGATTCCGCACATAACGCCGACCCAGCGCTTAACGTGATTCCACAGACTTCTGTCGACCAGGCCGGAGAAGACACTCGTGCCCAGAACAAGTCCGGCAAGGATCAGTGCGTTCCGCACTATCAACTCCAGCCAGACACCCGCGATTGCAGTCAGGAGGGACAGGGCGAGGAAGATGACGAGGATCGAGCCACCAGGAATTGACATCAGCACACCCATGGCGGTGGTCACCGTGAAGACCATGTCGGCCGCGTCCGAGGCCACTGGCATGAGCATCGCCTCAGCCGCCTCATCGAACAGCTTCACCGTGTACGCGATACCTGCTGGGGCCAAGGCGCTTACGGTGACTGAGATCAGCAGAAAGCCGATCGATTCGCCGAGGGCTTGCAACGGCGGGACCCCTTGGACAGCACGTTTCGCCACGGCCAACAGCCAGAGAATTATGGTCAGAACCGTGGACGCAGCGAAGGCCATGGAGTACGCCCGGAGAAACCCTGGATCCTGCCAATCGATGGATGTCGTTGACAGGAGAGCCTTGATCATCTGAGTGAACAAGCTCGTGACGGCATTGTTGAAGAACTGGGCGATATAGCCCAGAGGGTCACTCATGAAGTCGACTGCCTTGTTCGTTGACTCCACGACACCGCAGACCTTGTCGGCGAAAGGAACGTTCTTGCAGGTCCAATCGCTGAAGTCGTTAGCCTCAGCCGTCTGCCCCGCGCTGAGCATCACTTGCAGCGTCGTGGTGAGTCCCACAATACCGAGGACCCGAACGCGAATCCGGTGTCCCGCTTCAGCCCGTATAGGGAGGCGCATTGAAGTCCCCATCTGCCCGACGGAATTCCTCGACAGAGCTGGGTTCGTTTCCGCCGTCGTCGAGAGGAGTGGGCCCGTTCACCGAACTGATCGCCGCGAGTTTCCAGTCGGAGCTCTGCCATTGGAGGGTCAGCGTGTAGGTGGTCCAGGAAGCGGAGACCGGAAGTGGCGCGCTCTTGTCGCTCACACCGATGAGTCCGGTCATCCAGAGGGACACGGTGGCAACCTGGTCTGAGTAGCTGACAGTCTTCGTGCCCATGGCCGCTGCGCGCGCCACCAACTCGTTCTGGTTGTCAGTCGTGACACCGAGAGCGAGGAGGACCTGCCTCATTCCCGCGTCATCGTTCCGGAGCAGCCGGTCCCGCGAGTCTGTGGCCGCCATCGCTGTAATGATCTTTCGGCGGGTCGACGTGTCCGTGAAGTAGCGCGCTGACGAACGTGCGATCTGGTAGTTGACCGCTGCCCGCACGGCACCGCCCTCGGAACGCGGGTACCCCACCGGGACACCGTCGACATGCTCCTGTTCGTTGACGGCTCCGTCGCCGCCGGCTCCCTGTGCGCCCTTGCCTGGTTTGGCGCTTTGGGCGGGGGCGGTCTGCGTCGAGCCACCCGACTCGTTGTCGCTGCCACCGTTGGACAGCCGCACCCCGACGGCTAGGGCGAGCAGGAGCGTGAAGACGCCAGCCGCGATGGCCATTCCCCACCACCATGGTTTGCCTCCCGACTGGATAGCAGGATCTTCGCCGCCGAGCACGCGCGGACCGCGCGGCTTGGCCGCCATCAGATTCCCAGCCCGTAGACGATGGTGAAGATGGTGCCGAGGGACCCGACGGCGAAGGCGCCAATCAGGCTGCCACCGACTTCCTTCTTCCCCTTGCTCACCTGGGCGGTGTCGTGCTGGCCTTCACCGACTTTGATATGGAAGGCACCGAGCGCCGCCCGGCCCAGCAGGGACACGATCACACCGGCCATGATCGCCTGCACAACCGTGCGCGCGGTAGCGCCAAGTGCTGCGAAGGGCCCCCAATCGGGGGCGACTCCGTCGACCAGACTGCCGATGTCTCCGTTCGCGGCAAGAATCACCAGTTCCTGGGAAGCAGACATGCCACTCCTCTCTCCCCGTCGCAGAGCTGACATAGAGCACGAGTTCACACGCGACACAAGCTACATACACTGACTCTTGACAACAAGTGTTTAGAGTATCTGACGCCAGAGGTGGGTGCGTCCTGATCGCTCTGTGGGGGTGGCATCCAGGCGGCGGCCCGGTCGCGGGCATCGGGCGAACGCTGCCGAGCTCCACGCCTATTTCTGCATTTGCCCAGTCAAATACAGGTTACTGAATAGCGTTGCGCGCGGATGCCGGCTGGGGGTGACTCGCCTCGCGGTGGCCCTCGATGGATGTTGCGGTGGCGCAAGTTCGGCCATCCTACTGGCGCCACCGGGTGGCTAGCTCCTGGCCATTTCACCCCGAGTGCTGTTCACTGGAGGCAGTCATAAACATATGTTGATGAAAGGGGTGGTCGCAGTCAAGAAGACCGCCCTTGTCGTCCTCGCGTTGGGGCTGGCGGTGGTATCCCTCTGCGTGCTCGTCGTCTCAGCGGCCACTGGTCAGGCGCAAGCCCGTTCCGAGACCTGCGAGGGTCTCCAGCCCCTCGGGAACGGCCAGATCGGAGACGTCGCGGGTGGCAAGCCAGTTCTCTTCGAGGGAGTAGAGCGCCCTACCGGTTCACAAGTAGTGATCCCGCTCCGCCCCGAAGGCCATCAAACGCCCGCGCGGTGGTCAGTCCGCCAGGTCCGCAACGCTTCGAGCATCACCAACGTCGCCCGGACTCGGAAGCTGTCGCCCCGGGCGGCTGTGATCGCGGTCGCGACCGCGATGCAGGAATCCACGCTGAACAACCTGGCTGGTGGGGACCGTGACTCGGTCGGGCTCTTCCAACAGCGTCCTAGCCAAGGGTGGGGAACCGTTGCGCAGTTGACGGACCCGATCTACGCAGCGAGAAAATTCTACGACGCCCTTACCGGAATCCCTGACTGGCAGACCAAACCGCTCGCAAAGATCGCCGGCGCAGTTCAGCGCCCAGCCAAAGAACTGGTAGGCGAGTACGCCAAGTGGGAGCAGACAGCGGGTGCGCTGGTCGCCAAAACGTGGGGCACCCATGCGGTGACCTCGGTCTCCAGCGGCTGTGAGAGCGATGAAGCAGAGGGTGTAGGCAGCGATCCTGCGGCGAAGTTCACGGTCAAAAACCCTCGTTCAGCTGCCCATGCCGCCGCCGTCGCTCGCAAGACAGCGGGCAAGCGGGGGTGGTACCGCATGTGCGACAACTTCGTGGCCCAAGCGTACGGCTACGGATTCTCCGGTTCGGAGACCGCCAACGTGCACTGGAACCGGCTCGTCGACGCGGGTCTCGCGCACCCTGGTGACGCCAACCCACCAGCAGGGTCACTCCTGTTCTACGACACCGGGGAGTACGCGGGCCACGTCGCCCTCTACCTGGGAAGCGGCAAGGTCGCCAGCAACGACATCCTCGACACCTACCGGGGCGAAGGGAAGATCGCGATCGTTGACAGGAAAGAGCTAACCGACGGCAAGTGGCGCCTGCGCTATCGCGGCTGGACTCAGCCGGGCTTCCCCAGCGCAGGAGGCAACAGCACCATCTGACTCACCACCGAAAGCAGGTGTCCTTACCATGTCCGATGTCGTCCACGTCCGCATCACCGTAGATGGGGCGTGCTTCATCGACGACGAGTACTTCGCGGCCCCGCCAGGGGTCTCAATCAACGAGGCCGTGCTCGCCCATCTCCAACTGGAGTCTGCCGCACTGGAGATATCGGTCCGCGCGACCATTCGAGACGAGCAAGCCGACTACACCACCGACATCGAGGTGAATCCAGACGGGACCAGTCAACCCGTCACCGCGCGAGCCGCAAATGCCACAACCTCACCTGGAGGCCGAACTGCGCCGACAACCGGATCGGTGCAACCGGCATGGTCATCCATTGAGGACCCAATCCCGCCCGGTCGCCCCTATGCCCCACTGCCGCAGCCATACCGAACCGCGCTCCAGGCAGTCTGCGCGACCGCCAACCACAACAAATTCACCGCAGCGGCGCGTGAAGCTGACCGACTACTAGCGGATTTAACCGCAGAGTACGGCCCTGACCACCTCTATACCCTGTCCGTCGGACTTGTGCGGGGTGACATCGCCTGGCTTGCCAAGGACTATCGCTACGGTTGGGAGAGCTGGAACTACATGGCCAGAGCCTGGAACCAGCACCTGGGCCCTGAACACATCACTACGATCCGCGCCGTGGGCAACAGTGTCGGCTGCTGGCACCGCCTGATGCCAGGCGAAGCCCTCTCGACGGCTCCCCAGGTCGTGGCGCTCCTCGGTAGGATCCCGGTCCCCGGCAGTGAACAGGCCCTCAAACGCATCCACCATCGGCGAAGTCTGCTTGCACGAGCATCGAAGAGCGAATAGGAGTCACCCGATGAATCCCATCACCACCGGTCGCACGATCATCTTCCTTCTCCCGTACGGGTTGCTCCTTGCGGGGATCCTCGCCGCAGCGAAAGTGTCGGGAGCGCCTGGGGGTACGACTGCCGTCTTCCAGGCTCTCGGAGTCGCTGCTCTCGGAGGCATTTGGGTCTGGCTTCGCGCTCGCAGGAGCTACCGCAGGTAGGGCCGCAAGGCCGACTAGGGCTTCCGGCTGATGAGCTCTCCCTGCGGGGGATGACTTGGTGGGAGCCGGTGACAGTGCGTTTCGACCGGCGGCGGTGGTTGGAGGCGGTGTATTGCAACCGGAGTCTGGTCACGCAGCTTGACGGTGAGGAGGCGGATTGGAGCGATCCGATCCCCCCGATGGTGGTTCGCCGACGTCGGGCCTTGACCCCGGATTTTGGACACCGGAGACACTTGGATCTTGATGGTCCAGGAGAACGGAGTCCCCGTGGGGATGAAGCACTACCCCGCCGAGTTCAAGGCGGACGCGGTCGCGTTGTACCGGTCGAGGTCGGGAGCGACGATCAAGTCCGTCGCCGCTGATCTCGGGGTGAACACCGAGACGCTGCGGAACTGGATCCGGGCCGCCGACGGGCGCCGTCCCGGCGCCCACTCGACGCAGCCGGCCGCTGCCCGGACCGGCGGTGACGACGTTCAGGCGGAGCTGGCCGCCGCCCGCAAGAGGATCCGTGAGCTCGAGGAAGAGCGTGACATCCTCCGCAAGGCAGCCCGGTATTTCGCGACGGAGACGCGCTGGTGAACCGCTACCAGTTCGTTGAAGACCACCAGCGTCGTCACGGCGTGAAGCGGCTCTGCGACATCCTCGGCCTCTCCCGCTCGAGCTTCTACTACTGGCGCCGCACCGCGGCAGCACGGGCGGCCCGGCGGGCCGTCGAGGCCGGCATCGCGGCCCGGATACGCAAGGCCCACCAGGAATCCGACGGCACCTACGGAGCCCCCAGGATCACCGCCGAGCTCCGCGACGAGGGCGGCCAGGTGATCAACCACAAGCGCGTCGCGAGGATCACGCGGACCATCGGGCTCGAGGGAGTCCGTCTGCGCCCCCGGCACCGCACCACGCTTGCGGACCAGGCCGCAGCGAAGGCGCCGGATCTGATCTGCCGTGACTTCACCGCGTCCGCGGTGAACACGAAGTACGTCGGCGACATCACATACCTGCCGGTCAGAGGTGCCAAGCCGCTCTACCTCGCGACCGTCATCGACCTCGCCTCACGCCGGCTGGCCGGGTGGGCGATCGCCGACCACATGCGCGCCGAGCTCGTCATCGACGCCCTGACGGCCGCCGAGAAGACCCGCGGAAACTTGACCGGAGCTGTGATCCACACCGATCACGGCTCGCAGTACACGAGCAGGTCCTTCGCTGAAATCTGCAGGTCAGCGGGGGTCCGACAGAGCATGGGCGCGATCGGGTCCAGCGCGGACAACGCCGCCGCGGAAAGCTTCAACGCCGCCTTCAAGAGAGAGACGCTCAAGGGCCGCAAAGGCTGGTCGAGCGAGCGTGAGGCCAGGCTCGAAGCCTTCCGCTGGCTGACCCGGTACAACACCCGACGCAGGCACTCCCGCCTCGGTCAACGATCCCCGATCTCCTACGAGAACGCCCTGCAACCAGCACCAACTACCCTGACCCAAGCCGCATAGATGTGTTCAACATCCGGGGTCAAGGCCCGAAACACGCTGACCCAGCACCCTGAACCACGTCGATGTGCCACGGACACGGTAGAGAGGCGGGCAATGCCGTCGCTGCGTCGATCTGCTCGTACACGTGTGGGATCCCCCTGAGTTGCGTGGTGAAGTCGCGACGGATGCGGGACCCGCCCGCTATCTGTCGACCACGGTGGCGGGATCGCGTGGCGACAGCGACACCACATACCTGCCCTAGGCCGGGGTTCGGTGGAGGAGCAGTGAATTAAGGAAAGACGCGGTGGCAACTGGGTCAGTTGTGTGGTGCACGGTGCGGATGCCCAGGGCCTCGGCAGGGGGCAGGTTATCGGCATGGTCGTCCACGAACACGCATTCAGAGCCAGGCAGTCCCAGGGCCTCCAGTGCGCGCTGGTATATGAGTGACGACGGCTTCCGTACCCCTTCCAGTTCCGACAGGACCACGGCGTCGAAGAAGTCGTTCCACATTCCCTTGTCCGCGTAAGGGTTGTATGGCTCAATTCCGAATGAGTTGCTCAGCATGGCCACCTTGATGCCGGCCTCACGGGCGCGCTGGGCTGCTGCGACGATCTGCGGTTCCGGGTGCAGGTTCGCAAGCGCCCGGCGCATCAGGTCTGTCGAGTCAATGTTAAGGATGCCGCCGATGACGCGGTTCCAGTCCTCCTGGGTAGCCTCGCCGACTTCCAGAGCAGCGTAGACGGCAACGCCTTCCTCGTTCTCGTTCAGAGCATGGAAGTACGCCCCGGGCCGCAGCCCTTCAGACCTCTCGAATGCCTCGCCGTTCAGTCTCATGCGGGTAGTGAGCACACCGCCAAAGTCCAAGATCAGGCCACGGTATGGGGCAGACAAAGCAGCCTCCTTGCCATTCTGGTTGTACGTGTACGCCGCCCCCCTGCCGCGCTAGCGGCAAGGGGAAGACCGTTGAGTGCCCTCTCAGGGAGAGAGGACCAGTATTCCCTCTGTCACGGGCACGCGGGCATACGCTTGTTGCGAGTGCCCTGCCCACGACGACGAATGGTCAGTCCATGGCGTATGACGGAGAGTTGTTCAGCATCGGGCAAAGGATCAAGTGGTTCCGAGAGCGCCGGGGGATGTCCCAACGGGCCTTGGGTGACTTCATTGGCAGGTCAGAGAACTGGGTCTACAAGGTAGAGAACGGGCGGATGCCGTTGGATCGGGTGACCGTCCTGGTTGCGCTCTGTCACACATTGCGATGCAGCATGGAGGATCTCACAGGGGGCTACCTATCTGGCATCACGACCAGCGGGGCTGAGCACGAACACGTCCCCAGCATTCGCCAGACGCTGTCCCTTCCGTCGTCTCTGCTGCCTCTGAGGATCGCGGAGGTCAGCGCAACCGACTTCGAGGCATCCGTCACAGACGCGTGGAACGTTTATGAGACACAGGCGGAGGGCCGCTATCGAGACGTGGGAGATCGTCTGCCCAACCTACTTCGTCAGGGGCATGCAGCTCTGCGCGACGTCGGCACCGGAGAAGAAGGGGGAGTTCTGCGGCAGCTGATCAGCCTCTACGGTCTGCACCAGATTTGGCTGCGACGGGTCGGCGAAACCACCCTCGCCCGGATCGCGGCTGACCGTGGCCTGGCGTTGGCCGAGAGAGCGGACGACCCCGCGCTCCTGGCCGCTGCGGCATGGAACCTCTCCTGCGTCCTCACCTCAGCAGGCGACGTGGCGGACAGCTACGAGCTGGCGCAGCAGACGATCGCCCAGTGCAAGCCCAGTGATAACGCTAGCGTCGAGCACTGGTCGGCGTACGGAGCGCTCCATCTGCAAGGTGCCGTCGCCGCAGTTCGGGCGACCAAGGGACCGCGAGCGTGGGATCTGTACCACGGAGCGCGGCAGGCCGTGCAGAGGGTCGGCGCCGACCTCAACCACTGGCACACCTCATTCGGCCCGACGAACTTCGCGATGCACGAGGTCCATCTGAAGGCCGAGGAATGTGACGCCAGCGAAGCGCTGCGCGCGGCGGACCACGTCCAGATCAACCCTGAGCTGCCGCTCGAACGTCGCACCAGGTACTTGATCGAGGTGATGAACCTCAACCGGGTCCAGCGCGATGACTACGCCACGGTGCACATTCTTGGGAAGCTGATGAGGCAGTCACCGGAGGAGATCGTGTTCTCTCCGCTGGTCAGGGAGGCAGTAGCCGACCTTCTGAAACGAGAGAAGCCGATGTGGCGGGACGACCTGCGTGCCGTAGCCGCACACATTGGGCTAGCCGCTTAGTAAGCGCCGCAACCCTGAGCGTTACTCATGCCTGATTTTTCCTCAGGGGCGCCTCGCCAAAACGGCCGTACTTTTACCGGTCATGACGACAAGTCCTGGAAAAACCGGTCCGGGCGCGGCGCCCTTACCACCCGTCAACCGTCACCTCCGCCTCACGCAGAAGGCCGAGGTGACACCCACTGAGGCCGGACGATTCGCGGTCCCCCTTGTGCTCCACGAGGGAACCTCAAAAATCACCCCTGTGCAGCTGGTGTTGACCGCCGAGGAAGCGGTCACACTCCACATCTTGCTTAGCTCCCTCCCCGCCATCACGGGCGGAAGTACGCCGTGACACCACGCCGCACCCCACAGAACCTTGATCGTCGCCGGAACCTGGCCGACGCAGCCACCACCGGTTTCCGAGCCTTCGCCGGAATACTCCTACGGCGCACCCCGCTCCGATGCGACCGGCACCGTGACATGACCGCTCCTCTCGGCCCTTCCGTGCCCACGCCCAGCATGGCGACATTGATCTTCAGAGCCTCCGCGAGCGCCCTTCGATCAGGTGTAGTTGGTGTGTGCTGGCCCCGTTTTATGGGCTTGGGATGTCCGTCAGCGTTCGTCGGGGTTGCGCCAGTAGTCGGGGAGCATTTCGGGGACCCATGTGGGTGTGTGGATGGCTCCTTGTGGGCCCATGGCGGGGAAGTACGGCGCGAGGTCGAGGATCGGTGTGCCGTCGACGGCGTCGAGGTCGGTGACGTGGATGTCGCGGCCGTGGACTCCGAGGACGCGGGGGAACGAGGTCGCCAGTTGGTTCGGGCGACGGTGGTTGCGGTGGGCGAACGTTCCGGTCGCCGGCCACTGCGGGTTGTTGCGGGGGCTGCGCACGTGCAGGGCCACATCTTGGGGTGTGGCCAGGTGGAAGTGCCAGGTGACGACGAGGTGGGAGAAGTCGGCGAGCCCGCGGAGGGTTTCGTCCGGGTACTCGGCGTGGAGACGGATGAGCGCCTCCACACCGCCCTGATAGTCGTCGGCTACCTCGGTGTGCCCGCCGATGACGGTGGCGATGGGCCTGATCTCGTACCTGTTGGACACTGCTTCCCCTCATTCCCGGTGTCCCGGCGCGCTGCGGTGGGTGGGCCATGCGGCCGCCCGAATGCGTCGTCGCCGTCAGCCTACGTTCCGCAGGACCGCAGCCGCCCGCTGGTCGAGTTCGGCTGCTCGGCTTCCGCCCCGTCCGCGCAATGGGGACAGCGTGCGGCGCATCTGGACGACGGTGTCGCGGGTGCGGCCGGACTGGACGCCGGTCATGGCGTCCAAGGCCTGGGACCAGGTACCGCAGGCTGCCTCCAGGTGACCCTGCCTGGCTTGGACGGCGCCGAGGTATCCGAGGGTGACGGCGTGGGTGCGGGCGTGCTGCTCGGCACGGCGGGTGCGCACGCTGCGCCGAAATTCCTTCTCGGCGGCCCCGAGGTCACCGAGGTCGCGCAGGGCGCAGGCGGTCTCGTGGGCGAGGCTGGCCTCACCGAAGAAGAAGACCCTGCCCGGCTCTTCGGTGCGCGCGTTGTCGGCGTCGCGGAGGTCATCCTCAGCGCGCAGCAGTGCGGCGAGGGCGGGTTTCTTGTGGCCTGCCGCAGCGAGTGCTTTGCCGTGGACGACGCCAAGGAGGGCCCTTTCTCGTGGTGTCGCGTGGGTGTAGCGGCGCTGTGCGACGGAAGCGTCGGCCAGTTCGAGAGCTTGGGTTGGGTGGCCGAGGTCGACGGCTTGGTGAGCCATGGCGCGCAGGATGTGTCCGGCGAGGGGTGCGTCGTCTGCTTCTGCGGCCATGCGGGTCGCGAGGCGGAAGAAGTGCTGGGCCAGTGCGTGCTGGCTGCTGTCGAAAGCCATCCATCCGGCCAGGTAGGCGAGTTCCGCCGCTGCGGATGTGAGGTCTTTGCGCAGCGGCTCGGAGGGGATGTGGCCGGAGAGGTACTCGGCGACGTCCGTCTGGAGGTAGGTGATCAGGGCGGTCCGGCCGGCTGCGCCGCCGAGCCGCTGATCGCGTCGGGAGAAGAAGACGCCTGCTTCGCGGACCGCGTCCAGGTGCCCGGCGGTCACGGTGTGGCGGGAGTACGGCTTTCGGCGTTGAGCACTGGTGAACGTCCGCTCCCACCAGTGCTGGGGCGGCAGGGCCGCACCGGCGACCGAGTAGGCCGACGTCGCGAGCAGCCGCCTTCGGGCTTTGTCCATCTGGGTACTCCCGAGGTCGGTGAGCGTGGTCAGTGTGTCGAAGTCCCAGCCGGGTTGTGTCAGAGGCTCACTGGCTGGGGCGAGCCCGATCTGCTCGGGTGTGACGACGCGTCCCAGCTTCCGCGAGAGCGTCTCGCACAAGATAGAGGCCGCCCGGGCCTCGGGTTGTGTTCCGCCGATCCACATTGCGATGTGCGAGCGGGACACCGACTGGAGTTGGTGCGCTCCGGTTTCGGTGGCCACCCGGCCGAAGTGGGCTGCCGCTTGTGTCTGCGACCAGCCGGTTTCCTTGATGGCCGCCGCGAGCAGTGTGTTGCGTGTGCGCGCCATAGTGCGCCCCTCGGTGCAGAAATGATCTTTGACGGCTTTGACGGCATCCGCACTGTCAGCGGGGTATCCCCGAGCCGCAGTTCACGGTTTCCTCAATGCGACCACGATATTGCTCAACGTCACCGGCTCGTCGAGTGTTCGCTGAGTTCATTTCCCGCAGAATCCGTTCGTAACCGGGGAGGCGGCGGCTTCAGAACCGCTTCGCCACCGCCTTCTTCTGGGGAGCGCCTTCCCTCTTTCGGTACCCACCCCTGCTCCTGCCGGAGGTTCGTCATGCCCCACGCCATGAGAACGGCTGTCGTCTACGCGTGCGCCCCAGATGCCGCCGGGTCCATGTCTCTGCTGCGGGATATGACCCGTGCGGCTCAGGAGCGGGGCTACACGGTCCGGGCGGGTGTCAGTGATACCGCGGAGTTGGATGTGGCGCTGACAGGCCGTGAGGGCTGGCGGTCTGTGAGCCGCATCATCCGGGATGGTGATGTTGGGGTGCTCGTCGTAGCGTCGACGGCGGAGCTCGCGGGCGACGCGGCAGGACGGGCTGCGGTGCTGAAGTCGTTGGCGAGCCTGCGTGTGGAGGTCGTGGTCGTGCGGCCGGCAGCGTGGGAGGTCTCGCACTGGCTGCGGAACTGGCTCTATAAAGCGCCACCGCCGAACGTCCATGAAACCCCCGATGTCCCGGGTACACGGTTGTGTCGTGCGGTCTTTCCCGCCCAGCTCGCCCATGCCGGTGCCGCTCGGGCGCTGGTGACGGACGCGTTGCGCAGCTGGGGTTGTGTCGGCTTGTCCTCGGAGTGGGACGAGGCGGCTTTGGCGGTGAATGAGTTGATCGTGAACGCCATCCGGCACGGCTCGCCGGTTCCCGGGGATCTGGTTGCGGTGTCTGTCGAGCGCGGCGAGCGGGGGTTGCGGGTCTTGGTGGAAGACCGGTCATCGGCACTTCCGCGGCCGCGTGCCGCTGGGAGCAGGGAGGAATCCGGCCGGGGGCTGGAGATCGTCGCCGAGATCGCGGACGACTGGGGCGCCGTCCCCCATGCCGAACGACCAGGCAAGACGGTCTGGATGCTCTTCCGAACCACCGCTGTCCAGCCCGCCCGCGCGGGATCGCCTGTCGCCGCCTGACTCCAGGTGAACCAAGCCCAGCGGCCTGATCGCAGCGGCCCCCTGCCCTTCTCCATACCCATGCTGACTGACGGACTCTTCGATGACCCTCACAAAGACGTGCCAGGTCGCCTCATCCTCCGACTACGACCCCGCAGTGGTTCCGCCGCTGTCCGTGGTGGCCCAGTCGCCTCATCTCGCGTACGACTACGACTACATGGTGGGGCGGCTTGCCGATCCGTCGCTGCTCGCGAACGCCGTGGCGGTGCGTGTCTTTCGGGCGCCGCTGCTGGCGGTACCTGTCGGTGGTACCCGGCTCGGCGGTGTGCTGGAAGCTCCCACGCGTGAGATCGCTAAAGACGTGGTCGGGGCTCTGGCCGGGCGGTCGGGATTCCCGGATGTGCGACTACGCCCCACCAGGCCTCAAGTCTTTCTTGTCGAGTGGGGTGCCTCCTGTCCTCCGGAGTTGCACCGTGTGGCCCGAGGTCGGTTTTACGGGCTCGCCGCAGGCGACGGTGGTCTGGCCTCCGCTCGGGACGCGGTGGTGCTGGACGCGGTCGCGCAGAACATGTCCGCGCGGACGTTGACGGATTGCCGCCTGTATCCGAGTCCACGGGACGCGTATCGGGGGGTGGCCGCTCTGGGCCGCGCCCTCGCTGATGGCCGGGCGGTGCGGTGGACCCGCATCGTGCACCTGGCTATCTCGCGTTGCTGGGTATCCGCGCCCCCGAGTGCGCAAGCGCGGACCCTGGCGCCGTGGCCGCTGGACCTTCTTCGAGCCTGGGCGGGTGGGGTGTCCCTTCCCGCCTACGCAGATCGCGCCGCCCTGGCGGAAGGGGACGCACGGGAGTTGCGGCAGCTGGTGCTCCTCGGTCTGGGGGCTCGTGGCGATCAGCACGCGGTGCTCCGCGGCCACGAGACCGGCCTCCTGCACACAGCCATCCCTCCGGTGGCGTACGGCCCGGCACCGGATACGGCGGCTAGACCGGCCGCCGGGGCGTCCGGTCGGGGGTCCTAACCCGACCGCCCCCTTTGAGACCGGCCGCCGGGGCGCATCCCGCCCCATGTCCCGTCGCCTCCCTGTGTGGGCACGGGCCAGGGGGCGCCCCGGCGGCCACCCCTCCACCGTTGCGACGCGGACGGTTCCGGCACACCCCGCGATCACCGTTTCCTCCTGGTTTCCGACTCCTTCTTTCCCATAGTGGCTGACTCGATCTGATCTGAGAGACCTGATGAGAGCTGATGTAATCGCGGCGGTAGCAGGGTGCGGTCTGGGCTTATGCCTGGCTTTCGCACTGGTCTACCGCTCGCGGTGGAAGACCAGGCTGTGGCGTGAGCAGGCCGTCCGGGCGCAGGAGGAACGGAACACACTGGGTCGGGCGCTGGGGCGGCGGCATGATGCCTGACTCGTTCGCTGACGCCACTTCGGCGCGTGTCCACGACTGGCTTCTGGGCGGGACGGAGAACTATGGAGCCGACCGCGAGGCCGGAGCCGCGCTCCTGGAGATGCTTCCCCACGCCCCACTGCTTGCCCGTGCCGCCCGGGCCTTCCTCACACGCACGGTGGGCGCCTTGGCCAAGGAGGGGATCGCCCAGTTCCTGGATCACGGGTGCGGGCTGCCCGCCGAGGTCACTGTCCACGAAGTCGCGCAGGCTGCCCGTGACGGGGCCCGGGTCGTCTACATCGACAACGACTCCATGGTCCTGGCGCATGCGCGCACCTACCTGGACGACAACGAGGACACCATGGTCCTCGACCGCGATATCCGTGCCCCGCAAGCCATCCGGGAAGCGACCCAGGGTTTCCTCGACTGGCAGGAGCCGATCGCGGCGCTCTTCGTCAATGTGCTCGACTGCCTGCCCACCGACGAGGGGGCCGGCCCGGGGGACGTCGTGCGGGCCACCGTCGAGCGGCTAGTACCTGGTAGTCGCGTCATCATCTGCCAGGTCGTCAGCGACGACGCTGCTATTTGCGAGCGGGTCACCGAGCTGATGGCGGGTGTGAAGGGCGGCCGGTGGGGGCGCCTGTGCGGCACAGTCGAGTTCCGGGGGTACTTCGAGGGGTTGGAGACCGAGTCGCCCGGGCCGGGCGAGGTGAACGGCACGAGTACGGGCTCCGGGTTCTCTTCCCCGTCCGCGCATTCGCCGGTTACGGGCGCGATGTTGTGGGCCGGCATCGGTCGCGTGCCCGGAGATTGCCTTCAGCCGCCCGGCCACGACACTGCCGCCACGCTGACCGCCCGCGCTGGTCGTTCCCCGTAGAAGCCTCGGGTCGTGTCGGCACCTGCTCGTGACCCCGCACAGGTCCGGGCACTCCACCCAACGCCGACAGGGCCCCTGCCAGGGATCCGCCCCGGCACAACACCGCTGCTTCCCTCGGGTCGGGAGCGGCGGGCCGGCCGGGGGTGGAGGAGCCATGGCGCTCCCGGTGCTCGTGCCAGGCAGCCAACCCGGCACGAGCACCGGCCCGACATCTTCTTGCCGTCCTGCCCCACCCGTGGCTCGGGCAAGGGGCGGAGGTAGAGCTACCCCCTGCCCTCAAGCGTTCCCGTTTGTGCATGTTGGAGCGGATTACGAGTGCCCGGCGTCCCCGATCGATGCCTCTCGTTTCAGCGACTTCGCGTCGTTGCCGTCCGCGCCTTTCGCCGTGACTGCCCTGAGTGACCGGAGAGTCCTGATGTTTGTTGATGTTCTCGCCGTGGCGGGGTTGGGCTTATGCCTGGCCATCGTGCTGGCCTACCGCTCGTGGCGGAAGTCCAGGCTGTGGCGTGAGCGTGCCGTGCGGGCGGAGGAGGAACGGGACGCACGGGGCGAGGCGCTGGAGGCGCGGGATCGGGCGCTGGAGTACATGGTGACCACCGGGTTGGCGGAGCTCGCCGAGTCGATGCGGTTGCCGGAGCCGACCGTGTCCGAACTGCCCTTCCCCGCAGTGCTGCGCGGCACCCGTTTCCTGGCGGGGGTCGAGGCGCTGTCCGAGTTGTGGGTGTGTGAGTTGGAGCGGGCGCGGGTGGACAGCGCCGAACAGACCACACAGCACCTGGACGAGACCTCGCGGGAGGCGTCGCGGGCAGCGGTGCGCTCGTTCTCCTCCTCCATCACCGCGCTCGGAGCGCAGTTGAGCCGCGTCGTGGACGACTGTCTCCGCGAGCACCAGGGCGACGCAGTGTTCGCGTCGCTGACGCGGATCGATCACACGGCGCAGCAGATGTCGCGTCAGGCGCAGTCGTTCTTGGTGATGTGTGGGGGTTTGCCAGGGCGGTCGTGGCCGGCGACGTCGGTAACTGATGTGGTGCGCGGGGCGATGGGGCGGGTGCGGGACTTCCCTCGGGTGCGGTTCGGTGAGTTGGACGTGGCGGTGCAGGGGCGGTTCGTGGAGCCGTTGGTGCATGTGCTGGCGAATCTGCTGGACAACGCGTTGCGGTACTCGCCGCCGACCGCGACGGTCGAGGTGTCGGTACAGCAGGGGCATCACGGGGTCACCATCGTCGTCGACGACGCGGGCATCCAGATGACCGCCGAAGACCTCGCCCTCGCACGCGCGGTGTTGTCCGGTGCCGATGTGGATCTGCACGCGCTGGGCCCACACCCGAAGGCCGGTTTCGCCTCCATCGCGGCGCTCGCCCTCCGGTACGGGTTCCAGGTCTCGTTGCATACTCCGTCCCCGTTCGGTGGGACACGGGCGAGCGTTTTCATCACCCGCGAGCTGCTCACCGCCGCCGTGTTCGACCAGAACGCCTCCCTATCCGTCCCGGAGCCTGCTCCGGAGCCGCGAGCAGGGGCAGCCGTGGAGGGCGATGCCGTGCTGCCTCGCCGGCGGCGACGGACGGCAGTGCCCGCTTTAGATCCGGTACCCGAGCTGGCCCCGGGCGCCGCTCATTCCAGTGCCGCCGCGGCGTGGGTGCGCGGCAGCCGCAGCGGCCGTCAGGCCGCCCAGTCGACCTCTCCGTCTCCTGAAGGGACTTCATGATCATGGCTTTCCACTCGGCTCGGCAGCATGTCGGCGGGAACTCGCTCAGCTGGCTGTTGACCGATCTCGACCTCGCGGGCGTGAAAGGTGCGGTGCTATCCAGCACCGACGGTCTGGTGATGTCCTGGTCGGAGAGTGTGACTCGGGAGGACGCGGAGAAGCTCTCAGCCGCGGTGTCCTCTCAGGTGTCGGTCGGTAAGGCACTCGCCCACTATGTCGGTGGTGGAGTGCGGCAGCTGCTGGTGGAGTGCGAGGGCGGGTTCGTCCTCATGTCGGCCGCGACCGCGGACAGTGTGCTGGTGGTACTCACCGACCCGACAGCGGACATCGGCGCGGTCACGCACCGGATGAACGAGCTGTCCGCGCGGGTGGGTCACGAGCTCGCGGCGGGTCCGCGCCGGGTGGCGGACGACGGTCCCGGACGGTCATGACCAGGCCGCGGCGGGTCCGTGACCTGGTACGCGCCTATGTGCGCACCGGCGGGCTCACCCGCCCGAGCCGGGACCTGGACCTATCGGCGCTGGTCCGCTCCACCACAGCAGCCGCGCCGGTCGAGGCATCCGGGGAAGAGCGGCGGGTGCTCGCGCTGTGCAGCCGACAACGCGCCCTGTCGGTCGCGGAGATCGCCGCCCATGTGGACCTGCCGCCCTCAGCCGCCCGGATCGTGATCGCCCGCCTAATGGACCACGGCCTTCTCACCACCCCCACGCACCCGCACATCACCGCCAGCCATGACCTGCTGAAGGAGGTACTCGATGGACTGCGCGCCCTCGTCTGAGCAGGGAGGCGTGACGTACTTATCCGACACGGTGACCCGGTCGACGAAGCTCCTGATCGCCGGTCACTTCTCCGTCGGGAAGACGACCTTCGTGGACTGCGTGTCGGAGGTGGAGCCGCTGCGGACCGAGGAAGCGATGACCCAGGTCAGCGCGGGGGTGGACGACGTTGCCGGCCTGCCGCACAAGACGCACACGACGGTCGCGCTCGACTTCGGACGGCTCACCCTCAACGAGGAACTGGTGCTGTATCTGTTCGGCACCCCGGGCCAGCCCCGGTTCCTTCCCCTGTGGCACGACCTCGCGAAGGGCGCGCTGGGCGCGCTCGTCCTGGTCGACACCCGACGCCTGACCGAATCGGACCCCATCCTCGCCCTCCTGGAGGAACAGGGGCTGCCCTACGCGGTCGCGGTCAACCAGTTCGACCGAGCACACCGCCACCCGCTCGACGCGGTGCGCGAAGCCCTCGATCTCGCGGACGACACCCCCCTGACCAGCTGCGACGCCCGCGACCGCACCTCCTCCCTCCACGCCCTGATCACCCTCGTCAGATTCCTGTTCAACCGCATGGAGCCCACCCCATGAACCAACAACCCTCCCCCTCCCCCTCCCCCTCCCCTTCTCCTTCCCCTTCTGCTTCCTCCTCTGTTGTGTGTCCTGCGGTGGACGGTGTGTTCCCGCTGCACGGGGCGGAGTTCGCCGCAGATCCGCACGCTGCCTATGCGCGGATGCGCTTCGCCTACGGCTCGCTGGTGCCGGTGGAACTGCATCCCGGGGTGCCCGCGACCCTGGTCATCGGCTACCGCGCCGCCCTGCGCATCCTCAACGACCCAGTCGGCTTCCCCGCTGACCCGCGCGGCTGGCAGTCCACTGTCCCCGCCGACTGTCCGATTCTGCCGATGATCGAGTGGCGGCCCAACGCCTTACGCAGCTCCGGGCCGGAGCACGCCCGCTACCGGGCCGCGACCACCGCGGCGCTCAGCGGAGAAGACCTCCACGCCCTGAACCGGCAGGTCGAGGACATAGCGGGCCGGCTACTGGGCGAGATCAGCCCCCTAGGCCACGCGGACCTCTTAGCCCAGTACGCCTTCCCCCTCGTGTTCCAGACCCTGAACACCCTGCTCGGATGCCCGCCGCAGATCGGGCAGCGTGTCGCCCAGGGCATGGCCGCGATCTTCGAAGGCATCGACGCCCAGCACGGCAACCAGATCCTCACCGCCGCCCTGGACGAGCTGATCACCCTCAAACAGCGGCGACCTAGCGATGACGTCACCAGCCGCCTCCTGGCGCACGAAGCCGGACTCGATCGGATCGAGATGATCCACCAGCTGGTCACCCTTTATGGGGCGGGGATCGAGCCGCAGACCAACCTGATCACCAACACCGTCCGGCTGATGCTCACCGATCCCCGGTTCTCCGGGGATGTGCTCTCCGGCAGCCTGACCGCGATCGACGCTCTCGACGAAACCCTCTACACCGACCCGCCGATGGCGAACTACTGCCTCTCCTACCCCCCACGGCCGGTAGAGGTGGAAGGACAACTGCTGCCGGCGCATCAGCCGGTCGTCATCAGCATGGCCGCCGCGTCCAACGACCCGTCCATCGCCGACGACGACCGCGCCCGCAACCGGGCCCACCTCGCCTGGTCGACCGGCCCGCACACCTGCCCCGCCCGCGCGGCCGGCTACCTCATCGCCCAAACCGCGATCCAGCACCTGTGCGACGTCCTCCCCGACCTACGCCTCGCCATCCCCGCACACCAACTCACCTGGAGACCAGGCCCGTTCCACCGCGCCCTCACCGCCCTCCCCGTCACCTTCTCCCCTACCCGCCACGCGTCCTGATCGAAAGGCACCCACCATGACCACACAACAGCAGACCCCCCACGTGCTGGACCCGACGGGCAGCGACCGGCAGGGCGAAGACACCGCACTGCGGGCCCAAGGTCCGCTCACCCGCGTCAACGTCCTCGGCGAACCCGCCTGGGCCATCACCGACCCGAAACTCCTCAAAGCACTGCTCATGGACGCTCGGATCTCCAAGGACGCACACCGGCACTGGCCCCGCTTCCCCGACCACACCCAGGAATGGCCTTTGAAGCTGTGGGTCGGGGTCCGCAACATGTTCACCGCCCACGGCGAAAACCACCGGCGTCTGCGTCGTCTGGTCGCGCCGGCGTTCGCCGGACGCCGCATGACCGCACTCACACCCCGCATCGAACACATCACCCGCGAACTGCTGACCAGCATCGACCGCACCCCGCCCGGGGAACCGGTCGACCTGCGCGACCGCTACGCCGCGGTTCTACCGATCCGGGTCATCGGCCACCTCATGGGCCTCCCCGACAGCCAAGCGCCTGCTTTCCGCCGCACCGTCGACTCCGTCTTCGACACCACCCTCACCACCGACCAAGCAGCCGCCAACACCCGCGACCTGTACGCCATCCTCACCCGCCTGGTCACCACCAAGCGTGCTGAGCCGGGAGACGACCTGACTACCCGTCTCATCGAGGCCCGCGACACCGACGGACTCGGCGGCGGGCTCACCGAGCAGGAACTCCTCGACACCCTCCTGCTCGTCATCTCCGCAGGCTACGAGACCACCGTCAACCTCATCGACCAGGCCATCACCGCCCTCCTCACCCACCCTGAGCACCTCGCCGAGATCCGGACCGGAACTCTCTCCTGGGACGACATCGTCGAGGAGACACTGCGCTGGAAAGCCCCCGTACCACTGTTGCCGATGCGCTACGCCACCACCGAAATCGTGCTTCCCCGGTCCCAAGGGATCATCCGCAAAGGCGACGCCGTCATCGCCGCGTTCTCCGCGGCGAACACCCACCGCGCTCTCCACGGCACCACCGCCGACCGGTTCGACCCGGCCCGCCCCCACAAAACCCACCTGTCCTTCGGCCACGGCGTCCACGCCTGCGTCGGCGCCACCCTCTCCCGCCTCGAAGCAACCACCGCCCTCCGCATGCTCTTCGCCCGCTTCCCCCACCTCACCCTCGCCGTCCACCCAGACGAATTGGCGCCGCTGCCGTCATTCCTCTCCCACGGCCACCGAACACTCCCCGTACTCCTACGCCCCGAAGCCGTGTAATCCCAGAACCGGAAACCCTTGTGTGCTGCCCTCGCTGCTTCCTCGGACGCCTGGCCGCCTTCACCGTGATCGCCATGATCGTCCACGCCGTCGCCCAAGCGACCAGCCCATAGATCGGCACACCGGTCCCCGCCGTGCTGACCCGGACCGCGCCCTTCTTCCTTCCTCATGCTCCCGAGCCCTGCCGTTCAGACCCTCACACCCCGGAACCGCCATGACAGCCCTGCAGTACGACCGCGCCCAACCACCGACCGGAAGCACCGCCCCCAGCACCGCCCGGCTCTACCACGCCTACCAACACGGCGAAGACTCCAAAGCCGCCTACGCGAGTGATCGGGACGTCGCCCGCCGTATCCGCGGGCTCGGCCTCGACCCCCAGCTGATGGCCACACAGAACCGCGCATTCCTGATCCGCGCCGTTGCTCACACCGCCCGCGACCTCAACATCAACCAGTTCCTCGACATCGGATGCGGACTCCCCGGCGATCCCGGCCCCAACGTCCACACCATCGTGGAGACCATCCACAGCGACTCGCGGATCCTCTACATGGACCACGACCCACTCGTCCGTGCCCACGCCGACGCCCTCCTCCACGGCAAGACGAGCACGACCACCGTGGTCGAAGCGGACCTGCGCGACCCCGACCTCATCCTCACCCAGGCCCGACACTTCCTGGACTTCACCCGCCCCATCGCACTGCTCCTTTCCGCGATAGTCCACTTCATCCGGGACGAGGAGCAGCCGCACGCCCTTGTCGCGCGCCTGGTGGACGCGCTGCCTGCGGGTAGCGCCATGGTGCTGTCGCATGTAACCGATGACTTCGCACCATTGGTGATGCGCAGGGCCGAAGCGCTCCTGGCCGGGGAACGGGTGCAGGCCCGTACCCGGGGCCGGGAGGACATCGCGCGGCTCTTCGCTGGGTTGTCGCTGGTGGAGCCGGGGTTGGTGCCGGTTCACCAGTGGCAGCAACCCGACGCTGAGACCGCCGCTATCGCTCCGTCCGAGGTCCACGGCTACGGCGGCATCGGCATCAAACCCGCTCCCGCACAGAACACGACACGCTCCGAGCAGCTAGGCCGAAACGCCCGGCTGACCACCCGCTCGGAGCAGGGCGTCCTAGTCATCTCGGTCAGCGGCATGGTCGAGGAACGGGAGCATGCACCCCTGCGAGAGCGCGTCAACGCGATCGCCGCAGAGTCGGCTGGCGATGTGGTCCTCGATCTCACGGCTGTGGAGTTCCTGGACTCCGCCGCCCTCGGCGCGGTGCTCGGGCTGTGCCTGCGACTGGGCAATGACGAACGGGAGTTGCACCTCCTGGGTGGGGAGCCGGTGCGCAAGCTCCTGCGGATCATGGGTTTCACCGTGCCGCTGCACACCGACCTGCCCCAAGCCCTCGCCGCAGCCCAGGGCCAGCGGAAGCGGAAGCGGGGGCGGGGGCGGCGATGACAGCGACCAGCACCGAAGCCGTCCTCATGGCCCCGCTGGTGAACGAACGAGAGCATCTCGCACTGCGGTTGACTGCTGATGGTCTGGAAGGTAGGGGCCTTGCTCGGGCCATGGAGGTGTCGCGGGCGACGGCGCGTGTGATCTTGGGGCGGGCGTGCCGTGCTGTGGGGCGGGATCATCCCGCTCAGGCCGTCCTCGTCGCTGTGGTGCACCGGCTCGTTACCGCCGGCGACCTATCGGGCGCTGTGCCCGAGGCTGGGACGCTGTGTGGCGAGGACGTGGCCGTGCTGGAGCAAGTGGTGAGCGGGCTGACTGCGTCCGAGATCGCCGCGGCTCACGGCTGGAGTACCGGCCACGCGACAGCGGTGATCCACCTTTTGAAGGGCCGCTTCCGAGCCCGGACCCTCGCTCATCTCGGCGCACTCGCCCTCGCGCACGACCTCGTCCCCTGTCACCTGGTCGACGACCGGCTACCAAGGGTGCCGCTCAGCGCCCTCCCCGCACCCCGGACACCCGCAACCCTCGCCGACGCCATGAGTCATGCACAGCAATTCCCCGACCAAGGTGGGGCCGACACCGGTGAGCAGCTGCCCCGTGATCTGCGGATCGTGTCCAACGCCACCACCCACTCCGCGGTCCAGGACGCAAGCGGTGTCGGGCAGCGGGCCGTGGGCCTGGCCCAGATCGTGTTCCGCTGGCTGCCTGTCGCACAGGAGTTCCGTTCGGCGGCGGTAGGTTCGCCAGCGCATCTACGCCGCTGGGACCACGCCATCTCCCATGTCAGCAGCGCGGGTTCGCTGACCCGGCCGCTGGGCGAGACAGCAGCGTACGCGGTGGATGTGCGAAGGCTTCTCGAAGCGGTCCGGGATGGGCGTAGCGCCGGTTCTGCTACCCCGGCCGGGTTCGCCAACTCTCTGGCCCTGCTCGTGGAGAGCCACGAGTACTACCCCGGATGCCCGATGAGCGCCTACCAGCTCGCACGCGACCATCGCCTGCCCCGGTCACTGGTGGACGACGCGATCCAGGACCTCTTGGCTAACGGTGTTCTGGAGGGCAGCGTCACCAGGCCCCTGCCAGCCGGTTCCCGAGCAACCCAGAAAGGCCATGCCGGGGTGGTCGCGGCCCGGCTGCGTGACCAACTCGCCGCCGGCCTCTACCCACCCGGAACCACCCTGTCGCTCTCTGACCTGGCCACATTCCTGTGCGCGACAGTCCGCGAGACCAACAGCGCGCTGCGACAACTCGTCGACGAGGGCCTCGTGGTTCCCGGCTCCGGACAGGTCACCGAAGCAGCAGCACGCCTCACCCCCACTCCACGCCTTGACCCACCACACCCCTACGCCCAACGCCCCGCCGGGGCGAGGATCACCATGACAGCCGGACTCGCGCACATGCGGTGGG
This sequence comes from Streptomyces albipurpureus, assembly GCF_023701525.1. Lineage (GTDB taxonomy): Bacteria > Actinomycetota > Actinomycetes > Streptomycetales > Streptomycetaceae > Streptomyces > Streptomyces albipurpureus. Next base: position 417,747 of record NZ_JAMQAW010000008.1, read on the forward strand.
ACCTGCGCCGTCCGATCTCACCAACGGACCTGAGCAGGTCCTGGGACACGCTGCGCCGCATGGCCGCCCAGCTTCTCCCCAGCGGCAACCCCGAGAACCTCGCGGTGCGGCGGGTCATGGAGGCGGTCACCGCGCCGTGGCCCGGCATGCCACGCGACCGGGTATGGCACCTTGCCTGCCTCGGCCGCGCCCTCGCCGCCCTCCAGCAGCATCTCACTGAAACAGAGGCTGGCAGATGACCCAGATGCACTTGAGGCCGGTGACAGAGCCCACGCGCGTGGAGCTGGAGGCGACGTCGTCACCGAAGGTGGCGGACGTGACGGCGGCACATCAGACAGCAGCGTTGGAAACACTCAGGCACGACTACACCGCCACGGCGCGGGCAGCGCGGGTGTACGAGCACCTGCTGGGCGGCGTCGACGCCTTCAAGGCCGACCGGAGTGCCGCGCACGACCTCTGCCAGGTCGCACCCTGGGCACCCCGCGCCGCCCGTGCGAACAAGCACTTCACGCACGTGGCCACCACGACTTCTCTCGCCCTGGGTGTGCGACAGTTCCTCGACCTCGGAGCGGGCTTCCCGCACCATCCCTTCCTCCACGAAATGGTGCCTCCCGGCTATCCCGTGGTGTACGTCGACCGCGACCCCGGCGTCCTCGCCCACGCCAAATGCCGGCTGGACCCCGGCCCCCCGTACAAGACCGCCGTAGTGGCCGCCGACCTCCTGCACATGCAGAACCTCCTCACGCACGAGCACCTGACCGGCGCACTCGATCTCACGCAACCGATCGCCGTCACCCTGCACGACGTGCTCCCATGGTCCACCGACGACACTGCGGCGGCGGACGCGATGGCCATACTGCGGTCCTGGCTCCCGACAGGCAGCACCCTGTCCATCACCCACCTAACCGGCCATTTCGACCCGCATGGCGTGCGGCAGGCCGTAGCCGCCTACGAACGCCACGACATCACCGTCCGACCCCGCGGCCTCGCCGAGATTGCGGCATTGTTCGGCGATTTCGTCCACCTCAGCACCGGACTGAAGCCCCTCAGCCGCTGGTCCATCCACGACCAGCCCGCCGTCCGCCAGTTCACCCCGCACCCCGCCCGCTCTGAGGGTTGCCCGGCCTTTGCCGGTATCGCGGTCAAGTCATGAGCTGGCCGCCCCGCGAGCGCAGCGGTCTACGTGCTCTCGGGCCTGCTCCGGGTTTCGTCGTGTCTCTGTGATTCCCGGAGCGCCGAGAGGGACATCGACACCTATCGATTGGAGAAGCGATGACAGATCTAGGTTTTCCCTCGGTTCCGCCGAGGACGACACGTGAGGTCGGTGCGGGGGTGGTGTTCGAAGGCAACGGCCACCACTTTAGTGCGGCTCCGGAGGTGGACATCGCGGCTGCCTCGGCGGTGGCGAACGTCCCGTTGTCGGTGATCTTGCAGGTTACCAAGCGGTGCGACTTCGACTGCTCGTTCTGCTCCGAGGTGTTACAGCTCCCGGACCCGACGCTTGCGCAGTTGGACACCATGCGGGTGAACCTGGCCGGCGTCGGCCGCGTGTTCCTGTCGGGTGGGGAACCGCTGATGCGCAAGGACTTCCACGAGATTGTGGAGATGTACCACCGGGACTTCATTCTCGCTGTGCCGACGAACGCCACCCACGGGCTGAGCCACGCGTCCCGGATCGCGGGGAAGGTGGCGTTCGCGAACATCGGGTTGGAGGGCCCGCGGGCGACGGTGCGTCGGGTGCGTGGTGACTACGACAAGCAGATGGCGGGTGTCCGTGCCTTGATGGAGCATGGCATCCCGTTGTCGCTGTCGGCGGTGGTGTACAGGTCGACGCTGTCCGTACTGCCGTTCACCGTGCAGATCGGGGATGTGCTCGGCGCCGGGAAGGTCAAGTTCATCCTGCCCCTGCGCAAGGGCAACGCGCTGAACCTCGCGGAGCACGAGTTCATCACGCAGGGCGAGGCGGAGACCGCGTTTGGGCACCTCAAGGGGCTGCGGGCCGAGCACCAGTGGTCGCCGGCGCTGCGGCTCACGACGTGGACTCCGGAGAACGAGGGCCACATGATCGTCGTCGAGCCGAACGGGATCGCCCGTGCCTGGCCCGTCTACGACGCACCGGATCTGTGGGAGCCGCTGGGGAACGTGCTGGAGGAGCCGATCACCGCGATCTGGGAGCGGTACCGGTTCAAGGCGAACCACTACGCGAAGTACCTCGGCCGCTCGATCCACACTGTGGCGCAGGGATTTTGAGGTGCGGGTGATCTCGAACCTGGGCTGGCCGGATACGCCGTTCGGCTCCACCGGGCGGCCAGTGCAACGTCCGGTGCAGTGGCTCACGGGCCTCTCGTGCCAGTGGGCGGATTCCGGGGGCGATCCGGTGCTGATTGGGGCTGCCGTCGTGCTGATGCCCATACACCGGACACGATCCACGCGGGTCCGGCTCGATCTCGCTCACTTCGGGTTCAAGGCGATGGCGGCCGAGTCCAACTGCGACACCGGTCTGTTGGACATGCTGGACGCGCTCCTCGTCCAGGCGCGGCGCCAGGCCCGGGTCATCGCCTGGCACGCGGCCGATGACGACCTTCATGTGCTGCGCGGGCTGGCCCGTTCCTGTGGCGGGCACCGGCATCCCGGAATCACCGGGCTGTCCGAGGCATGGGCTGAGCGCGATCGGCCCGCGAGCGGTCTGGCCCGCTGTGTGGACACGGCGTTGGACTTCTGTCCGGGCGTCGTGATCGCGGACGCCGCCGTCGAGCACGCGTTGGCGGTTGCAGACGAGTTGCTGGGTCTTCAGCACCCGACCCATATGCAGCTCTGCCACGACGTACTGGCGGAGGGCGGCGACACCACTGTCGTCACCGAGACGATCGCGGCGGCAGCGCTCCTTCAAGCCGTGATGACAGCTCTGCTGGGCGGGAAGGCAACCGATCGCCTTCACTGGGAGGGCGACGACGTCGGCAACGACCGCCCGTTGGACCTGCACCGCTTGATCGACACAGTCGCGTGGGGCCAGTTCCCGACCCTGTTCTCCCGCACCCTCCATTGGTAGACGAGTAGCGTTTCGCGGGGGCTGCGGGCACCGGGCCCGCAGCCCCCGCACACGACAGGAATCGATGATCACCATCAGCAGCCATCCCCGCTCCCACCGGCCACCGAAACGGCGCGCTGGCATCATCCGCATCGCGTCGATCGACGTCGAGTGGACCAAGAACTACCGGATCAAGAACGGCAACCGGCCGTTCTGCTACTCGATCGTCTGGCTCGACCTGCCAGCCAAGTCCTCAACCGACCTCGCGGTCATCCCGTTCGCGTTCACCAGCGTGTACGTCGAAGACCCAGCAGAGGGGCCCGACCTCGTCGCCTCGGCCGCCGCCACCATCCATACGGCAGGTGAGCACGCCGACCTCATCACCGGCCACCAACTCTGCTCCGACCTCGCCGTCCTAGCCGCCAACGCCGACGACGACGAACCCGCCCTCACCCACGCCCGCGGCCAGTGGAAGCAACGCCGCACCAAGACACCGGCCACAACGCCCTATCTGGACACCCGCTACGACGCAGGCCACCTCCTCACCGGTACATCCCGCCGCCTCGTGGACGTCTGCACCGAACTCGGCCTCGACGTCACCCAGCCCGAACTACGCGGCGCGTCCATGCCCGCCCTCCACCGACGCTGGACCGACCAGGCCGACACCGAAGGCCGCGAACGCGTCAGCGTCCTCAACCTCCGCCACTCACTGTCCACCGCCTACGTCGCCGCCCGCGCCGAGGGACTGGGCCACTGGGCCCCCGACGGACTGAACGTCAACCAAATCCTCGCCCAAGGCGCCGAGGGTTCCTGGGACTGGCTCACTCACCCAACCTTCACCAACCTATTGGAGAGCCGATGCCGATCCGAGACTGCACCGTTATTGCCATCGAAGGCACGCAGGCAGCCGGTAAGACAACACTCGCCCACGCGTTAACAGCACACCTGCGCGAACAGTCCATCAACGCCCAATGCACCGGCGAACCCGCCCGCTCCAGCCCTTTCATGGAAGAGATCGTCCTCCACGACCAAGGCCACTTCGACCTCGTCGCCGAACTCGACCTCTTCGCCCAGCACTTCACCGTTCCCCTACGGGCCGCACGCCACCAGCAACTCCTGATCACGGACAAGACCCCCGCCAACGTCCTCGCCCTCGCCCACCTGGTCCTTGACACCTCCGACCCCCAGACCGCGACGGTCCTCGCCGCCTGCGACGCCCTATGCCGAGCCTGGATGCCCACCGCATACGACGTGATCCTCTACTGCCGCGACCGCTACAACCAGAAGGCAGGCGGCGACCGAATGCGGGAGAAAGTCCTCTCCCTCCAAGACGACGCCGACACCGCCATCTACGCTGCCTGCGCCGCCACCGGCGTACCCATCCTCGAAGTCCCCACCGGGATGAGCACCGCAGAACGCGTCCACTGGATAGCCAAACGAGTGAATCACCGCGGGCTGGTCGCCTGACCGAGCACTAGAGTCCCCGACGACCACCGCACCGTTGGAGGACCCGTGCCACAACCCCACCACCCCGTGAACGACGTCATGCTCATCCTCGAACGAGGAAACACCCTGCTCCTCGCCGAACGACAGAACACCGGCTACGCCGACGGCCTCCTCAACCTGCCCTCCGGCAAGGTCGAACACAACGAAGACGTCTACGACGCGATCATCCGCGAGGCACACGAGGAAATCGGCGTCCAACTCCGCCGAGACGCCCTACGGCTCGTCCACGTCATGTACTTCCGCAACCCCGAGGGCGCAACCCGTGTCGGCTGGTTCTTCGCGACAAACGAATGGGACGGAGAACCGGTCAACACCGAGCCCCACAAATGCGCCGGCATCGCCTGGCACCACCGGGACCAACTCCCCGACAACACCGTCCGCTACAACTCCCTCGGCATCGGCCACTACATCAAAGGCGAACCAATGTCCGTGCACTGGCATGACTCCCACACCCACCAGTGACGCAGTCATTGCCAGCGACGCTGACACCGATCAACAGTGCTAGCGCAACAGAGCGGCTCCTCAGGCAGAGGCCCTAGCGACACGTCGATCCATCACAGCGACTCACCGAAGCGTGATGTGCTGATCACCACTGCCGGACGCCGGTCCGCTCCAACTTCCGTGACCGAATGACGCAGCCGCAGGCCTAGAGCAAGGAGGAAGCCGACATCCCCTCCCACGCGGTCCGCCGCGCAGCTCGGCTCTGGCCAGGTCGGGCGGCGGGCTTGTAGTTGCCGCAAGGAATGGCGCAGGTTGCTGTGTTTAGTACGGTAGCGCGGCGCATGCGAGGTGAGCGGGCAGCAGGCCGTCACAGCAGCACTCACCTCACGTTGCCCGCGCGCCCCGCCACCGACAATCTCAGCCTTCGCCGGCACCATCGGTGCGCTGGCGACTCAACATTCTGCAGCGCGCACGAAGATCCGGAACCTCCATAGTCACGCTGCAGCGTGCGGAGAGCAGTCGGTCAAGCTTCAGGAGCGTCGTGACGGTTGGGAAGCTGGCCGCTGAGGAGCTGCCGGATTGCCTCCTCGTATATCTGCACGGTCCGTCGGAGTTCGTGGTTTTCTTGCGCCAATTCGTTGTCCCGGTTGGGGCTGGTCTCGAATGCGGAGTCGAGGGCACGGAGGCGGTCATCGAGTGTGCCTTCGATCGGTGGGGTGTGCCCCAGGGCGGCCATGCGGGCATTCCGCTCGGCCAGCCATCCTGCCAGCGCTCCCTGCTGTTCCTGGCTGAGCCGATCCTTCTTGTTGCTGTCCATCATTCCTCTCCCATTCCTAGGCTCCTGGGCTCCGACGTGGGCCAATAGGGCGACCTGATTGGCGCTGGTGCTCGTCTTCAGCGACCTGTGTAGTTCGCCGACTGACTTGTGCTGATTGCGTCGAGGGCAGTGGGCTCTCCGGAGACAGTCCGCGGTGAGAGCGCTCTGCTGTACGCAGGGCGTCGATCTCTGCGAGCCGTTGTTGGATGCGAGCACGCTGGAAGAGCGTCATAGCGGCTTCCAGCTCGTTCCACTGGGCGCGGAGTCCGGTTTCACTAGGACTCTCTCCCAGGGGCTCGTCGGAATCAGTTTGGTGCAGCATCCGCCACAGTGCCAATGCAGTTACGACCCGCTTCCACTGCGCTTGCTGCTCGTCGTCTTCGGCGTCTGGGGCTGGGATGTTCCGGACCCATTCCTCCAGCGGTTCTTCGCCCTCTATCGCAAGGTGCAGGGCGGTGTCGGCGAATCCGCTTGCGGCGCGTGTCAGAGCCTCGTGGTCATCCTGGTCCGGTATGAGCGCGTCGAGTAGCCGGAGGTGGATGTTCTCGGCAGCTTGAGCTGCGATGCGGGTACCGTTGTCAGGTGTGTTGGGCCGGGCGCGGGCAGCAGTCGACGCACGAGCGCGCCGCGCCAACTCTGCGATACGGGCTTGTAGAACAGACCAGGCGTGACCCTCGTCAGGGCCATTGGGGGCTGGGCCGATGCTATCGGCTGAGTCATCCACGGCGTGCCGGGTGCGCCAGGCTTCAGCGAGAGCGGCGGTACGTTCCCATAGGGCTCGCAGATTCGTTCCTGTGCGCGGAACGGGGCCTAGGGCGCACGCCCAGGCGGGCGGCTCCGCCGCCAGGAGGGCACCGTTGTGGTCCAGACGTTGGGCAAGGACGATGCGTCGTTCGACGAGGTGCTGGCGCCAGCCTTCGGGTGTTTCTGTGTCCCGCAGTGCCCGAGAGGGGGCTAGCCAGTCGGGGAGGGGGCCGGAGTGGTCGGCGATGGGGGCGGGGCCGTGCGGGAGCTGTTCCCGTAGGCGGCGCTCTGCGCGGATACGGTCGTCGATGATCTGCGCGCGGCGCAGCCGGTTGCGAGCGCTCTCTTGGCGGTGAAGAGTGGCGGTCAGTTCCGGGAGGGTGAGGTGAACTGGCTGGTGTGCTGTGTGGCTCGCGCCCTTTCGGGGTTCGCGTTGCCAGTCCTCCCGCATCCGGTCGATCGGCGGCATAGTCTTCCTTAGCCGCTGTTCCCTGCGTAGAGCTGTGTGTTCCATCGCCGCTGTTCGTTCGGCGTCGTGTGTCCCTTCCAGCGCGGCTTGGCGCATGCGGCGGCGGGCATCGGCGACCGCCGCGCTCAGGTCGGCCCGGGTGAGATAGCCATAGGTACGGCGTGGCCAGGCAGGGTGGGGCAAGCCGTCCGCGACGACGGTCCGCGGTTGGCCGGCGACAGCGGCATCGGCGCCGTGGAGTTCCTCCAGCGCGTCACGGCGGTGTGAGTCGGCACGCTTCAGTAGCTGGGTCAGCAGGTTTTCGTCCAGGTGCTTTAGCGGGCGGCTGCTACCGGGGCGGGACTCGCGTCGAGCAGCGGTTTCGGCAGCTGATCGGCCCTCAGCGACGCGTGCCAAAATGCGCCACGACAGTAGGGCGGCAGGGTCTTCGGCGTCCGTGAAGTCGTGTTCGGTGTGGGCTGCCGCGAGTAGGGCGCCAGCGTTCCATCCATCCGCCTCAGCGGTCCGGAGCGAGCGTTCTACAGCGGACCATGCGTCGGACTCGATGAACGCCTCGGCTGCGGAACCGAGGACGCGGCGCGCGACTCTTGTGAGGCGGTGGCTGACCGTTCGTGCACAGACGTCTGTGTACTCCGCCGCCAGTTGAGTGATGCTGTAGGCGCGGTCCTGTTCTGCCTGGATCGTCTCGTGAGCGGAGAGCTGGGCGCGGTTGCTGCGAGCGACGGTGTCGAGCACGTCGCGCATGTTCTGCCCTTCCTCGGCCGCTGCGTACAGCCAGTTGGAGCGACGGCCGCGGGTGGCCATGACGTAGGCCGCCTCTCGGCTGGTCCGGGTGGTGATCAGGCCGTGGGCCGTGTCCACGGTCAGGCCCTGCGCGCGGTGCACTGTGCTGGCATAGCCGAGTTCTCCGTGCCTGCGGAGGTACCGGGAAGGGAGCACGACACGGCCTCCGTGCCCGGTGTGCCGAACTGTCGCGCTACCGGACTTGTCGAGCCTCTCGATGCGCCATTGGTCTCCGTTCTTGACGTAGTCGTGTCCCGCGAGCACAGGGAGCCGGGGCTGGTTCCTTCGGGTGATGATGACGTCGCCAACGGCAGCCCGGAGGTCGTCCCGCAGAGCGATGGAACGTGTCAAGTCAAGGTTTCCGGAAGCGATCTGGTACGCCTGGGCACGGACGTTCAGCTCGCGTACCGCGTCTGTGTCGTCCGCCATCATCAGAGAGTGGAGACCGGCTTCGGCGTCGGTCTGCCAGGCGGTGAATACGGCGTCCAGCATGGCATCGGGCGTGCCGCCGACGATGCGGTTCTCCGTGAGGTACCAGCGCCACGCGTCGGGAGGGTCAGCGTTACGAAGGGTGAGGCTGGCATGGGCCTCGCCGTCCGTCTGGAATCGGTGAAGGGTCTCCAGTCCCACTGCTCCGACTTCGTTGGCCACTCGTCGCAGATCGCCGCCGGCTTCTACGGAGCCCAGCTGAGCGGGGTCTCCGATCAGCCTGATCAGAGCGCCTGCTGTCTCTGCTTCGCTGGTGATGCGGGCGAGTCGCCGGTTGCCAGCCATGAAGGTCTCGTCCACGACGATGACGTCACCGGGGTGGAGAGTGAAGTCGTCCTTCACCTTGCGCCCTTCGGCGAGCCGGTCGCGTTGTGCAAGCCACCTGTGCACGGTGTGTGAGCGGACGCCGAGCTCGGCCTCCATGACTTTGGCGGCCCGGCTGGACGGGGCGAGCGCTATCAGGCGGCCTCCGGAGGCCGCCACGGCATCCCGTACCAGCTGGAGGGCGGTTGTCTTGCCTGAGCCGGCTGGGCCGAGACCAAGCACGAGCAGTCGGTCCGAGCAGGCGAATGCCTCGGCGAGCCGCCGTTGTCCCGGGTCGAGAGGGGGACCGACGAAGCGGCTGGCGACGGACGCGAAGGCGTCGTGCCCCAGTGCTGGGATGACGCTTCTTTTTGCGGCTTCGAAGATGCGAGAGCCGACAGCCAGTGTGTCTTCCGATGTGTAAAGCTGTGATTCGCGACGTCGGTAGATGCTGGTGCCGTCCGCCCGTAGTAGCGGTGCGAAGGGGGAGTGGAGATCGGGGGGCGTGATGTCGATGGAGCCCTGCTGTAGTACCTGCTGTGTGATGCGTTCGGCCAAACCTCGGGTGTCGCCTCGACCGCTGGTCAGTCGGACGACTTGTCGCCGGGCTTCGGCCAGTACGTGTCGCTTGCCCCACACCGTTCGTTCCGATGACACGGTGTGCAGTACGTCACGGGCCGCTTCATCGACGTCGACGGCTGCAACGGAATCTCCACTTGCGAGTCCCCCTTGGGCGACGTGGCGAACGTGTTCCAGCAGGCCGTCGATTCGCGCTGCGCCGAACATTGCGATGGCCTCAGAGCGCCATGCAGTCCGTAGAACGGACAGGGCTCGTGCCTTCTTCTTCTTCTTCGGACGGGAAAGTTGGGCGGCCTGTTGGATGAGTGCCATGCGGGCGCTGATGTCGGGGTCCTTCTTGTAGCGATCCCGGTACTCGTCGAGGAGCCTGTCGAGGTCGCGACGAATGTCGCGACCTCGTTTGGAGAATGCCTGGAGGAGGTCGTCGTCGATGCCGCTGATGGCCATCACGGGGCGCTTGCCGGGGGTTACTTCCCTCTCCTCGGCCTGAACACCGAGCCGTCGGCAGAGCTCTTCGACGACACGCTGGTTGTAGAGTTCGCTGGCTGCCACGCCCATCGCGTACAGCAGTTTGCCGTCGATGCTGCGCCACTTCCCGTCCAGGCCACGGACTTTGTTGGCGACAACGACGTGGTCGTGCAGCAGGGGGTCTCCGCATCGGCTGTCGTAGTGGCGATAGCGCGCGGCGATGAGTCCGCGCACGTCCTCTTGGGCGATTCCGTTGATGCCGGTTCGGGTCGCCAGCGCGTGTTGTTCGATCCAAGCGAGCGTGTCGGCGATGGCCAGCTCGTGAGCTTCTTGGACCTCGCGGCGTGTTCTTTCGTCGCACAGCCCCCACAGTAGCGAGGCGTACTTGTGGCGGAAGACGAGGTCGTATCCCGCGACGGCCTGACGGTCGCACGAGGTGTTCGCGCTGATGTAGCGGCTCAGCTCCTGGGCGTCTTTCGGGGACCGGCCGAAGTCTTCGCGGAAGGCGAGGGCACCCACCCTGCCTCGAAGGCTTTTGCGTTCGGGATCTGATGCCTCGCGCCCCTGGCGTGCTTCGAAGTCCTCGATGGCATCCTGGATCTTGGCGGCGAGTGGTCCTTCGGTCCGGTCGTACCGGTAGTACCGGCGGCCAAGGCGGGCTTTCCGCAGGGCGGCTGGAGCGCTCAGTCCCTGGGCGGTGGCCTGTTCGATGATCTGGTCGGCATCGGGGTGTATCCCTTCGCCGAAAAGAGCTTTCATCTGCAACTCTGTGACAGGGCCGGAGACACCTAAGTCGCTTGCTCCGGAGCCGGTCCAGACTCCTGGCGGATTTCCTTCGGCGGTGTAGTAGTCGCTGAGGTCGCGCTTGCCTGAGCGGCGTTCATCGCCGGTCGCAATCTCGCGCGTGTAGTACAAGTAACCATCCCCAGCGCTGAGCTTGTGGATGGTCATCATGCATTCAGATTACCTTGTGACATTGTGAATGCAAGAGCTTCGACCGTGCCAAAGGCACGGGAAGCATGAGGAGTTGGGGATGGTGAGGTACGAGCCGAGCCAACGACGCTGCGCACCCGTGCCTTTGGCACGGTCCGCGTAGCGCCACTCGGTTGTCCACAGGGACGCTCTCCCGAGCGTCCCTGTGGACAACCGAGTCTTTCCGTTTTCCACAGGAAGATCACTACGGTGATTCCGCCCGTGATCTCTAACCGGCGGACATCTACCGTTCGAGATAGTCCACAAGGGCGCCCGTATCATGGGGAGTTGCCCGGCTCGGGGAAGTCGGGTAACCGTCACCGGGAGGAGGCCCATGGCCGAGCGGAGAGGGGCACGCACCGTTCGCGCACGGGAGAAGGCTCGCGCACTGAACGCAGAGAGAAGGCAGCGTGAGCAGCAGCTGGAGGACCTAGCCGTCCTGTGGTTCGAGACCGACGAGCAGATAGTCGATACCAGTAACGCGGCCCAGCAGAAGATCGACAAGTACGTCGCCCGTGTTCGTAGCGAGGCGGAAGGGGAGACCGGGAGGCTGCGGGAGTCGATGAACGGGGTCGTCGCCGACATGCTGAAGCTTGCGGGGGTGCGGTCCGTGGCCGAGCGTCTCGGTATCTCGGAAGCCGCGGTCCGTGAGGCCAAGGTGTCACTGGAGGGCACAAGCGGTGAGCCTGTGGATTCTCCGGCGCCCCCGGAACCTGCCAGCGGTCAGTCGCCGTTGTCCGTGGACGCGTTAGCAGAAGGGGCGCGGACACCCTCTGCATGAAATCGCGAAGCCTGGGCTCCCGACCTCGACTGATCCCCCCGGTCGGGAGCCGCAGCAACACTCCCCACCTAGCGGGGACCACCTACGGTCGGAGGCGTCACCCATGACTGCGGGGAGAGCTGAGCTGGAGTAGCTACCGCGGCTGCGGTCTGGTGTGGGTGCTGCCCTGGCAGAGCACCGGGATAGGCCGGCTGCCGCACCCACCGAACCTTCGTCCCCGCAGAGACTTCGGTGCGCCAGGGCTGATCCGCACTGAAGAGAATCCACAACTGCTCGCCGTCGCGGGCGACTCGTTCGTACCGCGCCAGCCTGAACCCCACAACAGTTCCGTCACCGGTCTCCAGCTCTATTGCCAAGCCGATCCAGCTGGGATTCAGCTGCTCGATCGACCTCTCATCCATCCAGTCCTGTGCCATGTACTCCCCTTCCGACAGCCTGAGGTGAGAACCGTCAACTGCTGTGACGGTACCTTTGGCAGTGACCGTTGCGGAGAACCCAAAGCGCCCCGGACGACGCTGGGAGCGTCGGCCGAGGCGCTGGCCTGGCATCGGATCTTGAGTTCACGCGCCCGGGATCACCAGGCGTATGCCATCCGCGAAGCCATGGAGGTAGCGGGGAGCTTCGCCTTCATACCCCTCGCCATTAATCTCCTGGCCGATGGGCGTCTCGTGCATAGCCTTCCGCCCGGAAACCTGGGCCGACAGGGCGAGCATGGCGCAGTACAGGGAGCATTCTCCATAGGCGTCAGATGGGTCGGCGAAACGGGGGATGCACGCATCCAGGAACGCGCGGCCGGGCTGCTCTTAAGGCAAGACTCATGGCACCGAGGATCACGTCACCCTTGCGGAGCTGGTCGACACGCATCAACTGTGCGGCTGAGGTGTCGAGACCAGGGAGCGGGTGGGGGTAGGTCGCCAGATACCAGCTGAACATCCCGTTGCCCTCGCGGGCTGACGGGATGCGGGTGTCAGCGGTGCGGACGGTGCCGTCCATGAGGTCGACGTCAACAGTCCTCCTATCGCGTGGCTCGACCTGGAACACGGGCGGGATGGCCTGCAGGCCGCGGATCATCTCCCAGACGGTACGGGCGGCATCTGCGGGGTTGTCCCCAGGTACGTCATTGTTCGTCCAGGTGAAGCGGAAACCGGGCATGGTTCTCTCCTATGGGTGGGTCCTGTGTTGTCGCCGGTTCCGCCGTCTGCCCGCAGGTAGACGGCGGAACCGGCCCCAGTGATCAGAGGCGGAATCTGTGCTCGCCGCGGTTGTCGGCCTCGAAGTACATGTGCTCGTCCTCCCTGTGCTCGTTCTCAACATGCCTGTACAGAACGTGTCCAGGCCGCTCACGGATCACGACGTTGACGCCGAAGACCTCGGCGACGTAGGTGTCGCTCGGCTGCCCCTCGGCGTAGTCACCGTCGTAGACGCGGAACTCGCCGTACCTAAGAGTGACGCTCGTCGGCGGAAGAGCGGTGCAGTCGCCCTCGGGCCGGGATTCGGGCGGCAGGATGAACGTGAGGAAGTAGGGCGGCTTCGCTCCACGTTCGGCGCTCCCCGTCTTCTCCAGATGCCATGCACGGCCGTGGCCTGCTCCGCCGGACTCCTCAACGTGCTGATCGGCCTTGAGTAGAAGGTCGAAGGCGATCTCGACGTCTCTCTTGAGCAAGGGCTCTGAGGAAGGCTGGCCGCTGCGAAATACGAGGGAGCGACCTTCTCGTTCTCGACGCGGAGGAAGCGTGGAGGCATGACCACGTGCCAGTCGTTGACTGAGCGGTCGAAGACGACCTTGTGGGCGGTCGGCCAGTGTTCCCGGGTGATGGCCGCTGCCACGAATACGTAGCCTTCCGCCAGTTCGCGCCGTGCCTGCTGGAACTCCTGGTGCCGGGTGCTGAGGTAGCCCGTGGGAGAGGTATACGGATCGGGAAGGTTGGTAGAGGAATGGGGTGTGGGGGCGTTGGCTTCACGGGACATGCGGTATCTCCTATTGGCGGGTGGTGGAGCCATTAAGACGTCATCTCATTTGGTGAGTCTGCGGTAGCAGATGAGGGTGCAGGCGATGCTGGTGAAGGCGAGGAAATGCTCGGCTTTGCGTTCGTAGCGGCGGTGGAGGCGACGGCAGCCGGCGAGCCAGGCCATGGTGCGTTCGATGGTCCAGCGGTGGCGGCCCAATCGCTGCGAGGACTCGATGCCCCTGCGGGCTATGCGGTGCTTGATACCACGTCCGCGTAACCACCTCCGCAGGTGGGCATAGTCGTAGCCCTTGTCCGCGTGGAGCTTGCCGGGCCTACGCCGTCGGCGGCCGCGACGCGACCGGATGGGCGGAATCCCGCGGACGAGGGGCTCAAGAGCCTGGCTGTCGTGCAGGTTCGCCCCCGAGATTCCGACAGACAGGGGCAGACCGGTCCGCTCCGTGATCAAGTGGATCTTTGACCCGAACTTGCCCCGGTCAACAGGATTCGGACCCGTCAGGTCCCCCTTTTCAGGGCCCGCATGTTCACCGAGTCGATCGCACAGCGGGACCAGTCCAGTTCACCGCGAGCGCCGAGCTCGTCAAGGACCAGGCGGTGGAGCTTGGCCCACACCCGCGCCTTGCTCCACTCGGTGAACCGTCGGTGAGCTGTCGCCCCCGACGGCCCGAACGACGCCGTCGGCAACTGTTGCCAGGTGCAGCTCGACGTGGCCACGAACACGATCGCCGCGAGCACTTCCCGGTCACCGTGCCGGCGCCGACCACCGCCCTGAGGCCGCGACGGCGCTTCCGGCACCACCCGTTGGAACAGTACCCACAACTCATCCGGCACCAGCCGCTCAACAATGCCCGCCACGACCGACAGCCTACCCAACGTACCAAATGAGATGACGTCTAAGGGACTTGCCCTGTCCCTGAATGGCGACTTTCACGTCGGGGCGGTTGGCAGGCATGGCGTCGTGCCCGGCCCGCAGGTGGTAGCTGTCCATTCCCGGGGTTGGTTGGGGACCGGTCAGGTGTGCGACATCAGCGGTCCGGTGTGAGCGAGGCGACGAACTCCACGATCGCGGAGACAGCGGTGCGGCTGTCGGTATCCACGTCCGTGTTGTCGCTGTCGTACACGGTGCAGGTGTGGATGTCGTCTTCCGGCCGGATGTATCGCAGCACCTTCCAGCCCCGGTGCTCCTCAGCCCCGTAGACGGTGCTGCCGTCCTCGTCGGTGATACGGATCTCTGTGCTGTCGGGCAGGGAAATGATGAACACATTCCCCGTGTCGTCAGGGATGTCGAGAGTGGAGAGCACACCCCGGCAGGAGTCGATCCGGTAGGTGATCCCCGCGAGGTCCAAAGCCGTGCGCAGACTGTGCCCGGCGGTGCCTGCGGTGTCGTGTGAAGCCATGGCGAAACCCGTTCAGTTAGTTAAGTTGAGGCCGATGCCGGGCCGCGCGGGTAGGAGGGAATCCGCGTGGTTGCGGCCCGGCATGGCCGCTTCATTCGCGTAGGTGTGTGATGCTCCAACGGCTGTGAAAAGTTGGGGCTCGGCCGTCAGTTAGTCACCGGACAGCGGTACTTTCTGCACCGGTTTCCCCACAGGCGGTTGGGGTCGTGTTCAGACTTGCGCCAGTTGCACTCGGCACATGGAGCGCCCCACTGTGCGGGAACGGAGACAGGGGTGGCCGTGTACTCGTCTCCCGGCGCCCACGGGAACCCTCCGCGTGCGAACCGGATGGTTTCATCGGGCATGAGCAGTGCCCATCCGTCCGGCCAGTCGATCGGACCAGGCCTGAGCGCTTCGGTCACTGCATGACGTACGGCATTCTGCGACCACGTCTGCGGCTGACCGTCGGTTCCGGCTACCTGGTAGGCGGCTGCCGTGATGCAGCGGTCCGGGTACACGATGATGAGCCCGGAGGTGCGGTCTGGTGTGAAGCTGATCGTGTGGTGCTGTGCAGTCTGGCGGTAGTGGATCGTGTCGTCCTCCGTGATGCTGCCCTGGCTGCAAAGCCAGAAGCCGAGGGATCCCCGGAGGTAGTTGCGTACCTCCACCCCGGTCACGGCGCGCCTCCCGCATCCGATGCTTTCGCGGACGCTGAAACCGTCCGCGTTCCGGCCGATGGTCTGCGTGTAGGCGGCGTGGAAACGGGCGTCGTCGGTGACGATGCGCTCACGGGGAGGTCCGTCGTACCACACTGGAAGTGGATGGTTCTTGACCTCGATTCCCGGGAGTGGACTGCCGGGCTTGACCGGTACTTCTGCGCTCTGGGACATGCCGGATCGCTCCATGTTCTGGTGATGGAGAAGGAGGGGGCTTGCCCTGCCCCCGGTCGGGCGGCGGGGCGGCCGGACAGGCTCCGGTCCACCCCGCCGCCCGAAGGTCAGAAGAGAAACCGCTGGGGGTCTTTCTCGGCCATAGTGAGAAGCGCGGCGTCGGGGCCGCCTTTCAGCATGATCAACTCACGCGCCAGGACTGCGTACTCTGCGGCGGTCGGCGACCGAATGCCCGCCTCCGTAAGGAACTCGCCCAAGGTGTCCAGGACGTCGTCGGGGCATGAGTACGTCTCACCGAGGCCGTGGATACCGGCCGGGTCGCCGTCCTTCCATAGCTGTACCGCCAAGTTGCGGAGAACCGGGTCGAACACAGGCACAAGCCGGGCTGTCTCGCCTATAGGAACAGCACTGCCCTGGGGCATGGGAGCCTCCTTGATCTGGTGGTGGGGTTTGGTGGCGGGGGCTTGCCCTACCCCCAACCTGTCATAGGTAAATCTATCAAATATGGGCGGGGGAGGCAACCCTCCATGCGCCACAAACCGCACCCACCCTCACGTCCGCGCAGCGGACGGCCCTCACTCCCATTCGCCCAACAGCCGGTCCGCACCCGGCTGGCAGCCCGCGCCCCCCACCCTGCTGCCCCGAAGACACCACCCCCCTTCCCTCCCGGCAAAAAGAAAACCGAGGGGCCGTCGGACGCAGTGCAGGGGAGGACGGCATCTATTTTCACCGCGACGAAGGAGCGGCGAAAAAAGACGACGAACGACCTTGCGCGCAGTCCGCCGCGGCCCCTCACACTCAACCAGCCGGGAGGAACCACCCGCACCCAACCAACCAGCCCCAACCATCACAAACCACGGACCACCAGTTCCTCGATGTCGGTCCGGCGGAAGTACCGCGTACTTCCTACGGTGAGAACACTTCGCGGCGCCGATTTTTTCCTCAGTAGCGTTTTCACGCGCTCTCGGCGTTGAGCGGGCGTCAGCTGTTCCTGCCCGCCAGGGAGAAGTCCGGCGATCTCAGTTTGGGCGATGAGTCCGTACTCCGGCATGACTACGTCTGCGGCCTGCGACAGGTACCGGGCTGCTACCTCCCGCCCTACTCCGAGATGCTCGGCCACTACGTCCGCCGTGAGGTCTAGGCCGTTGGTGACGACGGTTCGCAGGATCCCGGAGACTTCTGCGACCCGCCCGGTCGGGTGCTGAGTTCCACTCGGCGTTCCGTTTGCCTTGGCGCCCCTGTCGGCGTACCCGGGGCGCTCGTCGTCGTACCAGGCAAACCAGCTTGCGACCGCCGCGGCATCGCGCTTCCGATCGCCCCCCGCAGGTGGAAACGGGCGCTCGGAATGAGCCGCGTACGCCCTGCCGAGGTTGCTGATGGCTCCTGGTGTCACGCCGCGCAGCCGGGCGATGTCCGACCAGCGCCACCGCTCGCCCGGGGCGTGGCTGAGCGGTTGGGGGGCAGCGGCCAGTCGCGGGCCAGAACGCCGGTCGGCAGCCCTTGGCCCGAAGAGCCTTCCGCGGGCCCACTGCGCGCCGGTCGCCTTCTCGATGAGCTGGACGCTGTGCGGCCCAGTCCGTGTCTTCTCCTCGGGGATGGGATCGGCGGCAAGCCAGTTCCGCAACGTCTTCGCCGATACGCCGGCGAGGTGCTCCAGCTGCTTGCGGGTGATCCAGTCCTCTTCCAGTTCGGCAAGCCGCTGGTCGAACTGCGTTTCCGTGGTCGTCACGGTGTCATCCTGTCGTATCGCGAAGTCGTAGACTGATGGGCGTCATCAACCGAGCCGCCGGGTTATTCGGTGTCCTTGGCTGGTGGTGGAGAAGGGGTCGGCGGTTTGCCCGAGCCAGCACGCTTCGGCGGGGCTGGCACGAACCCTTGGTTCGTATCGCCGACCCCGCCGAACTCATACGCTGTACGGGGCCTCGCGCGCGGCGTACCCTCACGGACCGGCGCAAACTGACCCCAGAAACCTAATTCTGCTGGTGGCCAGGGTGCGGCTGATAGGCCGCACCCTGGCCCGGGTCAGGGCTGCTGAAAGTCGGAGCAGGCAAGCGTGAAGAACGCTCCGCGAGAGCGCCCTCCGTGCTGCGTCTTCGGCTGCTTGCAGCTGGCGCAGCCGGGGTTGTCGGCCGTGAACGCGATTGGACCGGTGGAGAAGTTCCGGCATGCGGCCACTGGCGTCTCGTGCTCGGCCTGCCACTGGCCGCACACTGCGCACTCGCTCTGTGTCTCGCCGGTCGTGGGGACCGCTGTGTACGTCGCCTGGTCGAACCGTCCTGCGTGTGAGGTGAACACCACCTTGGTGGCATCGCCGCTTTCCTCCACGGCGATGGCTCCACCGCACTGCCGAGCGTTGATCAGCCGGGCGCGTACTAGCGCTCCCGATTGCGCACTGACCCACTGAGTCTCCCTACCCTGGGATTCCACCCTGACGATGTATGCGGATGCGGAGACGGTTCCGATCGAGTCTAGGAGCTTGTAGTCGACGGGGGTGTTCGGTTCGCTGCCGGTCAGTTCGTGGGCGTGCAACGGAAACGCGCTCAGTCGGGGAAGGGCTCCGATGGCGCTCACGTGAGGGATGCGTAGGGCGGCGATAAGAGCTGCGTCCCTGGTGGGGCCCTGAACTCGTGCAAGTTCCGTGCGGTGGAGATCGGTAATGGACCACCAGTCAGTGAGGTCCCCTGCGGGCGGCGACTGACTTCCGGGGAACGGCCCTAGTTCGGTGAAGGGGACCCGCCTGTACTCCCGATCGCTTACGCGCAGTACGGCTATCTGTCCGTTGCGGTCGGGTCCGCCCTCGATCAGTACCGTTTCGGGCCCCTGCCCGTCCCCGGGGGTGTGCACGGCCAGCCCATCGCGGCGCACGTATTCCGGCACAGGCCGTTCCCCCTGCAGCCCGGCGAGCCTCCGGCCTAGTGCTGTGATGT
The DNA here is from genome assembly GCF_023701525.1 of Streptomyces albipurpureus. Classification (GTDB taxonomy): domain Bacteria; phylum Actinomycetota; class Actinomycetes; order Streptomycetales; family Streptomycetaceae; genus Streptomyces; species Streptomyces albipurpureus. The sequence goes on from NZ_JAMQAW010000008.1 coordinate 436,287, forward strand.
AGAGGCTTCCGAGTCTGAACCTGTCGACCATTGGTGCACTATCGATCACTGTGCCATCCGTCTTGCGGAACTCGGCCAAGCCGTCGCGGACCAGGCCGCACGTAGCCGCATAGTGGACGTTGCCCATACTGCCCGTATGCGGATTCGCCTCCTGTAGTGCCGCCGCCTTCGGTTCGGGCATCAGGGCCTCTCGACCCTCGGTGGTGATCACGAAGCGGGTGAAGCCGGTGTAGCCATCGGCCTGTACGGCGGATGCCTCCCGCTCATCGGGCGTAACTTCTTCGATCCAGTGGGCGGAGACCATCCTGTCCAGCGTGCGGCCCCGGACACCACCAGGGAGGGCGTGCTTCGAGTCGGCGACGGCTGCTAGGAGCAGCCGGCGTTGTGCGTCGGTAGGCGGTTTGAGAGCGGTCACGGCGATGTCCTCGTGGCGTCGGGGGGAGCCGGTCCGGGAGGTGGCCCCGGACCGGCTGATGCAGATGGCTAGCTGTGGTTCGCGGGTGGCGTGGAGAGGTCGGTGTTCTCAGCCACTGCTGCAATGCGCCTCAGTAGGTCCCAGTCACGGGCCCGCCCGTGGTGGATGTGGTGAATGCGCCGAGCGGCTGTCGCCGGGTCGACAGGTCCCGGGGCGAAGTGCAGGCAAGTCCTGTCGTTGGCTGCCGGGTTGACGCGACTGACGATGAGTCCTGCGTCGGCGAGGATCGCAGGAACTTCGGCAAGCAGCTCGGGGGTGGGCGTGCTGCTGCTGATGAGGTTGTGGATGCGACGTCCGGCCTCGTCCTCAGTGATGGAGGAGGGGGTCTCCCAGACCCAAGTTGCTGCACCGACGCAGTAGCGGCCGTCTGCGTCGGGGTGGGAGTGCTCGATCCAAGGGTCTCCGTCGCATTGTTCGACGCGGGTCACGGCTACGTCCTCTTCCCAGTGCACGGACGCTTCCCAGCCGGCGGTGTCCTGAACGATCTGGTTCACCGTCTCGGCACTGAACCGCGGGATGACGAAGCCCTTCCAGCGGTGGTAGCTGATCTCTGCGGGGTAGGGCCCCAAGAGGGAGGGGGCCTCGTCTATGACCACGCGGGCCGGGGTCCAGCTGTGGAAGTGGATGGACATGAGGTATCTCGATTCGGTTGGTGGTGGATCCCCGATGAGGCGGCTTGCCCTGCCGCTCAGCTGGGTTGCGGGGTAGGCCCTGCCCTAGTGGGGGGTGGCGTTGACGAACCGTGCGTGCCCGTCCTGTGCCAGGCGATGGCTGTCCAGTCCGAGTCGATCGCCGCACAGCAGCAGATCGGCGAGCAGACGGGACAGTGCGCTGTAGGCGTGCCCATGTACCTCCTCAGCTGGGGAGTTGGTGGTGGGCTCGAAGCGGTCGAAGCTGGCGTAGTGATCCCACAGGAATTTGAACAGGGTTTCCGTGTCCAGGTCCCGGTGCTCTCCGTACAGCAGGACCTCGCCGAACAACTCGCTGATGACCTCTTCGGCCATGGCCTCGTCGGTGGGGTCGATGAGCCTGCGCGAAATGATCAGCTCGCCGGGCTGCTGGCGCGTCTGCTGGCCGTACCAACGGGCAGCGAGCAGCCCGCGAACAGCCGGGTCCTGCTCGCCTGTGCTGGTGCAGTTCGCCAGGTATCGCTCGACGATGGCTCGTGCTGCGGGGGGCTTCTCGTCCCCTCCGGTTCCGGGGTTCATGACTTCCTTTCGAGGCGGTGGATCTTCATCCCACGTGCGCGGTTTGCCCTGCCGTGCACGTGGGAGTTGTGGGGTGGTCAGAGCGGAGCGCGACGGGCTTACGTACGTGGGCGTCGCGGTCAGGGCAGGGTCTCCGGCGCTGGCAGTGGTCCGGTGGGTAGCTGGGCCGCCCTGGCCAAGTCCAGCCGGTAGTACCCCCGGGATATGGCGATGCAGAGCGGTTGCCACCCGGCACGGTTGTCCCAGTTCAGGTGTGACACCCACTCCGACAGGCCGTCGAGTGCGTCGGGGTCCTCGATGTGGTGCACTTCGTCGGTGGCCGTCCAGTACGTGCCGAGCGGGACAGCGGCGCACCCGTACTCACCCACCCGCAGGGCAAGACCGGCGGCATCGAACTCTGCGTCGTGATCGAAGTCGGTGAGGATGTCGCGTACTGCTGCGGCGATCACCGTGCAGGCGATGCGGGCGCGGTGTGCATCGGCGGTGGCGAGCTGGGCTTGGGCATGGTCGATGGCGATGGTGAGTTCGCCCGGTTCGGGAAGGTCATAGGTCAAGGTGTGCTCCTGGTGGGATTGGCGGGAGTTGGCGAGGGCCGGGGCCGCTCGTTGCGCGGCCCCGGCAGGGAGGTCAGAGGACGCTGGCTACCGCGTGGCCCAGCCACTCGGGGACGTTGCAGCTCACGGCGTTTCCGGCCTGCATCGTCTTCGCGGCTTTACTGGTGCCCCTGACGATGTAGCTTTCGGGGAAGCGTTGGGCGTTCATCTGCTCGCGCCACTGGAGCATCCGGAAGTGGCAGTCCTCGATGTCCACGGCGGGCCGGACAAGACCGGCTGAGTCTCGGGTCGAGAGGGTGTGCAGCGGCTCTGCGACGTGCTTGGGAGTGGAACCCTTACGGAAAGGGATCACCAGGCCGTGGTGATTGCCGCCCGCCGTGACGGTCGCCAGCGGAGTAGCATCGACGCGTTCCGCAGACCCGTGGTTCCGGAGCGTGACGACGAACGGCGGGGCAGCCAGGCCGGGTACGGTCGTGTAC
>NZ_JAMQAW010000008.1:439073-442152 GCF_023701525.1 Streptomyces albipurpureus
GGCGGACCGCGCGGCCTGTGTGACCGCCGTGGTTGACGGTGATCATCGATGGGTTCGCCGGAAACATTTCCAACCCGGCGGCGATACGCGCCATGGTGCTCGCGGCCAGAGGCTTGTTCCGGTCCCCGATCCGGGTGCCCAGGTGAGTCCAGTCGATGATGCTGGCAGCCGGACGCACGTAGGGCTCTACGATCACATCGTCGTCATGGTTCGGGCAGGTGTAGTCGTACTGCTGCGCGTACTTGCCGACCCGGGTCTCCTTGTACCCCTGACGCCATGTCTGCCTGGCGAAGATGTCCTCGGCGCAGCCCGTGCAGTGCGCCAGGGGCCGGGGGGCTACGTTGGGCAGACGGATGCCCACCTTGGTAAAGATGATGTAGAGCCGGTCCCGCCATTGGGGTGCGGCCAAGTTGATCGCGTCACCGATGTGAGCAGAAGAGACGCAGACGATCTGGTAGTTGTAGCCCAGTTGCACCATGCCGCTGAGCCACCAGCCGAACAAGATCCAGTCCGTTGCGAACTCCGTGACGTTTTCGATCAAGATGGCCTTGTACTGGTGAACTTCAGCGGCACGGATGACGTCGTACGCGGTGGCACGCGTCCGCTGGAATGCCGCGTCGGGCAGCGCGCGCAACTCCTCTTCCGACAGTCCCTGAGACTTCTTGCTGCGACGGCGACCTCCGGCGGGAGATATCTCGGTGCAGATGGGGGACGCCCAAAGCGCGTCGGTCTTCGGGAGCCTGCGCATGTCGTAGTTCGAGACATCCGCGCAGAGGTGTTCGGCGTGTGGATGGTTGGAGGCGTGTGTGTCGATCGCGACTTGCCAGTGATTGGCGGCCAGCATGAGCTTCCAACCGGCGTTCACCAGACCGGTACTGGCCCCGCCAGCGCCGCAGAAGAGGTCACAAAAGGTGATACTCAAGAGGTCCGTCCTTGCGTCCAGGGTGGTGGAGTGCGCCGGGCCCGGTTGCCCTCCGGGCCCGGTTGCCCTCCGGGCCCGGTTGCCCTCCGGGCCCGGCGCGTGAATGCGGCAGTTCAACGGTGAGCGTTATCCGCCGTACGCCTGGCAGGCGGTGACCTCGGACAACAGCAAGCCTGAGATCCGGTTCATGACCTCCGCCGGTACCTCGACGGACTTCGGGGCGCTGCCGTCCCACTCCGCGATGGTGATCAGCGCGCTCCCGGCCGTACCCAGATCGGCCTGACGGCGCCGCAAGCTCACCAGTTCCTCCAGCAGCCACGCCACCGTGCCCGGCGTGGTCGAGTCCTGCTGGACAGGGCTGCCCAGTGGGTGACGGCCTCCATAGCGGGCCACTACGCCGGTCACGTACCGCGTCACGGAGTCGGCCATCAGATCCGGGTTGCCCCCGCCAAGGCTTCCGCCCTTGACGCGGCTCTCCGGCACGGAGTCATACACGACGGCGATCTGGGTGTCGGGTGCGTTGTGTGAGACGCGCCAGCCCTCCACCTGCTCCCTGCGGGGCGGCAGGAACTCGCCAGCACCGATCAAAAGGAACGTGCCATCGGGAAGGTCGACTCGAATCTGAAAGCCCTTCCCGACCTCGGCGACGGTGAGTTGCGCGTCGAGTCCCCGCCCTCGGAGGGCATCGATGATGTGCTCGTACTGCGGAGCCACCTGCCGGGACGAGTAGGCGTAGTCAATGACGAACTGGACCAGCGGGATGGATTCGCCAGACCAGTCGAGGTAGCCACATTCCTCCTTCGCGGTTCCGAGGAAGCTGCGGAGCTGCCAGAAGATCCTCGGCCGCCCGGTGGTGAGGCCGCTGGTGAGGACCAGTTTGTCCAGGCTGCTCGGCAGGGTGACGGCCAGTTGGTTGCCGCTTTCGGTGAGTTGCGCTTCCAGCCGTGCGTGGGTACGTATCGCGACGCACAGTTGGGGCATCGAGACGAGATTCACGTGCTGTACCTCCTGGTGGTGGGGTTTGGTGGCGGGGGCTTGCCCTACCCCCAACCTGTCATAGGTAAATCTATCGAATATGGGCGGGGGAGGCAACCCTCCATGCGCCACAAACCGCACCCACCCTCACGTCCGCGCAGCGGACGGCCCTCACTCCCATTCGCCCAACAGCCGGTCCGCACCCGGCTGGCAGCCCGCGCCCCCCACCCTGCTGCCCCGAAGACACCACCCCCCTTCCCTCCCGGCAAAAAGAAAACCGAGGGGCCGTCGGACGCAGTGCAGGGGAGGACGGCATCTATTTTCACCGCGACGAAGGAGCGGCGAAAAAAGACGACGAACGACCTTGCGCGCAGTCCGCCGCGGCCCCTCACACTCAACCAGCCGGGAGGAACCACCCGCACCCAACCAACCAGCCCCAACCGCGGACTTCGCAGCCGCCCGTCCGTACGCCGGCTGTTCCCCTCTCTGCGCGTGCGATCTGGCTATCGCATTTGCCGGGCTGGGTGCGGTGGTGGCTCGAAAGATGCCTGAATATCCGTCTTATGGGTTATTTCATCAACACGTGTTAGTGAAACGGGAGGCATTCGATGCGCCGGAAAGGGTTGCAATGAGCGACTGCAGTTCTATTATCAACGTGTGTTGATGACATGTGGGCGCCCTGGGATGCGCTCTGCCTCGAAGGAAAGGACTGAACCCGAACATGAACGTCCCACTTCGCCGCGCTATCGCCGTCGGAGCCTCCACCGCGCTTCTCGCCATGGGTGCAGTTGCGCTGGCCCCCTCTGCGTCTGCGGCCGGTGCCTCTTCGTGCACCTACAACCTGACCGATCACAACGCGGTGGTGGACGGCGCCGGAATCAACTACCGCACTGGCCCAGCTACTTCCCATCGACCCAGGGGGATGCTGTACGACGGTGACGATCTGCGGGTCTACTGCGGCAAGGGAGTTTGGTACTACAGCAAGTTGATCGTTCGTTCAGGGGGAGGGCTGCCCAAGGGGACGTACGGATGGATACGCAAGGACATGCTGCTCGAACTGGTCTGAGGAGGGCGCCACTGCCGCGAGCGACGCTGCTGGTCGAGGTTTTGCCTCAGCTGATCACAACACGTGATGGCGAGTTGACCCTGACCCGCCCTGCGTTGGCTCAAGACATCGTCTTG
>NZ_JAMQAW010000008.1:442216-448205 GCF_023701525.1 Streptomyces albipurpureus
ATCTACGTCCCAACGAATGGGAGCACCTGTGCGATCCCGGCCGGGGCACGACTCTGATCACCCGTCCAATTCACGAACCTGGCCGCTTCATCGCCCTTTCGCACTTGATGCGAACGGAGGCCACGTCCGTTCGTGAGATGGGGCTGTTGGTCGAAGACGAGTGGCAGGCGAGAGGGCTGGGCACCGCCCTGACCCGGAGCATCGTGGATCTCGCCCGGACCCACACGCTGGACTGCGAAGTCGTCACGGTCATGACTGGTTCGGACAACCGGCGCATGCTCTCCATTCTCAGCCGGATGGGCGCCGAGGTACCCAATGTCCGTAGCGCGACGGTAGAGGCCACCATTCGAGTGCGGCGCTGAGGCTGATCTGATCTGGTCTGCTCGGCCCCAGGTCCCGCAGCACGGACCTGGGGTTGACTCGCGCGTCGGTCACTCTGTGGCTGGTGACGCATGGGCATGTGCCACAGCGATGGCCGCGGCTTCCGCGAGGGTGACCGCGACGGGAGGGCCAATCTGGCGGAGGAGTTCCACCGAAGTGAACCCGCCGGCGTAGAGCACGACAGGCAGCCCATTGGCGGCTGCGCCAACCGCGTCGTCGGGAGCATCACCGATGACGATGATCGGCCGGTCGTCGATGGCTGGCCGGATTGCCCTCACGTGGCGTGCCAGCGCTTGGGACTTGGTACTGCCCGCGGACGAAGTGCGTCGCCCATCGACCCTGATGAACAGGGCAGCGACTCCCAGTGCGTCGATATGCCGGATCAGAGAGTCGTGGGGCCTCAGAGACACCACTGAGTGACTGCATCCACTGCGGACCAGTCTCCTCAGTAACTCGCTGGCACCGCGAGTCAGCGGAGCGGGCGGCTGACTTGCCAGGTACCCCTTCAGAGCAGCCTCGGCGAGTCGATGTTCGTGCGTCGTCAGGGGACGGCCAAGTGCCGACGAGTAGGCCGCATACTCGGGGACCTGTGAGAGACGGTGGAGATCTTCCATGTCGATTCTCGTTGCTTCGGCAGGAGCCACAGCCGCCAGGGCGACGTTGAGTGCTTCGGTATGGCGCCTCGCCTCGTCGGCGAGAGTGCCGCTCCAGTCCCAAATCAAGTGAGGTCGGATGGTGCGAGACATCGACTCACTCCCGGTAGTCGCCTGTTAGCGGATGGCGAATGGAAGGCGGCATTCTCGGTGTCGTCTGCTGGGCACACAGGATGCACCTGCGGGAACAGGTGTCACGGGTGCGAGGGCTGACGAGAATCCCTACCAACGGCCTGAGCGCTCTCGTCCAGTAGGAACGGAGTAATCGGACCGCTGCTTGGACCACGGGGGCGGTTCGGGGCGCCAGTGTGCCCTCCCGCCACTCCGGGAGGGACCGACAGGCATCGGCCTTCCGGAGAGGCGAAAAGCTCGGGCCGTATCCACCGGAGGCGGCGGAATGCGACAAGACGCGTGCGACGCCGGCGCAGAAGAGGATTCATGACCCTTTCCAATAGGCGATGGGAGACACGCCCGCTAAGGCGCGCGAAAAGCGGTCGAAGTCTGCGGTCCTCGTCGGTCGCTCCATTTTTGCCACTCTGGTTCCGTCGAACAGGGGCATCCTGGGCAGAGATACGCACCGGCACCCCGCCCCATTCGTTGCGAAGACGAAGGCTTGGCCCAGCCCTGTTGAGACGGAGACCCAGAGTGGAGGTACTCCGCGGTGGCACCCCTCTGTGGCCGAGGACTAAAGGGGGGGGCTCAGTCCTCGGCGGTCCTGGACGCCGACCACCGGACACGCAAGTAGCGCCGGAGCCAACGCCTGTTCTCCTGGTGCTTCAGGGCGAACGGGCAGGGTCGCTCAGCGTCGGCACAGCAAATGCAGTAGGTCCCCGGTGCCGGTGAACTCGGCTGTGCACTTGGGAGCTCCCGTCGTAAACAAGTGTGGACGACACGTGTGATCCTAGTCGACCGCGCACGCTCCGGGGAAGGGATTCCGTAAACAAGTGTTGATGATGCGGGCCGGGGCTTGCGTTGGTCGATTCGAGCACCGCAGCTCCGCGCGAGGGAGTGTCTCGAACGGATTGCTCCATGACCGGATGCGCACCGCATCTGACTAAACACCCGTAGAGGGCCTGCTAGGTGTGTCGGTGCTTCGGCGGCCCTGAAGTCGGGAAGTCCAACCAGTGGTCTACACCTATCGACTCCTGTGTCCCCAGTGCTGGGAAGGGCTTGACCGAACCCGCCTCCCTAGTGGTATCTACAGGCGTGGATATGGATATGGTTCACGCATCCCGCACCTTGCTATCGGTCTGCTGGATGAAAGGACGAGTGGCTGACAATGCCTGACACCGGCGCTGGCGACATGCGTACGCCGCCGCGCACGCTCGCGGAGAAGCTGAGCGCACTCCGGGACGAGATGACCCCCAAGGGAGGCAAGGCTCCGTCGTGGGACAAAGTAGGGAAGATGATCAGCGAGCAGACACAGGTACCGATCTCCGGCGCCTATCTGTGGGAGCTGGCCACCGGGAAGCCCGGAACGAACCCGAAGCTGAACCACTTGAAAGCACTCGCAGAGTTCTTCGACCGCCGGATCTCGTACTTCGTCGACGAGACCATCGCCTTCGAGGACGATGAGAAGGCTCAGCTGGAGCTGCTGGCTGTCATGAAGCGCCTCGGGGTGCGAGACCTCAGACTGGACAACGTTGGTAGCACAGCGCCTGGCCCCGAGACTGTCGCCGACTTGCTGGGCAGGCTGCAGACCCTCGACCTTCTTGCTGACAGTAAGGTCCGCGAGATCGCGCTAAACGTCCGCGCACTCAGCGCCGAGCACCGAGAAGTCATCGGCAAGTTGGTGGAGCAGCCGGAACTGCTGAACGTCCTGGGGCGGGCGGGCGCCCTGCTCCCGCCGGCCGGAGCGCTCAGTGATGACCAGCTCACCGTAGCGGTCGACGTCCTCGAACGGCCCGACCTGATCCAGGCACTGAGCCGGCCCGAAGCGCGCCATCTCGCCCTCGAAAGCGCGGAGCTACTGGCTTCGAGTAGGGAAGCGATTCTGGCGATGATCGGGCAGATGAAACGCCTGGAGGCCGGAAAAGCGTGACGGAGGGGCCGCCCCCGGCATGGGGCAAGGGGCGGCCCGTCCGATGAGGCTCAAGCGTCGGGGCGTTCTCTGTAGGCCCCGAGCTTCAAGGTCTCGGCAATGTGTTCACGAGGCAGAAGCGGCATCAGCCAACAAGCGACGTCGAGGCTCGCCTCGTCGGCGTCCTGGACGACTGAGTCTTCCGTGGGAGGCGAGGACTCGGAAGGGCCGTTGGGTGAGAGCACGGGATGGAAGACCATGAGGCCCATGTCGGTGCCCAGCCATATTCCTTTACGGGGAATCCGTTCGCCATCCCCCCTGTCATGCAATGAATTCCTTCGCGGAGGGATCCCCCGAGGGGCAAGGCATTCCGAAGATTCAGTTGAGTCTTCTAGTTCTTGCTCTTCATCTAGAATTTCTGCATGGCGCACATACTTTTCCGGCGTTTCGTTCTGATCTTCTGGCCGGCTTCCGCCCGGCACTACCATGCATATCGCCCCCGCGACTCTTCGGTTTTTGCGGATCCTCCGCACGGCTCAGGGACAACGCCCCTGCCAGGGTCGTGTCGCTCGCTGCGTCATCGCAGAGCACTGACGTAGGTCTCCTCGCAGGGTCCCGGACGCTGGTCCGGCCCAGCGGTGCGGGCGATCGAGTTCCCTGAGCAAGATTCCTACCCTGTCGAATATGCCTTCGTCAATGACGATTCATGTACGGGTGTTTACATCCCTGTGCTTTCTCGCCACGTGAGAAGGAGCCCTCGGTCACTTGCGCCAGGCGGTTTCTCGTGACGTGAGAAAACGTCAGTGCTCTGCTCTGAAACCTATAATCAGGGAGCCTAGGCGGTAGTGTGCGCGCGATCAGGATGATGAATTTCGGGGCCAGAGTATTGCGGCTGGAGGATTTACCTGACCTTCAGCCGCGACGTGGCAGGAGGGTGCGGGTGTTGGAGCCTGGTCCGCTGACGCACGGGTGGACCGACCAGCGGTGGACCCTGGCCCGGGTGAAGACGATGTTCGGCCAACCGTTCCACGTCTCGTCCGCAGCGAAGGGGCACGTGGCGGTTACTGCAGCGGTCTGGCTGGCCTAGGCCCGGAACGCCTCAAGCCGCACCCGGTGAGCATTGCAGACTGCCTCACAGACCTGAAAGCCCTGGAAGAAGCGGGATGTCTGGATACCAGCGAGAAGGGGATGTACTTCGCGGTGGAGGCGCCGTGAGGCTGAACTCCCCATGCAAGATCAATTCCTTCCGCGAGGCTGAAAAGGTGGAGCCGCCGCTAGGGCGGCCCCACCTTCAGTCCGTCAGAGGGACTGATCGTCGCGATCAGCCAGAATCCGCAGCAGGACGCTGCGCACCCAATCGCGAATCTGACGCACCAGCCCCCGTGACCAGCCCGTAAGCGAACGACTGGCAACCGTCCAACCGACCACTGACGAGCACCAGAGCCAGCACGAACAGCCGCAAAGGCACCCGCCCTGACAACTCGGCCCCGTTCAAATCAACATCGAACACAAACACCTGAATGCCCTTGCCTTGCATGGGGTGCGCATCGCAACCCGCCAAAAGGTCAGGCGGCGAGCGCACCCAGAGTGGATGAGACCGGCGAGTACGCCGGCAATCCAGGTGCCCGAGGAATTCGAGGCGCGGCGAATCTGATCACGCCGCAGGGAGACGACTCGTTCGGCTGCGCTTGGGCGGCGAACTCGTAGCGCCGCCCCGCGAGCACGGCGTTGAGAACCGTGAGCGCATCGAGCGCCACACAGCGCCATACGAGGCTCAGCGCCTCGGTAGCTCGTTCCAAGTCTTCCTGCGACTCCCCAGCAAGGAGCGGAGCAAGGTGCACAGGGATCGGCGGAGCGGTGATCGTTGGGAGGCCGGTCTCTGATTCGGAAGTGCGGAACAGCCGCAGAGTGAACTCAACGGTCTTCCACTTGGCCTTATTGTTACGAAGGTCATGGATGCGGCGCTCAAGTCCCAGGAGTCTGGTCAGAGCGGCTTTCGCTCTGACCAGACTCCACTTCGCCTGAAAGCCAAACGGTTTACCGTCAAAGACAAGCGGGGGGTCGTGATACCGGTGGGCTTCATCTCTGATGACCAGTTCGCTACTTGCCCAGGGATCTCCTGACTCCACCACCTGCAACAGAGTTGAAGTGAGGAAGGTGAAGTCGGACATGGCGCGAGTGTGTAGCAGCGAATCGCCTGGCTGGGGCGGTCGGCAGATGATGCCAACTCTCATTCGCCAGCGCAGGCGAAGTATTCCTATCTGGGACATGTCTGGCGCCCTTGAGCGCCAGTTGCCCGTCGATGACCACCACGCCGCAGAAGTTCTGATATCAGGAGGCGCGAGGATGAGAACGAGCGCCGTGGCGCCGAGGGCCAGAGGTTCGAGGCAGTGAGAAGGGGCGACGGCAGCCTGCAGTAAGGTCCTCGGTGTTGGCGATTGGTCTGGACTCAAGGGTCCGCCTCTCCGGGCGGACGGCCCCGTTGGGCATGCTTCAGTCCGCCCACGTCGTAGTTCACGAGTGGTTGCGAACTGAGATTCATGCCAGCGCGAACTCAGTCTCATAGGGCCCGCCGCGTGGCGAACCAATCCAGATGCCCCAGAGCGGGGGCTTTTCACTGCTCCATCGGAGCCAATCAATCGCCCCGGATCGAGGACTTCTACTCTGCTCCCTGGCGTCGAGAGCCTGCACTGCTCTGTGTCAGCGGTCCTTCTTGGGGTTGGTCTCCCCGTGCTTGCCTATGGCGGATGGAGGCTGTTCTACCTCCATCGGCATGATGACTACTGGTGTGCTGGTCAACCAGGCCCGTGCATGTCCGGCGGTGTCGTCACACTGTGACGACACGAGCACTGTAGCGGTCGCCAGCCTGCCCTAGACGACTCATTCCGATGTGATTAGTGGTCGTAGGCGATCAGGGATCGTGTGACGGGCTGGC
>NZ_JAMQAW010000080.1 GCF_023701525.1 Streptomyces albipurpureus
AACCTCGCGCCCCACCCGCCCCCGTCGGTTCTCCTTCCCCCGTCCGCCGACCCAGCCATCAGCCCGGTCGGCTACGGCCCCCACGGCTCGGGGATCTCGCCTCGGGCTGTGTGCGGCTCACGGCTCCCACTGCTGGGGGACCTCCGCCGGGTCCGATGAGTCGTCGGCGCCCTGCGCCGGGTCCTGCACATAGCGCAGAACACCCCAGAGGCTTCGCTCCTCGACGGTCTCCGCTGCCTCCATCCGGGCCGCGGCCAACTGCTCCAGGAGCGCCGGCCCATCGATCTCCGAACCGATCAGCACCAACTCGGTGAGCCGCTGAGCGTCTTTGGGCCAGGGCTCGGGGTAGAACCGTAGAAAGCGGCCGACGGCGTGTACGGCATAGCGATTGCGGGGATCGGTCGTGCCGAAGTCAACGAAGCCCTTGATCCGGTAGAGACCTTCGGGCCGGGAGTCGAGGAAGTCCAGCAGTCGGCGCGGGTGCAGGGGCTCCCGCGCGGTGAAGGCGGCGCTCTCATAGGCCGCGTGGAGATGGAGACCGTGCGCGCGGTCGGCGCCGTCCGCGCATCCGGGGTGGTCGGCGCCGAGGGGATCCGCGGGATGGTCGTCGAGGAGGTCGTCGAAGGCGAGTTGGCCGACCCGTTCGGTGCTGGGCCTGCGGTCGAAGAACAGCTCGGGATCGACCCGTCCGTAGCTGGATTCCACCACGGCTGCCGCGCCCTGAAGGGTCTTCCGCAGCCGTGTCAGGACGGCCGCGTCCACCCGGTCGGTCTTGTTGAGCACCACCAGATCGGCCAGGGCGAGATGGCGGTCGATCTCTGGGTGCCGCTCGCGGGTGGCCTCGAACTCGGCCGCGTCGACGACCTCCACCAGGCCTCCGTACACCATCCGGGTGTTCTCGCTGGCCAGCAGCATACGGACCAGTTCGGACGGTTCGGCGAGGCCGCTCGCCTCAATGACGATCACATCGAGCCGAGCGGAGGGGCGGGTGAGCCTGTCGAGAAAGAGATCGAGCTCGCTGGCGTCCACGGCGCAGCACAGACAGCCGTTGCCGAGGGAGACCGTGGAGTCGCCGAGTTGACCGGCCACCGTCATGGCGTCGATCTCGATCGAGCCGAAGTCATTGACGATGGCACCGATGCGGGTGCCGCGGCTGGCTCGGAGCAGATGGTTGAGCAAGGTGGTCTTGCCCGATCCGAGAAAGCCCGCGAGGACGATGACGGGGATCTGTTTGCTCGGATCGGGGAGCTGACTCACCTGGGGCCTTTCAGGGGGCGGGCACGGGCTGGGGCGGGGGCGGGCCGGTGTAGCGGGCCGCCGGACGGATGATCTTGGAGTCTTCCGCCTGCTCCAGGATATTGGCGCTCCAGCCGACCACCCTGGCCGCACAGAAGGTCGGGGTGAACATCTCCCTCGGCAATCCGCAGAGCTCCATGACGACGCCCGTGTAGAACTCCACATTGGCGTGCAACTCCCGCCCCGGCTTCAACTCGGCGAGGATCGCCTCCACCTCGGCCTCCACCTGGACGGCGAATTCCACCAGCGGTCCCCCGAACTCCCGCGCGATACCGCGCAGCATCCGGGAGCGCGGGTCCTCGGTGCGATAGACGGGATGGCCGAAACCCATGATCCGCTCACCCGCGATGACTCGTTCGCGGACCCAGGGTCCGATGCGGTCCGGGGTACCGATGGCGTCCAGGGTGTCCAGGGCCCGGCTCGGTGCGCCTCCGTGGAGGGGCCCGGAGAGCGCGCCGATCGCTCCGGTCAGAGCGGCCACCACATCCGCGCCGGTGGAGGCGATGACCCGCCCGGTGAAGGTGGAGGCGTTGAATCCGTGGTCGACGGTGGAGATGAGGTACCGCTCGATGGCGCGCACCCGCCGGGGCTCGGGCTCGGTGCCGGTGAGCATGTAGAGGTAGTTGGCGGCGTACGGCAGATCCGCGCGCGGTTCGATCGGTTCGAGGCCCTGGCCGAGGCGGTGGAGTGCCGTCAGGAGGGTGGGTACGACGGCGCAGGCGGTCAGTGCGTCGGTGCGGCGGGCCGCTGGGTCGAGGTCGTACACCGGGCGCATTCCGGCCGAGGCTCCGAGGAGCGAGAGCGCGGTACGCAGTCCGGCCAGGGGACCGGAGGGGGCACAGGCGCGGGCGATCGCGGGCAGGGAGGCTCGTATCCCGGCGGGCACGGCGCGCAGGGACGCGGTCCGGCTCAGGAAGTCGGCCCGCTCGGCGGCATGGGGCAGCCTGCCGTGGAGCATCAGATGCCAGACGTCTTCGAATCCCCGGCTCTGGGCCAGCTCAATGGCGTTGAACTGGCGGTAGTGGTAGAAGCCCTCCCGGCCGCGTACGTCTCCGATGGCGGTGTCGGTGACGATGACGCCCGCCAGTCCGCGCGGCACATCGGCGGATTCCCGGGGTGAGGTCGCTTCGGCGGTGCTGTGCATGGAGTCCTCCTTAGACTTGATTCGACTGTCCATGCTTGATTCCATCATTGTCAATATTGATTAAATCAATATGACTGTGGATTCGGTAAGGTGTCCTGGTGACGGACATGACGGACCCCCCAGCCAGCGGCCCCCGGCTCACCACGCGGGAAACGGCCGCACGGCTCGGGGTGAAACCCGCGACGGTGTACGCCTATGTCAGCCGCGGACAGCTCTCCAGCCGGCGCGACCCGGACGGGCGGGGAAGCACCTTCGACGCCCGCGAGGTCGAGGCACTGGTCCGGCGGGGCCGCCGGGAGCCGGCGGCGGGCGGGGACACCACCTGGCGGATTCGTACCGGCATCACCCTGATCGACCAGGACCGGTACTACTTCCGCGGGGTCGACGCCGTCGAACTGGCCCAGCACTACCACTACGAGCAGATCGCGGAGTGGCTCTGGACCGGCGACCTGCGGGCCGACGTCCACTTCACCGCACCGCCCGAAGCGCTCGCCTCGGCCCGTCGCGCCATCGAAGCCCTACCGGAGAACAGCAGCTCGGCCGACCGGCTGCGGGCTGTGACCATCGCCGCGTCAGTCACCGATCCGCTGCGCTTCGATCTCGGGCGGAACGCGGTGCTCGGCGTCGCCAGGATGCTGATCCCGACCCTGGTCGACGCACTGCCCGCGGTGGGCGAGCCGGCCCGCGTCGGCGGTGGCATCGCCGCGCGACTCTGGGCCAGGCTGACCGCCAGCAGACCGGACGAGGCGTCCCTGCGGGCCCTGGACCTCGCGTTGGCCCTGCTCATCGACCACGATCTGGCCGCCTCGACCCTGGCGGTGCGAGTGGCGGCATCAGCGCGCGCCCATCCCTATGCCGCGGTCTCCGCCGGACTCGGGACACTGGACGGCCCGCTGCACGGAGCGGCCAGCGGTCTGGCCCATCGGATGCTCACCGAGGTGCTGGAGCGGGGCAGCGCGGCGGCGGTGGTCGCTGATCATCTTCGCGCCGGCCGCCAGGTGCCCGGGCTCGGGCATCGGCTCTACACCGGCCAGGACCCTCGCGCCGAGGCGCTCTTCGCCGCGCTGGCGCGCATTCCGGCCGCGGGCCCGGCCCTGGCCGCGGCCCGTGCGGTGGAGTCGGCGACGGCACGGCAGACGGGGATGAGCGGCAATGTGGATCTGGCGCTGGCGACGATGTCGGTGGCGGCACGGATGCGGGCCGAGGCGGGCGAGACCGTGTTCGCGGTGGCCCGTACCGCGGGCTGGATCGCCCACGCCCTGGAGGAGTACGGCGAACCCGGGCTCCGGCTGCGTCCGAGCGGTCAGTACGACGGGCCGCGCCCGCCGAGGCCGCTGCCCTGAACGTGCGCCCCCGCGCCCTCCGCTGAGGTGCGATAACCAGCCGCATCTGAGAAAGGCCAGCTCAGAGCGGCCGGGACCGCTGCACACTCGGAACAGCACCCCTACCGGCACGGGGTCTGGCGCCCCCTGGAGCCGCCGGCTGACCCCGCCCGGAAGCAAGCAAACCGGACGACACGCGTCCGCACATGTCGAACCCGTGTTCATCACCTTGCGGAGCGTTGAGTGTGACGGAAGAGATTTCAGAATGGGCCGATCGCCCCTTACCGTTCCTATCCATGAGCCCCGAACCGACCGCCCCGGCCAGACGTCGGCGGTTCGGCTGGCCCCAGCGGGTCTTCTCCCAAGTCCTGCTGATGCAGCTGGCCATCGCCGCCGGTGTCACAGTGCTGGCCACCGGCTTCTTCCTCGCCCCGCTCAGCGCTCAGCTGGATGACCAGGCGATGCGCAGGGCGCTGGCCATCGCGCAGACCGCCGCGTCCCCGGAGGTCGCCGACAAGCTCATGAAGAGCCGCCCCACACCTCAGGGGCCGGTCCAGGCGGAAGCCGAGCGCATCCGGCAGGCCACGGACGCCGAGTACATCGTGATCATGGATACCGGTGGGGTCCGCTGGTCGCACACCTCGCTGGAGGAGATCGGTCGAGTCGTCTCCACCGACCCCAGCGCGCCCCTGGCCGGCGACGAGATCATGGAGATCGACAGCGGCACCCTCGGCCGCTCGGCCCGAGGAAAGGTTCCGCTCCACGACAACACCGGCCGCATCGTGGGAGCGGTGTCGGTCGGCATCGAGTACGACAGCGTCCGCGACCGGCTGTTCTCCGCCATTCCGGGACTGCTTCTCTACGCGGGCGGCGCCCTGGCAGCGGGCTCACTGGCCGCCTACCTCATCTCCCGCAGACTCCAACGGCAGACCCACGACCTGGCCTTCTCAGATATCTCAGCGCTGCTCGCCGAGCGGGAGGCAATGCTGCACGGCATACGTGAAGGGGTTGTCGCCCTTGACGCGCACGGCCGGATAAGGCTGATGAACGACGAGGCGCAGCGGCTGCTCGGCATCGGACCGGATGCCAAGGGGCTCCCCCTCGACCAGGTGCTCGGCGAGGGCCGGACCACCGATGTCCTGGCGGGCCGGGTCACCGGAGTGGATCTGGTGACCGTCCGCGGCCAGCGCGTTCTGATAGCCAACCGGATGCCGACCGACGACGGTGGCGCGGTGGCCACCCTGCGCGACCGTACCGAGCTGGAGCAGCTCGGCCGGGAGCTGGACTCCACCCGCGGTCTGATCGACGCGCTACGCGCCCAGGACCATGAGCACGCCAACCGGATGCACACGGTGCTCGGTCTGCTGGAACTGGAGATGCACGACGAGGCCGTCGAGTTCATCACGGAGGTGGTCGGGGTCCATCGGGCCACCGCCGAGCAGGTCACCGAGAAGGTGCACGATCCACTGCTCGCCTCACTCCTGGTGGGCAAGGCCACCGTGGCCGCCGAGCGCGGAGTCTCACTGCGGGTGTCCCCGGACACCCTGCTCCCCGATCGGCTGGTGGACCCCCGCGGGCTGGTCACCGTCGTCGGCAATCTCGTGGACAACGCGATGGATGCGGCGGCCGGGTGTGAGGACGCCCAGATCGAGGTGGAGCTGCATGCGGAGGGCCGTACGGTGGTCCTTCGGGTGACCGACACCGGCCCCGGAGTGCCCCCCGCGCAGCGTGAGTTGATCTTCACCGAGGGTTGGACCACCAAGAAGCTCCCGGCCCACGGCAAGCGTGGCCTCGGGCTGGCGTTGGTGCGCAGGGCGGCGGAGCGGCAGGGCGGCAGCGCACGGGTGGAGGAGGCACCGGGTGGAGGCGCCGAGTTCACCGTCGTACTCCCCGAGGCGCTCAGCGAGCTGACCGGACCGGAACAGCTCGAACCGGAACCGGCCGCAGTCGGGGAGGCCCGATGAAGGACGGATACACCGCGGGAAGCGGACGCGGCTGTGCGGGCCCCCACGGCGGTGGGCTCATCGATGTTCTGGTCGTGGACGACGATGTCCGGGTAGCGGAGATCAATGCGGCCTACGCGGCCAAGGTGCCCGGTTTCCAGGTCTCCGCGAAGGCCCACTCCGCCGCGGACGCGCTGGCGAGGATGAACGATTCACCGGTGGATCTGATCCTGATGGACCACTATCTGCCGGACGGCAATGGGCTGGCCGTGGTCCGGGAGCTGCGCCGGCTGGGCCATCAGACCGATGTGATCATGGTGACGGCGGCGCGCGATGTGGCCACCGTGCAGGCGGCCATGCGCCATGGCGCACTCCAGTACCTGGTGAAGCCCTTCAACTTCGCCGGGCTACGCACCAAATTGGAGGCGTACGCGGGACTGCGCCGCACCCTGAGCAGGGGCGGTGAAGCAGAACAGGCCGAGGTGGACCGCATCTTCGGTGCACTGTCCGCCAGCTCCCTCACCCCCGATCTACCCAAGGGGCACTCACCGGCGACGGCGGCCACCGTCCGCCAGGTGCTTCTGATGGCGGAGCACCCGCTGTCCGCACAGGAGATCGCCGAGCGCACTGGTCTGAGTCGACAGACCGCACAGCGCTATCTCAAACTGCTGGAGCGCACCAACAGGGTCAGCCTGAGCCTCCGCTACGGGGAGACGGGCCGCCCGGAACACCTCTACCGCTGGTCATCGGGCAACTGAGCCCACTGGCCCGGGGATGGGGACCAGGTCGGGCGGACGGCCCTCCCAGAAGCACTGCCCAGCGCGGTGGGCGCACGCCTCTCCGGTGGTGAACGCGCCGTTCCTCCGCCCCTGGGAGCGCACCACAGTCGTTTTCCGGGGTGGTCGGGACTCGCAGGGCTGCGCTGGCCTCGGCCGAGGGCAGAGGGCGGGTGGTCGCGGGTAGCACCTTGACCGTGGCCCCACGCCGGGTGATCTCCACCCGCGGGTGAGCTCACCGCTTGCCGACCCCATAGCCACGGGGACGGCAAGCGCCTCGCCTCGCCTCACACCGCACCGGCTCCCGTCAGCGCTCGTACCTCGGTCTCCGCGTGCTTGGCGGCGTCCGGCCGCTCCGAGGAGAGCAGTGTGCCGATCCACCCGGCGAGGAATCCCAGGGGGATGGAGACCAGACCAGGGTTCTGCAGGGGGAAGAGTTGGAAGTCGGACCCGGGGAAGAGGGATTCCGCACCGCCCGACACCACCGGAGAGAACACCACCAGCAATACGGCTGGAACCAGCCCCCCGTACACCGACCACACCGCGCCTCGGGTGGTGAAGTTCCGCCAGAACAGCGAGTAGAACAGCACCGGAAGGTTGGCGGACGCGGCAACCGCGAAGGCCAGCCCGACCAGGAAGGCCACGTTCAGGTCGCGCGCCAGCAGCCCGAGCCCGATGGCGACCACTCCCATACCGGCCGCGGCGATCCGGGCGACGGCGACCTCGCTGCGCTGTCGGGACCGGGGGCGCCTCAGCGCGCTGTACAGGTCATGGGCGACCGAAGCCGAAGAGGCCAGGGTGATTCCCGCGACGACGGCCAGGATCGTGGCGAAGGCCACTGCGGCCACCACCGCGAACAGAATCGTTCCTCCGGTGGTGCCCGCTCCACCGCCGAGGTCGAGTGCGAGCAGGGGTACGGCCGTGTTCCCAGCAGCGCCGGATGTACGGACCTCAGCGGTGCCGACCACCGCGGCGGCCCCGAAGCCCAGCACGATCGTCATCAGATAGAAGCCGCCGATGAGTCCGATGGCCCAGACGACCGAGCGTCGTGCCGCCCGTGCGGTGGGCACGGTGTAGAAGCGGGACAGGATGTGCGGCAGGCCCGCCGTGCCCAGCACCAGCGCCAGACCCAGGCTGATGAAGTCCAGCCGGGCGGTCCAGTTCCCGCCGTACTTCAGCCCGGGCGCGAGGAACTCACGGCCATGGCCGCTGCGCTCCGCGGCCGTGCTGAGCAGTGCGTTGACGTCGCCGTGGAACCGTACGAGCACGAGCACGGTCAGGGTGAGCGCCCCCGCCATCAGCAGGACGGCCTTCACGATCTGAATCCAGGTGGTGGCCCGCATCCCACCGAACGACACATAGACCACCATCAGGGCGCCCACCCCGACCACGGCCCACGAGCGCGCGGATTGACTCGTGCCGCCGAGCAGGAGGGCGACCAGGCTGCCCGCCCCGACCATCTGCGCCACCAGGTAGAACACGGAGACGATGACCGAGGACGTACCCGCCGCGATCCGCACCGGGCGTTCTCGCATACGCGAGGCGATGACGTCGGCGAGGGTGAAACGACCGCAGTTGCGGACGAGTTCCGCGACGAAGAACAGCACCACGAGCCACGCCACCAGAAACCCAACGGAGTAGAGCATTCCGTCGTAGCCGAAGAGGGCGATCAGTCCGGAGATGCCGAGGAAGGAGGCGGCGGACATATAGTCCCCGGCGATGGCGAAACCATTCTCCATGGGGGAGAACAGACGACCGCCCGCGTAGAACTCCTCCGGTGAGCCCTGTCTGCCGCGACTGACCCTGCTGGTGATGACCAGGGTCGCCGCGACGAACGCGCTGAACAGCAGCAGTGCCAGGGTCTGGTGATCGCCGCTCATCGCCCGCTCCCCCGACCGGCCGATCCGGGCTCGCCGGGCTCGCCGTGCTCCCCGGGAGCGATTCGACGCGCTCTGTCCCAGTCAAAGACCAACCACCGCAACTCCAGCGCCTCGGGGTCCCGGTGCAGCCGGGCGTGTCGGGCATAGGCCCAGGTGAGGAGGAAGGTGGTGAGGAACTGCGCCAGTCCGGCGAGCATCGCCACATTCACCGCGCCGACGACCGGCCGGGCCATCAGGGTGGGCGCGGCGATGGCGGCGATCACATAGCCGAAGTACCAGAGCAGAAAGGCGAGTCCGACCGGTACGACGAATCCTCGGTAGCGGCGGCGTACCCGCTGGAATGCGTCGCTGCGCTGGACCTCCAGATAGATGTCGGCGGTACTGAGACGATCACCGTGCTGAGGATGGGCATGGCCGGATGTAGGGGTCAGCGCTTCGCAGCCGCCGGGGGCCCGAGGGTCGAGTCCCGGCCACTCTTCCTCGCCCGGGGGAGCATCGAGGGCCCGATGCGCTCCCCAGCCGGGCACCGGGACTTCGGCCGGGATGGCTCCCCACCCCAGGCCCGAATCCAGGGGTTCGCTCCAACCGGAGCCGAGTGCGTCGCACCACGGGTCATCGAGCCGCACCGCCGCCGCGTGCCGCCCTGCCTGCTTCTCCACCGCTCAACTCTCCTTGTCAGCGAACCGTTTCGGCCGCGTGCCCAAGGATGGACAGAGTGGGAAGATCTCGGACTCTTCTCCCCCGATGCTTCACACCATCAGGTGACACTGTTCCCAGGCGGCTGCGCCAGGCCCTGCCGGTAGGCATAGCGAACCGCCTGGGCCCGGTCGTGGATGCCCGCCTTGGTGAAGAGGTTGTTGATGTGGGTCTTCACGGTCGCATGCGAGATGTGCAGCCGGTGGGCGATCTCGATGTTGGTGAGGCCATCGGCGATCAGAGCGAGCACTTCACCCTCGCGGCTGGTCAGCCCGTCCGGCAGCCTGGGTGTGGCCAGTTCTGGTCCGCTGGTCAGCCGCTCCAGCAGCCGGCTCTGCACAGCGGGCGAGAGCCAAGCCTGCCCGGCCATCACATCCCGGACAGCCTTGGCGATCTCTTCGCCGTCCGCGTCCTTGGTGAGGTATCCGCGCGCTCCGGCCTGCAACGCGGGAAACAGCGAGGCGTCGTCCGCGTAGGTGGTGAGCACCACCACCTGGGTGCCAGGATGATGCGCGCGGATACGACGGGTGGCCTCCACCCCGTCGCAGCGGGGCATCCGCAGATCCATCAGCACCACATCGGGGGCGAGCCGGGCCACGAGGGCGATCGCTTCCGTACCGTCCCTGGCCGCGCCCACGACCTCGATTCCGGGCAGCAGCCCGAGCAGCATCACGATGCCCTCGCGCACCACCGTCTGATCGTCGGCGACCACCACGCGGGCGGGCGCCGGCATGGCCGGATCAGCGCTCTCCCCAAGCCCTCGGTCCGTGACCGCGGTCGTCTTCGCCTCGACCTCTTCGCCCGCGGCAACCACGTCGCACGACCGCACTCCCGAACCTGCTTGAGGCAGCACGGAGGGGTTCGGGGGCTTCCCGGTGGTCCACTCGCTCATACCGGCACTCGCAGCCGCACCACGAAGCCCTCTCCCTCCGGTCCCGCATCCAGGGTGCCACCGAGCAGTTCCGCCCGCTCCCGCATCCCCAGCAGACCGTACCCGGAGCCAGAAGAACCGAGTTCGCCGCTGTCCTTGCGCGCTCCGGAATCGCGCACCTCCAGGGTCACTCCGGCCCGGTCGTAGGAGAGCAGCATCCGTACCCTCGCCCCCGGCGCGTGTTTGCGGGCGTTGGTCAGCGCCTCCTGGGCCACCCGCCGGATGGTCTGGGAGATCTCCGCGGTCAACTGCCACCCCTCCCCCGCGACCTCGGTCTCCGTGCCGTCGGCCTGGGCCAACTCCCGCAGGTAGTCCTCGATGGGGGCGATCTCGCCGCGTAGCGCGGAGAGCGCCTGCCGGGTCTCCGCGAGCCCGTCCCTGGCCATACCCCGGGCGGCCACCACCCGTTCCAGGATCTGCTCCCGGAAGGGGCCGTCGGGGCCGCGTTCGATCTGTAGCCGCGCCGCTTCCAGATGGACGAGTTGGGCGGAGAGGCTGTGCGCGAGGACATCATGGATCTCACGGGCGATACGGGCGCGTTCCGCGAGGGCCGCGGAGAACGCCTCGGCCTCCCGAGCAGCCCGTTCCTGGGCGAGCAGGCGAAATCCGGCGCCACGGGCCTGGGCGTCGAGACGTAGGGAGAAACCGGCCAGGAGGACCCCGCCGAACGTGATCCAGGCGCCGGGCCCAGCACTGAAGCTGAGCACCACGAAGGAGGCCCCCAGCACTGCGAGGCCCAGGCCCCAGCCGAGCGGAAGTCGCTCCATCGCGTTCAGCGATGCGGTGATCCACAGCACGGTGGCCGGAACGGGGCCGTCCACCAGCGAGGCACTCCACCCGAGCGCGGTAACCGTGGCCAGCAAGGCGAGGGAAGGTACCAGCCGGTTCTCCAGGGTCGTTCGCTGGTAGCCGACGACCGCGGCGGCGGCCACCAGAAGCCCGAGCGGCGGAATCACACCCAGGGCTCCGGCGAAGTCACCGGATGCGTAGGCGCTGGAGAGCGCCCAGGTCGACAGGGCGGCCATCAGCAGCAGATCGAGAACGATACGACCGCGCGGGACTCCGAGGTGGGTCAGCGACTCCCGCACGGGCCAGGCAGTCCATTCGTTGCGCGCCACGCCGTCGTCCTCCCGGTGCCTCATCCGTACGCCTCGGCAGACCGCGTTTCGTGGGCGGTCCGGGCGAGGCTCCCCCGTGGCGATCGATGCTACGGAGCGCGCAGGCACCGGAGAACCACCCCGGGGTGGAGCTGATGGCTCCACCCCCGGGTGGTTCGGCATCCTCCAGGCCCCCCTGAACGGGCCTGAAGGTGCCTTGGAGGCCCGCACAGCGGTACTCCCACCGGGCTGGGTGGGGGCACCGCTGTGCGATTCCTCAGGCGTCGATCCGTGAGCGGTCGAGGGTGGCGGCGGAGCTGGTGATGAACTCCTTGCGGGGCGCGACTT
>NZ_JAMQAW010000081.1 GCF_023701525.1 Streptomyces albipurpureus
GCCCGTCCGCGCTGGACGGGCGGGGTCGTGCTCGACGCGCGGGTGGCCGCCGTGCCGCGAGGGCTCAGCGTCGTTACTCGACCCGCTGGGGCTTCACCGCAGTGGTGTGGTCATCGGCCGTGGCGGGGGAGTGGCGCCCGGTGAGCAGGGCGGCGACCAGGACCGCGGCGAGGGCCAGTAGCGCGGCAGCGAGGGTGAGCGCGAAGGAGAACCCTTCCGTCGCGGCGTGCAGCGGGCCGACCGAGGAGGTCTCGGCGGCGCTACGCCGGGCGGCCAGGGTCACCAGTACCGCCACCCCGATCGCCCCGCCGATCTGCTGCACCGAACTGAAGACCGCCGAGCCGAGCCCGGCGTTCTCCCCGGTGGTGCCCGACACCGCGGCGATCGCCATGACGGGCAGGCTCAGACCACAGCCGAGACTGGTGATGAGCATGCCCGGCAGCACTCCCGTGGCGTAGCCCGCGCTCGGCGTCGCACCGGAGAGCAGCAGCAGCCCGACCGCGCTGAGCAGCAAGCCGAGGACGAGGACAGGGCGCATGCCCCATCTGGTCACCGCGCGGGAGGAGAGCCATATGCCCGCCAGGATGCCGGCGCCGTAGGGCAGATAGGCGAAGCCCGCCAGGAGCGGGCCGTAGCCGAGCACGGTTTGCAGATGGATCATCAGCAGGAAGGCCATCGCGTAGAAGGCGGCGGAGAACAGCAGGGTCGTGCCGTTGGCGACCGCACGAGTGCGAGACGACAGAAACGACAACGGCACCAGAGGCTCTTCGGTGCGGGCCTCGACCGCGACGAACGAGGCGGCCAGGACCAGCGCTAGGAGCAGCGGTCCCACCACGGCCGCCGCACCCCAAGGAGACTCGCCGGCCTGGAGCAGACCGTAGACCAGGCAGAGCACGGCACCGGTCCCCAGCACGGCACCGGGCACATCCAGCCGGGTCCGCCGGGTGGCCCGGCTCTCGGCCACCAGCCGCGGCAGCAGCACCAGGGCGAGCGCGGCCACCGGCAGATTGATCAGGAAGATCCAACGCCAGGAGGTGAGGTCGGTCAGCGCCCCGGAGATCACCAGACCCATCGTGCCGCCCAGACCCGCGATGCCACCCCAGATGCCCAGTGCCCTGGACCGTTCCCCGGGGCCCGGGAACAAGAGGGTGATCAAGGAGAGCGCGGCCGGGCTCGCCATGGCCGCGCCGGCTCCCTGGGCGAACCTGCCCGCCACCAGGTGCCAGGGTTCCTGAGCGAGCCCGCAGACGAGGCTCGCCGCACCGAACAGCGCCACGCCGCTGAGGAAGACGCGTCGGCGACCCAGCAGGTCGGCCACCCGACCGAACAGCAGGAGCAGTCCACCGAAGGCGAGGAAGTAGGCGTTGACCACCCAAGCCAGGTCCGCGCCGCCAAAACCAAGATCCTCCCGGACGCTCGGGAGGGCCACGCTGACCACCGTGTCATCGAGGACGAGCATGAACTGCACACCGCACAACACGATCAGCGCCGGCCTGCGCCGACCGATCGCGGCGGAGGGGGAAGCCGCCGATGTCATGCCCGGTATCCCCTTGTCAGAGGCGGTACGTCCGTACTGAGGTCACGCCCGGGGCGCGGAAAGTCGATCACCATACGACGACGCTATGCACCGTTCATCGTGGCCACAATCCGCGATGGGGCCATGTCATAGCGCATGGAGGACATAGGCTTGGACGTATGAGCCAAGCCGTCGAATGCTCCGCCCCCACCGGGGTGGGAGCGATCGTGGTGGGGAGCTTCCCCCTGTCATCGGGGCAGTGGATCGCTCCGCACAGCCACCCGCAGCACCAGCTGGCCTGGACCCGACGCGGTGTGCTCGGGATCGCCGTCGACGACACCTACTGGGTGCTGCCGCCCACCCGCGCCCTCTGGCTGCCCGCCGGCGTCATCCACCGGACCGGCGCGACCCGCGACGCGGTGCTGTGCAGCCTCTACCTCGAACCGGACCGATGCGCCCTGGACTGGACCGAGCCCACCCCGGTCGGCGTCGACGGGCTGCTGGCCCACTTGATCGACCACCTCAACCGGACGGATCTCGACGACGACGCCCGTCTGCGGGCCGAGGCGGTGGTACTGGATCTGCTGCACCCCCTGCCCGCCCTCCCCATCGATGTGCCGCACCCCGTCGACGAACGGGTACGAGCCGTGGCGGACGCGCTGCTCGCCGATCCCGCGGACCCCCGGAGTCTGGAAGCGCACGCTCGGGCCATCGGAGTGAGCCGCCGCACGCTGACCCGGCTGTTCGCCCATGACACCGGGATGAGCTTCGACCGCTGGCGTACCCACATGAGGCTGCGGGCGGCCCTTCCCCTGCTGGCCGAGGGCAGGCCGGTGTCCCAGGCCGCACACGCCGTGGGATACGCGACGGCGAGCGCGTTCCTCGCGGCGTTCCGCCGCACCGTCGGGACCTCCCCGCAGCGCTACCTCAACGGTGCGGCCGAGGGCGAAGCGGTTGACCCAAGCGCCCACTAGCGCTCCGGGCCCGACCGGCACGCGGTGTGTGTCCTGCCAGCCGGCCGGTGGTGCGCTGCCGCTGACCG
The DNA here is from genome assembly GCF_023701525.1 of Streptomyces albipurpureus. GTDB lineage: Bacteria > Actinomycetota > Actinomycetes > Streptomycetales > Streptomycetaceae > Streptomyces > Streptomyces albipurpureus. The sequence goes on from NZ_JAMQAW010000081.1 coordinate 2,559, forward strand.
GGACGGGTTTCGCTAGCACACCTCGCTCGTACGTCGTCGCTCATACGGGTGGAACGAGTACCGGAGAGACGCGTACAGCCCTCCCCGGTTCGTTTGTCGGGTGTGAACGAGAAGAATCAGGCACCGAAAGGGACCGCGCGGGAGCGGCTCCAGCAGGAACGCGAGCGGGAGAAGGCGCGCGAGAAGCGACGGCGGGTGCTCATCGTGTCCTCCGCCGTGGTGGCGGTCCTCGGGCTGGCCGCGGTGATCGGGGTGATCGCGGCCAACGCGGGCGGCGACAAGAAGGGCTCAAGCCAGGCGGGTCCGCTGCTGGCCCCCTCCGGAGTGGCGGGCAAGGAGCAGCTGGCGATCCCGGTGGGCGCCACGGACGCGCCCTCCACCCTCACCATCTGGGAGGACTTCCGCTGCCCCGTCTGTGCGCAGTTCGAGAACATCTTCCGCAAGTCCATCCACGAGCTGGAGGAGTCGGGCCAGCTCAAGGTCGAGTACAACCTCGCCACCATCATCGACGGGAACATGGGTGGCACCGGTTCGCTGCGTGCCGCCAATGCCGTGGCCTGCGCCCAGGACGCCGGCGAATTCGTGCCGTACCACGATGTGCTCTTCCAGAATCAGCCCCCGGAGCCGGACGACGCCTTCGGGAACAACGACAAGCTGATCGAGCTGGCGGGCAAGGTCGACGGGCTCGACACCCCGGCGTTCCGCAGCTGTGTGGAGGACGGGAAGCACGACTCCTGGGTCCAGAAATCGAACAACGCCTTTGTGAACGGTGGATTCCGCGGCACGCCCACGGTGCTGCTGAACGGTGAGTCGATCTTCCCGGACAAGGCCGGTCAGCAGATTTCCGTGGCCAATCTGAAGAAGTGGGTCGCCGAGGCGAACAAGGGCAAGAAGCCGGGGACCGAGCGATCCGCGCCGGTGCCGGACGCCTCCTGACCCGCGCGAGTGCTGATCGGGTCTGACCCGGGCCGGTTCGATGCTGCTGAGCTGAGCTCAGCTGGTCCGACCGGTCCGGGTGGGGCGGCGCTGTGCCCGGCTCGCACCACCTGACCCATCGGTGTGCGCCGAGAACGGGGCAATGGGCCCCTGTCTCGGGCCACGGCCCTGACCGTGTGCGCACCGGCCTGCCCCTGGCCCAGCGGGCTTGACGGGCGGCTCGTTACCCAGACGTTGCCCAGACGGGTTGCCGCCTGCGCTGTGCGGCAAGGTAGCGTCGGTTCTGCCATGGAACTTGCCTACATTCCCAGCCCGTCGACCGGAGTGATCCATCTTGGACCCCTCCCGCTGCGTGGCTATGCGCTCTGCATCATCCTCGGCGTCTTCGTAGCCGTCTGGTTCGGCAACAAGCGCTGGATCGCCCGCGGCGGAAAAGCCGGCACGGTGGCGGACATCGCCGTCTGGGCGGTGCCCTTCGGCCTGGTCGGCGGACGGCTCTACCATGTGATCACCGATTACCAGCTGTACTTCAGCGAGGGTGAGAACTGGGTCGACGCCTTCAAGATCTGGCAAGGCGGCCTGGGTATCTGGGGTGCCATCGCGCTCGGCGCGGTCGGTGCCTGGATCGGTTGCCGCCGTCGCGGTATCCCGCTCCCCGCATGGGCGGACGCCATGGCACCCGCCATCGCCATCGCCCAGGCCATCGGCCGTTGGGGCAACTGGTTCAACCAGGAGCTCTACGGAAAGCAGACCGATCTGCCCTGGGCACTCAAGATCACCGAGGGGGCGAACCGAGAGGCTGGCCTCTACCACCCGACATTCCTGTACGAGTCGCTGTGGTGCATCGGTGTCGCGCTCCTGGTGATCTGGGCTGACCGGCGGTTCAAGCTGGGGCACGGCCGGGCGTTCGCCCTGTACGTCGCCGCCTACTGCGTCGGGCGCGCCTGGATCGAGTACCTGCGGGTGGACGAGGCACACGAGGTCCTGGGCCTGCGCCTCAATGTGTGGACCTCCATCGTGGTCTTCGTGCTGGCAGTGGTCTACATCGTGCTCTCGGCGCGGCTGCGTCCGGGGCGCGAAGAGGTCGTCGAGCCGGAGAACGGCGCGGCCGGCGCCGGTAGCGGACCGTCCGCCAAGGATGGTTCGAAGGACACGGAGAACTCGTCGGCAACCAGCTCGGACGCCGCGGACGCATCGGGTTCATCGGATCCCGCGGATTCTTCGGAGCCCCCCGGCTCCACCGGCTCGGAAGAGCCCTCGACCGGCGATGGTTCATCGGCTTCCGGCTCTGATGGTCCGACCGCGAACGGCACCGCGAAGGATGCGCGGTCAGCCAAGTCCGGCGCCGATGGCGCGGTAGCCGATGCCGGGTCTCCTCAGAAGGGCTGACACCGGCACCGAACACGTACCGGCTCCGTACCGCCCGCTTTGGGGGAGCTGGACGACGAGGCCGCCGGGGGACCGAGAGGTCCC
>NZ_JAMQAW010000082.1 GCF_023701525.1 Streptomyces albipurpureus
TGTCGGGGCCGATGCCTTCGGTGATGAGGAGGTGGGCGAGTTGGTCTGAGGCGGTGGCGAGTTGGGTGAAGGTGAGGTGGGTTTCGCCGGCGACGACGGCTGTTTCGTCGGGGGTGGCGGTGACTTGTCGGGCGAGGATGTCGATGATGGTTTCGTTGGGTACGGGGCGTTCGGTGGTGTTCCATTGGGCGAGTTGTGCGTGTTCGTCGGCGCTGAGGAGTTCGAGGTCGGCGATGGGCCGGTCGGGCTCCGCGACGGCCTGGGCCAGCAGCCGCAGCAACCGGTCCGCCAACGCCTCCACCGTCCCCCGGTCAAAGAGATCGGTGGCAAATCGGACCCCGCACGTCATCTCATCCGTGCCGATGCCCTTCGGTAGGCGACGGAAGAGGATGTCCAGATCGAACTTGGCCGCACCCGAGTGGATGCGGTGTTCCTCCGCCGCGGTGTTGAACAGGCGGGTCAGATCCGGGCCGCCACCCTCGTACGCCACCATCGTCTGGAACAGGGGATGACGGGTCAGTGAACGCTCCGGGTTCACCGCCTCCACCACACTGTCAAACGGAAGATCGATGTGATCGAGGGCCGAGAGATCGGTCTCAAGGACCCGGTCGAGGAGCTCGGCGAAGGTCGGGATGCCGGAGAGGTCGGTGCGCAGCACCACCGTGTTGACGAAGAACCCGACCAGGTCGTCGAGTGCTTCATCGCCCCGGCCCGCGACCGGGCTGCCCAGCGGGATGTCATCGCCCGCCCCGAGCCGATGCAGCAGCGCCGCCACCGCAGCGTGCACCACCATGAACATGGTCGCGCCGCTGTCCTGGGCAAGCCTGTCGAGCCCGGCTACCAGGTCCGCGGCGAGGGGCACCTCCACCGTGTCACCACGGTGGGACGGCACGGGGGGTCGGGGGCGGTCGGTGGGGAGGGGGATTTCGTCGGGGAGGTCGGCGAGTGTGGTGCGCCAGTGGGTGGTTTGGCGGGTGGTGAGTGAGGTGGGGTCGTCGGGGTTGCCGAGGAGTTGGCGCTGCCAGAGGGCGAAGTCGGCGTACTGGACGGGTAGTGGGGTGAAGTCGGGTGCCCGGCCGGCAGTCCGAGCCGCATAGGCGGTATCCAGATCGGTGAGCAGCGGCCCCATCGACCACTCATCGGTGGCGATGTGGTGCATGAGGACCATCAGCACATGGTCGTCGTCGGCCACCTTCAGCAGCGTCACCCGCAGGGGAAGATCCTCGGCCAGATGGAACAGCTCACCCGCCGCTGTCTCCACGGTCTCCGCGAGCCACTCTTCCGGCACATCGACGACCGTGAACGGCACCTGGACATCGGCCGGGTGCAGAACACGCTGCGATGGCTCACCTCCCTGCACATCGAACCGGGTGCGCAGGGACTCATGCCGAGCCACCACATCCGCTAGGGCTGACTCCAGCGCCGTCACGTCGAGTGGGCCGCGCAGCCGGGTGGCGAAGGGAAGGTTGTAGGTATCGCCAGGGCCCTCCATCTGGTCCAGGAACCACAAACGCTGCTGGGCGAAGGAGAGCGGGAGACGGGTGGGTCGGACCACATCGGTCAGCTGGGGGCGTTGGATGGTCGCGCGTTCGGTGAGCCGGGCCGAAAGACCGGCAACCGTCTTCGCCTCGAACACATCGCGTATCGAGCATTCCGCTCCGAGCGCCCTGATCCGGGCCACCACCTGGGTCGCCAGCAGTGAGTGCCCACCCAGTACGAAGAAGTCGTCGTCAGCACCCACGGATTCCAGGCCGAGCACATCGGTGAAGACCCGTGCGATCCGTATCTCCTGCTCTCCGCGTGGGGGTCGGGTGGGTTGGGTGGTGGGGGTTGTTGGTGTGGGGAGTTGGGTGTGGTCGAGTT
>NZ_JAMQAW010000083.1:0-27066 GCF_023701525.1 Streptomyces albipurpureus
ACCTATGACAATGATGTCGTACATGGCCCTCTCCTACCGTCAGGTCTCCGCCCGCAGGGATTCGACATACATCGAAATCGAAGCCACCGTCGGATTGAGGAACAACCGATCCATCGGGACCTCAACACCCAGTTCCTCGAAGAAAGCCCCCTGAATTCTCGCCATGATCACAGACTGGCCACCCAGAGCGAAGAAGTCGTCATCGAAAGAAATCCCATCGCGCTGGAGTTCCCGGCACCAAATGGCCCGCACCCCCTCAGCAATCATCGCAGCCCTCCCGTTCACCAACAACGGCCGGTCAACCACGCCAACACACCGACGCCCGAATTCCGCGACCAGCGCCGCACGGTCCACTTTCCCGTGCGGACTCAACGGAATCCGCGGGACACTGAGAAACCGGACCGGCACCATGTTCCAGTGACATAACCGCGGTCACCCGTGCGACAGCGCCGACTCCGCCCACCATGTTGTAGACCGACCGACCGACCGACCGGCCGTCCGGTGCGATGCCCGCCGGGCCAGTAACCGGCGAGGTCGCAACGCCGACGCGACATCCGCGCACTCGGCAACGCTGTCCTGGTGCGGCAGAGTGGGTGGCGCCGGAGAGCAACGGCATCATCAGTGCGCGTTGGGAGAGATCGAGCCCGAAGGCGCTGACGACCAGGTTCCTCGACCCACGGTGCAGGCCGTACTCGAGCACCAGCCAGTTCAACAGGTTGAACCAGCCCTGGTGCCGCACCCCCGTCAGCTTCGGCACACCGGTCGATCCGGACGTGAAGACCGCGTAGCACAGATCGTCCCCGGTGACCTCGACATCGGGATCAGCCATCGGGAGACCCTCCAGCTCACGCGGTAACCGCTCAAGCGCAATGACCTCGACGGTCGCCGACCCGACCAGCCCGGCCGTCGCGGGGGACGCCACGATCAGGGCCAGATCGGGGACCTGACCCAGCAGCAGCCGGAGCCTCGCCGCCGGATACGACGGGTCCAACGGCACATAGGCCGCACCCGCCTTCAGCGTGCCGAGGATGACGACGACCATATCGATCGAGTAGTCGAGGCAGACACCGACCTTCGCGCCCCGGCCGTGTCCGCGCGCGGCGAGGAAGTGCGCGAACCGGTTGGCCCTCGCGTCCAACTCCGCGTACGACACCCGCTCCCCGGCGCAGAAGACGGCGACAGCATCCGGAGTGACCCGGGCGTGCGCCTCAAACCGCCCGTGCACAACGGGCACCAAAGGCAGGGCGACCCGCCTTCCCTGGAGGATCATCAACCAACTCCGACGATTCCTATCCCGGTGGGCGACGAGCGGGTCACCTCGGCGCGATGGGCGAGAACGTACGCGTTCGGCGTGTTCAGTCCACCGCCATGGCCTCCCGCAGGCTCTTCGGCCGCATGTCGGTCCAGTTCTGCTCGACGTATTCCAGGCACTCGGCCCTGGCCGCCTCGCCAAAAGCCACCCGCCAGCCCGCGGGCACCTCGGCGAACACCGGCCACAGAGAGTGCTGGTCCTCGTCGTTGACCACGACGTAGAAACGGCCGTCCTCATCGTCAAAGGGATTCGTGCTCACTGCCACCGTCCTAAAAGGGGTCACGGGGTGAATCGGAATGAAGAATGGAGTGATCTCGCGAGAGGAAGACGCCAGAGCCGGGCAGATTCACCATCCACATTGTCTTGTCGGCGGGACACCCGACATCCGCGCCTATCCTGGAACGTCGACATCATTGGTGGGGACGCTAGGACTTGACCGGCATTGCCGCAAGAGCGGCGGAATCGCTGAACTCCGGGTCTTTTTCCGGACCTGTATCTCACCGGGGGTGTGTGCCACGATGGCTGCGAAGCCATCCCTGAACCTGGATTTGGGCTGATAGTTGTTCCCGCTCGGTTGACGATGACCGGCGGCCCGTACTCCGGCTTCCTTTCCTGCCGCTGGCCCCGGCAGGACGCGTTCGGGATTCTGTAGACGGCCGTTGGCACGGCGGTGAGCGGCCTGGTTCCGGTCCGCGAGATCCAGCTCGACGGGTTCACCACCCTGGATGCCCGGCGCTGGGAGATCGCAGTGGCGCGGCTCAGTCATGGACAGCCCCGGCACGTTGGGTGTCATATCGTCCGGGGCCGGAGCGAGCGTCTCCGCCATTGGGGAGGACGCCGATACGGGTTCCTGCAACGGATGCCTCCGCAGCCGCCACGACACGCGGCAGAGGCGCTGCCAGGCTCCTCAGGAGCTTCCGTGACCGCTTCGGCTACCTCTTTGCCGTGACGCTTGGCAGGACCGGTGGCAGTGGGAACCCGTACGGCCCCCGCTACGGCGGGAGATGATCAAGTTGCCCACGGGCTCCCCGGTCTCCGTGGCCGGCCTGCCGCTCCCGCGTACGCGACTCCTGCCCGGCCTGGAACCCCCACCGACTGCGCGGAAGCGGCAGCAGACGCTGTCGTGCTGGGCGTTGGGTATGTGGCCTTCACACGTGGGATCGACCGGCGTGTGGGATCGACCGGCGTGTGGCGAAGCTGCTGGCCCACCCTGAGGACTGGCTGGCAGTCGGCCGACGGGTCGAAGAGCGAGAACCGGCCTTGACCGTGTGGCGGCCGGAGCGGCGGAAGACCTCCCCCGACCCGGGCGGCAAGGCCGCCGACCCTGAGGGAGGTCAGGAACGTGATCCTCTACGTCAACCGCACCGGGATCGCCTGGCGCTACCTGCCGCACGGCTTCCCAGCCCGCACCACCGTCTTCCCCCACTTCACCGACTGGGGCGCAGACGGCACCATCGAGTAGCTCGGAGTGTGCGCCTGCACCGATCCGCAGACTGCCCATCAGCGGCATCTGCGAGCCGCGACCACACCCAGAGCGCCCGCATTGCGCGAGTGATCGGTTCTTCCACGGGCTCCCATGGGCACCCGCCTCCCGCCCCAGGCCGCACCGGCCCGAGGCCGGACTCTCGGCGCGGAGACCCCACTGCCGCGTTCGGCCGCTACTGTGCCCGGGCGTGTTGGTCGAGGCGGCTCAGGAGTTCGCGCAGTTGGTGTAGTTCGCGGGGGGAGAGGTCTCCGTACACGGGATTGGCCTCGGCCGTGCGCTCCAGCAGATCTCGGCGCAGTCTCTCCCCCTCAGGGGTGAGGACGATGGCCCGGGCCCGCCCGTCGGTGAGCCCTGCCGCGCTGCCCGCCCGACGCTCGACCAGGCCGCGGCCGGCCAGCCGGTTGATCAGATGGGTGGTATTGGAGCGGTCGGCCCAGAGTAGTTCGGCGACCTTGCCGATCAGCAGCGCCTCGCCCGGCTGGAGGGTGATGAGGGCTTTGGCCTCGGACCGGGAGAGCCCGAACTCGGCGATACGCGCGAAGTAGTGCGCCGTGAGCCGCTCCGTGAGCCGATAGGCCAAGGGCACGAGGTCGTCCTGAGGTGATGCGTCGTCCATGCCCTCACGGTAGTCAGATAATGGTTGTTTGACAACTATATTCAGAGCGTGTGATGGTTGAAATACAACTACTTCTTGGGGGTCGTGGATGAAGGATGACCGCACTGGACCAGACCTCACGGGGCGCAAGGTCCTTGTCACCGGGGCGACCAGCGGAATCGGCCGGGCGACCGCGGAGGCGCTGGCCGGCCGTGGCGCCACCGTCATCCTGGTCGCCCGCGACCATGACCGCGGGGAGGCCGTGCGCCGGGAGATCGCCGGGGCCACGGGTAACCCCGCGGTGGAGGTCCGCCTGGCCGACCTGTCCTCGCAGCACTCCGTACACCGGCTCGCCCGAGCCGTCATCGCCGACCACGACAGGCTGCACGTCCTCGTCAACAACGCGGGGGTCAGCAACCCCCGCCGTCGCGAGACCGCCGATGGACTGGAGGAAACCCTCGCGATCAACCACCTCGCCCCCTTTCTGCTCACCCACCTGCTCCTGCCGACCCTGCGCGCCTCGGGCCCAGCCCGTGTGATCACGGTCAGCTCGGCCGCCCAGGCCATGGGCCGTATCGATCTCGACGACCTGCAGAGCACCCGTGGATACGCACAACAGCGCGCCTACAACCAGTCCAAGCTCGCCAATGTCCTGTTCACCTATGAACTGGCCCGTCGCCTGGAGGCGGATGGTGTCGGCGGTCCGGGTGGAGTGAGCGCCGTCGCCGTCGAACCGGGCTTTGTGCGCACCTCCATGCGCCCGCCCTTCCCCTACAGCATGTTCGCGGCTCTGCGCACCAGTGCCGACAACGGTGCACGGGCTTCGGTCGCCCTGGCCGGAGCCGACCGTCTCGACACCGACAACGGCGTCTTCTTCGGCCGCAAGGGGAACCCGGTCCGTACCGCGCGGATCTCCTACGACACGGCTCTCGCGGGCCGCCTCTGGAACGCCAGCGCCGAACTGACCGCACGCGCACCGTCCCTCCCCGGCCACCCCGAAACCCCCTGACCCCTCATCCATCAGAGCTGACCGACCGCCCATGTACGGCGCGGCTGGGGGCCCGAGCCGACTATCGGTGCCACTACGCCGACTCCGGTCGAACGAGCGGATCCAGGAGCCACAATCAGTCGCAGTGCACACACCGACCGGAGTTCATGACGAAGAGGGCGCGGGACTCGTTCTCGGTCAAGCCAGTGACATCGGTGCGGAGGCCGGGCAGGAGCGCGGCGCCTCCGTGGCGCCCCCGCTCGGCGCAGACGGGGACTCCGGGAGCGGACAGCGACTCGATGTCGCGGTGGATGGTGCGTACGGAAAACATCGAGGCGCCGGGCGAGTTCGGCGGATGGACGAGACCTTGTGTTTGGAGCAGTCTGAAGATCGAGAGGAACCGGTCGAACTTCATGAGGAACAGGCTCTTCAGGAAGATATGGCAGCTGTTGTCATTTCTCCCTGGAGAGTGCGGATGCCAGATAACACCGACACACCACACCAGGAGATCGACGTATGAACGACCCACGCCCCCTTTACGACCAGGCCGCCGCCCAGTTCAGCACGCTGCTGAAGGTCGTGACACCGGCCAGGCTCAGCGATCCGACGCCGTGTGCGAAGTTCGACGTACGAGGACTGCTCGCCCACAGCGTGAACGGTCTGAACATGTGGGCGATGATCGGCGACGGGGAGGACTGGACGAAGGCACCTCCGCGGGAAGGCACGATCGCGGACCACGCCTGGGCCGCGGCGTACGACGACGCGCACCACCGCTTCACCAGGGCGTGGTCGGACGACGCGAAGCTGGGCCGGATGTTCTCGGCCCCCTGGGCCGAGCAACTGCCGGGAGGGGCCATGGTCGCTTTCGTCCTGTTGGAGAACGTGGTCCACGCCTGGGACCTGTCCCAGGCCCTGGGATGGTCACCGCCACTGGAGTCAGCTCTGGCGGAGGCGGTTCTGCCGATGGCCCGTGAGCAGATCCCGGCGTTCCCGCGCGGGGGAGAGATGCCCTTCGGCGAGGTACGCGAAGCGCCCACCGGGGCCGACGTATACGGGCAGTTGGCCGCATGGCTCGGCCGCGAAGTACCGCACTCGCCGAGTCACTGACAGCACCAGGTGCGGGTTCGGGGAAGCTCTCACCGAAACGTACGGGGTTCGCGTGTTACTGACCACCGGACATATACGAACTGGTCGGTAACTCGTGGTGTCAGCTACCGGGATGTTGCGGTGACAGGAAGCCGGATGAGTCAGTGTCATCTTCGCCGCACGTCCTCTGCTTGGCCTTCCGGGACAGGTGTCGCAGCAGTTGGTCTCCGACCATCTTCGGGGCCCACACTCGCTCGCACCCGACCAGGTGAAAGCCCCGCTCGGTCGGAGTGGAAGATCTTCTCGGATGAGCTCGGCGACCAGTTCATCCCGGCTGGCGAAGTACCGGTCGAGCGGGGGACGCCCATGCCCGTCTGCTAGGCGATCGCGTTGGGGGAGAGCGCGGACGCCCCCGCAGTGGCGAACTGCTCTCTGCTCGGGCCGGTCGAATCCCTTTGAGGTGGTTCCCCTCGGTCTTGCGGAACCCGGCGATGAAGCCGAACTCGTCCCGCACCGCTGAGAATCACCTGGTCATCCCCCATCCAGGGGTGCGCCGCCACGGAGACCTTGGCGGAGGCCGGGACCGGGTGCTCGACGCGGGGGAGAGGCCGGGTCAGGACACGGTGGCCGCGAGCCTACGTCTGCTGCTCCACCGCGAGGTGGTTGGCCCCTGGGCGGCGGGCCCCTCGGTGACTCTGGAGCGGTGGGTGCTCCTTCCGCAGGGCGGGAGCGTGTGGTGCGGGGGCGGGGACCGCACGGGGCTTCCCTTTCGTTTGGCTGGTTCCTGTGGCTTACCCCCGGTGGCTGAGGCCGGGCCATTGACCCGGTGTTCGGGTTCTCCTACCGTGCCCGACACCCTCATGCTCATGCCACATCGCTCCGACGGTCGACAGCCGACTGTTTCGTTCTCTCTCACATCATGAGGAGATCCGATGACCGCTCCCCACCGTCCGCGCGCCCGGTTACGGGCACTGATTGCCGCCGCCTGCACCGCCGTACTCGGCGCGACCCTACTCACCGGCACACCCACCGCATTCGCGAGCGAGAACGCCGTGGTGGTGAAAGCCCCCGCGGCGGCCACGGCTCCGATCCCCCCGCCCCGAAGCAGAGTGGTCGGCACCTACACGGGCTGGAGCGTCTACGGTCGCAACGTCCACATCAAGGACATCCAATCGTCAGGGACGGCCGCCAGACTGACCCACATCAGATACGCCCACGGCTACGTCCGGGGCGACGCCTGCGCATTTGGTGACTCGTACGCGGACTACGACAGAACGTACAGTGCCGCCCAGAGCGTCGACGGAGTCGCCGACAGCTGGGAGCAACCGGTGCGCGGCAACTTCAACCAGTTGCGCAAGCTCAAGAAACTCAACCCGGGGCTGAAGGTGCTCTGGTCGTTCGGCGGCCCGCTCTGGTCGGGCAATTTCGGGGAGGCGTCGGCCAACGCCGCGGTGTTCGCCCGGTCCTGTCGCGCGCTGATCGAGGATCCGCGCTGGGCCGATGTCTTCGACGGCATCGACATCGACTGGCAGTACCCCAACAGCTGCGGCCTCACCTGCGACACCAGCGGCCGGGAATCGTTCGAGAAGCTGATGTCCGCGATACGAGCCGAGTTCGACAACGACTTGGTGAGCGCGACGATCACCGCCGACGCCGTTCCGGGCGGTGGGATCGACGCGGCCGACTACACGGGCGCCGCCAGGTACGTCGACTGGTTCAACGTGATGACCTACGGACTGCACGGACCGCGGTTCACCCCGGGCCGGACCGCCCCGCACGCCCCCCTCCACGCCTATCCGGGCATCCCGAATCGCTACGCCACGGCCCACGCGGCGATCCGCAAGCTCAAGAACCTCGGCATCACCCCGGACAAGCTACTGCTCGGCATCTCCTTCGAGGGCCACGGCTGGAGCGGCGTCACCCAGGGCACGCCGGGAGCAACAGCCGGTGGCCCGGCGCAGGGTACCTACGAGATGGGCGTCGACCACTACCGCGTACTGAAGGCACGATGCCCGGCAACCGGCCGGATCGGTGGAACCGCGTACGCGCACTGCGGCACCGAGTGGTGGAGCTACGACACCCCGGACACCGTGGCCGGAAAGGTCGCCTACGGGAAGCGGCAGGGCCTGGGAGGCACCTTCCTCTGGGACCTGGGCGGCGACACCCCGGACGGTGAACTGGTCAAGGCCATCCGCTGACCGGCGAACCCGGCGAACCCGGCGAACCCGGCTAGTCAAGCGGCACGCTCGTGGTCGACGGGCAGGGCGGGAAGCCTGCCGCCCGCCCTGCCTGCCACCCCACCGTCACCTTCTGGGCGTCGTCCCCCTGATGAACCTCCCTGACCGCGTTCTGACCGCCTGAAGGATCTCCGTTCGGCTGCTGGCACTGCTGCCACCGACTTCGTTCAGCGGCTGCGCGCGGGGTGGCAACGCAGTCGGACGGATACGGCGCCCTTCCTGCCCCTCGGTCCCCAACCCGCTGAACCGCGCTCGGCGAGCAGCGACGCGGGCGGCTGAGACGAGAGCCGCCCGTGTCGCCTGGGAACGCTGGGTGTGCTGGGTATCGGTCGATTCCCTCCTGGCCCCTTGAGTTCCGTACAGCCTGCGTGCCAATCTACATACATACAGTCTGTATGCAATCTCGCGAGGGGCGCCCGACATGCCACAACTCACGCTCGACCAGGGAACCGTCCACTACCGGGACACCGGTGAAGGCGAACCGGTGCTACTTCTGCACGGCTATCTCATGGGCGGCAGGCTCTGGGAACCGGTCGTCGACCGGCTCGCCCCGGACTTCCGGTGCATCACCCCCGACCTTCCCCTCGGCGCCCACCGCACCCCGATGAACCCCGGCGCGGACCTCAGCCTTCCGGGGATCGCCCGACTGGTCGCCGACATGGTCGCCGCGCTCGATCTGCCCCGGGTGACCCTGGTCGGCAACGATCTCGGCACCGCCATCGCCCAGATCGTCGCCGCCCGCCATCCAGCGCGCATCGGCCGCCTCGTCCTCACCAGCGGCGAGTGCTTCGACAACTGCCCCTCACCCTGGTTCAGATCACTCCCCCTCACCGCGCGGGTGCCCGGTCTGCTCACCCTGGTGTTCCAGGCCCTGCGGCTGCGTGCCGTCCGCCGGACGCCCTTCGCGTACGGTCTGCTGACCAAGGGCGCAGTGCCCCACGACCTGATCGACGACTGGATGGGGGCCTACTTCGCCGACCCCGGCGTCCGGCGCGACTGCGTCGAGTTCACCCGGGGGTTCGGGCCGGCCGCCCTGCTCGACGCCGCCGAGCGGCTCGCCTCCTTCGACCGGCCCACCCTGCTCGCCTTCGCCCGCGAGGACAGGCAGTTCCCGTACGCCCACGGCGAGCGGCTGGCCGCGATCGTGCCCGGCGCCCGGCTGGCGACCATTCCCGACAGCCGGACCTGGGTGATGCTGGACCAGCCCGATCTGACGGCCCGGCTCATCGGGGATTTCATCCGCAGCACCCCCGCGGGCGCGGCACCGGCGGACGTCACCCCCGCCTGACCCCGGCCCAGGACCCGGTGCCCGCGGCGAGCCGGGCCGATCGCGACGGGCGGTGCCGGGCCGCGCGAGCCCGGACAGTTCCCTGCCTCCACCGGCATCGCCGCAGCCCTCATCGGCCACCGCCGACCGATTCAGCGCGACAAGGCAGGCAGTCGCCGGGCGTAGTCGGTGCGCGTCACATCGCGAGACTGCCCATTCACTGCGCATCTCGCGTGCCCCTTGCGCCCTCAGATGCGGAACCCAGAAGGGCGACTTGGTCGCGATAGCTCTCTGCCTGTGCGCGCCACACGGTCGGGTAGATCCCTCCTTTCTCGACGAGGGTCTCGTGGGTGCCTTCCTCGATGAGCTGTCCGCGGTCGAGGACGATGATCCGGTGCCGGTGAGGGCGGGCGTTTCGCCGCCGGGGGAGTGGAAGGCGACGCCTCGGCGTGTCGCGAGAGGACCGCAACGCTCCCCGGAGGCATCAGCCGTACCGCCAGCTATGACAGAACCGGCCTGACAACAAGCATCGCGTACACCCGAGGTGTCGCCGCTGTCGGCGATCTTGCCTACGCCCGTGATGTGCGTGGTCTCCAAACCGGCCTGACAGGCAGCCTTGCTGACGTCACCCTGCCGGCGGCGGAAACCGGCGTCGTATCCGGCAAGGACAACCGGATCACCACCGTCAACGGCCGTTCCTTCACCTACGATGCCGAAGGCCGGCTGAAGTCCGATGGCAGGCGCACATACGAGTGGAACGCCCGCAATGAACGAGCGGGCCTCACCAAGGTCGGCGGACCCGCTGGCACATTCACCTACGACCCGCTCGGCACCCGCACCGGAACAACGCTCGGTGGTACCACCCGAAAGTTCCTCACCGACGGTTCCAACCCACTGGTCGAACAGTCCGGTACGGGCGGGACTGCCGCAACGGTCGTCATGTCGGGCCTGGACGAGTTCCTCACCCGCACGGAGAAGGATCTACCTCACCGATGACCTCGGGACGGTACTCGGACTCGCCGACCCTGACGGAACCATCGCCACCCGCTACACCTGCGACCCCTACGGGCAGCCAACCGTATCCGGTGCGGCATCCACCAACGCCTACACCTTCACCGGCCGTGAAAACGACGACACCGGTCTCCTCCACTACCGCAGCCGGTACTACGACCCAGAGACCGGCCGCTTCATTTCCGAGGACCCCATAGGCCACGCCGGAGGCATCAACCTCTACCAGTACGCCCTCAGTTCTCCCACCACCTATACCGATCCCTCCGGCAACAGCCCCATGCTCATCGGCTGTGTGGTCGGAGGCGTGATCGACGGTGTGCTGGATTGGGGAAATCCAGCGTCTCGCCGGGCGTAAAGTGAATTGGGGACAGGTCGGCCGTGCCGCGGCGATGGGATGCGCCCTCGGGATGGTCGGCTCTGGGCTCGGTGCCAAACTTGGTGACACATCCGGGCTGGCGCACCAGAGTACCGGTAACCAATGGGTGAGCGACCTCAGCCATGTAACAGGAAAGACTGCAAGAGCAAGGAATCGCGCGATCGACGCGATGATTCGAGAGGATTTCCCGAACCTGAAATTCACCCATAGACCTCAGTACAGTCCGTGGGCGAATTCTGGAATGGCGATGAAGAATTCCGGAACTCAGGTGGGCTGGAAGAGGTTTTCGAGCCGGAAGTACCTTCGTCAAACACTGGTCCACGAAGAACTCCATCATCGCTGGTACTCTCGTGGAATTCCAGCTGGATCGCACCATCCGCGTGATGGGTCCGGTAGTTCGTCCAAGTTCTAGGAGATCGTCAGGAGATACACTGCAATGCGGGGTTGGAATTGATGGAACAGGCTGTACGGCTCACCGCCCCATGCGCGAACTGTGATCAACAGTGCGAGGGGTGGGTCGTGCAATTGATCCAAGAGGACCAGTTGCGCTGGGAGATCGAATGGGCTTGTGATGAGTGCGGCAACTCGCACGACGGTGACTGGGGGAGAGCACCCGAAAACCTGCGTCGGACCCTGCTGGCCGAACACGGAAAGCACTGTCTCCAGTTGGCGGAGTCCGAAAGCCACGGAGGCCGGATCCTGAAGGCATTTCGAGACGCCTTCAAGATGTCGATCCAGGAAGCTCGGGCAGCGTCCAATGATATGGCAGGGGAAGGATACTGCGGGACCTCCGTAGAGATTCTCTTCCTCCAGCAACTGCTGGAAAAAGCAGGGGTGCGGACTCTCCGGAGGGGCGGAGAGTGATGGTGCCAGCGGTGCGATCCCGTAGCCGAACAGGAACGCGTCATCGGGCGCCGCCGTGACGGTCGATGGCTCGACGGAGCGCCTCCGGACGAGGAGCCGAACTTCGCGGCCGACCCCGCAGGTCGGCTCACGCCGTTGGATTCGCATGTGAGGCTGGCCTCCCCCGATCGCCGCAACCAGCCTCCGATGCTTCGCCGCAGCTATAGCTACGACGAGAACGGGGACACCGGGATGATCTTCTCCTGCTTTCAGCGGAACATCGCCCACGGCTTCGAGGCCGTACAGAAGCGGCTCGCGGGTGAGGCATTGGCCAACTACACACTCACCACCGGCGGCGGCTACTTCTTCGTACCACCAGCCGGTGACGCTTGGCTGGATGCACTGATATCCGCATGATGACCGTTTCGGCAGCAGCGGGTGTCTCCGACCGTGGCAGGCCGAGTGAAGTCCAACTCAGGGTAGCCGTTGAGCGCCTTGTCGACGGTGGCGGTGACAGCGGGGGTGTCGTCGAAGCCCTTGTTCTGTCAACGGGCGTTGAACCCGAGATGCGTGATGCTGACAGCCACGCTCGCCACCTTCACGTCCACCACGACGTCGCCCCTCGTCCATCGCGTCGTTGTGCCGTCAGGCGCGCCCAGCGTGTGCAGAAAGGCCACCGACACCCGCTCACGGTCCCTTGCCTCGGGGTAGAAGACCACCAGGTACAGCTGGCCGTGATCGTTGAAGGCGTACTGCGTGGGCATCGCGATCCCGCAGAACGACTCCGGTCCCTGGCCGGTAACCCACCACTCGCCGTTCTCCTGCTGGGCAGCGGGAAACCGCGCCTGGAACTGCGAAACCGTCGCCCCCCACGTCAGCCCGTTCCAGCCGCTTTCGATCGCGCTCGGATTCGAGACCGTCGGCGGTACGGCGACTGTTCCCCTGCGAAGGGTGGGGATGAACCGTGAAAGGCCACGGCGCTGCCTCCCCGCCCTGGGCGTCTCGACGCCACCGATCTCACCTTCAGCGACGTCGACGTCGCTCAGCCCATCGCCATCGCCATCGAGCTCGACGTCGCTGATCATGGTGGTGACGGGTTGCGGCAGCCAGTCCTCGCTCGCGTCCGCGCCGGCGAAGGTCTCCAGTATTTCGGTCGTCGTCGGCCGAGCGGCCGGGTCTTTGGCCAGGCAGGCTGTCACCAGTCCGCGTAACCCGTCGTCGACGAGCAACAGATCGGGAGTCTCCTGAACAACCCGGTACAGCACAGCGGCGGGATGTCCATCGCCGAACGGAGCAGAACCTGTTGAGGCGAAGGCGAGTACGGATCCCAGGGAGAACACATCGCTGGCGGGGCTGATCTCGGTGTCGCCGCGGGCCTGTTCGGGGGACATGTACGCCGGAGTTCCGCACATGACACCGGTGGCTGTCTGCGAGGTGACCTCCAGAGCGCGGGCGATACCGAAATCGATGACCCGTGGCCCATCGACGGCCAGGATGACATTGCCCGGCTTCAGATCGCGATGCACCAGGACGCAGTTGTGGATGGCGACCAACGCCTCGGCCAGCCCCGCCGCCAGCACCCGCAGTGCCCTGGTCGGCAGCGCGCCGTGCTCGGCGACCGCCGCATGCAACGAGGGCCCCGGCACATAGGCGCTGACCAGCCATGGGCGGTCCGCGTACGGGTCGGCGTCGACGACCTGAGCGGTGAAGAAGCCGCCCACCCGCCTGGCGGCCTCCACCTCCCGGGCGAAGCTCCGTCGGAACCCCGCGTCTGTTCCGTACTCCGGGCGGATCAGCTTCACGGCTACGGGCCGACCACCCGCGGAGTATCCGAGGAAGACCTGCCCCATGCCACCGGCACCCAGTCGGCCCACCAGCCGGTAGCCGCCTACCCGATCCGGATCGCTCGGCTGTAGAGCTTCCATCGGTACTCCCCGCCTTCGGCCAACATCCCCTGGCATGAATCCTTTCAGACGAGAATGATCCATGGGCGGAGTCCATGACCGCGTCAATGACCACTCGAAAATCTCCCCGTATCCCCCCGGACACGTCATGACGCGCTGTGGCACGCACCGCGGCGGAGGAACTTCGTCCCGGTTCGCAGTCATCGGGCACCGCGCACTCGCCGCGCACCGGGTGTCGACCGCGCGCGGGGAGTCGCGGACCCGTGATGTTCACCTCCGGCTCCACCGGGCGTCCCAACGGAGCCGCCGTCACCCAGGGCAACCTGGCCGGGCTCGCCGCCGACCGGTGGTGGTCCGAGGAAGGCGCGGACCGGGTGCTGCTGTGCTCACCGCACGCCTTCGACGCGTTCAACCCGGAGATGTGGCGGAAGGGCCGAAGACGGAGAGGCCGTGGCCCCGACCGGGACCACGACCCTTCGCTCGGTGCCGCTGTCCCTCCGGGTCAGGAGAGGGCGAGCTCCGTCACTCCGCCCAGTTCATGGATCCAGCCGGCGCTCAGCCCGCCCTCCTTCACATAGGCGTCGCTGCTAGGGAGGGGGCGGGAACGAAGCGGACCTGCTGCGTCTTCGGAGCAGTGGAACGGACCGGTGCCACCGGTGTTGCCGTTCTCGTGGTGCAGCTCGTGCGGTGCGCGCGGGGTCGCCGCCGGAATTCTCGGGCTCATGCCCCGGGCTTCCGGCACCGGGTAAGTCTCGCCCGGCGGGCACGTTCACCACCGCCGAATTCCCGCCATTCTCCGATCAAGTACCTCCCAGGCCGCGGCGGCGGACGCGCCCCGGCCGTTCTCGGCGAACGCGGCCCCGCCACAGCCACCCCCGAACTGCGGTTTCTTGGTCTCGGAACAGTGGTGTGAGAGACAGCCGGGTGCTGGTGTGTTGTGTTTGGGCGGTGGTGCTTTCGGGGTGTGGGGTCACTGTTGTGGACGCGAGAGATCTATGGGGGATCACTGGCGTGGGGAAAACTCGTATGTGGGGTCTCATGGCCCGGGCGAACGGAGCGCGCTTTCGTCCGTGTCAGGGAGATCCGGCCCGGGCCGTGGAGCCCGCCCGGGCCCTCGTGGTGTGCGTCCATGGCGACCCGGAGGCCGGTTCACGCATTCGGCTCGGCGGCTCCTGGGGCGGCGGCCTTCTCCAGCGGCCGGTCCGCCGCGGTGGGGGCGTCGTCGGGCAGATGGGGTCGGCCGGTCGGGCGGGGACCGAACAGGCCGACGGCGAGGGCCACGACCGCGAGCCCGGCGGCGCCCCACAGAAGTGAGGTGATGCCGGCCGATTCCACGACGGTGCCGCCGAGGAAGGCTCCCAGGGCGATGGCGGCGGTGAAAACACCCACGTAGAGGCCGGTCACATGCTCCACGCGATGCGGTGCGGCCTGGGTCATCCAGATCTGGCCGGCCACCGACAGTCCGCCGTACGCCAGGCCCCAGAGGGCGACACTGACGCCGGTGAGGCCGGGGACGGTGCTGAAGAGCGCGAGCAGGGCGACCGACGCGGCGATGCCCACCGTCAGGCCCAGCACCGTGACCCGGGCGCGCCGGGCCGCGAGCGCGCCGGCGGCGAAGTTGCCGGCCAGTCCGAAGAGACCGTAGACCAGCAGGACCAGGGCGACGGACCCCGGCGACAGATCGGTGCGCTCCTCAAGGACCGGCCGTACGTAGGTGTAGGCGGCGAAGTGGGCGGTGACGAGGAACAGGATCAGGGCCAGCCCGACGGTCACCGAGGGGATGCGCCACAGCGGCTCGCGACCGGCCCGGTCGTCCGGGCCGGCCGGTGCGGACGGGCGGGGCAGCCGGGGCAGCGCCACCAGCAGGCCGGCGGCGAGGATCACCGCGCCGACGGACAGACTGGCGAACGCGGCCCGCCAGCCGAAGGAGTTGCTGATCAATGTGGACAGGGGCACACCGACGACCGAGGCGGCGGCGACCCCGCTGACGGCGGCGGACACCGCCAGCGCCGCGTTGCGGGGTGCCACGAGCCGGGTCGCGACCGCCGCCGCCAGACCCCACACCGCTCCCATCCCGATTCCCAGGACGATGCGGGAGACCACCAGCAGGCCGAAGCCGGGTGCCACGGCGCTCAGCGCGTTGCCTGCCGCCAGCACCACCATCGCCACCGCCAGTACCACCCGCCGGTCGAGCGCGCCCAACAGACGCGGGACCGCCGGGGCGGTGACGGCGGTGACCAGGCCGGTGATGGTCAGGCTGAACCCGGCTGTCCCC
The DNA here is from genome assembly GCF_023701525.1 of Streptomyces albipurpureus. GTDB lineage: Bacteria > Actinomycetota > Actinomycetes > Streptomycetales > Streptomycetaceae > Streptomyces > Streptomyces albipurpureus. The sequence continues at coordinate 15,381 of NZ_JAMQAW010000083.1, forward strand.
GAGCTGATGTCCAGGCCGTCGGCCATCGGGGTCAGCACCCCGACCGGCAGCATCTCGGACGTCACCACCACGAAGGTGCTCAAGGACAACACCACGACCGCCACCCATTGCCATGGTGTGGTGTGATCCGAGTCAGGGCCGGTGTTGTGAACCGGTGCATGCGAAGCCATGACACCAACCAAGCAGCGCGCCGCGGCCGGAACAACAGCGATCTCCTCACGGTTCGATCAGCTAGAGTAATCGATGAGATATGCCGGAAGGGGCTTGATGAACCAGGTTCACGTTCAGGAGATCGAGTGCCTGCTCGTCCTGGCCGAAGAGCTGCACTTCGGTCGGACCGCCGCCCGGCTGGGCTGTTCCCAGAGCCGGGTCAGCCAGCTCGTCGCCGGTCTCGAACGTCGGGTCGGTGTCCGGCTGGTGGACCGCACCAGCCGGAGTGTGGGACTGAGCCGGTTCGGCGCCCAGTTCGTCACCGAGGTGCGCCCGGCCTATGAGGCGCTCGCCACGGTGCTCACCCGGGCCCGAGAGCGCGCCGGCAGCGGCGCTCTGTGCCAGTTGCGCGTCGGCTTCCACGGCAGTGTCTACGAAGAGGTCACCGAGGCGTTCCGACAACTGCGCGCCCACCACGATGTGATGATGGTGCTCAGCGAGATTCCCCTGGGTTCGCCCTTCTCGGCGGTGCTCGCCGGCCAGCTCGACGCCGCCGTGGTCGAGCTGCCGGTCCGCGAACCCGCGTTGACCACCGGATTCCGCTTCCCTCCGCAGGACCGGCTACTCGCCGTCGCGACCTCCCACCCGCTGGCCCGCGCCGGGCGGGCGCACATCGAAGAGCTGGCCGCGCTGGACCTCGTCCATCCGATCGGCGACGCCCCCGACTACTGGATGGTCGCCAGGGTGCCCCGTTCCACGCCCGCGGGTGTGCCCATCCGCTCCTCCGTGGGGATCGCCACCGTCCAGGAGGGCCTCGCGCTCGTTGCCTCCGGTGAGCACGGCATGCTGGTCTGCCGTCCGTTGGCCGAGCGGGCCACCCGCAGCGATGTGCGCTATCTGCCGGTCGATGGCCTGGACGAGCCGTCGCAGATGGGGCTGATCTGGCGCACCGACCGCACCAGTCGGCAATTGACCGCACTCGCCCGACTGCTGGACGAGGAGTTCAGCCGGGTGAAGATCCCCGAGGGGCTTCCGGTGTGACGCGTGTGGTGTCACGGCGCGCACCCGGGTGTTCTCGGCAGCGCACGGCCGGACGTCCGGAGCCGTGCGGGAATCCGGCCGGTGCTTCCGGTGCCGCCCTCGGATGTGAACAGGGCTCCAGACAGGTCCTGTTGGGGTCGGGATGCGTCGGCCTTGTGTTGTGCTGGCAGGCCAATGGCCCCACGTGCCAGGGTGGTTGGGCCCCCGGCGCGGTGACGCTGTTGCTCCTTTAGCGTGCCGTGCCCGGCCTGGTGCAACCCAACTGACGTGCGGGGAAGGCCCCTTGGGCGCGCCCGTCAGGCCGCCGCGTGAACCCTCACTGTCTCGCATCGTGGGACGTGGACGGGAATTCCTTGCATCCGCCCACGGCCTGTTGCGATCATCGTTTCATGACCACTCCGACCTGCACCCCTGACACGCCGCCCGGCGTGCGCCGGGCTGCGGTCATCCGCGTCTGTTGTTGGGTCTGAACCCCTTTCCCACGGTTCGACCTCTGCCGTCCGCCGCGTCACCGCGCTGCCAACGGCACCGACGCCCCCGGAGTGACCATGGTGAACGGCACCGTTCCAGCTCGCACCAACCTCTGTCCCGCCACGCGGGCATCCGCTGAGCCGGGCCTTGTGCTCCTCTTCCATCGCCTCCGCCCCCGTGCCGCGTTCGGCTGCCTCGCACCCGGCCAGTCGTCCGTAGCGGAGACCCACGCGGTGCGCCGGCCCGCCGGAGCGTACCGGCGTACGGCGACGCCTCTCATGCCCTCGCGTGGACTCTCGCGCAGCCGTGTGCTTTCCCAGCCCTGCCTTTCGGGACACGAAGGCCGGATGTTTCCGTTCGGTGAGGGACTCTGTCGCCGCTGAGGCAGCGCGCGTGACGGTGTGACCGGATTCCCCATGACCGGGCTCTCCGAGTCGACGTCACGACCACCCCAGCACGAGTTCAATTCAGCGACACCGGAAACAAGGGGACTTTGTCATGTGCGGAATAGCCGGATGGGTTGATCTGTCTGGGCTTGGTCCTGACGCGCAGGCCATCGCGGAGCGAATGAACGACGAGCATGTCCGCCGAGGCCCGGACGGGTCCGGGATCTGGCTCTCCCGTTATGCGGTGCTCGCCCACCGAAGGCTCTCCGTGATCGATATCGAGAACGGCGAACAGCCGATGCTCTTCCCCGCCGCACCGGGCTCCGAGACCCGTTGGGCGCTGACCTACAACGGTGAGTTGTACAACTATCGGGAACTCCGCAGTGAACTCTCCTCCCGTGGTCACCGGTTCCGGACATCGAGCGACACAGAGGTCGTCCTCGCCGCCTGGGTGGAATGGGGTACCCGTGCCGTCGAGCGTTTCAACGGGATATTCGCCCTGTCGGTCTGGGACGATCGAGAGGAAACACTGTGGCTCGTACGCGATCACCTCGGGGTCAAGCCGCTGCACTACTTCCATGACGGCGAGCGGCTGATCTTCGGGTCCGAGGCGAAATCGATCCTCGCGCACCCGGACGTGGTCACGGCGATCGACGAGGACGGCCTGCGGCAACTGGTGCTGCCGTTGCTGAAGTTCCCCGGGACCAACCCGTACCGCGGGATCTCGGAGGTGCTGCCGGGCCAGGTGCTGGAGTTCTCCCGGCGGGGCGTCCGCACCATCCGGTACTGGGACGTCAAGGATCTCGTCGGCCGTCCGTCCGAGGCGAAGGACCTCGGCGAGGCCGTCGGGCAGTTGCGCGCACTGCTGGACGACACGGTCACCCGGCAGACCATCGCCGATGTCCCCCTGTGCACCTTCCTCTCCGGGGGACTGGACTCCTCGGCCGTCACCGCCCTCGCCAACGGTCTGCCGGGGCGCGGCGGGGTGGGTTCGTTCTCCGTGGACTTCGCGGACGCCTCCGACACGGCCGACTCCCGGTCCGCCCTCGACCGCAGGTTCGCGCGGGAGGCGGCGGACCACATCGGTTCGCGGCACTCCAACATCGTGCTGGACAGCGCGCTGCTCGCCCGCGAGGACGTGCGCGACGCCACCGTGCGCGCCCGGGACCTGCCCAACGGTTTCGGTGATCTCGACACCAGCCTGCTCCTGCTCTGCCGTGAGGTCCGCAAGCACGCCACCGTCGCACTGTCCGGAGAGGCGGCCGACGAACTCCTCGGCGGCTACCTGTGGTTCCATGAGCCGCGTGCGGTCTGGGCCGACACCTTTCCCTGGATCGCGGACAGCCCCGCCCACGGTCATCTCCATCAGCGGGTCCTGGGCACGATCGACCCCGGTCTCGCCCGGACGCTGCGACTTGAGGAGTACCTCCGCGACGAGTACGCCACCGCACTCGGCGGGCTCACCTTCGACCCGGCGCTGAGCCGGGAGGAGCGGCGCCACCGGGAGATCATCCACCTCGCGGTCTCCTACTTCCTGCCGATGCTGCTGGACCGGAACGACCGGCTGAGCATGGCCAATGGTCTGGAAGTACGGGTCCCGTTCACCGATCACCGGATCGTCGAGCATCTGGTGACGATGAGTCAGCAGGTCCACAACGCGGGCGGCCGGGAGAAGGGTGTGCTGCGGGACGCGGTCAGCGATCTGCTCCCGGTGGGAGTGCTGGAGCGGAAGAAGTCGCCCTACCCGACCACACCGGACCCGGAGTACGCGCGCACGCTGGAACGCCAGCTCGCGAGCGTCCTGGACGACCCGCCGGACGGGCTCGCGGACATCTTCGCCCCGCAGGTGCTGGCGCCCGGCGGACTCGCCGACTCGGCCAGGTCACACGGGCTCGTCAGCAATTTCGAGGGTGAGGTCGTGCTGAACTTCGCCTCCTGGCTGCGGCAGTACTCCCCGAAGCTGGCGATCTAGCAGCCGCACACCTACCCCGGCCGTTTCGGCGGGCGCCGACCCCCGGCCCCGCCCGGCTCGCCCATGTCCACCGCCCCAACCGGCTTCGCCCTGAAGGCCCCCGACCGGTATCCCGGCCGGGGCGCCCGGAGCCCGCGGGGTCTGCGCCCTCCGCGCCCCGCCCCACGCCCCGCGGACACGGGAGCACCCCGTACCCACCCCTGTCCGTCCCGCCATGAAACGACCCCTTGGGAGTGTGACTTGTCCACCTCTGATGTCCAGCAGCAGACCCGTGACCACCTGTGGCTGCACTTCACCAACCACGCGAAGCTGAGCGCCGGCGGCGAGGTCCCCGTCATCACCCGCGCGGAGGGCGCCTACCTCTGGGACGACAGGGGACGCCGGATCCTGGACGGCCTGTCCGGACTGTTCGCCGTGAACGTCGGCCACGGCCGACCCGAACTGGCGGAAGCGGCCGCCCGACAGATTCGTGAACTCGACTACTTCCCCATCTGGAACGCGGTCCACCCCCGTGCCGCGGAACTCGCCGAGGCCCTCGCCGAACGTGCCCCCGGCGATCTGAACCGGGTCTTCCTCACCAACAGCGGCAGTGAAAGCGTCGAGACGGCCTGGAAGCTGGTCAAGCAGTACTTCAAGGCCATCGGCCAGCCCGGCCGCCACAAGGTGATCAGTCGTAACATCGCCTACCACGGAACGACGCACGGCGCCCTCTCCATCACCGCGCTGCCGGGTCTGCGCGCCCCCTTCGAGCCGCTCGTCCCCAGTGGCCACAAGGTCCCGACCACCGACATCTACCGGGGCCCGGAGCATCTGCGCGACGACGAAGAGGCGTTCGGCCACTGGGCGGCGGACCGGATCGCCGAGGCGATCGAGTTCGAGGGCCCGGAGACCGTGGCCGCGATATTCCTCGAACCGGTGCAGAACTCGGGAGCGGCGATCCCGCCACCCCCGGGATACTTCGAGCGGGTCCGGGAGATCGCCGACAGATACGGGGTCGTCCTCGTCGCCGACGAGGTCATCACCGCCTTCGGACGCGTCGGCGACTTCTTCGCCATCAACCGCTACGGGATCACCCCCGACATCATCACCGGCGCCAAGGGCATCACCTCCGGATACATCCCGGCCGGCGCGACGATCGTCAGCGACCGCCTGTTCGAGCCGTTCACGAAGAAGGAGAACACCTTCGTCCACGGCCTCACCTTCGGCGGCCACCCGGTCGCGGCGGCGGTCGGCCTGGAGAACATCGCGATCTTCGAACGCGAGAAGCTCAACGAGAACGTCCGCGCCAACGAGGACCTGTTCCGCTCGACCCTGGACAAGCTCCGCGATCTGCCGATCGTCGGCGACGTCCGCGGCGCCGGGTACTTCTGGGGCGTCGTCCTCGTCAAGGACCAGCACACCAGGGAACCCTTCACCGCCAAGGAGCGCCGCCGACTCCTGGACGAACTCCTGGGTCCGGCGCTGAGCGAAGCCGGACTGCACGCCCGCCTGGACGAGCGGGGGGACCCGGCGATCCTCCTGGCCCCGCCGGCCATCGTCGGCGCCCCGGAGTTCGCCTTCATCGAGCAGGTGCTGCGCACGGCCCTCACCGACGCGTGGGCGAGGTTCTGACAGCATGACGCGAACCCCGCACCCGGTCCGGGACCGGGTCGTCCCGACGAAACGGCCGGCCGCGAGCCGATCGACCGCCGTGTACGCGCTGCGCCGCTGCGGCTACTTCGCCGCCGTGGTGTTCTCGGTGTACACGCTGTCGTTCTTCCTTCTCTACGCCCTGCCGAGTGACCCGGTCGCGCTGATGCTGGAGCGCCGGTCCGCGGGTGCGGGGGGCGGCACGGCCGCACAGGTCGAGGCATTACGTGCGCAGTACGGACTCGACCAGCCGCTGCTGGTCCGCTACGTGGAGACGCTTCTGCAACTCCTCGGCGGGAACCCGGGCACCTCCTTCCAGTCGGGCAGGCCGGTGCCAGAGATCCTGGCGGCGGTGGCCCCGAACACGCTCGCCCTGGCCGGCGGTGCGCTCGCCATCGCCATTCCGCTCTCCGTCGCCCTGGCGCTGGTGACCTCCTGGCGGCGCGACAGCGTCCTCCACCGGGTCCTGGTGAACGTTCCCGCGCTGATCGCCGCGGTCCCGGCGTTCTGGCTCGGGCTGCTGCTGCTGCAACTGTTCTCGTTCACCCTCGGCTGGGTGCCGTCGGCGGGCGGGACCGGTCTGTCCGGGCTGGTGCTGCCCGCCGTCGCGCTCGCCCTGCCGGTGTCGGCGTCGCTGACGGCCGTACTCGTCCGGAGCCTGGACGACGTCCAGCAGGCGGCCTTCGTCGGACTCCTGCGGGCCCGCGGGCTCCCCTGGTCACGCGTCTACCTCGCGCATGTGGCACGTAACGCGCTGCTGCCCTTTGTGACGCTGGCCGGACTGACCGTCGGCGGAGTGCTGGTGGGCACGGTGATCACCGAGACGGTGTTCGCACGGGCCGGACTCGGACGGCTGCTCGCCTCGTCGGTGGAGACCCAGGACGCGCCGGTGATCCTGGCCATCGCCGTGCTGGCGGCCGTCCTCTTCGCCGCGGTGAACCTCGCCGTCGACCTGCTGTATCCCGTCCTCGACCCGAGGACGCGGCACCGGGGTAGGGGAGCGCGCGCATGACCGCCACCACCGTCCCACCCACCCGCTCCCGGTCACGGACCTCCGTGCCTGGACTCTCCCTGACCGTACTCGGCCTGGTCGGAGCCGCCGCTCTGCTGCCGGGGGTCCTCGCGCCCCGGGACCCGTACGCCCAGGACGTCTCCGAGCGGCTGCGCCCGCCGTCGGCCGAGCACCTCTTCGGCACCGACGAACTCGGCCGCGACCTGTTCAGCCGGGTCATCCACGGCACCCAGGCGAGCCTGTCGATCGCCCTGCTCGCGCTGGCGTTCGCGTTCGGTCTCAGCGTCCTCATCGGACTGACGGCCGGCTACTTCGGCGGCACCGCCGACCGGGTGCTGATGGGCGGCGTCGACGTACTCCTCGCCCTCCCCTCGCTGCTGATCTCGCTGCTGATCGTCTCCGGCCTCGGCACCGGTCCGCTCAACCTCGCCGTCGCCGTGGGCGTCGCCTCGGTGCCCACCCTGGCCCGGGTCACCCGCGCCGAAGTGCTGCGGGTCAGCGCCCAGACCTTCGTCGAGGCGGCGAACGGCTACGGGCTGGCCCGCCACCGCGTCCTCGGGCGGCACGTCCTGCCCCATGCCCGGGGCCCGATCACCGCGCTGGGCGCACTGGAGTTGGCCACCATGGTCCTGTCCGTATCCGCCCTCAGCTTCCTGGGATACGGCACCCAGCCGCCGGACCCGGAGTGGGGCAACCTCATCGCCGCCGGACGGGACTACTTCGCGACCTCCTGGTGGCTGACCACGCTGCCCGGGGCGGTGCTCGCGGGTGTCGTGCTCGCGCTGCACCGGGTGGGACGCGCGCTCGGCGCTTCGGAAGCGGGGCTGGTATGACCGCCGCCATCGACCCGGCGACCGACCGGGGCGCGCTGCTCCGGCTCGAAGGACTCAAGGTCGCCTACCCCGGGCAGCGCGGACGCGACGCAACGGTCGCGGTCGACGGCCTGTCCGTCACCGTGCCGGCGGGCCGGGCGGTCGCCATCGTCGGCGAGTCCGGCTCCGGCAAGTCCACCACCCTGCACGCGCTGCTGGGCCTCACCCCGCGCACCGCGGACGTCAGCTTCGAGCGGCTGGAGTTCCAGGACGGGACGACCGGCGGCCTGCGCCGTATCGACGATCCCCGCGCACTGCGCGGACGTTCGGTCGGTCTCGTCCCCCAGGACCCGGTCCGGTCACTGGACCCGCTGATGCGGATCGGGGCCCAGTTCGCGGAGCTGCACCGGCACTTCCTGGGCCTCACCGGCAGGGAGGAGAGCCGGGCCCGTACCGTCGCCGCGCTGGAATCCGTCGGTGTGGACCGGCCGGGGCTGCGCCTTGGGCAGTACCCGCACGAGCTGTCCGGCGGCCAGCGGCAGCGGATCCTCATCGCCCTCGCGCTCGTCGGCGAGCCGCGTCTGCTGCTCGCCGACGAACCGACCTCCAACCTGGACACCACCGTCCAGCGGCGGGTGCTGGACCTCTTCGACGAGGTACGGGCCGCACGCGGCCTGTCCGTCCTGCTGGTCACCCACGACATCGCCGTCGCGGGGGAGCGCGCCGACCATCTCGTCGTGATGCGGGCCGGCCGGGTCGTCGAGTCCGGGCCGACCCGGGACATCCTCGACGCCCCCAAGGACCCCTACACACGGCAACTCCTCACCTCCCTGCCGAGCCGCCTACCCGCCCGCCCGGTGTTCCGGGCCGCGTCCCCGCCGCGGGTGGTGCTCGCCTCGCACGGTCTGACCAAGTCCTTCGGGGGCGGCAAGGGCCAGGAGCGGATCGACGCCGTACGGGATGTCAGCCTCACCCTGCACCGGGGGCAGACGGTCGCCGTCGTCGGGGAGTCGGGGGCCGGGAAATCCACCCTGCTGCGCCTGCTCACCGGACTCGACCGCCCGGACGCCGGGACCGTACTCCTGGACGGCGAGGAGACGCGTCCCGGCCGCCGGGCCCGTACAGCCTTCGCCCGCCGGGTGCAGCTCGTGTACCAGAACCCCGCCCGCAGCCTGAATCCGTCGTTCCCCGTCGGGCGGGCCATCGCGGAGCCGCTGGAAGCGCACCGCGTCGGCGGGGCCAAATCCCGTGCCGAGCGCGTCCGGGACCTGCTGGAACAGGTCGAACTCCCGGCCGAGCTGGCCGCCCGCCGCCCGTCCCAGCTCTCCGGCGGACAGTTGCAGCGGGTGGCGATCGCCCGCGCGCTCGCCCTCGACCCGGACGTGATCGTGCTGGACGAACCGGTCTCGGCGCTCGACCAAGCCGTCCAGTTCGCCCTGCTGAAGCTCCTCGGCGACCTACAGGAACGACTCCAAGTCGCCTATCTGCTGGTCTCGCACGACCTCGGTGTGGTGCGGGCCGTCGCCGACGAGGTGATCGTCATGCACCGCGGCCGGGTCGAGGAGCAAGCCGCCACCCGGTCCGTCTTCGAAGCCCCCACCAGCCCCCACACCCGTGCGCTCCTTGACGCGGTCCCCGCCCTCCAACTCCCGACACCTCTTGTCCACCTAGCCCCTCTCGCCCCTTTCTCCACTTCAGATGGGAAGAAACAACCATGACCCGCGCGCCCCTCACGCGCTTGCTCGCTGCCTCCGGAGCTGCCGCGCTCCTGCTGACCGGCTGCACGAGCGGAGCCGAAACCTCGGACACCACCCATCTGCGGGTCGCCTACGGCTGGTATCCGACCTGCTTCGACTACGCCCAGTCCAATCCCTTCGCGCTCTTCGGCAGACAGGTGCTGGACACCCTGCTGAGCCACAACCCGGACACCGGCAAGCTGGAGCCGTATCTGGCCGAGTCCTGGAAGAACCTGGACGGCGGACGGGCGTACGAGTTCACCCTCCGCGACGGAGTGACGTTCAGCAACGGCGAGAAGCTGACCGCGCAGGTCGTCGCCGACAACTTCGAGACCCTGTGGAAGCATGCCGGGCAGGGAGTCTCGCCGACCCCCGGCGCCTATCTCCGCGGCTACGACCACGCCAAGGCCCTCGACGGACGGACGGTACGGGTCGAGTTCTCCCAGCCCAACGCCGGCTTCCTCCAGGCCAACACCGAGGGCCAGTTCGGCATCATCGCCCCCGCGTCCCTCGCGAAGTCCCCGAAGGAGCGCTGCGCCGGGGGGACGATCGGCACGGGACCGTTCGTCCTCAAGGAGGCCGTCCAGGACGAGCGGGTCGAGTACACCAAGCGGGAGGGGTACGACTGGGCCCCCGCCGTCTTCGGGCGCGAGGGCGCCGCCGCGCTCGACCGGGTGACGATCCAGATCGTGCCCGAGGAGAGCGTCCGCGCGGCGGGTGTCGTAGCGGGCGAGTACGACCTCGCCTACTCGATGACCGAGAAGGGGCTCTCCCAGGCCGGGAAGCAGGACGGCGTCAAGACCGTACTCGCCGCCGACCGCAGCGTGGTCAACACCTTCGTCGTCAACACCGCCGACCCCGTTCTGGCCGACCCCTCGGTACGGCAGGCGATCCAGCACGGCATCGACCGCGAGGAGTTCGTCGACACCTTCTACGGCGAGGGCGTCGAACCCGCCACCGACGTGGTCTCCCGCTCCCATCCCAACTACCGGGACCGCACCGGGCTGCTCGCCCACGACCCGGGGCGCAGCCGTGCCATCCTGGAGCGGGCCGGCTGGGTGAAGGGCGCCGACGGCATCCGGGCCAAGGGCGGCAAGAAGCTGCGGCTGGCGCTGACCTACTCGAACTCGGACATCGGCGCCGCGGCCTCCGGCTGGGAGTACGTGAAGGACGGCCTCGCCGGTATCGGTGTCGCGCTCGACCTGAAGCCGGTGTCCGACGCGGCCCAGGCCGACCTGCGCAAGTCCGGGAAGTGGCAGCTCGCGGTCTACCAGGGCGCGAGCCGTGGCGACGCCGACGGAATCGCCGCGTTCTACCACACGGAACTGGCCCCGTGGGACGGCCAGGCCCCCCGGCCCGAGGTCGACCGGCTCCTCGCCGAGCAGGCGGCCACCGTCGATCCGGTGAAGCGGAACTCCCTTGTGCAATCCGCGGTGACGACGATCCTCCAACAGGGCCACGGGATCCCGCTGTTCGACTCCGCACAGGTTCTGCTGACGCGCGCCTCGGTGCGGGAGCTGACCTTCCCCGTCAACTCGTGGGAGCCGATCCTCCACCGCGTCGAGAAGAAGTGACGCCCCCACCCGCCGCACCCCCCGGCGACAGCGGGTGCGCGCACCCCGGAACGCCCCACGCCGCCGGCGCGCACCCTCGCCGCGAGCGGCGCGGCCAGACCACCGAGAGGAAACGATGACCACCTCGTCACCCACCGACACCGTGGTGGCCGGCGCGGACCGGCGGACCGGCGGCACACCGGTCTCGCTGCTCAACGCGCAGTACCTGCCGACGAGCCGGGACTGGCGGACGGCGGCGGGCCGCGCCGACACCCCGTTCGCGGTGGACACCTTCGTACGGGCGGCCCAGCAGGCCGAGGCCGCCGGATTCGACGCCCTGTTCCAGGCCGACTTCTCCGGTGTGAACCGCGCCGGACTGCGGGCCGGGCCGCCGCTGACCGTCTTCGAACCGTTCCAGGTCGCCGCCATCGTCGCCGGCGCCACCTCGCGGATCGCCGTCATGCCGACCGTGTCGACGCTCCACACCCATCCGTCGTCGTTCGCCCGCTCGCTGGCCAGCCTGGACCGGATATCGGCCGGGCGGGCCTGGGTCAATGTGGTGTCCTCCTTCCGCTCGGGTACGGCGATCGGCGTCCGGCGCGAGGTGCCGCGCGACCGGCGGCACGCCCAGACCGAGGAGTTCATCGAGGTCGCCAGGGCCCTGTGGGCGAGTTGGCCGCCCGCGGCGAACGCCCCGGACCCGGCGACGGACCGCTTCGTCCGCGAGGACCTGATCACCGACGTCGATCACCACGGCGAGTTCTACGACCAGTCCGGGCCCATCGACATGGCGCCCTACTCGGCCGCCTTCCCGTTCACCTTGCAGGCCACGTCGTCCCTGGCCGGGCTGCGCCTGGCGGCCCGTACCGCCGACGGCGTCTTCGCCGGGACGGCCACCCTGGGCGCGGCGCGGGAGTTGCGGCG
>NZ_JAMQAW010000083.1:27111-114266 GCF_023701525.1 Streptomyces albipurpureus
GCCGGGCAGCTACATCCAGGTCGTCGGCTCCCGCGAGGAGGCCGAACGGCTGTCCCGCTCGCGCTACCACAACATCCAGGCCCTCGGCGCACAGCGGGCGCTGGACGAACTGCGGACGCGTTACCCCGGGCTGCGCCTGGACGGCGCGAGCCCGGGCGGCCGGCTCCCGGCCGATGCGCTCCCGGAGGATCCGGACGCGGTGTTCGCGGCCTTCGGCTCGCGCTATCTGCCGCTGTGGGACCTCGCCCGTACCCCCGGGCAGACCGCTGCGGAGTTCGCCGCGGAGGTGCTCGCCCTCAGCGAGCACGCCAGCTTCATCGGCACCCCCGAGCAGATCGGGGACGAACTGCGCCGCTGGTACGACGACGGTGGAGTCGACGGATTCCAGACGATCCTCGGCAATGACTTCGAGGCGCTCTGCGAACGCGTCATCCCCCGCTTCCGTGGCGACGACGCACGCGGCGCCCACGGGGGAGCGCAGCCCTACCCGGTGAACCGGCCGGCCCACCGGACCGCCTGAGGTGATCCCGCCCCACGTTTTGACCAGAGGGCCGCGTCTCCGCTCAGGGGTGCGCCGCATCCGTCGCCGCGCGCTGACCCACCCACCCCGTGCGGAACAGCCCTCTGCAGAGCAGGTCTCACGGAGCAGGAGAGGCAATCACGCATGACCGAACAGCAGCGGGCGCCGGACTCCGGCACCCCCACCTTCAGCCCGTCCGACACCACGCGCCGCACCGCCCTGTGGAGACGCCGTCTCTTCGAAGCCGAGGCGGGGCTGACCCGGTTCCTGGTCGAGGCCCGAGCCGGCGTGCACATGCAGGAACTCCTCCTCGTCAAGCAGGCCATCTTCGAGTCGCTGCCCGAAGGCGAGGAGGAGAACGACTGGAAGGCGGCGTTCTTCCGCGGGCAGGCCCTGATGGAGGAGTTCGTCGTGGCGCACTTCGGCCTCGACGACCTCGCCGCCTGGGCCGAGTCGAACAGCACGATCTACGCGGCCGTCGACCCGGGCCCCAAGCACGACGCCGCCGTCCCCCTGGAGCGGCTCAACGCCCAGGCCGACCTCTACGACTCCGACACCGAGTGGGTCGAGCACGGCGCCGATCGCTCGGTCCTGCGGATACGGCACTGCGCCATCTGGGACTACCGCGAACTCGCCCGGAAGCGCGGAGTCACCATCACCCTGGGATCCCCCTGCGAGTACTGCGTCCCCGCCACCACCGGAATGATCACCAACAAGGGTCTCAGCGCCACCCACGAGCTGACCGAGGACCAGAGCGGCAAGGGATGCGTCTGGACCACATCGCGCAATGTCTCCCGGCCCGCCGAAGGCCACCGCGCCGTTTCCGAAGGATAGCCACCATGACCGGACACACCGCACACACCGGAGTTGACTCCAACGCGCTGGGGGAGACGGACCGGGACCGCTTCAGCGGACTCCCCGCCCGCCAGCAGCCCGACTGGCCCGACCGCGAGGCGCTGCGCGAAACCCTGGCCGCGCTCCCGCCGGAGGACCTCGTGAGCCGTGCGTCGGTGGCCGAGCTGAAGCGCGAACTGGCAAACCTCGACGCCGGTGGCGGGCTGATCCTGCAACTCGGCGACTGCGTCGAGAACATCGAGACCGATGTGAACGCCAACACCCGCAACATGATCGCCTTCCTGACACACTTCCGGTCGCATCTGCGCACCCGTACCGGCCGGCACGTCGTCGGCGTCGGGCGGCTCGCGGGCCAGTACGCCAAGCCGCGCTCGCAGGACCACGAGACCGTGGACGGGATGACGCTGCCCAGCTTCCGCGGTCCCATCGTCAACTCGCACCATCCGACTCCGCAGGCGCGCCGGCCGTCACCGCACCGAGTCGCGCTGGCGCACGCCGCCGCGCAGACGTCCTACGCCGCGATAGCCGACTACCACCGGGCCACCGCGCACCTCGATCCGATCTGGACCAGTCATGAGATGCTCCTGCTGGACTACGAACTCCGGTATCTGCGCCGGAGCGAAGGCGACGGCCACCACCTCGCGACCGCCCACTGGCCGTGGATCGGAGCGCGCACCCGGCAGCTCGACGGGGCGCACATCGCCGTCGCGGCCACCCTCTCCAACCCGGTCAGTGTGAAGATCGGGCCGGACACCGCGCCGGACGAGGCGGCGGAGCTGGCGGCCGTCCTCAACCCGCGCGACGAACCAGGCAAGCTCACCTTCATCGCCCGGCTGGGCCACCAGAAGACGGACCGACTGGGGCCCATCGTGCGCGGTGTGCACCGGCGGGTCGAGCATGTGCACTGGATCAGCGACCCGATGCACGGCAACACCGTCCAGGGCGCTCACGGCTTCAAGACCCGCCATGTCGAGCACATCATCGCCGAGTTGACGCGGTTCCAGGAGATCGTCGTCGCCAACGGCCGGCGCCCCGCGGGACTCCATCTGGAGGCGACGCCCGAGGACGTGTACGAGTGCACCGAGAACTCCCACGAGCCACAGGACCCGGCCCGCTACCGGACGCTGCTGGACCCCCGCCTCAACCCCGAGCAGACGGCGCGCGTGCTGAGCCACTGGTCCGTGTGATCCGACGCAAGCCCCGATGTGGAGCACCCATGACACGTTCACTCCTCGAACTCGAAGAACTCGACGATGCCGCGACCGTCGACCCGGAAGAGTATCTGCGGGCCGCCCTGCGCTGGCACTTCTCGGAAGACACCGGGTCCCGGCTCTGGCTGGAGCTCGCGGGCAAGCTGGACTTCGACCCCCTCGCCGACATCCGTTCCTACGACGATCTCGCCAGGTTCCCCGACATCGCCGAGCACCTGCGGGACAGGCCGGTCGAGGACCTCGTACCGAGGGGGCTGGCCCATGAACCGCCCCCGTCGGTGTTCGAGACCGGCGGGACGACCGGGGCCCCCAAACGCCTCCTCTACACCGATCGCTGGATCAAGCGGGCCCTTCGCTGGAAGACGGCCGAACTGCGGGCGGCCGGATTCCCCGCCGGTCAACCGTGGCTGGTGGCGATGCCCTCGGGGCCGCACGCCTTCGGGCACACCACCCGCCTCCAAGCCAACGCCCTGGGCTCCGTCCTCCACACCGTCGACCTCGATCCGCGCTGGGTGAAGAAGCTGATCCTGTCGGGCGGCAGTCCCGACGCCTACCTCACCCACCTGACCGACCAACTCGGTCACATCATCCGCACCCAGAACATCGCCGCCATCACCATCACCCCGCCGATCTTCGCCGAACTGCTGCTGAACGACGAGCTGACCGAACGGCTCCGGCGCAGCCTCACCTACCTGGCCTTCGCCGGGGCGCATCTCGACGACGACACGCGCGACATCATCGCGGAGACCTTCCCCGGCACCGTCATCCAGAACATCTACGGCAGCACCATGGTCCTGACCACCGCCCGGGTGCGCCCAGGCACCGACCCCTCGGCCACCGTCTACGACGGCTACCCGCCCTTCGTCGTCTTCGCCGTCGTCGACCCCGAGACCCGCCGGCCCGTGGCGTACGGCGAACGGGGGCAGGTACGCATGACCCACCTCAGCAGCGGGGTGTTCATCCCCAACAACGTCGAGCGGGACTCGGTGATCCGCGTGCCCGCTCCCCAAGGGGCGATCGGTGACTCCCTCGGCTCGCCCCGGCCGCTCGCCGCGTTCGACGGGGAGCCGGTCATCGAGGGGGTGTACTGATGACGCCGACCGCGTCCGGCGCGGCCGAGGAGGACGATCGCCTCGCGCTCCCGCTGCTGACCCACCGCGGCGAGCTCACCACCCGTGCCCGCGAGGTCCTGTACGGAGTCGACGGGCGCCCGCTCGCCTCCCTCTCGCTCGCGCCCGACCTGCTCGTCTCGCAGAGCGTCCAGGCCCAGGGGCGGGCCGAACCGCTGCCCGCCGAGGAGCGCGCGGAGCGCCTCGCCCAGGCGTCGCGGCGCTTCCTGGACGACGTCCTGGGCGGGCTCTCGTTCGACGAGCACCTCGCGTACGTCAACCGGGCCTCCGGGCACAACGCGCGGCTCACCGAGGAGCTGAGCCGGGCCGTCGCGGTGGCCATCGCCGAGGCCCCGGCGCGGGTCGACCGGGCCCGGCCGAACGGCTCGGCCCGCTCCTGGCGGGAGGCCGCCGACGGAGCCGGGAGCGGAGTGTGGACACGGCGCGGCGAAACCCTCGCGGCCGTGCTCTCGGGCAACGCGCCCACCATCCAGAACGGTTGGCTGCAGGCGCTCGCCCTCGGGTACCGCGTCGCGGTGCGGCCCTCCCGCCGCGAACCGTTCACCGCCCGCCGGGTGATCCTGGCGCTGCGGGCGGCCGGCTTCCCCGACACCAGCGCCGTGTACCTACCGACGACGCACGCCGGAGTGCCGACCCTGCTGCGCCGCGCCGACCTCGGGTTCGCTTACGGCGGGGCCGATGTCGCGGCCCGCTACGGCTCCACCGCGACGGTCAAGGTCGGCGGCCCGGGCCGGTCCAAGACACTGGTGACCCGGGGCCACCTCACCCCCGCCACCCTCGACGCCGTCGCGAACTCGGTCGCGGCGCTGTCGGGCGCGGCCTGTGTGAACACCACGGCCGTACTCGTCGAGGGCGACCACCGGCGGTTCGCCCGCGACCTCGCCGACGTGCTCCGCGGCAGGGCCGGCGAACGGCAGACCACCCGGCAGCACCTCGGGCCCCGGGTGACCCGGGAGTCGGCGGACGAACTGCTCGGTCATCTGGAGCGGAGCGCGTCCCACGCGATCGCGGAGATACCGCTCAAGGAGGTGGCGACAGCGCATCCGGACGGCGGGGTGGTGCTCGGTCCCGCGGTCTTCACCGTCGAGGATCCCCGGGACCGGCTCCTCGGCACCGAGCTGCCGTTCCCCTGTGTCTTCGTCGCGCCCTGGACGGCGGCGGACGGGGTCGGTCCGCTGCACGACTCCCTGGTGGTCAACGCGATCACCGAGGACGCGGACCTCGTCGGCGCGCTGCTGCGGGCTCCGAGCGTGGGGAATGTGCACGTCAATGTGGAGACCGTGCACAGCGACGGCAACCTCCCGCACGAGGACTACATCGGCGACTTCCTGATGCGGAACAAGGCGGTCGTGTCCCTCTGACGGGCGAGGGACATCGGCGTCCCGTCGGACGGTCGCGGCACCGCAAGCGTCCCCGCCCCACCGCCACGCGCGGTGGGGCGGGGACGGCCGCACGAGGTGTCCGCCCCGGCTCCCTACCGGGACCGGCCGGCTCCCTGCTCCTGCCGCTGGGAGCCCAGTGCCGGCAGAACCGTCTCCGCCACCCGGTAGGCCTCCTCCAGCAGGGGGTTGCCCGACAGGATGAACGTGTCGACGCCGAGGGACTCGTACTCCGCGAGTCGCTCCACGACCTGAGCGGTGGAGCCCACGACCGCCGTGCCGGGGCCAGGCCGGAACAGGCTCATGCCCGGCCAGATGCTGCGGTGCTCCTCCAGGTCGCGGGCGCGTGCGGGGATCCGGCCGCCGTGCCGGAACTGGCGTTGCCAGCCGACGCCGTCCTCGGTGGCCTTCACCCCGAGTTGCCGGGCGTAGGTCGCGTCGCTGGTGACCTCCAGCAGACGGTCGGCCGCGGCCCAGGCCGCGTCCTCGGTGTCCCGGACGATCAGATGGACCCGCAGCCCGATCCGCAGGACCCGTCCGTACGCGGCGGCCCGTTCGCGTACCCGGTCGAGTTTCTCCTTCAGCAGGTGCGGCGGCTCGGCCCAGGTGAGGTACACGTCCACGTGTTCGGCGGCCATCTCGATCCCGGCGGGGGAGGAGCCGCCGAACCACAGGGGGATGTGCGGTTCCTGGACGGGGGCGAGTTCACGCAGTCCCGCGCCCGCGTCCCGCAGGTCGTAGTAGCGGCCCTTGTGGTCGAACACCTCGCCCGCGGTCAGCCGTTTCACGATCGACCAGTACTCGGCGCTCAGTGCGTACCGTTCGTCATGCTCGACGTGCAGCCCGTACTCGCGCAGGGACGCGGTGGAGCCGTTGACGACATTGAACCGCAGCCGCCCGCCGAACAGGGTGTCGAACGTCAGCGCCATCTTGGCGAGCAGGGTCGGTGCGATCAGTCCGGGGTGGACGGCCAGCAGCGGTTTGAACCCGGGCCCGGTCGCCGCGGCGAGGGCGCTGCCCAGCGGCCATACGTCGTGAAGGTCGGTGGCCAGCAGCGCGCCGCTGTACCCGAGTCTGTCCACGGTCCCCGCGAGTTGCTGGAGATAGCCCAGGTCCACGGGTCGGCGGCCCTCGGGTTCCCAGGGATAGGCGCCTTCGCGGGGGATGATGTACCAGAGGAAATCGGAGGTCATCGATCAGCCCGCCGTACGCGCGACGGCGTGTGCGGTGGTGACCGGGCGGGACAGGAATCCCGCCCGGTGCAGGATGTCGGCGGCCTCCTGCTGCTCCGCCAGGAACGCCTCGGTGACCGGTTCGACGCGCCAGGGCAGGGCGGCGAGGGCACTCTCCCAGTCGTCGGTGGCGCCCCCGAGGTCGCCGGCGGCGATCCTGGCTGCTTCGCGGGGGTGCGCGGCGGCCCAGTCGTCGGCCTGCTGGAGGGCGGTGACCAGGGCGGCGACGATCTCGGGGCGTCGCTCGGCGAAGTCGCGGCGGGCGAAGAAGACGGAGCGGTCCGCGATGACGTCGCCGGAGCGCAGCAGGACGCGGGCGTCACCGGTCCGCAGGGCGGCGGCGAGGTCGGCGCCCTGGGTGATCCAGCCGGTGACCGTGCCGTCCGCGAGGAGCCGGGCGCTGTCCGGTCCGGCGGCGGCGGGGGTGATGTCGGTGCCGTAGGAGAGTCCGGCCGAGTGGAGTGCCTTGGCGAGCAGATGGGTCTGCCAGGACCCGATGCCGAGATGGACGGTGCCGCCCTTGAGTCCCGTGATGTCGTGGACCGGTCCGTCCGCTGCGACCAGCAGGGCGCCGTGGTCGGGTCGGGGCGCCGAGACGGCGGTGTAGACGATGTCGTGGCCGTCGGCCTGTGCGCTGATCGGCGGGGTGGAGCCGGTGCCGCCGAAGTCGAACACCCCCTCGCCCAGCAGGGCGCCGGTGGTGACTCCGTTGGTGTAGTGGTGGAAGGCGACACTCTCACCGAGGGGCGCGAGGGCCCGCTGCGCGTGGTCGAGCCGGGAGAGATAGGTCAGGGTCGGGTTGTTGGCGTGGACGCCGATGGTGACGGTCATGACAGGGTCGCTCCAGTGGGTGCGGGTGTGGGTGCGGGTGCGGTTGCGGGTGATTCGGGTTCGGGGGACGCCGGGTCCTGGGTGTCCTGGTGCACACCGAGGTCGCCGAGGAGACGGCGGCGCAGTGCCGCGAAGGCGGGGTGCGCCGGGTCGCGGGGATGGCCGATGCCGACCGGTGCGTCGGTGACGAGACGTCCGTCGCGCAGCACCGCCACCCGGTCCGCGAGCCGGACGGCCTCGTCGACGTCATGGGTGACCAGCAGCACGGCGGGCCGGTGACGGCGGCACAGTTCGCCCACGAGGTCCTGCATCCGCAGCCGGGTCAGCGCGTCGAGCGCGGCGAACGGTTCGTCCAGCAGCAGGAGTTCGGGACGGCGCACCAGGGCGCGGGCGAGGGCGACCCGCTGTGCCTCGCCGCCGGAGAGGGTGCCGGGCCAGGCGTCGGCGTGTGAGTCGAGTCCGACCTCGCGCAGTGCCCGTAGCCCGGTCTCCCGGGTGGCGGCGCCGCGCGGCATGGCGACGACGGTGTTGGCGAGTACCTTCTTGGAAGGGACGAGCCGGGGCTCCTGGAAGACGATGGTGCGGACCTCGGGTACCAGCACCTCGCCGCCGTCGGAGCGGTCGAGGGCGCCGAGGATACGCAGGAGAGTCGTCTTGCCGCTGCCGCTGGCACCGAGCAGGGCGACGAACTCCCCCCGGGCGATGGTCAGATCGAGCCCGTCGAGGACGGCCCGCTCGCCGAACACCCGGCGCAGTCCACGGACCCGGACGGCGGTGTCGGTCATCGGACCGACCCCAGCCCGCGCCAGGGCATCAGGAACCGCTCCAGGAGCCGGACGAGGCCGTCGGCGGTGAGTCCGAGCAGGGCGTACACGAGGATGCACACCGCGAGGACATCGGTCCGGGCGTAGGCCTGGGCCTGGGACATCAGATAGCCGATGCCCGCGGTGGCGTTGATCTCCTCGGCGGCGACCAGCGCGATCACGCTCAGGGTCATGGACAGACGCAGCCCGGAGAGCAGCGACGGCAGCGCGCCGGGCAGCACGACCTCGCGGACGAGGGCGAGCCTGCCCATCCCGAAGGACCGCATCGCCTCCAGGAGTTTGCGGTCGGTTCCCCGCACCCCGCCGGCGGTGCTGACGTACATGGGAAACGTCGTCGCGAACGCGATCAACAGGATCTTCGCCGTCTCGGTGATCCCGAACCACACCATGAACAGGGGGACCAGGGCGAGGAAGGGGATCGTGCGCATCGCCTGGAGGGAGGAGTCGAGGAGTTCGTCGCCTGATCTGCTGAAGCCGGTGACGACTCCGAGCACGACGCCCGCGACCAGTCCCAGCACCAGCCCGGTGCCGGAGCGGGTGAGTGAGGCGGCGAGGGCGTCGGGCAGTTCGCCGCTGCCCCACAGTTCGCCCACCGCGCGGACGACGTCGGGGGGTCCGGCGAGGATGTCGGGGGTGAGCAGCCCGGTGGCGGACGCGGTCCACCAGGTGCCGATCAGCAGCAGCGGGCCCAGTGCCCGTACGGTGAGGGAGACGGGCCTTGGCCTGTCCGCGGGCAGATCGGGCCGCGGGGTGACGAGCTTCCCGGCCGGCCGGGTCGCGGTGCTCATCCCAGGGCCTCGGCGTCAAGGATGTGCGGCTTGATGTCGACCGGCTTGCTGAGCACCTTCTGGTCGAGGTAGAAGCGCGCCACGGACTCGAAGCGCGTGATGTCATCGGCCGCGATCGGCTCGACGGTCCCGCCCTCGCGCAGGATGCGGAGCTGGAGCTCCCGGGCAGCGCCGGTGACCGCGGTCGGGCCGCGGTCGGTGAAGACGTTGACGTACTTCTCAGGGGCGGCCTTCTGGGCCGCGCTGCCGGTGCGGAGGTAGTCGTAGAGGGCTTTCACCACCTTGGGGTGCTTCTCGGCGAAGCCGGTGCGCACGGCGTGGAAGCTGTAGTTGTCGGAGCCGACGGCGGCTCCGTCGGCGACGAAGCGGGAGTCGCCGCTGCCCAGTTCCGCGACGGAGTAGGCCGCCCAGGAGGCCCAGGCGTCCACCTGACCGGTCTTGTAGACGGAGGCGGTCTGGTCGGGACGCAAGTAGACGCGCTCCACCTTGTCGGCGGGGACGCCGTGCCGGGCGAGCGCCTTGAGGAGGAGGTACTCGCCGGTGCCGCCCCGGTTGACGGCGACCTTGCGTCCGGCGAGGTCCTTGACGCTGCCGATCCCGGAGTCCTTGCGGACGAGGATGCCCTCCCCGGCACCGTCCGGGGTGGTGGCGCCGAAGAGCTTGAACCCGGGTTTCTGGGTGAGGGCGGTGACGCCGGAGGTGATGGACCCGGTGGCGATGTCCAGTTGGTCGGCGTTGAGTGCCTGGGCGGCGGGGGCGAACGGCCCGGTGCTGCCGGTCCATTCGACGCGGGCCCCGGCCTTGGCGAGTGCCTTGCCGAGGCTGCCGTCCTTCTTACCGAGGGCGAGGACACCGGCGTTCTTCGGATCGGGGATGCGGACGACGACGGTGTCCTCGCCCGCCGCGGTGTCCCCCGCGGCGGAGCCGCACGCGGTGAGGGGGAGGAGAACGGCGGTGGCGGCGGCGAGGGCGGCGGCGGAGCGCGCGGCTCGGCGGGTCAGGGGATTCACTTGCGGTCCTCGGTGATGTCGGTGATGTCAGTGGTTGAGGGGCTGGGGGTGAGGTCGGCCGCCCGCCGGAGGGGTTCGGGGGCGACCCACTCCCGTACGTCGACGGGTTCGGCGAGGAACCCGTGGGCGCGCAGGGCGTGTTCCTGCCGGGCGAGCAGGTCGAGGCGTTCGCCGGACAGGTCGATCCGCAGATCGCGGTGGCCGCGCGCTCGATAGGCGCCGGCCACGCCCGTGGCACCCGCGCCGGTCTCCCGGCTCAGCACCCGGGCGAGGTCGTCGGGGTGGCCGGCGGCCCAGTCCGCCGCCCGCACGAGGACCGCGAGGAAACGGGCGACCAGCTCGGGGTGGTCCTCCAGCAGGCTCTCGCGGACGGTGATCGGACGGGGGGTGCCGTTGTTGACACGGGTGCGTCGGTCGGGGTGGTCGTCGAGCTCGACGGCGATCCGCGCGCCGGAGCGGGCGGCGGCCTCGACGGCGGTGGCCCCCTTGGCGTACACCGCGTCGACCAACCCGGCTCGCAGGGCGTCCAGTTCGGCCGACCACTGGTCCGCGTGGGCCTCGGCCGGCACGTCGACGGGAACGGTGTCGGCGAGGGTCAGCCCGGCGCTGGACAGCGCGCCCTCGAAGCCGCGCAGGGCCATCGCCCGCCAGAAGTCGATCGGCAGCGGATGCCGGGGGACGGCGAGCCGTCTGCCCTTCAGGTCCCCGGCCCCCTCGATGGCGGAGTCGGCCGCGACGAGCACGACCTGGCGTTCCTCGATCCAGGTGAGGCCGATGAGACGGGTGGGTTCACCGCGCGACCGGGTCCACAGGGCGGGGACATTGCCGCCTTCGCGGAACAGGCCGTCCAGTGCGTGGGTGTAGTGGTGGTCGCGGGCGGTGGTGGCGGGTGCGTTCTGGAGGGAGGCGACGGTGATTCCGTCGGGGCCGAACTCGTCGGCCAGCCAGCCGAGATCGGCGGCGATCCCGGTAGCGGTGGGCACGGGGCAGCGGGTGAACCACAGGGTGGCGGGCAGTGTGGAGTGCGTCATGGGCCCTTCTCGGCCAGGGAGACGGTGGTGACCGCCGTACGGATCGACGGACGGACGTCCGGGGGTACGGAGGTGCGGTGATCGGTGGGGTACCGGGGATGCGTGGATACGTCGTGGTGCGGCGCGCCGGAACGGCAGGTGTCAGCGGGGTGCCGCCCGTTTCGGCGCGTGCTTCGGCTCGGGGAACGTCACACGGTGGGACGGGGGAGCGGGGGCGGTTTCGGCGCTGGGCCGGGGTCCGCGGTCAGCGACAGCCGGAGCTGGCGACCCGGACCAGGTCGATGTGGCGACGGCTGCTGAGCGCAGGCGTCACCAAGGGCACCAGGGCGGTGAAGGTCCGGCGGACGGTCACGGCGGTGCTCCTCTCGACAAGCGACGGGATCGGTGCGGCGACTCTCGCACGGCCCTTGCCCCACGGACAAGTTGCTTCCCACATCGTGGGACATCCGGCTATCTGTTCATCTCCCGCACACACGGTCCGAGCCCTTGATGCCCCTACGGCCAGCAGGACACGGTGAGTTGACCCGGCCGCCGAGTCAGGGAAGGCTGCCACATCATGGGAACCTCACCCGACGACACCCCGACCGTGCCACCTCCCGCCCGGCGCTCACGGGCCGCCGCGCCACCGGTGGACCCCGTTGTCGACCCTGGGCGTACGGCCGCGACAGCCCCGGCCGCCCCCACCGGATCGCAGGCCGTGAGCCGGGCACTCGGAGTCCTGAACTGCTTCCGTGACAACGGAACCCCGCTGAGCGCCTCGGACATCGCGCGCCGCACATCACTGTCGGTCTCGACGGCCCACCGGCTGGCCAGGACCCTGGTGGCGGCCGGATTCCTCGAACAGGACGCCCATACCGCCCGCTACCGGCTGGGCCCCGCCGTCACCGAACTCGGCCAACTCTCCTACCACCAGCGGGGACTGCACCTCGCCGTCCCGGAACTCGCCGACCTCGCGGCACGCACCGGGGCCACCGCCGACCTCGCCCTCCGGGACGGCGTCCACGCGCTGATCCTCGTCGGCGGTTCGGTACGCCACGACACCGGCATCGGACTGCGTCGGCCGCTGCATTCCACCGCGCTCGGCAAGATCCTGCTCGCCTGGCCCGGCGACGATCCTGACCCGGTCGGAGCCCTGCCCGGGCTGGCCGCCTTCACGGACCGCACCATCGTCGACCCGCACGCCCTGCGCGCCGAACTCGACCAGGTGCGCGAGCGGGGCCATGCCGTCAACGACGGCGAGTCGGCACACGGTGTCCGCACCGTGGCGGTCCCGGTGTTCGACCACACCGAACGGGCCCGCTTCGCCCTCGCGCTACGCGCGACCCCGGCCGTGCTCACGGACGACCGGCTGTCCTGGTTCGCGGGCCAGGCGCTGGCCTGCGCCGCCGCACTGGAGGTACTGCTCCTGCCGCCGGCCCAACGCCGCGCCGCCGCCCGGCCATGAGCCGACGGCTACGCCGCCCGGACAGCGCGGAACCGCGCCGGTACGGGCGGCGGTCATTCTCGGCACGCACAGCCGGCGCCTGGGGCCCGTACGCACACGCGTACCGCGATCAGAGGCCCGTGTGTCCACCACGCACGGACGCGGTGAAACGCCGTCGCAGCATCCGGACCGTGGTTGACGAGAAGCGCGATGTACTGCTCAATTGGTCGTATGACTGCCGATCAGCGTCTGGTCACCCGTGATCACATCGACTTCGGCCGGGTGTGGTCCGCGGCGTGTTGTGGCTGAGGCGGCAGCGAGCCATCCGCCCGGCTCCTCCTCCCCGGTAACCCCGTTGCGGGCCGGTTCCCGTCCTCGCGGCACCCTCGTACGCACGCGCTGAGCAACCAGTGGGTCCGCGTACGGACGGTCCAGCCAGACGCGCTCGCGCTGCCGCCGCCCGATCGCGCCCGAGGTCCCGCCCCGGCGTCGTCCCACCCGTTCAGCTACCTGTTCCCAAGCCCTGAGGCACCGTCATACCCGACTGCCGAGGGCTGCTCCGCCGTACCCGGGTGCTGTCCGCGGCACGGCCTCCGAGGATCTGAGGAAAGGCCATCTCCCATGCCAGTGGGGTTCCTTGGCGCCGCCACCGACGACGGCTTCGCAACGGCCCCGCGCTCCGCGCTGGCAGAAACCCCGTCCGCCCGGGGTGGTCGGACCCCGTCAGATCAGGCCGGGCCCAGCCGGCTCCTGTCGGACCCAGCCCCACCCGCCCGCACAGGGCGGACCGCGCTGCTCCGGCGAGGCCCCCCCCCGTAGCTCCCGTACCGTCGTGCCGCGCGGCGAATCCCACCTCACCCCACACTCCCGAAGGGCCCACCATGGCCACCGTCCTGTCCGTCTCCGGAAGTCCCTCCGCCACCTCTCGTACCGCGCATCTGCTCCGTCATCTGGACGAGCGGCTCACGGACCAGGG
Organism: Streptomyces albipurpureus; assembly: GCF_023701525.1. Taxonomy (GTDB): domain Bacteria; phylum Actinomycetota; class Actinomycetes; order Streptomycetales; family Streptomycetaceae; genus Streptomyces; species Streptomyces albipurpureus. Next base: position 40,322 of record NZ_JAMQAW010000083.1, read on the forward strand.
GCACGAGGTGATCTCGCTGGATGTCCGCACCCTTCCCGCCGAGGCACTGCTCGGCGCCGACTTCAGCCACCCGGCGATCGCCGCGGCGACCGCGCTCTTCGACCGCGCCGAGGGAGTCGTCATCGGCACGCCCGTCTACAAGGCCGCCTACTCCGGGGTGCTGAAGGCCCTGCTGGACCTCTTGCCGCAGCACGCCCTGGCCGGTAAGACCGTCCTGCCGCTGGCGACCGGCGGGACCACGACGCATGTCCTGGCGATCGACTACGCCCTGCGCCCGGTGCTCAGCTCCATGGGCGCCGGACACATCGTCCAGGGCTGGTTCACACTCGACAAGGACATCGCGGTGGGCGACGACGGAGTCGTGACCGTGGCACGGGACACGGCCGAGTCCCTCGCACGGGTCGTGGACCGGTTCTCCGAGGCTCTGGGCGGGCGAACCGCCCTCCTGGCGGGCGTCGGCGGCCCGCCGTGACCGTCGGCGGTGAACGGCGGACCACGGGCCGGATCCGGGCGGCGCGAGGTGTGGGAACCGAGCCGCGCGGCCACAGCGAGCGGGGCGGCTTCACCGGCGCAGTCGCCCGGTCCGGCGACCTGCCAGACCGGTCCGCGCCCCGTCGTCGTCGCGAAACGCCCGCGGGGCCGCTCATTGCGCGGGGAGGGCACGCGGGCAACCAGACCCTGTTGGCCCGCCGCCCCTGAGAGACAGCTCGCCGGGCCGCGACCGCACCATGGATCGGGCTCCGGCTGGTGAAGGTGCCCGGGCGGCGGAGGCTCCTGTATGACCTGAACCCGACCGGTGCCCTCGACCGGGAATCGACGCGTCCGGCTGAGTGCCCCGTCGTCGGACGGGTTCACCGCGTCTGAGCCGGAGCGGTCCCGCGTCATCTATGGGCCGTCGGCAGGACGCGCATGCGGGTCGGCGGGGCCATGAGGAGGGTGCCGATCAGGGGGCGGTCGGTGACCGGGCCCGCGTGCTCAAGGTGCCAGCGGCTGAGGACGGCGGCCACGGCGACCGTGGCCTCGATGACGCCGAAGACATCGCCGATGCATTTGCGGCGGCCGACTCCGAAGCCGAAGAACGCCTGGCGCTGTGCGGGCGTGACCTGCTCGGGGCTCCAGCGCTCGGGGACGAAGGCTTCCGGGTCCGGGAAGAGTTCCGGGTCGCGGTGGAGCGCGTAGGGGCTGTAGAACACATCGGCGCCGGCGGGGATGTGCCCTTCGCTCCACTGGACGTCGGCGGTGGTGGATCTGCTGACGATCCAGCCGGCCGGGTACAGGCGCACGGTCTCGGTGATGACCTGCTGGGTGTAGGGCAGGTCGGGGAGGTCACTGTGATCAGGCGGGCGTCCGCCGAGTGCCGCGGTGATCTCCGCCAGGAGTCTCCGGCGGATGTGGGGGTGGCGATCGAGTAGGCGCAGCAGCCATACGAGGGTGGCGGCGGTGGTTTCCACCCCTCCCATGAGGATGGTGACGACCTGGTCGTAGATGGCCTGCTGGGGGTCGGCTTCCTTCTCGCAGGCGGTGATCACCATGGAGAGCAGGTCCCCGTAGTCGGTCGTCGTCGAGCGGTAGTGGGAGACGACCTGGTCGAGGACGTGGCGGGTGAGCCGCATCTGCCGGTCGAACCGACGGTTGACCGGCAGCGGGATGCGGGGGAAGAGCCTGCTCGGGATCACCATGCGCCAGTACAGGCCCCGCAGGACCTCCGGGAGGGCTCGGGCGATCTGCGCCGCCGCGGGTCTGGCCTCCACGGCCGAGATCAGGGTCCGGGAGGTGACCTTGGAGGTGATCCGATGCATCTCCTCGTTGAGGTCGATGACCCGCCCGGGCCGCCAGGAGCCGGTGACCTCCGCCACGCAGTCCTGCATGATTCCGGTGTATCGAGAGAGCTGGGCCGGGTGGAACGCGGGTTGCATCAGGGGGCGTTGGCGGGCGTGGTCGGCGGCCGGGCAGGTGGCCAGGCCGTTGCCGAGGAAGAGTCGGGACTTCTCGATGAGAGGTCCGCCCTTGTCGAAGAGCCTCTGGTCGGCGAGGTGGAGCCGGCGCACCAGATCGGGCCGCGTCACCACGTACGCGGGACGGTTCCCCAGCCGGATGCGCACGACGGGGCCGTGATCGCTCAGCCGGTGGAAGAAGGCCAACGGATCGGGTGCGAGCCGGGGCACGTGGCCCAGGAGCGGCCATGCCCCGGGGACAACGGGGCACGGGGGGACGGGCGTTTCCATACTGTCCTCGTGGAGTGGTCGGGCTGTGCGCGGGCGGTCGTCGACTGGCGCCGGGCTGCGGATCGGGCTCAGGCGGCGGGGCAGGCGGTTCGCGCGCGTGGGGTGAGCGTCAGGTGGTGGGGGCGGACGGTGGTGCTGGCGACGGGTCTCACCGGGCGGTTGCGGTGGGGGTGGAGATCCCAGCGGCCGGCGATCTCGGCGACGGTGAGGAGCATCGCGGTCCAGGAGAAGTTCTCACCGAGACACTGGCGGCTGCCGAGCCCGAAGGGGAGATAGGACGAGCGGGGCACGGCGAGTGCGTTCGGCAGCCAGCGATCCGGGTCGAAGCGCTGCGGGTCCGGGAAGACGGCAGGGTCGTGGTGGACGATGTACTGGCTGTAGGCGACATTGGCGTGCGCGGGAATCAGGTAGCCGCCCAGGTCGACCGGTGCGGTGGTCCAGCGGGTGAAGAGATAACCGGGCCCGTGATGGCGCATGGTCTCGGTGAGGACGCGGCGGGTGTACTCCAGGGATGCCAGATCGGCGTGGGCAGGCGACCGGCCCCAACACGCCGCGTCCACCTCGCTCTGCACCCGCCGCTGGATCCCCGGGTTCCGGCTGATCTCGTGCAGCGCCCACGCGAGGGCGGTTCCCGGCGCTTCGCCGGTGGTGCCCAGCATGGTGACGGCCTCGTCCACGATCTGAGCGTCGGTCATCCCCTCACCTGTGTCGGGGTCCCGTGCCGCCAGCATGGCCTGGAAGACCCCTCCCACCGTCCCCGGATTCTCTCGACCCTCGCGGATGAGGGAGCCGACGATCCCCCGAAGCCGGGCCAGGGCGCGGTCGAACTCCCGGTTGGCGGTGACCATGACCCGGTTCGCCCAGGACGGTGCGACCGTCTTGCGCATGACCCCTTTCATCAGGGTCCGCAGCAGCCGGTAGAACTCCTCTTCCCTCGGCGCGGGGAGCGTGGGCCCGAACAGGGTCTTCAGGAACGCGGCCACCATGATCCGGTCCATTTCAGCGGCGGCTTCGAAGGGGGCACCGTCCCGCCAGCCGGAGACACGCCCCCGGACGGCATCCGCCAACACATCGGAATGGGCCGTGATGTACGACCGGTTGAACAACGGCTGAAGAATGCGCCGTTGACGCAGGTGCCCCGCACCGTTGATCGTGCCGACTCCATTGCCGAAGATCAGCGCGAGATTGTCACCCATGCGGCCTCCGGTCTCGAAGTAGCGGGATTCGGAGGTGAGTACTCTGCGTGTCAGTTCGGGATCGGTGACCATATACACCGGCAGCGTTCCGATGTTGATACGGACGACGCCTCCATAGGAACGGAGGGAGTCCAGGAATGGAAGGGTGTGGCGCCAGAGTTGGTAGGCGTGCCCCAGGGCCGGGAGATTTCCCCGGGCCACGGGAATCAGACGTGGTGATTCCTGTGCGGTGGGTGCTGTCATGGTGCGGTCTCCTGCTCGCGGGGGGTGTTCTCGGTCGCATAGCGGCCGGACTGCTCGGCCCAGTCGTAGTCGCCCCGCATGACGGCTCGCAGAGCGTCGGCGAAGCGGTGGACCGACACGCGCCGCGCCTCCGTGAGGCGGAAGCTGTCGCACAGGCCGGTCAGTCCGGTTTCCAGAACCAGGAATCGTTCCGTGCGGGAGCGGATCATCCGGCGCATCTCCTCGACGGCCTCGGCGCGAGTGCACCCTTGCCGCTCCAAGATCAGCAGCAGATTGTGGATCTCCCCGCGGGCCTCCTCCTTCTCCACCGAGCAGAGATCGTTGTGGATGGTGTCCACTTCTGCCGCGATATGCCGCATCGCCGTCAGACGGCCGTCGGCGTAGACATGCTCAGGCACCTCGAAACCGCCGATCCGCTCGGCCAGGTCCACGGTCGGATAGACGCCGATGGTCTCCCGGCGCAGCAGTAGATGCTCCTCGACCGTGGGCATGAGGCCGAGCTGCCGGTGATTCGCCTCCAGGACGTAGCCGGAGAGATAGGTGCGCCAATGCTCCGCGGCGCGCTGACGCCACTGAGGGGACATACCGTCACAGCTCCGCCGCCATAGATCGGAGAACGCCCGGACCGCGGGGGGATCGGCGGGTGTCGCCGGGCGCCGCAGGACCTGGGTGACGCTTTCAACGAGGAGCCCAGCCCTGGCGGGGTCCTCACCATCCGGCCCGTCAAAGGTGTCGTCGAACAGGAAGAACCAGCTCATCAGGTCGACGCCGAGATCGAGTTCCTCGCCGACCGCGTCGGGATAGAAACGTGCCGCCAACTCCGCGTAGCGGGCTCCCGCATGCCTTCTGACGACCTCCTCGCCCTCCAGGAGGCCATGCGACCGCGGCCAGTGAAGGTGCTGATCCCTCGCGCGGTCGACATCACGACTGATCCGACGCGGGAACGGAATATGAAGATCGATACCTCTGGGCACGGCTTCTTCCTCACAGAGTGGTCGGCGTCGATCAACTCCGGACGGTCCCCGCGGACTCAGGCTCACCGGACGGCGACCCCAACGCCCCGCGTCCCGACGGCCTGCCCACGGGTGACACCAGATCTCCTGAACGGCACCTCCTGGCAGTCGGAGTCCGCAGCGAACCGACGCCCATACCGGAGGCGGCTCTGTGCCACTTCGTCTCAACGTCGCGTGAAGCGGCCTTCCCTCTGGGTGCTCGACGGCCGGAGCCACTCCCTGTTCTGGCGATATGGGCGCCACGGAGAAAGGAGAATCCGGGGACCGCCGGTCAGCAGATCCTCGAATACGCGTGGGCTGGATATATGTACGAACAACGAAGGGATTCCTTATGTACTGAGCCGCTTGCCGGTCACAGTCCCGCGACCTATCCAGAATGCGCTGGCCGCCGTTTTCGGTAAATGCTTGCCAGTCCGGATAAGTTGCGCCAGAGTCCTTCCATGGGTGCACCGCCGTATCTGGGATCGACCAATCCTGACCAGCTCACCCGCACCCTCAAGGTCACCGGTGCCCGCTGCGTACTCGCTCGCGGTCTCACCGCCGGGGGAGCCTGGGCCCTGAGGTTTCCGGCCCCCGGCAGACTCAAGGTCCACGCCGTGTTGCGCGGCGTCACCTGGCTGACGGTCGACGGCGACGAGCGACCGGTGTTGCTGGAGACGGGGGATGTGGTGGCCTTCAGCGGAGGTCTGCCCTACGTCCTGGCCGCCGATCCGTCCGTGCCCCCGCAGGACGCACTGGCACTGCTGGGGACCTCCCCCCACCTCTCCGCCCACGCCGGGGACGAGGGCATCATCGAAGTGTTATCGATCGGGGCCCATTTCGAACTGAACACCGCGGGCGAGGACTTGCTGCTCCAGGTGTTGCCCCCGGTGATTCACCTGCCCCGTGACGGTCAGGAGGCACCCACGCTGTGCTGGCTCCTCGAACAGGTGCTGTGCGAAATGAGCTCCGACCGTCCAGGGGGGAACTATGTGACCGAGCACCTCTCCCAACTGGTCTTCGCCCACGTCCTGCGCGCCTATCTCGCCCGGAGCGAGTCCTATCCCGCCGGCTGGCTCCGCGCCCTCGCCGACGAACGCATCGCCCCGGCCCTGCACCTGATGCACACCGATCCCGGCCGGGCCTGGCAGCTGACCGAACTCGCCCGGGCGGCGGCCATGTCCCGCAGCGCCTTCGCCGGAGCCTTCACCTCCGTCGCAGGCGTACCACCGCTCACCTACCTCCACCAATGGCGCATGCGCCTGGCCGAACAGGCCCTGCTGGATGACGACACACCGCTGTCGGAACTGGCGCTCTCCCTCGGCTACGCCTCGGAGAGTGCCTTCAGCCACGCCTTCAAACGGGAGACCGGAGTCGCCCCCAAACGCTTCCGCGACGCGGCTCGCGCGCCACGGGACCGCGACGAAGTCGAACGATCGGTCGCCGCCGCCTTCGGAGGGGTGCCCCAACCCGGCGGGGAGCGCCTCCAGCCGGTGAACCACCCATCGCGGCAACGGCGCGGGCAGGACGGCTCGTAGCGTGTTCGCCGCCGTTCCGTTGCTGTGTTCCTTGGGCGCGTGGACCCCGGCGCGTACGGCCGAGGCGCTTCCGGATACCCATGGCGAGGTTGTTCCTTCTGCCTCTGCCGCAGTGCCGAGGGTGCCGTCCGCGCCGCTCGGACGGGTTGAGTCATCCGCCGGTTGCCGGGGTTTGGCGCGGGTGGGGGACGACGTGAAGTTGTGCGGGGCCGTTGAGGGAGAGCGAGGGGACCGGGAGCGGGGGCTGGTCGGGGTGGGCGAGGGCGAGGTGGGGGAAGCGCTCGAAGAGAGTGGTGAGGGCGATGCGGGTTTCCAGACGGGCGAGGTGGGCGCCGAGGCAGAAGTGAGGGCCGTGGCCGAAGGCGAGATGGTCCTTCCCGGCACGGGTGGGGTCGAAGGCGTCGGGGCGCTCGGGGTGAATCCCGGGATCGCGTCCGGCGGCGGCGAAGGCGATGATGACCGGCTCGCCCCTGCGGATGACAACGCCCTCGCCGAGGTCGATGTCCTCGATGGCGTAACGCATCGGGTGGTGCATGATCGGGCCGTTGTGGCGCAGCGTCTCCTCGATGACGTCGTCCCAGCCGATGGTGCCCAGACGGACGAGGGCGAGGTGTTCGGGTTGGGAGAGCAGGGCGTGGACGGCGCTGGTGATGAGGTTGACGGCGGTCTCGTATCCCGCCGCGAGCATGAGGAAGAGATGGTCGAGCAATTCCCCATCTGTCAGCGGCGCCTCCCCGTCCGCGGCCGGGGCCAGCAGATCACTGGTGAAGTCGGCACTCGGGTGTGCCTTCTTGTACGCCAGCAACTCGACCAGCCGGGTGTTGAGTTCGCCCAGGCGGGCCTGTCCCTGTTCGGGGTCGGCCGTGGTGTCCATCAGCGCGTCGATCGAGGCGCCGAGCCTTTCCCGTAGGAAGTCGGGGACCCCGAAGAGGTCGCAGATGACCGTCATGGTCAGGGGCAGGGAGAGCGCACGCCGGACATCGGTGCTCTCTCCGCGCTCCAGGGCGTCGAGTGCGTCGATCAGTCGGTCCGCGGTCGACTGGATCTGCGGCCGCAGCGCCTCAACCCGCCGGGGTGAGAACGACGGGGCCATCCGGCGGCGCAGCTTGCGGTGTTCCTCACCGTAGGCGTTCAGGAAGTTCTGCATGAGGCAGGAGACGGCGAGCGGCCAGCCCTGGGGTACGTCGGCGATGCCGGGCCAGTGCCGCCGCGGGTCACGGGAGACACGGGGGTCGCTGGTCAGCTTCTGGATGACGCTGTGGCGCGTGACCGACCAGGCGCGGACACCTCCCGGGAGTTCGACCGGTGTCGCCGGGCCCATGGCCCGCAGGGCGGCCGCCTCTGCGTGGGCGGCGCGGGCGGTGGGATCGATGACGGGGCACGGGGAGTCGGACAGAGCGGTCATAGGGTGGTCCTCTCGGCTGTTGTGCCTCGGGGCACGTGTCGCAGCGGCCTTCGCCGGATGCGGAAAGCCCCGAACCGAGCCGCCGGCCGTCGTGGCTCGTCGCGCTTGTCCCCACCTCTTTTACGCGCCGATCCGGAACCTGGCAACGGTGACGAATCCGCCACCCGCACATATGTGCGTTCATACTTCGAAAGCCGTATGTGTGTTCCCTGTCGGTGTGACCTTCTGTGCGGGGTCAGATCCAGATTCCCAGGTCCCTTCAGCGGCCGTCTCCTGACCTGTCCACCCGCTGTGGACCGTCCAGAAGGCCTGAGCTGCCTCCCGCGTGGGACCGCCATGGGTGTTGGTGTGCTCCCGACAGGTTCCGACGAGCTCCCGCTCAGCACAGAAGGGAGCCGGATGAACTGCCACGGTGTGACGGGACAGGATTGTTGGTTAGGGTGGCAAGTGGCGAATGATTGCGCTGCCCTTGACCGGGTGGTGGACAGACTGGCGAGTGCGGGGCGGCGCAGACCGACGGCTTCCACACGGGTCACGTCTGAGACGACGGGGGCACGTTGGCGGTGTGTCGGCGCCAACGGACGCCGAAGGCCGCGGCGACCGGCGTCCAGTGGCGTGGGAGTGTTCGGCCGGAGCGGGCCGGGAAGCCGGCGCTGCCCTGTTCGCGTCTGACATGTTCGCCGTCCTGCTCGGTCCAGCCGCACAGCCCGCGGCATCCGCACGGACCCGGCCATGTCGGCGGCGCCAGCGGGCAGTTCCCGGGAGCGCGCCATCGCGGTAGCGCCGGCTGGCATGGCGTCATGGGTACCGATGGGAAGAGGAGGTGCATCGCATCCACCGGATGGTCTTCGACGGTGTGCGGGCTCTTGCGCGTCTCGGTCGTCAGCCAAGTGTCCGGCACGACCGCCACCATGTCGGGGGTCGCGGCGCGGTCAGGTCCGGTGCTGAAGTGCGGGCTTCCGCCGGTCGACCGGACGCGGTGGGCGGGTGAGCGGCCGGCCGGCGCCCGCGGTGCTGCCCGTATCGCTGCGCGCGTGCCTCGCGCCGATCGCGGCCCTCGCCACCCTGGTGGTCGTCGTGCTCGGGGTCCTGTACGCCGGCGACAGCCGGCCCGGCACGGTGGACGCGTGGATCCAGTCGGCGGTGGACGGTGCCCGGCCGCCCTGGCGGGATGTCGCTCTGGCCATCGACTTCCTGGCGGAGCCCGCCGGGGCGGTGCTGCTGGTCGGGGTCGCCGTGACGGGTTGTCTGCTGCTTCGGCGACCTCGCGCGGCGGTGCTCGTCGTTGCCGGCTCCGGCCTGACCGTGGCGGCGACGACGCTGATCAAGCCTGTGGTGGGGCGCACCATCCACGGCGACCACCTGTCCTACCCGAGCGGGCACACCGCCTTCCTCACGGCGTTCGCCCTCATGGCGGCGCTGCTCGCGACCGGCTGGCTCGGCCTCGGCAGGACGGCCGGCACCTCACTCGTGCTCGTGGCGGCGCTGGTTGCCGGCGCCGCCATGGGCTGGGCGCAAGTCGCTCTGGGGGCGCACTACCCGACCGATGCCCTCGGCGGCTGGTGCACCGCGCTGGCGGTGGTCCCGGCGAGCGGGTGGCTGGTCGACTGGATGGCTGACGCCAGTCGGCGCAAGCGCCGCTGACGTCACGTCACCTCATGCCAAGCGGCGGAACACGGGCTTCACCGGTTGCCCGGCCAGCCAGGGGCTGGGGTCCCCGGCGTCCAGCGCCTTCCGGTACACCGCACAGGCCTGGGCCACCGTGTCGACGGTGTGTTCGATGTCGGCGTCGTCCAGCGCGCTGCTCACCACGAACGAGGGGGCGAGCACCCCGCCCGTGAGGAGCTGGCGCAGGAACAGGGTGCGGTACCGCTGTGACGGCCGCCGGTTCTCGTCGAGGGTGGCGAAGACCAGATTGCTGGCCCGGCCCCGGACGACGATGTGGTCGCCGACGCCCATGCTGGCCGCGGCGTCCCGGATACCGGCGGCCAACCGCTCGCCGATGGCGTGCAGTCGCGCGGTGACACCCTCCTCGACGTAGGTGGTGAGCACGGCCATCGCGGCGGCCAGGGAGTGGGTTTCCGCACCGTGCGTGGTGGACAGCAGGAACACCCGGTCTCCGGAGTGGCGCAGCCCGCCCCGCTCCATGAGATCGCGGCGCCCGGCCAGCGCGGAGACAGCGAAACCGTTGCCCAGCGCCTTGCCGAACGTGGAGAGGTCGGGGACGACGCCGTACAGGCCCTGCGCGCCCGCCTCGGACCAGCGCAGGCCGGTGATCATCTCATCGAAGACCAGTACGCAGCCGTGCCGGTCGGCCAGCTCGCGCAGACCGGCGAGGTAGCCGGGAGGCGGCTCGGTGTGGGTGGCGGGTTCGAGGATCAGACAGGCGACCTCGTCCCGGTACCGGGTGAGCAGCGCCTCGGTGGCGGCCAGGTCACCGTAGGGGAACGCCACGGTGAGCTCGGTGGTCGCCGCCGGGACACCGGCGGACATCGGCGTGGTGCCGATGAACCAGTCGTCGACGGAGTAGAACGGATGGTCGCCGCAGATGGCCACCCGCAACCGCCCGGTGACGGCGCGGGCCAGGCGCACCGCGGCGGTGGTGGCGTCGGAGCCGTTCTTCGCGAACTTCACCATCTCGGCGGTCGGCACGGTGGCAAGGAAGCGTTCCGCGGCCTGGACCTCCACGATCGATGGCCGGACGAAGTTGCTGCCGCGGTCGAGTTCCCGCCGCACCGCCTCGATCACGCGGGGGTGGGCGTGGCCGAGGCTGACCGACCGCAGGCCGGAGCCGTACTCGATGTAGCGGTTGCCGTCGATGTCCCACACATGGGCACCGTGACCGTGGCTGATGACCGGGGCCAGGTTCTCGGGGTACTGGTCATCGCCCTTGGCGTAGGTGTGCGCGCCCCCGGGGACCATGGCGTGCAGCCGCTCGTTCGCCAGCCGCGAACGGGGCAGGAGGAACTCTTCGGTGTCCACGCTGACCTCACCTCTCCTTTTGCTGGAGGACCTCGGCGAGGCTCGGCGCCTCCCGGTCCCGCTGGGACATCGATGTGACCGGCAGCGGCCAGGGAATGGCGAGCTCCGGGTCGTCGAAGGCGATCGTCACGTCCTCGGCCGGATCGTGCGGGCGGTCGATCCGGTACGAGACATCGGCGGTTTCGGTCAGCGCCTGGAAGCCGTGAGCGCACCCCGCCGGGATGTACAGGGTCGACTGGGTCTCGCCGGACAGCTCGAAGAAGGCCCGGTTGCGGTAGGTCGGCGAGTCCGCCCGCAGGTCCACGACGACATCGAAGACCTCCCCGTACGAGCACCGCACCAGTTTGGCCTCGCCGGCTCCGGAACGCAGGTGCAGCCCGCGCAGCACCCCCGCGACCGAGCGGGACACACTGGCCTGGACGAAGGCGTCCGGGTCCAGGCCCACCGAGCGGACCACGTCAGCGTCGAAGGTCCGGCAGAAGAAGCCGCGCTCGTCGGCGTACGGCGTCGGTTCGAACAGGTACGCGCCGACGATCGAGGGGATTGGGGTCGCCTTCATGGGGCCTTCCGCAGGGCGTGGGTGGGGGTGTGGTCGGTCGCCGGGAACAGGGCCGCGGTCAAGGCGGTGAACTGGTGCGCAAGGCGCCGGGTGGCGACCGCGTTCCGCTCGGTCAGGGTCCGCCGTAGCTCCGCCGAACTCCGCTCCAGCGCCCGGAACTGCTCAAGCAGCCGGTCGGCGTCGACCTCGCGAGCCGGGTGGCAGTACGCGGCAAGACCCATCTGGGCCATGAGCGCGTCGCTCTTTGCCGCATAGCTGAGCGCGAGTGTCGGCGTGCCGACCTTCAGCGCGCAGACCAGGTTGTGGTAGCGGGTCGCCACCACGGTGTCGGCGGCCGCCATCTCCTTCATCAGATCGGCGAGCGAGGACGTCTCGGCAGCGGTGACCAGCGGCGAGTCCACCGCCTCCAGGATCGCGGCGACCACCGACACATCGACCTCGTCGCCGGTGAGCAGCCGGACCGGCCTGCCGTCCTCGACCAGCGCACGGACGAAGCGGGTCGTCCCGTCGAGGTAGCGCCGGTAGATCTCGTCCGCCCTGGCGCGGTCGTCGTTACCGCCGTGGAAGGCCATCACCCCCACGCAGACCCGGCCCGGTGGGCCCGGGGGTGCGCTGACCTGCGGGGTGGGCAGGGCGAACGCGAGGTCCGGGTAGACCTCGTCGCGCGAGGTGTCCACACCCATCGCCCGCATGGCGTCGCGGGACTGGGCGTCCCGGTACGACCGGTAGGTGGCCAGCCGTGCCGACCAGCTCACCAGGGCTCGGGTAGGCCGGCGGCTGATCGCGGCGGCGCCGACGCTGACCAGCGCGACCCGGGTGCCGAACAGCCGGCCGGTCGCGCTGAGCAGGAACAGCGAGTAGGGGAAGCCCCACGGACGCAGCGGCAGGGTGGCCTCCAGGACGCCCATGCCCGGCACGATCACCACATCGTGCCGGCGCACCCAGGCGGCGGTGCGGAAGACGTCGACGATTTTGCCCAGGCCCTTCCCCGCGATCGCGCCCGCACGCGACGCGGTCCGGTACTCCCCGCGGTACCAGTGCAGCCGCGTCGCGGGGATCCGGTACCGGGTCGCGACGACCTCGGGTACGCCGCACAGCGCGTCCACGACCGCGTCGGGGTGCTCGGCGCGTAGGTACCCGAGCACGGCCTCAAGCGACCCGTCGTTGCCGAGGTTCCCGGAGCCGAGGAGGCCGAACACCCCGACGCGCGCCGGAGTCCCGTTGCCGGACCTCACGCCCGCCTCCCGTCACGGCCGGCGACGAGGGCGTCGACGGAGAAGGCGAGCCGGTCCGGGTCGACCGGGGCGCGGTCCTCGACCCGCTCGCCGGCGCCAGGCCGGACCCGGCTCGCCATCCAGGCGGCCAGATGGCGGTGGCACGCGCGCCGGTCGGCCGGCGACAACGGCGCCCGCCGGATCGTCGAGACGAAGCCCCAGACGTACTCGGCGAGCAGCCGGGGCGTCGGGTGCAGCGGGCCTGCCCGGCGCGGGTCCAGGTTGACGCATCGGGAGCGCTTGCCCGGGTTCGCCCGCTCGGCGCGGGTGGGGTGGTCGCGGCGGAAGTACAGCAGCTCCGGCACCTGGTGGAAGGGTCCGTGCAGGGCGATCTCGGCGACGAATGTGCGGTCCGCGTGGTGGTAGCTGTCGTGCGGCTTCACCCGGCGCAGCACATCAGCCCGCATCACCCCGTAGAAGTCGTCGCCACCGGGCTCGAACAGCAGACTGCGAAAGCGCTCCGGCGCGTGCGGCGAGTCGGTGGTGAGCCCGTACTCGTAGGGGACCTTCACCTGGCCGTCGCCGTCGATGACCGCTTGGCCGCTGTGCGCGAGGATCATGTCAGGCTGCTCGTCCAGCGCCTCCACACAGCGCCGCAGCAGGTCCCGGGCGTAGAGGTCGTCGTGCGAGGCCCACTTGAACAGCTCGCCACGGCACTCGGTGAACACCTGGTTGTGGTTCGGCGCGGCACCGATGTTCCGGGGCAGCCGGATGTACCGGATGCGCGAGTCCCGTGCGGCGTACCGGCGGCAGATGCCCTGGGTCCCGTCGGCCGAGGCGTTGTCGGAGATGACCAGCTCGAAGTCCTCATAGGTCTGGCCGAGCAGGGCGTCCAGGGCCTCCGCGAGGTACTCCTCGCCGTTGTACACGGGCAGGCCGATGCTCAGCCGGGGAATGCGGCGAAAACCAGTCATGACGTCCTCACTTCGCGGATGGTGTTCTGGTGGTGCTCGCGTAGGGCGGATCGCAGCTGGAGCCACCACACGGCCGAGCCGCTCAACGTCGCGGCGGCCACACCCCAGGCCGAGCCGACCGTGCCGGCCACGGCCGCTCCGCCGAGCCCACCGCTGACATAGCAGGCGGAGGCGAACAGCTGGCAGCGCAGGCTGCGCCGGGCCGCGGCGAGTGCGCGCAGCCCGGCCGCCGCGCCGACGCCGAGGCTGGCGCCCACGACGCCGAGGGTGGCCGGCACGATGAGCTCCGAGGCGGAGTGCCAGACATCGCCGAGCACCAGCTCGCCGACGTGGTCCGGCACCAGCAGCAGCGCCGCGCCCCAGAGCAGTGCGGCGGCGGCCTGCGCGCCGCCGAGCAGCAGGCAGAACGCGCCCAGCCGGTGCGGGGCCTGCCGCAACACCCGTGCCGCCTCCGCGACGGTGACCAGCGAGAGCCCCATCAGCACGGCGAGGAACGGGCCGAGCAGGAGCTCGGCGCCCCGGACCACTCCCACCGCGCTGACCCCGACGATCAAGCCCAGTCCGTACGCCCGCAGTTGGGCCGCGCCGCTGACGCCGACGTTCTCGACCAGATACCGGTAGCCGAGGTCCCGGTGCTCGCGGATCCACTCGCGAGCTCCGGTCAACCGGGGCCGGATACCGGACTGGAGGCAGCCGTACCCCGCGGCCACCGCGGCGGCCGCGCCCCAGGCGAACACAAAGGCGGCCACACTGCCCACGCGGGCCGCCACCAGCATGGCCGGGATGAGCGCGACGCCCCCCAGCAGGTCGTTGACGAAGGCCTTCCGCCCGGTGCCGGCGGCGAAGAACGAGAACCGCCAGGCGTCCTGGAGCAGCAGCCCCGGCAGCATGATGCCGAGGGCGGCGAACGCGGGTCCCACCCGGCCGCCGAGGCCCAGCCCGACCACCAGACACACCGAGCCGATGGCGACACCGACGCCGAGCGCGGTACCCGACGACCGGGCCGCCGCCGCGCGCCAGGACGCGACCGGCACGCCGCTGAAGCGGACCACCAGCGGGTCGGTGGCCAGCCCGCGGGAGACGCTGAGCACCACGCCGTAGGTCACCCAGGCCAGGCTGAACACGCCGAACGCGGCCAGTCCCAGCGAGCGTGCCACACAGATGCCCACCGCGAAGTTGGTCATGCTGCAGACCGCTTGGTCGGCCAGTCCCCAGGACAGCCGGCCGACGATGGCCCGTTTGGCGGTGGGCCGGGCGGGCGCGGCCCGGGCCGCCGAGGTCGTCGCCTTCTCCCCGTCGGTGGTCATCGGCGTCATGCCTTGATCAGCCCGGCGGCGCCCAGGGCGTCGGCGGCGACGGCGACGGTGTCGAACGGCAGCCCGGACCGCTCGGCGACATCCAGCAGGCTGTGCTCGCCGTCGGAGAGGTTGAGCACCCAGAGCATGGCCATCTGGGCCTGCTTCGCGTCGCTGCGGCCGCCGAGCGAGTCGTACAACCCACGCCGACCCAGCTGTGGTTCGCCGTAGGGGCTGAGGTTGACGTACCGCCGGTTGCGGTCAAGCACGGCGAAGGCCTCACGGCAGACGGCGAGGGTGTCCGCCATCGCCTGAGGGGAGACGAAGTCCAGATTGTCCGCCGAGGTGTGGTATTCGGGGTATCCGGCGTAAGGGGTCCGACTGAGCGAGCCCACGCCGAGATTGAACCCGGGCGAGCAGAACTGCCGCTCGTCGTAGCCGTACGGAGTGAACTCGGCGACGTGGTGCGGGCGGTCGGAGGCCGCCAGCACATGCCGCATCACCCGGTCGATCTCCGCGTCGCCGCGCCTGCTCCGCTTGTACGTCAGCCGACCCGAGTCACCGGCGCAGGCCAGCACCAGGCCGTGCTTGACCTGCTCCACCCGCTCCGCGTTGCGGGCCAGCCAGGTGATCGCGCCGATGGTGCCGGGCGCGAACAGGAACCGGTAGGTGTACCAGGGCGTTCGCTCCGCCAGCGCCCGGGCCAGGAACACCGCCACCGCGATCCCGGCCAGATTGTCGTTGGCCAGCGAGGGGTGGCAGACATGGCAGGAGACGATCACCTCGTCGGCGACCTGCCCGGGGACCACGTGCTCGGCGTAGGTGAGGTGGCCATCCGCGAGGGTGGAGTCGATGCGCACCTCGTACTCGTCGTCCGGCAGCGCGTCCAAGGTCTCCTGGGCCAGGCAGAACCCCCACGCCGGCTTGTAGTAGCTGGTGCGGTACGGCACCCAGGTCGGGTGGTCCGGCAGGGTGTACAGGTGTCCACGCAGCTCGGCCAGCGGCATGGTCGCCGACACCGGCAGGCTGTAGCCGAGTACGTGCAGGCTGGACTCGGCGAAGTCGACGACCCGGTTGCCCGCGGTGTCGGCGATATACGCGTCCCGGATGTTCCACTCCTGTGGCACCGTCCAGTCGAGCACCTGGGTCCCCGTCGGCACCTCGTGCAACTGAAGCGGAATGTACTCGCCGACGATCTCCAGGGTGGCGCGCACACCGTCGCCCGTGATGCTCCGGCACAGCGGGTACAGCCGCTCCACCAGTGCGTGCATCTGCTCGCCCGCCGCGGTCATCGGCGCCACCGCAGGGTGTCGTCGACGGGGCCGGTGCCGGACGCCGCGCGCAGTACGGCCAGCCGGGTGAAGCGTCGCTCGAAGTCCTCCCGGGTCAGCCCGTGTTTCCGGTAGGCGTCGGCGAGTTCGAGCGCGCCCTGCTGCACCGTCCACTCGCAGTCGAAGCCGGGCACCGCGGCGCGGAACCGGGAGAAGTCCACCCGGTACGACCGCGGATCGGCACCGTTCTCCCCGGTGATCACCACCTTTGAGCCGGACACCGCATCGGCGACCTGCTCGGCTATCTCGGCGACCGTGACGTTGTTGACCTCGCTGCCGATGTTGAACGCCCGGTCGTGCACCGCCTCCCGCGGCGCGACCAGCGCGGCCGCGAAGGCCCGTGCGATGTCGACGGCGTGCACCAACGGGCGCCAGGGCGTGCCGTCGGAGAGCACCAACACCTCGCCGGACAGCAGCGCGTGGCCCACCAGGTTGTTCAGCACGATGTCGGCGCGCAGTCGGGGCGAGTAGCCGAAGGCGGTGGCGTTGCGCATGAACACCGGGCTGAAGTCACCGTCGGACAGCGCGTGCAGGTCGTCCTCCACCCGCACCTTGGACTCCGCGTACGGTGTCACCGGGCGCAGCGAGGCGTCCTCGGACACCAGGTCGCCACCGCCGGCGGCGCCGTAGACCGAGCAGGTCGACGCGTAGAGGAAGCGTCGCACTCCGGCGTCGCGGGCCAGCCGGGCCAGCCGCACGGACGCGTGGTGGTTGATGTCGTAGGTGAGGTCGGGCGCCAGCGCTCCCAGCGGGTCGTTGGACAGCGCGGCCAGGTGGATCACCGCGTCCACCCCGGCCACGTGTTCGGCCGTGACGTCGCGCAGGTCCACCCGATGCCCCGGCGGGTCCGCGGGCGGCGGGCCCAGCACGCAGTCGGCGAACAGACCGGCGTCAAGGCCGACGACTTCGTGCCCGGCGGCGTTGAGTATCGGGGCCATCACGGTGCCCAAGTAGCCCTGGTGTCCGGTCAGCAAAACGCGCAAGGTTCATTCCCCTAGATTGAGAGTGAGTTTGGTGACGGCGAACGCCTCGGCATAGCGCGCGTGGCATTCGATGCCGCGGATTCGAGCGAGGCCGAGGAAGGCCTCCCGGTCGTACCAGGGCCGGTGCCGCTGCGAGGGGTAGTGCTCCTGCAGCAACTGCACCTTCCGCTCGGCGATCTGGGGCGACAGCGGCTGGTACGCCGACGGACGGCCGAGATCGCCGTCCCACTTGGCGATCTCGTAGCCGAGCACGAGGTGGTCGCGGAACGCGGTGGGTATCAGCTTCGCCAGGCCGCGGTGATCCTGGTGCGCGTCGTCGGTACGCGGGGCCAGCACGAGATCGGGCTCGCTGCGTCCACGCAGCTCCTCGACCGCGGCCTTGGCCTCGGCCCAGTGTGTCGGCAGCCTGCCGTCCGGCAGTTCGAGCACCGTCAGCCGCAGTTCGGCACCCGGGCAGAAGGCGGCGAGCGCGGCCCGCTCCTCCTGCTCCCGGTCGCCGCCACCGCCGGAGAGCACCAGCGCGTCGACGCGGATGCCCGGCCGCGCGAGGCACATCGTCAGCAGGGTGCCGCCGGCGCCGATGGCGATGTCGTCGCAGTGCGCGCCGACCGCGACGAGCCGCTCCAGGCGCCCGGTCCCGAGCCGGATCACCCGGTCCTCACCGCGGCGCCGTCCCCGCTGCCGTGCTGGTACGCCCCCGCCCCCGCGCCGTCCCGTTCCCACACGGCCCACGGGCGATCGCCCCGGGTGTAGGCGGTGTCGAGCGCGGCCCGCTCCTTCACGGTGTCGGTCGGCTTCCAGAAGCCCCGGTGCTGGTACGCCACTAACCGGCCGCGCTTGGCCAGTTGGGCGCATCCGTCGGCGACCAGGTCCCCGTTCTCGGGGATGTGGTCGAAGACCTCCTGACGGAGCACGAAGTAGCCGCCGTTCTCCCACAGCGGCAGTTCGCTCACCGCGGTGATTCCTCCTACCAGTCCGTCCTCGCCCAGCTCCACGCAGTGGAACGAGGACTGCGGCGGCACCACCGTCATCGACGCACCGGCGTCGCGCCGGGCGAACTGGTCGATCATCTGCGGCAGTGGGGCATCGGTGAGCACATCGGCGTAGTTGGCGAGGAACATCTCGTCGCCGTCCAGATGGTGCCGCACCCGGCGCAGCCGCTCCCCGATGGGTGACTCGATACCGGTCTGCACGAACGTGATCTTCCAGGAGGCGATGTCGGTGGACAGCAGCTCGGTCCGCCCGTTGCTCAGCACGAAGTCGTTGGACGTCGTCTCCTCGTAGTTGAGGAAGAAGTTCTTGATGTGGTGCGCCCCGTATCCGAGGCACAGGATGAACTCGGTGTGCCCGAAGTGCGCGTAGTAGCGCATGACATGCCAGATCAGCGGCCGCGGGCCGACCATGGCCATCGGCTTGGGTATGTCGTCGTCGGACGCTCCGTTGCGCATGCGCAGCCCGTAACCGCCGCAGAACAGTACGACCTTCATGCTGTGACCTCTCTCACGACGCGACCTCGACAATGCTCAGTTCCGGGATGGGAAAGACCAGCCGGCCGCCCCAGGCGTGCACGAAGGACAGCTGCTCGACCAGCTCGGCCCGCAGGTTCCAGGGGAGGACCAGCACATAGTCCGGTTTGTCGATGCTGATCTGCTCGGGCGACAGGATCGGAATGCGGGTGCCCGGGGTGAACCTGCCGTGCTTGTAGGGGTTGCGGTCGACCGTGTAGGGGAGCAGGTCGGGCCGGATGCCGCAGTGGTTGAGCAGGGTGTTGCCCTTGCCCGGGGCGCCGTAGCCGACGACCGTCTCCCCGCGCTCGGCCGCGTCGATGAGGAACCGCAGCAGGTCCCGGCGCACCTTGGCCACCCGATCGGAGAACTCGGTGTACCCGGACAGCTCCTGGAGCCCGGCGGCCTTCTCCTGGTCCAGCACGTCGGCCACCCGGCGGGTCGGCTCACCGGCCGTCTCGGTCGGCCGGGCCCACAGCCGGATGGAGCCGCCGTGCGTGGGCAGCAGTTCGACGTCCACGAGTGTCAGTCCGCCACTCGCCAGCGCCCGGATCGCGGACGCGACCGTGTAGTACTGGAAGTGCTCGTGGTAGATCGTGTCGTACTGGTTCTTCTCGATCAGGGTCAGCAGGTGCTGCACCTCGATGGAGACCCAGCCCTCGTCCGAGACCAGGGCGCGAAGCCCCCGGGTGAACCCGACCACGTCGGGGATGTGCGCGTACACGTTGTTGGCCACGACCAGGTCCGCCGGGCCGTGTTCGGCGCGCACGGCCGATCCGGTGGCCGGGTCCAGGAACTCGGTGAGCGTGGGCACACCCGCGTCCCGCGCCGAGGCGCCGACGTTCACCGACGGCTCGATGCCGAGGCAGCGGACCCCGCGGTCCACCAGGTGCTTCAGCAGGTACCCGTCGTTGCTCGCGACCTCGACCACGAAGGCGTCCGGGCCAAGGCCCAGCCGCTGTACGGCGCCGTCGACGAAGGTGCGCGCGTGCTCCACCCAGGAGGTCGAGTAGGAGGAGAAGTACGCGTACTGCGTGAACGTCTCCTCCGGAGTGATCAGCGGAGGGATCTGCGCGAGCCAGCAGTCGGTGCAGACCCGCAGGTGCAGCGGGTACGACGGCTCCGGTTGATCCAGTTGGTCCGCGGCGAGGAAACTCTCGCACGGCGGGGTCGTTCCAAGGTCGACGACGCTTGCCAGCGCCGCCGAGCCGCAGAGTCGGCATCGTGTCATCTACTGCCCCCATCTCCGCTCGCGCGGGTGCCCCACCGCGAGCCAGTGCTTCCGTCCCCTGACGGCGGCGGGCTGTCCCCGCCGCCTGACCGCACCGCGATCGCGGTGCGGTACCCATCCACCAGGCGCTCCAGCCCGACGGTCGGGCTGAAATCCCGCTCGTAGCGGTTCCGGGCCGCCTGGCCCATCTCCCCGTTGCGGACCGGCTCCGCCGTGATCCGGCGCAGACAGGACGCGAGCGAGGCCGACTCGCCCGGCCGGTGCAGCAGTCCGGTCACCCCGTCCTCGACGAGCTCGACGAACGCGCCGTGACCGGCGGCGACGGCCGGGACCCCAGCCGCCATCGCCTCCGCGACCACCAGACCGAACGCCTCCAGCCACGTCGAGGGAGCCACCACCGCGACCGACCGCGCGATGGCCTGCCGGCACTGCGCCGCGTCATACAGGCCGACGTATCGCACATCGTCCCGGCCCGCCGCCCAGGCGGTCACCTCCTGCTCCAGCGGCCCCGCGCCGGCGATCACGAGCGGCACGCCCACACCGCCCTCCGCGGCGATCTCGTCCCACGCGGCCATCAGCAGCCGCACGCCCTTGGCCTCCGCGAGTCGGCCGAGATAGAGCAGATGCTCACCGGCGCCCGATCGGCGGGCGCCCGGGTCGGGCACGAAGTTGTGCTTCACCGCCAGCCGCTCCGGTGGCATGCCCGCCCGCACCAGCACATCGCGCTGCGCCGCGGAGATGCAGAAGAACCGCTCCACACCCGACCACCACCGCCGCCGGTTGACGAGAAGGCTGACCGCGAGCGGTACCGTCGCCAGCCGGGAGTTCCGGTAGCAGCCGTGCCGGACGGCGGGCAGCGGCGCCGACCCGACGCACTCGGTGCACGGCCGACCGTCCCGCTGCAGTGTGCCGGGCGGGCAGACCTGGGTGTAGTTGTGCAGCGTGGCGACGGCGGGTACACCGGCGTCGGCGCAGGCGGCCAGCACCGCGGGTGACAGGAGCGGGAAGACGTTGTGGACGTGCACCACATCCGGCCGCTCGGTGCGGAGCCGGGCCGTGAGCTCCGCGCGGACCGTCGGGTTCCACGGCACGAGCAGCGGCAGCGCGGCCTTCCCGAGCAGGGACCGGGCGGCGATGTCGTCGCTGCGCCGCTCGAACAGCTCGACCCGGTGGCCGGCCGCGCGCAGCAGCCCCACCTCCTGGTCGACGACCTTGTTCTCCCCGCTCGGCTGCGCCGAGGAGTAGCGGTTGTGCACCACGATGATGTGCATGTTTCAGGTCACTTCCGATCCCCGCGCCCATCGCGGGAGACGTCGTCGAGGTACTGCGGGCGTCGAGAGCGGCGTGGCGGCGGCGGGTGCCGCCAGCAGCGAGGCGGCCACGGCCAGATGCAGCAGATACGGCGAGGCGTCGCCCAACCCGGCCTCCGTGTACGACGCGATCGCGCAGTAGCTGATCAGGAAGATCGCGCTGGCTCGCTGGAGCGACGGCGGCCGCAGCAATGCGACGCCGCCCAGCGTGATGAAGATCGCCGTCACGATGGCGGCGCCGGTCAGACCCTGCTCGTGGTAGACGGCCAGCCAGCTGTTGTCGATCGGCAGCCCGCCGAACGACTTGTCGCCAAGACCCACGCCGAACAGGTGCTCCGAGGTCGTCCGGGGGGCTGCCAGCAGGGCGTCCCACACCTTGGCCCGACCGGTGAGGTTGGAGAAGTTCTCCTGGCTCTGTCCGCGCAGGAACCACGCCTGGAGCGCGGAGCTGAACGCCACGGCGGCCACCACGGCGCACAGCACCGCCCAGGCGAAGAACCGGCGGGCGGCGGGGCTGGTCAGGACGAGCGAGCTGATCGCCAACCCCAACCCGATGAGCAGTCCGAGGGTGGCCGTGCGGGTATGGGTCAACGCGAGCAGGACGAGCGACGGCACGATGACCACCACCGCGCTGGCCCGATCGGTCCTGCGGCCCAGTACGAGCAGCGTGGTGAGCCCGATGATCACCGCGGCGTACTGTCCGATCTGCGGCGGGGTGAGCGGCCACAACGCGCCGACCAGCCGCCCGCCGTAGAGCTCGGGTACGGCCGCGCCCGGTGAGATGACCGCGCCCGCGGCCACTGACCCGAGCACCGCGAAGTACATCCGGATGTGGTGCCGGACGAACGTCAGACCGCCGTCCCACCAGCGGCCGAGTAGCCACAGGGTGCCGATGAAGAGCGCCAGCCGGGTACAGCGGAACAGCGCGCCGAACCCGGACACCAGATGCATGCTGGAGATCACGCTCGGCACCAGCAGCAGGGTGAGCAGGAGCACGAAGGCGCTGGCCCGGACGCGCAGCCGGAGATTGAGCGTGAGCGCCAGCGCGAACGCGGCGACCAGCGCGCCCATGGTGACCATCTGGATGAGGGAGCGGGGCAGCGGGATGATGGTCTTCGCCCCGGCGGAGCCGAGCGTGTTGAGGATCAACAGCCCCCAGACGATCCCGACTGCCTTCGGTGTACCGGCCGGGCGCGGTTGCGCGCCGGGCCGCGTGCCCGCAGTGTTCGCGGTGTCCTGTCCGCCCGATGGCCCACCGCGCCCCGACTCCCCGCCCATCTCAACCACCGGCCCGTGGGTCGAGGGTGCTGCCCGCGTCCTGCTGGTAGGGCGCGCTCTGCCACTGCCCGAAGTCGAGCACCCGGCTCGGGTCGTGGGCGACGAACTTCCACGGCCCGAGGTAGACGTTGTCGCGCCAGCGGTTGTGCTGCTTGTGGGTGATCGCCTCAGCCACCCGTTCACCCTGGTACGGCGACCAGTCCGGATAGGTGCCGTAGTTGGCCAGCACCGCCATGCGGTCGCACTTCGCCGTGCACCCGACGACGGAGGTGTCCAGCACGAAGCGGTTGTGGTGGATGTCGACCCGCTGGGTCTTCCACCGGCAGTCGGCGAAGAGCGGTGCGGTGGCGATCGCCGGCCGTGTACAGCGGTCGGTGTCCCGCACCAGCAGGGTGCAGTCACCGGAGGAGGTGTTGGCCGGGCTGTTGCAGAACCGGTCGGCGTTCTCCCACAGGGTGATTCCGGACCAGTTGTTCTCCAGCACGTTCCGGTAGATCTCGATCTTGTCCGTGCGGGCGTGGATCCGTGGCTCGCCGCCGGCCTCGGACAGGTAGACGGTCGCGAACGGGAAGGTGTCGCCGCCGTCGGCGTACCGGCGGCCCTCGACCCAGTTGTTCCGCCGGATCGTGTTCTTCCGGATGACCGCGTTGTAGCTGATCTCATAGATCAGTGCGGCACCGTCATTGGCCTCGATCACATTGTCTTCGATGCGGAAGTCGTTGTTGTTGGTGTCCGCCCATAACCCGGCTCCGCGGTTGTCGTGCACCCAGTTGCCCCGTACGTCGGCGCCGTCGACGGCCCAGAACTTGACCCCTCCGGTGCAGCCGCAGCCAGGCCGTCGCCGCTCCCAGTCGTCGGTGTTGTTGGCCACGATCTCGTTGCCCTCGACCACCAGGCCACTGACCCGACCGGTGCCCTTGTAGGCGTTCATGCCGTACTGGCCGTTGCCGCGCAGGCAGTTGGCGCGGACCCGCTGACGGGCACCGACCATCAGTCCGGCGCCGGAGTTGTGCTGGATCTTCGTGTGCTCGATCACCCACCCGTCGGCCGAGTCGTGGTTGACCACGCCCTCGTTGTGCGGCGCGACAAAACCCTCCACGGTCAGGTGGCGGATCGTGACATCGCTTGCGGTGCCGCCGAACGCGTACTGGTTGGTCTTGCGGCCGTCGAGCACCGCGCCCGGCGCGCCGACGTAGCGGTTCCCCTTCTTGGGGATGACCTGGGAGTAGCGGTCCGGCTCAAGCCTGTGCTTGCCAGGTCGAAGCCAGAACGTGGAGTTCGGGGGGCTGCTCAGGGTCTTCGCGGCCAGGTCACCGACGACCGCGGGGTCGACGGTCACCGCGCCGGCCGGCGCCTTCGCCGGCCCGGCCGCTGGCTTGGCGCACACCCGGGCCACGGACCGGGCCCCGGACGCGGATGGCGCGACGGTCGGCTCCGCCGGGGCGCCCTGGGTGCTCACACAGCCGGTCGCCGGCAGGGCCAGTGCCGCCACCGGCAACGCCCAGTTCCGCCACTTGATCCCCACGCGTCCGTCCCCCCTAAGCGCTCATGTTCGGATCGATCCTGCCGGGCTCGCTCCCCTTGGGCCTTCGGCCTGGGAGGGACCCCCAACCCCGCGTTGTCGTCAGTCGCCGACGCTCCGCGCCAGCCCCTCACCGCGGAACCTGAGTACGGTGGTGAACTCCCCCGACAGCGCGGTGCCGTCGGCGAAGCCGGTGCCGACCAGTGTGGTGGTGGGCTCCTTGCGCCCGAAGCCGGCGGAGTACCAGCCCAGCGGCGGGTCACTCTCGCCGCGATGTGCCCGCCAGCGCAGCTGCTCGGGCAGGTCGAGTACCGCGGAGCGGTCCTCACCGTCCCGGGTCCAGGTGAGCACCGCCCGGTTCTCCACCAGGTCCGCGGCGATCGTTGGCCCGAGGTGGAACGCCAGCCGCGCGGCCTGGCGCGGGCCGCGCACCTCGTCGACCACCCGCAGCTCCTGGCTCGCCGCGGTCAACTCCACCCGGCGGCGGTGCACGGAGGGTCGGTAGCCGTCGTGCTCCGCGCACCAGCGGGCCACACTCTCGTCGGATGTGTCCGCGACCAGGACGCGGCTGCGGGCATGCCGGGTCCAGAGGAACGGACCGCCGGAGACGGACTGGTCACCGCCGTTCAGCTCCAGCGTGTTGTGGCCGAGGGTCGACCGGAAGTACTGCCGCCACTCGGGCTGCCCGTGGTAGCAGAACGTCCCCGGGTCGGCGAGCACGTCGACCCCGTCGTGCCGGACCTCCACGGACAGCGCGTCCGCGTGGGCATGCGCGGCGATGGACAGGAAGCCGTGCGGACCGGCGTCGCAGCGGCACCAGATCTCCCCGGGGCCGCGCAGGATGGTGAGCCCCGCGTCGGCGAAGTGGGCCGGTCGGCTTGCCGGGCGGGTCGCGCTCGGCGCCGTTCCATCTTTCGGGTACGGCCGGATGAGGGCGGCCAACAGCGGGGTGCGCACATCGGTGCCGGTCACTGCCGGCCACCAGTCGAGCCGACCGAAAACGGCGTCCCCGGTAGCCAGTAGCGAGGCCCAACGGTCGGTGCCCGTACCGTCCACGACCAGACCGTGCCCGTCGTCCGCGTCCCCCTGGCGCGGCGGCCGTAGCCGGTTGTCCACGATGGCAGCGAGCGCGTCGGTCATGCGCAGCAGCACCAGCCGGACGGACGCGGGAACCGGCACGCCGACGGCGTCCGCCTCGGCCACCGCGGCCAGGCCGAGCTCCAGGACCAGTCCGTGGTACTCGGTGGCCAGCTCCCGGTTGAGGCCGGAGCCGAAGGTGTTGCCTCGCAGGTGCCGCTCCAGCGACCGCAGGGCGTCGGCGCGCCAACGCGCCGATGAGGGGAACCACCCGAACGCGCAGGCCGCGGCGAACTGCCCGGCTGCCTCGGCGATGATGTGGTTGTTCGCGGAAGACCCCCGGCTGGGGAAGGCGGCCAGCCAGCGCTGGTGGTGCCAGATCTGGTTGAGCGCCACCGGGTTGGACTCGAACAGCCCGGCCACGCCCGGCCAGCCGTCGAGCAGCCGGCGTATCCACACCCAGGACAGCAACCGGATCCCCAGCTCGATGCCGCTGATCCAGTGCACTCCGCGCAGCGGCGCGTTGGCCGCCCACCACGACCGCAGGTGCTCGGCCACTCGCTCGGCGTACCGCTCGTCCCCGGTGACCGCGTAGGCGGCGGCGAGCACGGTGAGGTACTGATGCCGGGACAGCTCCCAGATCTGCTTGATGTCCCCGACCGCGTCCTCACTGCGGTACGGCACGTCGAAGGCATAGCCCCACGGAGCCCGGCGCCCGGTCTTCGGGTCGTACCACCAGTCCGGGTCGGACAGGTCGTCGCGGTCCACCCCGAAGTACTCGGCGTGCCCCGCCATCAGCCGGTCCGCCTCGGCGACAAGACGTTTCGCGGCGTCCGGCGGCACCGCGGCGAGCGTTCCGGCGGGCAGGACCGCGGTGAACCGGGCGCCGGTCACGCTCGGGCGGTCCGGCACCGCCGACCGCCACCGCTGCCTGCGCACCGTGTCGCCCACCCGGCCGCCGACCTCCCGCGGTCCCATCCGGGACAGCCGCCGCAGATACCAGCCCATGGAGGTGCTCATCGCGTCCCCGCCAACGTCACCGGCGCACCGCCGACCAGGCTGTCCTGCACGGCGAGGGTGGCCGCCGTGGTGGCGACCAGCGACTCCAGCGGCACCGGCATCGGCCCGCCGGTCCGCACGGCCTTGAGGAACGCGTCCAGCTCTGCGCGCTGGCCCTTGTCACGGGCCTTGGACAGCCGCGAGCTGGTCCACTGCTTGCGGCGGCCGTCGTACACAGCGGCACGGACGAAGTCGTCGAGCCGCAGCACCTTGCCGTCCGCGATCAGGTCCAGCGTCTCCTTGGGGAAGCCGGGCGAGCCGGTGGTGACATAGCTGATGGTGGCGGTGGACCCGCCCGGGTAGCGCAGCACCACCTGCAGGTCCGAGTTGTCGGGCGTGGCGACCGAGTACACCGAGACCGGGTCGGCCGCGAGCAGCCAGCTCGCCGTGTCGATGAAGTGCCCGCCCTCGCCGGCGAACCGCGAGCCCTCGGTGCCCTGCTGGAGGTACCAGCTGCCGTGATCCAGTCGGCCCGCGTTGACCAGGTAGCGGACGTTCGCCGGACCGGTCCGGGCGCCGAACCGCTTCCTGGCCTCCTGCAGCAGCGGCGCGAACCGGCGGTTGAAGCCCACCTGTAGCCGGTCGTTGCCGGACTCCTCCACCGCCGCGAGCACGCCCGCCAACTCGTCCTGGTCAAGCGCCAACGGCTTCTCCACGAACACCGCCTTGCCTGCCAGCAGCGCCCTGCGGGTCAGTTCGGCGTGTGAGCTGTGCCGGGTGACCACGAACACCGCGTCGATGGACGGGTCGCCGAGCACGGCGTCGAGATCGGTGGTCGCCTCGGCGAAGCCGAACTTCCGCTTCGCGTTGACCGAGGACAGCGCCGTCGTGGTGACGACCTTGGACAACTCGACGCCGTCGCGCTGGGCCAGATGCGGCAGCAGCATCGATGTCGCGTAGTTCCCCGCGCCGACGAACGCCAGCCGCACCGGCGCCTTGGCCGACCGGGCCGGGGCGGACACCTCGCCGCCGCGTCGCACCGTGGGCACGGCCACCACCGGGGCTTCCGCCGCGGCTGTGCCTTCAGCGGGGCCGGGGTAGCGGAACAGCACGGCCACCGCCTTCAGGTCGCCGCCCTGGAGGCTCTGGTACGTCTCGACGGCGTCATCGAAGTCGGCGATGTGGGAGACCAGGGGCTCCACGTCGACGGAGCCGCGGGCGACGAGATCGAGGAAGCACGCCAGATTGCGGCGCTCGGTCCAGCGCACATAGCCGATCGGGTAGTCCCGCCCCTCAAGCTCGTACGCCGGGTCGTAGCGCCCGGGGCCGTACGAGCGGGAGAACCGGACGTCGAGCTCCTTCATGTAGTAGGCGTTCCACGGCAGGTCCAGCCGGCACTTGCCGATGTCGATGACCCGGCCACGGTCCCGGCTCAGCCGGGCGGCCAACTCGACGGGCTGGTTGCTGCCGCCCCCGGCGGCCAGGTACACCTGGTCCACACCGTGGCCGCCGGTGAGTTCGGCGACGGAGCTCTCCACGGCAGCGGACGCGGGATCGCCGCAGGCCACAGCGCCCAGGCGCGCGGCGAGCTCACAGCGCACCGGGTCGGGGTCGACCCCGACGACACGGACCCCCGAGGCGGCCAGCAACTGCACCACCAGCTGCCCGATCAGCCCGAGGCCGATGACCAGCGCCACTTCGCCCAGCTGTGACTCGCCGCGGCGCACGCCCTGCAACGCGATCGACCCGACGGTGCCGAAGGCCGCGTGCCGCGGCGCGAGGCCGTCCGGCACCGGCGCGTAGAGGTTCTTCGGCACCCAGTTCAGCTCGGCGTGCAACGCGTGCTCATTGCCGGCGCAGGCCACGAGGTCGCCGACCTTCACATCGTCGATCCCGGCGCCGACCTGCTCGACCACCCCGCACAGCGAGTAGCCCAACGGTGTGTAGGAGTCCAACTTGCCCATCACCTTGCGGTAGGTGGCGGGTACGCCGTTGGTGGCCACACTCTGCATGACCTTGGCCACCTGGTCCGGCCGGGAGCGCGCCTTGCCCAGCATCGACATGCCGGCCTCGGACACCTTCATGAGCTCGGTCCCGGTGGAGATCAGCGAGTAGGCGCTCCGGACCAGCACACCGTCCGGCTTGCACCCCGGCACCGGCACGTCGAGCAGCGCCAGCTCGCCGCTCTTGTAGTTCTGCACAACCTGTTTCACCCGAGCTCCTCTTGATTTCTACGCTGTCAGGCCTTCTGGCTCTGGCCGGAGCCAGAGGTCGCGCCGCGATACCAGTACTCAAGGGTCAGCACATGCCACAGATGCTTGGAGAAGTCCCGGTGCCCGGCGGCGTCCTCGGCGACGAGCCGTGCCAACGCGTCGCGGCGCAGCAGCCCGGAGCTGACGAGCACGCCGTCGTTCACCACCTCGCGCACCAGCGGCGCCAGATCCCTGCTCATCCAGGCGCGCAGCGGGGCGCTGAACAGGCCCTTGGGCCGGTACACGATCTCCCGGGGCAGGATCGAGGCGGCCGCCTCCTTGAGGACGGCCTTGCTCTGCCGTCCGGCGATCTTGCGATTGCCGGGTACGGCGAACGCGGCCTTCACCACCTCGACGTCCACATAGGGCACCCGTACCTCGGTCGACGCGGCCATGCTCGACCGGTCCGTGTACGCGAGGTTCAGGCCCGGCAGGAACATCCGGGAGTCGCCCAGGCACATGCGGTTGACGAAGTCGTCGAGGTCGTTGTCCTGGTAGATGTCCGCGTGCTCGGTCAGCACGTCCTGGACCGTCCCGGCCAAGTCCGGATTGACCAGGGCGAGCAACTCGTCCTGGTCGTACATGGTGTAGCTGCGCCGGAACGCGGTCTCCTCCGGCAGATCGGCGAAGGAGAGGAACCGCTTCGCGAAGCGCACCGACCGGTACCCCCGGCGGGACGTGGCGACCGGTAGCCGGTCCACGGCCCTGGACAGACCGCGCCGCAGGGGCCGCGGGATGCGCTGGTAGCGCAGCGCGAGCAGGTTGGCCAGATGCTTGCGGTACCCGGCGAACAGCTCATCGGCGCCCATCCCCGAGAGCATGACCTTGACCCCGGCCTCCCGGGCGGCCGAGCAGATCAGAAAGGTGTTGATCGCGGCCGGGTCGCCGATCGGCTCATCCAGGTGGTACGTCATCTGCGGCAGCAGGTCGAGCACCTGCGGAGCGATCTCGATCTCCCGCAGGTCGACGCCGAACTGCTCGGCAACCTGCCGGGCATAGCGCAGGTCGTCCGGCATCGCCTCGAACTTGGCGTCCTCGGCGCGGAACGCGATCGTGTACGCGGAGATCCCGGGCTGGTGACGCGCCGCCAGCGCGGTCAGGTAGCTGGAGTCAAGACCGCCGGAGAGGAAGGTCGCCACCGGTACGTCGGAGAGCAGGTGCCGTCGGTTCGACTCCTCGACGATGGCGGCCAGATCCGGTTGCTCGCCGCTGCGGGCCCGCTCCTGGCCCTCGGCGGCGACGTCCCGCAGGTTCCAGAACCGGCCGCGCTCCACCCGGCCGTCAGGCCGGCACCGCAGCCAACTCCCCGGCGGCAGCTTCTCCGCCTCGCGGAACGCGCAGCGCGAGTCCGGCACCCAGTAGTACAGCAGCGAGGCGACCAGCGCCGCATGGTCCACCTCCAGCGAACCGCCGTTCACGGCGGCGAGCGCCTTGAGCTCGGAGGCGAACATCAGGCCCGCACCGCGCCGGAGCAGGAACAGCGGCTTGATGCCGAGCTGGTCGCGGGCGAGCACCAGATCACCGGTTCGCTCGTCGAAGACCGCGAACGCGAACATGCCGCGTAGCCGGGGCAGGCAGTCCGTACCCCAGCGCCGCCAGGCCTCCAGCAGGACCTCGGTGTCGGAGGTGCCGCGGAAGCGCACCCCGGCGGCCGCCAGCTCGGCACGCAGTTCGGGCGCGTTGTACAGCTCGCCGTTGTAGGTGAGGGCGAGGCCGCCCGAGACCATCGGCTGGGCGCCGGTCTCGGACAGGTCGATGATGGCCAGCCGGCGGTGCCCGAGCTGTACTTCGCCGTCACCGACGGGGTGGCCGTACCGGCCCGCCCCGTCCGGACCGCGGTGGGCGAGGACATCGGTGAGCCGGTCGGTCACGACCTTCCCGTCCGGCCACCGGTAAGTGCCTGCGATGCCACACATGTTCTAGCGCCCCTCCTGGTCGTTGTCCGGGACCAGAGCGGCCGGCATCGACGGCCGCTCCGTCCGCGGCTGGGTGGTCCCGTTCTGCCGGGCCAGCCGCTCCGTGCGCGGCTGGCTCGTCGCGTTCTGCCGGGCCTGTCGCTCGTGCTGGCCGCGCAGCGCGGTGTGCGGCCCGTCCCACAGCGTGCCGTCGGTCCGGTCACGCGGATCCGGGTCGATCAGCACCACACCGATCACCGGAATGTGCTGGTCCGCGAGCTGCCGCGCCACGGTGTGCAGCCATGCGGCGCTGCCGTGCCCGGCCCGCACCACGAGCACGGTCTGGGTACCGAGGTACTGGAGGTCGGTCCACGCCGTGCCGGGTGAGACCGAGCCGACGCCGAGCCGACGCCCCTGATGCGGCACGGCCTCGGCCCGCTCGCCGCTGACCACGGTCGGGTCTCCCGGCTTCGCGCGCCTCTTGGCGAGCTGCGGGC
The DNA here is from genome assembly GCF_023701525.1 of Streptomyces albipurpureus. Taxonomy (GTDB): domain Bacteria; phylum Actinomycetota; class Actinomycetes; order Streptomycetales; family Streptomycetaceae; genus Streptomyces; species Streptomyces albipurpureus. The sequence goes on from NZ_JAMQAW010000083.1 coordinate 70,825, forward strand.
CCGGTAGACCGTCGATGACGACCACGGGCCCCTCCTCCGCCAGGGCCCTGGCGACGTCCAGGGCGATCACGCTCGTGCTGTGGGCACAGCCCAGTTCCAGCAGCGACACCGGGTCGGTCGAGCCGCGCACGGCACGGGCCAGGGTCGTGGTGAGCCGTTCGCGTGCCGCCCGGGTACGCCGCCGCTGCCAGAGTCCGACCGACCGGCGGGGCGTGCGGCGCAGCTCCGCGATCACCGAGGCGCCCAGGTTCGCCGCGATCTCCCGGCGCAGCACCGGCCGATCCGCCACCACCGTGCCGACCGCTGCCAGCGCGAGCCCGAGGAAGAGCCCGAGGGCGAATCCGATCGCGGCGTTGGTGGCAGCGGTCCTGGGCAGGGAGTGCCGCACCGCGCGCGGTGCGTCGACGATCTGCGTGCCGGCCACGAGCTGGGGCGTGCCGGTGCGGGCCTCCGCGGCGCGCTGGTCGAACTCGGCGATCCGCGAGTTGAGCTCGGCCCGGCGGGCGAAGAGCGACTCGATGCTCGCCGACGCCTTCGGGTCGCTCTTCGGCGATCGGTCTCCGATCGTCTTGTTGACCTGGGCGAGCTCTTCCCGCATGCGGTCACGCTGGTCGAGCAGGGCCTTGGCCTCGGCCTTCGCGGCTTCCCACATCCGTCCCACATGGTCCGCGACGAACGCATCGGCCAGCGCCTTGGCGCGGGCCACCGCTTGTGCGTCGGTGTCACCCGTCACACTGATCTGCAGCAGGTTGTTGGTCAAGCCGGTACCCCGGTAGTCCTGCATGAAGTCCTCTGGCTTTTCAGGGGACTTGAGGGACCGCAGGGCCTTGCTGGCGATCCGGGTGGTCCCCAGCAGGGCCACGTCGGTGCGGATCAGTGTTCCGGTGTCGTTGGGCTGGTCGTCCTTGTGCGCGACCAGCACCGTGGTCACCGCGGTCGGTGGCGGCGGCAGCAGGACCGCCACCGCCGCGCCGGCCAGCAGCCCCAGTAGCGCCACGGCGCACCAGAGCCGGCGGCGCCTGCGCACCGCCACCACCAGCGCTTGCAGGTCCAGCAGCGGAGCGGCTGCCGCCGACTCCGAAGTCGTGCTCGATGTCACACTGACTCTCCCGTCGCGCGGCCGCGAGACGCGAGCGCCAGAGTGGCGTTGTCCGGAGGATGGCCGGCGGACCGTGGTGGATCAGCTCGTACCGTGCCCGCGACGACGATGCCGACGACCTCATGCCGGCCGTCCGCACACGCCTCGGCGATGCCGGCGAGCTCTCCCGCGGTCCAACTGCCCGCGCTGAGCACGACCAGGGCACCGGACTCGTTGTCACGGTCCGGCACCATCGGCTGGGAAACCGAGACCTCCACCACCCGCAGCGCGGGGAATCCCCTGCTCGAAGACGTCGGGGAAGGATCGCTCCCGGCTTCGGCGACGAGCTGCCCGGCGGCCCGGTGGGCGACCTCGTCGCCCTCCGGTACGACAACCAACAGCCCTTGAGAGGAGGACATCCGGTCCCGGAGGCGAGCGCACACCCGCCGATAGCGGATCCGCCGGCTCGCCTCGTCGCCGGACGTCTGCGGGATCGGTGTGTCCCACCGGATGTCGATGCCCAGCAGCCGGCGGACCCAAGCCCGCGGGCCAAGGTCCTTCGGTCGTTGCACACGCCGTTCACCAGGCACGTCGACGGTACCCAGCAGCGCTGAGCCCAGCGCCGCAGCGATTTCCGGTTCGGTGCGCAGTCGGCCGTTCCCCCGTGCGGCGGCGAGATGGCCGATGACCGCGAGCAGGAAGAACAGCAGCGCCCCCGCGCCGATCAGTTGCGTCCGCGTCGGCGGTGCCTCGCTGGTCGGCCGGGCCGCCGGCCCCATGACGATCATGCCGGCCTTGTTGGTCGCCGGGTCGGCCTGGTCGAGCTTCTTCATGGCCTCCTCCAGCGCGATGCGCAGCTTTTCCAGCGCGGTGCGGGCCTGCACGCTCTCCACGGTCTGCCCCGGATCGGCCGCGTTGGCCAGTTCGGTGATGCGGCGGTTGGTCTGCACCACCTTCTGCCGCAGCGCCTCGGGCCCCGTAGCCGCTTCCGGATCGGCGCTGTCACCCGCGATCCACGCGGCGAAGGTGACGAGTTGCTGAGCCACCCGGTCGGAGAGCTGCTGAGCCCGCCTCGGGGTGTCGGCCGTACCCGAGATCTTGATGATGTTCCCGTCGGCGGCCTTGGCGCTCACTTGATCCCGTAGCTCGCCGCCGCTGACGCCCGCCCAACCGAGGCTGGCAGCCGCGCGGTCCACTACCGCCGAACTGGTCGCGATGTTCACCTGGGTCAGCAGCTCGCGCTCCTCCCACTGCCCCGGCAGCAGTACCGATGCCGAAGCCGTGTAACGCGGCGGAAACAGCACCGAGGCGCCGTAGCCGACGAGCCCGCCCACGACGGCGAGGACGGCGAGAAGCCGCCAACGCCGACGGAGAATCCGCCCGATCGTGACCAGGCGTATCGTGTCATCGCTCAATGGAGCGGCCTCTTCCCGGTTCTGACCGGGTCGACCGCCGCACCGGAGTGTGATCACGACACGCAGAGGCGTAGGCGGCGAGCAGCGATTGCTGGGAGTTCCGCCAGGAGAGCTCCCCGCTGATCCGCTCCTGGCCGATCTTCCCCATCCGGGCCCGCTTCTCCGGATCGTCCAGCAGCAGCGCGATGAGCTCGGCGAATTGGGCCTCGTCGTTGGCGGGCGCGTAGAGGGCGGCGTCACCTGCGGAGACTCGCGCCTCCCGGAGGTCGAACGAGACGATCGGTCGGCCCATCGCCATGTACTCCAGGACCTTGTTCATGGTCGACACGTCGTTGAGCGGATTGCGCGGGTCGGGGGAGAGGCACACATCCGCGGTGGACAGGTAGCGCACCAGGTCGGCGTCCGGAACGCGCCCGGTGAACTGCACCTGATCAGAGAGCCCGAGCTGCTTGGACAGCTCCACCATCGCGTCGAAGGCGTCACCGGCGCCGACGAACACCGCATGCCAGTCGGTCCGCCCGAGCTCGTCGCGCAACTTCGCCAGGGCCCGCAAGGCGTAGTCGACACCGTCCTGAGGGCCCATGACGCCGAGGTAGCACAGCAGATGAGACTTGCCACGCTTCAACTCGGGCTCGGGCTCCACCGGTTGGAACCGGTCGGTCTCCGGTGCGCTGCGCACCACGAACACGTCCTCCCGCCGCTGACCGCCACGGCGTATCGCGACGTCCCGGTAGCTCTCGTTCGTGGCGAGCACCACGTCCGCCGCCCGGTAGGTCAGTCGTTCCAGCGCACACACGGCGCGGTAGAGCAGGTCCTCGCCGCGGTCGAACCGGGAGAGGTACAGCTCGGGTACCAGGTCGTGCTGGTCGAAGACGAACCGCGCGCCACGCCGCTTCAACCACAGTGCCGGCAGGAACAGCAGGTCGGGCGGGTTGCAGGCGTGGACCACATCGACCGGTCCGACCTTGCGGGCCAGCCGGGCCGTGTGCCACAACGCCGATCCGTACTCCCGCAGATAGCCGGCCGGCCCTCCGGTGGCCGCGCGCAACGGGTAGCGATGTATTCGCACCCCGTCGATCTCCACCTCCAGCTCCGTGTCCCGTTTACTCCCCTGGGGACAGATGACGTGCACCTTCCAGCCCGCGTCGCGCAGCGTCTTGCACTCCTGCCACACCCGCCGGTCGAAAGGCACCGACAGGTTTTCCACCAGAATCAGCGCGTGCCGGTTCGACCGGTCGCCGCTGGCCGTGTCATTGAACGATGTGTCACCAAGCAAGGCCCACGTACCCAGGTTCGGCCCGGCGCGCATCGGCGTCGGGAAGGTGGATGAGATCGATGAGTATCGGGCTCTCGCCATGGGGAAGTGCCGACAGCACGGCCGGATCCCTGGTCCCGATCAGGCACACCTCGGCGTGTTCGAGCACCTCGTCCACGGAGTCCGCGAGCAGTTGCGCGAGATGCGGCAGCCGGGTCTCGATGTACTCGCGGTTCGCGCCGAGCAACCGGGAGAGGCTCACATTGGCGTCGTAGATCCGCAGGTCGTAACCCTTGCCGAGGAGCCTCTCCGCCAGTTCGACGAGCGGGCTCTCGCGGAGGTCGTCGGTGCCGGGTTTGAAGGACAGCCCGAACAGGCCCGCCCGGCGCTTGCCGGTGCGCTCGACCAAGTCGACCGCGCGCTGCAAATGCGCGGAGTTGGAGGGCAGTACGTTGGCGAGGATGGGTACCGAGACATCGGCCCGCTGCGCCGCGTGGACCAGGCTGCGTAAGTCCTTGGGGAGGCAGGAGCCTCCGAAGGCGAAGCCGGGCCGCAGGTAGGCGGGGCTGATGTTCAGCTTGCGGTCGGCCAGGAACACATCGATCACCTGGTGCGAGTCCACCCCGAGCGCCTGGCACACCGCGCCCAGCTCGTTCGCGAAGCCGATCTTGAGGCCATGGAAGGCGTTGTCCGCGTACTTGATCGCCTCGGCCGTGGGGATCGGCACCCGGAACACCTCGCCGGGTAAGCCCTCGTACAGTGCCGTCACCGCGTCGCCGCTTGCCGGGTCGAGCTCGCCGATGACGGTCTTCGGCGGGTCGAAGAAGTCCCGCACACTCGTGCCCTCGCGCAGGAACTCCGGATTGACCGCGACCCCGAAGTCCACCCCGGCCGTGCCACCGACGTACTTCTCCAGAATCGGTACCAGCAGTTTCAGACAGGTGCCCGGGAGCATGGTGCTGCGGAACACAACGGTCTGCCACCCACCCCGCTCAGCCAGTACGGCGCCGATCTGCTCGGTGACCCGCTCCAGATATGTGGTGCACAGGCTGCCGTTGGACTCCGACGGTGTGCCCACGCAGACCAGCGACACCTCGCTGTCCATGATCGCCTCGCGGACATCGTCGGTGGCGCGTAACGCCCCGGTCCGCACGACCTCGGCGATGAGCTCGCCGATCCGCTCCTCGACCACCGGGGCCTTGCCGTCGTTGACCAGGTCGACCTTCACCCGGTTCACGTCCACCCCGATGACCTCGTGACCCATGCTGGCCAGGCACGCGGCCGACACGCAGCCCACGTAGCCGAGACCGAAAACGCTGATCCTCATGACTCGTCCTTCCCCCCAGGCAGGCCCTCCCGGCCTGCGGTCCGCGCACCAGCCGGATGACGACTCCCGCGCATCAGTAGGCCCCCTGCCCGTACAGCACCGCACGCAGCGTCTTCCACAAGATCACCGTGTCCAGGGCGAGTGACCAGTCCTCCACGTACCGCAGGTCCAGCCGGACCGCCTCCTCCCACGGCAGGTCGCTGCGTCCGCTGATCTGCCACAGGCCGGTGAGCCCGGGCTTGACCAGCAGCCGGCGCCTGATGTCCGGGCCGTACGCGGCGGACTCCTCCGGCAACGGGGGCCGTGGACCGACGAGCGACATCGATCCGGTGAGCACATTGAAGAGCTGTGGGAGCTCGTCGATCGAGTACCGGCGCATCACCGCTCCCACCCGGGTCACCCGCGGATCCCGGCGGAGCTTGAACAGCAGGCCGGCGCCCTCGTTGCGGTCGGCCAGCTCGGCACGTGCCCTGTCGGCCCCGGCGACCATGGTGCGGAACTTGAGAATGGTGAACTCGCGGCCGTCCTTGCCGACCCTGCGCTGGCGGTAGAAGGCCCCACCCCGGCTGTCCACCAGCACCAGCAGTCCGGTGAGCACCATCAGGGGTGCGAACAGCATCAGCAGGATCGCCGCGCCCATCCGGTCGACGACCGCTTTGACCGCCCGACGGCCCCCGGTGAAGGCCGGCATGCTCACCCGCAGCAGCGGTATCCCGAGCACCGCGTCGACGTGCAGTCGCGGGCCGGCCACCTCCATCAGCACGGGGGCCACGACCATCTCGGCATCGCTGCCTTCGAGGTTCCAGGCCAGCCGTTGCAGCCGGTCCGGTGACCAGTGCGGGTCCGGTGTGACCGCGACGACACGGTAGCCGTCGCGGCGGACGTGATTGGCGACGTCCGCCAGTCGGCCGACGACCGGCACTCCGCCCAGTTGGTTGCCGTCGAGCCCGAGACCGTCCGTCGTGCACACAGCGTCCACCCGCCAGCCCAGGTGCGGGGACTTACGGGCTCGGGTGATCAGGTCGAGCACGGTGGCCAGGCTCCCGGCGGCGAGCACCGGTCGCAGACACCGCCCTTCCTTCCGCTGTTTGTGCAGCCACAGGCGCAGCAGATACCGCTCGGTCATGGTGATGAGCGCGATCGCAGGGATCGCGACGAAGATCCAGAGCTTGATGTTGCGCGAGGTGAGGGCGATTCCGCCGAGCGCCAGGATGACGGCCGCCGCGAACAGCGAGCGCCCGAGCCGGCGGAACTCCTCGGCGCCCTGGCCGAGCACGGCCGGAGTCCACGCCCTGCTCACCGCAAGCGCTCCCAGCACCAGCAACTCGGTGCCGAATGCCAGGATTCCCCACTTCTCGTGCCAGTTGGCCGCGTCCCGGGCCCCGAAGAAGTTGCCGATCGCCGCCACCACGATGGCGGTGGCCACCGTATCGCTGATGATGACGGTACGGCGGTACCGCTCCTCCCAGTCGATCGCGGGCTGGCTGATCGTCCCGTTTGCCAGACGCTCACGCGCCGACGGAAACGGGTTGACTAATTCCCCCTGCTCCACAGAACCCCCCAGGTCCCCAGCAGTTCGACGTATTCGCCTAAGACTGTTCCTCCTCACGGGAGGCCCCCGCCTCCCGCGCCGCGCTGTTCCTCCCCACGGCAGGCCCCTGCCTCCCGCGCGCATGACATCTCGGCCAATTCAGCGATATGTGAACAACCCACCCTGGCGGCACCGGACTTGCCCGTCCTGCCAGGCTCTTGAGGTGTGTGGGAACCCGTCGAAACCTTGGGTGCTCCCCGCACCCAAGCCCCCTCCCGGGCTCCAAGAATTGATCACCCCCACGTCTGGGGGCAGGGACACGACTGCTGTCTCTTTTTAGGGTCGAACCTATAGATCATTGTTGTTCGCCTTGTGCCCGAACATCTGAAGCACGGTCAATCTAGACCATCGGGGCCAGCATGAGGAGGGGATGTGTGTAATTTGTGCTGAGGCTTGAGACTGGGTCCGCTGACCGGTGATCGTCCACGGGTGTTGTGAGGACGATGACGTGCCTGGTGACCTGTGATGATGGGTTGTCTGGGCTGCCGTCACCGGGACCAAGAGGCCTACGGATACGGACAGTTGGGCCGAGCCCGGGCGCGGTCGCGCCCTCCGGCGAGAGCCTCGTGGTGGAGTGCTTCGGCGTCGGCCTGCCCCGGGCGCTGGCGTGGAGGCGATGCCCGCAGGCCACCGCACTGCGCCGGCACTCCGCCCGGCTCGACTCGGGCGCGGTTTCCCGGCTGTGGCAAACCGGTGAGCGGCAACAGGCCTTCTATGCGGCCCAGTTCGGCGATGACTCCGCTCTGGTCGTGCACCACGATGGCCGCTGTGGGGTCCCCGGGGCGGGCGGGGCGTGGGTGACGGGATCCATCCGCTCGGCCACGTGTGATGCCCCGGACACAACGCCCCCATCCGCGATGCTCGGACACAACAACCCAGGGGAGCGCCTTCCTTCCGGTGGTGAACGGCCTCATGGTCCGACCGGGGTCGCCCACCGTCCGCCGACCAGGGCGCGTTGTCGAACTGTTCGTGGGTAGTGCGGAACCCGGCGGCGACGGGCCTATGAGTCCACCACCCCGACCGGGCTTTCGCCGGGGTGCCGGAGCGGGTGCGGCTGGCGCGTTCGGCAGTGACTCACGCCCGGCGCCCGCCCCGCCACAACAGCCCCACCACATCAACCACAGCACAACGGTCCCACCGCATCGACCACCGCGCGGCGGCCTCAACGCGCGTGCCCCTCAGGTCGGTTGATCCATCCCGCCATGGCCCCGGGACCGCCTGGACGATCCGGACCCTCCCGGTCCGCCAGTACGGCTCTCCGCGGGGTCCGAGGAGCCCCTGTGGTCGCCCCGGCTGCTTCGCCGGGGTCGCCGGAACCGGGGATCGGCAATTCGGGTGGATCAGGAAAGCGGTTGCTTCGGTTTTCGGTCATGTTTGTGCCCTACATGTAATACGTCGAGGGGTGCGGAGTCCTGAAGGATCTTCACGTGGGGATCACGTCCGCGGGGGAATCTCCTCTCTACGGGGGAGCGGGGTGCTCGCTCGGAGCAAGATCGATGACGACGGTCCGTGCGCGTCCCGCCCGGATGTGTCCGTATGTCAGCCAACCGAATGAGTACCCCTACACCGGTGATCACCCTCCGTGTTGGTATGGCCAAGGCGGTCCCGCTGAATCCTGGGCCGCCGTCATTCACAGCTCTGGGGGTTGTCAGTCATGTCCCAACTCACCCGTCGTCAGGCCGTGGGCGCCGTCACCGGCGCCGCCGCGGCCGTCGCACTCACCGGTGTGGCCACCGCCTGGGCGGACAGCGCGCCGGCCAAGGGCAAGCACGAGGGCGCCGCACCCGGCGGCCGAGGCAAGGACGAGTCCTTCGACGAGGTCTTCCAGGGTCGGCGCATCCAGGGGGAACCCATGGGCGGAGCCGGGGGCCACGCCTTCGGACACGGCGAACACAGGGCCCACCGAGGGCACGGTGATGTCTACCGCGTCCTGATCGACGGTCGGGAACTCCAGGTGATGCGGCACGGGAAGAGCGGCTGGAGCAGCGCGATCAACCACTACGAGAGGTTCGCGACCCCGCTCGACGCCGCGCGTACCGCGGTCACCTCACTCAAGGGCGCCTCCGTCGTCCCCTTCGATCCCAACGTCTGAGCCGGGAGCAGCCGCCATGACCGTACGCAAGAACCAGGCGAACCTCACGTCCGCCGAGAAGAAGGCATTCGTCGACGCCGTATTGGAGGTCAAGCGCATCGGTGTGTACGACGAGTTCGTCGCCGCCCACCGCCTCCGCTTCGCGCTGGACATGAACACCGGCGTCTACGTGGGCCACTTCGGCCCGTCGTTCCTGCCCTGGCACCGCAAGTTCCTCATCGACTTCGAGAACGAGCTCCAGAACGTCGACCCGTCGGTGTCGATCCCCTACTGGGACTGGACCTTTGACAACACCGTCGCCGCCTCGGTCTGGGCACCGGATCTCCTCGGCGGCACTGGACGCCCCCTGGACGACCAGGTCATGGACGGCCCCTTCGCGTACTCCGCCGGGAAATGGCCGATCAACATCCAGGTCGACAGCCGCCCGTTCCTCGCCCGCAATCTCGCCTACCGCGTCCCCACGCTCCCGACCCGGGCCGAGGTCGACGCCGCCCTCGCCATGCCCACCTACGACTCCGCGCCCTTCCGCGACGGTTCGGCGGGCTTCCGCTCCACGCTCGAAGGCTCGGCGGGATACATGAGCATGCACAACCGGGTGCACACCTGGGTCTGGGGCCAGATGGAGTCGAGCGTCTCCCCGAACGACCCGGTGTTCTGGCTGCACCACGCGTTCGTCGACAAGCTCTGGGCTGATTGGCACGCGCTCCACCCGACCAGCGCCGAGTACCTCCCAGCCGGAGGCACGGTCGATGTGATCGACCTGAACGAGACCATGCCACCCTGGACCAACACGACCCCGCAGAGCATGCTGGACCACACTCTCTTCTACACCTACGCCTGACGGCCTCCGAGGGCGGACGCCAGCAACGGCGCCCGGTGGATCCGCGCCCGTGAGCCAGCTCGGCCGGGATCCCCGCGGCGATGACGCGTCCGCCCTCGTCGCCACCGCCGGGCCCCAGGGGCGAGCGCCGCGCCGCCGAGAGAGACCACTTCCTGGTCCGAAGGCGCCGCTTGAACGATCCGCTGCGGCGATCTCCTCGGCGGTCTCGTCCATCGGCAGGGTGGTCTTCACCCTCTTGGGACCGGCGCCCGGGGACCGGTCGGACGGCGGCGAGATCGGCGTGGATCTGGCCGGTTCAGGTTCTCCCCGAGGTGCCCGCCGGGCGGCGTTGGAATGCTCGGGGTGGCCTGGGTGACCCGGCAGCACGCGGTGAGTTCGGAGTTGGTTACCGAAGGAGGCTTCGTCTGTTCTTCGGCCGCGCCCTCCCCGGATGCGGACCTGCTCGGCGACTCGGGGCGGGTCTCCCGCGCTCGCGGCTCGCGGTGGCGGCGACCGCTTGCTCCAGCGGGGCGGTGATGTGCGAAGAAGTCCGGATCGGTCAGGGGGGATTCATGGGCATGCGGTCCACCTCTTGACAGGCAGCGGGGCGGCTGGATTACTGGGCGTGCGCCGCACGCTAACCGAATGTTCGGTCGGGATACAGGGTGGTGAGGACAGCGACGCAGACCACTGATTCGACGCTTGCGGAGGCGACCCCCGCCGAGGGCCGGGATTCCCGGGTTCCCCGCACCCGACCGCCGGCACGCCGCGGCGAGTACCGGCCGGCGGAAGACCGTGACGCCGGTGAAAGCGAACGGGCGCGAGGCCGCCCGTGACGGCTGTCCGTTCCTCTACGCCGTACCGGGCCCGATCGTGTCGGGGTACCGGGCCCGGCCGCCGAGGCCGTGACCGTCGTTTCCCGTCGGCAACGACTTCGCGGTCCAGGCCCGGGAAGGCGGCACTCGTCGGCACCCGCGGCGGAACGCACCTGGTTCGCCCCAACCGCAGCCACGACAGGGGCATCCGGCGTGTCGGCCGTCCACCGGACGCAGCCGCCCCTTCCGGGCACCGACATCACCCGTGCCCCGGACGGGGCCGCGCCGCGCCGAGAGAGACCCATGCCAACAGAGCGAGAGGTACGACGGTGACCAGGGCACCGCGCACGACGACGAAGGAGCCGCGATGAGCAGCGAACACATGGGCACGGCGGACCCGGCCGGGGACTCGGCGGTGGACTCCCGCCCGGGCGGTCACCTGGGAGAGGCGATTCCTGCCGGCCTGCTGGACGACGGCGAGCGGTTGACCCGCGACCGGCTCCGGGAACTCCAACTCGACCGGCTGCGGGCCACCCTCCACCACGCCTACGAGAACGTGGAGCTGTACCGCCGCAAGTTCGACGCCGCCGGGGTCCGGCCGGACGACTGCCGGTCGCTCACGGATCTGTCCCGGTTCCCCTTCACCACCAAGGCCGATCTGCGGGACACCTACCCGTTCGGCATGTTCGCGGTGCCCATGGCGGATGTACGGCGTATCCACGCCTCCAGCGGTACCACCGGCCGCCCCACCGTCGTGGGCTACACGGACGACGACCTCTCCATGTGGGCGGATGTGATAGCCCGCTCCATCCGGGCGGCCGGCGGACGCCCCGGCCACAAGGTGCACATCTCCTACGGCTACGGCCTGTTCACCGGCGGACTTGGCGCGCACTACGGCGCCGAAAGGGCCGGCTGCACCGTGATCCCGGCCTCCGGCGGGATGACCGCACGCCAGGTGCAGATCATCCAGGACTTCCAGCCCGAGATCATCATGATCACCCCGTCCTACATGCTCACCCTGCTCGACGAGTTCGAGAAGCAGGGCATCGACCCCCGTACCAGTTCTCTGAAGGTCGGTATCTTCGGCGCCGAGCCGTGGACCGAGGAGATGCGCCGGGAGATCGAGGAGCGCGCGGGCATCCACGCCGTCGACATCTACGGCCTCTCCGAGGTGATCGGCCCCGGCGTCGCCCAGGAATGCGTGGAGACCAAGGACGGCCTCCACGTGTGGGAGGACCACTTCTACCCCGAGGTGGTCGACCCGCTCGCGGACACCGTGCTGCCCGACGGCGAGGAGGGCGAACTCGTCTTCACCTCGCTCACCAAGGAGGCGCTGCCGATCATCCGCTACCGCACCCGCGACCTGACCCGGCTCCTGCCCGGCACCGCCCGGCCCGCCTTCCGCCGGATACAGAAGATCACCGGCCGCTGCGACGACATGATCATCCTGCGCGGGGTGAACGTCTTCCCCAGCCAGATCGAGGAGATCGTGCTGCGCACCCCCGGCGTAGCGCCGCACTTCCAGATCGAGCTGACCCGCCGGGGCCGGATGGACCATATGACCGTCCGCGTCGAGGCACGGCCCCAGGCCGGTCCCGGGCAGCGCGAGACAGCCGCCCGGTCCATCGTGCAGAGCGTCAAGGACGGAGTGGGCATCACGGTCGAGGTGGGGATCGTCGACCCCGAGACCCTGGAGCGCTCACTCGGGAAGCTCCGCCGGGTCAAAGACCTGCGCCAGCCATGACAGCCGCCCCCGGCGGCCAGGCGCGTACGGCACTGTCCGTGCCCGGCCGCCGGGGCTATGGAGCATCGGCCTTCTCGATCGGCGATCGGCGGTGCGAGCGCGCACCACGGTCTGATCGCGCGGGAGGCAGCCCATGGCCACCACTACTCCTGACGTGAGCACAGTGAGCGGTTCCCGGCGCTGGTCTCCGACGCGTTCGCCCCCCAGTGCGTCCGCCCTGACGAGACCACCACCGCCGAAAGCCCCGTTCCCGCACTCGGGAGCGCCAAGCCGGGACAGATCCTGGTCACCCGGACCACCGGCGGCCCGTGCACGGTGCCGCGCACCCCGCCACTCATCGGCTCGGGCGACCGGGAGCTGGTGAGAGTCGCGCTGCACGGGTGAGGACGGGCAGGTGTCGAGCGGGATGGCCGCCCATGCCCTCCGCCCGGCCGACCCGCGTCGCACCGGCCATGTCGGTGGCCGCCCTACCGGGCTTCGGCCTGATGGCCCGCGGCCTCGCCCGAGGGCTGGGCGAGCGGGCGTTGGCCTGTCCCCCTACAGTCCCGCGGGCGCATCGACTCCTGCGGGGTGGGGCGCTCACCTGGGCGGGGCGGGATAGGAAAGAGTAGACTTCTGCCATGAAGAAAAGCATGGCTGGCCCTGTCGATGGAGCCGGGTCCGTCGGGCCCGCGCCCCAGTATCCGATCGAGTCGGTCGACAACGCGCTGAAGATCCTGCTGCTCCTCGGCGAGCGCGATGATCTGCGGCTCACCGAGGTCGCGGAGTATCTCGGGGTCGCGTCCTCCACGGCACACCGGCTGCTGGCGATGCTGCTCTACCGGGGCTTCATCCGGCAGGACGCCCGCTCCAAGGCCTATCTGCCGGGCACGGCGCTCACCGCCGTCGCCTTCTCCATCCTCCAGCGGTTCGACGTACGGGACACCATGCGGCCCTTCCTCCTCCGCGCCAACGAGGCACTGGCGGAAACGGTTCACATGGGGATGCTGGAGGGCACCACGGTGCGATTCGTCGACGCGATCGAGAGTCCCCGGGCGGTTCGGGTCGCCTCCCGTCTGGGGCAGTCGATGCCGGCGCACTGCACCTCCACCGGCAAGGCCATGCTCGCGCAGCTTCCCGACGAGGAACTGCGGCGGCTCTACCCACACGAACGGCTGGAGGGACTGACGCCCAATTCGCTGCGCACCCGCTCGGAGTTGGAGCACGCGATCGAGGGGATCAGGCTGCGCGGCTATGCCGTCGGTGACGAGGAGAGCGAAGAGGGTGTGGCCTCGGTGGCGGTGGCGTTCCCGGCCCGGCGGCTGCCCGTGCAGATCGCCTTCAATGTGGCGGTGCCGGTGGGGCGGATGGACCGGGCCGGGGAGCGCCGGATGGGGGAGCTGCTGGCGCAGCTGGTCACGGAGGCGTCAGAACTGCTGCACTGACCGGCTACCGGGGGCGGTGAGCCTGGCCCGTTCATGCCGCCAGGCCACCTGCTCGTTGAAGGTGCTGCCGAGGTCGGGGAGGTGCGCCAGTTCCTCGGCGGGCAGAGCGACCGGGGTGCCGCCCGCGGCGGCGATCGCCAGGGAGACGCGGGCGATCGAGTCCACGGAGATCGCGCGCAGTACCGCCTGCTCCGGTGTGGCTCCGGTGGTGGTCAGCCCGTGGCCGCGCAGCACCACGGCAGGTCGTTCGCCGAGCGCCCGGGTCATCTCGCGGGCCAGTTCCGGGGTGCGGATGAGGACCCCGCGCGGATACACGGGCACCCCTTCGGCCGCCAGCCGCGCGCCGGGGATGTCGTAGGCGCCGACGATCGGCTCGATCGCCAGCCCGGCGAGGTCGGCCGCGATGACGGCCGGCGGATGGGCGTGGACGACCGCGCTGACCCCGGGGCGGGCTCGCAACACCTCCAGGTGGAGCGGCAGTTCGTTCGGCACCGCCCAGGGGCCCAGTCCCCGTACCGGAGTGCCGTCGAGACGGACGGCCCGGATGTCGGCTGCCTCTGTGTGGGCGAGTCCTCGCTCCCGGGGTCCGCGGCAGCGCACCAGGACCTCGTCCCGCGCGGTTCTGACGCTGATGTGGCCGAGGATTCCGTCAGCGAGGCCGCGAGCCGCGAGCACCCGGCAGGCCACGGCGATGCGCTCCCGCATCCCGTCGGCGCTCTTTCGCGCGCGTATCCGGTGCGGGCGGGAACGGGCGCGCTCAGGCACGGGACACCTGCCCGGTGGCGGTCAGCTCCCGCTCGGCGTGGGCGAGGGCGCCCTCCTCGGCGATCAGACGCCGTGCCATCAGCATCGCTCTCGGCCAGTTGACCAGCACCGCGCCGGTCAGCCGTGCTCCGTCACCGCTGTAGAGCGCGGCGAACCGGGCCGGGGAGCCGTCCGGGTCACCGATCAGCCGATGGAGCCGCGCCCCGCCGGGTGCGCCCACGATCTGCGCCTTCCAGTCGTACTGGTCGCTCCACACATACGGAACGGATGCCTCGGCACTCGGAGCGGAGGGCCGGGTGATGGTCCGGGCCACACACGCGGCCTGCTCCACCGCGCTGGTCCAGTGCTCCGACCGCTGCGGACCGCCCGGCCCCGGCAGCCGGCGGCGTGCCAGGTCCCCGACCGCGTACACCCCGAGGTGGCCGGGTACCCGGCCGTACTCGTCGCAGAGCACCCCGTCCTCCAGTGGGATTCCGGAGTCCCGCAGCCAGGCGTCGTTCGCCACCGAACCGATGCCGACGACGACCGTGGCGGCAGGCAGAGCACCCCCGTCCGAGAGTCGTACGGTGAGCGCTCCGGCCCTTCCGGTGATCGACTCGACACCCGTGCCGAAGGCGGTGACGGCCCCGTGGCGGCGGTGCAGCCCGTTGAAGTGGGCGCCGACCTCCTCGCCCATCAGCCGGGCCATCGGCACCGGCAGCGGATCGACGAGCGTCACCTCCCGGCCACGGGCACGCACCGCCGACGCCACCTCCGCCCCGATGAACCCACCGCCCACCACGACCACCGGACCGGGTAGTTCCAGATCGCGGCGGAGCGCGAGCAGGTCGTCCAGTCCGCGCAGGACGTGCAGCCCGGACCCGGGCCGCCACGGCGACGGGCGGGCCGCCGCGCCCGTGGCCAGTACCAGCACGTCGTACGAGAGGGTCTGACCGTCGGCCAGGCTCACCCGCCGCCCTGCCGGGTCCAGCCGCACGGCGGGCGAACCGAGCCGCAGCGTGATCCCGGCCTCCCGCGCCGCCGGCCCGTCGAGCAGCACGGCACGCCCCGGCTCCCAGGCGCCGGTCAGCAGTTGCTTGGAGAGCGGCGGCTTGTCATAGGGCGGGTGGGGTTCGTCACCGACGAGCGTCACGGGGCCGGTCCATCCTTCGCGGCGCAGGGCCTGCGCGGTACGGACCCCCGCGACTGACGCGCCCACGATCACCGCCCGCCCATCGGCCCCCGGGCCGCGGCCGACCGCGTGGGCGCTCACTTCCCGTCCACTTTCAGCGCGGACACGGGGCAGCTGCGGGCGGCCTCCTCGACCCGGGCCCGGTCTTCCTCGGGGATCTCGGTGCGCACCAGTACGACCAGCCCGTCGTCATCGATGTCGTAGGTGTCGGGCGCCGCCACCACGCAGTTGGCGTACCCCTGGCAGGCGCCGAGGTCGGCCGTCAGTTCAGGCATCACGTTCTCTCCTTGGTGCGGCGACGGCCATCCCGCCGTCGGGGTGGACCGAACCGCCGGTGATGCCCCTGGCGCGTTCGGAGGCGAGGAAGACGTACGACCAGGCGTGGTCACCGCCGGTCAGGGCGACGCCCAGCGGGGTCCTCGCGGCCAGATCCCCGGCGCGGCCCGGGGTGTCGTCGAGTCGGCGGTCGCCGAGCCCGAGCCCGGGCAGTCCGCGCAGATCGGTGCCGAGGGTGCCGCCGGGGGCCACGCCGTTGACCCTTACCGCGGGGGCGAGTTCATGGGCGAGGGCGGTGACCAGTCCCCGTACCGCGAACTTGGACGACACATAGAGCACCCCGCCGCGACCGGGGTAGTAGGCCGAGGTCGACTCGGTCAGCAGCACACAGCCGCGCGAGGCCCGCAGATGGGGGAGGGCGGCCTGTACCGACAGCAGATGGGACTTGACGTTGATCCGGAACATGTCGTCGAAGGCGGCGTCGGCGGTCTCGGCGTCCAGTTCGCCCACGCCCCGGTAGAAGTCGAAGACCCCGACGCAGTTGACCAGGATGTCCAGCCCGCCGAACGCCTCCACGGCGGCGTCGACGGCCGCGCGATTGGCCCCGGGGGTGGTCGCGTCGCCCACCGTGACGGGCACGTCGGGTGCCTCGGCGGTGAGGCGCGCGCTTTTGCCCGGGTCGAGTTCCAGCACGGCGACCCTGGCGCCCTCGGTACGGAAGGCGTCCACGACGGCCCGGCCGATCCCGGAGCCACCGCCCACGACCAGCGCCCGGCGGCCCTCCAGCCAGCCGCTCACCGGGACCCGCCCCGTACGCCGGGGGACTTCGGCTCATCGGGCCCCTTGGCCGTGGCCGCCTCCTGCACCAGCGGCCCGTACGGGGTGCCGATCATCGCCGAGAACGTGGCCGTGTTCTGCCGGGTCAGCGCCTCCAGTTCCAGTGGGCACAGCGCCACCCACTGGCCCGAACGCGGCGACTCGACCAGCAGCCTGGCCCCGTTGCGGGTACGGACCCTGACGACCCGTACCTCGGCGAACTCATTGGCCACCACGAGCGGTTCGCCCTCGGCCAGCGCCAGTAGCTCCGCACGCTCGGCGGCGGCTGCCTGGGCCGTCCGCGCGTCCTCTTCCTCTCCCTCCCAGCTCAGTGCCGCGCTCACAGGAAGACCGCCAGGTTCTGCATCCGCAGGACCGCCTCGTCCGCCATGATCGTGCGCCGGGCCAGCAGCCAGCCGTCCGGGCCGCGCCGCAGCAGGTCCTCGCGGCCCGCCGACACCAGGGCCGGTTCGTTGACATCGCCTCGGCTGCGAAAGAGCAGCACCGAGGACTCGGCGATCAGATGGTCCGGGTCGGCGGTGGCGAAGGTGCGGACGTTGCCGATGTGGTGCCGCATCCGGGACGGCGGGTCCTCGGTCCAGGCGTGCTCGGTGAGGAAGCGGGCCACCCGGCGGGAGAGGGAGTACTTGTCCTCGTCGAAGTGGGCCATGCCGGGGGAGGTGTCGTAGCCGGAGCCCAGGGCGGTGGTCACCCGGACGGGCATCAGGTAGTGGATGTCCTCGGTGAGGAGCGTGAGCCACTCCTCGTACCTCTGGGCGTCCAGCAGATAGGTCTCGTCGGTCAGCCACTGGTGGGCTTCCTGGTGCCGCCGGTCGCCGAAGGGCAGGGTCCGTCCGGTGCGCTGGAGCCGGGAGGCACCGGCGCCGAGCGGTGAACGGGCGGACAACCCGCCGATGGGCGGGGGTGTGGTGTCGGTACTCATGACCGGGTCTCCTTCGGGTCTCCTTCGCTGCGGCGGGGGGCGGTGTCCGTGCCCGCGGGTTCGGCGTCGCAGCTGTCCGGGCCGTGGCCGGTGCCGACCTCGACCGTGGCGGCGCGCGGCTGCGGCCGTTCCAGATGGTCCGCCCAGCGGTTGAGCAGTTCGCGCTGGTTGTACTCGCTGTAGCCGGTACGGGCGGTGCCCGGGCCGGCGAACTCGTCCGGAGTCAGGGTCGGGGACACCTGTACGCCGTCCTCCAGCAGTCCCATCCGGCTGTTGAGGAGCAGCCGCCGGGCCATGGACCCGGCGGCGGTGTTCGTCAGGGAGACCCAGTTCTCCACATCGTCCTGCTCGAACATGCCGGTGGAGCCGAAGCACATCAGATACGCCTTGTAGGACAGCGCCTTGAACTCCTCGGGCGCCTCCGCGTCGACCGCGAACCAGGAGAGGACCTCGGTCTCGTTCTCGCTGATCGGCTGCCACTGCCGGATCGAGATGAAGGGCAGCACGGCCTCGGAGTCGGCGACCCGCGGCCAGTTGTGCACCAGGCTGAGGTTGGGGAAGAGGGAGGCGGCGGAGATCATGAAGCCGTCGCGGCCGATGACCTGTGACTGCTGCGGCGACCAGGCCGCCTTCATCCGGTCGATCATCTCCTGCGGGTAGCCGACGTACCGGAGCCGTTCGTCGAGGTCACCGGGCGGGAGCTTGTACGTCGTGCCGCCGCCGTTGCCCGCCCAGTAGGTGGCGCCGTCCTTGCGTTTCTCGGCCTTGGGCTCGCGGAAGAGCCCGATCTCGACGACCGAGGTGTGGGTCTGGGGGGTGTGGTACATGTCGCCGGCGAAGTTCTCGGCGCCGATCTTCCAGTTGGCCTTGATCCGCCAGCGCTGGGGGCCGCGCAGTTCGATGCCGCTGGGGCTCTGCCGGGTGTAGTAGTCGAGATAGAAGCGGAAGTCACCGAGGAAGTCCTCCAGCGGTGGTGCGTCCGGGTCGAGGCTGATGAAGATCATGCCGTTGTAGGTGGCGAGGTTCGGCGCGGGCAGCAGCCGCTGCCCCTTGCGCCGGAAGCCGGCTTCGCCGCCGTAGGCGTCCTGGTGGAACGGCAGTCCGACGATCCGGCCGTCGTTGCGGTACGACCAGCCGTGGTAGGGGCAGCGGAAGTGCGAGGCGTTGCCCATTTCGGCCCGGCACACCTGCATGCCCCGGTGCAGGCACATGTTGAAGTGGGCCCGGATCTCGCCGCTCTCGTCGCGGGTGACGATGAAGGAGTCCTCCAGCACCCGTCGAACCACGTAGTCACCCGGTGCGGGGATCTCCGACTCATGGGCCACGAAGAGCCAGGCGCGGCCGAAGAGCCGCTCCTTCTCCAGGGCGAAGGTTTCGCTGTCGTTGTAGATGTGCGCGGGGATCATGCCCCGCCGCACGTCCCGCAGCACCGCCGTCTGGTCTGTCATCGGCTGTCATCCGTTCCGGCCTCATGGAGAGGCCATCAGGCTCAATCTCTGCAAAATAGAGAAGTATTCTGTTCAGTAGAAACCTGAGGCGGGCTTGGAGTCAAGGCCGGGGCCCGCAGCGGGGAGAGGTGATGATCTGTTCCGGGCTTCAGAAGAAAAGAGTTCTTCTAAGGCTTGACGATTCAATGGTTCGTCGATTGTGATGCAGGGGTGTGACGGGTGTCGCACACGCTGGAGACGCAAGGAGGCGTCCATGGCAGTGACCATCGCCGGGGCCCCGGGGCTGGGGCTGGTGCTCCCGCCCTCGGTACCGCCCGGCCAGCTCTGGCCCGCTGTTGAGACCGCCGACCGCGGCGGCTTCGACTCGGTCTGGGTGACCGACCGCACGATCGCCGGGACCCCCTGGTTGGAGGCCCACACCCTGCTCGGGGCGGTCGCCGCCCGCACCGAGCGGGTCCGCATCGGAACCTCGGTGCTCTGCATCGCCCGCCGCAACCCCGTGCTCACCGCGCACGCTCTCGCCACCGCCGATCACCTCTCCGGCGGACGGCTCGTCGCGGGAGTGGGGCTCGGCGGACTCGAACCCGCCGAATACGCCATCGCCGGAGTGCCCATCGCCAGCCGGGGCGCCCTCACCGACGAGTACCTCGGCCTGGTCCGACGGCTCTGGCAGGAGGAGTCCGTGGACCACCACGGCCCCGGCTTCCGCTGCGAGGGCATCAGCATCGCCCCCCGGCCCGCCGCGCCCGTACCCCTGTGGATCGGCGGCAACTCGCCCGCCGCATACCGCCGGGCCGGCCGCCTCGGTGACGGCTGGATCTCCGTCTTCGCCGGCCCGGACGGCTTCCGCGACGGCTGGGAACAGGTCCTCGCCCAGGCGGAAGCGGCGGGCCGCGACCCTCAGCCGCTCACCCCGGCGGTCCATCTCTTCGCGGCGATCGGCACCAGGCCCGGCCAGGCCGAGGCCGTGCTCGAACCCGCCGTCCGCGCACTCCTCGGCGCCGGCCTCGACCAGTACGGGGACGCCTGCCTCTACGGCACCCCCGACCGTTGGACCGACACCATAGGGCGCTTCGCCGAGGCTGGAGCGCGGCAGATCAATGTGCTGCTGTTCGGCGACGGACTCGCCCGCGACACCGAGACCATCGCCCTCGAAGTGATCCCCCAACTCGGCCCCCGTACCGCAACCCCGGCCTGATCCCAGCCCGCCCGGCGGGCAGACCCCGACCCCGAAACCTCCACAGGGCAATCCCCACGGCCCCGCTCCCCGGCACCCGTCAAGGAGACAGACCATGAGCAGCCCGGACCAGAGCCCCGCACCCCAGGGCCCCCCGAACCTCGACCTCTACACCCGCAACGGCTTCAGCGGACCGATGGCCACGATCGTCCGCGCCCAGTACTCGCCGGCCTACACCGCCGTCGAGGGCACCTACGTCCCCCACCGCCTCGATGTGAACAACCTCCCCGACGGCACCTTCACCGAGGGCGCCGCCCTCCCGGTCCCGCTCCTGGAGGGTGACGGTGTGAGCGTGGAGGTCTCCCGCCGCACCGGGCCCAGCGGCGTCGCCTTCCGCAATGTGCTCGCCGACGAACTCCACTACGTACTGGAGGGCGGGGGACGGCTGGAGACCGACTTCGGCGTACTCGACCTCCGCGCCGGCGACATGGTCCTCCTCCCGCGCGCGGTCACCTACCGGTACGGCGCGATCACCTCCCCCCTGCACGAGATCGTCATCGTCACCGCCAGCGAACTGAGGGTCGATCCCGAGAACGCCCCCGGCGTCCTCAACGTCGACCTCCACGTCGACAGCCCCGTCCCCGACCCCCGGCAGAGCCCGCAAGGGGAGCACCGGGTGGTCGTCCGCCACGGCCGCGACACCACCACCTACTTCTACGACTACGACCCCGTCCCCTGCATCGCCACGGCCGGAGCACCCGTCGTCCGCCGCTTCAACCTGGAGAACGTGCACGGCCTCGGCGTTGAGAAGGGCGGCCTGATGCCGCCGCGGCTCATCAACGACTCCACCACCCGCACCCTTCTCTTCCACCTCGGCAACCGGCGCAGTGACCGGCCCCCGGTCCACCACAACGCCGACTACGACGAGGTGATCTTCTATGTCGCCGGCCCCGGCCACTACGGCACCGTCGACAAGCCCGGCACCATCCTGTGGACCCCCAAGGGCGTGATCCACCACGGCCCCGAGGAGGAAGTACCCGAGGGCTACCAGGCATTCCTGCTGGAGACCCGTGCACCGCTCGCCCTCACCGCCGGAGGACGCGGGGTCGCGGCCGTCATGGAGACCGGCCAGTTCGGCTTCTTCGACGGCGCCGCCACCGCCGGACCGGCCTCGTAGGACCCCAGCCCCAACACCCGCAGGAGACACCCATGAGCGCAGGAACGGGCTCCCCGGCCCGTGTGTACGACGCCTTCCAGGGACCCGGACCCGACAGGGAGGCATGGACCTATCTGGAGTACCCGATGCCGGACGGGCCGCCCTGGCGCTGCTGCGACCCGGCCGCGGTGACCACGGCGGGCGACGGCACCCTCACCGTGGACATCCCCGCCTTCCGGCTCGCTCACGACAGCGTCCAGATCATGGACAACCCCAAGTACCTGCTGCTGTCCACCGAGGACTTCCCCCTCCCGCCAGGCTCCACCGTCACCTTCACCGTGGACATGGCCGTCACCTGCACCGGCGGCGACCCCCATGACTACCGGGACGGTGTCGCCGCCTTCAACGTCCTCGACATGGCGAGCGGCTCGGTCTTCGACGTGGCCGCCAACAACGACCACGTCTGGGCGATCCACGAACTGCTCCCCGTCCCCGGCGCGGCCGGGGAAACCTTCACCCGCATGGTGGAGGACCCCTTCACCGGGGTGCTTCCGGGCGCCGGGCGGGTCCGCCGCTGCCAGGTGGTGATCGACACCACCGCCGGCCGGGTCGACTGGCTCGTGGACGGCAAGTCGGTCCATCGGGCCGACGGCATCGCCCCGCCCGCCTCGGTGAAGATCGGCCTCGGCGTGTTCACCCTGCACCCGGTCGGCCCGGACGGCACCACATCCCTGCGCGGCCAGGGCCTCTCCGTGCGGTGGAGCGGACTGACCGTCGGCTACGAAGGCGGTGCCCCGTGACCCCGGCACGCGCCGCCGCCCCCGCGGACGCCCCAGGCTTCCGTCCCGCCCGGCAGTCCCGTCTCTACCAGGACGTGGCCGGACAACTCCGCGAGGCCATCCTCGGCGGCCAGTACCGCCCCGGGGACCGGCTGCCCACCGAACCCGAGTTGATGACCACCTTCGGCGTCAGCCGAGCGGTGGCCCGCCAGGCCACCATGAACCTCGAACACGAGGGACTGGTGGAGGTACAGGTCGGCTCCGGCGGCGGCGCCTTCGTCGCCGAACCCGCCGCCGACGCCGTCCACCAGGCCCTGGAGAACCATCTGCGCCACAGCGGGGTGACCGTCACCGACTACCTCGCCGCCAAACGGGCCTTGGAGCCGGCACTCGCCTCCGCCGTCCTCACCGGCGCCGGCCCCGGTGACCTCCACCGGCTCCGGCGCAATGTCGAGGCCTCCTTCACCGCGCACCGAGACGGAGCCCCGGACACCGAACTGCTCAGGCTCAGCCTGGCCTTCCACGAGATCATCGCCACGGCCACCGGCAACCCCGTACTGGAGGCGCTGTTCACGGCCCTGGTGCGGATGGGCGGACAGGTCCCCGCCTTCAACTCCGCCTCGGCCCGCCACGACTGGCCGCAACTCTTCGAGGAGCACCGGCAGCAGGTGGCGGCGCTCGCCGACCGCGACGCGGACCGCCTGACCGCACTACTGCTCGCCCATCTGCGGTCGGTCGACGCGATCTACACCCACTGACCCCGGCCCGGACAACGTCCGCGCCACACCATGCAAGGAACCGCCAGTGAACACCCCGCCCTCGCTCTGGGAAGCCGCCCGCACCGAGATGGAGGAGTACGCGTTCGTCGCCGACGCCACCCTCCAACCCCGCTGGGACATCCCAGAGAAGATCGCCATCAATGTCGCCGTCGCCGGTCGGGCCGGTCTACCCGCATCGCCCGACTATCCCGTCGACGCCGAAGAGTACGTGGACGCCGCCTCCCAGGTCATCGAGGCCGGAGCCTGCGGAGTCCACATCGACTTCACCTGGGTCACCGACTCCAAGGGCCGCCGGCTCGACAAGGACCTCCCGCCCACCGAGGCGTACGGACTCGTCCTCGAACCGCTGCGCGCCCGCTTCGGCAACGACTTCGTCGCCAACCTCAATGTCCTCAACGGCTCCACCTTCGACGAATGCCTCAGCCCCGCCACCGCGGGACTCGCCGAGGTGGCGCCCTGCGCCGCGGGCCACCCCGAGGCGTTTGTCACTCCGGCGGTCAGGAAGCTGCTGGAGTGCGGGGTGAGCCCCGAGATCGTCGTCCACAGCTCCGGCGAGGTGGAGTTCGCCAAGCGCCGGCTCTTCGACACCGGGATCATCGCCCCGGGCGCGCAGACCAACTGGATCATTCTGTACGGCCTCCCGGTGGACGTCGGGCGCACCCTGGTCTCCGGCGCCTGGGCCGACGACACCCGGTCCATGGCGGCGCATCTCTTCCTGATGGTGGACCAGATCCGCCGCCTCGACCCCGGGGCCGCGATCACCGTGTGCAACGCGGGTCGGGCCGGCCTGTACATCACCACCCTGGCCACCATGCTCGGGCTCAACATCCGGGTGGGCCTGGAAGACAGCTGCTGGCGGCACCCCAACGGCGACGAACTACTCGCCAGCAATCTGGAGTTGTTCACCCGGGCCCGCACGATCGCCGCCGAGCTTGGCCGCAGCCCCGCCACCGCCGACGAGTACCGGGCGCAGATCGGTCTGCCGACCCGCAGCTGAATCGATTCTGCACCACCTTTCGGATCCATCTGCCCGGCCGCGCCCCTCCCGGCGCGGCCGGTAATCCCGACACTCCCGAAACAGCAAGAAACCGAGGACTCATGGACATCAGGGAACGCGTCGTCATCGTCACCGGCGCCGCGAGCGGCATCGGCGCGGACACCGCGCGGCTACTCGCCCGCCGGGGCGCCAGGATCGTCGTCACCGACATCAGCGAAGAGGGCGCGCGGATCACCGAGGAGATTCGCGGCTCCGGCGGAGAAGCGGAGTTCATCAGAGCCGACATCGGGGTCGAGGCCGAGGCCGAGGCCCTGGTCGCCAAGACCCTCGAACGGTACGGAAGACTGGACGGCGCCTTCAACAACGCGGGCGTCGAGCAGTGCGCC
Source organism: Streptomyces albipurpureus (assembly GCF_023701525.1). Classification (GTDB taxonomy): domain Bacteria; phylum Actinomycetota; class Actinomycetes; order Streptomycetales; family Streptomycetaceae; genus Streptomyces; species Streptomyces albipurpureus. Next base: position 95,079 of record NZ_JAMQAW010000083.1, read on the forward strand.
ACCCCGCTGCACGAGCTGACCTCCGAGCAGTGGGAACGCGCGATCCGGGTCGATCTGACCGGAGTCTTCCACTGTCTGAAGCACCAGATCGCCGCGATGCTGGAGGCGGGAACCGGCGGCTCGATCGTCAACACGGCCTCCGCACTCGGCCAGGTCGCCATCCCCAACGCGAGCGAGTACGTGGCGGCGAAGCACGGCGTCATCGGTCTCACTCGGGCCGCAGCCGCCGACTACGGACGGCACGGCATCAGGGTCAACGCGGTGCTGCCCGGCATTGTGGAGACCACGATGGTCGCCCGGCTCTCGGGTGACCCCACCTTCTCCGCCTACTTCGACACCCTGAGGCAGCGTCATGTCCTCGGCCGCTTCGGTCAGCCCGGTGAGATCGGCGAGTCCGTGGCCTGGCTGCTGTCGGACAGTGCCTCCTTCGTGACCGGGGCTGCGATCTCCGTGGACGGGGGGTACCTCGCGATATGACCGCGGACAGGAGTACGGACGGGAGTACGGACAGCGGTGCGAGCAGGGACGCTGGGGCATCCCGGGCGGCAGACGAGGCCGCGCTCGCACGGCTGCTGACCAGCTACGCCTGGTGCGTGGACGACAAGAGGTGGGAGGACTGGGAGGCGTGCTTCACCCCCGACGCCGAGGTCCGGATGCCCTTCGCCTCCCACAACGGCTCGGCGGGGCTGGCCGAATGGGGTCGGGCGGCGCTGGCGCCGTTCGAGCGGACCCACCATATGAGCGCCAACATCGAGGTCACCGTCACCGGGGCGACGGCCGTGGGCCGCTCCAAGTTCCAGGCCGTCCACGTCCCGGAGGCCAGTCGGCCGTCCGAGCACTTCACCGAGGCGGGCACCTATCTCTGGGCCTTCCGGCGCACTCCGGACGGCTGGCGCATCAGCCGCTGTGAGATCGAGACCGCCTGGACCGCCGGACGGGACACCACGGGGCTCGCCGGGGGCCACTGAGAGGGCCGTAGTCGCAGAGGGCGGGCGGACACCGGCGCGGTGTCGGGTCCGCCCGCCCGATGGCCGGGGTGCACCGCACGGGGGTCCGCCAGGGGCCGGGGCCTGCCGTGCGGTGACGAGGCGCGGGCCACCCGGGACGCCGTGGGCATGGAGCGCACCCCATGACGGTGCTCCCGCGCCGTCCGGATGGCTGTCCGGTGGTTCAAGGACCCATCGGAATCAGCCATTCCTGTCTCGCCCGCCGGGTCTGACGACTCCTTCACCCCCGTGGTCTTCAGCCAGCCGTCACCTGCCGCGCTGGTCCACACGTCATCGGTGGGGAACGCGGGGGAGGGGACCGCCCGTGTCACGGGAAGCTTCACCCGGCGGCCACGGCCAAAATGACGCGGTGTCAGCGGAGCGCCGAGGACCTGATGGAGCGGCAGGTTCAGCACGCCCCACTTCACGCCCGCCTGCGGTCTTCCGCATCGGTGATCCGGCAGGAAGCCCGCCGGCGCTCTACCGAACGCCACCGCCCGATCCGCGCCCGCTACTGACTGGGCCGCCAGTCGGGCCCGCGGGGGACCGTCCGGCCGGGCCGAGACGACGGCGGCACCGCGCGGAAGGCGTTCCGCCCATCGCCCGGCGGGCTGAGGCCACCAGAGGCGCGTCCGAAAGTCGATCTTGTCGTGACGTTAATCGGACTTCATGCTTCCTATTGCCTGCGTTGACAGGACCATGACCATTCAGGCGTTCGGGAGTCGCGCGCCGGGACGCATATCCACACCTGTGGGCAGGCCCCATGCGAGGGAGCGGCGTCGAGAGGTCTTGCGTCTCGCGCCCGGCAGTGCCGCCGGGTGGACACGAGCGCTCGCCGCCGGCTGCTAGTGACCCCTAGCCCCGAACCCATGAAAGGAACGGCACCTTGCCCACGGGACTCCTTCCGGGCCGTGAGACGCGCACCACTGCCGCCATCACCCGCCCTGCCGTCGTCGCGCCCGAACACAGTGTGACCCAGGACGAGATCATCACCGCGCTCGGCGAACTGTTCGTCGACGTCCCCCATGTCGAGCGCGGGCTGGACCTGATGCGCAGCACAACAGTGGAGACCCGGCGTCTGGTGGACGGACTCAAGGAGGTGCTCTCCGACCGGTCCTTCGGCGTCCGCAACACCCGCTACACGGAGGAAGCCATTCGGCTGGGTGCGGAAGCGGCGCGGCAGGCGCTCAGCACCGCGTGTGTTACGGCGGTGGAGGTGGATTACCTGGTCTTCGTCTCCTGCACGGGCTACGCACTGCCCGGGCCGGACGCGTACATCGCCCAGGAAATCGGCTGCCGACCCACGATGCGCCGCACACCGATCCAGCAACTGGGCTGTGCCGCGGGGGTCTCCGCCCTGGCCGAGGCGTTTCACCACCTTCAGGCCTACCCGGACGCGATCGTCCTGGTCGTCGCGGTCGAACTGAGCTCCCTCTCGTTCCAGCCGGGCGAGCACACCCTGAGCGACTTCATCTCCAACGGGATCTTCGGTGACGGCGCGGCGGCCGCGGTCCTGCGCCGCGCCGCCCCCGAGGCCACGGGATTCCATATATGGGGCACCAGGCAACACCTCCTGCCCGCTTCGCAGTCCGTGATCGCGGGTCACACATCCGAGCGGGGACTGCACTTCAGGACCGATCCGCGGGTACGCAGCACCGTGCCGAAGGTGATACCCGAGATCGTGTCCTTCCTGGCCGAGTTCGGCTGTGAGCCCGGCTCCCTGGGGTTCTGCGTCTCGCACACGGGCGGTCCGCTGATCATGGACGGCGTCGAGGAGGGCCTGTCACTTCCTCCTGGGACCCTGCGGCACAGTCGCGAGAGCATGGCTTCGATGGGCAACACGTCGAGTGTCTCGGTGTTCGACGTGCTCAGGCGCCACCATGAGAACGAATCCCCCGCGCACGCGTCCACGGGTCTCATTGTCGCGTTCGGGCCCGGCTTCACCACGGAGATCATCGCGGGGTCATGGAACGACGGAAGCAAGGGGTGATGTCCGGCCCCTGCCGCACTGGAGCGTGGGCGAGAGCCGCCCCTGTCCCCTGGGTCGGCTGGGGCCCTGGTCTACCGATCCGTTGTGGGTGGTCCGGGGGAGTCGGGGCGCCCCGGGCTCTTCACCGCTCCTTCCGTCTTCCCGCCGACGGCACCGCTGGGAGGTAGGGATGGTTCCGGGGCGGGCCGTGTCACGGTCAGGGCCTCGGCGCGCCGACTCGGCTCAGTGTGCGGTCGAGCAGGGTCGTCACGAGAAACAGGACCGCGACAACGAGCATGAAGACGGTCAGGTCGCGCAGGCCGCCGGTGTCGGCGCCCTGGCGGTAGAAAGCCGCGGTGGCGGCGGACGAGATCATCGCGCCGAGGTAGGTGAAGGTGCGCAGCAGTCCCGCGGACGATGCCATGTGCTCCGGGTCTGCCTGGTGGTACACCGCGTGTTGCAGGGCGAGGCCGTTGAGGCCCTGGGGTAGGCCCATCACCAGCGCGACGGCGAGGAGCAACCAGATCGCGGTGTCGGTGTGGACCACCAGCAGCAGGACGCAGGCGGCGATCTGGGCGACTGCTCCCGCGACGAGATTCGCCCGTACGCCGATGCGGCGCCCGCCGACCGCGGAGGCGATGAGGGCGGCCAGGAACAGCGGCAGCAGAACGAGCCCGACCGTGGGTGCCGACAGCCCGCGTCCTTCCCCCAGCCACTGGGCGTAGCCGTAGAGAAAGCCGTAGCCCACGATCATGGCCAGCAGATTGCGGCAGTAGGTGGTCAGCAGGGGGAGGTTGCCGCCGAGCACCCGAAGGTCGATGAACGGGTCGGACGTCCGCAGCTCACGGACCGTCAGACCGGCCGCCGCGGCGGCGGTGAGCGCGGGCAGGTACCAGCGAGCGACGCTGGGGCTCATCAGGAACAGCAGCAGGGTGACGAGGGTCGTGGCGAACAGGGCCATGCCCATGAAGTCCAGCCGACTCGTGGGGCGGCCGCCCTCCTGACGCGCCTTGGCTCTGGGGAGGCGCAGCGCGCCGAGGACCAGACAGGCCACCGAGAGCGGGATGTTGACGGCGAAGGTGGCGCGCCAGCCGCCCACGCCGATCAGTAAACCGCCGAGGGTGGGGCCGATGACCGCCATGGTCTGGTTGGCGATCGCCAGCGCGGTCAGGACGGTGGCCGGGCTGTCGCTTCCGGTGCGTCTGGCCTCACTGCCGATCAGGTACATCGCGGCGGGGTAGCCGGCGCAGGTGCCGAGGCCGAGCAGGGCCCGCGCGACGATCAGCGCCCCGAGATCGGGGGCGAGGACGCCGAGGACGCCGGCGATGCCGACCAGGCCGGCCCCGGCGAGGAAGAGGCGCCGGGGGCCGTGGATGTCGATCAGCCGTCCGACGATCGGTTGCCCCACGGCCGTGGCCAGATAGAGCGCGGACACCAGCCACGCGGTCTGCGACGGCTGGGCGTGGAACGCCTCCCCGATCGGCACCAGCGATACGGCGATGATGGAGGAGTTGATCGGGTTCAGTACCGAACCCAGGATCAGGGGGGTGATCAGCCTGCGGTCGAAGCTCTGCTCGGGACCGGCGGGGGCGGGGTGGGGAGCATGGGCGGAGCCGGTCATTCTCGCTCTCACGGCGGGGGGAGCCTTTCCAGCAGGGCCATCGCCTGGATGATGGTCTGGCGCTCTTCTTCCGTACAGCGGTCCTGGAGGGCGCGGGCGAGCCATTCCTCGCCCGCCCGCTGCTTGTCGTCGAAGAACTCCCGGCCCGCGCCCGTCAGGGAGATCAGCAGCCGGCGGCCGTCGCCGGGGTCGGGGCGGCGCTGCACCAGGCCGCGTTCGTCCAGCGCGGCCACATTGGTCGCCATCGACTGCGGACGTACCCGCTCGGCGGCGGCTAGATCGCTGGTCGAAGCCGGGCCCTCCTTGCCCAGCCTGGTGAGCACGGAGATCTGCGAGGGGGTGAGTTCGCGGGTGTCGTACAACTCCCGCAGCCGTCGGCGCAGTCGGCTGAACAGCACCTGCACATCCCGCGCGGCGCGAAGGGCGGACGCGGACACATGCTCGGTGGTCTCTGTCATGCTCCCACGCTAAATCCTTCAGTTCAAACTGTCCAGTCTGGACTGAAGGAATCCCCGCCGCGGGGGCCGGGTCGGGGCCGGGGCTGTGGCAGGGGCGCCGCCCCGCTCAGCGGTCGATCCGGCGCAGCCCCGCTCGGTAGTGAGCTCCGGCTTCGATATAGCTCTGGACCGCGTAGTCCAGCCAGGCCGGGTCGATCGAGCGCTTGCGCAGGGTCGCTGGCACGCCGAGTGCCATGGTCGAGGCCGGCACTTCGAACCCCTCCGGGACTAGGGCGGACGCCCCGACCACCGAGCCCGTGCGCACCACCGCCCGATTGAGGGTGACGGAGCCGGAACCGATGAGGCAGCGGCGTTCCACCGTGCAGCCCTCCAGATGTGCGTTGTGTCCCACCACGCACTCCGGGCCGATCACGGTGGGCCACTGTGCGGTGGTGTGCAGGACGGTCCCGTCCTGGATCGAGGTCCGGGACCCCACCTCGATATGTCCGCCGTGATCGCCGCGCAGTACGGCGCCGGGCCAGATCGTGGCGTCCGCGGCGATGGTGACCCGCCCGATGACCACGGCGTCCGGGTGCACATAGGCGCGGGGGTGGATCTGCGGCTCGTCGGTTCCGAGGGCGTAGATGGGCATCGGTGTCCTCCTCGCGGCGCTCCGGACGGGGGTCCGGAGTCGGGAGTGTCGGGGTCGGGGCGTGCGGGCGCCGGGGGTTGACCTGAATTAACAATTTGAGTATACCTGTCGAGCCGTTGTAACAGCTTGCTGGAGCGGGCACCAAGGGCGTCCGGGCCCGTCGGGCCGCGGCGCCCGGGGCACGCAGTGGGAAGGAGTTCCACATGCTTGACCTGAGCGGGGACTGGGGGGAACTACCGAGCCGTCTGGAATTGCACCAGGCGCGCGGCGTACGGGAGATGGACGCACCGCCAGCACCCGGCGTACAGCCGCGCTGGGACATACCGGAACTGGTGGTGGTGACCGCCGCGGTGTCGGGGCGGACCGTTCGCGAGGCGGACGAGGGCGCTCCGACCTATACGGCCGACCACGACGGTTTTGCGGACGCCGCCGTCGCATCGATCGACGCCGGCGCGTGCGGCATCCATGTCGACTTCGGCGGTATCGATTCCATCGAGGGTTCCGGCCTCTCCGTCCCCGACAACTACTCCAAGCTCATCTCCGCGATCGACACCCGTACCCGCCATGACTGGGTGTGCGACGCCAACATCCTGCGAGGCCGCAACTTCGCGGAGAACCTCTTCCCGATCTCGTCGGGGCTGGCCGAAACCGCGCCGATGGCACCGAGCCACCCGGAGGAGTGGACCGAGGCCGTGTCACATGTCGTGACCGAACGGGGCGGCCGGGTGTTCTTCTCGATCCACTCGGCGGCCGAGGTCGATCTGGCCAACCGGCTGGTCCTGGCCAAGGGCATCCTGCCGCAACCGACCTGCTGGATCATCCTGATCGGCTATCCCTACACCGCCGCCAGCCACCGCCTCGCGACCTATCTCGCCCATCCCAGGGCGATGGTCTCCGAACTCGTCCAGATCGTCGACCGCATCCATGAGATCGACCGGGACGCGTTCATCCAGGTCTGCGCCGCCGGTCGCGCCGGACACTACCTCGCCACCACCGCGATGCTCCTCGGGCTCCATGTGCGCGTCGGCACCGAGGACACCGTGTACCGCTACCCGCACCGCGACGAACTGCTGGACGGCAGCGCGGAGATGGTGGAGCGGGTCAAGGCCACCGCCCAGGCACTCGGGCGCCGGCTGGCGACCGCGGCCGAGTTCCGCGAGCTGATCGGTATGGCGCCACGGTCCGCGGCCCCGGCGCATGCCACGGCCCCCGCCGGGCGCGGCCCCCGTTGACCGGCCAACCCCGTTCATACGCACCGGTCATCCGACCGGCACACCGAAGGGATGTCAGCCCGTGGCTGGACCGTTGACCGGAATCCGGGTCCTGGAGAACGCGAACTTCATCAGCGGCCCCTACGCGGGAATGCTCCTCGCCGACCAGGGCGCGGAGGTCGTCAAAGTCGAGATGCCCGGGGCCGGCGACCCGTTCCGCCGATGGAGCGGCCGAGGCGAGGAGATCCTGCCGCAGTTCGCCGCCTTCAACCGAGGCAAGCAGAGCGTGACGATCAACCTCAAACACGAGGCGGGGCGGGCCGCCTATCTGCGACTCGCCGCAGAGGCCGACGTCGTACTGGAGAACTTCCGCCCCGGACGGCTCGACGCCCTCGGCCTCGGCTACGAGGAGGTGAACCGGCACAATCCGCGCGTCGTCTACTGCTCCCTCTCCGGAATGGGCACGGTGGGCCCCTACCGGGACCGGCCGACCTATGACGCGATCGCCCAAGCGGTCAGCGGACTGTGGAGCCAGATCAGCGAACGAGCCGACCCCCGGCCGATCGGGCCCGCGCTCTCCGACCAGATCACCGGACTGACGACGGCGTACGGGATCCTCGGGGCACTGGTGGAACGCGGGACCTCCGGAATCGGACAGCGGCTGGAGACATCCATGCTCGCGGCGAGCCTTGGATTCATGGCCCACCCCATCGCGGAGTACACGATGACCGGTGAGGTGAGCGGTCCCACCACCCGGCCGCGCCGCTCGCAGACGTACGCGCTCACCGGCTCCGACGGCAAGCCGCTCGGCATCCATCTCTCCTCACCACCCAAGTTCTGGAAGAGCCTGGTCCGCGCCATCGGGCGCCCGGAGCTGGAGGACGATCCCCGCTTCCGGACGAAGAACGACCGCATCACCCACTACGACGACCTGCACCAGATCCTCGCCGACGCGTTCGCCGCGAAACCCCGGGACGCCTGGCTGGCCGTACTGGGGGAGTACGACGTCCCGGTCGCGCCCATCCACGATGTCGGCGAGGCGCTGGACGATCCCCAGGTGCGTGCCATCGCCATGACCGAGACCTTCGGCACCGGCGACCGGGCACTCGACCTCGTCGGATTCCCCATCCGGTACGCGCGGACGGCAAGCAGCGCCACGCTGCCACCGCCCCGGGTCGGCGAGCACACCGACACGGTGCTCGCCGGGGCCGGCTACGCCCCCGGCGAGATCCAGGCCCTACGTGACGCCGGTGCGATCTAGCCGGGACGCGGCCTTCCCGCAGCCCCCTCACCAGACAAGGAACCCATCCCATGGAGCTCCAAGGCATCGACTTCCACGTCCACCTCCGTGACAAGGAGACCGTCCAGGCACTGGGCGCACGAGCCCACCAGCAGGCACGGTACTTCGGCCAGGAACTCAAGACGGTGAGCGTCGACGAACTCGCCGACGAGTACCGGGCGCGCCGGATGCGGGCCGTCCTGATGAACAGCAGCGACATCACCACATCCGGCGTGCACCCCGTGCCGAACGACCACATCGCCGAGGTAGTGCGGCGTCACCCCGACGTGTTCATCGGCTTCGGAGCGGTCGACCCCTGGCAGGGCCGGGTCGCGCAGGACGAGATCAAGCGCTGCGCCGAGGAGCTGGGACTGGCCGGGATCGGCGAACTCAACCCGGGACGGCAGAAGTTCTATCCCAACGACCGCCGCTTCTATCCCCTGTGGGAGGAGGCAGCGGCCCAGCAACTCGTCGTCCTCTTCCACAGCGGATTCATGGCCTCCGGCGCGGGGACACCGGGCGGTATGGGCTTCAAGCTCGATGCCGGACGGCCGATCCCCTATCTGGACGACATCGCCGCCGACTTCCCCGAACTGACCATCGTCGGCGCCCACCCGTCCTGGCCCTGGTCGGAAGAGAACCTCGCGGTCGCCCGGCACAAGAGCAACTTCTACATCGACCTCTCCGGCTGGGCCCCCAAGTACTTCCCCGAGTCCCTGGTGCGACACGTCAACTCGATCCTCCAGGACAAATGCCTCTTCGGTTCCGACTGGCCCGCCCTCACCCCCGAGCGCTGGACGGCCGAGTTCGACCAGTTGGGGATCAAACCCGAGGTCCGCCGGAAGGTCATGCTCGACAACGCCCGCCGGGTTCTGCGACTGCCCTGACGCCCCATCCCGCCGCTCTGCCCGGGCCCGTGCGGACGGCCCGGGCGGGGTGGTGCCCGCACCGGAGCACGATCCAGGGGTATACGACCCTGCTGTTCACCGGGTCCGAGGTGGAGCGGCCGCTCGACCTTCCGCGCTTGCACGGCATCGCTCTCCCGCCCTGTACGAACAGGCGAAACGCCCCGCGTGAGCGATGCTGTCGGTCGGTACTGCCTCGCCGCGCAGGGGCGCGGGCCTGGGGGCTACCGGCGCATGGGGCCACGAGTGGGCCGGGCCTCCGGCCGAAGCAGGGCCCGACGGCGGCCCGCGCGGCCCGGGTGACCGCCCGGGCCGTCAGGTGCTCAGTCGAGCCATTCCCGAAGGAGCCGCTGCCAGGAGGCGTCGAAGCGTTCCCATTCCTCCCGCAGTACCTGGGCGGGCCAGCGGGCGGGCGTGAGTTCGTCGGGGAGCAGCGGGTCGTCGGCGAAGTGGTGGATCACCGCGGCGGCCACCATGAACCCGGGGGCGAGGGCCTTGGCCTCATGGGCGTCCAGGTCCGTCTGGGTTCGGGCCATGGAGGTGCGCAGTGATTCGGCGAGGCGCTGCCAGGCGCGCAGGTCCCACAGCCGGCCGACCAGGTCGGTGGGGTCCTGGCTGCCGGAGGCGACCAGGGTGTCGCACTGCCGCCCGACGATGGCCCGGTCGTCGCCGAGGCGCTCCGGGTCGAGGTTCCTTGGCCGCATCCACAGTCCCTCGCGGTACTCGCCGAGCCTCAGATTGTGCATCGCCGAGCGGAGGGCTACCCGGTCCGCGGCGTTGCGACGGTCCAGCCGGACCATCTCCAACTCGAAGGTGCCGTCCCACGGCAGCGTCTCGGGAGCCCGGCTCATCGACTGCCGGATCCGTCGGCCCGCCAGGCGGCCGGCGAGCGTGTACCGGCCGTCGCTCATCTCCAGTTCGCCCCCGGCCATCATGCGGGAGAGGGTGACCCGTGCGGTGGTGTCCGGTACGCCGAAGAGGCCGCAGAATCGCACCACTTGACGGCTGGTGAGGCCTGCCGGGTCACTGCCCAGCAGGGCGGAGGCGATGATCGAACGGGCCTTCAGGGGCCTGAGTCCGAGGTCCCGCCACATCATCTGGTAGTGGGAGACATCGCTTGGCGTGCTCCCCTTCGTTGTCCCGGTCATCGCGCAGGATCACCCGCCGATGCGCCCAGGAGCCGGGCGTAGGGCGTCGGCGGGCGGTGGGGGGCGGGGGGTTTCATCGGGGGGTCCGTCTCGCTTCTGCTCTTGCCGTACACGGTCGGTATCGGTCGGGGGCGGGAGGCGAGCACTTTACCGGAGCGCGCCCGCTGAGCCCCCGCCTCCTCACTATCAGATCTTCGCCGACGCCAGCGTTCCCGGAGCGAAGAGGGCCTCGGGTTCGATCCTGTCGGGGATGAGCCCCTGCTCGTGGGAGTAGCGGATGAACGTCCGCAGTGTCTCCCGATTGCGGTCGATGCCGTACGGCCAGTAGTCGTCGCCCAGCACCTCCCGTGCCTCCTCCGCGGCGGCGGTCAGCCAGGGCAGCGCGTACTTGAGGGCGGTGGTCTCGCGCAGATCGGCGAGCGCCCGCTGCTTGGACTCCTCGAACGCCTTCGTCAGTGACTGCGCGGTCCAGGGGTTGGCCTCCAGCACGTCCTGCCGGATGACCACGGTGTGCATGATCGGGAAGATGCCCGTCCTGCGGTAGTAGTCCTGCTCCACGGTGACGTAGTCCTCGAACAGCCGCCGTACGTTCGGGGAGTGCCGGGCGAAGCCGGACGGCATGTGCGCGGTGTACAGCGCGTCGATGTCACCCGACTCCAGCATCTCGGACAGGGTCCGGTCGTCGCCGATCGGCTCGACCACGATGTCCGCCGGGAGGTCCATCGGCTGCTCGCGCCGGCCCGGTTGCTCCAGTCCGCCGGTGGCGTACCGGACGCTGTTCACCGGCACGCCGTAGTGGTCGGCCAGCATTCCCTTGATCCACACCGCGGCGGTCATCTGGTACTCGGGGCAGCCGACGCGCTTGCCCACCAGGTCGGCCGGCTTCTCGATACCGCTGTTGACGTTGACGTAGATACAGGAGTGCCGGAACATCCGCGAGGGGAAGACGGGTATGGCGGTGAACGGTCGGTCCTTGAGCGCGGCCAGCCGGGTGTACCAGGACAGGGACATTTCCGAGGCGTCGAAGTCGTTGAAGTGGAGCATGCGGAACGCACTCTCCGGCATCATCAGCGGGAGATAGGTGAGCGCGATGCCCTCGGGGCGCACGGTCTCGTCGTGGAGTGCCCTGGTGCGGTCGTAGTCCCAGCAGGCGAGCGTCATCGGGATTCTGGCCATCGGTCACCCTTTCCGGTGGTGGCGGGTCGGTGCGGGGAGGGGGCGGCGGTCACCACGGGTAGAAACCCTGGCCGCTTTTCTGCCCGAGGTGGCCCTCGGAGACCATCTCGCGCAGCAGGGCCGGCGGTTCGAACCGGCTGCCCAGGGTCTTCGCCAGGTACTGGGCGATGCCGAGCCTGACATCGAGTCCGACGAGGTCGGTCAGTCGCAGCGGGCCGATCGGATGGCGGTATCCGAGGGACATGGCGGTGTCGATGTCCTCGGCCGAGGCGACGCCGTCCGCCACCATGCGGATCGCCTCCAGACCGAGCGCGACCCCGAGCCGGCTGGTGGCGAAGCCGGGCGAGTCGCGAACCACCACGGGTGTCTTGCCCATCGTGCGGACCCAGCCGACCGCCCGGGCGGTGACCTCGGGTGCGGTGGCGGTGCCGGTGACCACTTCGACCAAACCGCTGGCGGGCACCGGATTGAAGAAGTGCAGCCCGATGAACCGCCCGGCGGGAGGCGTGGCGAGGGACAGCTCGTCGATGGAGAGGCTGCTGGTGTTGGTGGCGATGACGACCGAGGGGCCCACGGTACGGGCCACCGCCCCGAGCACGCTCGCCTTCAGCGCAGGGGACTCCGACACGGCCTCGATGACCAGCCCGGCGGACGCGGTACCGTCGATCGTGGTGGTGGTCGTCAGCTGGGACAGCACCCGATGGGCCGAGGTGGCCAGGGTGCCCCGCTCGGCACTGCGCTCCACCGCGCGGACCACTCTGGCCCGCGCCGCCGCCGCGGCTGCGGAGTCGGTCTCGACCAGCGTCACGGTGCTGCCCGCCAGCAGCAGGGCGTGTGCGATGCCCGCGCCCATCCGCCCACCGCCCACGACGGCCGTCTCGGGCGGCAGTTCCACGGCGGCACTCCGCCCCGGCGTCGTCATGGCGTCTCCCGGGCAAAGCCGTCAACCAGCCGGTTGAGCTGCTCGCTCGCGTCGACCGGTACCAGATGGGCGCTTTCCGCCACGGTCGCGAGGGCCGCGTCGGGCAGGGCCTCGGCGAGCCCCGCCGCAACACCGAGGGGCACCACCCGGTCGTTGGCACCGTGGACCACCAGGGTCGGCACCGTGACGGCGGCGGCCATCGGCAGGGGCTCCCAGCGCGCCAGCTGACCGACCGCCTCCAGCGCCACCGGCAGCGGTGTCCCGGCGAACATCCGCGTCAGCCAGTCCACGGTCGCATCCGAGACACCGTCGGCACAGATCGCCCGGGCGGAGCGCGCGGCGAAGTCCGGCCAGTCCCGCAGCATGGCGCGCGGCATCTTCTCGTACGGCGCGGTCGCCGCGCTCGGCACACCGATCAGGACGAGCCGCCCGGCCCGCTCGGGGAAGGCGGTCGCCAGCTCCATGGCCACGGTGGCGCCGTAAGCGAAGGCGACCACAGTGGCCGACCGCGCCCCCAGCTCTGTCAGTAGGTCCGCGAGGTCGGCGGCGTGCCGGGCCGCCGAGTAGGGGCCGAGGAGACCGGCGGAGCCGCCGAAGCCCGCGAGGTCGACGCTGACCACCGTGAAGGACGCGGCGAGCGCGGCCTCCTGGTACATCCACATCCGCCGGTCCAGACACCAGCCGTGCACCAGCAGCAGTACGGGCCCTTCGCCCCGGCTCTGGTATCTCAGCCCGCGCCTCGATGTGAGGACGGTGAGCCCGTACGGTCGTGAGTCGCGGGGTGCGGCAGCGTCCGGTTCGCCGGGGCGCGGCCCCGGGGTGCCTGGCCCGCGGGTGTGGGTCCCGGTCATGGGGAGGTCCCCTTTCTCGCCCACTCCTGGACGGTTCGGGTCTGGAGCTTTCCGACGTGGTCGCGGGGGAGTGCCGTGACGAACTCGATCCGCCGCGGATACTTGTAGGGCGAGATCGCCCCCTTCACATGGCTCTGCAACTCGCTCACCAGGACCGGTGAGGGGGGATAGCCCGGGGCGGTGACGACATAGGCGGTGACGACCTCCTGCCGTTCCGGGTCGGGCGCGCCGACGACACAGACCTCCCGGACCCCGGGATGGCTGCCGAGGGCGGCCTCGACCTCCGCTGGCACGACCTTGTATCCGGCCGTGCTGATCACGAAGTCGGTGCGGCCCAGATAGGTCGCGTTGCCCGAGGGCTCATAGCGGATGAGGTCGTCGGCGAGTGTCCAGCCGTCCACCACGTCGCGTCGCTGGAGTTCGGGCCGCCGCCAGTAGGTGAGCCCGCTGGGGCCCCGTACGGCGAGTCGGCCCACCGTCCCTTCGGGGGCCGGGCGGACGCCCAGCGCGGTGTCGGGCTCGACGGCGAGAGCGGTGTAGCCGGGGGACGGCCGGCCCAGCGACGCGGGTTCGACGTCCTGGCCGGGCCGAGCTGCGAGCACCCAGCCCGCGAACGCCGTACTGCCGAAGTTGTTCATCAGTTCGAGGCCGCGTGCCTGCCACTGGTCCCGTATGGGCGAGGAGCCCGATGTCTGCCACATCGCGTAGGCGCGGTACAGGGACGACACATCGAGCGCGGGATCGCGTTCGAGCGCGGTGGCCAGCCGCGACCAGGCGATGGCCACGGCCGTGAAGGTGCCCACGCGGTGGCGCTGGATGGCTTCGGCGATCACGTTCGCGTCGGAGTAGCGCTCGATGAGCACGGCGGTCGCGCCGTGCAGCAGGGTGTAGTTGGTGTGGAAGATGAAACCGAGCGCATGCCCGATCGGGGCCGCCGCCGCCCACACCTCACCGGGCCGCACCCCGGTGGCCTGTCCGGTGGCATGGCCCGCGAGCAGAAAACGGCGATGGGTGTGGTAGCAGGCCTTGGGCCGGCCGGTGGTGCCGCCCGTGTGCCAGACCAGGGCGACATGGTCGCTTGAGCGGTCGGGCACGGCGAAGTCGGCGGGTCGGGACTCCACCAGCTGGGACCAGCTGGTGTACGGGGAGGACTCCTCGCCGGGTCCGTGGACGACGACCTGCTCGACCAGACCCGCGTCGACCGCCATGGCCACGTGCTCCGGCTCGGGGTCGTCGGCGTTCGCGATGAGTAGACGTGCCTCGACGTCGGCCAGGAAGTAGCACAGTTCGGAGCCTTTGGCCTGGGCGGGTGTGGGGACGACGACCCCGCCCGCCTTCCAGATCGCGAGGGCCGCGACCAGGGCCTCGGGCCGGTTGGGAGACCGGATCGCCACCCGGTCGCCGAGCCGGAGGCCGAGGCCGAGCAGTGCGCTGGCGAGGCGGTTGCTCCCGCTGGACAGATCGTTGTAGGTCCACCGGCGCCCCGACTCGTGGTGGATCAGCGCGGTGGCGTCGCCTCGGCCCGCGGCCACCTGGCGGTCCGACAGTTCCACCCCCGCGTTGGCGGTGTCCTCCACAGGGCTGCCGGGGACGTCGGTGTACACCGGCTGCGACACGGGTGGGACGAGGTAGTGGTCCGGGATGCTCGTGCCCGCTGGGTAGGCGTCTCCCATGGCTGGCGTCCTCCCTCCTTCTCTGCACGGTTGGTGGGGCGCTTGTCGGTGGGGCTTCACAGGGGATGGGTGTCACAGGAGGCGGGTGGCGAGCGCCGGCGGTCTGAGGGCCGTCCGCAACTCCTCGGTGACGGCCCCCAGGTCGCGTCCGGCGGCCAGGACGCATCGGTCGGGGCGTACGACGGCGAAGTCCGCGTCACGGCGGTCCAGCCACCGGGACACCGACTCGGTCGCCTGCCCCAGGTCGCCCAGGGTCAGCACGGCGCAGTCGTCGAAGGTGGTCCACCACCGTGCCGCACCCGTGAGCTGGTCCGGGGTCCTGGCGATGAGGAGGAAGCGGTCGCCTATCTCGTCGTCCAGCCGGGTACTTCCGTCCAGCGTGGGTTGGGGGAAGAGGGTGCCCCCGCCCGCGTGGACCAGGGTGCCGGGGGCCAGCGGCGGGAGTTGGAACCTCAACGGACGGGAGTCTTCCCCCGAGAGCAGGCGCCGGTCGCGTTCGGCCGCCTCCTGCGGATCGCTGATACTGACGAACCGGCCGAACTCGACGGCGGAGGCCACGACCTTGCGGACGTGGGGGGCCCGCTCGCTCTCGTAGGTGTCCAGCAGCGCCGCGGGCAACTTGCCGCGCAGTACCCGGGCCAGCTTCCAGGCGAGGTTCGAGGCGTCCCGCAGGCCGGAGCACATGCCCTGCCCGAGGAAGGGCGGCATCTGGTGGGCCGCGTCACCTGCGAGCAGCACGCGGCCCGCTCGCCAGGACCGGGCGCTCAGTCCGTGGAAGGTGTAGACGGCGCTGCGTTCGACGTCGAACAGCAGGTCGGGGAAGACCGGGGCGAGCAGCCGTTCCAGGGAGGCGCGTTCCTTGAGGTGTTCGGGGTCATCGCCGGGGAAGAGCATGAACTCCGCCCGGTAGCGACCGTGCGGCATGGGGTTGGCCACATAGGGCCGGCGCGGGTCGCACACCTGGATCGCCTCGGTGAGGAGGTCGTCGCGGCCCAGCCGGTCGACCAGGTCCAGAACGAGCCATTCCTCGTCGAATCCCAGGCTGTCGAGGGTGACGCCGAGCGTCCGTCTGACCGAACTGTTCGCGCCGTCACAGCCGATGAGCCAGTCCGCCGTGGCCCGTACGGTCGCACCGGTCATCCGGTCCAGGCACCGTACGGTGACGCCCTCGGCCTCTGGCTCCAGTGACACCATCTCCAGGCCGCGGCGCACCTCCACGGTCTCCATCGTGCTGACGACACGGTCCAGGGTGCGGTCGAACTCGGGCTGGTAGAAGTACATGCTGGCGGGCAGCCCCGAGACACTGCCCTGGTCGCCAGGCACCCGCACCAGTCGGCGCAGGGAGGCATCGAGCAGGGCGAGGCCGCGGTTGGGGAGCATTCGGGGCAGCAGTTCGTCCAGGCAGCCGAGTTCCTGGAGGGTCCGCAGTCCGGTGTGGTCGATGTGCGCGGCCCGGGGCAGCGGATAGACCTCGGGTGATTTCTCCACCACCAGGACCCGGATGCCGCGGCGGCCCAGTAGGCCCGCGAGGACCATGCCGACCGGCCCGAAGCCGATGATGGCCACCTCGTATCCGGGGTCCTGGTGCCTGGTGCTTGCGTTCCCAGGAGTCGGCAGTCCGGCGCTCTCGTTCGCCGGGCTGTTGTGACGCGTGCTCTCGTGTCGGGTGTTCATGTCCCGCCCTGCCCCTCCAGGATCGTCACTGCCAGCGCCGCGGTGTCGTCGAGCGCCAGCCCTCCGGCGTTCTCGGCGAGTGCCCATCGCGCCCCGGGCACCTGCCGGGCGCCGGCGTCGCCGCGCAGTTGCGCGACCAGCTCGGTGACCTGGGCGAGTCCGGTGGCGGCGACCGGATGGCCGCGTGACTCCAGTCCGCCGCTGGTGTTGACGGGGAGCGTGCCGCCGAGGGCGGTGGCGGAATCGGCCACCAGGTCGCAGCCCTCGCCCGGGCCGCAGAAGCCCAGTTCCTCGTAGGCGAGCAGCTCGTTGAAGGAGATGGAGTCATGCACCTCCGCCACATGGATCGATTCGGGCCCCATCCCCGCGCGGGCGTAGGCGCGGTCGGCGACCCGGCTGAGTGCGGAGCGGCCATCGGCCGCTCCGCCCATGCCGATCGCGCAGGCGCGTACCCAGACCGGGGAGTGTGAGGCGGTGAGTTGGCGCTCCCCGGTCACCACCACGGCGGCGGCCCCGTCGCCGATGGGCGCGCACATCAGGGCGCGGACGGGTTCGGCGACGGACCGGGAGGCGAGTACCTGTGCCAGGGTCAGGGGTTCGCGGTACTGGGCGAGCGGATTGTGCCCCGCGTGGCGTCTGTTCTTGACGCTGATGCCGGCCAGTGTCTCCGCCGTGAGCCCGTACCGTGCCGCGTACGCCGCCAGGCGCGGGGGGTAGACCGCCTTGATGAAGACGCTCTCCCGGCCCGGATCGATGCCGGACGCGTGGAGGACATCGATATCGGCCGCGCCGTTCAGGGCGCGGTACGCGGCCGTCCGGTCCTCGCTGTAGAGCTTCTCCACACCGAGTACGAGTACGGTCTCAGCCTCGCCGGAGCGAATCGCCTGGCAGGCCAGGGCGAGCGCGGACGACGATCCGGCGCAGGCGTTGTCGATGTTGAAAACCGGGATGCCGGTCATTCCCATGTCGCGCAGTACCGTCTGGCCCACGACGCTGACCTGGCCCGTGACGACGGAGGCCATGGCATTGGACACGAACGCCATGTCCAGATCGGCCGTCGTCAGTCCGGCGTCCCCCAGCGCCGAGCGCACGGCTTCCGCCCCGAGGGACTTCAGGGAGCGTCCGAGGTGCTTGCCGAAGGGCGTCATACCCGCACCGATGATCGCTGTCGCGGGGTCCGCGCGGGCCGCCCCCGTTGCCTTGCCCCGTCCTGGATGCCCCTCGGCACGGCCAGTGGAACCGGAGCTCGCTCGCGTGTTCATGGCCCCCTATCCGAATCTCTTGGTGAAGGACTCGACACCGGGCAGGAAGTTTCCTCGCCGCATCGCGTCCCAGTGCAGGGCGTGGTCGAGGTCGAGAGCTTCGGCCAGGGGTAGTTCGTGCCCGCCGAACACCGCGCGTCTGGCTGCCGAGATGCCGACGCGTCCGGCCCGGCGGGCGGCGGTGACGGCGAACTCCTGTGTGGTCGCCATCAGTTCGTCCGGTGGGCAGAGCACATCGGCGAGACCGAGGCCGGCGGCCTCGCGGGGGTTGATGTGTTCGGCGTGGAGCATGAAGTGCAGGGCGCGGGCAGGTCCCATGAGCCGGGTCAGATACTGGGCGCCGCCGCCCCCGCTCGGCAGTACCCCGAACAGTTTCATCTCGGGTGCGCCGAGCCGCAGTTCGTCGCGGTCGGCGACGAACCGCAGGTCGCAGGCGGCGGCGAGTTCGAGGCCGCCCGCTAGGGCGTGGCCGCCGATCGCGGCGACGGTGAGCAGAGGGCCGCGGCGAAGCCGCAGGCACAGTTCGCGGAATCGATCCATGGTGCGGTTGAACTCCGCGAGGAGGTGGTCAAGGCCGTGGTCGGCCACGGTCCGGCTCATCCAGGACGCGTCCGCGCCGGCCGAGAAGACGGACAGTCCGCTGGCGATGACGACCACGGCGATCGCTGGATCGGCGAGGGCGGCGTCGTAGCGCGCGTTGAGCGCGTCGATGAAGTCCGGATCGATCGCGTTGACGGGGGCCGCGTTCATCGTCCAGACCTGGACGCCTTCCGCGGACCGGGTGGACACGATGTGGTTCAAGTCCGGCATGCGTCAACTCCTTGTCCCGCGGCGGTGCCGGCGCGTCGATGTCCGGGTGCCGCGGATGATGCCTCACGGGCCGGTGAACGGCCCTCCAGCAGAGCGGTCCCGCCGGGGCGACAGCCCGGGGATCAGGTTCCGCCAGGGGAGCTTAACATTCTGGCGACATATGAAGTCAATACGTAACACCGTCGAGGTCGGGCTGCGCGAAGCCCGGTGTCCCCGTGATGGATGGCCCTTCGGGGCGGCTGGTCTGAATCGTCGCGTTCGTACTCGGTGTGACCGAGGGGTTGACACGCAGTTAACAGACTGTTGTTATCTGACACGGGAATGTAACAGCGGCGCGGCGGCTTCTCACTCATCCGCGCGGTGCTCGCCTCTTCCTTTCCCCAGCCGTTTCCGCTCCTACGCAGAAAGGCAGATCGGGGACAGGGCGCAACGGCGTCCGCGCACCGGTTGGCGCGTAACGGCCGCCACCGCATCACGGCTTCTGCGACGACACGAACAAGCAATTCTCATGGAGCCCGGCGTTACCGGGCGGGAAAGGTCAAGGGCACATGGACGACCGTTTTCTTGTCGAGACCTATGCGGAGTGGGCTGTGGGGGAGGGGGTTCCGGTTC
>NZ_JAMQAW010000084.1 GCF_023701525.1 Streptomyces albipurpureus
ACCTATGACAATGATGTCGTACATGGCCCTCTCCTACCGTCAGGTCTCCGCCCGCAGGGATTCGATATACATCGAAATCGAAGCCACCGTCGGATTGAGGAACAACCGATCCATCGGGACCTCAACACCCAGTTCCTCGAAGAAGGCCCCCTGAATTCTCGCCATGATCACAGACTGGCCACCCAGAGCGAAGAAGTCGTCATCGAAAGAAATCCCATCGCGCTGGAGTTCCCGGCACCAAATGGCCCGCACCCCCTCAGCAATCATCGCAGCCCTCCCGTTCACCAACAACGGCCGGTCAACCACGCCAACACACCGACGCCCGAATTCCGCGACCAGTGCCGCACGGTCCACTTTCCCGTGCGGACTCAACGGAATCCGCGGGACACTGAGAAACCGGACCGGCACCATGTTCCGCGGCAACATCTCCAGCAGACGGGCACGCACATCACCCTCGTCCAGGCCGTCGCCCACCGGGACAACGAAGGCGACCAGCTCGACCTCGCCACCGCCACCGTCCCCGGCCACCACGACGGCCTGCCGGACCCCAGCCAGCCCTCCGAGCACACGCTCGATATCAGTGGGATCAACGCGCATACCCCGCACCTTCACCTGCGCGTCCATCCGACCCGCCACGACCAGCTGCCCGGACCCGGTGGCATAACCACGGTCACCCGTGCGATACAGCCGACGCAGCCCACCATCGACCAGGACCGTCGTGAACCGCTCGGAGTCGAGACCTGTGCCGTTGAGGTAGCCCACGCCGACGCTGGCCCCGGAGATGCAGATCTCGCCGTACTCACCCGCCCCGACACCGCGCGCCTGCTCGTCGAGGATGTGAATCTCGGTGTTGTAGACCGGACTACCGACCGGGACGATGTCGTGCTCGCCGGGCCAGTAGCCGGCCAGGTCGTACGACGAGGCGACATCCGTGCACTCGGCGACCCCGTACTGGTGCAGGAGAGTGCAAGTGTTCCCCTCCCGCCGGGCCCAGTCCGCGATCCGTTCGACGTGCAGCGGCTCCCCGCCGAACAGCACGTAGTCCAGCCGGGTGAGTGCCTCACCGCCACGCGCCGTCTCCCAGTCCACCAACAGGTACAGCGTGCTCGACGCGCAATGCACGGTGCGTATCCCGTGCTCGGCCACCATGCGATAGGCCATCGCAGCATCGAAGTTGCGGCTCGCCATCAAGTACTGGGTGGCGCCGCAGAACAACGGCATCATCAGTGCGCGTTGGGAGAGATCGAACCCGAAGGCGCTGACGACCAGGTTCCTCGACCCACGGTGCAGGCCGTACTCGAGCACCAGCCAGTTCAACAGGTTGAACCAGCCCTCGTGCCGCACCCCCGTCAGCTTCGGCACACCGGTCGATCCGGACGTGAAGACCGCGTAGCACAGATCGTCCCCGGTGACCTCGACATCGGGATCAGTCACCGGGAGACCCTCCAGCTCACCCGGTAACCGCTCAAGCGCAATGACCTCGACGGTCGCCGACCCGACCAGCCCGGCCGTCGCGGGGGACGCCACGATCAGGGCCAGATCGGGGACCTGACCCAGCAGCAGCCGGAGCCTCGCCGCCGGATACGACGGGTCCAACGGCACATAGGCCGCACCCGCCTTCAGCGTGCCGAGGACGACGACGACCATATCGATCGAGTAGTCGAGGCAGACACCGACCTTCGCGCCCCGGCCGTGTCCGCGCGCGGCGAGGAAGTGCGCGAACCGGTTGGCCCTCGCGTCCAACTCCGCGTACGACACCCGCTCCCCGGCGCAGAAGACGGCGACAGCATCCGGAGTGACCCGGGCGTGCGCCTCAAACCGCCCGTGCACAACGGGCACCAAAGGCAGGGCGACCTGCCTTCCCTGGAGGATCATCAACCAACTCCGATGTGACGGGTGCCCGATCGGGCGAGCGCGGCAGCCACTGTCGAGTAGCGGTCCAGTTGGTCGGCGTTCAGTCCACCGCCATGGCCTCCCGCAGGCTCTTCGGCCGCATGTCGGTCCAGTTCTGCTCGACGTATTCCAGGCACTCGGCCCTGGCCGCCTCGCCAAAAGCCACCCGCCAGCCCGCGGGCACCTCGGCGAACACCGGCCACAGAGAGTGCTGGTCCTCGTCGTTGACCACGACGTAGAAACGGCCGTCCTCATCGTCAAAGGGATTCGTGCTCACTGCCACCGTCCTCAATAGCGTCACGGGGTGACTCGGGATAGGGAAATCGTCAGGGCCAGGCGCGGATTCGCCGACCGGCGTCGTCCTGTCGACGGGACATCCTGCATTCGCGGGCACGCTGATGCTCGTGTAGGACGGTAGGACTCGACCGCCAATGTCACAAGAGTGGCGGAATCGCTGAACTATCGGTCGTCTGTCTGCCTCTATATCCCACCGGAGTTCCGTGTCAGCATGTCTGGCCTCCCAGGTCGAAAGACATCAAAAGCGTCCGCCGCAGTCAAAAACCCTCGCGCGGTAGTGGCCGTGATCGCGCCGTCGGGAGGGGAATGGGAATTCCTGATGGACGCATGGGCCGAAGCCACGATCGCGTGACTCGGCCAGCTCCGCGGGGCCAGCCTGCGGTCACCGACCAGGCACCGGTGGTACATCCCGTAGAGGAAGAGCCCACTGATGCCTCCGCAGTGGACACAGCGCAGCAGGTGGTCAGGGACCTTGTCGAATGAACGGCACTGCGGATCGGCGCATCGGCCAGTGCCTTCCGTGGCGATAGTGAACTCGTGCCGCCGCTTCGCGACGGCACGGGCCGATCAGCAGCCGCTCCGCGGCGGGGAGCCCCATCAGGACCAGCAGGGTCAGCCCTTCCACACCGGCCATGCCCGCTGCGCGGGCCAGCTTGCCGACTGTGCGCGGCTGGAGCTCCCGCTGCGCAGTGGCGGTCGGTCCCCGTGGCCCGCGCGGGGGTCATCGCCTCGGCGAGTGAAACTGGGCCTGTCCCGCCGACGAGACAGGGGAAAGCACCGCGCGACCCACGCGTGATCCCTCCGTGTCCGGTAGTCCGGGCGACGTCAGCTTGGACTGGCAGGACCCGGCCAGGCCGACTCCTTCAGGGATTGGAGGATCACAACGCGCACCTGGTCGGCGCGCTACCTACCTGGAGAGTGAGAGGGATTCCAACGTGACACCGACTTGTGCGAGCGCGATCTGGTCGCTTTCCCGGCCGGCGCCGACCACAAGCGGGAGGTTCGAGCCATGACGCGGCCGGGAAGGGTCAATCGGCGGCCGAAGCCGGCACAGGCTGGGGTGAGTGGAGCTCGACGAAGGGAAGGACCTCACGGAAGCGCAGGACGGTGCCGTGGCAGTAGTTGGCGTTGTGCTCAAGACTCCGCTGCGGCATGTAGGGCATCTTCTGCCGGGCATGATGGTTGACGCGCAATGTGACCCGCCCTGACGCGTCAGCCTGCACGTCGGCGTCGAGCATCTCGCGCGCCACCAGCAGGGTGGCCAGTTCCGTGGACACCTCCACGATGAAACTCTCCGCGTCACCCAGGCCCCGCACGACGATCTCCGTGAACTCGTGGTCCGGCACCCGCACCGACTCGCGGTAGATGTAGGGCCGTGCGATCAGGTCCATCTCGAACGTCTGCCGGGCCATCGGGTCCGACCACCACTCCTGGGACGTGACGTATTCGACCAGCAACGCGTCGAACTCCTCGCGATGGGTGCTGAGAATCATGTGACCGATCTTGCCGCTGAGAAGCACGTCATAGTTGCTCAGGTGAGCCAGTGACTTGGTGAAGAGCTGGAGCACTTCGGTATCCGACCGGTCCTCGAAGTAGCGCGCGACGCTGGCGAACAAATCTCCGTAGGAGACGATGCCGGCCGAGTCGAGATAGCCGGAAAGCAGGAACAGGCCGCGCATGTTGTACACGGTATGCAGTGCGTTGTACATCCAGTATCCGTCTCGGACAGCGTCCTCTGACACCCAGTTCGTGGCGACCACGACCTCCGCCTCGGACACGTCGCTCGGTACGGCCTCCGTCGCCAAGCCGTAGAGTTCGCGCTGCTTCTCCATGGGCGTGTTGTGCAGGAGCAGCTGCGGGTAGACGATGATGGTGTCGGCGTAGGACCGGCACAGGTTGGTCAGCCCGTCTTTGAATGACTCGAAGGTCTCCCCCGGCAGGGGCCAGATCAGTTCCACATAGGAACTGATCGCCTTTTCCCTGAGCGTACGCTGCAGTTCGACGTAGGTCTCTTCGCGAATGTTGGCTCGCTCGATGAGCTTGAGCGACTTGGGATTCAGTGTCTGCAGCGAGATCGGTTGGGTCACCATGAGGCCGCCGCGTACGAAGATCTCGGTGATCTGCGCCATGCGCTCCGGCCGGTTCTTGGCAGCCGCCATGTACACGACCAGCGGGGACCCCGTCTCCTTGCTGCGCTCCACGAGGTGCTGGGTCATCGCCACATCGCGGGGTGACTGCCCCCAGTTCGCGTCGGCGATGAAGAGGCCGGAGAACCTGTTGTTGCTGATCCAGGTCAACTCGTCCCTGATCCGCTCCTCCTCGTACTTGACCACCTTGGAGTTGGTGGCCGCGCCCCAGTAGCAGAAGGTGCAGCGGAAGGGGCACCCGCGGTTCGTCTCGATGATCCCGAGGCTGAACTCGTTGCCGTCGAAGACGCCCGTGAGGAAGGGCGAGGGAATCTCCATGAGGTTGTTGATGCGCGGTGCGGGTTCCGTGGTCACAAGCTCACCGCCGGACCAGAAGCTGAGTCCTGGGACCTGATACAGGTCGGGCGTCGGGTTGTTGAGCTGCTTGAACAGCTCCAGGGACGTTCTCTCCCCCTCCCCGTTGCACACGTAGACGTTCTCGGGCGCATCCGCCAGGTAGGTCGAAGCATGGTTCATCACCTGCGGGCCGCCGAGCAGGAAGTGGGCGTGCGGCTGCCGCTCCCGTAACCCCTTCAGCAGAAAGCTGACCAGCTTCATGTTCCAGATGTAGCAGCTGAAGGTGTAGATCTTTGCGTACTTCCCGGCGAGGTCCTCCAGCAGCTTGTGCCGGTCATCGGTCACCGGATAGGAGACTATTTCGAAGTTGTGCGTCGCCCTCACCGCGTCGTCCGCCTGCGCGCACGCCTGGATGTAGCCGGACGCGAGCGGCAGGATGTTCTCGTAGGTGGGAATCTCGACGAGCACGACCTTCTTGCTCTCCTGGTCGTCCCTGCCAGCCTCATGCGCGCCACTGTTGATGAGCATGTCAGACCTCCTGGCTCGGATCCCGTGCGCCCTGTCCCACCCGCAGGTCGATTCGGTCGGCGAGGTCGGCGAGAACCGGCGAGTCGATCAGAACTCGCACCGTGAAATCGATGTTCCAGATGCGGCGGGCCTCCAGAACCACCTTGGTGGCCAGCATCGAGTCCCCGCCAAGGCCGAAGAAATCCTGTTCACGTCCAACTTTGTCGAGCTTGAGGACGTCAGCCCAGATCATCGCGAGCTGACGTTCTGTCTGCGTCTCGAAGTCGCCTTCCATTTGATGTCCTTGTCTGCGCTGGCGTCTTGTCCGCAACCTTCGGCGAGAACTCGGTGAACGGGCCTCGCCTCGAACCCGAAACGCTTCAGGTCCACGTCGCTGATGTGGGCTTCCGGCCACTGGCCGGAGTAGGGCGAGGGTCCCGCCGGCGTGCCTCGTACGGTGGAGTTGCTTCCATCGTCAAGCGACCGGGCGCCCGTGGCCTCGCAGGTGCATGTCCGCGAGCGTCTGGGCGACTGCCTTACGGTCCGCCTTGCCGCTCGGTGTGTGCGGTATTTCCGGCAGAACCGTGATGGAGATGGGCACGGATTGGCTGGGCAGCAGCTCGGTCAGGGCGGCCATCGCCCGGACGGAGTCCAAGGCCCCTTCCCCTCCGTCGACCGTTACGGCGGCCCGCAGCTGACGGGAGCCCTCCTCGATCTCGATCGGAACGCACACCGCCTCGGTGACGCCCGGCTGTTCGAGCAGGCAGGCATCCACCTCCAGCGGGTTCACCCGGACGCCGCGGATCTTCACTTCGTTGTCGGCCCGGCCGACGTAGTGGATCACATCGTCTTCGAGCCGCACCAGATCCCCCGTGCGGAAGACCCGGTCGTGGCCGTGACGGGTGCGGTCCACCGAGACATACCGCGCCGTATTCAGGTCAGGCAGATTCAGATAGCCGGCCGACAGAGGCAAGCCGGCCACCAAGAGCTCCCCCACCGCCGACTCGCCTTGATCGACCGGCTCGACGATCACCTCACAACCCGGCAAGGGGCTCCCTATCGGCGGCAACGTCGGCCAGTTCTCCGGTGACCCGCTCAGTGTGTGCGCGGTGACCATCGCAGACTCGCTCTGCCCGTAGTGGATGTTCAGCCGACAACCCCGCAGCCGTCGGAAGAAGTCCCTCACAGCGGGGGTGCAAACGAGCTGCTCACCACCCAGATTCACCTCCCGGAGGGCAAGACCGTCAAGCGAATCGGCGGCGGCCGCGGCGGTGGTGAGCATGTTCAGCGCCACATACGGCAGGAACAGCCGCTCGATCCGGTTGTCCGCCAACCAGTCGAGCAGAGCGATCGGGTCACGCCGCAGCGGCTCGGGCATGATCACCAGCGTTCCTCCGCCGCACAGCGTGCCGAGGACCTCCTGGAACCACACATCGAAGTTGAGCGGCGTGAACTGGGCGGTCCGCAGGTCCGGCCGCACCGAGTGACTCCGCTGCCATTCCGCCATGTTGTCGATACAGCGGTGCGGAAGCGCGACCCCCTTGGGAACGCCCGTGGACCCGGAGGTGTAGATGATGTAAATGGGCAGGCTCGCCTGGCACGACTGCCGCGGCGTGGCCAGATCCGACCTGTCTGTTGTCGATACTTCTGGGGGCGGCGGTATCCGCAGGGACTCCACATCGGTCGCAAACGCGGGCTCACTACCGGCGAACAGCAGGACCTTGGCACCGCTGTCGCGCGTCATGTACTCAAGGCGCCGCACCGGGTAGCCGACGTCCAGCGGCACATACGTGGCACCGATGTGCACCGTGGCGAGCATCGCCGCCACGATCGCGGCACTCCGCGAGCCGGTGATCGCCACCCGGTCTCCCGAGCCGATTCCACGATCCACCAGCAGCGCGGCGATCCTCCCGGTCCAGGCGGTCAGTTCGCCGTACGTCAGCTCACGGTCCTCATCGCGGATGGCGACCTCGCCCCGCCGCGCGGCCGCGGTCATGGCCAGCACCTCCAGCAGGCACGGCGGGTCCGCCGGGCCGCCCCACAACGAGGGCAGCGGATGGGACACAGTCAACCCTGTCGATTTACTTGCCATCTGCCATCCCTAGGCCAAGGTCACTCATGAAACCGCCGATCTGCCAATCAGGCTGATCCGGGTGGGCTGCGGGTGAATGCACCAATAAGGTGCTGCTCGATTCAGGGGATCCAAGCCGTGAGGTCTCTGCAAATGCACGGTGATGAAATCTCACTCGATGCTGCTGGATCCGTCTTTCAGACAGCAGGACTGATCTATATTCTCGGGTCGCTGGAAAATGAGATTACCATCGCCGTGATCCGATCCGAAGAGCTGGACTTACCTACCCCTGGTCGATCAGCTCGGCGACCCGGGCCTGGGTCTGCGTCAGGTAAGAGGCGCGCACGGATACTCGACGCCGCAGTCCTGCGACACCCGATCGCTGATCTGGATCCAGATCAGCGAATTTCCGACGAGCGCGAAGAGGACATCAACCGGCCCGACTCGCAACCGTTCAAGTATTCCCCACAGCACCGAGATCTGCTGCACGAGTGACATTGACACATCCGAAGGCGCTGCCTCGTTCCGACGTCTCATCCCGCCAGTGGACCCGCGGCCACGACTGCACCGCCAGGTGTTTCCCTCCGCCCCACCGAAAGCGCCAGCCAGGCCATTACCGGGCCGTACCGTTATCGCGGCAGACCTGGTCCTTTCCGGTGTCCCGTCGACGAGACGAAGCTCTCCGATAATCGAACACACGGCCCGCGATTCCCTTCCGTTCACACGGGACCAGTGGTGTCCATTACTCGCCGGCAAAGCGGGGTTGAGAGCAGATCAGCGAGTCGACCTGATGAGATGGATAGCAAATACAGGCGGGGGAAGGTCTATCCACGGAAGTCCGGCACCGCGCGACGAAAGAGCCGGGCAGCACTGGTGAACTCTCGGGTCTGCCCTCTTTCGAGCCCCCGACTGTCCCGCCGACAGGACAATGGTATGGACCCCGGACTCAACACCATGAGGGGGACGCATGCGCTCGCATATACTTGGCCGGATAGAACCCGAGCAGGAACATGAAGAACGGCATCGTCGTCCCGCACCGCGAGTTCGCGCGACTCGACCACGAACTCGGCCGATACGTCCGCACCTTCTTGGTTCCCGAAGAGAACCCCGCTGGCCTTCCATTCGGGCGACGACAGCGTTTTCCACCTGCGGCCCGGCGAGATCTGGTTCCTCGACGCAGCCGCCGTCCACTCGGCGGTCAAATGCGGGGAGTTCAGCGGACAGGCGCTCTGGGTCGACCTCGCCCTCGACGGCGCGTTCGGCGTAAGGGAAGCCTCTGCTGAGAGCACCGTACTGGCCCCGAACCGCAGCCCCATCATTCCCCAACGCAAGCCGTTCACCAGCGAGCGGGAGGTGGGGATCCTGACTCCGTCCGGCGTGATGGGACGCGAGGACTTCCGGGGCGGCCTGTTTCTACTGGCCGAGGTCCATTACTTCTACGAAGTTCATCCGAGCGAAGCCTTCGAGTGACTCGTGGCCGTCTCCAAGGGTGCCGGAGACGACGAGATGGTGGAGAAAGCCGACCAGTTCAGGGACTTCCCTGTCGGCGCGCGGGAACTCGGCGAGCTTTTTCACTGACCAGCTGGTAGGAGCCGCCCCACGGCTCCGGTGGATCTGGTCACGAAGATGGGAATTAGATCATGAGCCCGCACTGCACATCTCGGTCGAGGAATCGCGAATCTGATTTCGCTATCCGGACAACATCGACTGAAAGGGGTTGGTGACGTTGACCGAACTGGAACGGCTGGTGCGCGGCGTGCCCGATCCAGTCGTACGCGAATTCCTTTTGATGGCGGACGACAGCATCGTCGCGGTACTTCCCTACGCGCTGGCCGTCGCCGTGCGTCTCGACGTGGCCGATGCCTGTGCGCCCGACGGGTCTACGACCGAGGAACTCGTGGCCGCTGTCGGCCTCGCGGCGGAGCCGCTCCTGAGCCTGATGAACGCCCTCACCGGAGCGGGCTTCTTCGCCCGGGACCAACGCGGGCGCTTCACCCCCACAGAATTGGGCGCGGTACTCAAGGCCGATTCCACCGTGTCGATGCGGGCCACGTTGTCCAACATGGATTCCTATCGAGCCTGGCTGAAGGCAGCCGATGCCGCCGCGGATATGCGGTCGATCACAGCCGCCTCCGGCGAGACCTTCTTCGAAAGCCAGGAGGCCGACCCCACATCCGAGACCACCTTCAACACCCGGATGCGGGAGCGGGCCGTGCGCCTGTACGCCGGTGTGGCCGAACTGCCGGTGTGGGATGGGGCGCGCACGGTCATGGACATCGGCGGCGGCACCGGAACGGTGCTGTCCGCGGTCCTGCAAGCCCAGCCGCGGCTGAGGGGCGTGCTGTTCGACCGCGGTTCCGTGATCGAACTCGCGGCCCGCATTTCCCTGCTCGACCCGGTACGGGACCGATGCACGCTGGTGGCCGGCAGCTTCTTCAACGAGCTTCCCAGGGATGCGGATGTTCACCTGCTCTGCAGCGTGCTGCATGACTGGGACGACGAGAAGGCCGCCGACATTCTGCGCGCCAGCGCCAGAGCGCTTCCTCCCCGTGGCCGGATACTGGTGTGCGAACTCGTCGTTCCCGTGACCTCCGAACCCCATCCGGCGCGCTGGAGCGATCTTGGCATGCTGGTGCTCCTGGGCGGCCGGGAGCGCACGTTGCCGGAGTTCGACAAGCTGTTCGCCGCCGCGGGCCTGGTCCGGGACCGGGTGCTGCCGGTCGGGGAGTCGGCCTTCAGCCTCATCGAGGTGGTCCCGTCCGGCCAGGGTCCGAGGAGCATGTGACGACCGATCCCGAAACCGCTGGCCGGGCGAGTTCGGGACCCATGTCGGCGAGCACACGGAGGTCGGCGAGCGCCATGGCGTCGGTCAGTTCGCCGAGCAGGATGCTCAGCACGTCCGACGCTCGGCGCCGCGCAGGACCAGCGGCCCGACGGCCGCGGGCGGCCGAACGCCCCCACATTGGCCGCGAGTGTCAGCTCCTCTCCGGCACCGCCCCCGACAAGGTCCCAGACCGCGGGCTTGAGCGGGGTTCTGGCGGATCGCGGGAAGTCGCCGAGCGCCAGCCTCATGGCTTGTCCTCCACCGCGCTTTGGCCAGCGAGAGTCGCGCCGGACCGCGGCTGCTGGAGGGCACGCTCAGTCCAGGCCGGTCAGATTGCCCGCCTGCTGGCGCTCCACGGCCGCGTAGAGGGCGCGGATGTTGTTGTTGCCGAAAGTGCGGGCGCCTCGGCGGTCGATCAGTTCGTAGAACAAGGTGCCTCTCTGGTGCCGCGACTCGGTGAAGATCTGGAGCATGACCCCTGAGTGGTCGCGATCGGCAAGGACATTGAGTTCGCGCAGCGCCTCCATCGGGACGCCGATGGGGCCGAGCCTGGGTGTCAGCATCTCGTAGTAGCTCTGTGGCGTGGTGAGGAAGCGCACGCCTCGCTCGGCGCTCTTGGGCACGGCCGTCAGGATGTCCTCGGTCAGAAACGCGATGTGCTGGACCCCGGGGCCGTCGTGGGCTGCGATGAACCTGTCGATCTGGCCCGGGTCACGGGTGACGTCCGGCTCGATGACGGTGAGAGTCAGCCGTCCGGATCCGCTCTGGACGACCTTCGAGTCCATGGCCTGGGTCCCGACGACGATCCGCTCCTCGAAGATCTGGCGCAGGCCGAAGATCTCCTCGTAGCGGTGCACGGTCTCGTCCAGGGTGCCCGCGGGCACGCACACCGCGAAGTGGTCGACCTCCGTGAACAGTCCCCCGCTGAAGTCGCCGCAGCCGGTCTCATCGATCAGCGGGGCGAACGGGCCGCCGGACCGGGCGCGGGAGACGAAGCGGTGCTCCACGTCACCGAACCCGGTCACCGAGGCGAAGGCAACCCGGTCCCCTTCGGAGCCGAAGGTCTCGGGCGGGGCGACGGGGACGGCCCCCCGCCCGACCGCCTCGGCGAACGCGGCCCGCGCGTCGACGACGCGCAGGGCGATCACACCGACGCCGTCACCGTGCCGCCCGACGTACTCGGCGGCACGGTGATCGGAGCTGGTGGCCGAGGTCACCAGCAGGGTGATGTCGCCCTGCCGCAACAACACCGACTCGCATCCGTGCAGACCCGTATGAGCTCCACCGCGACCAGCCAGGACGAAGCCAAAACGGTCGCGTAGATCGGAGGCCGCCTCCTCGGCGTCCTCAACGAACAACTCGATGTGATCGATCGACTGGATCTCCATCTGTCACCCCCAGCATGCGCACTTGACCGGACTCAGTTGCGGACATGTGCGGCGGCACCTCCGACTCGATGAAATCGGCCGGTCGGCGGAGCCCCTCTGCCACCTCGGCGTGGGTCACCTAGCCGGTCGACAGCCGGATGGCGTGATCGCCCCCACCCTCCGGATGGAAGTAGGTGGGACATCCGCACCCGAAGGGCACCGAAGTCCGTGACGGCCGGGGGAAGATCCGCCGTGCTCAACACCGCTCCGCCGCTCACCCGGGGCTCCCGGACGGAATCGGACCCGAGGTCCCTCGCCGCGCCGTGCGTCTCCCTCATCGCGATCGCCTTCCGAAGTGGCCTTGCTGAGAAACGTCCTCGCTGGGAGGCGGAGTATCCGCGGCCAAGGCGTTCATCCGCCACACCGCATCACCGGCACCGCACAATTCTTTGGTTCGAGCAGATCGTGCACAAGACCAAGCCCTCAGGACTGGGCACAAGACACTTTCGACAAGGAGATCCTGGCCGCCTGGGCGCGCCAAGAGCTGTTGCGAGACCTGGTTTCGCCGGCGGGACGCCGCCCACTCCTCAGTGCCCACCGGGATCACCGATACGGCGAGCGAGGAGAACAACCGAGGGATCACGCTCGAAGCCCGCAAAGCGTAGACGTCCGCGATCGAGCCAACCAGCGCCCCCGGTCACACCGCGCAGCCGCCAGGCGGGCCACCGAGCGCTGCCGCCTGCCAAGTCCTGTGACCGAAATGACCGGCGCGGACGGCTGCACCGCGGACCATGCGTGTTCCTCCGTCTTGCGCAGCCGGATGTCCGGCGCGAGAGCCGCCATTTCAGCGCGGCATTGGAAACGGAGCGTGTCCCGCCGACGAGACACTGCCAGGCGCCGCGCGACCGCGCCGCTCCTGGTCGACGAATCCCGCCAGCGGGTGGTGCCCGAGCGTCCTCTTCCCCGTCGAAAGGGCAGGCTCGTTTCCATCGAGGAGCCCCGTCGCCCCGCTCCAACCTCGCCATCCCCGGGATGTACTTCTTCGACGCCCAGGTAGT
>NZ_JAMQAW010000085.1 GCF_023701525.1 Streptomyces albipurpureus
GCGAAACCCACACCACACCAACCCACCCTGACCAGCTAACCAACCACCCCCACACAACGGGGGAACCTCAGGGGGGCTGGTTTCTGGGGGTCTTGGGTGCTGGGGGTCTTGGTTCCTGGGCTGGGGGTGCTTGTGTTGGGCGTCCTCTCCCGGGGTGGGGGGTTCCGTCCTCAATCGCCGGACGGGCTGGGGTTGCCCCTGGCTGGGGGGTTTGCCTCGGCGGGGGGCCTGTGGTCGAGGCCCTGAGTACATGGGCTGTACGTCCCTGTCTTGGGTGTCCTCACCTGGGGTGGGTTCCTGGCGGGGCCTGTGTTGGCAGGGGTTGCCTGTGTTTGGGGCGAGGCCTTGGTTCTTGGGGTTGGCGCCCCCGTCTCGGGTGTCCTCACCCGGGGTGGAGGGTTCCGTCCTCAAACGCCGGACGGGCTGAGGTGGGTTCCTGGCGGGGGCCTGTTTTGGTGGGGGTTGCCCGGGGTGAGGCCTTGGTTCTTGGGGCTGGGGAGCCTGTGTTGGCGTGGGTTGGGGGGTGCTATCGGGGGTGACTCCTCAGCGTCGACGGCCCGAAGCGACTCCGAGCCGGCATGCGGGTCTTGCCGTCGATCGCTTCCGGGGACACCCCCTGCGCGCCCCCATCCGACACTTGCATCCCCCTGCCCCCAGGCCCCTGCCCCATCGAGGAACCAGGGGACACGATCTGCCCGCGCCCAGCCGAAACCTGCATCCCCTTGCCCCCGGGTACCTGCCCCGTCGAGGAACCAGGGGAGACCCCTGGGTGCCCCCCCGCGCCGAGACTTGCATCCCCTTGCCCCCTGGGGACCTGTCCCTCGGAGGAGCCAGGGGACACCCTGCACGCCCCCAACCGACACGTGCATCCCCAGCCCCCAGGTCCCTGCCTGGTGGAGAAACCAGGGCACACCCCCGCGCGCCATCTGAAACTTACTTTCATGGTCTTGAGGTTTGTGTGGGTTCTTGTCCCTGCTCCTGTCCCCGGCGGGGACAGGAGCAGGGACAAGAACTGGTCAGGCGCCGGGGAGGATCACGCTTCGGGTGAGGTTGCGGGGGCGGTCCGGGTCGTATCCCTTTGACTCCGCCAGTTGCACGGCCAGCCGCTGCGCACGTACCAGGTCCGCCAGCGGGTCGACACCCCGATTCGCCACCAGGGTTCCTCCGACTCCGGCCACATCGACCGAGAGTCCTGCCGGCAGTTCGCCGAACACCCACGCCACCCGGCCCGGCCCGGTGATGGCGATCGGTCCGTGGCGGTACTCCATCGCGGGGTAGGCCTCCGTCCAGGCTCCTGCCGCCTCGCGCATCTTCAGGCCCGCCTCCAGCGCCAGTCCATAAGTCCACCCCTGGCCGAGGAAGGTCCACTGCTCAGCGCCAAGTACCGACTCCGGGAGCGGTTCCGTGACGGCCAGTTCGGCGTCGACCGCGGCCTCCGCGATGGACTTCAGTCCGGGGACCTCGCCCAGGCCCGCGCGGAGGAACGCCAACGCCGTGGTGGCGAAACGGGTCTGGACCACTGACTCCTCATCGGCCCAGTCCAGCACCGCCACCGTGTCGGCTGCTTCCATCACGGGGGTCTTGGGGTCGGCAGTCAGCGCCAGGGTGGGGACGCTGCCCTTGAGGCGGTTGAGGAGTTCCAGCACTTCAGTGGTTGTTCCGGAGCGAGTGATGGCCACGACCCGGTCGTACGTCCGCCCCACCGGGAACTCGGAAGACGCAAAGGCGTCCGTCTCGCCGAGGCCGGCCGACTCCCGGAGTGCTGCGTAGGCGATTGCCATAAACCAGGACGTTCCGCAGCCGGTCACGGCGACTCGCTCGCCTGGTTGAGGGAGTCCGTTGAAGGTTTTGGCGGTTTCTGCCGCTCGTCGCCAGCAGATGGGCTGGGTAGCTATCTCTGTTGCGGTGCGGGACATGTGGCATGGCTCCTAGCGATGTACATGCTCTTCTCGGACCGGCACTCAGCCGCGATAGCGACGACGTGCCGATATGTGCTTAGCAGCCCATCACGCACACGGGCAACGACCGCCCCACTAGGCACATCTTTTTGAAAGGTCCCTTCGGAAGAGACGTTGCAGAAGTGAGACCAGGGGGCGTAGACCATTGAAGGTTGCATGGAGGAAAATCGCTGCTCATCTCTGGGACCTCAATGGGGTCGCGAGGGGGCGCCACGGGGGTCGTAAACGGGGGCGCTACGGGGAGCAGACCGGAGTAAACCAAGCCATCAGTATCAAAAGTGGGGGAAGAGCTGTGCAACGGCACTTCTTTAGACTGACCGCGGCGACAGCCGCACTGGGCATGGCGATCACCCTGATGGGCTGTACCGCACCGGAGGAACCCGGTGTGGTGACCCTCAAGTTGGTTGCCGCGGACTATGACGTCAACGGCGGTCAGAGCAGCCGCAAATACTGGGCCAATATCGTCAGTAAGTTCGAATCAACTCACTCCGGCATCAAAGTAGACGTCCAGATCGAGCCCTGGACCAGCGTGGACCGCAAGGTCGCCGAGATGGTCAAGGCCGGCCAGGGCCCCGACATCGCACAGATCGGTGCGTACGCCGACTACGCAGCCGACGACAAGCTCTACAGCGCCAATGACCTGCTTTCCGTCCCTGTCCAGTCGAACTTCCTGGCACCGCTCGTCGACGCCGGCGAGCAGCGAGGCGTCCAGTACGGGCTCCCCTTCGCCGCCTCAACCCGACTGCTCTTCTACAACAAGAAGCACTTCGCCAAGGCCGGGATAGCCAAGCCTCCCGAAAACTGGAGCGAGTTGCGGCAAGCCGCGCAGCTGCTGAAGGACAACACCGATGTGGAGTACCCGTTTGCGCTCCCGTTGGGGCCCGAGGAGGCCCAGGCCGAGACCATGATGTGGATGCTCGGGTCCGGTAGCGACGGCTATGTCGATCCCGGCGGTGGCTACACGATCGACTCCCATGAGAACACCACCGCCTTTGAGTGGCTGAAGTCCGACCTGGTCGATCCGAAGCTCACCGGCCCGGTGGCCCCCGGCAAGCTGAACCGCAAGGAGGCGTTCGCTGCCTTCACCCGCGGTGATGTGGGCATGCTCAACGGGCACCCCTCCTTGATGAGGGCCGCGGAATCCGCCGGTATTCAGCTGGGCAAGGTGATCATGCCTGGCCGGTCCGGAAGGCCGAAGGCCACCATGGGTGTCGCCGACTGGATCATGGGCTTCAAGCAGAATGGCCATCAAAGAGAGATAGGCACTTTTCTGAACACTCTCTTCACCGACGAGAACGTTCTCGCATTCGCTGCCCAGAACGACCTGCTACCGGTGACCATCACCGCATCCGATGCGATGGCACAGGACCCCAAGCACAAGAACCTGACGGAATTCCTCGATGAGCTTCCGCACTCGGTTCTGCCTCCGGTCCATAAAACCTCCTGGGCCGTGGTCAGCGAGGAGATCAAACAAAACATAGGCAATGCGGTGAAACCCGGTGGTAACCCGCAGCAGGTTTTGGAGGGTATCGCCCAGAAGGCCACCGAAGCGGAGGGGCTGGAGTAGGGAGCGCCCCGCTGGTAGCGCCTCGGCTTCCCGGACACCCGGGGCGAGGGGCCCGGGGAGGCGTCCGCCGCTAGGTTGGGTCGTATGACCGACAACCAGGCCGCCCCCCTGGGCCCTGCCGCCCTCTCCGAGCGCGACCGGGCCGTCCTCGCCATGGAGCGACGCTCCTGGTCGGGCCCCGGCGCCAAGGAGAGGGCCATCCGAGAGGGCCTCGACATCTCTCCCACCCGCTACTACCAGCTACTCAACGCCCTGCTCGACGACGAGCGAGCCCTCGCCCACGACCCGGTCACCGTCAATCGGCTCCGTCGGATCAGAGACGCACAACGCGCTCGCCGATAGGGTCGGACCCATGGGCAGCTCTCCGCACGCGCAATCCCTGCCGTCGCCGTCGACACCCGCGGGCCGTGATGGTCTCGCCGCGCTCCTGGCCAAGCCGCAGAAGGCCGTTGTCGCACTGGACTTCGACGGCACCCTCGCCGAGATCGTCCCCGACCCCGAACAGGCACGCGCTCACCCGGGCGCGGTGCCCGCGCTCGCGCAACTGGCCCCGAAGGTCGCCTCCGTCGCCGTTGTCACCGGTCGGCCGGCGGGAGTGGCGGTTCGCTACGGAGGCTTCGCCGGCGTACCGGGCTTGGACCACCTCGTGGTCCTCGGGCACTACGGCTCCGAGCGCTGGGACGCCATCAGCGGCACCGTACGCACCCCGGCCCCACATCCGGGCGTGGCAGACGTACGCGCCGAACTGCCGGGCTTCCTCGACAGCGTCGGCGCCTGGCACGGCACCTGGATCGAGGAGAAGGGCCAAGCGGTCGCGGTCCACACCCGCCGGGCCGACGATCCGCAGGCCGCTTTCGAGGCGTTGCGCGAGCCGCTGGCCACCCTCGCCGCCCGTCACGGGCTCATTCTGGAGCCCGGGCGGATGGTCCTGGAGATCCGGC
The DNA here is from genome assembly GCF_023701525.1 of Streptomyces albipurpureus. GTDB lineage: Bacteria > Actinomycetota > Actinomycetes > Streptomycetales > Streptomycetaceae > Streptomyces > Streptomyces albipurpureus. The sequence continues at coordinate 4,467 of NZ_JAMQAW010000085.1, forward strand.
CGCCCGGCATGGACAAGGGCGTCGCCCTCGCCGGGTACGTCCACGAGATGAATGCCGAAGCCGTTCTCTACGCGGGCGACGACCTCGGGGACCTGCCCGCGTTCGCAGCCGTGGAGAAGCTTCGCTCGGACGGTCTGCCCGGCCTGCTGGTGTGCAGTGGCAGAGAAGTTCCCGAACTGGCCGAACGAGCGGATCTGCTGCTACCCGGACCGCATGCTGTCGTCGACTTCCTCGCGGCCCTCGCGAAGAACCTCTAGCGGCCCGGTTCACGCAGTCGTCAGCGCTCCTCGCGCAGCGCCTCCAACTGGTCGAGGAACCACCGCTGCGGCGGTAGCGCCGTCGCGGCGGCGGCAAGCCGCTCAGTACGCCGGGAGCGCTCGGCCGCCGGCATGGTCAGGGCCTCGTGCAGGGCGTCCGCGGTGCCGACCACGTCGTAGGGGTTGACCGTGATCGCGTCCTCACCGAGTTCCTCGTACGCCCCGGCCTCCCGTGACAACACCAGAGCGCACCCCTGCTCCGAGACGACCGGGATCTCCTTGGCGACCAGGTTCATCCCATCCCGGATGGGGTTGACCAGCGCCACATCCGCCAGTCGGTACGCGGCCAGCGAGCGGGCGAAGTCGTCCTTCACATGGAGCACGACCGGGGTCCAGCCCGCGGTCCCGTACTCCTCGTTGATCTCATCGGCGACCCGCTGCACCTCCGCCGTGTACTCGCGGTAGACGGCCAGGTCCTGGCGCGAGGGGTAGGCGAACGCCACGTGCACCACCCGCTCGCGCCACTCCGGACGGGAACGCAGCAGCTGGCGGTAGGCGAGGAGACCGCGCACGATGTTCTTGGAGAGTTCGGTGCGATCGACGCGCACAATCGTGCGACGAGCCGCGCCGGCAGGGTCGGCCGGGCCGATCTCCCCGCGCAGGGTGACCATCCGCTCGTCCACATCGGACCGGTGCGCCCGCTCCCGGAGGAAGTCGGCGTCCGCGCCGAGCCCGTGCACTCCGATCCGGGTGCCCTTCAACGACTCGGGGCCGAGTAGTTCCGTACAGCAGTCGGCGAACGCGTCCGCCCAACGGCGGGTCAGGAAACAGGTGCGGTCGGCGCCGAGGAGTCCACGCAGCAATTGGCTGGCGATGTCATCGGGCAGCAACCGGAAGTAGTCCACCGGGGCCCAGGGTGTGTGCGAGAAGTGCCCGATCTTGAGATCGGGCCGCAACGCCCGGAGCATCCCCGGCACCAGCGCCAAATGGTAGTCCTGCACAAGAACCGCGGCACCGTCACCCGCACGGTCGGCCAAGGCCTGGGCAAAGGCACGGTTGTAACTCTCGTACGCTCCCCACTGCCGACGGAACTCATCGTCGAAGACAGGCTCCAGCGGGGTTTGATACAGCATGTGGTGGATGAACCAGAGCACCGAGTTCGCGATGCCGTTGTAGGCATCGGCGTGCAGGTCGGCGTCGATGTCGAGCATCAGCACGCCCGACTCACCGACCCCGCGCCGGACGGCCTCGCGGTCCCCGTCGCCGAGTGCCGAACACACCCACAGGGCATCGGCCTCCGATCCAATGGCGGAGAGCCCGGAGACCAGGCCACCGCCTCCACGTCGTGCGTCGAGCGCCCCGTCGTCCCGCAGGGTGTAGGAGATGGGGCCGCGGTTGGACGCGACGAGGATCTGGGCAGCTGAGTGCTCGGAGACCATGTCGCGAACCCTAGCCCGTCCCGCAATCCCTCAAACGTGCGTACGCCCCCCAGCCCCCGGCCCTCCTCCCGTCTGGCTCAATCCCCGCCCCTTCCCCACCCCCTGTCTGATGGCCATCGGCAGATCCGGGTGCTCGCGCTGGCCGTCCAGCGACCGATTCGCCGACGGACGGCCGCACCGGTGGCCGCCCGGGTCGCCATCGTGGCTTCGGACGGCCTGGGGGCTATCGGATGAGGGAGCGCAGGGTGGGTGTGCTGATGCCGGCGGCGGTGAGTCCCGAGATGACGGCGGTCGCCGCGGGGGCTCCGGTGAGTGCCGTGAGCCATCCGATGACGAGGCCGACGACGAGTGCGGCGAGTAGGACGACGGCGGTGTGCAGGGGCAGGAAAGGCTCGGTGGACGGAGGTCGTTCGGGCTGCTGGTTCGGTGTTGTACTCATGGCTCGACTGTGCGCGCTTCAGGGCCCTGACCTGCCCGTATCGAACAAGCGCGGACGCTTCTGAGCACGATCGAGGGGCCGCTGTACAGGGATCTACACGGCTGAACACCGCCCTGGTGTCCCGGTGGTGTTCAGGGTCGTTCAGCAGAGTTCAGGACTGTGTACGCGGGGCTGGCATAGCGTGGCCCGACATGCGATACCCGGGGGGCGGGTCAGTGATGGCGTACGAGGGGTCAAAGAGTGGCGAGGAACTGCTGGCGGAGCAGGCCGCGGCCCTCAAGGACTTGAAGGTTCGGGTGGGGAACCCGTCGTTGCGGACGATTGAGAAGCGGGCTCTGGCGTTGTTCGCCGAGGAGAAGGTGTCCCTGTCGATCGGGACGCAGAGCAGCCTGTTCAAAGGCGGCTACAGCAGTCAGGACCGGCTGCTGTGGCTGGTGCGTACCCTCCTTTCCTGGGACCGATACAGCAGGCCATGCGACCCTCCGGGCTACGGTTCGGCGGAGTTGGACGTGTGGGCCGACCGCTGGCAGGCCATCACCACCGCCCGCACCGGTCGAACTCCCAGCCCACCCGCCGACCAGACCCCACCCCCGCAAGCCGAGACCACCGCACCCCCACCACAGGAGAAGAGCCCGGAACAGGACGAGACACTTCCCGAGCCGGAGCCCGCCGATCAGTACCGGTTCACGAAATCCCTGACCGGGCATGCTCAACAGGTGCTCGGGGTGGCGTTCTCTCCCGACGGCCGGTTCCTCGCCACCGCGGGCGGGGTGACGGTAATGCTGTGGGACCCGACCACGAGCCAACCCGTCGGCCGGCCTCTCGTCGGACACCGCGTTGCGTTCTCCCCCACCGGCCGACTCCTCGCCACCGCCAGCGACGACAAGGTGTGGCTGTGGGACCCGGCCACCGGTCAGTCCGCTGGTGTACCCCTCACCGTGCCCGTCGGCCCGGTGCAGGAGATGGCGTTCGCCCCCGATGGCCGACTCCTCGCCACCACCAGCGAGGTGACAGTAATGCTGTGGGACCCGGCCACCAGCCAACCCCTCGGCAGACCCCTCACCGGACATACCGGCCCGGTGCTGGGGGTGGCGTTCTCCCCCGATGGCCGACTCCTCGCCACTACCAGCACGGACCGGACCGTGCGGTTGTGGGACCCGGCCACCGGCCAGCCCAGCGGCCGATTCCTCACCGGACACACGGATACGGTGTTCGCGGTGGCGTTCTCTCCTGACGGTCGGCTGCTCGCCACTACCAGCACGGACCGGACCGTGCGGTTGTGGGACCCGGCCACCGGCCGACCCAGCGGCCAACCCCTCATCGGACATACCGGCCCGGTGCTCGGGGTGGCGTTCTCCCCTGACAGCCGATTGCTCGCCACCACCAGCGACGACAAGACCGTGCGGTTGTGGGACCCGGCCACCGGCCAGCCCGTCGGCCAACCCCTCACCGGACACACAGACACCGTGTGGGGGGTCGCGTTCTCCCCCGACGGCCTGACCCTTGCCACCAGCAGCACCGACAAGACCGTGCGGCTGTATGAGCGGACACCGGCAGAATCGTGGATTGACCAGCTGAGCACCCTCGCCCGGCGCCTGCTCCCCACCACTCCTCAGAACACCGCTCTGTCCCTGTCCATCACCTTAACCGGGCACGCCCGCCCTGCGATTGGGGTGGCGTTCTCTCCCGATGGCCGACTGCTCGCCACCACCAGCGTTGACGAGACGGTCCGGTTGTGGGACCTGGCCACCGGTCAGCCCGTCGGCAGGCCTCTCACCGGACACACCGGGTCGGTGTGGGGGGTGGCGTTCTCCTCCGATGGCCGACTCCTTGCCACCGCGAGTGGTGACAAGACGGTCCGGTTGTGGGACCCGATCACCGGTCAGC
>NZ_JAMQAW010000086.1 GCF_023701525.1 Streptomyces albipurpureus
GGCCGTATTCACGATGCGCCTGCTCGCCCGCCGCGTCCAGCACCTGTCCGACGAGGTCAAAGAGCTCACCCGCCGCACCACCAGGGCCGTTCGCGCCTGCCGGCCCCAGATGCTGGACCTGGTCGGTGTCGGGCCGGACAGCGCCGCCGTCCTCCTCATCGCCGCAGGTGACAACCCCGAACGGCTCGTCGATGAAGCGTCCTTCGCCGCTCTGTGCGGCGTCAGCCCGGTCGAGCAGTCCTCCGGCAAGACTCAACGCCGACGCCTGAACCGCGGAGGCCACCGCCAGGCCAACGCCGCCCTCTACCGCATCGTGCAGACCCGCATACGCTGGGACGAACGCACCCAGGAGTACCTGCGGCGACGCACCGCCGAGGGCATGTCCAAGCGCGAGATCATCCGGTGCCTGAAGCGGTACGTCGCCCGCGAGCTCTACCGGCACATCCAGCCCCGAGCCACCAACCAGGTCGCTTCAGCGGCTTGACGAAACATAGGGGCTTCTACGCCACCCACAACACCGCCGAGATCAGGACGTGGCTCGGCAAGCACCCCCGCTTCCACGTCCACTTCACCCCCACCGGCTCCTCCTGGATGAATCAGGTGGAGCGATGGTTCGGCCTGCTGACCGACAAACTCATCCGCCGCGGCGTCCACAAGTCCGTGAAGGCCCTGGAGGACGACATCACCGCGTGGATCAACACTTGGAACGAGAACCCACGGCCCTTCATCTGGACCAAGACTGCCGACGAGATCCTCAACTCCCTGGCCGACTATCTCACCAAGGTCGGGACCACCAGCCAGCAAACAGAGCAGAACTAACCATCAGGATTTCTGGCGCATCACACTAGAGGTGGGGAAGGAGAGCCGGTCTGGGTATGAGCGGGAGGCTTTCCGTCACTGGACTGATGAGGATGCCGACGGTTGCGACACCCGTCGGGAGGTACTGCTGGTGGAGGCGACGACGAAGCCTGTTAAGGGCAAGCGGTGCGTCCTCAGCGGTGGTGCATGGACATCGTTCTACGACGGGGTCGAGGTCGCCGATGCGAAAAGGTTGGACGTGGACCATATGGTGCCGCTGGCCGAGGCGTGGGACTCGGGTGCCTCCGCGTGGACGGCTGAGCGACGTGAGCAGTACGCCAACGACCTTGACTCCGCACGGAGCTTGGTCGCGGTGACAGAGAAAAGTAATCGGAGCAAGAGCGACAGGGACCCTTCCCAGTGGCTGCCTCCGGCCTCCTCCACACACTGCACCTACGCAGCAGACTGGACCGCGACCAAACTCCGCTGGAAGCTCACCGTGGATAGCGACGAGCAAGCAGCGCTGCAGAAGCTTGCGGGAAACTGCCCCGACACAGCAGCGGACTATCAAACCGCCCCATAGCTTGTTTTTTGACCTCTCGCTGTTCAGGGAGACGTATCCAGCTGCTAGGGAGATAGGCAACATCGAGGCCGGTGGAGAGGTACTTCTCGAAGGTCCGGTTGTTGAATGCCCAGGCAGACCGCTGTTGCCGGATGCGGTCGATCGCGGCGGTCGGTTCGTTTCCCAGCTCGACGAGGGTCTGTCCCACGAGTAGGTCAGAGCTGTTGAAGCCGGCGTTGATCGGACCAAAGTGCCGCGGACGGTCTGGCGGATCACGGCACGCGCCGCAGTCTCACCGAGGGCCGGAGGCCGCTGTGGGCGAGTGCGGCAAGTCGACCGGGTGGGTGTCTCGCACGCGATGAGTCAGCGGTAGTAGCATCGTGGATCGCGGCCAGGGCGCGGGCGACGTCGAGGAGCCGGTACGCCTGCGCGCGGCTGATGCTGAACTCGGAGTCTCAGTAGGCCTGCCAGCTCGGGTATCAGAGGGGTGTCAGAAAGACGCGGGCTGTGCGTGGCGCGGCCATGACAGCTTCGAGATTGCGGTTGAGACGGCTGCCTCACAGGCTCACAGATCACCGCGTCGACCTGTGCAAACGGGTGTGAGGCTCACAACCTGGCAGCTCTCGCTGGGCTGTAGACGCTCTTGCGTGGCAGCGGCAGCGTCGTGTGGGACCCCCGAGAAGGAGACCCCTGCGGCGCATGGCTTGGTCGCTACTGCGGCACCGGGCGGTGCAAAATTTGCGTGGACGGCGGGTGGAATTGGGCAGTGGCTGGGCGCAGGTGGGGCAGTGTCCGGTCTCGATGACCGGGGCGAGCTTCTGGAGCAGTCGCCAGCTATGGTCTCCGTCTTCTGGGGTGCAGGGTTTTGCATCGGCGTGGCACCCGGCGAGGAGTTCGGCGACGACGGAGCGAAGCGTGGATAGGTCGCGGCGGCAGGTGCCGAGCAGGTCGAGCGCCGCGCGGTCGAGCCGGGCCTGGGGGGAGGGGGGCCGCATTCTCCTCCTGGACCTGGTAGTCGTCCGCGGCCTGACGGTTCGCCGCCCGCTCTGCATCGTTCTTCGGGTCCGGATACGGGTGAGCCGAAGCACGAGAGTTGTCACCACTGGTGTCCGCTGATCTGCGGCTTCGATCGAGCAAAGCACGCTGGTAGTAACCGGATCTGCGGGCGGTCTGTCACCAGAACCGCGTGAAGCGGGGTGGTGGTCACCGGCTCCGGCGTTTGCGGTCCCCTTGGGATGAGTGATGGCTTTCGACCCGGGGTGAGAGCGAACTTCAGTTCGTTATGATCTGCATGTCGTGTACCGGGAGGAACCATGGCCGAAGGCCACAGCGACCAAGGCACCAACAAAGCGGAAAGCTCTGACAATGTCGTGGACGAGCGGGCCGTAGTTGAACTGGCGTACCGGCCCCAGTCTCCCGACACCCTGGTCGGCCTGCGGGTCCGCGAGCGGGTCAAGCGGACCGGGCTACTGCTGCGGGGCGTCTTCCTCCTACTGTGGGTAGGGCAGTGGCTGATCCCCACCGTGGGCCGCGGGAGTATCGACGCGGTCTCGACAGTTTTGGTCTTGTTCGTCGTCCTGCTGGTGTGGGGGTACCCGCGGGCGCAAGCCGCCCACGTGCAGCGGATCGTCGGATGGCAGGGCGAGTACCGCGTTACCGTGTCTCCCTCTGGGATCACATGCCGTACCGACCACAGCACACTGATCCAGAAGTGGTCCGTTTTCCAGGGTTACCGAGAAACGGCAGGTCATTTTGTCCTGCTCAGCCGTGATCCCAACATCATGTTCATCGACGTCCTGCCCAAGCGGGGCGTACGCGAGATCGGGGACCTTGAGCGGCTACGGGCGGTCCTGGACCTGCACACCCCTCGCGTGTGACAGATGTCCACCGTTGTGACAACAAGCGCGCCTCTGTGACTACCATCCTGCTTCGGCTCAGCGCAGTAATTAATGCTCGGCACAAGTGCTCAGATTTTAGTAGCCGAGATCCAAATAGTCGATATCGTTGATAGCGACGTCCGAGAGTCCCATAGCGCGCCCTCCGCCGTCCTGGAAATAGACGTCCTTGAACCCTTCGCAACTGGAAGACGACGCCCGCACCGCCCACCCCCGCGCACTGTGTCACGACCGGCTCCTTCCGAAGTCTCGTCGGTCTGTAAAGATTTCTGTGTAACTGGGCTGGTTTGTAGGCTTAGATTCGGTTGTTGGTGAGGCGTCCGTCGAAGGCGATGTCGAAGGCCTGGGGGGCCCGCTTCCAGCGGGTCGTCCAGCGTTTCCGTCCGGTGCCGGTCGGGTCGAGGGACATCACCGTGAGGTAGACGCACTTCAGGGCGGTGTTCTTGGAGGGGAAGTGGCCGCGGGCGCGGACCGCCCGGCGGATCCTGGCGTTGACGGACTCGATCGCGTTGGTCGTGCAGACGATCCGGCGGATCTCGGCGTCGAACTGAAGGAACGGAACGAACTCGGCCCAGGCGTTCTCCCACAACCGCACGATCGCCGGGTATTTGCCGCCCCATTCCTCGCAGAACTCGAGGAACCGGCTGGTGGCCGCGACCCTTGGTCGGCGCGGTAGAGACCGGCTTCAGTGCTTTCGCGATCTTGTCCCAATCCTGGCGGCCCGTATAGCGGAGCGACACCCGCAGTAGATGGACGACGCAGGTCTGGACGACCGTCCTGGGCCAGACCTCACCGACCGCGTCGGGCAGGCCCTTGAGCCCGTCGCAGACGAGCATCAGGACATCCTCGATTCCGCGGTTCTTCAGATCGGTAAGGACCCGAAGCCAGTGCTTGGCGCCCTCGCCTCCCTCGCCTCCTGTCCACAATCCGAGGATGTCGCGGTGGCCCTCCGCCGTGACCGCCAACGCAATGTAGACCGGGCGGTTGGCGACCTGGCCGTCACGGATCTTCACGTTGATGCAGTCGATGAACAAGACCGGGTAGACGCGGTCGAGCGGGCGGGCCTGCCACTCGGCCATGCCCTCGATCACCGAGTCGGTGACCGTTGAGATGGTCTGTTCAGACACCTCGGCGCCGTAGGCCTCGGCCAGATGGGCGGCGATCTCGCCGTGGGTCAGGCCCTTCGCCGACAGCGACAGGACCATCTCATCGACGCCGGTCAGACGACGCTGACGCTTCTTCACAATCTGCGGCTCGAACGCTCCCTCGCGGTCCCGCAGCACGTCGATCTCGACCGGCCAATGTCGGTGACGACCGTCTTGGAGCGTTTCCCGTTCCTCGAGATGCCGCCGTTCTTGCCGGCCGGATCGTGCCATTCAGAGCCAAGATGATCCGTCATCTCGCCCTCAAGGGCGGACTCCAGCAGCCGTTTCGTCAACTGCTGAAGCAGACCGCCCTCGGCCTGGGCCCGGGCCACAAGTTCGTTCAAGAACCGGTCATCCACGCCTACCTGCGGGGTGCCTACCTCGGACGGTGCGGCTATGTTCTCGCTGGTCACAGGTGCAATCCTCCATGATCGGAGTTACACCGTTCTTCTTACAGTCCCCTCTGCTCCGCCCACTGCGCAACCATGCCCTCCGAGGAGGTTGAACGAAGCCGCGGTCACACGGAAGCGCGATTGTCACCGGCGGGTGATACGTGCCGGCGGCTACCAGATCGGCTTGCGTCCGGTGAGTTCGTGCCATACCTCATGCGCTTGTTGCAGCTCTGCTCGGGCGGCGTCCAGCCGCTTGTCCTTCTTCTGGCGTTCGGCGACCTCGGCTTTAAGTTGGCGGGCCTTGTCCCGATCTTCGGTGTCGGCGCGGGCGGCCTTCAGCTCGGCTTCGGCTTCCTCAATGTCCTGCGCCCTGCGGACGAGGGATGACTTATGTGTGGTGCTGGTGTTGGTGATCTGGCTGGCGAAGTCTCGGACTCTGTCCTCGTCGTACTCGGTACGGGAGACTTTGAACCTGCGTTCTTGCCCGTCGGACATGGTGATGTAGACGTAGTGGGCGGCGAATGACCCTTCGAATCGGGCTTTCAGGCCGCTGATGGGTATCTGCTCCGCGTCCATGACCAAGGCCTCTTCGTACAAGGTCAGGTCGCCGAGTTCTTCGACGATTCTTCCGCGCTGCCGAGGGAGGCGCAGTGTGCGTAAGCGTTCCTCTGCTGCGTCGATGCGCCGGGTGTATCTCTGCTGCGCTAGGTAGGCCTGGCTGGTGGCTTGGGTGCGGGTGAGGGCCGCTGAGGTTCGCAGTGCGTGGACTTCCCGTCGTGCCGTGGCTAGGGTTTGCCGATCGGTGGTGAAGTCGGTGCTGAACGCGTGAGACCAGTTCCCTGGGTACTGGCACCTGCGGTACAGGACCCAGGCCGCAGCTGCGGCTATCACTACGATCCACGCGAGTATGCGCCCGTTGCCGACGTCCATCGCTCTCCCCGTTCACCGAACCGACCCTCACATCTAGCGCGTTGCGCGGGGTGTTGGGTGCTGGTCGGGGGAAATTGCTCCTACCCGATCGTGTTTGACGGCTCGTTCGGTTGTCGGCGCGCTGCGTTGCCTACTGTTTGCTGCAATCTCGCTGGTGACCAGATGTTTGCATATGCGTTCAGTGTTCGATCAGCGAGGGAAGCGTTTCGATCCGTGTGGCGTCTGTGGGTGAGCGTCAACGGCACATCGTCCCATTAACGGACAGTACAGATGGTGCGCTGTATGGGGGAGTGGGTAGCGTCTGGCGAGTCAGCCCGGATCTGGGTTTGCTGCCAAAGCTCCGAGCTGACTCATCCTGTACTCGCACAGATCGAGGAGGGCTCTATGCCTCCTGACCACATGCCCGGCCAACTGCCCCAAGAGGGCCGCTGGCGGATTGTTCCCGACCGTACCATTCCGCGTCGAGCAGACGTCAAAACCCATGTGCTGCGTGACTTTCGGGTCAACACACAGTCATTTCTGGCGATGCCTGCGGGTGTTGTCATCATGATCCACTATCCCGGCCCCGTGGTGGGGGTGCTCACGGCTGTTGCCGTGATGGTGTCGATGCGCGGCTCCTACCTGCGCTACCAGCGGCTACGTACGGAGTGAGCTTGCGGGGTGAGGCGGGCGGGAAGCTTTCCGTGCCCGCCTCACCCGGCCTGTCCGCCGTGCCCAGGTGCGCGTCCTGCCGCTCTCATGAGGTGGGACGTTGGGCACCGTCGGCGAAAAGTTGCCCATTTCCGTACGCGGTATTCCGCGAGTAATCCCCGAAAGAGAATGCAGAGCTGATGACCTCAACAGGTCAGGAGTGCCTCGCTGCCGGCTGCGAGGAGAGTGTCGAGCAGAAACCGGCCGGCCGCCGGCGCCGTTACTGCTCGGACAAGTGCGGTGTGAAGTATCGCAAATATCAGCAGGACCGCCCACGCAACGATCACGACGCTCAAGCTCTCGAGCTCGCACGGGAGTTGGAGCGGCGGGTGGCGACCGTGGTGCAGTTGGTGGCGGCCTGTCAACCGCAGGCGGCGCTGATCGAACTATGCCAAGCCTTGGACGACGGCGCGCATCTGCGTGGGGCGGTGGTGCAACAGGCACACGACCGGAAGATCACCTCGGGCGAGATGAGTAAAAGGTTGCATGTCAGCGCGGACACGCTGAACCGATGGAAGGACAGCCGGGCCCGTCGACGCAAGCGCGATTCCTCCTCCCCATCGGCTGGCACCGGCAACGAGCCCTCCACAGACAGACCCCTCAGCCGACGTCACCCGGAACCCGCGCCGCGCTCGACGGAGAGCCCCCCAGCGGACACCTCTCTTCCCGACTCGCCGGCCAAGCTGTTCAGCCAGGCCATGTCCCGCCTGCACCGAGAGAGTGGATTGACCTTCACCGCGCTGGGTGAAGCGGCGCGGGTCGACCGCTCCTACGTCTACCGAGTCGTTGCCGGCGAACGTCTCCCTTCCTGGAAAGTCACCCGCCGTCTCGCGCGGGCCTGCGATGTCGACCCTGGCGACCTTCGACCATTGTGGGAAGCCGCTCGTGGCTACCGCGTCACCCGTCCGGGGAACCTTCACGCCGCGCTACGCGGTATGAACCTCGCGGCGGGCCATCTCACCCCGGAGACTCTGGCCTCCCGCGCTAACTACGCCGTCACTCAGGCCGATGTCACCGGCCTCCTCGCTGGGACCCGCCTCACCAACTGGCGCAAGGTTACCGACCTAGTGACCGCTATGGGCGGCAGCCCGGACCTCATCCGCCCCCTCTGGGAAGCCGCTAGCGCCCACCCCGGACCCACGGTCAGCTGCTTCCATCCGACCACGACACCTGCTGACACGCCCTTTGCCGCCATGTTCGGACTTGGAGTAAGCCCATGACCGTCCGTGCCCCCACCCGCCAACCCAACCCCCGCAGGACACGGCTGTCCGTGGCACATGTGCCTGACAGCCGGTTGATGAGGCTCCTCATGCCACCGGCGCTGGAGGCCTTCCACACTCTCCACAGCCCGATCTACCTCACCTACGCCAGCGCACACCTCAGCACCCTTGCCGCGCAGAGGGCCGTGCAGACCGCTTTTGGGTTGATCGCGATGCACTGGCCTTTCGTTGTCGGGTGTCCCCGGCCTGCTGCTGTCGCCTGGAGCCAACTGGTCGCCAGCACCGGTAGCCGCGGCTGCCCTCTCCCGCTGACCGCCGGCTGTCCACTCCAGTACGACGCGGCTGTCCTTCACACCCGCGGGCACGACGTCACCGCCATCGCCGACGCCACCGGCCACGACGCCTCCAAGATCCGCTACCTCCTCACCCGACAACCAGCCTGACCCCGCAAGCGGGGGTGAAGGGCGTGAGGTCCTGAAACCCCGGATCCACCCCACGCAGAGATCCCGCTCCCGCGCGATTCGCGCGGGAGCGGGATCTCGACGGTCGGTGGCAGGTCAGGGGGCGGGTTCGTAGGTGACGGTGGTGTCGGTGCAGCCGGCCGCGATGAAGTACAGGCGGTGCTGCTCGTCTTCGTCGATGGCGAGGTTCCAGCGGAGCTTGGTCGCCGTCCACTCCGACGCATACTGACACAGCGCGTCGGCCGACGGAGGCAGCCAGTCGGCCGGGTCCTGGTCCGACTTCTGCCGGTTGGAGCGTGCGGTGACCGCGACCAACGACGCCGCCGCGCCCTGGTCGTTGGCGTAGGCCTCCCTGCGGGCAGCGGTCCATTCTGAGGCTCCGGAGTCCCAGGCCTCGGCGAGCGGAACCATATGGTCGATGTCTAGCGCTCCTGCGCTGGTGACGGTGGTGTCGTCGTAGTAGGACCACCAGGAGCCGCCGGTCAATGAACATCGCGCACCGACAGTCGGCGCGGAGACGGCCTCAGCGATCAGGACCTCCGCCCGGGTGTTGCACCCATCGGTGGCGTTCAGACCGGTGTTCCAGTGCTTGAAACTGTCGCGGTTGTAGCCGGTGCGGTCCTCGACCGCGACCGGCAGTTCACCGACCGCAACACCCAGGGGTAGCTCCACCACCATCGACGGAGCGGCTTCAACCGCATGAGTGGGTGCGGCCATCGTCATAAGGGGGAGAACGGAGAGAACGGTAGCCACCGCAGCGCGCAGCAAATTCTTGGTCTTCATGATCACAGGGATAGCGGTGCTCGGCGCCCCAGTTCATAGGGATGGCACCACGTCACTCGTATGAATGGCCCGCTCTCCCCGGGCTGACAGCGCGGGTTCCGCAGCGCTGCTATGTGTCAAGCGCCACCCCCTTCTCAGGGAATCGCTGAAGTGGCAGCCATCGGCCGCCAGATATGAGGGCGGTGGGGGTATCAGCCACCGGATACATCGCTCTCGCGCCATCCGAGGGAAAGGCGGCCTTGGCTGCGTCTTGTGTGCCTAGGCTGCTTTGTATGACTGGTGAGGAAACTATCCGTGTGACTGGTGTTGTGACCATTGACCGGTCGATTTTTGGGCTGGATGAGATGCGGCGGCCGGGGGAGGAGCGTCCGTTCTGGGCTGAGTTGCCGGTGGACGGGACGCCGGTGCGGGTGGGTCAGGGCATTGCGATGGTTACCAGCAATGCGCAGTCTCACGATGCGTCTGTGGTGATCGAGGTTTCCCCGACTGTGCTCACCCTGGGGCCTGAGTTTGAGCTGCTCGGTGAGTGGCCGTGGGTCACGGGCGCGGGTGAGCAGATCCTGTGCAATATCGACGGGCCGGTGCTTGAGTTCCGACTCCGGGCGAACTGTCGGTACACCCTGCGGGTGTGGCGTGCCGGGGGCGATACAGCCGATGCGAGATTCAAGGAAATGATGGGGGTCGTCTTTCCGATCGAAGGTTTGGAGCGGTACCACTTCGTCTTCACACCGGTGAAGTAGATGCAGAGGGAGGGCTCCCCTGGGATCAGGGGAGCCCTCCGTCGTTGTTGTGGTGAGGTGGCGGTTACTTCACCCGGAAGCCGTAGGCGTCACCGTCGATGATGCGGTCTTGTCCGTACCAAACCGCGAGCTTGGCTCCCGCTGATCCGTTTTCTGACCCAGGGACGTAGCGGACGGAGAAGTTTCCGTCGCCCTTACCTGCTCCTTCTTTGGTGGACGCGAAGGGGAACTCATCGCACTGCTCCCCGGGGTTGCTCTGAAGGGGGCGGCAAGCCGCGTTCTTGGCGTTCAGGTTCTTCCTGGCGACTGTCGCCGACGCGGCGTTGAAGTTGGGGAAGTTCCGGTGGATCGGCTGGTACTCACCGTTCCACACATTGCCCGGGATGTCCTTGTTGGGCTTCACCGGGTAGGTGAGCTGCGGTAGGTAGAGGGCGTCGAAGATGTGCTCGGCCACGGACTTGACGGAGGCATCCGTGCGGGCGTACTGGTACCAGGGGAGCACATTGGAGAATATGGCTCCCTTGACTCCGTACTGGGCCATGTAGGCGGCGGAGTCAAAACGGGAGGTCACCGTCGGACCGTCACTCCACGGCGTGGTGCCATTCGGGGCCGTGGCCTTGTAGCGCGTCTGGGATGCGCAATGGGCGATCTTGTCGATCCGGGTTTGATCACCGCCGGCTTCAGCGGACTTGACGTTGTAGGCCGTGACGGCTCCTTCCCAGGCGAGGACGCTGTCGGTGCGGGAGGGGCCGTCAGGGTTGACGACGTTGCTGGTACACGGAGTGCTGGCAGTGGGGTGCAAGGTCAGCGTGGAGCCTGCGGCGCTGTAGATCCCGGTTGCTTTCACCTCGGTGTACTTACTGATCTTTTCGTAAGTTCGGTGGGTTTGGTGGGTGGATGGTCAGGCCGGTGTGGGCGAGGAAGGAC
>NZ_JAMQAW010000087.1 GCF_023701525.1 Streptomyces albipurpureus
TTCGTTCCGAGGGTGCAGGAGTTGGAGCTGAGGGAGTGGGCGGCGCGTGGTCCGGGGAGTTCGAACGTTCATCTGTCGATGGCTGATGGTACGACTCATGCCCATGTTTCGGAGATGCCTCCGGGTTCGTACAAGAACGGTCATCGGCATGGGCCTGACTTTCATATTTTCCCGATGTCCGGGAGTGGGTACTCGCTTTTCTGGTATGAGGGGGAGGAGGGGTTTCGGCGGTTCGACTGGAAGCATGGCAGTGTGTATGCGCCGGCTGACCAGATGTTCCATCAGCACTTCAATACCAGTGCTGGTCCGTCTCGTTATCTTGCCATTGCCTTCGGGAGTATCCGTTACCCGGTGACCCATGAACGGAAGGCGCATTTCGACGAGGTCGACAAGAGTGTCAGGAACGGCGGGTTGCAGATCTCCACCGAGAACGAGGACCCGCGCATCCTCACGATCTTCGCCGAAGAACTCAAGAAGCAGGGCATCCCCCTCGCACCCGAATTCGCACGCAGATGGGAGCAGCTGTCCAAGAGCCCCCGTTCCGGTGAGAACTAGGGAAGGAACCGCCATGGAGCGACGGGTCCTCTTGCGGGTCGCGGGCGTCTCGGCGCTCACCCTGGCCACCGGGGCGGCGGGATACGCGGTCGGAGTGAAGGCATCCCGGGACAACACCGAACGCGCCGCCGCGCGCACGGGCGCATCGGCCCCTCCAAGCGAACCCAAGGCGTTGGGCGGCACCCCCGCCGTGGCCGCCGAGACCGCGCGCGGACGGGTCTTCGTTATGGACTCGATGCTCGATGTCGCGAACAAGACGGTCACCGCCGACGATGTGGTGGTCGGCGGTTCCTTCTGCGGCGCCTCCACCGTCAACCGGGCCATGAGCAAGGGCGTACGGGCCGTCATCGCGCATGACGCAGGGGTGGGCCGGGAACGGGCCGGCATCAGCGGACTGGCCTTCGGGGACCGCTACGGCCTTCCGGTGGCCGCGGTGGAGACGATGAGCGCCGCACTCTCCAACGGCCGCACGATGGCGGACGGCGTCATCGGCTACGCCAACGCCCGGGCCCAGGAACTCGGGGTACTCCCCGGCCAGAACGCCGTCGAAGCCGCGCGGCTACTCCTTGCGGCGCCCCCGGGACGCGCTGTGAACGGCCGGGTCGACCTGGACGAGGAGGTCTACGAGATGGAGGGGACCGCCGCCGGCGGCCGCGTCATCGCCGTCTCCACCCTGGTCACCCTCCCCAAGGGCGGTGACTACTCCCGCGATGTCGTCGCCCTCGGCAACCACGCGGGCTCGGTCATCATCCCCCTCCTCACCCAGTGGCGGGTCAGGGGCTGGATCGCCAACGACGCCGGTATGGGGAAATTCCACTCCGGTGTCGGCGGAGTATCCCTCTGCGACCCGCTGAGGATCCCGGCAGCCGCCGTGTCCACCCTGTCGGCCAGCATCGGCAGCGGCAGGAGCACCTATGAGAACGGCGTCGTCTCGGCCGTGAACGAGATGGCCCAGAAGCAGGGCGTCACCGTCGGCATGAGCGCACGGCAGGCGCTCCGACTGATGGCCGCCTGACGGGGGCCGGGCCCGGCCGCGTACACACCGCCGCGGCTGCCTCCCTCCGGCCCCCGGGCCGCGGGGGCTCGGCGATCCTCCGTGCCCCCGCGGCCTCCCCTCACCACCGACTCCCCGAAAGGCTGTTCCGCCATGACGACCATGGACCTCGAATACTCCGACGGCCCGCTGACCCTGCGGGGGTTCCTCGCCTATGACGAGTCGGTCTCCGAGCCCAGGCCCGGAGTCCTCGTCGCCTCCGACGCGTTCGGCCTCGGTGACCAGGCGCGCGAACGCGCCCAGCTGCTGAGCCGGCTGGGGTACCCGGCCCTGGCGCTCGACATGTACGGCGACGGCCGCCAAGCCGCCTCGCTCCCCGAGGGCATCGCGCTGGTCGACGAGTTGAAGAAGGACCCCGAAACGCTCCGGCGCCGCGCCCGCGCCGGCCTCAGCGCCCTGGCGGCGCAGCCCCAGGTGGACGGCGCACGCCTGGGCGCGATCGGCTTCTGCTTCGGCGGCACCGTGGCCCTGGAACTGGCCCGCGACGCGGCCCCGCTACGCGCGGCCGTCAGCTTCCACGGCAGCCTCGGGACCGAACGGCCCGCCGAGCCGGGGGAGATACGCGCACGGGTGCTGGTGTGCCACGGCGCGGCCGATCCCCTGGTCGCGCCCGAGTCCGTGGCAGCCTTCCAGGACGAGATGCGGGACGCCCACGCGGACTGGCAGGTCAACATCTACGGCGGTGCGAAGCACAGCTTCACCAATCCCGCGTCCGACCACTACGGCATGCCGGGCATCGGATACGACGAACGCGCCGACCGCCGGTCCTGGGCCGCGATGCTGGCGCTTTTCCAGGAGTCCTTCGCCATCGGGGCGCGGCTGTGACGGCAGCGGCGTCCCTCCCGCCCGCCGGGAGCGTTGGCGCCCTTCCCGCCGCACCGCGCACCCGGGACAACGAGCCGCCGCTGACCGCGGACCAACTCGCCTACGCCGCCTCCTACGCATGGAACGCGGACCACGTCGAGATGACCACCGTCGGCATCGACATCGGCTCCTCGACCACGCATCTGATGTTCGCCCGAGTGCATCTGCGGCGGCGGTCGCAGCATCACTCCAGCCAGTACGTGGTCGTCGAGCGCGAGGTCCTGTGGCGCTCTCCCGTACTGCTCACCCCCTATGTGCCGGACAACACGATCGACGCCCGACGGCTCGGCACATTCCTCAGGGACTGCTACCAGCAGGCCGGTATCGAAAGCGCCGCCGTGGACAGTGGTGCGGTGATCCTCACCGGTGAGGCGCTCAAGCGCGACAACGCGCGGGCCATCGCGGATCTCTTCGCCGATGCGTCGGGCACGTTCGTCTGCGCATCGGCCGGCCACCACCTCGAAGCGGTGCTGTCCGCGCACGGCTCGGGAGCGGTTGCCGCCTCACGGGGACAGCGGGGGAGCAGACTGCACATCGACATCGGCGGTGGCACCAGCAAGATCGCCGTGCTGGCGGACGGCGAGGTGCTGGGCACCGCCGCCGTCGCGGTGGGCGGCCGACTCGTGGCGTACGAGAACGGCCTCGTCGTACGGGCCGACGGCCCGGCACTGGACATCGCCCGCGCGGTCGGAATCCCACTCCGGCTCGGCGGCCCACTCGCGCCGGAGGATGAGCGGAGGCTGGCCCGTGCCTTCACCGAAGTGCTGGTGAGCGTGGCCACCCGGGCAACGGTCCCGCCCGGGTACCCGCCCGGGTTGCTCCTGGCCGACGACCGGCCCGATGGGGTGCGGCCCACCGCGGTCAGCTTCTCCGGCGGGGTGGCCGAGTACCTCGCCGACACCGGGAAGGAGAGCTTCGGTGATCTCGCCATTCCGCTCGCCGCCGAGATCACCGAAGCCCTGCGCGACGGCCGCCTCCCCTTGACGGTACTCGGCTCCGCACAGCGCATCCGGGCCACGGTGATCGGCGCCTCCCAGTTCACGGTGCAGGTCAGCGGCAACACCGTGGGGCTCTCATCCGAGGCGGCGCTGCCGCTGCGCAATGTGCCCGTACTGCGCCCACGCCTCGATCTCTCAGGACCGATCTGCCCGGACGTCGTGGCGGGAGCGGTCACCGCGGCGGCACGGGTCCATGACCAGGCTGTGGGCAGCGATGCCGTCGCCGTGGCTGTGCGCTGGCCGGGCGAGACCACCTACCCCCGGCTCCGGGCCCTCGCCGCCGGGCTGGTGAAGGGCATGTCAGGGCACCTCGCCGCTGACCGGCCCCTGGTGGTCCTGCTCGACGGGGACGTGGGCCGTTCACTGGCCGCGCTGCTGACCGAGGAGATGGCGGTGACGGCACCGCTGATCTGCCTCGACGGTGTCGAACTTGAGGAGTTCGACTACGTGGACATCGGCGAGATGGTCCACCCGAGCCGCGTCGTACCCGTGGTGATCAAGTCCCTGCTGTTCGCCGGCGCCGATGCCCTTCCCGCCCCGACCAGCATGTCGCGTGCCCCCGCGCACTGACACGGGACCACCCGGACAACACGGAAAGCCCCAACAGATGGAGCCTTGATGAAGACCGCGACGGCGGCCGGCGACCCACCGGCCGCCCAGGAGACCTATCGGATGCTCATCGGCGAGCACTGGACCGACGCCGGGGACGGCAGCCGCTTCGACGCCGTGAACCCCAGCACAGGGGAGCCGTGGGCCGATGTGCCCAAGGCGGGCACGGCCGATGTGGACGCGGCGGTACGCGCCGCACGGCACGCCTTCGACAGCGGAGAGTGGCCGCACCACAGCCCGGCGGAACGCGCCCGCCTGCTCCGCGGGCTCGGCGACCTGATCCTCGAACGCGAGGGTGAACTGGCCCGCGTCCAGGTGCGGGAGAACGGCAAGCTGCTACGGGAGGCCCTCGGCCAGACCAGGGCGCTCGCCGGCTTCTGCCACTACTACGCGGGCATCGCGGAGACGCTGCACGGACACACCCTCCCCACCTCCTTTCCCAACACCCTCACGTACACGCTCCGTGAGCCCATCGGCGTTGTCGCCGCGATCACCCCCTGGAACAGCCCGCTCGCCCTGCTGTGCCAGAAGCTGTGCCCCGCGCTCGCGGCGGGCAACACCGTTGTGGTGAAACCCTCGGAGTTCACCCCGGTCTCCACCCTGCTGTTCGCGCGGCTGGTCCTCGACGCGGGCTTTCCGCCCGGGGTGTTCAACGTGGTCACGGGTGACGGCCCCACCGGTGCGGCGCTCGCCGCCCACCCGCTGGTTGACAAGATCGCCTTCACCGGGTCGACGGCCACCGGCAAGAAGATCGCGGCCTCCGCGGCACAGCGGCTCGCCCGCGTCTCGCTGGAACTGGGCGGAAAGTCCCCCAACATCGTGTTCGAGGACGCGGATCTGGACGCCGCCGTGGCCGGGGCCGTCACCGGACTGTTCCACGGCACCGGTCAGAGCTGTATGGCGGGCTCCCGGGTCCTGGTGCACCACTCCCGCTATGACGAGTTCGCGGCCCGGCTCATCGATCGCGTTCGCGCGATCCGACTCGGCGATCCGCTGGACGAGGACACCCAACTCGGCCCCATCGCCTGCCGTCCCCAGTACGAAAAGGTGCTGCGCTACCTCGACATCGGTGTGGCCGACGGTGCCACCCTGCTCACGGGAGGCAGCCGGTCTTCGGAGGCGGTGCGCCTGGGCGGCTTCTTCGTCGCACCGACCGTCTTCGGCGATGTCACCAATGACATGCGCATCGCCCGGGAGGAGATTTTCGGACCCGTTATGTGCCTGCTCCGGTTCCAGGACGAGGACGACGCCGTCCGCATCGCCAACGACACCAGCTACGGCCTGGCGGCCGGGGTGTGGACCAGGGACGTCGGCCGTGCCCACCGTGTCACCAGGCGGCTGAGGGCCGGCACGGTCTGGATCAACACCTACCGCAGGACCAGCCATGCCGCGCCCTTCGGCGGATACAAGGAGAGCGGTATGGGCCGTGAGAACGGCCCGGAGGCCATCCACGAGTACACCGAGACCAAGACCGTCTGGCTTGCCCTGGGCGAGGCCGCGTCATGACCGCCCCGCCGCGACCAGTCCACCCGCGTCAGGAACCGCTGCCGCTGGTGCTCGTACCCGGAATGCTGTGCTCGCCGCGGCTGTTCGCCGAGCAGTTGCCGCAGCTCTGGCGCCATGGCCCCGTCATGGTCGCCGACATCCGGCACGACGACTCCCTCCCCGCACTCGCCCGAAGGCTCCTGGGCACCGCACCACCGCGGTTCGCCCTGGCGGGACTGTCGATGGGCGGCTATGTCGCCTTCGAGGTCATGCGCCAGGCAGGCCACCGGGTGAGCAGGCTCGCCCTGCTGGACACCACCGCGCGGCCCGACACCCCCCAGAAGCGGGAGGGACGGCGCGGCCATGCCGAACTCGCCCGCGCGGGGCGTCTCGGCGAGCTGAGCGACCTGCTCTTCCCCCGCTACTTCCACGACCCGGAGGCGGACGACGGTGCCCGGCGGGCACTGGTGCGGCTCATGGCCGAGGAGACCGGGGCGGACGCCTATCTGCGGCAGCTGGGGGCGGTGGCGGACCGTCCCGACTCGCGGTCCGGCCTCGCCGCGATCCACTGCCCCACGCTGGTGCTGGTCGGTGCGAGCGATGGGGTGACCCCGCCCGACCGGGCGGCCGAAATCGCGAACGGCATCCCCGGCGCCCGACTCGTCACCGTGCCCGAGTGCGGGCATCTGTCCACACTCGACCGGCCGCGCGAGGTCACCCGGGCCCTGGTCTCCTGGGCCCGGGACCGGGAGTGACCACCCCCTCAGCTTCCCGGCGGCCCACCGCGCGTGGGGGCCGCGTGCCCGGGCGGCGGGGAAGGAGTCCTTCCCGGCGCTGACCGACCCCCGGCACCACCGGACCTGACCCGGCGCACATAGACCAGCCCGCCCGCAGGAAGGCGTTTCCACGTCCACCGCACCCCCGTGCCCGCGCCACCCTCTCCAGGTGATGGCGAACTCCTCTGCGGTTGGCGGCAGTTCGCCAGGCTCAGGACCTTCCGCGGGCCGGGTGGACGCGAGGTGGTTCACATCCGGGACGCGTCAACTCCGCTGTCCCGTGGCAGCACCGGAGAGATCACGCCCAGGCTCTGCCGATGCGGACCGGGTGATCGGTCCGCACCCGGGTCCCGACAGAAAGTTGGGGCCGGGGTGCCGGGATCGCGCACAGAACTTAACAGTCTGGTGACATGTGAATGCAAAGTGTAGCGCTGGCTTGGATGGGTGGACCCTGTGGTCCGGTGGGGAGGTGTCGCCTGCCCGCCCGGTGGGCGCTCGCTGAAATCCACGGGCCTCTGAGGGTTGACACCACTTTAACAGACTGCTGATATGTGACTTGATTATGTAACTAGCCCGGGTCGGCTCGGCGCAACGTCAGCCGGACCCTGTGGGGCGCGATCCCAACGACAGTCTCCTGCGCCGAGCAGGAACTCTCCGGTCCATCCCGGCAGGCCGCTTCTGGACGCCACGGGGATAGGGCTCTTTCCGGAAGCTTCGAATCAGCGATCTTCATGAGCCCGAATCCGATCGGGCGAGAAGGGCGACACCATGGACGACCGTTTTCTTGTCGAGACCTATGCGGAGTGGGCTGTGGGGGAGGGGGTTCCGGTTC
>NZ_JAMQAW010000088.1 GCF_023701525.1 Streptomyces albipurpureus
CGGACGCGACGATGGTCCAGGCAGTCTGGTTCGACGCCGGACCCACCACCTCAGGCCGCCTACTCGTAGTGGTCCACCACCTCGTAGTCGACGGAGTGTCCTGGCGGATCCTGCTACCGGATCTACAGCAGGCATGGGAAGCCGCCACAGCAAATCGGCCCGCGGCTCTGCAACCAGTCGGCACCTCCTTCCGCCACTGGGCACAAACCCTGGCCGAGGAAGCCTGTACCCCCGGCCGGGTCGCGGAACTAGCGTTGTGGCACAAGATGCTGCGTGGAACCGACCCCCAGCTGGGTAAGCAGGTGTTGGATCCAGCCCGAGATGTGGCGAGCAGTGCGCGGCGGGTGACGGTGTCACTCCCACCGGAGCAGACCGAGCCATTGCTGACCGAGGTGCCCGCGCTCTTCCACGCCGGTATCAACGACGTACTCCTCAGTGCACTCGTGTTGGCGGTGGGGCGGTGGCGGGCCCGGAGGGGGCAACGTGCCGCCGGCCTGCTCGTCGATCTGGAGGGACATGGACGGCAGGAGAGTGTGGCGGGGGCGGAACTATCGAGGACTGTAGGCTGGTTCACCTCGATGTTCCCCGTCCGGTTGGACCCGGGCATCTTCAACGAGGCGAAGGCCTGGGCCGGTGGTGCGGATCTGGGCCGGGTCCTCAAACGGGTCAAGGAACAACTGCGGGCGGTGCCCGATCACGGCATCGGCTATGGCCTGCTGCGCCACCTCAACCCGGACACCGCCACCCAGCTGGCCCAGCTGCCTGCCCCGCAGATCGCCTTCAACTACCTGGGCCGCTTCTCCATCGGTCAGCCCGAGGACTGGGCGGCAGCCGGCGAGAACACCGCGGCGGGCAGCGGTACCGACCCCGCCATGCCCATGACCCACACCCTGTCCATCAACGCTCTGACCCAGGACACCCCCCAGGGCCCGACCCTGACCCTCACCTGGACCTGGCCAGAGGCCCTCCTCGACGACACCGACGTCAGCGATCTCGCCGAGGCCTACCAACAGGCACTCACCGCCCTCATCCAGCACGCCAGCCTTCCCGGCAACGGCGGCCGCACCCCCTCAGACCTGCCCCTACTCAACCTCAACCAGGCCGACATCAACCGCCTGGAGACTCGCCGGCCCGATGCAACGGAGCTGCTTCCTCTGGCTCCGCTGCAGGAGGGTCTGCTCTTCCACTCCCTCTACGACGAGCAGGGCGAGGACGTCTACACCACCCAACTGTGCTTCCGGGTGGAGGGGAAGCTGGACATCGCGGTGCTCAAGGCCTCCGTACACACCTTGCTACGCCGACATGCCAACCTACGCGCCGGGTTCCTCCACGAAAGCCTCTCCCAGCCGGTCCAGATCATCCCCCGTAACAACGAACTACCCTGGCAGGACATCGACCTCACGGACCTCGACGCCGACCGGCGGGAAGCGGCCGTCGCGGACTGGCTGGACCGGGACCAGCACATGCGCTTCGACCTCACCGACCCGCCACTGCTCCGCTTCGCCCTGCTCCACCTGGGCCCCGACCGCTACCGGCTGGTCTTCACCAACCACCACATTCTCCTGGACGGCTGGTCCCTTCCCGTGCTGATGCGGGAACTGTTCACCCTCTACGCCCACCACGGAGACGACCACTCCCTGCCCCCCGTCACCCCCTACCGTGACTATCTCGCCTGGATCGCTGGACAGGACCAGGAGGTCGCCGAGGCCGCCTGGCGGCATGCCCTGGACGGCATCGACGAGCCCACCCGTCTCACCCCTGCCGGTCTTACCCGTACCCCTCAACTGCCGCAGCAGTTCGCCCTCGAACTACCCCACCACCTCACCCACCAGCTCACGACCACAGCCGCCACCCACAACGTCACACTGAACACCCTCATCCAGTTCGCCTGGGCCACCCTCCTGGCCCGCATGACCGGACGCACTGACATCGTTTTCGGTGCCACCGTCGCCGGCCGTCCGCCCGAAATCCCCGGCATCGAAACCATGGTCGGCCTCTTCATCAACACCATCCCCGTCAGGGTGGTCTTGAGGCCTCATGAATCCGTCGGTACGGTGCTCAGTCGGCTCCAGCAAGAGCAAGCCGAGCTTCAGGTTCACCAGCACCTCGGCCTGGCCGCCGTTCAGAAACTCACCGGCCACGCCGAACTCTTCGACACCGTCATCGTCTTCGAGAACTACCCCGTAGACCTCGACCAGGCCAACGTCCCGACGGCTGGGTTCTCCTTGACGAAGGAAGCGGGTCAAACCGGAAACCACTATCCCTTGACCTTGGCTGTTGTACCGGGGGAGCGTCTTCGGTTCCGCCTTGACTACCACACGGACCTGCTCGATCGAACCACCGTCGAAGCGTTGGTCGGGCGTCTGGTTCGGGTGCTGGAGGCGGTGGTCGCCGACCAGGATGCGTCGGTTGGCAGCATCGACGTTCTTTCGCCGGCTGAGCGTGAGCAGATCCTCACAACGTGGAATGACACCGAACACCCGGTGCCGGACGTGGCGTTCACGGAGCTGTTCGAGCGGCAGGCCGCAGCATCGCCGGATGCGGTGGCGGTCACCTTCGAGGATGAGAAGGCGACTTACGGTGAGCTGAACGCGCGGGCGAATCGGCTGGCCCGGTATCTGATCGGTCAGGGTGCCGGCCCGGAAGGGTTGGTGGCGTTGGCTCTGCCGCGTTCGGTGGAGCTGATCGTGGCCCTCCTGGCGGTTCTGAAGTCGGGGGCCGGGTATGTGCCCATCGATCCGGACCTACCGCGTGATCGTGTAGCGCACATGCTCGGTGATGCCCGCCCGGTGCTGTTGCTCACCGACACGGAGACCGGGAGCCAACTGCCGGGCCATGAGAGCACGGTATGTGTCCTGCTCGATGACACCACCAGCACCGAGATCGCGGGTTTGGACGGCATGGATGTCACCGACACCGACCGTGTCAGTGCGCTGCTGCCACAGCATCCCGCCTACGTCATCTACACCTCCGGCTCCACCGGTAGGCCCAAGGGTGTCACCATCACCCACCAGGCGCTTGTCAACTATGTGGTGCGCTGCTCTGAGGCTTACCCGCATCTGCGGGGCACCACGGTGGCGCATGCCTCGGTGTCCTTCGACATTGGAGTGACCGCGCTCTATGGCGCGTTGATCTCTGGGGGTTGTGTACGGGTGGTTCCATGGGAGGCGCTCGCGGCGGAGCCGACGCCCGTTGCGGGGGATGCGGCCACTTTCATGAAGGTGACGCCCAGCCATCTGCCACTACTGGATGACAAGATCCTTACGGGGGATGGTCAACTCATGCTGGGTGGTGAGGCCTTGTCCGGTGAAGCGGTCATGCGTTGGCGGGTCGCGTACCCGGAGGTGTCTGTCGTCAACCACTACGGTCCCACTGAGACTACCGTCGGCTGCACCGACTACCTCGTACCCGACCAGGCCCAACTGACGGGCACAGTCCCCATCGGCCGGCCCATGTGGAACACCCGGGTCTACGTTCTCGACGGGGGGCTGTCGCCGGTGCCCGTCGGTGTGCCCGGCGAGCTCTACGTCGTCGGCCTTCAGCTGGCCCGTGGCTATGTGAATCAGCCTGCCCTGACAGCAGAGCGGTTCGTGGCGGATCCGTTCAGCGGCACGGGTGAGCGGATGTATCGAACCGGAGACGTGGTGCGGTGGCGCGCGGACGGCGTCCTGGAGTTTGCCGGGCGGGCGGACGCGCAGGTGAAGGTACGAGGTTTCCGTATCGAACCCGGTGAGATCGAAACCGCCCTCGCCACCCATCCCAGCGTCAGCCAAGCAGCAGTCCTTGTCCGCGAAGACCGCCCAGGTGACAAACGCCTGGTCGCCTACGTGGTCCCCGCCGAAGCCGAAGCCGAAGCCGAAGCCGAAGCTGAACCCGACGCTCGTCCTGGTGCCGGTGTGCCGGTGGATGCGGGGATATTGCGGAGTGTGGTTTCCGGTCGGGTGCCGGACTACATGGTGCCCTCCGCTTTCGTGGTGCTGAAAGCGTTGCCGCTGACACCGAATGGAAAGCTGGACCGGCGTGCTCTGCCCGCACCCGAATCTGTGTCGGCACCAGCGGGCCGTGGGCCACGCAACTCCAGTGAGGAAGTGCTGTGTTCACTGTTCGCCGAGATCCTCGGCATCACCGAGGTCAGAATCGACGACAACTTCTTCCACCTCGGCGGACACTCACTGCTAGCGACCCGACTCGTTAGCCGGATTCGATCGGCTATGGGGGTGACGATCAACATCCGCACCATGTTTGAAACCCCCACTGTCGCCGGGCTGAGCAAGCACATGGAACTGAATGACGGAGCACCTGCACGGCCGAAGCTGAGGCCGATGAGGAGGCCTGAGAATCCCAAGTAGGCCAGTGCCGTACACGCATCTCCTGCGTAGAAGCAACGCCTACGAGGTTGCTGCTCTTTCGTTGCACCAGCCTTGTAGACAATGTCCGCCCCAACGCGTTGTGCGTATCACTCCTGGAATTTGAGTAGCGCCAATGACGCGGGTGGAGTTCATCGGTGTGAACTTCCGAACGGAGCACGGTGAGTAATCCAGAGAGCCGTCACTACCATCTCGTCTGTCCGCTGTGCGGTAGCCGTCAGTTTGATGACGGACTGGCCTTGTCCTGCTCAGGTGCTCATGATCCTGCCCTGCTCCATACCGAATACATGGAGCAAAAATTCGAGCCACTCGCAACGGAGGAGGGAGTCTTCCGCTATCGGAGGTGGCTCCCGGTGGTCCGGAGCGTGCCGAACTCTGGTCGTACGGCGGTTTTCCGCAGTGAGGGGCTTGCTCGCTCTCTCGGTATGTCGAACCTCTGGATCGCCTTCAACGGATACTGGCCGGAGAAGGGAGGCTTTCTGGAGACCGGAACCTTCAAGGAGTTGGAGGCCTATACGGTTCTCGGCAGGATGCCCGATGACGGCACGGTACTGGTCGTGGCATCTGCCGGTAACACCGCGGCGGCATTTGCTTCCGTCTGCTCCCGGTCCGGCAGACCCTGTCTGCTGATAGTTCCAGAGACGGGACTGAGCAAGTTCAAGCTGAGGGAACCGCTGCATCCGCTGGTCAGACTTGTGGTGTTGGCAGGGGCCGACTACTCCGATGCGATCACGCTGTCTGAGGACGTGGCCGAGAACCCAGGCTTCTACCTGGAGGGCGGCGTTCGGAATGTGGGGCGGCGGGACGGCCTCGGTACGGTGATGTACTCCGCAGTGGAAGAGATCGGTGGTCTGCCCGAGTACTACTTCCAGGCGGTCGGGAGCGCCGCGGGCGGAATCGCCGTGCACGAGGGCGCCAAACGTTTTCGTACTTCGGTCGGGACCGACGCGGCGTTGCCGAAGTTGATGTTCTCTCAGAACGAGGGGTTTGCCCCAATCTACCGGTCCTGGCGCAATGGGAAGCGTGCTCCTGTGCACGCGCCCTGCAGTCCGGCATGGTCTCCGCGTAACGCCTTCGCGGATGAGTTGACGAACCCGTATCCGCCATATGGAGTCCACTCCGGAGTCTATGACGTTCTGACCGAAAGCGGGGGAGATGTCCTGACTGTTGACCGGGAATCCGCGAGGGCGGCGATGCGGCTCATGAAGGAGATGGAGGGCATTGACATCGAGCCTGCTGCCGCAGTGGCTACGGCGTCGCTGCTGTCGTCTGCTCACGGCGGGTGGATCGATCGCGATGCCTGTGTTCTGCTGAATATCACGGGCGGTGGTAGGGCCAGGATGGCGCACGACTATTCACTGGTTCAGGCAGAGCCAGATTTGCTGGTCGAGGCGGGGCGGCCTCGTGAGGGCGTTCTGGACGAGGTACTCGGACTCTTCTCGCCTCGTGACGACTATGCACTCTCAAGCGACGTGCAGGTGAGTGCGCGACCACGGACATAGGATCGGCGCCAAGGTTCAGGTAAACCGCCTATATGGAGTGTTGGGCTGGCTGTAAGGCCGATTTGAGTGATGCGCGGCAAAAGCTCGATGGTCAGTCTCTCATGCCGTATTGGCACTTGTCGCTTTTGGTGTACATCCACCCATCGCACATTAGCATCTGAAGGAAAGCGTGACTCAATGAATTCGAACACCGTTGAAGCAGCGTCCTCATTCATTGGCGCTGAAGGCCCCATCTCGGCAAGCCTGCGCATGGACCACGTTGAGTTCTATGTGAGCGATTTGCGGAGCAGCCTTGAGCAGCTGAGCAGCTGGTACGGCTTCGAAGTACTGGTCCCTCCCACCCGGGTCGAAGCGGACGGGGCACACGAGTCGGCCCTCGTGGGGCGGAACCAGATAAGGCTCCTGCTCACCCAGGCCCTCGTGCCCGAGCATCCCGCCTGGACGTATGTCCAGCGTCATGGCGACGGAGTGGCGAACATCGCGCTGAGCGTGCCCGATGTGAAGTCCACGCACGCGGAGTTGGTGACACGTGGAGCCGTGAATGTGCTCTCCCCGAACGATGCCGACGGATGCGTGACCGCGACGGTCTCCGGCTTCGGCGATGTGGTTCACACGCTGGTCGAGCGGCACCCGGATGTGCCCGGCGACCGGATTCCCGGGCTGCCCGTCCCGGTTGGTGTCGGCGACGCGGACACGATCGGTCTCAGGTCCATCGACCACTTCGCCGTCTGTCTTCCCATGGGGGAGCTACCTGAGGTCACACGCTTCTACACCGATGTCTTCGACATGCAGGTGATCTTCGAAGAGAAGATCGAAGTGGGGCCGATGGGGATGGACTCCACCGTCGTACAGAGCCGTTCCGGTGATGTGACGTTCACTCTGATCGAACCCATGCCCAATGTTAGGGCCGGCCAGATCGAGAGCTTCATCGCCGATCACGGCGGTGCGGGGGTCCAGCACGTGGCCTTCGCGACGGACGACGTCTCGCGTGCGGTCGGCACAATGGCCGAGCGCGGTGTGCCATTCCTGCGCACACCGGCCACCTACTACGAGATGCTCGTTGACAGGTTGACCCCTCTGCGCTACTCCATCGACGAACTGCGCGACCTCAACGTCCTGGTGGATCAGGACCATGACGGCCAGCTCTTCCAGATCTTCACACGCTCCGTGCACCCGCGGAGAACTCTCTTCTTCGAGGTCATCGAGAGGATCCGCGCCCGTACGTTCGGCAGCAACAATGTGCGTGCCCTGTACGAGGCCGTGGAACTGCAGCGCTCCGCAAGCGAAGCACAGGAATGAGCGTGTCCCAACAGGCCGAGACCGCATCAGCCAGCAAGCCGGACGTCGTACCGGCGGACGGCGCCCCGCCGGTGTCGCTGGACGATCTCGCCAACCGGGCGCGTTCGCAACTGAGCCAGGAGGCGTGGGACTGGCTTGAGGGCGGTGCCGAGCGGGAGCTGACGCTTGCCGCCAACCGGACCTCCTTCGATCGGGTGGCGCTCCTGCCGCGCATCCTCGTCGACGTGTCGTCCTGCACCACCGCGACGCGTCTGGTGCGCAGTGCCGCCGCGCTTCCCCTTGCCGTGGCCCCGGTCGCGTACCAGCGCCTCTTTCACCCAGAGGGCGAACTCGCGGTGGCGCGCGCCACCGCGACCGCTGGAGTGCCCTTCACCATCAGTACCTTGAGCAGTGTCTCGATGGAGGAGATCGCGGCGACCGGTACGACGACGTGGTTCCAGCTGTACTGGCTCAAAGACCGGTCAGCCGTGATCGACTTGGTGCAACGGGCCGAGAAGATCGGTTGCGAGGCTCTGGTGCTGACCGTGGATGTGCCGCTCATGGGACGACGGCTCCGGGACGTTCGGCACGGGTTCTCCCTACCGGACTCGGTCCGGGCCGTGAACCTGGAGGGCGGAGCGAAGAGCGGGGCGCACCAGCAGACCCGCCACGGTTCGGCGGTTGCCGCTCATACCGCCGCGACCTTCTCGTCGTCCATCACATGGCGCGATGTCGAATGGCTGCGTGAGCGCACGCACCTGCCACTGATCATCAAGGGGGTGCTCGACCCGGCGGATGCCGTGCTCGCAGCCCGATCAGGAGCTGCCGCCGTGGTGGTGTCCAACCACGGAGGGCGACAGCTCGACCAGGCCGCGCCCACCGCGGCCGTGCTGCCCAGCGTGGTGAGCGCCCTTGAGGGCGTCGACGACAGCAACTGCGACGTACTCGTGGACAGCGGCATCCGGAGCGGTTCCGACGTACTGAGTGCACTCGCCCTCGGTGCACAGGGTGTCCTTCTCGGGCGACCCGCGATGTGGGGCCTGGCAGCCGCCGGGGAACAGGGGTGTGACCAGGTGTTGTCGCTGCTGGCCGAACAGCTTCGCCACGCGATGACGCTCGCCGGATGCCCCGATCTGGAGGCAGCGCGCCACTTGAGCACCCTGCCTATGCCCTGTGAACGCAGGAGGGAACACGATGAACGATTCTGAGCGGGAGCACCAGCAGGTTGGTTCTGACCTGCGGCTTGAAGGACTTCACGGATCGCTGGCAGACCCCGCGATGGCCTCGATGAACTTCCTCAACGAAGTCGCCATCCGGTACCCCGACGCCATTTCGTTCGCGGCCGGCCGCCCTCTTGAGGACTTCTTCGACTTTGACGAAGTACACCGGTACGTCGATGTCTTCGTGGCCCATCTCCGTCAGGAACGGTCCATGAATGAGGCAGAGGCCAAACGAACCGTCCTCCAGTACGGCCGGACCAAGGGCATCATCCACGACCTGGTGAGCCGTCAGCTCGCGGTCGACGAGGGCATCAACGTCACGAGCGACTCGATCGTCGTCACGGTTGGATGCCAGGAGGCGATGTTCCTTGTCCTGCGTGCCTTGCGCGCCGACGCCCGTGACGTCGTCCTGGCCATCTCTCCCACCTACGTAGGTCTCGCTGGCGCGGCACGTCTGGTCGACTGCCCGGTGTGGCCGGTCCGCAGTGGTCCGACAGGGATTGACTTCGACGATCTCACCGCTCAGGCAACCGCGGCCCGCTCGGCCGGACTGCGACCCCGCGCGCTCTACGTGATCCCGGACGCGGCGAACCCGACCGGGATCAGCCTGGACCTGGAGACTCGCCGCAAGCTGCTCTCCGCCGCGGCGGTGGAAGACCTGCTCCTGCTTGAGGACAACGCGTACGGGGTCTTCGCCGGTAAGGCACGGATTCCCTCGCTCAAGACACTGGACACACAACGCCGTGTCGTCCGCCTGGGCTCATTCGCCAAGACCGTGCTGCCGGGTGCTCGTGTGGGATACGTAGTGGCCGACCAGAGAGTGGCCGAAGGCGACGGCAGCGGTCAGGTGTCCCTCTTCGCCGATCACCTCTCCACGATCAAAAGCATGCTCACGGTGAACACAGCACCGCTGGCCCAGGCCGTGATCGGTGGTGCTCTGCTGGACAACGGGCACAGCCTGTTGGCCGCGAACCACCGGGAGATCGAGCTCTATCAGCGCAATCTGCGCCTGATGCTCAAGGGGCTAGAAAGTCGATTCGGGACGTCCGCGGCTGGGGACCCGCAGGTCACCTGGAACACGCCGAGCGGCGGCTTCTTCCTGACCCTGACGGTGCCCTTCGAGGCCGACGACGTACTGCTCGAACGCTCCGCCAAGGACTATGGCGTCTTGTGGACGCCCATGTCGCACTTCTACGCGGGGAACGGCGGCTCCCATCAGATCCGTCTGTCGCTCAGCCAACTCGATCCACAATCCATAGAGTCGGGGCTCGATCGTCTGTCCGCCCTGGTCAAGTACTGCTCGTAGTCCACGCACCTTCACAACAGGGACGAGGTAACCCATACCGCGCACCGTGGGCCGAGGTGGGAGCTGATCTGGTCGGCTCCCCCCTGTCCCTGTGGGCCAGGGACATCACCGTGCATCTGACCGACTGCGAACCGACGCCGGTGTTCACCGCGGCCGCACTCGGAGCCAGCCGACCAAGAACCCCGTCGACCTTCCGGGTACGACATTCACCAGCCCTGGGCCAGCAACCGTCCCGCACACAGCTGGCTGTGGCATTTCCCGCACTCCTCGGGAGATTGCCGGGTGGGCGACTTCCGGGCTTTGAGTCCGAACTCTCCTCCCGGAAGTGCGGATCTGTCGGCCGGATAGCCTCGCTGCCCCTGGAGTGGTAGCCCTTGGCCTGCAAGGCAGTCGAATTCTGTTCGTCGGGGCGATCACCGTCGAATAGTTCCTGTGAGGGACGGAGGCTGTGAACGGGTCAACTGCGCGGCCCCTGCCCCTGGTCTGCCATGGAGTACGAGGGAGACCAGGGGCTCCGCCTGCGGGACTGCGCCTTGCTGGCCGGTGGGTTGTCAGTCCGTCGGCTCAGTTAGTTTGGCGCGGAGCCTGCGGCCAATCTCCTCCAGCGGAGCGGGCTGCATCATGCTGACGTGATCGCACTGAATCTTGTGCTCATGCACTTCCCCCGTAATGTACGGGGCCCATGCCTCCGAGGCGGTCGCGGGCATGTGGTTGTCGACTGCCGCGGTGAAGAACAACAAGTCACCATCGAACTTGCCCAGTCTGGCGGAACGCCCGACTGAACGATTGTTATGAATCGCGGTCATCAGTTGCGAGGCCTGTCCTGCGTCTATCTCCAATCCGGCAAGCGCACCACCCAAGTGACGTTCTGCGTAATCCCGGAGAATGACAGAAAGGTCTTCGGTCTCACTGCCTTCAGGAATCTTGTATCCAGCGCCTTCGGCCAAAGCGGCGATGAGTTCTTGCCTTGTTTCCGGGCCTGACGCGGGAGCCCCCTCATGGGGGTAGGCATCGAGCAGTGTCAGGATGTCGACCTCCGCGCCCTCTTCTTGCAGCAACACCGCGGTCGTATGCGCGAGGAGCCCGCCGTGGGACCATCCGAGGAGTCGGTAGGGCCCTTCGGGCTGGACAGAGCGAATGACCTTGACGTAGTCGGCTGCCATCTCGCCAAGACTGGACGGGAGAGGGGCAGCGCTCATCATTCCACGTATCTGTAGCCCATAGACTGGAATGTCTTGCGGTATATGCCTCAGCAGGCCCGAATAGCACCAGCTGAGTCCCGAAACCGGATGCATACAGAAGACCGGCGGTTCTCCTCCCTTCTCTCCTCCTGCGCGGATCGGCAGAAGTACGTCGAAGGCATCGAAGTCATCTCCACTCTCCAGGCGCTGGGCGAGGCCTGCCACGGTCGGCGCCTCGAACAACGCCCGAATCGACACCTCGCTATCCAGCACCGACCGGATACGGCTGATCAGCCTCGTTGCGAGAAGGGAATGCCCGCCCAGCTCGAAGAAGCTGTCATCGATACCGACTTCGGCCATGCTGAGGACCTCGGCGAACAGCGAACACAGCACTTCTTCCCGAGCGTTGCGCGGACCGCGGCCAGAGGTGTTGGGAGTGGCGTCGGGGGCGGGAAGTGCCTTGCGGTCGAGTTTCCCGTTGGGTGTCAGCGGCAAGGCTTCCAGTGCTACGAAGGCGGTGGGCACCATATAGTCCGGCAGGCGCTCCGCCACCACACCCCGCAACACCGACACATCGATCAACGGCACAACACCGGAGTCGGCGGGAACCACATACGCGACGAGGCGTTTGTCGCCTGGGCGGTCTTCGCGGGCGAGGACTGCTGCTTGGTCGACTGAGTCATGTGAGGTCAGAACTGCCTCGATCTCGCCGGGTTCGATGCGGAATCCGCGTATCTTCACCTGCGCATCGGCGCGGCCTAGGAACTCCAGGATGCCGTCTGTGCGCCATTGGGCTAGGTCCCCGGTTCGATACATCCGGGCACCCAAGGCGCTGAAGGGGTTGGCTATGAAGCGTTCGGCGGTGAGGTCGGGGCG
>NZ_JAMQAW010000089.1 GCF_023701525.1 Streptomyces albipurpureus
AACCGCCACCGCATCCGGCGTCGTTGCGGCTTGTTCCTCAAACAGCTGGGGCAACACCGCCTCGGGAACAACCCTCGCCGTACCGTTCCACCCCACCAACAGTTGATGGCGCTCTGCGGGATCGAGGACATCGATCTGCCCGATGGGCATACCCGGATCCGCCACCACTGCTTCCAAGATCCGCACCAAACGTGCGGCCAGGGCAGCCACGGCAGCCTGATCGAAAAGATCTGCCCGATAGTCCAAACGCAACACCAGACCAGAACCGGGAACCGCTATCAGACTCAGCGGGTAGTGGTTGGCGTTACGGCCGACTTGCTTGGTGAAGCGGAGCGCGTGAGCGGTGCCCGTTGCCTGATTGAGGTCGACGGGATAGTTCTCGAAGATCACGACGGTGTCGAAGAGGTCATCAACCCCGGCCAGACGCTGCAGCCGTGACAGCCCCAGGTGCTGGTGCTGCATCAAGCTCGACTGTTCACCCTGCAATCGCACCAACATATCCCTCACCGACACACCCGCATCCAACCGCACCCGTATGGGGATGGTGTTGATGAAGAGGCCGACCATGGTTTCGATGCCGGGG
>NZ_JAMQAW010000009.1:0-22817 GCF_023701525.1 Streptomyces albipurpureus
CGTTTGTTTGCAGCGGGTCCTGATAAGGATGAGGCCACAGGTTCAAATCCTGTTAGCCCCACAGTGTTGAATCAGCCCGTACGAAGTGACTTCGTACGGGCTGATCGCATTATCCAGAGCGTTAGTTGAGCTGAAGGCAAGCCCTACATAGGTCACCGATCGATATCGGTTGGTGTGTATAGTCGGGCGGCAGAAGTCCTCATACGTCAAGGAAAGACGAGGTCGCGCGGTGAAGAAGCTTCTCCTGGTCGCACTGGCTGCCATCGGCGGGCTCCTCGTGTACCGCCAGATCCAGGCGGATCGCGCCGAGCAGGATCTGTGGACGGAGGCGACCGACTCCGTGCCCGCAGGTTCGGGTGTGTGAGTCGCAACAGTCTTGAACGAAGCCCCGGTCGCATCAGGCGGCCGGGGCTTTCCGCTGCCCGAACCCTCCCGGTGTCCTAACCTCCGCCAGGTTCTTCGCGTGAGCGAATATTTCACTTGCTATGGCAAAGGTCTGCTCGGTGCGGCTACCGGACGCCGGCTCGTTGGGTGTTGGGCCCGGACGCACCGATCTAGTTCACCTGGGAGAGCGCCCAGAAGCCCACGGTGTAACAGATCAGGGCCAGGAACAGCACGGGCACGGCGACTCTGAGGGGTGGCCCCGGCCTCTTGGCGGCCCGGCGGGCTTCGGCGCGGGTGAGGGGAACCTGAGGGCTCTGAGCGGTGTATGTACGAGTGAGGGGCGTTTGGTACTGCACCGGGGCGGTCGGCGTGGTGTTCGACCGCGGAAGCTGTTCCGGGGCGTGGGTGTAGAAGGGGGAAGCACCGTGGTCCGTGAGCGGATCTGTCAGGGGCGCCGGGGTCGGTGTGGGGGTTGGCTCGCCAGCGGCCGGGATGGGGGGCGGCGTCGACGGCTGAGCCGGATGTGGCAGTGGTGTGGGCGGCTGCGGGGGTGGCGGCGGCACAGCCAGCCCACCAGCGGGCGCCGGCGGGAGCTGAGGCTGTACGAGAGCGTGCGGTGGTGGGCTGAGGCTCGGGGCGTGCCCGGCGCTCGGGGGGAGACCCGGCGGCAGTTGGGCGAACTGCGGTGGCGCGGAGAGCTGATGCGCCGAGCCGAGCAGGGGCGGCGGCTGGGGCTCCGAGGGGTCACCGGAGGCTCTGGCGGGTCCGCTGGCGGACGGGCCGGTCCCCGGAGGCATGGGGGCGGGCGGGTCGCCGGAGGGCTCCGCACCCGTGAAGCCGACGCCCGAGAACCCGGTGGCATGCGGTTCGACGGCGGGTGGGCCGGTGATGTGCGGACCTGTCTCCGGCGGTTGGGCCACGGAGGGCGAGGAGCCGCGCCCTATGGCCGGAGTGCGGCCCGAGCGGGCCCTGCGGCCGGTGTGGGTGCCGGACGCGTGATCTCTCTCGGGGCCCTTGGGGCCGAACCCGATGGGCAGCGGACCCAGTTGGTCAAAGATCTCGACCGGTTCATCGTCGGGTCCCAGCTCCGGAAGCATCTCGACCGCTGTCGCAAGGGCCTTGCGGGCCCCTGTGGCGCTTCGGAAGCGGTCCTCGGGATCAGGCTGGAGAAGTCCGGCCAGAACCTGCCAGAGCGGCTCAGGGATGCTCTGGGGCGCCCCTGGTGTGCCATGGGTGACGAAGTGTTCCACCAGGGCCTTGGAATCGGGCTTCTGGCCTTCGATGAGATAGATCGCGACCAGGCCTACGGCGAACAGATCCGCGGTGAAGTCCGGTTCCGCGCCCGTCATCTGCTCAGGGGCGAAGTAGCCGGGAGTGCCCACCACATAGTTGGTCTCGGTGAGCCGGGGTTCGCCCTTGCGCATCGAGATCCCGAAGTCGGACAGCCGCAGATGCGGCCGTCCGGTTCCGGTGGCCTCCATGAGGACGTTCGCAGGCTTGATGTCACGGTGCACGACACCTTCAGCGTGCACCGCTGCGAGACCGGCCAGCAGTTGGTCCAGCAGCCCGCAGACATATTGGGGCGGCAGCGGGCCGTAGTCGCCGATCACATGCGCCAGCGACCCGCCGCTCACCAGATCCATGGTGAACAGCACCTTGTCGTCGTCCGCGGCCCAGCTGGCCGGAGCGAGGACATGAGGATGGTCGATCCGTACGGCCTGCTCACGAACGAACCGCAACAAGGTGTGCGCATCGCTCTGTTGGAGCACTTTGGCCGCTACATAGCGGCGGCGTCGATGATCCCAGGCGCGCCATACGGCACCGACACCGCCGCGTCCGATCGGGTCGACCAACTCATATCGGCCGGCGAAGACCTCACCCATGACGCTGCGCCCGCTCCCCGTTCCCTCATGAGGCGTTACGTGGTGCTTTGGTTCAGCCTCGGTGGTCAGCTCTGGTGCGACTCATAATGCGCGACGGCGTCAGCGGTCCGCCCGGCTCCGTAGACCCGGAGGAACTCTGCCAGTTCCGGGTGGGTTGGGGCGAGTGAGTCCGCCGCGTCGATGATGTCCCCTGCCGCGGCCACGGACCGCAGTAGCGATTGGATCTCCCGCACCACCCGGCGCACGGTCGGTGCACCGGAGCTGCTGGTGGTTTGGCTGGTGCCGGTCAATACGGATCCCCCCTGGGACTTCTTCACTTCCTCCATGCGGTCAGTGGCCTCAACGGCGCTGACACTGCCGTCGGCTACCTGACTAGCCAACTCCTGGAGGGCCTGCACCCGCTGGACCACTGCGGGGTTGCCGATTTTGGCCCGCTGGCCGCTCATCAGCTGGGAGAGCATAGGAGCCGACAGACCAAGGACGGCTGCGAGACGAGCCTGGTTCAGCCCCAGATCGTCGATCAACCGCCGGAACAGCGCCCCCAGCGGCTCTCCGTACCAGCTGCGCTGGAGCTCCCTGGCTCTTGCGGTCGTCTCCTGTTGCGCGGCGTCCATGTGCGTCTCCCCATCGCTTTCCCCAAAGCGGGCTTCGCTGCTGCGAACCTCGTCGTGCATCTTACGGAGAGTGGTCGCCCACGGGGAGTCCTAATCGTTTTGCAGGATCACCCGAAACACCCGGTACTCTGGTTCTGCGGAAGTGGCCAAGACCCATGGTCTACTCAACCGCGTCCTTCCCTTGAGGGGCCTTAGCTCAGTTGGTAGAGCGCTGTCTTTGCAAGGCAGATGTCAGGGGTTCGAATCCCCTAGGCTCCACGTCATAAGACCCCTCTGACCTGCGAAATCGCGGTCAGGGGGGTTTTTATCCTGATTTCCCGTGCTGGTATGTCGGCAGGATGGCGCTGATGTAAGCCTCCGCGGCCCGTATTGACGGGGCCTGGAATGGCTCCTTCTCCCCTGGTGGATCCTCCGGTGCCACGGGGCGTCCCGGGGAGCTGTTCCGCTGGCTTCCCGCGTAGATCGCCTGGAGCGGGAAGGGTCGCGCAGGGGCTTCTGGTTTCCTACTCGTTCGACACCATCGGCCCCATGTCTGAGACGAGGTGGAGCATCGGTGAGGGGCGCCGGCGCCCGGGGCCACCTGTCTCCGCCCCAGGGGACCGCGCGGGTTGGTGGTTCTTGGCCCGGCCCGGTCCTCGTCGCCACCCGGTGTCCATCGGTCGAGGAGCGTATCGAGGGCGAGCGGCCAGCGCGGCAGCGAGGGTGAGAACAGCCGCGAACGTGATGGCGGCGCGCATCAGGGCCGTGGAGCAGTTGGGGCGCCGTTGACATGAGGGAACGAACGTGCCCGTGCCGAAGGCCGCCAACAGTGCGACGACGCTCACCAGCGCGCCAAGGCCGTCCATGGCACGCTCCCGGGGAGCGGTACTGGCCGCCTGCCGCGCCTTTGCCCCCGGGATTGGCGCTCCCATCAGGCGGCACGGCGATGGTGCGGCTGCTTCTGGCGCCCAAGGGCTTTCCCCCGCCGCTCGGGTGTGGAGAAGGCCCCGGCGGAAGGCGCCTCCTGTGAGGTGTGACACCCCGAGGTGGGTGTGGACGCCCGATGGGTGGCACATCAGGGGCGCCCTGGGCAGCCCGTCTCCACACCAGGTGCTTGCCGATACCCAACCCGTACCGCGCTGATACACGGCCTCAACCGGGCGGATGAGTCGCTGCCGCACAGTGGTCCGGATACCCGGAGAGACGCGGCCGGATACCCCGAGAGAGATGCGCTGCGTATCCGGCACGGCGGTGACGCGTATGCGGCAAGGCAGTATGGAGAACCAGTGGTAAGCGTTGAATGTGGGAAAGGCCCAGAGTGTCCGTAGACCCGCGGGAAGATGTGGTGCCCGGTCCGGGGGTCATCATCCGCCAGTCCGAAGAGGCTCCGGTCATCCTCCTCGTTGAGGACGATGTGGTGATCCGCACCTCGGTCTCGATGGCCTTGGAGCGGTACGGCTACCGTGTGTGGTCGACGGGTGATGGGCTGACGGGACTGGAGATGTTCCGGGAGCGGACCCCTGATCTGCTGCTCCTGGATGTGATGCTGCCCGAGCTCGATGGCATCGGGCTCTGCCGGAAGGTACGGGAGACCAGCCAGGCCCCCATCTTGATGATGTCCGCTCGTGGTGACTCGCTGGATGTGGTGTCGGGCCTGGAGGCCGGCGCCGACGACTATGTGGTCAAACCCGTTGACACCCCGGTGTTGGTGGCACGGATCCGCGCATTGCTCCGCAGGACCACCTTTACCCCCGACCCCTCTGGATCCGATCCGGCCTCCCACCCGGAGCGGCTCGTCTTCGGCGATCTGTCCGTGGACACTCAGGGGCTCGATGTGTTCCGGGGCGGTGAACGGATCGCACTGGCCCCCACCGAGCTTCGGCTGCTGCTGGAGTTCGCGGCACATCCCGGGATCGTCCTGGATCGCCAGACCCTGCTGCGCAATGTGTGGGACTACGGATGGGACGGCGATAGCCGGGTGGTCGATCTCTGTGTGCAGCGGCTGCGGAAGAAGATCGGCGCGGACCGCGTCGAGACCGTCCGCGGCTTCGGCTACAAGTTGCGGCGTTGAGGTGTGATGGGCGTACGGAAACTGGCAGCCGCGGGGCGGGGTCTGGGGAACCTGCGGTCACTGGCCTGGAAGATCGCCGCCCTGGTGGTGGCCGCGTCCTGCGCCGTGGCCATGGCCGTGGGTGTCCTGGTGCACCAGGCCACCGCGGAGCGCTTCCAGGCCGAGGGACAGGCCTACGCCCTGGAGGAACTGGAATCCGCGGTGAAGGACTACGAGCGCCGCGAAGGCGACTACCTGGTCGGAGTGGAGACGGACCCCGAGGAGATCCCGCCCGAACTGCTCAGCAGTCTGCGGGGCACCCAGGAGCCGGACACCTGGTACGACACCCAGAGCCGAAACGGTCCGTGGATGTGGGCGGGGGAATTCGTGGGCGGCCGGTTGTTCGCCATTCAAGTGCACAGGGGCTCTGAGGAGCTGACTCTGGCCGCCCTGGACCGGAGCATGGTGAAGGCCTCTGCGGCGACCCTCATGGTGATCGTTCCGATCTCCCTGGTCATCACCGAGTTGCTCAGCCGTCGGCTCCGCCGGGTGGCGGGAACCGCACGGCGCATCGCGGACGGCGACCTGGACGCGCGCACCAGAGCGGGCGGGCGAGGCGGGGACGAGATCACCGAGATCGCGGGAGCGGTTGACTCGATGGCCCACTCCCTTCAGGAGCGGCTGCTCAATGAGCAGCGGTTCACCGCCGATGTCGCGCATGAACTGCGGACACCGCTGATGGGACTGGTGACCTCGACAGGGCTGCTGGAGGATGGCGAGGTGACCGAGCTGGTACGGGATCGGGTACGGGTCCTGGGAGGTCTGGTCGAGGACCTGCTGGAGATCTCCCGTCTGGACGCGGGGGCCGAGGCCGCCGACTCGCGGTTCGTTCCCATCGGCAGCGTCGTCGAGGCGTCGGTGGCCCGGACCGGACAGCGGACCCGGACGATGATCAGCGACAATCAGCAGGTCTCCACCGACCCGCGCCGTCTGGACCGCATCATCGCCAATCTGGTGCTCAACGCGCATCGCCATGGCCGTCAACCTGTCGAGGTCCGAGTGGATGGGACGACGGTCGTCGTACGCGACCACGGCCCTGGCTTCCCCGACTCCCTGCTGGCGGATGGACCGCAGCGATTTCGCACCGGCGCCTTGGAACGCGGCCACGGCCACGGGCTGGGGCTGACCATCGCGCTGGGTCAGGCCCAGGTCATCGGGGCGACCCTGCACTTCGCCAATGCGGACGACGGAGGCGCGATGGCCGTGCTCCGCCTCCCTGAGCCGGACCCTTCGGGGCCGGACTTCTCCTGATCGGACTTTCCCGGGCCGGGCTTTCTTGAGCCGGACTCATCCGGGAGCCGTCTTTCCGGGCGGACATTTCCGCGCCTCGCCTTCCAGGTCGGACTCTTCCAAGCCGGATCCCTGCCGACTCCTTCCGGGCCGCACGCTCCGGGCGCCAGGAGCACCGGCCCGTCGGCTGATACACGCCGGACACAGAGCCGAGCAGCGATGGACAAGTGGTCTCCGCTGGACTGACACGCCCCTCTCGCAGGGTGACTGATGTGCGCATTTCCGCGTGCTCGTCTCCCGGAGGCAGCCATGCTCGTCCAGTCCGATCACCGACCGCCCCCTGATCGGCGCCCGCTGAAACGGGTTCCCGCCCTTGTGCTCTGGGGCGCGGTGGCGGCACTGGTCCTCACGGCCCTCGGGGGATGGCTCGTCTCCAGCCAGACGGCACGGGACGGGGACG
The DNA here is from genome assembly GCF_023701525.1 of Streptomyces albipurpureus. Lineage (GTDB taxonomy): Bacteria > Actinomycetota > Actinomycetes > Streptomycetales > Streptomycetaceae > Streptomyces > Streptomyces albipurpureus. The sequence goes on from NZ_JAMQAW010000009.1 coordinate 6,661, forward strand.
AGAAGCTGACCGCGTCCTCCAAGGTCACCGGTTCCCTCTCACTGCCGTGGCCAGCCGGTGGCCAAGCAAGTGTGGTCGACACCGGAAGCGGCAGATCAGGAACGAGCGGTGAGCAGAAGGCCGTGCCCATCGCCAGTGTTACCAAGGTCATGACCGCATATGTGATCCTCATGAACCACCCGCTCCAGGAGGGGGAGTCCGGGCCGCTCATCACCGTTGACCAGAAGGCGCAGGACGAGTCCGGTTCCCGGGACGAGTCGACCGTCTACGTCGCGGCGGGCCAGGAGTTCACCCAACGGCAGCTGTTGGAGATGCTGCTTCTCCCTTCCGGTAACAACATCGCCCGGCTGCTGGCTCGTTGGGACGCGGGCAGCGAGCAGGCCTTCGCCGCCAAGATGAACCGTGCCGCAGCGGACCTCAGGATGACGCGTACCAACTACACGGGCGCGAGCGGCTTTGAGCCGACCAACAAGAGCACCTCGAACGACCAACTGCGGCTGGCCCGAGCGGTCATGCGCGACCCCGTCTTCAGGACGATCGTCGCGAGTCGCGAAGTCACCATCGGGGGCACCACCGGAACCATCGCCAACACCAACAAGCTGCTCGGCACCGAGGGCATCATCGGTATCAAGACGGGATCGAGCACCCCAGCCGGTGGAGCCCTTATGTGGGCTGCTGAGACCGGACGTGAGGCTGGCTCCGGGCTGATCCTCGGCGTTGTACTGCACCAGAGGCCGAACACCACACCCGCTCAGGGGCTCCAGGCCGCTTTCGACACCACCGAGCGGCTTGCCGCCACGGCCAGGCGGGAAGCCGGCGCGGCGGTCCAGGGCGACAGGCGACAGGCGAGCCTGGCACTTCATGGCGATACCCGATGACCGGGGAAGTGACCAGAGAAGTCCCCCTACCCCCCGCCGGAGACCGACCAGAGTACGAAGGCAACGCGGTTCACACGGAGTACGTAACCGCCGAGGCCCGGACCGAGCACGGGACCGCCGAGGACTCGCCCGAGCTCCGGACCTCCGAGGACCGGACAGGACACGGGACCCCTGAGAGCCAGACGGAGGGCCAGACGGAGGACCGGACGGAGGACCGGACGGAGGGCCGGACCGGGAGTCGGGCGTTGCGGAGGGTCGACTGGCGCAAGGGGAGAGGGGTGGCCGTGCTGAGCGTCTGCTGTGCGGCCGCTCTGCTGGCGCACCCCTTCGTACCCGACGGTGCCGGAAACTCCGGCAGCCTCATCGAAACGTTCGTGCCCTGGTCCGCCCTGGTGGTACCGCCGCTTCTGCTGCTCGCCTTGCTCCGACGCTCGGGGCTCGCGCTCATCTCCGTACTCCTCCCCGTCCTGGCTTGGCTCGCTCTCTTCGGCGGCTCGCTCACCGACAGAAGGGGCAGTGCCGGTGAGCTGATGGTGGTCAGCCACAACGTCGGCGCGGAGAACCCGGACCCCGAAGGCACCGCCCGAGCGCTCGCGGCATCAGGTGCGCAGGTGATCGCGGTCCAGGAACTCTCGCCCACGGCACGGGAGAAGTTCCAGCGGGCACTTCCCCCGCGATACCGGCATCACACGGTCCAGGGCGGAGTCGGTCTGTGGAGTACCTATGGGATATCCGCCGCCGAACCCTTGGAAATCATGCCGTGGCCCCGGGCTCTGCGCGCCACACTCGCCACACCGAAGGGTCCGGTCACCGTTTTCGTGGCCCATCTCGCCTCGGTTCGAGTCACCTCGGGATCCGGTTTCACCACCGACCGCCGTGATGCCGCGGCAGGGCTCCTCACGGATGCCGTCAACCGGGACCCCGCCGCCGACATCCTCCTCGTCGGCGACTTCAACGGCACGGCCAATGACCGCGGGTTGAGTCCACTGCTGCGCGGAATGACATCCGCGCACGAGGTGGCAGGCGACGGATTCGGCTTCAGTTGGCCCGCCCGACTCCCCCTGGCCCGCATTGACCACATTTTCGCCCGGGGCCTTCAGCCGGTATCCGCGCAGACCCTGCCCGCCACGGGAAGCGACCATCTGCCCGTGCTCGCTTCCTTCGCCTTCTGAGGCCGGTCAACACCGGGACCAGCACCATCCGCACAGGGTGGGTCGACGGTCCGCGGCGTGCGGTTCTTGCCCCTCACCTGGTGCGTAAGACTGCATGGATGATCGACGACCGAATGCTCGCCTCATCTGCCGATACCCACGGCTACCTCACCGATCAGCTCAACCTCGCCCTCCGTCGGCCGGGTATGTACGGGGATGTGGAGTCGAGCATGTGGTTCTGATCGACCATCTGCTCTTCCTGGAGCGGCGGCCTGAGGTGTGGGAAGAGCAGAAGAACCGTTGGGAGCGGCAGGGGATATGGACGGGGTCTAGACCTGGGGTGTGGCGCGGACCAGTTGGGCGAGGTGGACCGCGGCTTCGCGCAGGGGGGTGTCATCGCCTGAGACACGACTGAGCAGCTCAGCGCCTTCCAGCATCCCGATCACGGTTCCGGCGAGCGAGCGGGCCGCCGCCGGTGCGATGCCGCTGCTCTCCAACTTGGCGGTGACCAACTCCTGCCAGTGGACGAGGGCCTCGGTCGCCGCCTGCTGGAGGCCGGGGACGCGGCCGATCGTCTCCAGCGCGGTGACGGCGATGGGGCAACCGTCCGCCCAGTCCGACTCCTTGAGCGTGTCGGCCAACAGCAGTGCGCAGGCGGCCGTGGCCTGCGCGGGGTCGGGGGAGGACGAGAGCCCCGCCGTGAGCAGATCGCTGAACTCCTGTGCGCCGTAGCGCATCGCCTCAATGGCCAGCTCCTGCTTCCCGCCGGGGAAGAAGTGGTAGACGGAGCTGGGTGAGGCCTTGGCGGCGCCCGCGATCAGCTTGACCGAAGCACTCTCGTATCCCTGGCGCTGGAGCAGCGTGGACGCCGCGTGGACGATCCGGCGGCGGGTGTCGGTCTCGACCGGCGGGCCACCCATTGGTGCGGTGACGTCCTCGATGTTCCTGGATTCCGTGACTTCCATATCACTCACTCTACTGGTTGGAACGTTCGATCCAGTGTGTTTATAGTCTGGATCGAACGTTCCAACCAGAACGGACGTAAGCACAGAATGGATAAGAGATGCCCATAACAACCGCCGCGCCGGCTTCCTCCTGGGCTGGCCACCCGGGGTACGGGCGCATGTTCGCCCCCGGAGAGCTCACCGTGGGCCTCTTTCTGCCGCTGTGGCCCTATGCCGGCGATATGAGCGGGCTGCGGGGTCATACGGAGGTGGTCCAGCACGCCGAGCGTTCGGACTTCGCGGCGGTCTGGGTACGGGATGTGCCGTTGGCCGATCCCGCCTTCGGCGATGTCGGCCAGGTGTATGACCCCTGGGCGGCGCTGACCTGGCTCGCCGCGCACACTTCTCGGATCGCCCTCGCGGCGGGCAGCGCGATCTTCACCCTGCGGCACCCCATCGACCTGGCCAAGCAGGCCGCGTCCGTGGACCATCTCAGCGGCGGAAGGCTGGTGCTGGGCGCTGCTTCCGGTGATCGGCCGGCGGAGTTCCCGGCGTACGGCATCGACTACGGGGCCCGCGCGGTCCGGTACCGGGAAGCCGTCGACTCCTTCCGCGAACTGCTGGCGACCGGCCCCGCGGGGGGCCGCACCCCGGCATGGGACCTACTGCCGAAGCCGGTCTACGGAGGTATTCCGCTGCTGGTCACGGGTTCCTCTCGGCAGTCCGACGCTTGGATCGCCCAGCATGCCGACGGGCGGTTGGTCTATCCCATCGAGACCGTCACCCCCGAGGGCCCACGGGCCCTCGGGCGCAAGATCGCCGCATGGCGGGAACTGGTGCCGGAGGGGGATTTCCGGCCGGTCGTCACCAATGAGTGGATCGATCTCGTGGAGGACCCCAAGCATCCGCCGACCCCGCTGCGTGGCGGTTTTGTGCTGCGTACCGGGTCCGAAGGCCTGTGTGAACTCCTCGGACGCTGGAAGGAGGCGGGCATCAACCACGGCGCTCTGGGTGTCCAGCACGGGAGGAGGCCCGCTGCCGAGGTGGTGGCCCAACTCGGTGAAGAGGTCGTACCGCACTTCCCCGCGCTGGCGGCCGCGACCGCGCTGGAGCCGTCGTGGTGAGCCTCCGGGGAGCAGCGGAACCGCTGAGCCGCGCGCATGTGCCCGGACAGGCGGGCCCGGTACGCCATGGGGAGCGCCCCATTGGCGAAGACACCGTGCGTACCGAGGAGTTCAGGGCGGCCATGCGCTGCTGGGCCACCGGGGTCACCGTCGTCACCACCGAGGGGCCCGAGGGGCCGCACGGAATGACGGTCAACTCCCTGCTCTCCGTCTCGCTCGACCCGCCCACCCTGCTGATCTCCCTGGCGAGACGCAGTCGTACTCATCGGATCGTCGAACAGACCGGCGGTTTCACGGTGAACGTACTGACCGCGGATCAGCGTTCGCTGGCGGATCGGTTCAGCGGGCGACGTGACGCGGGCGGGGAGGAGTTCAGTGGGCTGGAGTTCCGCCCGTCATCCGACGGCGGCGGACCGGAACTGGAGGACAGCGTCGCCGTGCTGAGCTGTCGTACCGCTCGGAGTGTCGAGGTGGCGGACCACACGCTGTTCATCGCCACGGTCCTCCGCACCCGGCTGCCGTCCGGCACCGGCGGTCCACTGATCTACGCGGGCCGCCGCTATCACCAGCTCGGCGATTGGCAGAAGGAGACGCCGTAGCGTCCCGGATGATGCCCCGGGGGCATCGGTACGGGTCCCCACCAGGCGTAGCCCTTCGGAAGGCCGGCTCCTCGCCCGCTACTCGATCTTCCCCCGGCGTTCGTCCTGAGCGCACCCGTGGAGAGGCCCCCTGCCGTCCGCCATCGGCCGGGATCGAGAAGGCGGTAAGTGTCACATCGAACTCGATAGGGACTCGACCGGAGAAACTGGTTGAGTGGGACGAGGGTTCGTAGCAGTCTGGCGAGCGGTCAGGCTCTCTGCGGTCGCTGGAGGCCGGTCCGATGGTCGATCGAACCGGCCCGGGCGCCTCTGACGGAAGATCGCCGCACCTGAGGTCGACCATCCTTGCTGCATGGTGGGGTGGAGGAGAGGGGCGGCGATGCGGATGGGTCTGCTGAGGCGCGTCTGCTCCATTGCTTCCACCCCGTCCAGGGGGTCACTACGCTCGATGGGCGACGCACAGGGCGAGGGGTGGCGCAAGCGATGAGCCTGGTGGGGCGAGGACAGCCGTTTCTCCACGGTCTGGGGAGACAGGCCAGGGAAGAGCTGCTGGGTCTCGGCGCGGAACGCCGGTTCGCCGCGCAGGAGCACCTCTTGCGGGAGAACGACGAGGGCAGCCATGTCCTGGTGATCTTGAATGGCTGGGCCGTTGTGTCCACGGCGACCGAACGGGCTTCCTCCCGGCTGATTCTGGCTCTTCGAGGGCCTGGTGAGCTGGTGGGCGAGATGGCCATGCTCGATGGGTCGCCGCGTAGCGCCACCATCACGGCCCTGGGGCCGCTCTCGGCCCGAGTGATCATGAGTGAGCGGTTTCGGAGGTTCGTCGCGGGGACCCCGCAGGCCAATGGGCTGCTGATGGCTCAACTCGCGGCCCGACTGCGGAGCGCCGATGAGGAGCGCCGTTCGCTGGCTTCGTTGACGGTGCTTCAGCGGCTGGCCGAACGGCTGCTGGAACTACCGGCGGTGGGCCCGTCGAACGGCCGATACGGAACGGGGAACTCCGAGGCTCAGGTGGTCTTGGTCGACCTTGCCCAGCATGACCTCGCGGATGCGGTGGGAGCCACCCGGGAAGCCGTGGCCAAGGCGCTGCGGCTGCTGCGGGACGCGGATGTGGTGCGCACCGGCCAGCGTCGTATCGAACTGGTCGATCCGGGGGTTCTCCGTCTGCTGGCCTCCGGCGGCAGTTTTGACTTCCGCAGCCGTACGTCCTGACCGAAGGAGTCCGGGCAAATAGCAATAGCCCATCCGGGAAGCCCGTGCGGGGAGTCCGTGCGGGGATGGTCCCTCCGTGGATCGCTGCCCAGTCCCTTCGTAGCCCGTTTCTCAGCCCACTTCGCGGACCCTGGGGGCCAGGTGAGGCGCCAGCGCCTCCGCTCCCCATCCTCCGCTCCCCATCCTCCGCTCCCCATCCTCCGCTCCCCATCCCCCGATCCCGATCCATCCCCCGATCCATTGGCCCTGTTCCACGGGGAGATGAGACGAACTCCCCCCGTGCGCGTTTCTCCTCACACGGGAACACCGGCGAGGACGCGTGCTCGGGTACGGGTGTTTCCGTGCCCGCGCAGAGGGAATTCCTTCCGTCCGGGCAGATGCCGTGTCCGTTGTCCGACCGCTGCTCCACCCCGCGCGCTGCCGATCATCTGGGGAGCCGTCCCAGGTAGGGGCGTGAGGTAGTGCAATGAGTGGTGGGGTGGTGCGCAGGGGGCGCGCGACCCCTGCGAGCGATCCCAATGCTTCAGAACGATGTGTAAACGACCACATGCCAATGCCCTGGGGGCGGGGATGCTGACGTGCATCCGTGAACACCAGGGGGAGGCGCGATGGGTGCCGGGGCTGTCTACAAGTTCCTGATGAGTGTGGATGCCCGTGGGTCGGGCCGTTATCTGGACAACGCCAAGCTGCGTATGCGTCGGCGCATCTACGCATGGGCGGATGACGCCTTCGACTCCAGCGGGATCGGCCGGGCGCTGATCCACCGGGAGGACCGGGGCGACGGGTTCATCGCCGCGGTGGACGCCCGGGTGCCGCCGGCCCAGTTGATCGGCCCGTGGTTGGCCGAGTTGTACCAGGGACTGCGCGACGGAAACGAGGAGCTCTCCACCCCGCTGGGGCTGCGGGTCGGAATGCATGTGGGCCCGGTCCAGCACGATGACGACGGGATGGCGGGCGAAGCCGTCGACCAGGTCTGCCGACTGGCGGACTCCGACATCACCCGGGACGTTCTCGCGCACTCGGGCCGGGATCTGGTCTGTGTGGTCTCCGACTCCCTCTACCTGGCGGTCGTCAAGCACGGCGGCCGGTTCATGGAACCCTCGACCTACCGTCCGGCGCGGCTGATGCTCAAGGAAGGACCCGTCACCGCGTGGTTCCACATCCCGGGCGAGACCCGGCCCGCCGTGCCGGGCGACGCCACCTTCGGGAAGCTCAGGGGGGCCGACGCGGCGCCGGGGCCGCGTCGGGCTTTCGGGCCGTCGACGGACCCGCAGGACGGTGGTGAACCACAGGCGGTCTCGCGTGCCCGGGACATCCCTGGAGGGTGGTCCCGGGCCAGCAGGGACGGGGCCGGGGACGACTCCGTTCTCGAAGCCGCACCCGATGACACGGAGGCGGACCGCGACCGGGAGGGCGCGCGGGTTGAGGTGCACGCCGAGGGCGACAGCATCTTTGTCGACCGTGGGGACTTCCGTTACGGGACGACCCACTTCGGCGGCCGTCACACCACGCCGCCGAGGGGGGACCGGTGAGCGCCGAAGCCCCGGGCGGGGGCGGGGGGCCCGCCCGGGCACCGGCTCAGGACCAGGGGTCACCCGACCGGGGTCGCGATCGTGGACCGGACCGGGAGAACAGGGACCGGGAGAACCGGGACCGCGATCATCGAGACAGGGACAGGGGCAGGGACCGCGACCACCGGGACAGGGACCACCGGGATGGGGACAGAGATCGGGATCGCGACGACCGGGACCGGGATCGTGGCCGGGACGATCGGGGCGAGCCCAAGGGACCTGCCGGGAACGATGAGTCGGACTCCGACAGCGCCCGCAGCGAGCGGGCCGAACGGGAACAGCGGCAGGGCGAGCGCTTCCGGGACGCCATGGCTGACCCGCTGTCCGACGATGGCGCCTCCGGTGGAACCCGGGCTTCGACCCGCGCCCGTCGTGAGGCCCAGGTCAGGTTTGAGGTACGGGGCAACAGCGGTGTCTTTGACCGCAGCCGGGTTGACCACGCCCACTTCGGCGATGTGTACGTCGCCGAGAGCCGGACCGCCAGGGCACCCGTCTTCGGTCTGGTTCCCGATGAGGAGTTGGCCCGGCTGCGTCAGGTCTATCGGGCCCCGGCCGGCTATCAGACCCTGAAGGACATTCTGCGCAACCGCCGGGTTCTCCTGCTCGGTGGCTCTCCCGGCACCGGCCGGTCCACCACCGCTCTCTGCCTACTCGATGAACTCACCGTTTCGAACAGGCCCCCTGGTCGCGGAGCGCGCGGCGGCGAGCAGAACGGAGCAGGCAACGGCGGGGGTAACGGAGAAAGGGGAACCCAGGCCCCGGACGCCGGAACTCCGGGCGGTGGGAGTCGGGCGATCGGTCGGGTCACCCGACTCGACCCCTCCGCAGCCGCGCACCTGGTGCGCGATCTACCGGCCGTCGTGATGGGCGTCCCGCACGGCGGGGGCCTGATCCTGCAACTGCCGGAGGAGGCCGGCGACTGGCCGGTTCCGCAGGAGTTGCATCTCGACGCCCTGTCCGCGGCGCTGGCCGAGCGGGCCGCCTTCGCCGTGCTGGTGGCCTCACCCTCCTCCCCCGGCGGTGGGCTGCTGACGGGTCGATACGGCCGTCAGTGTCCACCCGCTCCCGCCCGTGAGCTGCTGTCCTGGCATCTGGAGTGGGGACTGTCCCGGGACGCGGGCGTCATCGACACCGGTGCGCTGGAAGCCGGCAACCAGATCCTCGATCACAGCCTGTTCCAGCAGGCGTTGGGGATTCGGCTGGACGCGCTGCGGCCCGGGGAGGCGGAGTACGTCGCCCGGCTCCTGGTCAAGCATCTCGCCGGCGGGCTCAGCCGGGAGCGGCTGCTCAGCTCGTGCGGGGAGGTGGCCCGGCTCCAGGCGAGGGAGTGGTTCACCGGCCGGGCGGGAGCCCGTGGGCCGGTACCCGGCGATGAGTCGGGGCGGGCTGGCGAGCAGTCGGCGGACGGCATGGACAGCCTGCTGCGCGAGATGGCGTTCCGGGTGGCGCTCGCGGTGCTGGACGGTGAGGCGTTCAGTGCGGTCGCCGACGCGGCCGATCTGCTGGCCTGGGAACTCTTACAGGCGCGCGATCCGGCCCGGGCGCCCGGACGCCCCGTGTTCATGGAGAACCTGGAAGGGCTGCTGGCCGCCTGCAGGGCGGATCTGGCGGTCGACGAGGACGACACATTCGGTGGGGTGCCGCTGCCCGTGCGCACCGTCGCCTACCGGGGCGAGGCGCTGGCGGGCGCCGTACTCGCCGAGGTCTGGGAACGGCATCACTCGGCCCGGGCACCCCTGGTGCGCTGGCTGCGCACCTTGGCCGACGACCCACGTCCCCAGGTGTGGACCCGGGCCGCGGTGGTCGCCGGTGAGCTCTGCGCGGCCGATGTGGGCTATGGATTCCTTGAACTCATCCGTCCGCTCGCCGCCGCCGACGCTCCCCGTCGCCGCTTCTTCGCGGCCACCGCCCTGGACCAGATGGGCGCCCGTGACCCGCATCGCGCCGCTGTGCGGGTGGTCGTACGGGACTGGGCGGACGCGGCGGAGCCGGAGCTGCGCTGGACGGCGGCCGTCGTCCTCGGCTACGGAAGGACCGAGCAGGACACCCGATACGCCGTGGACCTGCTCGGGGAGATCGGCAGCCGCGATGAGGGCAGGCTCCTCCAGGTCGCGTCCTTCTCCCTGGCGAGACTGGCCTCCGGTAGCCGGGCCGCCGAAGTGCTCACCGAGCTGAACCAGTGGGCGGCGGAGCTCACCGGTGAGTACCGCGATCTCGCACTGCTCAGCGCCCTTCGCCTCGCCTGGGCCCGTACCGATGAACTGTGGGAGCCGGAGACGGCGGCAGCCGCTCCGGCGGAGGGGGACGACCGCTCTTCCGGGAGCGGCTCCGCAGGTGCCGAGCGGTCCGCCACCGCGCTGCGAGCGAACCGGTTGCCACCCGTCATCCGGCCGAACCGACGTTCTCCCTCCGCCCGGTGGCGGTCGGAAACGCCGCACTCCCCGCAGGCATCGACCGAGATCACCGATCGGGAGCTGGGGCTACGCGCCCACTGGCCACTGGCGATCGCCGTCGCCGTGGCCGTACCCGAGGCCGACACCCCGCTGGCCGAGCTGGTGTGGCGGGCACTCGACAGCCATCTGTCGAGTGAAAGCGCCCTGGACGCGGTACGGGAGTGGCTGCGGGTGGCCGAGGAGGACGCCGTGCTTCCCGGGCCCGACCGCCGGATTCGAACGTACGCCTTCGAGGACTTGGAGGCCGCGGGGGCGTCGGGACTGGACCCGGTGCCCGGGGAGATCCTGCGGGCACTGCTGTGGTTCCTGCCCCGGCTGATGCGTCAGCGACGGGACTGGGAACGGCTGTTGTGGCTGCTCAAGACCATGGTCGAGGCGCCTGACGAGCCGATGACCGAAGCCTTCGCGGGCCATGTGCGGGACGTAGTGGGAGCCGGACTGCCCGGCCCGAGGGAGGAGCGGAGTTGACCGGCAACCCGGAGGAAGAGGGACTCGTCGTCCCGGAGAACATCGCCGGCCCCTTTCTGGGCGAGCGGCGACTCAGCGGCTGGTCGTTCCGCCACGACGGGGGCGCCCAGTCCGCCTCGGTGGTCTTCTACGAGGGCGGCGGCTGCACCGTCTTCACCGTGAACGGTACCCATCATGTGCGGGAACGGCGCATGTTCGCGCGTCCGCTCAGCGTCTGCCAGGTGGCGTGCGGACGCCATATCACCTCCTTCGAGGTGCAGTTGCCCGCGGCCGGGGCGGCCACCTTCTTCCTCACCAAGGTCACTCTGCGCTGGCAGGTGACGGACTACGAGCGCGTGGTGGTGAATCGCCTGTCCAGTGTGGAGCGGGATCTCGGCGAGGAGATCGTGCACCGGCTGCGGGAGGTGTCCGAGCGGTTCTCCGTACGGGACGCCCAGGAGGCCAACCAAGCGATCCGAGCCGATATCAGGGCGGGGCGCTGGCGCAACCTCGGCAGCGACGTGGGGCTCACCGCGGAACTGTTCGTCGGAGTCGGCACCGATGAGGTGATCCTGAGCCAGGTCGCGGAGGCACGTACGGACGAGGGCGAGGAGCAGCGGGTCGCCCGACGGTTCGCCGCGTACTCCCGGCTGGCCGGAGGGTCCGCGTCCGATCGACTCGCGTATCTGATGGCGTCCGGCACCAAGGACGACGTCAACGACGTCATCAAGATGATGCGGGAGGACGATTCCCAAGGACGCAGCGATACCCGGGACTTCTTCATCCGGATGTTGGAGCAGGACCGGATCACCAGCCCGGAGCTGGAAGCCCACTTGCGTTCGCTGATTCTCACCGGGCAGTCCGCCGATCCCCAGTACCAGGCCCTCGCGGAGCGGGCGCTGCCGCCCGCTTCCCCGCCACCCCGGCTCTCCCTACCCGCGGCTCCGTCCGGACACGGCGCCGGGAGCGCTGCCGCGTCGGGCACCCGGGATGCCGCCGGCGGTTCTGAGCAGGACTGGCCCGGAACGGGCAGCGGCTCCGGTCGGGGGCAGGCGCGGGAGGGCCGGGTGTGGAATGACGGCTCCTGGGTGGATGAGTACGAGGGCGGGCTCGCGGCCGGGGGTGCTGGAGCCCGCAGGGCCTCGGGCTCGGACTCCGCCCCGGAGTCGAGCGGCCGCGGTCAGGGGCGCTCACGCCCGCCGCGCGACCTGTGGGCAGATGAGGACTCGCCGGGAGACGAGCCGGGCCGGGGTGGATCGTCGGCGGGCGGCCAGTCGCGTCATGGCCGGTCGGGGGACGGCCGGTCGGGGGACGACCGGGTGGGCGCTGGGGGGCGATCGGGTCCGGGCCGCGATGCAGGGGAGCGGGAGTGGGACGACCAGGAGCGGGAGGACCGGTCGCCCCCTGACTGGCCGGGGGAGGGCCGGCACTACCGGGACCGGGAGGAGCGGGCCACCAGCAACCGGTTTGACCACGGGGCTCCCCGTAGGGCTCAGGCGCAGAACGAGCGGGGCGGGGACTCCTGGTCCCGGGACGAGCGGGACGGCGCTTCCTGGACCAACGGCGATCCCGCCCGGAGTGACAGCGTCCGCCGCGAAGCGACGGATGGCGGCGGGGAGTGGGACCGGCCGCCGTCAGGCCGGTCCTACCAGGACGGGCTCCGCGACGAGCGCGGCGGTGACGAGCGGTCGCGCGGCCACCGGCCCCGTGCGGATCGATCACGCACGGACCCACCCGATGGCGATCGGCGCTGGGATGACCGGTCAGGCAACGGCAGGTCCGGTGCTGAGCGCCCCCGGGCAGACCGCCCATCTACGGATCGACCGCGTACCGAGTCGGGCTGGGACGACCGGCCTCACGGTGGCCGGTCTCGTGATGACCGGGGCCGTGACAACTGGTCCCGTGATGACCGGGGCCGTGATGACCGGGGTCGGGACTATCCATCCGGTGGCGATCGATCCCACGACGACGGGGATCGGGACGAGCGGTACCGGTCCGCGCGGGCGGACCGGTACCGGGACGCTGAGCCCCGGGACGCGGACCCCCGGCAGTCCGGAGGCCGGCAGTCCGACCCCCGGAGGTCCGAAGGCCGGCAAGGGCGTGGCTCCGACTACTGGTCGGTTTCCGACGGTGAGGAGGGGCGCGGATGACTGTTCCCACGCTCGTGGACACCGTCGAGGGCAACGGCACGGGCTATGCGGCGAGCCGACTGCTCACCTTCGTACGGGAAGACCTGGCCCGTGCCGACACCAAGGCATCGGTGCTGCTCTCCTTTGTCCTCGCGCTACCCGCGCTGGTGGTGAGCAGTGCTCGGTTGCCGGATCGACCGTCAACCGTGGGCGTGGCGCTGCTGGCGCTGGGCGGCCTCGTATGGATGTTCGGGGCCGTGTCACTCGTTCGGGCGATACTCCCGCGCTGTCGAACTGAACGGGACGGGCCCGGCATCACCTTCTACGCCGATGTGCTGGAGATCCACCGGGAGTCGGGGGCCGCGGGGGTCCTGGCCGCGGTCACGGCGGCGGGTGTTGAGCCGGCCGCCTGGTTGGTCACTCAGACAGTCGACCTCAGCAGCATTCTCGCGCGGAAGTACCGCTGCATCCGCTGGGGTGTGAGTTGGCTGTTCCTGGGGGTGGTGGGGGCGACGGCCGGACTGCTGGCGGTCTGACGGCGCGATCCGAACGCCCCGAACCGGGTGAACAACGAGGCGCGGGAGTCCCCCACGCGGGCCGAAGACGAGACGCGAACGACCTGAACGGGCCGAAGACGAGCAGCGGGACAGCCCGGAACGGCATGAACGAGTACAAGCGGTTTGCAGGGGAGAAAGACGGGGTGAAGACGTGAGCACCAACCCGAGCGGCGACCAGCGCCGCACAGCCCGCGGCGCACCAGCGCCGACAGGACGCGATCCGGGGCCGCAGACGAACCACCAGCCGGGGGGCCGAGCAGGGTCGCTCAGCGGGATCGATACGGGGGATTCCGCTGGGCGGCCCGTCCTGGGTTGCGCGGCCAACCAGACGCCGCCGGACATCGCGGGGCAGGGGGCCGGGCGAGAGTCCGGGCAAAAGTCCGGACAGGGGGCCGAGCGAGAGTCAGAGCACGGGGGCGAGCGAGAGTCCGGGCGAAAGTCCGGGCAGGGGTCTGAGCGAGAGTCAGAGCACAGGTCCAGGCAAGAGTCCGGGCATCGGGCTGGGGACGGAGGCGGAGAGCCGGAGCGGGCCGGTGGCAGCCGGTCCGAGCACGCCACCACCAACATCCCCGGCCAGTCACTCGGTTACCCGGCGGCACGACCCCGTGCGGCCGATCCCCTGGGCCGTCCGGACCCTGACCGGAGCGGGGACCGCCCCGGCCGGCTTACCGCGGTGCGAGGTAGGCACCGCCGAACGTCGAGCGGCGGCACGCTCCTGACGGCCCTACTGCTGGCCGCGGTGTCCCTCTCCTTGGTGGCAGGTGCCGGAGTGGGGCCTGAAGAGGGGAAGAGCGCGTTCGGTGCGGCCGCGCCGGCCCGTGCGGAGATCCAGGACCCGGTCGACGCCGCGATCGTCGTGGACGCGTCGGGCAGTCTTTCCCAGCAGGACGTGGAGCGGGAGCGGGACGCCGCCGAGCGGATCGTGGTCGGTGAGATATCGGACCGGTCCCGGATGACGGTCCTCGGTTTCGCCAGTGCCGACAACGACCGGCAGTCACCGGTGGACGAGGTCTGCCCGGCCGCCACCCTCAGCGGGGTGGCCCGCGAGAAGCTCAGCGACTGCATCGGTCAACTCAAGCGCCGGGAGAAGAACGAAGGCACGGGTACCGACTTCCCGTCCGCCATCCGTCAGGCGGTGGACCGGCTGTCCGAGGGCGACCCCAAGATGCCCAGGGTCCTCTTCCTGCTCACCGACGGACTCCTCGATGTCGAGGACAGCCCGATCTACGGCGATGCCAAGGACCGTAAGGCGAACGGCGAGCGCGAACTGAAGGAGGCGCTGGCGGAGGCCCGGGCGGCCAAGGTACAGATCTGGCCGCTCGGTTTCGGCAAGGCGGATGACACCGCCCTCCAGAAGATGGCCGTCGGTGCCTACCAGGGCTCCTGCGACAACCTGCCGCAGGCCAAGCCGAAGGCCAAGACGGTGAAGACCGCCGAGGCGGTCGGCGACGCGCTCCAGGCGGCGTTCGCCGGGGCCCGCTGCCTGGTCTCGGACAAGCCGATCAAGGGCACCTCGCCGGGCGACATCAAGCTGCGGATCTCGCCGCTCGCGACGCTCGCCAGCGTCGTGGTGTCCAAGGGGGACCCCAAGGTCACCGTCACCTACATCGATCCGCGCGGCAAGAAGGTGGAGCCGGGCAAGGACCGCGACGGATCGACCTTCCACCTCACCGGCGCCGGTAAGAACGTGGAGGCGCTGCGGATCACCGACCCCAGGCCGGGGACTTGGACCGTGCGTCTCGATGCCCCCGAGGGGCACCGCGACAAGCTCGCCAGCGTGGGTGTCCAGTGGCGTGGGGCGCTGCGCTCCTCCATCACCATGAAGCCCACATCCCCGCGTCCCGGCGAGAGCGCGGTCGTCAGGCTGCGGCTGCAGACCCGTGACCATGAGGCGATCACCAACCGTGAGGACCTGGACCGGCTGCGGGTGTCGGCCAGCCTGACCGGTGACGGCTTCAAGCCCGTGCCCATCCCGCTCGCCGAGGACAAGGAGGGCGGTGTCTTCGCCGGCAAGGTCACCGTCCCCCAGACCGCCAGCGGAGCGCTGAAGGTGGTGGGTGTGCTCGGTGCGGTCGGGCTGTCCGCCGACCATCGGCCGTTCCCCACCCGTATCGCGGGTGTCAACGACGAGGTCCGGGCCGAAGTCCAGGTCTCCGATGCCACCGTGCACCCGGGGAAGGGCACGCGTTTCATCCTCAAGGCGGAGAACCAGTCCAGCACCGAACGCGTGCTGAGCGTCGACATCGAGGACGCCGCTCCCGGCGATCTGACCCTTTCGCCGCGCGAGTTCACCCTGAAGCCCGGTGAATCCATCACCGAGTACGGCACCCTCCGGGTGGGCACCGACACCGATCCGCGCCGGCTGGCCGGGAAGATCCAGGTCACCGACACCACAGCGGACGGGCAGGTGCTCCACGCCGACCTCGTCACCCTGGAGGTGGTGCCGGTACCGTCCTGGCTGGAGCGGATGTGGGACGCGTACTGGTGGGTCATCGTGCCCGGGGCGATCCTGCTCGCCTGTCTGATCGCGTACGGGATCTGGGCGCTGCGCGCCCGTCGGCTGCGCGCCGATCCCACCGGGCTGGTGCTCAGGCTGCTGGTCCCCCACGGCGGTGGCCATCGCGAGGGGAGTTCGCTGCCCGTCAGCACCGGCGGAGTGGTTCCGTACCGCTTCGAGGTGGTGGACGAGGACAGCGACGACCCCCGTCTTGAACCACGGCCCACCAATGGGAACTACCAGTTGCGGCGCGGTCCCCGGGGTGGATTGGTCCGGATGCCGGGGCGGGCTGAGGAGTCGGTACGGCTCGGGTCATCGGTGACGCTGCCCGGCAGCCTGGTGGAACTGCGCATTGAGCCCGGTGCCGGCCGGGGTGCACGGGACGGCGGTGTGCTGCGTCGACTGGTGCGGCTGCTGGACGGGTTGGGTGGCCGCGGTCGGAGCGGGCGTTCAAGCGGCCAGGGCGGCACCTTCGGTTCCGGCTATCCGAACGCGGGCGGCACCTCCGGGTCCGGCTATCCGAACGCGTCCGGCGGCCCGACGCCGCCGCCCACCGGAGGCTCGTCCCCACACCCCGACCTCTGACCCGCTGGGC
>NZ_JAMQAW010000009.1:22874-104690 GCF_023701525.1 Streptomyces albipurpureus
CCCCCACGCGCGTACGCACCGCTCAATCCCTCACCCACAACCGGCCGGGTGCTCCGGCCCTCGCGGAGAGAAGAAATCATGAGGATCTTCCAGCCGATGCTGTTCGTCGGCCTGGGCGGCACCGGCGGACTCGTCGGCGCCGAACTGGAACGGCGGTTGCGCGCCGAACTGTGCGGACCTGACGGGAACGCGCTCACCACGGGAAGTCAGCGCAAGCGCCATCAGCTGCCCGACTGCCTCCAGTTCGTCTACGCCGACTACAGCGAGTCCGAGCTCGCCCGGCTGCCCCATATGAGCGCCGACCGCACCACGCGCGACGCCTACGCCCGTACCGCACGCGCCACCCACGATCTGCTGCCCGCCAGCTACACCAGCTCTCCTGACGTGACCCGGATGTTGCGCGCCGTACTCCGCGACGAGGTCTCCGACTGGCTGCCGCCGCGTGAGGGCGAACCCAAGGTCGTGCCGCTGCGCAATGGCGCGGGTCAGTGGCCCACGGTCGGCCGGGCCGCGCTCTTCGGCACCCTGCGCAACGGCACCGGGCCGGTGGTGGAGCCGCTGCGCGACGCGATCGACATCATCAGCCGGTCCGGCAGTGAGCTGGAGGAGCTGGAGGGCGGCCCGATCAGCGGCTGCGATGTCTTTGTCGCCTTCTCCGTGGCCGGTGGCACCGGGACCGGCATCTTCCTGGACTATCTCCACCTCATCGGCCAGACGTTCAAGGACAAGAACTTCACCGGCGCCCGGATCTATCCGCTGGTCGTGATGCCCTCGGCCTTCCCCGAGGGGAACGGCGGTGGGCGCGCCGCCAAGTTGAACGCGGCCCGGGCCGTGGTGGACCTGTTCCGGCTGGTCGACCGGCAGAACGTGCCGGACGCCGAGTCCGATCTCGGGGCGACCGAGCAGCTGAACGCCCTGCGCATCCGCTACCCCGAGATGCACCCGATCCGGCTGGACAACGGCACCGTACCGACCGCGTTCCTCTTCAGTCTCACCGCCGGAATCCGGCCCGATGACCTGCGGCGTTCCATGGTCTCGCTGGTGATGTCGCTGATCGGCACCGAACTGCGTGAGGGTCCCGTCCACGCGGATGACGACTATCAGACGTTCGCCGCCAACTTCATCAACCGGGGTGTCACCCGGCGTACCCGGGCCGCCAGTGGCATCGGCCATCGGGGGGTCTCCACCAGCCTGGTCGCCTCGATGACCGCCCCGCTCGATGAGCTCGCCGAGCTGGTCTCCGCGCGGATGCTCGCCCGGGCGGTGCCCCGGCTGCTCGATCGCCGGCTGCCCCGCAACACGGAGAACGCTCCGCTGGTGCGTCAGATGTTCGAGGCCTCGGGTCTGGGCGACCTCTGGCGGCGGGAGGCCATTCCCGTACCGGAGCCGTCGACGGTGCCCAAGGGCAGCAGCGATATCGAACAGGCCCTGCGGGAACGGTTGGAGGCGATGCGGCGGCAGCTCAAGGACCTCGAACGCCGGGTCGGCCGCAAGATGATCGGCCTCGCCGAGTCCTTCGACCCACGGGCCGCCGCCGAGCGGATGCTGCGCGATATCGATCTGTTCCAGCTCGAAGGGGTCGTCAAGGGGCTTCCGGAGGACCAGGACCCGGTGGCGGTCCTCGGTTTCCTCGGCGTACTGGAGAACCGCCGCCAGGCACCCGCGGGACTGGAGAGCGGTGCCGTCCAGCCGCCCATCGTGCCGCGCATCCGCGGCCGGGTCGGCGGTCTTTCCCGCCCCCGCTGGGCCGATGACGAAGTGGCCGCCGTTCTCCAGGACCAGAACCGCTGGTACGAGCTGAGTGCCCGGGCCGTCTGGCATCACGCCTGGAACGAGCAGGAGCCTCGCTGGCGGCCCGCCGCCAACGATCTTCAGCATGACCTCGGCCAACTCATGGACGCATTCCGCAAGGCCGTCGAGGAGGAACGCAGCACGGACGCGGCAAAGGTCAAGGAGCTCTACGACGATCGCACCGGTGTCTCCTACTTCCTCCCCCCGCAGGCCAGCCTCGGCGACTTCTACGAAGATCTGATGGAGCGTCTGATCGAGAGCGAGATCCTGCGCGGAACCGATGACGAGACCACGCTGCTGCTCACGCTCGTGAGCAGTGAACGCTGGCAGGCCACGTTCTCGGACGGTCGCCGCAACCCGGCCGCAGCCGTCGCCGCCATCAAGGGCGTACTGAAGGAGCGGGTCCAGAAGCTCTTCGCGGAGAGCGGGCGCCAGCAGCAGTCCCGGCCCTTGATGCCGAGCCTGGGCACGCTGCTCTCGGCGGCCGCCGGCGACGTCAAGGCGACGGAGCAGGTCAGTTCCGGCGCCTTGCGGCAGTTCCAGTTCAAGGTCGCCGGTCTGCTGCCGGCCGGATTCACGCCGGAGGGCAGCGGTCCGCTCAAGGTGCTCATCACCTATCCGCAGGCACACAGCAAGGATGCGGCCGAGACCTATCTCAAGCGGGCGCTGCACCTGCCGCGCGACAGCCAGCGCACGATCGAGTGCCGCAGCGTGGACTCGGACACGATCACGGTGGTGCTCTTCCGCAGCGAGATGAGTGTGACCGAGGTGCCCGAGGCCCGCGGGGTGCTGCGCCAGTGGGCCCGCGCACAGGACGACCAGCGCGATGACGACCTGCTCCGGTGGCGGCAGCGCCTCGGCTATCAGGACGACTGGCTGGCCAGCACCGAAGAGGACCGGGAGCACATCCTGCACCGGCTGCTCTGTGCCATGTGGAACGGGCAGGTCGACTGCCTCGGCGATCCGGCGTCGCCCAGCAAGGTCCGCATCCGGCTGCACGCTCGGTTGGGTGGCGATGTGCCGGCCATGACGTTGCAGCTCGACGAGCACCACGATGAGATCTCCAGTTGGGCGAGCCTGCTGCGGGCCTATGAGCGCTGGGCGCTGCTGAGCGACGGTGACGGGGATGGCGACGGGTCCATCGTGGAGGACTACTGCCGGGAGTTGATGAGGGTCCTCCCGCGCGATCTGACGACATCGGGCAGTAAGCCCTCGGAGCTCTACCGGCGATTCGTCAATGAGATCGCGCCGCGTCAACTGCGACTGCTCGATGAGCGTGAGCACCAGTACGGGGACCGGGTCGCCGAATGGGTGCGCCCACGGCGCCAGTTCTGGGAGGAGACCTTGGCCGGGGCGCTGGAGGTGCCCTTCCCCGAGGGCAAGAATCCGGTGCAGCCCAATCTGCGTCTGCTGGAGGAGTGGGTACGCGATCACCACACCCCGGTCCGCCGCGCCGATGGCCCCGGGGCCCGCCCCGAACCGGGTCGGGGCCGTGGCCGGGAGGAGAGCTGGGACCAGGGCTGGACCTCGGAGCCCGACGCCCGGACCAACGGGCAGCAGTATCAGGGCGGCCGACCGAGTGGTGACCGCCCTGGGGACCCCTCGCGCGGTGACCGGTACGCGGAGCCGGGAGGCCGTGGAGACGTTGGCGGCAATCGGCGCTATGACGAGCCGGCTGACCGCGGTTACGAGGATCGCGCCGAACCCTACGGTGATCCCCGCCAGGGCGGCCCATCCGACGGTGATCGGTATGTCCAGCCGTCGGGCGACCCCTATGACAGCCGGCGGTACGGTGCCGATGTGCCGCGCCAGGGCCAGGACCGTCAGGGGCCGCGCCCGTCCTCAGGCACCGCTGGCCGTCCCCCGTCCGCACCCGGCCCAGCGGTCGGCAGGCCCAGGACCTGGCCCGATGACGAGCCCGGTGCGGACCGCGGCTTTGATCAGGCGGCTCCAGGAGCGTATCGGCGTACGGAATCCGCGCCGGGAGGGCAAGGACCAGAGGGAGCCGACCAGGGGTACCACCGAACTGGGGCGACCTCGGACAGGGGCCAGGAGGGACCGGGCGGACGTCACGAATCCGAGCGGGTGACCCGGCGGCACGAGTCGGAGAGGTTCGATGACGGTGCCGCCCCGCACACCGGGGGCCAGCAGCACGGTCCCGACCAGAGTTGGCCCGTTCCACCGCGGGCCGGACATGGTCGGCCACCCACCGAGCCCACTCAGAGCGCGCAGCGCCCCGGGCCCGCCCCGGGACGGGCCGAGCATCCCCCTGGGCAGCGGGCCGATGCCGCCGAGCCACCCCGAGCGCCCCGGGCGGGCAGCGACCGGTCCGCTCCCCGCGCCGGCGTCGACGATGGCCCGGTGACCGCGCCGACCGCACCCACCGCCGGGCGGGTCGCATCCGCCGCGTTCATCCCCGACCAGGCCACCCCCGAACCGCAGTACGCCCCCTATCCGGATGTGCCCCCGCAGGAGTCCGGCTGGCCCGGTGGTGAGTCGCCCGTCCCCTGGGGGCTCGCCGACAGCGATGGTGAAGCGGAGTGGGACGGCGACCGGGACACCGACGGCAAGGGCCGTGGCGTCTGGGACGGAGACCCCGAGTGAGCGGGTCCGTCGTTGTCGTGCTCGACTTCCGTTCGGAGCGGGAACGCCCCCTCGACCAGGTTCGGTTGCGGGACCTGGTGGCCGGGCAGTGGCGCCAGGAGGGCGCTGCGGTCCCGGAGCAGAATCTGCGCTTCCTCCTGGTGGACACCCCCGAGGGGCTGACCACCCACGCCGAGGCCTATGAACTCGTCATGGGATATCCCACCCTCGGCACGATCCAGGTGCTGTGCCTGGCCGTCGGTGAGTTGGAGACACCTCCTGAGGGACAGCAGCCGGATGGCGAGCCTCCGCGGGAGGCCGATCCGCAGAACCCGCCGGCCAGCAGGCTCCGGCTGGTGTCCGCCCTGCGCTCCACGGCGGTGGGGGTGTTGTGGACCGCCGACCCGCTCGCCGGTGACACCACGGGCCCGGGCGGTGGTGCGTCCGACACCGCACGGGCCGCCGCGCTCGGCATCCTGGTCGATCTGCTGCGCAAGCGCGAACTGTTCGACCGCGTCCTCGGCTCCCTCCAGCGCTGCCCCTCGGCCACGGCGGCTCCGGCGCTACGCGCGCTGGAGCACGATCTCGCCGCGCCCGCGTTGGAGCGGGCCTGGCTCGGCGCGCTCACCCGCTTCACCGGTGAGCCGGGCACCGCCGTCCCCCCGTTGCGGGCGCAGAACCTGCCCGCCCGGCTGGCCGAACTCGCCGGCGAGGGGCCCCGTCCCGCACTGGATCGCATCCATGTCCACGGTGGCACCGCCGAACGGCTGCACCGTGCCTGTGCGGAGGCCTTACTGCGGGCCAGGCAGTTCCATTCCGAGCTGGCTCGTCCCGTCGGAATCCTCGTGGGGCGGCGCTCGGCGCGGCAACTGGCGCAGGCGATCGAGGATTCGGCCCAGCAGTTGCGCGGATACCGGAGTCTGGTGGCCCGAGCGCTGCGGGACAGCGCGGCGCCCAGCATCCCGCCCGGTGACGCCCAGGCGATCCTGGCCGAGGTGGGTATCGCCGTACCGCCGGCCGAAGACGGCCGTGGCCGCGCGGGCGCGGGTCAGCGCTATGGAGGTCAGGGCACGACCGACCAGGTCGAGGAGGAGGTCAACCGGTTCGCGCTGGGCATGTTGGACGACGGGCTCGATCTCCACACGGTCGCCGAACGGCTCACCGCGCTCTCCGAGCAGATCGCTCCACTGCCCGCGGACGGCAAGATCGCGGAGTTGGAGCAGCCCAGCCCGGAGGCGGCCGCGGTCACGGTCGCGAACGCCTTCCGCCTGGCCCGTGCCCGACCGGGTTCGGTCGCCTCGGTGGCCGTGCTGTCACTACTGGGCTCGATCTGGCCCTGGCCCGGCACTGTGCTGACCCTGTTCCCGCTGGCGATCCTCTTCGGCGGGCAGCTACTGGCCGTCCGGGCTCGGCCCAATCGCTCCCGCGGTGGGCCTGTGGCGACGGCCGCCTTCGCCCAGTCGACCGCCGCCGCCCTCGGTACGGCGGGCGGCTGGGCACTCGGCCACACCGTCCAGCCACCCTCCTGGTTGGGCTTCACCACCCTGTTGCTGGCCACCCTGTGGTCGGTGCTGCTGATCGCCGTACGGTGGGCGCGGGCCGTGGACGACTGGTGGGAGGGCACCTGCGTCGAGCGGATCGGCGAGGGGCTGGAGAGCGTGGACCGGCTGGTCGTCGACATCGTGCGCCAGCAGTGGTGGGCCGCCGCCGAGCGGACCCGTACCGCTGATGGTGCCCGAGCCCTGGCGGGCGCGCTGCGCTCGGCCGTTCGACTCGGCGCCGTGGGAGCGTCGCAGGATCCGAGCGCTCAGGACGAGTGGGGCGAGACCGGTGCGCCGGGCACCGAAGACCGTTGGGGCGCGGAGGGCTGGGACCTCCAGGGCTGGGACGGTGACGACGCGTGGCCCGATGAGCCCTGGCCCGGCGACCCGTCCGAAGCCGCGACCAGCGGTGTGCCCGGCCAACGCCGGAACGCGGCACCCAGCGGCGCCTTCCCGACCCATGAGGAGGGGGCCGCGTATGCCGACGGCTGCTCACCGCCCTGGCTCGACCAAGGCGGCGGCGAGGGCGGTCCGGAACTGGAACGAACCCTGCTCGGCGATCTCGCGGACGCGACCGCCGACGCACTGCGCCGCCACTGGGGCGCTGTCGACCACGGTGTGCCCGCCGCCGCGAACGGCCACCCGGCCACCGCCGATGAGGCCGTGCGACGGGGTATCGACGCGGTCCATCGCCAACTGCACCGCAACGGCGTGCTGCCCGCGCCGGTGTTCGCCCGCCGTGACCGGAGTCGTGGCGATTCGATGGCGCTGCTGGGGGTCGGCCCGCACCGGGTGTGGGAGGCGCTGGTTCCGGAGTCCGCCGGGCGGCGGCTTCGGCCCCTGTGCTCACCGGCCCAACTGGCCTTGCTCAGCCGGGACCCCACCGCCGCACGGCTGCTGAGGTTCGCCCCCGCCGCCGTTCGGCCGGTACTGGAGTCCGATCGTTCGGGGCGGCTCGGTGGCGACGGGGAGGCGGCGCTCGATGACGCGGTGTGGATGTCTTCCGGCCGTTTCGTGGGTGTCCTCGAACTCACCCCGCTGCGGTCGGGGACAGTGCAGACGGTGTGGACAAGGGCCGATGAAGTCGCCCAGGACCAGCCGGAAGAGCGATATCGAGGGGGCTCGTCATGGTGAATGACCAGCAGTCCGGGGCGTATCACGGCGAGGCCATGGGAACCGGCCATCGCGCCCCCTTCGCACAGGAGCGGGTGCCGGGGGTTGACTCCGTACGCGCCCATGACACCGGTAAGGAACCGGGGGAGCGGCTCTTCGGTGGTTCTGGGAACGTCTACTCCGAGCCCCCAGGAAACGGCTCGGGCCAGGACGGCCAGGGCGGCTCGCGCGGTCAGGGTGCTGGCTCGCGGGCCCGCCATGAGCTGCCGTTCGTCACCCCGCAGGGCGTCCACCACACCCTGCACGTCCAACTCGGTCCGGATCGGCCTCGGCTGGTGCGCCCGCCGGTACTCGCCCGGCCGGTGCAGAGCGAGGAGTGGAAGGGCGTCCAGGTGCGGCTGCCCGCTTCGGAGAGCGGCAACCACATCGCCTACAGCCTGCTGGAGGCGGAGACGGCCGCCGCGCTGGCCCTCCACTGCGGCTACGGCGGGACCCGCTTCAGGGGCCTCTTCCCGGTGCCCGTGGGCTATGACATGAACGCGCCCGAACCGTTCATTCTGTACGCCGCACCCCGTGGCCGACCCGTATCCGCGCTCAACCAGGGGGTTTCCACCGGCGACCAGCGGATCATCGAACGCGATCTGGTGCTTGCCGTCCGGCTGATGGAGGTCGTGGGCCTGGTGCACCAGGGCATCGTGCCGGCCGCCGTGCGCTGGGACGGACAGGGCGCACAGCTGTGGGACCTCGGTTCCATCACACGGATCGGACGACCGCGTACCCCCTGCGGAGTGCCGCCCTTCGCCTCGCCCGAGCAGCGCACGGGAGTGGGGGAGACCGATGCGCGAGATGCGCTGTGGAGCGTGGGGCAGGTGCTCCACCAGATCGTCACCGGCCGACCCGGCAGCGCCGACGGCCCGTCCCCCGATCTGGCCCGACACCGCTCCCTCGCCCAGACCCTCACCCCGGTCTTCGCCCCCCTGGCCACGGGTCGCCCGTCCGCCGCGGCACTGCTCGACCGGCTGATGCCCGGCGCCGACACCCAGGCGCTCAACACCGCGCTCCCCGACCCGCTGGAGCCCTACCGTCGCGATTTCGACGCGGCGATGGGGCGCAAGCACGCCTCCCTGGTACGAGCCGGCCGCAACACGGGCACCGGTCCTGCCCCGCCGGACTACCCGCCCGGGCCCACCGACTCCAAGGGTCGGCGCTCCGCCCGCAGACAACAGGACGACTGGCACGTCGGCGGCAGCACCACCCCTGACGGCCCCGGCCGTGGCTCCCGAGGAGACCAGCACCGATGACGACCTCCGCACCACCCCCGGGTCACGCCCCCGCCCGGGAGACCCTCTGCCCCTACTGCCTGGAGCCCATCGTCTTCGACGAGCGGCACCTGTCCGTGCGCAATGACCGGGAGCAGTACGAACCCCTCGACCTGTCCACCCAGACCAGCCCCCTACGGCGGGCCGACACCCTGCGCTCGGCCTACCAGCGCTGCCGCAACACCGACGGGGTGCCCCCGCACTACATTCCCGCGCCCTATCTCACCCATGGCGACCCGCTGACGGTCGCCATGGTCGGCGACTCCGCGACCGGCAAGACCCATCTGCTCACCCAGATGATCGCCGAGATCACCGACGGCGGGCTGGAGCGGTACGGAATCACCTGGCAGTCCGTCAACCCGCAGGACCACCGGTTCTTCATCGAGGAACACGTCAGCCGGCTGCGCTCGGGACGGATGCTGGAGCACACCCCGCCCGAGTCGTTCGCCTCCTTCGTGGCGGCCCTGCTGCTGAGCGGACCGGACGGCAACACCCGCCCGGTGGCGTTCTTCGACCTCAGCGGCGAAGACCTGCGCCGCACCGACGCCATGCTCCGCTTTATGCTCGGCGTGGATGCGCTGATCTTCGTGGTCGACCCGCTACGAGCCGTCGCACTGCCCCACCTTGACCCGCTACGTGGTGAACTGGGGCTTACCTCCGGCGGTGACCCGGCTTTTCAGACCGTCCTCGATCGACTGCCGCGCAGCGGGCCCTACCACGGTGTTGCCGCCGCCGTAGTGATCAACAAGTCCGATCTGCTGCGCTTTGAACCCCCGGTTGACCGCTGGCTCGCCGAGCCGCCGCCCGCCCGGTTGTCCGCCGGGCGGTTCCGTGCGGAGAGCCGCGACGCCTACGCCTTCCTCCGGCACCACTGCGGAGCCGCCTGGGTGCAGCCGTTCGACGGAGTGCTGCGCTGCACCTTGCACTTCGCCTCCGCCACCGGCAGCCATGGCCACAAGGACAGCTTTCCCCATGGCACCCGTGCGCGGCGGGTGTTGGAACCGCTGGTGTCGGTCCTGTCCATGTGCGGAGTGCTGGGCGACGCGGGCGGCGACGGGCCGGGAGCGGTGGGGATGTGAACAAGCCGCACGACAGCGCCGACGCCATGATCCACCAGGTGGTTTTCCGCTGGGCGGGCAACCGGGCCGGCTCCAGCGCCGGTCTCACCGCGGTCGCCCAGTCCTGTGGAGAGCGGGACGCCCGGGCGATGGCGGAACAACTCGGCCCCATCCTGCGGGTGCGCCGAGGTGATCGACGCAGCATCGTCCGGACGATCTGGAACGACCGGGCGGTGCTGGTTCGGCGCAGCCCCAAGGCGGATGCCCAAGGGCGCGGCAGCACGGTCTGCCACGCCCTGATCAGCCCCACGAAGCTGCTCACGGCGAGCTTCTGTCTGGGCCTTGGGGCCTCGCCCTGGGGAGAGGGCAACTGGACCCAGGCGTCCGGCCCGCTGCCGTCCATCCCCTACGAAGTGCTCAACGCGATGGCCAACCACGCCATTCCGCGACTGGACGCGGCCGTGTCCTCGCTCGCCCGACCGCTGCAATGCCTGGTCGCCCAACTGCTGCGCACCCCCGGGGGCCGGATATCAGCGCACAACCGTGGACTCGATGACACCAGGTCCGACGACCTGACCGAGGTGCCCGACCCGGCCCTGGTGGTCTTGCGCGGACTCTGTGAGGTGTTCGGGGGGACCCTCGGCGGGGAGGGCTGGACCTATGCCTCGTACGACACGGTGGACTCGCATCCGCTGCGGGTGACCTTCGTTCCCAGTTGGCGTGCCTCCCACGAGGAGGATGTCCGGCTGCGCCGCATCGATCTGATCGAACCGGGCTCCGACCACGCGGCGGTACTCGCCGAGCGGCTCGTTCGCCACTATCTCGACTACATCGAGACCGCTGCGAGAGGCTCCGGAGCCGGCAAGGGGCGCTCGCAGTATCGGCGCCCGCTGGAACAGCTCATGGGTCCGCTCGCCGGCATCGAGGACGAGACGGAACGGTACGAGGCGATCGACCGCGCCCTGCGAGGTCTTTCGTCCGGCGCCCCAGCGAACCGGGCTTCGGCCCCACCCCAGCAGCGTGCCGCTCGGACGCCCGGCCGGGAACAAGGGCCGGAGGGCCCGGCCCCGGGCGGGTCGCCGTCCGTCGCGGCGGGCGCAACCCACGGGGGCAGGCCGGACGACCGGGACGCCGGGCGGGGCCGGGCCCCGGGTCCGGGGCGGAGTGCCCCGGCCGCCCATGGTGCTTCCCACGACGGCTCTGCCACCTCGCGGGGGCACCACGCCACCGCGTCCGGGCGGGGGGACTCGCCGATGGTGGGTTCGGGTGCGGCTGAACACTCCCTGGGCCCCGCGTGGTCGGGTGGTGGCGAGCCGGGAGCGGGCTCCGCGGTGTCTTCTACGGGGACGACAGCGGCAGCGTGGGCCGGATCAGCTGGATCAGCTGGATCAGGCGTGCAGCCGGGCACCGACGCCCACCCGCCCACCGGCTCCCGGTCCTCTGAGCCCGAAGCCGTCGCAGGGCAGACCAACAGGTCCGGCGCTCCCGCGCACGATGCGCCCGCGCGCCGATCCGCCGCCGCGCCGGTAGCCGGGCAGGGCGCGCCGAGGCCCGACGTCCCTTCGGCATCCGCCCCCTCGAACCCCGCGTCTTCGGGATCGGTGTCTGCGTCCGCCGCGGCTGGTGGGCCCCCGGTTGACGGGTTTGCGGTTGACGGGTCTCCGGTTGGTGGGCCGGGCGCTTCCGGATTCACGACTTCCGGATCCACGGCTTCAGGCTGGGCAGCTTCCGGACGTACACCAACGGCGCAGACAGCTACGGCACGGACTGCTACGGGAGGTACTGCTACAGGAGGGGCACCTCTCGGACCCGAGTCCGCCAGGAAGGTGCCGGCGACGGGGGCGGCGCAACAAGGGCCCGGGCAAGCGGGGCCTGCGCAAGGTGAATCTACGTCCACGGGGTATGTCTCCGGGGACTCGGCATCCACGGGGTATGTCTCTGGGGACTTGGCATCCACGGGGTATGTCTCTGGGGACTCGGCGTCAGCCCGCTCGGCTTCAACCGGTCTGACGTCGAGGGGCGCTGATACTGCCGGTTACCCTTCCTCCGGTTCCGTCTCGGCGAGCGCCCCGGGTTCGCCCGGCCGGGCCGCCGATTCGCTGGCGGGCGGCTCCGCACCCGCTTCGAGCGCGCTCGATCGGCACCACACCACCAACTCCGCTTCGTCTTCGATGACCACCGACGCCCAGCATCCTTCGTATGCCCCAGCTCAGCAGGCCGACTTCCGTCAGTACGCACCGAACCCGTCGTCGCCCACCACATCCCTCCCAGCACCCCCGTCGGGTTCGGGCTTTGACCTCGCCGTGAATCCCGAGCGCCCCGGGTCCTCCACCGCTCCCCCGAATACCTACGATCCGGCCAGCGGCTCCAACGAACAGCCCCGAGCCGTGCCGCCGAAGCCGAAGTCCCCTCCGCCGCCGAGCGGCCCGGCGCCGAGCCACTACAGCCAACAGCTCCATGTGGATCCGGGTCCGCTACTCGGCCTTTCCAATCCGTTTCCACGGAAAAGGGGTAAACGTCGCACCCGCGTCAATGTCGACCACGCGCAGTTGCGCCAGGTGGTGACCGACCTCAACTGTGCGACGGGCGGGGACCATGCCGCGGAGGATCTCAAGAGGAAGGTGCGACAGGATCTGGAGCGGCTCAGCGATGTGGACCTGCTGTCCGTGCTCCACACGCCCTTGTCGTACGAGGCTCAGAACCTGGTTCTTGAAACACTGGCCTCTGTTCCGCGCCTGGAAGACGAACTCGAATCCCTCGGTGAACTGCTGCTCGACCGAAGTTTTCTGTTGCGCATCGGCCCCTTGGGCCAGGCTCTTTGGGATCCGCCGCACGTGGACCGGGTGATCAAGGTTGCCTGTTGGCTTTTCTGCGCCTTGCAGAAGACCCTCGCCAGCGAGAGGTTGGCGGAGCGGGTGGGATGGGTGCTGCGTCACCTCGCCTCTTCTCCGAGCGATCTCAGTGAGGCGTTCATCGAGACGCTCCTCATCTACGCACCGTCCGACGCCCTTCCCGCACTGCCCAATCTCGTCTGGCGGGAACTCGCGCGTGGCCTGCACGAACGTCTCCCCAGACCGCCCGATGAAGCGCCGTCCAACTGATGCGTCACGTGCGGGTGGCAAGGCGGGAAGAAGGGGTGGTCACGGGTGTCTTCTGCTCCCAACTGGGCCCTGGGCAGCGCCTTGGGCCCTCCCTGCCCAGGGAGGGAGGGGAACTAGCTGTGTTATGCAATTTTGATGTCGAGAGTGCGGCTTTTGTTCTAGTGGCCAAAAAAGAGGCGTCTATGGTTAGGTAAGCCTAACTAAGCTTTGCGGACTCAAAGGTGGCCGAATCGTAGGTTGTGGATTCGACTCCGGACTTGCCGCACCGACCGCCGATTGAGTGCCACATGCCAGCCGCAGTACCGCTACCCGTCGGCGTCCCACCGACCGGTGCAGGCCCGTCCCCCAAGGCGTCGCCCCGCCCGGCGCGTCGCCGTGCGGCGACGGCCGCGGTGGTGCTCGCGGCGGTGTGCGCCCTTGCCGTCGCCGTGCTGCTGAGCCTCGCCATCGGTGCCCGACAGATCGCCCCGTCGGTGGTCTTTGACGCGGTGTTCCACGGTGGTGGAGGGGAAGACGGTGAGGTCGTCCGGGATCTCCGTGTCCCCCGGACCCTGATCGGTCTGATGGTCGGCGCCGCGCTTGCCCTCTCCGGCACGGTCCTACAGGGGTTGACCCGCAACCCGATCGCCGACCCGGGCATTCTCGGTATCAGTCAGGGCGCTTCCGCGGGTGTTGTCCTCGCCATCGCGTTCGCCGGCATCCACTCCCTGCTCGGCTACATCTGGTTCGCCCTGATCGGTGCCGCACTCGCGACCGTGGCCGTGTACGCCGTCGCCCACAGCAGCCGCGGCGGTGCCACCCCGGTGAAGCTCGCACTGGCGGGTGCCGCCATCAGCGCCCTGTTGGCTTCGGTGACCACGGGCGTACTGGCCACCCGATCGGCCACCTTGGATGAGTTCCGCTTCTGGCAGGTCGGTGCCATCGCCGGTCGGGACGCCGAAGTGGTCACCCGCATCTGGCCGTTCCTGCTGCTGGGCGCGGTGCTGGCGATCTCCGTGGCCCGCGGACTGGACGCGCTGGCCCTGGGTGAGGACATGGCCAAGGGGCTCGGTCGCAATGTGGCCGCCGTCCGGATCGTCGGCGGCGCCGGGGCGACCCTGCTGGCCGGCGCGGCCGTCGCGGTCGCCGGACCGCTTGCCTTCATCGGCCTTGCCGTGCCCCATATGGCTCGTCGACTCGTCGGTTCCGCCCATGGCCGGGTGATGTTGCTCGGCGCGTTGATCGGTCCCGTGATGCTGCTGGGAGCCGATGTGGTCGGCAGGATCGTTTTTCCACCGGGTGAGATACCCGCCGGAGTGATGACCGCCCTGATCGGAGTGCCGTTCCTGGTCGCCCTGGTCCGGCGCAAGGAGGTGCCCGCATGAGCACCTCCGCCGCCACCTCCCCCCAACACCCACCCACCGGCGACCAACCGGGCGGGCAGCCTCCCCGAAGTGAGCGACACCCACAGCCCGGGCAGCGCCCTCAGCAGCGCGGTGTCCGCCCGCCCGGTTACACCCTCATCCGCTGCGGACGACACGCCTCCTTTCTGCTGCACCGCCGCTCGGCCGTCGTCGCGGCCTTCCTCACGCTGCTGCTCATCGCGGTCTCGGTGGCGTATCTCTCGCTGGGGGAGAGCACGGTCGCACCGGCCGAGGTCATACGGGTGCTGCTGGGTCACCCCTCCCCCGATGAACTGGTCGTCGGCACGCTGCGGCTGCCCCGACTCGTGGTCGGACTCCTGGTGGGCGCCGCGTTCGGCGTTGCGGGCGCACTCATCCAGACCGTGGCCCGCAACCCGCTCGCCAGCCCCGACATCATCGGTATCAGCCAGGGCGCGACCGCGGTCACCGTCATCGGGCTGACCTTCGGGATCACCTCGTACGCCGTGCTGCCCTACTTCTCCGTCCTGGGCGGACTGGTGGCGGCGGTCCTGGTGTACCTCTTCGCCTGGCGCGGTGGTCTCAACGCCACCCGCTTCGTCCTCATCGGCATCGGCTTCGCCGTGGCCCTGCGCTCGATCACCCACTTGGTGCTCACCAAAGGCGATCAGCATGTCGCCCAGCAGGCCCAGATCTGGATGACCGGTTCCCTCAACGGCCGGGGCTGGGAAGAGGTGGAGCCACTGGGCTGGGTGCTGCTCGCCCTGATCCCCGCCGTTCTCTGGGCGGCCCGGGCGCAGCGGACCGTATCCCTCGACGACGGGACGTCGACCGCGCTCGGCGTACGGCTGGGACGGGTACGCCTGGGTCTGGTCGGTGTCGGAGTGGTGCTGGCCTCGGTGGCGACGGGTGCGGCAGGGCCGGTGGACTTCGTGGCGCTGCTGGCTCCACAGACCGCTCGCCGGTTGACCCGTACCGCACAGATCCCGCTGCTGTGTTCAGCGCTGGTGGGTGCGTTCGTGGTGGTCCTGGCGGATCTGCTGTCGCGTCGGGCCTTCGCTCCCACGGAACTTCCGGTGGGAGTGCTCACGGCCGCGGTCGGCGCGCCGTATCTGATCTGGCTGATCGTCCGCGGGCGTACCGCAGCGGGGAGGGCATAAGGCATGAACACCACCGGAACCACAGCGTCAGCGACCGCCCGCGATCTGGCCGCCGATGGTCGGGGAGATCGTGCCAGCAGGCTGGTCACCCGAGACCTGACGCTCGCCTACGACGATCGCACGGTCGTCGAGGGGTTGGACCTCACCATCCCCGATGGACAGGTCACCGTGATCGTCGGCCCCAACGCCTGTGGGAAGTCCACGACCCTGCGTGCGCTGGGACGGTTGATGAAGCCCGCGGGCGGCGCCGTTCTCCTGGACGGTCGGGAGCTGTCCCGCATCCCCACCAAGACGGTCGCCCAGTCGATCGGGCTGCTCCCCCAGACACCCGTCGCCCCGGATTCGATCACGGTCGCGGATCTGGTGTCCCGGGGCCGGCAGCCGCATCAGCACTGGTGGCAGCAGTGGTCCGAGGAGGACGAACGGGCGGTCACGGACGCGATGGCCCGAACCGATGTCACCGCTCTCGCCGATCGACCGGTGGATGAACTCTCCGGCGGTCAGCGCCAACGGGTCTGGGTCGCGATGGCCCTGGCACAGGAGACGGAACTGCTGCTGCTCGACGAGCCGACCACCTTCCTGGACATCGCGCACCAGGTGGAAGTGCTGGATCTGGTGCGCCAGCTCAATGACGAGCGGGGGCGCACGGTTGTCGCCGTACTCCACGATCTCAACCAGGCCGCCCGTTACGCGGACCATCTGGTGGCCATGAAGGCGGGCCGGATCGTCGCTGAGGGGCCGCCCGCGACGGTGGTGACCGCCGATCTCGTACGCGAGGTCTTCGGCCTTGAGGCGGTGGTGGTCCCGGACCCGGTGACCGGTTCCCCGCTGGTGGTGCCGGGCGCACCGCGGGCCCGAGGCGCACGCTCCGACCCTGCCAAGGCTCCCGATCCCCGACGCTGACCGACCCGCTTCACCCCTGGGACTCCTGCTCGGACTCCCCACCCGCTGACCCTTCTGAACCCTCCGTATCCGTACCCCCTGTATCCACACCCTCCGTATCCGAATCAGGAGCAAGGTCCTCTCATGATCAGCAACCCCACCCGGCGCCGTCGCGCCGCTGCCCTGGCGGCCGCCGTCGCGGGCACCCTGGCCCTCACCGCCTGTGGCTCCGAGACGGACTCGGACAAGGCCGAGGAGAAGGGCTCGGCCGCGCAGAAGACCCGTACCGTCAAGACCGTCATGGGCGATGTGCAGGTGTCGGCCGAGCCGCAGCGGGTCGTTGTCCTGGACACCGCCGAACTGGACTCCGTGATCACGCTCGGGGTGAAGCCCGTGGGGGCCACCCGTACCGACTCGGCCTCCGGATTTCCCGCGCATCTGCCGGCCGACAAGCTGAAGGACGTCAAGCTGGTCGGGGAGATGACGGCCCCCAACCTGGAGGCCGTCGCGGCGCTGAAGCCCGATCTCATCCTCAGCAGCAAGCTCCGCCATGGCGACAAGTACGCCGAGCTGAAGGCGATCGCCCCGACCGTGCTGACCGAGAGCACCGGCCTCCCGTGGAAGGAGAACTTCCTTACCCACGCGAGCGCGCTCAACAAGGACGCCGAGGCCAAGAAGACGGTGGCGGAGTACACCGCGCATATCGCCGAGGTCACCAAGGCTTTGGGCGGTAAGGACAAGGCCGCCGCCACCAAGGTCAATATCGTGCGTTTTGTTGAGGGCGCGGATATCCGTATTTACGGCAAGGAGAACTACATCGGCACGCTCCTCACCGATGTCGGTCTGGGCCGTCCCGCCGTCACCGATCAGGCGGAGGACGGCTTTATGCTCAATGTGAGCCCCGAGAAGATCGATATGGCGGATGCCGATGTCATCTTCCACTCCACCATCGGTGACCCCAAGAAGGCCAAGGCGACCGAGGTACTGGGCGGACCGCTGTGGAAGAACCTCGCGGCGGTGAAGGGCGGAAAGGTCTTCCCGGTTCAGGACGAGCTGTGGATCCAGGGCATCGGATACTCCGGAGCGGACAAGATCCTCGATGAGCTCCAGGCTGCCCTGACCAAGTGACGCGCCGAATCGCCCCTCCCTTGGACCGCTGAACCCCACCGCCGAAGAGAATCGTTACTGCGTGGGGCCGCGACCATGGGCGGACGCTGTGCCGCGGCCCCCACGCCATCGAGCGCGTGGGGGCCGCGGCCGCGATCAGAGAATCGTCATTCGGTCAGGAGCGCGGTCAGGATCGCGGTCGGGGTCGCGGTCGGGATCGCCGTGCCGGCTGACGGTCGCCATCCAGGGTCGGCGACACCCGCGCGATCAGGAACGCTTCCACCACGCCCGAGACATGTCCCGCAGCGTATTGGTGCCGCAGTGCACCTCACCGGAGCCCGCGTGGTACGTGTACCAGTCGTCGATGTACACGGTGGTGAAGCCCGCCTTGGCGTACGCAGAGCTCACCGCCGTACCGAAGACGTCCTTGCCGTCGATGACCGGGCCCCACTGCTTGGCCGACAGATAGCGCGAGTCGCTCAACACCACACCATTGACCGCGCCCGGCACATAGGCGCCGTTCTGCCAGACGGCCGGAGCCGCCTTGCCCTGGGCGAACGGCTGCTTGCCCCGCTGGCCCATCTTGAACTTGCCGAAGTAGTCGCCGCCGAGCCGCTGGAGCTTCTGGCCGGTTGCCGCCGGGCCGCTCAGCGAGCCGCGGTAGTAGAGGCCGGGCACCCGAACCACCTCGGCGTCGGTGATCCCCGTCTCGGCCTTCAGCAGCCGTAGATTGGCCTCGATCCGCTCGGTGGCCAGCTTGTTGTCCGCCTGGAAGGCCTGGCTGGCGAGCACCTGCTCAATGGTCTCCGCAGGCGCGGGCATCCCGAACTTCCCCGGCACGGAGAACATCTTCTTGCTTCCGTGGCCCTCAGCCTTGGCCTTCTTCAGCAGGCCGAGACCCCCCTGCGGGTCGGCGATCCCGATCCGCCAGCCGCGCGCGGTCTTCGCGGGCAGGAACTGCACGAACTCATCGACGTGTCCGACCCCGAGCCAGGCCGTGTCGAGCAGCAGCGGGGACTGCATCCCCTGCGAAGCGAGGAAGGTCCGCATCGACTTCGCCGGCAGTGACTTGTAGTCGGGCCGGTGACCCATGATGATCCGGCCCGCCGGATACTCCTTGCCCCGGTGGGCGTAGGGCGGAATCGTCTCCAGGTTGCCCATGGAGTTGAGCGTCCACTCCTCGCTGTCCAGCGCGCCCGCGACCTGCACCACGCCGACATCCTTGCCGCGCAGCCTCTCGAACAGCTCCCGGCCGGCGCTCCGGTCGAGCTGGGCGGAGCGGATCAGCACCCGCATCGCCTGGGTCCTGCCACCCGGTCCCGTCATGCTGACATAGCCGGGTTCAACGAAGTCCTGTGCCCACGGGTCGCCGTACTTGGTGAACTTCTTCACCGGCTTGGTGATGCCAGCCGCCTTGACCTCGCGCTCCAGGTCCCGGACGAACTTGTGCTGCTCCGCCACCAGCTCCGGATAGGTGACGTCCTTGCCCAGCTTGGTGACCAGGACCTCCTGGGCCTTCTGCCGATGGTGGTGAGTCAGTACGGGTGCCGTCTTCAGGAGTACGTCGTCCGAGACGGTGGTTCCACCATCGGTGACGCTCAGCCGGACCTGGACCCGGCCGTCCCACAGCTTGGCGTCCCGCACCACATCGGTGGCCTCGATGCCGAACTCCACACCGGAACGCAGCTCGGCTGCGGTGAGCCGATCGGCTGCGGCGAAGTGCTTCCACTTGCCGCCACGGTTGATGAACAGCCGGGCCTTGCCCTTGCCCACGATCGTGACGCTGCCGGTTGCCTGACCCGAGACCCCCGGGGCGGGAACGGTCCTCAGCCGCGCCAGGTCCGCGGCGTCACTCGCCCCGTTCAGTACGGTGTCGGCGGCGTCATGACAGGCGGCGAGTTGGGCGTCGGTGAGCGGCTTGCCCGTGCTGCTGCGGGTCGGGCAGCGCTTGGCATCGTCATCGATATTGGGCAGGACCACCGCACCGCGAAGGCGCGTCCAGCTGTCCTCACCCGATGTATCGGTTTCTCCGGTGACATCGACCTTGCCGTCCCGGTTGATATCCGCTCGCAAATCCGTTTTCGGTGCGGCGGATGGTGCCGCAATGGCCTGTACACCTCCCGTGCCAATGAGGATTCCGGCTATACCGGTGGCCATAGCGGCGTTTCTCCAGCCCTGGATACCCAAGGTGGTCCCTCCTCGATCGTTTGCCTTTCGAGGGGTAAGAGGGTTGAGCGGCTGGGCGGGTTGACGCTTTCCTGATAGCTGTCTCAATTTCTGAGAATTGACTTAATAACGCGTAGGGGGTGCGACCGGGGAATGAGCCTGGCTACCTCGGAAGAGTGAGTGAAATCGCACCCTGAGAATGACGCGGCCGCATTTGTCCGCCGGTAAGGGCTGTTCCGCAACCCCTGACGGGCGTGCGACGACAGCTACGTACGTGCCTCTTACGCACGTGCCTCTTACGCACGTGCCTCTTACGCACGTGCCTCTTACGCACGTGCCTCTTACGCACGTGCCTCTTACGCACGTGCCTCTTACGCACGTGCCTCTTACGCACGTGCCTCTTACGCACGCGCCTTTGACGCGCCGACACCCGCACGGCCGGGCTCGGTCGAGGCCAGGGAATCGGCCAGGGAATCGGTCATGGAGATGGCCGTGGAGATGGCCGTGAAAATGATGGCGTTCAGCCGTTCGGAGGCACCGTGGAGCCAGTGGGGTCCCCTTGGCGATCGATTCCAGCGGTCAGGGCGGCGAGCCGGGTGTGATCACTCCGGTTGCGCCCGGCGACGTTCCGTGGCACCGGCGAGCGGTAACCGACCGTGATCACCGCGGCGGCGGAAGCCTGGGCGGCGCCCCGGGGTGCAAACAGCCCCGGGCGGGTCCCGCTACTCCTGGGCGACCCGGGGCCCGGACCCGGGCTTCCGGTGACGGCGGGCAGTGGTACCCACCCACCACAGCGCCGAACACCCCGCTCACAAGGCTCCTCGCCCTTTGCCGCCGCTTCGCGACTCCTCCTGACAACCCACCTGACGAACCGAGGCTGACCAACCGAAGGGGAGCGGCGTACCGCTGCCCCCTGGCCGAGAGCGGCTCCCGAGATGCCTACCCTCCGTGTCCGGAGCGGGCAGCTCCGTACCGCTGATGACCCGTCATCAACGCTGCTGTGCCCCGTCCGCAAGGCTCCGATTGAGCCGACCGGGTGGTGTTCATCAGAAGAACTGCGTAGCGGCTGCGTCGGTCCTTCGCAACTTGAGCCGCATACACATCATGAGAAAGGTATGTAGATCGCCCAACACGAACAATGGGGAAGTGAGGGATCATGGCCGCCATCAAGGTCAGAGATCTGTGGACCAGCTTCATCACGGCATTCTTCGCACTGCTCGCCTCGATCGGGCTGACGAGTGCCGCATCCTCGGCAGCCGCCCAGCCCATCGCCCAGACGCCGGAACTGCCCGCCCTGCCCCAGCAGGAGCGCAAGGGAGACGGCGCGCGGGCGGTGGTGCCGGCACAGAGCAGGCGCTGGCGGCCGGCGGTGCGCGAGAGGTCGCTCCCGCCCACCATCAAGCAGCGCATCAGCGCGGAAGCGCATGGCTCGTCCCCGTCGGTGCGCAAGCTGCCCATCCTTGACGCGGACCCGATCGCCACCGCGATCGCCGGCGCTCGGCCCGGATCTGCGGCCGGCTCCAGCAGGGCCCGCTGGCTCGGCCGTGGCAGCGCTGCTCAGCCCGCCGTCGAAACCGGTGGCGCCAAGAGCTCCACCACTGACACTCGTACCACTCACTCATCAGCGAGCACCGGCATGGATGCCTCCCCCTCGGCCGGGGCCCCCGCCGTCGAAGGTGATCACAGCGCTTCCGGGGGACCGAGGGACGGCGCACTGTCCGAGGCGCCGGTGGCACCCGTGGTCCAGATCGTTCCCGTTGGCTTGAGCGTTCCCCACTCGCCGCAGGGAGTGCCCACTGAGGAGCACCGGTGCGGGGATGCCGACGATACCGACGGAGCTCTCGACCAGCGGGGGTCCCTCGACCAAGGCCAGGACGGTACGGCGGCCGGCGTGGATCGTCATCGCGCTCTGGTCCCGCACGGTGAAGGCGCTGGTGCCGATGTCGATTTCGGTGTCGGCGTTGACGGGGTGGACGGGGTTCTCGATCAGAGTCAGGGCTGTGCCGTGGGCCCGGATCACGGGCGGGTCCTTGACCTGGACCAATACCGCGCTCTTGCGCTCGATTCGGATGCCGACGACGACTACCCGGGCGCATCACAGACACTCAACGCGGCATGAGGTGCCGGGAGACCAGCAACCCTCCCGGCTCCTCATACGGCGGTCAGCGGCGTTCGTCCCCGTCCGCGGCCTCCGCTTCGTCCTGCTTCGCCTGCACCTCAGGGTCCAGAGCCTCCGGGCTGCCGTCGACGGCGGCCAGCGGATTGCGCTCCGAGACCTCGGTGGCGGCGGGCGGCTCCACCAGCCAGTCGGGATTGGCCTGCCGGTCCCACCACTTCCAGAGGGCGAAGGCACCGCCGGCCACCGCACCGACGATGGCCAGACCCTTGCCGAACCGTGCGGCCTTGGAACGCCGTTGGTGCTTCTTGATGAGCTTCTGAACTTCCTTCGCGGTTACCTGACCACGCAGCGCTGCCAGTGCGGCAGCGGAGCGAGACGCAGCTTCGTCCCGTACGGGACCAGCGGCTGCAACC
Organism: Streptomyces albipurpureus; assembly: GCF_023701525.1. Lineage (GTDB taxonomy): Bacteria > Actinomycetota > Actinomycetes > Streptomycetales > Streptomycetaceae > Streptomyces > Streptomyces albipurpureus. The sequence goes on from NZ_JAMQAW010000009.1 coordinate 44,589, forward strand.
GCGTGTTCCACGCGCGGCTTGGTGTAATCCGCCGCTTGACGAGCGGCTTTCCGGGTCTGGAGTGCGGCTCGGTGCGCAGCCTCGTCCACCTTCGGCGGCACATGCGGTGCCACAAAGGTGTCGTATTGAGTACGGGCCTGGTAGCGGGCCTGCTTCGCGGCCTTGTTGACCTTGGGTGCGATCCGTGCACGAGTCTCGTGTGCGTAGAGCGCGGCCTGGTCCTTGGCCGTTCCGGCGTATGGCGCCACCACTTCCGCGGCGTGCAGCACGCTCTCCTTCGCCGAATCGGTCGCGGCGCGCACGCTGTCCATGCGGGTCACGGGAATCCTCCTCCTCGGTGGCGTTCCTAGCCCTGGGGCGATCCCCAGCGCGGCATTTCTCGCCTTTCCGCCTGTTCGAAAATCATGCCTGTTGACTGCCATCCCGGCATGTGGGGCGGGCATCCGGGTCAATCCGCCACCGTCGCCCGCTGCGCGCCGACCGCACCGAGCGGTCCTGGCTGACCACGTCGAGTGACGGCGATCGGCGACGCTGAGTGATCGCAATCGACCGTGCCGGGTACGGGTACTGCCCAGATTCCCGGTGGTTTTGCGCCCCCTGGGCGACCGGTGCCGCAGGGTTTCCGTCTGCGCTCCCGTTCCGTGCGAGGATCGGAGCCGTACAGAGCAGTCTTACGGAAGGCAGGACCGTGGCCGAGCAGCTTTTCGCCACCCTCAAGACCAACCACGGCGACATTGAGATCCGGCTCCTGCCGAACCACGCGCCCAAGACGGTGAAGAACTTCGTCGAGCTGGCGAGTGGCGAGCGCGAGTGGACCAACCCCTCGACCGGCAAGAAGTCCAAGGACCGCCTCTACGACGGCACGGTCTTCCACCGGGTCATCGAGGGCTTCATGATCCAGGGCGGGGACCCGCTGGGCAACGGCACCGGTGGTCCGGGCTATGAGTTCGCCGATGAGTTCCACCCCGAGCTGGGCTTTGACAAGCCGTATCTGCTGGCCATGGCCAACGCGGGTCCGGGTACCAACGGCTCCCAGTTCTTCATCACCGTGTCGGCCACTTCCTGGCTGACCCGCAAGCACACCATCTTCGGCGAGGTCTCCAACGACGCCGGCAAGAAGGTCGTGGACGCCATCGCGTCCCTCCAGACCAACCCGCGCACGGACCAGCCGCTCAATCCCGTAGTGATCGAGTCGGTTGTCATCGAGACGCGCGGCTAGGCGGCGGTCCCGCGCGTCCGCCAAGGACCGCGGAACAGCGCCGGGGCGCCCGTAGGGAGAAGCACAGGGCCCGACGCGGGCACGTTCCTCGGCGAGCAGGGGAACAAATTCGCCCCGTCCATCCGTCTGGATGGACGGGGCGGTGTGTTGCGTCGGGAGGATTGAGGGATCTCATGGACCAAGCGCCAGGCAGTCCGCAGGGGCCACAGGACGCGCCGAGCCTGCCCAAGTGCTACCGGCACCCCGACCGTGACACCGGCATCAGCTGCACCCGGTGCGAGCGGCCGATCTGCACGGAATGCATGATCAGCGCGTCGGTCGGCTTCCAGTGTCCCGAATGCGTACGCACCGGTTCCGGTACCGGCCATGCCCCGGACGCCAATCGGCCGCGCACGATAGCGGGCGGCAGCATCACCGATGACTCCTTCCTGGTCACCAAGATCCTCATCGGAATCAACGTCGCCGTCTTCGTGATGGTGCTGGCGCTGGGCGAGCGCTTCCTCGCCGAGACCGAGCTGATCGGATACGCCTACAGTCCGCAGCTGAGCGAGATCGTCGGGGTGGCGCACGGCCAGTGGTACCGACTGGTCACCGCGGTCTTCCTGCACCAGGAGTTGCCGCACATCCTCTTCAACATGCTCGGCCTCTGGTTCCTCGGCAGGATCGTGGAGCCCGCCCTCGGCCGTAGCCGCTTTATCGCCGTCTATCTACTCTCCGGCCTCGGCGGTAGTGCGCTCGCCTATCTCCTGGCGGCGCCGAATCAGCCGTCCCTCGGTGCCTCCGGCGCCATCTTCGGTCTGATGGGTGCCTTCGCGGTGCTGGCACGGCGTACGAACATCGATATGCGGCCGGTCCTGATCATCCTCGCGGTGAGCCTGGTGCTGACCTTCACCCGGCCGGACATCTCTTGGGAAGGTCATATCGGTGGACTGGTCGCCGGAGCTCTGATCACCCTCGGGCTGGTGTACGCGCCACGGGATCGACGGACTCTGGTCCAGCTGGCGACCTGTGCGGCGGTGCTGCTGTTGATCCTGGCCACCGTCGTCGGCAGGACCGTTTCACTCACCTGATCGATCGGTTGTCCACAGCGGGTGCCGGATCTCGCGCGAGGTGTGGGGTACATGTGTGCGGCTTGTCACGGAGTCGTGTTTCCCCAGCAGGGACAAGGGGCCCGCCGCATCACCAGGATGACCTAAGCAGTCACACCGGCGTCAACCTCTTGAAGGTTATCCACAGATCGTCTGACCTTTTCCCCACTGTGGACAACTCTGTGGATAACCTTGGGGCAGAGCTTGACGAGCAGGGCCATCAGGCCCTACGAGGCTGATCGCGCAGCGCCACCGCCGGGCCCGTCCTGGCTCGGGGGAGCCCGCTAGACCGGCGGCGTCCAAACCGCCGGGACATGCCGAACGGCACGTTGGGTGACCCGGGTAGGCCAGCCGTCTCGACCAGCCACCCGGGGCCGACCAACGCGTCCGCTCCACGAAGCAGAGCACGCAGAAATGCGCGGGCGCTGGCAAGCCAGCCCCGCTCGCGCTGGGGTGCGCCTCAGGACGCGGTCCGCTGTGGAGCTACTTCCACTGGGTGGAGACACCGAAGCCCGCGGCGATGAAGCCGAAGCCCACGACGATGTTCCAGTTCCTGAGGGACTCGATCGGCAGCTTGCTCTCGGTCACATAGAAAAGGACGATCCAAGCGAGGCCGATCAGGAAGAGCGCCAGCATCACTGGAGCCACCCAACTGCGGTTGGTCAGCTTGATGCTGGTGGCCTGCTTCGTCGCCGTAGGCGGCGTGGATTCCGACTTCTTGCGGATACGTGACTTCGGCACGAGGGACTCTCCTGTCGATGCGCTGCGTGACCGCGCAGGGAACTGTGGCTGGTGCCGGGGCTGGAGCGACGGGGACCACTGCCCTCCCCCGGGCGTCCGTTAGCGTAGTGCTTCCGCGGCGCCTGAGGAGATAAGGGTACGTTGAGCAATTCTGCCGACTCCCGGCACGGGCCGGAAGACAGCCAGCCTGGTCATGGCCCAGAGACGGTCCGCGCCCTGAAACGGCGCACGGGCCGAGTGCTGACCGCTGCCGTCTTCGCCCTCGCCGGTGTGATCTTCGTGACCAGCTTCAACACCGCCAAGGGCACCAATCTGCGGACCGATGACTCACTGCTGAAGCTCTCCGACCTCATCCGGGAGCGCAGCGCCCGAAACGGCGATCTCGATGAGTCCACGGCCGCGCTGCGCGAGGACGTGGACTCCCTCGCCGAGCGCCAGCACGACCTCACCGACGCCGAGGACAAACGGCTCGGCGCCCTGGAGGGGGCGGCCGGAACCAAGAAGGTCGGTGGCAGCGCGCTGACCGTCACCCTCAATGACGCCCCGCCCGGTGCCCAGGCCGCCCCCGGCTATCCCGAGCCGCAGGCCAATGACCTGGTCATCCACCAGCAGGACCTCCAGGCCGTGGTGAACGCCCTCTGGCAGGGCGGCGCCAAGGGCATCCAGGTCATGGACCAGCGACTGATCTCCACCAGCGCGGTGCGCTGTGTGGGCAACACCCTGATCCTCCAGGGGCGGGTCTACTCCCCGCCGTACAAGATCACGGCAGTCGGTGATCAGGACCGGCTCAGGAAGGCGCTCGACACGTCTTCCGCGCTCCAGAACTACCAGCTCTATGTGAAGGCGTACGGTCTCGGCTGGAAGGTGGACGAGCGCAAGGCGGTGACTCTCCCCGGCTACTCGGGCGCGGTGGATCTCCACTACGCGAAGCCGGCCGGCTAGCAGGTGCTCCCGCAAGACCTCTCGGCCGAGACCCGAGACTCAGGCGGTTCTCAGGATCGGCGGTTCTCGGGATCGAACGATCTTTTTCGTTCACCGGGTTGGCCAGAAGGACGCTCTAGCGATCTCGATAGGTAACGAATGGGTCGATTACCTACCGAAAGTGCCAGATTTCGCCTAGTCGGGCCGTGGGTCGGTCCTCGTGACGGGCGAGCCGCGGCCACCGTTTGATCGCCCCTGCGCGGCCGGCTGCCGCCCGGCTGTGACGGACGGCAAACCGGAAGCTTTACGCAGCTGACCCGCTGGACCCTGCCGCCCTTTAGTCTGGAGCGGTACCGAATGGAAAGGGACGGCATGTACGGCTGGATCTGGCGGCATCTGCCGGGCAATGCGTGGCTGCGGGCAGTTCTCTCGCTCATGCTCGTCCTGATGGTCGTCTACGTGCTGTTCCAGTACGTCTTTCCGTGGGCGGAGCCACTGCTTCCGTTCAACGATGTGACGGTCGACGGAGCGGGCGCGGGAGCGGGCGACGCCGCAACGACAGGGAGAGCGGCAGCAGAAGGAGCGGTCCGGTGAGCGCACGCGTCCTGGTGGTCGACAACTACGACAGCTTTGTCTTCAACCTCGTCCAGTACCTCTACCAACTCGGCGCCGAGTGCGAGGTCGTACGGAACGACGAGGTCGAGCTCGCCCACGCCCAGGACGGCTTCGACGGTGTACTGCTGTCTCCCGGCCCCGGCGCTCCCGAGCAGGCCGGCGTCTGTATCGAGATGGTGCGCCACTGCGCGGCCACCGGGGTGCCGGTCTTTGGAGTCTGCCTCGGGATGCAGTCCATGGCCGTGGCGTACGGAGGCGTGGTGGATCGCGCACCGGAGCTGTTGCACGGAAAGACATCGCTGGTCACCCATGGTGGCAAGGGCGTCTTCGCCGGTCTGCCCTCGCCCTTCATCGCGACCCGCTACCACTCACTCGCCGCGGAGCCGGCCGCGCTGCCCGCCGAGTTGGAGGTCACCGCGCGTACCGCCGACGGCATCATCATGGGGCTGCGCCACCGTGAGTTGCCCGTCGAGGGGGTGCAGTTCCACCCCGAGTCGGTGCTGACCGAGCATGGTCATCTGATGCTCGCGAACTGGCTGGAGCAGTGCGGTGACATCGGAGCGGTCGGCCGTTCGGTAGGCCTCGCGCCAGTGGTGGGCAAGGCCCTGGCGTGACCACCCGGCGCCCCGGGGAGGAGTACGACCCCCTGGCGGACCCGGACCCTCCCGCAGCGCCATGGCTACGGGAGCAGTCGGCTGTTGAGCCCGAGCAGGGTGGGCGCGGCCGGACGGCTCATGGCGGACTCCCGGGAGATGCCTCCCCCGGCGCGCGGGCCTACACCGAGAACTATCAGCAACAGGGTTGGTCCCCCCGCCCTGAGCCACGGCGATCACCGGGTTCGGGCCCGGGGCCCGGTCCTGGACAGCAACCGGGAACAGCACCCGGGCCAGGAGGGACCGTCGGGCGGGAGCGGGGGCGCGGCCCCGGGCCGACGCCCGGGGGAGTTCCGTCCCAGCCGGGTACGCGGGGCTCCAGGCCGATGTCCGGGCCTGGACCGGGGCAGGGGTCCTGGGATGAGCCCAGGCAGGGGAGCGGCCGCGGACGGCATGGCCAGAGGCGCGCAGAGCCCTATGAACGGGTGGGCGACACACACTCTTTCGGCCAGCCGGCGGGCTCCCGGCCGATATCGGAACGGTTCGACCCGGTAACGGCCCCTATGCCGCTCATCACGGAGTTCGGTGGCGCGAACGCCTCCCAACCATCCGCCGCTCTTTGGGAGTCCGCCGCTCCGGATCGCGGGCCCGAGCGGCCTCCCGGGCCTGGACGGGCCGAGCGTAGAAGAGCGGCCAAGGGGCGCGGGCGCAGACGCTCAGGTCCGCCTCCGGGGGGCGAAGGGGCGTCGGGGAGTGGCCCGGGACCGGGTCCTGCCGGTCGACCGTTGACGCGCGTTGAGGCTCGGCGTGCCGCCCGGGAGGCGAAGGAAAGCCCCGCCGTGGTCGCCAGCCGAGCCATCGGAGAGCTCTTCATCACCTTCGGTGTGCTGATGCTGCTGTTCGTCACCTATCAGCTCTGGTGGACCAACATCCGCGCCGGGCAGGAAGTCGACCGCGAGACAAGCAAGATCCAGGACGCCTGGGCCGCCGGTCGCAAGCCGGATGCCTTCCGCCCGGGCGAGGGCTTCGCCATCATGTACATCCCGAAGTTGGACGTGGTCGTCCCGGTGGCCGCCGGTATCAACAAGGAGAAGGTCCTCGACCGCGGAATGGTCGGTCACTACAGCGAGGGCAAGCTCAAGACCGCGATGCCGTCGGACCGTACGGGCAACTTCGCGGTCGCGGGCCATCGCAACACCCATGGCGAGCCGTTCCGCTACATCAATCGCTTGAAACCGGGCGATCCCATCGTGGTGGAGACACAAGACACGTACTACACCTATGAGATGGCGAGCATCCTGGACCAGACTCCACCGTCCAATGTCAGCGTCATCGATTCGGTGCCGCCCGGTTCCGGTTTCTCCGAACCCGGTCGCTACATCACGCTCACCACATGTACCCCGGAGTTCACGAGTACCTTCCGAATGATCGTATGGGGCAAGATGGTCGAGGAACGACCTCGCAGTAAGGGCAAGCCGGACGCGCTCGTAGGCTAGGGACTCCAGTTGTCCAGTCGGCCAGACGGGAAGAGAAGCAGTGTCACGTGCGCGTAGCCGGATCGCCGGCATCGTCAGTGTCTTCGGCGAGCTGCTGATCACCGCGGGCGTGGTGCTCGGGCTGTTCGTCGTCTACTCGCTCTGGTGGACCAATGTCCTGGCCGAGCGTGAGTCCTCCCGCCAGGGCAATGAGATACGCGACAACTGGGCGGACAACCGTGGGCCTGGCGATCTCGACGTCAAGGGCGGTATCGGCTTCCTCCATGTGCCCGCCATGAAGAACGGCGAGGTGCTGGTGAAGAAGGGCACCGATGCCAAGCACTTGAACGACGGCACCGCCGGCTACTACACCAAGCCGATCAAGTCCGCCCTGCCCGCGGATGCCAAGGGCAACTTCACCCTCGCCGCCCACCGCGACGGTCATGGAGCGAAGTTCCACAACATCCACAAGATGAAGGTGGGCGACCCGATCGTCTTCGAGACCCGGGACAGCTGGTACGTCTACAAGGTCTACAAGACGCTGCCGAAGACATCCAAGTTCAATGTGGATGTGCTCCAGCCCGTGCCCAAGGAATCCGGAAAGACCAAGCCGGGCCGCTACATCACGCTGACCACCTGCACGCCCGTCTTCACCTCGGACTTCCGCTACATCGTCTGGGGCGAGCTGGTGCGGGAGGACAAGGTCGACAAGGACCGCACTCGCCCCGCTGAGCTGCGCTGAAACGATCCGCGGGCGGCTGACTCCGCCCGCTGGGCGCTCGTGGCGGACCGTTTTCCTCGCACGCCATCCGACGGGGATGTGCTCCCACGTCCCCCGCGCTCATCGTGCCCTCGGCCCAGCGAAAGCCACTGTCGTGCCCTCGGCCCAGCGGAGTCCACTGTCGCGCTAGGCCTTCGTCCCTCCCAGGAGAGCCCCTCAGCACAGAGCGGAGCCCCCGGCACCCTTCCAGGGCTCCGGGGGCTCCGCTCCGACTCAAGCCCGCTCCGCCGGTGATCAGCGACGATCAGGGCGGGGAGGGGCCAGCAGAGGGGGCTTCGGGCGAGGCCTAGTCACCGCGTCCAAAGCCACCGCCGAGCAGGCCCTCTATGGCGCCGTCCCCGCCGCCGCCGTTGTTCCCCTCGCCGCCGCCTCCTGCGGTCTTCAGGTTCACCTGCTGATTGGCAGTGCCCTGAGCGCCGCTCCCCGGGTCCTGGCTGACGACGAGCGCGGTGTCCTCATCAGAGCCCTCCACATTGCCGAGCTGGAATCCCGCCTGTTGCAGGATGACCTTCGCCTGCGCGAGCGTCTGACCGAACAGGTTGGGCACCGGGGTGCTCTGCTGCTGGGGGCCCTTGGAGATCTTGATCGTCACCGTGCTGTTGGCGTCCGCCTTGCTACCACCGGGCGGGTTCTGCTCAAGGATCTCGTCCTTGGGCTTGTCGGAGTCCACGAACTCCTCACGGATCTGGAACTTCAACGTGGTGAGCTGCTGCCGCGCGCTCGCCAGCTGGTTTCCGACCAGCGGGGGTACGTTCACCTGCTCGCGCTTGGCGATCGTGATGGTGACCGTCGACTTCTGCTCGGCCATGCTGTTGGCCTCGGGGTCCTGCTTGATGACCGTGCCCGGCGGCTTGTCCGACGACTCGACCCGCTTCACATCGACCTCGAAGCCCTTGCGGGCGAGTGCCTCTTCGGCACTCTCCTGCGACTTCTCGGTGACATCGGGCACCTCGATCTTGGGTGCGCCCTCCGACAGCACGTACTGGACGGTCTCGCCCTGCTGCATCCGCCCGCTGGCCGGGGTCTGGCTGCAAATGGTGTCCTTGGGCTGGTCGCAGCGCTGCGAACCGGATTGGGCGATCTCGACGCGCGCGTTGGTCGCCAGCCCCTGTGCTTCCTCCACCGTCTTCCCGACCAGGATCGGGACTGAGATGTCCGTTGACTTCTTCTCGTCGTCGAAGAGGGACCGACCGATCAGCACCGCGCCGATCAGCACCAGGATGCCCGCCACGACCAGAAGGATCGTCGAGGTGTTGGACTTCTTCTGCTGCCGGCGACGATCGCCCCGGCGATCGTCATAGCCGTCGTAGCCTCCGCCGTCCGGATTCATCGGCGGAAGCATCGAGGTCTGGGCGGCCGGGTCCGCCTGGCGCATGGCCGTGGTGGCCTGGGCGTCCGCGCCGTAGGCGGCGTAGCCCACCGCGCCGATGGAAGCCGTGGCCGCGACCGGTTGGCCATCGAGGCACGCCTCGATGTCCGCACGCATCTCGTCGGCTGACTGATAGCGGTAGTCCGGGTCCTTGACCAGTGCCTTCAGTACGATCGCGTCCATTTCGGGCGTGATCTCGGCGTCAAAGGAACTGGGTGTCTGCGGCTCTTCGCGTACATGCTGATACGCCACCGCCACCGGTGAGTCGCCGATGAACGGCGGTCGCACGGTCAGCAGCTCATAGAGCAGGCAGCCGGTGGAGTAGAGGTCGGAGCGGGCGTCGACCTGCTCGCCCTTGGCCTGCTCGGGGGACAGGTACTGCGCGGTGCCGATCACGGCCGATGTCTGGGTCATCGTCATCCCGGCGTCGCCCATGGCGCGCGCGATGCCGAAGTCCATCACCTTGACCTGACCGGTGCGCGTCAGCATGACGTTCGCCGGTTTGATGTCCCGGTGCACGATGTTGTTGCGGTGGGAGTACTCCAGCGCCTGGAGGATGCCGATCGTCATCTCCAGCGTGCGCTCGGGCAGCAGTTTGCGTCCGGAGTGCAGCAGCTCCCTGAGTGTGGAACCGTCGACGTACTCCATCACGATGTAGGGGATGGAGACCCCGTCGACGTAGTCCTCGCCGGTGTCATAGACCGCGACGATCGCCGGGTGGTTGAGCGAGGCGGCCGACTGGGCCTCGCGGCGGAACCGGGCCTGGAAAGACGGATCGCGGGCGAGGTCCGCCCGCAGCGTCTTCACAGCGACGGTGCGGCCGAGCCGGGTGTCGTGGGCGAGGTAGACCTCGGCCATGCCACCACGGCCGAGCACCGAGCCCAGCTCGTACCGGCCGCCGAGGCGACGCGGCTCTTCCATAGCGGTGAACCTCTCCCTGAACCAGTTGTGGCTGCCTGGCATACGGTACCCGTCGCGTCGGACGCAACCCGGCCCTCAAGGGCAGCCGATATCCGACCGGTATACGAGTTCCGAATCCCTCTGCGGGCGCCTTACCAGCGCCGACCTCCGGATACCGGGTGCACCCCGGGACCATGTCGGCCTCGGTAATCGAAAGCGGCTTTATCAGGCGGACTGCCAGGAATAATGATGACGGACCGCCTTTCCCCATCCGCGCCGCACGATGACGCGACAGAGGGGGAACGTCTGAGAACCGTCGGCCGACACCCACCCGGAACGCTGCCCTCCAGCGCGGGTCGAAATGACCCCGCGGACGGGCTGGGGCTGTGACGTACCACACGGAACAGTCAGCGGGATATGGCTTCTCGCGGTCCTCGGGACCACTGGTGGGTCCGACGCTGGATCACGAGTCCGACGCTGAGGGAGGGCGGATCGGTCGGCGGGAACGCGAGTGCGGCGGGGCGCCATGGTGTCAGGGGTGCCGTGGAGTCAGGGGTGCCGTGGAGCCCGGTCGCCGTCCGATGGGCCTCGGTCGGCGGTCGATTTCGCCGGCACCCCTGAACCGCTCATGCTCATTTCTTGTCCAGGACCGCCTTCATGACCGCCTTGGCGATCGGCGCCGCCAGACCGCCACCGGAGATGTCGCCGCCGCGCGCCTCGCTGTCCTCGACGACGACCGCGACCGCCACCGGGGAGCCGTCGCCCGTCTTGGCGTACGAGATGAACCAGGCGTAGGGCGTGCCCTTGTTGTTGAAGCCGTTCTCGGCCGTACCGGTCTTGCCGCCGACCTTGACCCCGCTGATCTTGGCGTTGCCGCCGGTGCCGTTGTCGACGACGTTCTCCATCATCTTCTGGAGCAGCTGTGCGTTCTCCTGGGAGACGGGACGGCTCATCTCCTGCGGCTCGGTCTTCTCGATCACATCGAGGTTCGGCGCCTCCAGCTGGTCGATCATGTACGGCTTCATCAGCTTGCCGTCATTGGCGATCGCCGCGGTGACCATGGCCATCTGGAGCGGGGTGGCGGTGGTGTTGTACTGGCCGATGGAGGACAGCGCGTTCCCGCCACGGTCCATCGTCTTGTCATAGGCGGCCACCGATGTGCGCACCGGGATGAACTGCTCGGTGTTGAAGCCGAACTTGCCGGCCGTCTCCACCATCTTGTCCCGCGACACCTCATCGCCGAGCTTGGCGAAGACCGAGTTGCAGGAGACCTTCATGGCCTGGTTGAGGCTGGCGTTCTCGCAGCCTGAGGCATGGTTCTTCATCGGCTGGGTGGAGAGCGGGATCTTCCACGGCTCGGGGGTGTCCGTATCCGCGTCGATGTCCTTGACCACGCCGTGCTCCAGCGCGGCGGCGGCGGTGACCACCTTGAACGTCGAGCCGGGCGGGTAGACCTCTCGCAGTGCCCGGTTGAGCTTCGGCTTGTCCTTGTCCTTCTCCAGCGCGTTCCACATCTTCTCGTCCGACGCGCCGTAGCCGGCGAAGGACGAGGGGTCGTACGACGGAGTGGAGGCGAGCGCGAGAATCTTCCCGGTCTTCGGCTCGATGGCCGCTACCGCGCCCTTCTTGGAACCGAGGCCCTTGAAGGCGGCCTGCTGAGCGGCTCCGCTGAGGGTGGTGACGACATTGCCGCCCTTCTTCTTGTCACCCGTGAACATGCCCATGGTGCGGTCGAAGAAGAGCTGATCCGAGTTTCCGGTGAGGATGCCGTCCTCAAGGTTCTCGATCTGGTTGGCTCCGAAAGCCTGCGAGGCGTACCCGGTCACCGGGGCCCACATGGGGCCGTTGACATAGGTCCGCTTGAACGCGAAGTCGGTGTCATCGGTCTTCGCGGAGCCGGTGATGGGCTTGCCGTCGACGATGATGTTGCCGCGCTCGCTGGCGTACCGCTCGATGAGGACCCGGCGGTTGCGGTCGTGGGTGTTGAGTTCCTCCGCCTCGACGAACTGGAGCCAGTTGGTGCGTACGAGCAGGGCGAGGATCAGCAGTCCACAGAAGATGGCGATCCGGCGCAGGGGTTTGTTCACGGTCGGACCACCTGGGTCATCTCGGCATCGGGGGACGGGGCGGGAGCGGGTGCGGGGCGCCGGGCGGTATCGCTGATACGGATCAGAATGGCGATCAGTGCCCAGTTGGCGATCACCGATGAACCACCGGCCGCGACGAACGGCATCGTCATACCGGTCAGCGGGATCAGCCCCATCACACCACCGGCAACCACGAAGACCTGGATGGCGAAGGCTCCGGAGAGTCCGATCGCCAGCAGCTTGCCGAAGGGGTCGCGGGCGGCGAGCGCCGTACGCACCCCCCGCTCCACGATCAATCCGTAGATCATCAAGAACGCCATCATCCCGGCCAGGCCGAGCTCCTCGCCGAAGCTGGAGAGGATGAAGTCGGAGTTGGCGGCGAACATGATCAGGTCGGAGTTGCCCTGTCCAAGGCCCGTGCCCAGGGTGCCGCCGGCACCGAAGGACATCAGCGCCTGTCCGATCTGCTCGCTCTGTGCCCAGGTCTCATCGGCGAATGGATTCAGCCAGAAGTCGACTCGTTGCTGAACATGTCGCTCAAAGGTGGCGACACCGACCGCGCCGGCCGCTGACATCAGCAGGCCGAAGACGATCCAGCTGGTTCGCTCGGTGGCGACGTACAGCATGATCACGAAGAGGCCGAAGAACAGCAGCGACGTGCCGAGGTCCGTCTCGAAGACCAGGATCAGGATGGACATCGCCCAGACCACGAGGATCGGACCCAGATCACGACCACGGGGTAGGTAGAGACCCATCACCCGACGACTGGCGAGCGCCAGCGCATCGCGCTTCACCATCAGATAGCCGGAGAAGAAGATCGCGATGATGATCTTCGCGAACTCGCCGGGCTGGATGTTGATGGGACCGAGGCTGATCCAGATCTTCGCGCCGTTGCGGGCGGGGAAGAACATGGGCAGCATCAGCAGAATCAGCGCCAGGGCCATGGAGATATAGGTGTAGCGCTGAAGGATGCGGTGATCCTTCAGCAGCAGCAGTACGCCCACGAACAGCGCGATGCCGATCGCGGAGTACAGCATCTGCTTCGGAGCGTCGGGCGTGAAGGCGCCAAACGCCCGCTCCGCGCGCTGGATCAATCGCGGTGACTGGTCCAGCCGCCAGATCATCACCAGGCCCAGGCCGTTGAGCAGCACGGCGAGCGGCAGCAGTAGCGGGTCGGCGTACTTCGCGAACTTCCGTACCACCAGGTGCGCCACGGCTGCCAGCAGGCCGAGCCCCAGTCCATAGCCGAGGACGCCGGTGGGCAGCTTGCCGTCGAGGGCGAGCCCCACATTGATGTACGCGAGCACCGGGACGGCGACCGCGAAGCCGAGCAGCATCAACTCGGTGTTGCGGCGACTCGGTGCGTCGATCGCGCCGATCGTGGTGGTATTGGTCACAACGCTCATGGTGGAGAGGGCCCCCTACGGCTGAGTTACTGCTTCCCGCAGTTCGAGGCCAGCTTCTGCTCGTCCTCCGACAGGGTGGGGCCCGGCGAGGGAGACGGAGAGGCCGTGGACGGCTTACTGATGGTCGTCTGGTCGGCGTTCTGCTCGGCGTTCTGCGCAGCGGCGGGGATACCGGCGGCGCCGCCTGCCTCACCCTCACCGGGCGGTGCCGCGCTCACCCGCTCGGCCGCGTCGCGGCGCTGCTCCTCCTTCTTGCAAGCGGAGGCCTGTGCGGCGAGTTCACCGATCTTGCTGCGCGCCTTGCCGAGACTCTTCTGGGTGATCGTGGCCTCGACCTGCTTGCGCTGATAGGGCGGGAGGTACTTGAGTTCGATCTCGGGGTGGTTCTTCTTCACCTTGGAGAGCGAAACCCAGGCCAGATCCTGACTGATGCCCTGGTACAGCGCCACATGCTCGTTCTTGGTGCCGACGTAATACTGGGTCTGCGTCCAGCGGTAACCGCCGTACAGACCACCGCCGACCACCGCCAGCGCCAGCGTGATGAAGAACGATCTCTTCAACCAGGAGCGCCCGCGGTGAGGCTTGTCGAAGTCGTCATCGGTGTAGGCGTCATAGGAGCCTTCCGGCGGCCTGCCGCCGTATCCCCCGTCACCGCTGCCGGGCGGCCCGAACCCGCCGTTCTGCTGCGGCGGTACGGGACGTCCCAGACCTGCCGCACGACCGGCCGGGGTCTGCATCGCTCCACCGTCGTTCAGCTGGAGCTGGACTTCGGCGACCGCTCCGACGACCACCGGGGTGTCACTGAGCTGACCGGCCAGGGTGTCGTTGGAGTCGGTGTCGAGGACGTCCGCGACGATGCAGGTGATGTTGTCGGGGCCACCGCCGCGCAGAGCGAGCTGAATCAGGTTCTGGATCGTCTCCTGCGGGCCCTGGTAGCTGGCGAGGGTCTCCTCCATCGTCTGGTGGGAGACCACGCCTGACAGGCCGTCGGAGCAGATCAGATAGCGGTCACCCGCACGAACCTCGCGGATCGAGAGATCGGGCTCCACATGATCGCCACTGCCCAGGGCGCGCATCAGCAGCGAGCGCTGCGGATGGGTGGTGGCCTCTTCCTCGGTGATCCGGCCCTCGTCGACCAGCCGCTGCACCCAGGTGTGGTCCTGGGTGATCTGGGTCAGCAACCCATCGCGCAGCAAATAGGCGCGGGAGTCGCCGACATGGACGAGACCCAGCCGCTGGCCCGTCCACAGCAGGGCCGTCAGCGTGGTGCCCATGCCTTCGAGTTGGGGGTCTTCCTCGACCATCAGCCGCAGCTGGTCATTGGCTCGCTGAACGGCCATGCCCAGCGAGGTCAGAAGGTCGGAGCCCGGGACATCGTCGTCGAGCGTGACAAGGGTGGAGATCACCTCCGACGAGGCAACCTCGCCCGCGGCCTGACCGCCCATGCCATCGGCGATCGCCAGCAACCGGGGACCGGCGTAGCCGGAGTCCTCGTTGCCCTCCCGGATCATGCCCTTGTGCGATCCGGCGGCGAAGCGCAGAGACAGACTCATGCGCACCTCGCCCGTCGGCTCGGGGTACAGCCGGTCTCGCGCCACACTGCCCACCCTCCGGTCGGGAGCCGGTCCTGGTCCGCTTTCGGGACCGCGGCGGCTCGCTCGCTCCGCTCGCGCGCTGTCATATGTCCTACTACTTCCGCAGCTCGATGACGGTCTTGCCGATGCGGATCGGCGCGCCCAGCGGAATCGGCGTCGGAGTGGTGAGCCGGGTCCGATCGAGGTAGGTGCCATTGGTGGAACCAAGATCCTCGACGATCCATTGGCCGTCACGGTCCGGGTAGATCCTGGCATGCCTGCTGGACGCATAGTCGTCGTCCAGCACGATCGTTGAATCGTGGGCCCGTCCCAGGGAGATCGTCTGACCCTGGAGCGCCACCGTAGTGCCAGTGAGGGTGCCCTCGGATACAACCAGCTTGGTCGGTGCCCCGCGCCGCTGCCGACTACTCGGCTGCTGCCGCTGCTGCGGCGGCGCGGCGGTTTGGCGCGCCTGTTGAGGGCGCGCGTCCGCATTGCGGCGTGAACCGCGCTGGGTGACCCGCGTGCCGAACAGGTCGCTACGAATGACCTGGACGGCCACAATTACAAACAGCCACAGAACAGCTAGAAAACCTAGCCGCATGACCGTAAGGGTCAGCTCTGACATTGCCCCCGCTTCACCCTTCGGCTTGCCGGTAAACGATTGTGGTGCTGCCCACGACGATCCGCGAGCCGTCGCGGAGCGTAGCGCGCGTAGTGTGCTGTCCGTCTACCACGATGCCGTTGGTGGACCCGAGATCCTGAATCGTCGGGGGCGTTCCGGTCCGGATCTCGCAGTGACGGCGCGATACGCCAGGGTCGTCGATCCGCACATCGGCGTCGGTGCTACGACCCAGTACGAGCGTGGAGCGCGAGATCTGGTGGCGAGTGCCGTTGATCTCGATCCACCGCCTTGTCTGACCACCTGCCGGTGCCAGACCGGGACCACTCGGCGGGCGACGGTCTCCGATCGGCGTAGGGCTGGGACGGCCTCCCGGAGGCGGTGAGTCCGGCATCGGAGGCGCTCCGCTGGGCGCACTGCCGACGGCACGGGGCGGATAGCCGTGGCCATCCGGCTCCGGGCCGGGTCCGGGTGTCTGGGAAGTGCTCGACGCGAGGGTACGGCTGCGCACGCGGTAGAGACCGGTGTCGAGGTC
The DNA here is from genome assembly GCF_023701525.1 of Streptomyces albipurpureus. Lineage (GTDB taxonomy): Bacteria > Actinomycetota > Actinomycetes > Streptomycetales > Streptomycetaceae > Streptomyces > Streptomyces albipurpureus. The sequence continues at coordinate 60,515 of NZ_JAMQAW010000009.1, forward strand.
TTCGGCCTTCTCCAGGTGGACCTTGATGGGGCCCATGAAGGTGTAGCGCTGCTGCTTGGCGTAGTCGCGCACCAGGCCCGCGAGCTCGTCGCCGAGCTGGCCGGAGTACGGGCTCAGCCGGTCGAAGTCAGGCGTGCTGAGCTCGACGATGAAGTCATTGGGGACGACAGTCCGCTCACGGTTCCAGATCGTCGCGTTGTTGTCGCACTCGCGCTGGAGGGCGCCGGCGATCTCGACAGGCTGAACCTCGGACTTGAACACCTTGGCGAAGGTGCCGTTGACCATGCCTTCGAGTCGCTGCTCAAAACGCTTCAGGACTCCCATCGGGCACCTCCTCCATTGCTGCCGTCCTGATACTGCTTACTGATCGTATCCACGCGTCGGGAAATCGGCTGGTTCCCCTTGTCTGCACCGTCGATGAGTGTCACCTCTCACACGGATCGTAGAGGCGGCTCTATGACAGTGTCCCGCACCCCGGGTGCGGCGAGGAGGAGCGGGGGCCGACCTCCGCCGGCGTCGGTACTGCTTGCTCCCTCCCATGGTCGCTCCCCGGTCTGACACTCGATACGTTTCCTGCTGACCCGCCGCCCTCATCTGTCTTCTCGCTCGTCGAAGGCCTGGTCAGAGCCGACGGAGAGGCTCTCGCCGCCGAGCCGTCAACTGCTGCCGGCTGCTCTGGATATCGGCCCGGGCCCGGTTCGTTCCCTCCTCGCGCCCGGTCCGTCGGCCTTCCGGTTCATGGACCCCTCCGGCTTCTCCGGTCCTGTCGGCGCCCCTTCTCCCGCTCCGTACCCCGTCTGCTCCCGGCAGCTTGTTCCCTCTTTGTGCCGTGGTTGTGCCGTGCTTGTGTGAACCGGGACGCTGCGGTTGCGTGGATGGAGGCGAGGGGCGAGGTCTGGCCCGCAGAACCTTTGAGTTGCGGGTGGCGCACGGTCTTGATGTGTCGTGTGGGGTCACTGCTGTCCGCTGTATGTCCCTGCCTCTCGTCGCCGTCTGCGGATCGGGCCCGGGCTGACAGGCCCCTGCTCGTCTTGTGCCCGCTTCCTCCGCTTGTCTCCCCTGCTTTCTGGTGCTCTCTGCGACCGCTCGCCCATGGTGCGCACTCCCCTGCCGCATGGGGTTGCCCTGGGGAGCTGTCTGTGCTGTCCCGCCCTGACCTTGCGTGTTCTCCGGCCTGTCTGTGCGTGTTCCCCGGTCGGAAAGGCCAAACAAACGGATGTGAATCCACCCGGTCCAGCGTGCTAATCTTCTCGATGTCGCCAGGGGACACACCAGGCCGGTGAAGATCCAAACGACAGCACCCAATGCGCGGGTGGCGGAATAGGCAGACGCGCTGGATTCAGGTTCCAGTGCCCGAAAGGGCGTGGGGGTTCAACTCCCCCCTCGCGCACCAGTAAGAACCGATGAACGGGTCTTCAACAGTGACGAAAGTCCTGGTGAGGCCCGTTTCTCGTTGTTTGCGGCGGTTGATTCGGCAGGCTTGTGGCGCTGCCCTTCCTCGCGTCCGCTCGGTTGCCGGGCGGGCTGTATGTGCGGAGCCCTGGAAGTGGCTGATGTCACCGATGGGTCTCTTGTTGCCGCTCGTTCTCCGGGGTGAGGGCTCCGCCCACTCAAGGGCCGATCGCGCTTGTGCGGGCACTGCGGTGGGGGACCCTGGGGGACCGCTGGGGTGGAGCGCCGGACAGAACTGACCAGACCAAGATCAGAACCAGGTAGTGCCGTGCTGGACGCGTTCTGGGCCTCGGTAGCCAAGGGCGTGTCCAAGAGCAGCGGGAGCGGGCGACGTTCGTCTATCCGGAAGGGGACGAAAGTCGGCCGAGAAGCACCGGCCCTGGTGTCTATGGTGCCGAGGTGACTGTCTTCGGGAGGGTTTTGGTGGCGCTGAGAGCGGGCTGGATCTGGCTTGTCGCGCCCGATCTACAGGCTTCCCGGCGAGGCGCCCTGGCGGTAACGCGCCGGCGCACTGCCGCTGAGTTGGTGCTGGCGCTGGTGGTCGCCCTGGTCACGGCCGGGATCAAGGACCTGGTGGGGACCAAGGCGCTGCTTGTCGCTGTCACCGCCGCCGGGGCTGCCGCGCTCACGCTGCTGCGGCGCCGACTGCCCACCCTCGTACTGATCGTCACGGGTGCGACTGCCGGCCTGGTGGCCGGCTTCTCCCCGCTGCTGGTGCTGGTGGCCTGGTCGGCCGGGCGTCGGATCGTGGGTGCGGGAAGGGCACTTGCGGCCTTCACGATCGCCTACGTCCTGTTCGTCAGCATCTCTGTGCTGGATGCCTGGAAGGAGCAGATGCCCCTGACGCTGGCGCTCCTGACCACGCTCTACTTCTTCGCAGCCGCGGTCGTGCCCGGGCTGGCCAGCCGCTATTGGAGCCAGCGGCGGACCCTGCTGCACGCCTTGCAGGAACGCAACGCGCAGCTGCTGTGGGAGCGCCAGATGGTGGCGGGTCAGGCGCGGCTGCTGGAGCGGCAGCGAATTGCCCAGGACATGCACGACAGCCTGGGGCATCAGCTGGCGTTGATCTCCGTGCACGCGGGGGCCCTGGAGGTGGATCCAGAGCTGACCGCCCGACAGCGCGAAGGCGTCGGGGTGCTGCGGACGGCCTCGGTGGCCGCCATGCATGAGCTGCGTGAGGTCGTAGGGATTCTGCGGGACGGCGTCGAGGCTCCAACCGCCCTGGTGGACGATCCGAGCCGTGCCGCACGGGGCACCGCAGGGATCGAGGGGCTGGTGGAAGCGGCGCGAGCTGCCGGGAACACCGTGACGCTACGGAGCAGGGGCACCCCTCGGCCCCTTGCCGCCGCGGCCGACCACGCGGCGTACCGCATCGTTCAGGAGTCCCTGACCAACGCCTTCAAGCACGCGTCCGGCGCCCCCATCACGGTTGAGCTCAGATACGAGCCGGACTCGCTTGTGGTGGAGATCGTCAGCACGGCCGCGACCAAGGGCGTCGGCGATGCGGTCAGCGGCGGTCAGGGGCTGACCGGACTGCGGGAGCGGGCCCGGCTGGTCGGCGGGATGGTGCACGCGGGGTCGGTCGACGGCGGGGGTTTTCGGGTCGCGGGGGTGCTGCCGTACGGGGTGGTGGAAGCCACGCCTTTCGTCGCGGTGGAGGACGACTTCCACCAGCAGGCACCGAAGCCCGTCGGCGGGGACGGGTTCCCGGTCATGGACTGGAGTGTTCAGACAAAGGCTCCGTTGATGAGCGGCCGGGACGGAACGGTGCTCAGTCGGGGCCGGGCCGGCGGGATCGGACTGGGGTGCGGGATATCCCTGGTGGCGCTGCTGCTTTTGGTGATCGCCGCCGCGGTGGGGGTGTTCTTCCTGGCGAACACGATGAACGAGGGAATGATCAACCCCTCCGAGTATGAGCAGGCCAAGCTCGGGGACGACGAGGAAGCAGTGCGTGACCAGCTGCCGAGCGGTGACACCGTCGCCACCCTGGGGCTCGCAGGCAAGGGGCCCAGGGAGCCTGAAGGTTCCCGCTGTCTGGTGCTGAGGTCTTCGGAGGTAGGCGGCAGCATTGAATCGGAGCCGGTTTTCCGGTTCTGCTTCAAGGACGGCAAGCTGATCGAGAAGAAGGCGTATGACATCGGCGGGTAGGCGACGGTCTACCGTGGAGCCCCGGTGGCCCTACTGGAGTCAGCGGGGCTCTCCAGCGCACTGCGGCGCGGGGGCTCTGGATCAGCCGGTTCGGTCTTGCGGGGCATGAGCGCCGTAGCGGTGGAGAGTGTGAGGGTGGGATATGACGGGGGCGCCGATTCGGGTGGTCATCGCCGACGATGAACCGCTCATCCGAGCTGGAATCCGGATGATCCTCACCTCGGACCGTGAGATCGAGGTCGTCGCCGAGGCGTCGAACGGGCGGGAGGCGGTGGACCTCGCGCGATCACACAACGCCGATGTGGTGCTTCTCGACATCCAGATGCCGGTGATGGACGGCCTCACCGCCATGGGCGAACTCCGGCGGGCGGTTCCGGCGACTCGCGTCATCATCCTCACGACGTTCGGCGAGCGGGAGAACGTACTGCGGGCCCTGGAGTCCGGTGGCGCGGGGTTCCTGCTGAAGGACACCGCACCCGCCGAGCTGATCGGAGCGGTACGGGCTGCCGCGGCGGGAGACGCCTATCTCTCCCCGGGAGCGACCCGGCATGTGGTGGACCAACTGGCCTCGGGACGGGCCGCGGCCCGCAACGAGCAGGCTCGCGCGCGGGTGGCCGGGCTGAGCGTTCGGGAGCGGGATGTGCTCTTGCTGCTGGGGGAGGGACTCTCCAACGCGGAAGCGGGGAAGCGGCTCCATATGAGCGAAGCCACCGTGAAGACCTATGTGAGTCGGATTCTGGCGAAGCTGGAGTGCGACAACCGGGTTCAGGCGGCTCTGCTGGCACGGGACGCGGGGCTCGGCAACTGATCCGCTGTGATGGTCGAGATGACTGAGCCGGCGGACTTGATCGGGTCCGAACTCCGCCCCTGACCCATGCTCGCTTCATCAGCCCCATGCTCGCTTCATCAGCGCTGCGCCCTCCGGCTGGGGCCGCGCTGTCCTGCGCTGTGCGGTCCGGGTGGTGCGGTCCGGGTGGTGTGGGGGCCGTGGGAGTGGTGGATGGGGTGGGCCGCTGGGGTGGGCTTCGGGTTGGTGCGGCCATGTGCGCGGCGAGGTCTGGGCTGGCAGGGGCCGTGGGTGTGGGGTCGCTGGGCTGGCAGGGGCGACCACCACCAATTCCCTGGGTCGAGGTACGCGGCCGGAGGTCCGCTCACTGCGGTGCGTTGTTGTGTGGTGGCAGGCATGGCAGGCATGGCAGGCATGGCAGGCGCGGAGGCGTTGTCTTGTTTCACGTGAAACGCTGAGTGGACCTTCCATCCTTGATGGGCCCTCCCGCGCGATCACGATGCCCTTGCCGCCGAAGCCGAGTACGGCAGCTTGGGGAGCCACCAGACCACAGCCCCCTGGGCGGCTCCTGGCACGGATGCGGGTCGGTATTCCAGAGGTGGAGCCGTGCCTCCGGGTGCGGAGTTTCGATCGCCATGGCCTGGCCACCGTCCGGGTGAAAGGGACCTGTCAAGGGTTATCCACAGGGGGAGACGTCGGTTGGGGGGCGGGGGTACGGTCAGTTCGGTTGATGTTGAAGGTGTGACGACATAGGGGGATCGCGCGATATGAGCAGTGCTAAGGCCGCGGCTGGGAAGCGGACGGACTCCACCGAGGGTGCGACCGCAGCGGATGGTGTGGCCGTGGTGGGCGATGGGCGCATTCCTGTGGTTCCGGGCTTCCTGCGGCGCACGGGCGTGGTGCCGGCCGAGGACGGGGCAGCTGTGGAGGCGGCTCCGCTCTCGCCGAAGCAGGAGGGCAAGGCGCTGCGGAGCCGGGTTCCGAGGGCGTCACATGACTCATTGGTGCTTGCGGTGGGTCGACCCGATGCGGTGCAAGCCGTGGAGGAGTCCAGCCAGGGGCGGGTCCCCGAGCTCACGCCGATACGGGTGGGGAGGATGGCCGCCTCTCCCTTCGCGTTTCTCCGTGGCGCGGCCGGACTAATGGCCCACGATCTGCTCGGTACGCCTGTCACCGGCGTTGCCGCCCAGCTCTGTGGTGACGCCCATGCCGCGAACTTCGGACTCTACGGGGACGCGCGGGGCGGTCTGGTCATCGATCTCAACGACTTCGACGAGACGGCCATAGGCCCCTGGGAGTGGGACATCAAGCGGCTCGCCACCTCTCTGGTGCTCGCCGGCCGGGTCGCGGGAGCGGATGAGTCCGTATGCCGCGCGGCGGCATACGACGCCATGGGCGCCTATCGGCGCACCATGCGACTGCTGGCGAAGCTCCCCGCTCTGGACGCCTGGAACGCGATCGCGGACGAGGAGCTCGTCTCCCACGCGGACGCGCGCGATCTGCTGGGGACCCTGGAGCGAGTCTCGGAGAAGGCCCGCAACAACACCAGTGCGCGGTTCGCGGCCAAGGCGACCGAAGTGGTCACCGACCGCGCGGGTGAGGCTCGACGCTTTGTGGACGCGCCCCCGGTGCTGCGCCGGGTCTCCGATGCCGAAGCAGCGGCCGTGGCGTCCTCCTTGGAGGGCTATCTGAGCACGCTCTCTGAGGACCGCCTCCCGTTGCTCGCCCGCTATGAGATTCACGATGTGGCATTTCGAGTGGTCGGTACCGGCAGTGTCGGCACCCGCTCCTATGTGGTGCTGCTGCTGGACCACCTAGGGGATGCGCTGGTGCTCCAGGTGAAGGAGGCCCGGCCCTCAGTGCTGCTTCCGTACCTCGCTGAGGCCGGCTTCCCGGTGCCTGAGGTGGACCACGAGGGCCGCAGGGTCGTCTGCGGTCAGAAGCGGATGCAGGTCGTCAGCGACAATCTGCTCGGCTGGACAACGGTCGACGGGCGTCCCTTCCAGGTACGGCAGTTCAGGAACCGCAAGGGAAGCGTCGACCCTGCGGCACTCACACCCGCGCAGCTCGATGACTACGGGCGAATGACAGGGGCACTCCTGGCTCGGGCACACGCGCACTGTGCGGACCCGCGGCTGATCGCCGGCTACTGCGGCAAGAGTGAGGAGCTGGACGAGGCGCTGGCCCGTTTCGCGGTGGTCTACGCGGACCGCACAGAAGCGGATCACGCGGACCTGCTCACGGCCATCAAGAGCGGCCGAATAGCCGCCGAACTGGGGGTCTGACAGGGCTGGCGGGGCTGAAGGGGCGGCGGACGCTGACACCGGGCCCGTGACAGCGTCATCCTCGATCTTCGCTCGCTGAAGGGGCCGCGACCGGCAGACGGTTTCCAGGGGTCGCCCTGTCACTTCACGATCTGCGCGAGGAGGTCGCCGTGGAATGCGCACTCCACGGCGGAGTGATGTCTCCAGCACGGCACCACGGTTGGTGTGAGTGCTGAGGAGCTGAGCCGCCGGGCCCTGGCTGGTGATCGGTGGCTGCTCCTCCACGGCGGGTGGATGAAGGCCCAGGCCTAGCAGCGGGGCCAAGCGGTGCGCCGGCCGGCGCTTTGTGGTCCCCACGAGGCGTATACGCGACGCGTGTACGGAGTCCTGGGAAGGGGCGCCCCGGTGGCTGAGGTCCTCTGGGAGCACGCGGGAGTGGTGGTGCCCTGCCGGTCCCGGAGCATCGCGAACGGGAATTCTCGATGAGGGGCGGAGCAAGGCCGGGGCAGGGTGTCGAGCTTGGACCGGCGATTCCCGAATCTCGGACTGGGTGATTCATGGAGTGGCGCTTCTTGGAACCGGTGATTCTCAGACCAGTGATTCTCGGACCGGTGATTCCTGGAGTCGCAGGCGCAGTAGGGCCGGGCGGTGGAGCGGACGGGGTGTGTGGCGATCGTGGAGAGCCGCAAGGACCCGCTTGAGTTGATTCTTCTCCCTGCGGGTGGGCACGGGTGCCCTTCCCCTGGTGCCGTTGACGACAGAAGACACCTCCCCGCGACCGGAGGAACGTGCGGGTACACGCCCTCTGGCCAAGGGCCAAAGGGCACAACCCTGCAAGATCCGAAACGGGAGGCCATAGGCTGGGTGGGTGACCCAGGATGCCTCCGGGGGGCAGACGTCCCGGAACGACGAAGTGCAGGACCCACAACCCCGGCCGGAGGATCGGCTGGAGAAGGCGGTGCGCGCAGCAGAACAGGCGCTGATCGAGTTTGAGATCGCGCTGGAGACGTTCCGGGTGGAGATCGAGAACTTCTCTCGGCTGCACCACCAGAGACTGGGCCCGATGTACACGCGGCTGGATGAGCTGGACGCGCTGATCGCCGAGGCCCAGGCCGCTCGCACAGGTGACCCGGAAGACCTGCACAAGGCTCGGGAAGCCCGGGCCAGGGTGATGCCGATGCCCGGGGTGGAGGAGCTCTTCCACGGCTGGATGGATTCCGACGGCCTGCCGCCCGAGGCGGCGGCGATGCTCAATGACCAGCCCGTACAGGCGCCGAAGCGGGTACGGCCGAGTGAAGAGGCGCGCAAGCGCTACCGCGAGCTGGCCCGTAAGGCCCACCCGGATCTGGCACAGGACGAATCGGAGAGGGAGCGCAGGGAGGAGTTCATCACCCGAGTCAACGCTGCCTACGCGTTGGGCGACGCCGAGGCGTTGCGGGCGCTGTCCGAAGAGTGGGACGCCGGACCCGTCCCCGCTGAGGAGCAGCCCAGCGAGGCCGAGGAACTGTACGCCCGGCTGGAGTGGCTGTCCCGACGTAAAGAACTCCTTACCGCTGTCGCCAAGGAGCTGGAGGAGGGCGCGATCGGTGGAATGCTCCGATTGGCTCCCGATGACCCCGACCGGCTGCTGGAGGAGATCGCCGAGCAGTTGCTCGCGCAGGTCGCCGAGCGGGAGAAGGAACTGTCCCGGTTGGTGCAGTAGTTTTCTTGCGGGGTTGCCATCTGGTTGGCGGCCCGTGCAGCGCGCACATCCCGCTGTGTACCTGACGAGAGAAGGCTTGACCATGAATTTCGCCCCGCTCCCCTCGGTGGATGCCGCGGCGGTGCCGTCCGACGGCCTGGTGCTGGATGTCCGGGAGGCCGACGAGTGGGCGGCCGGACATGTAGACGGGGCACTTCATCTGCCGATGAGCGACTTCGTAGCCCGCTTCGGTGAGGTGACCGAGGCAGTTGCGGATGGTCGCCGCGCCTATGTGATGTGCCGGGTCGGGGGTCGTTCCGCACAGGTCACCCAGTACCTCGTGCAGCAGGGGATTGACGCGGTGAACATCGACGGTGGAATGCTCGCTTGGGAGGGCGCGGGTCGCCCGATGGTTGCTGACAACAACGCTGAGGCGTTCGTCCTCTGAGCCTCTGAGCCGTTGAACTGTCAGCACCATGATTCCGATGGTCCAGGTTTCCGCTGATCCACTTTCCGTACGGCGGACGATCGACCTCGGTGACTTCCGCGTTCTGGTGTCGGCTGGGCAGTTGTCTGAAACACCGGCCGAACCTGCCCCGCCGTCTCTCAGGCGGTCCGCTGATCCCGGTGGAGACGGAGCCACTGCGAACGGGCGAGGCGGGCCCGCTCGAAGGCTCTCCGCGAGTCCGACCCCTTGCCCATCGTGCCTGCTCAGCCCGGTGCGAGGTGCTACCCGGGACGCCCCCGACATGAGCACGCCTACCACGGCAAGATCGTCTCGCCCGAGGGTCCGGAAGCCGCCGGTCCGGAAACTGGTGGCTGAACCCGGCCGAGAGGGAGCGGATGTCGACCGCAGGGCAGGCTGGATCAGCCGGCCGGCCCCTTGCGGGGCCGTACCGCTAGTGGCCTTGGCGAATGAATCTGCCACGGTGCCCCAGGGCGGCAGCGGCGATGGAGCGGGTGCCGGTGCGGGTTGACGAATGCCGAGCGCTGGGCGCTAGGCGGTGGGGGCGTCAGCGGTCGAAGTCGAGTTCTACCTCTGGGGTTGCTGGATGCGACTGACAGGCCAGCACATAGCCGGCTTCCGTCTCCTCCGGCTCCAGGGCGAAGTTGCGGTCCATCCGTACCTCGCCCGAGACCAGAAACGCCCTACAGGTGCCGCAGACCCCGCCCTTGCAGGCATAGGGCGCATCTGACCGGCTGCGCAGCACCGTTTCCAGCAGTGAGTCCCCCTCTTTCACCGGCCAGGTGCCCGATCGGCCGTCGAGAGTCGCCGTCAGCGAGGCATGCGCCGGCGCCATGGCTGACACCGGGGCAGGGGAAGAACCGTCGTCCACATGGAAGATCTCCTGATGGATACGGCCGCGTTCGACACCGAGCCCGCGCAAGGCCCGTTCAGCACTCATGACCAGCCCGAACGGTCCGCACAGGAACCAACCGTCCACATCAGCCACGGGAAGCAGAGCCGGCAGGAGCGAAGCGAGCCGGTCTTGATCCAGCCGCCCGGATGGCAGCCCTGACTGCTGCTCCTCGCGCGAAAGGGTCGTGACCAACTGGAAGCGTTGCGCGAAGCGATCCTTGAGGTCTGCTACCTCATCGAGGAACATCGTTGAAGCGACCGTGCGATCGCTGCGGATCAGACAGAACTTGGCCTGGGGTTCCCTGGCCAGCACGGTCGCCGCCATGGAGAGCACCGGAGTGATCCCACTGCCACCGACGACGGCCGCGAAGTATCCGGGCCGCGGAGCCAGGCGGAAGCGACCCATCGGCGGCATGACCTCCACGGTGTCGCCGACCGTCAACTCCTTGAGGGCGTAGGTGGAGAACTCGCCGCCGTCCACCATCCGGATGCCCACGCGTAGTGCAGGCGCAGCGCCTGCCGCGGGCGCCGGGGAGCAGATCGAATAGGTACGACGGATCTCTTCGCCCTGGATCTCGCGGCGCAGTGCGAGATGTTGGCCCGGGGTGTGGCGGAAGGTCTCGGAGAGCTCGGGTGGGACCTCGAAGGTCACCGCCACTGAGTCATCCGTGAGCGGTTCGATCGCACTTACGCGGAGCGGATGGAACATCTACAACTCCTTGAAGTGGTCGAAGGGCTCTCGGCAACTCACACAGCGTCGCAGCGCCTTGCAGGCGGTGGAGGAGAACCGGCTGAGCAATTCGGTGTCGGTCGATCCGCAGCGCGGGCAGCGTACGGACAGGGTGAGCGGGACCGGCTCGCCCGGAGAACGGTGCCGTGGCGGTGCTATGCCGAACTCGGCCAGCTTGCGCCGTCCTTCGGCGCTGATGTCGTCGGTTGACCAGGCCGGGGAGAGAACACGGACCACGGACACCTCGGCCACGCCGTGCTCATGGAGCACCTGCTCGATGTCCGAGGTCATCGCCTCGATCGCCGGGCAGCCGGTGTAGGTGGGGGTCAGTTCGACGACGACCCTGCCGGGTCCGGTGACCTGGACTCCGCGGAGCACCCCCAGCTCTTCGAGCGTCACCACCGGAAGCTCGGGGTCGGGCACCGAGCCCGCCAGAGCGCGTAGTTCGGCTTCCAGCCGGGTGTCGGTCACCATGACGCCCCCGGATGGCTGCGGTGGAGATGCTGCATCTCGGCGAGCATGCGACCGAAAGACTCGGTGTGCAGTCCCTGCCGTCCCGCTCCCGCGGCCCAACCGCCCGCCCGTGGCCCCACCGGCACGGTCAGGGTCGCCCGCTCCAGTGTCGCCGTCAGGGACGTCAACCAGGCCGCTTCCAGGGCCTGCCAGTCGATGTCCAGGCCTTCGACGGGCTGAAAGAGCTCACCGGTGAACCGCCACAGAGCATCGACCGCACGCTGCATCCGCTGATGGCTCTCCGTCGTTCCGTCGCCGAGGCGTAGCGTCCACTGCTCGGCGTGGTCCTGGTGGTATTCCACCTCCTTGACGGCTTTCGCCGCTATACCCGTCAATGCACCCTCAGCAGAGGCTAGTTGCCCATAGAGCAGCCGCTGCCATACGGAGAAGTAGAGCTGGCGCGCGATGGTGTGCGCGAAGTCGCCGTTCGGTTGCTCGACGAGTTGGAGATTGCGAAAGGCGCGCTCCTCACGGAGATAGGCGAGTTCGTCCTCATCTCCGACGAGGGACAGCAGCACCCTGGCCTGTCCGAGCAGGTCGAGCGCGATGTTCGCCAGTGCCACGTCCTCTTCCAGGACGGGTGCGTGCCCGGCCCACTCCCCCAGCCGGTGCGAGAGCACCAGCGCGTCATCGCCGAGGGCGAGTGCCGCGGCGTTCGCCGTGGTGGTCACAGGTGCTTCACCCCGTCCGGGATCTCATAGAAGGTCGGGTGGCGGTACGGCTTGTCGGCGGCCGATTCGAAGAACGGGTCCTTCTCGTCCGGAGAGGAGGCGGTTATCGCGGTGGAGGGCACCACCCAGAGGGATACGCCCTCGTTGCGCCGGGTGTAGAGGTCGCGGGCATTGCGCAGGGCCATTTCCGCATCCGGTGCGTGCAGACTGCCCGCGTGGGTGTGGGAGAGCCCTCGGCGGGAGCGGACGAATACTTCCCACATCGGCCAGTCGGTCGAACTGCTCATGCCGTCGCCTCCTGGAGCTCGGTGGGCCGATCCACATGGCTCCGCTGGTCCTGGGCCGCCTCCGGGTGATCGGGCGCGGCGGGTTGGTGCCGGTGCTTTTCCGCGTAGGCCGTGGCAGCCTCGCGGACCCAGGCACCCTCCTCGTGCGCCTGCCGGCGCTGGGCGAGCCGCTGTTCGTTGCACGGCCCGTTCCCTTTGAGGACGGCCTGGAACTCCGACCAGTCGATCGCGCCGAAGTCATGGTGACCTCGCTGCTCGTTCCACCGCAGATCGGGGTCGGGCAGGGCCAGTCCAAGGGCCTCGGCCTGGGGCACACATATGTCCACGAAGCGCTGGCGCAGCTCGTCGTTTGAATGGCGCTTGATCTTCCAGGCCATGGATTGCGCCGAATGGGCGGACTCGTCGTCTGGGGGGCCGAACATCATGAGCGATGGCCACCACCAGCGGTTCACCGCGTCCTGGGCCATCTCATGCTGGGCGGGGGTGCCCCGGGAGAGGGCGAGCAGCAGCTCGTACCCCTGGCGTTGGTGAAAGGACTCCTCCTTGCAGACGCGGACCATGGCGCGGGCGTAGGGGCCGTAGGAGCAGCGGCAGAGCGGCACCTGGTTGGTGATCGCCGCGCCGTCGACCAGCCATCCGATCGCCCCGACATCAGCCCAGGTGAGCGTCGGATAGTTGAAGATCGACGAATAGCGCTGACGGCCGGAGTGGAGCTTGTCGAGCAGCTCGTCCCGGCTGACGCCCAGGGTCTCGGCGGCGCTGTACAGATACAGCCCGTGGCCCGCCTCATCCTGGACCTTGGCGATGAGGATCGCCTTGCGCCGTAGTGAGGGTGCCCGGGTGATCCAGTTGGCCTCGGGCTGCATGCCGATGATCTCGGAGTGGGCGTGCTGCGCCATCTGGCGGATCAGCGTCGCCCGATAGGCATCGGGCATCCAGTCCCGCGGCTCAATGCGCTCGTCGGCGGCGACGGCCGCGTCAAAAACCGCCTCATAGCCGTCAGCCGCATCCGTGGTCACTGCGGTCATCCGAACCCCCTACCGACCGATCGTTCGGTTCATTGACTTCAATGGTGAGTCGCTGCCCCTTAGGGTGTCAACCCTGTGGATAACCGAGGGTGGGCCGACGCGGGATCGGGGCGGGATGAACTCGTACGACAGCGAGGGCGCAGATGGCGCTGACGGCGCCGATGATCAAGGGCCCGAGCAGCTGACCGATCGCCGTGATGAGGCCGCCCAGGAGCCTCCTGAACAGCACAAACGTAATTCGGTGGGCCCTGCCGACACGGTCGGCACCACATCCGGACCGATGCCGGGCCCCTGCCCTGACGGCACGGACCGAGCCCCCGCGGGAACAGTGGGGAAATCGGTCGGGGAGCCAGAGCGGTTCGGCGGTCCGCCCGGTGCGGACGTTCACGGTGCTCCGTTGGCGGCTGTGTCTGCGGCGCGGATATCCAGCGGCAGCAGAGGAGCCGAAGGCGCCGGGCGGACCGGGGATGCCAAAGAGGCAGGTGGCACCAGAGGTACCACCAAAGACACCAGAGGTACCACCAAAGAAACGCGTGGCACCAGAGACTCCGAAAGCACCTCAGAAACGGCGGGTGGCGCCGGTGGCTGGGGTGGAGCCGCAGAGGGTTCCGGTGCGGGGGGCGCGGGAACGTCCGAGCGCAGCGGCGATGCCCCCTCCGTTCCCCTCGCCTCGGTGGCGATGGCGCCACCCCCTCCTCAGGACACCTCCATATCCGGCTCCGTTCCCGCCACCGGGCGCCCTCCCTGGCCCAGTTCGCCGCTTCCGGACCCAGCAGTCATCCATATCCCCGGCCAACGGGCCGAGACCGCCCCCGTCTCGGAGACCGGTGAACGAGGCATCGCCGGGCTTTCGCGCCCGTACCAGGCAGTCCTCGGTGCCGCCCTCGCTTTGGTCGCCCTACTCGCCTCCACCCATGTGGCCATGGTGTTTCTCCATGTCGCCCCCTCCAACACGGTGACCAAGCAGTACGGGAAGGCCGTGGACGCCTGGATCTACCCGGAGTTTGAGCAGAACTGGAAGCTCTTTGCGCCCAATCCGCTGCAGCAGAACGTAGCGGTTCAGGTGAAAGCCGAGGTCAGAACGGCCGAGGGGGAGCGGAAGGTCACCGACTGGATCGATCTGACCGCTCAGGACAGGGACGCGATTCGCGGGAATCTGCTGCCCAGCCATGTTCAACAGAATGAGCTGCGCCGTGCCTGGGACCTCTACGTCAACTCCCACGACGACCAGAATCGTGCGACGGGGCTACGAGGCCAGCTCTCCGAGAGCTATCTGAGACGCATCGCGATGCTGCGGTTCGATGCCCGTGACCCCGGCGGGTCCGTGGAACGCATCCGCTTCAGATCCTCCACCGTCCTGGTCGACGCCCCGGAGTGGAGCGAGGAACAGACCGACACCCGCCCTGTGTATCGCGAGTTGCCGTGGTGGACGATCACCGCGGAGGATCGCTTGAGCAGGGCCAAGGCCCGGGACGGCCGCACCGAACGTACGGAGGCGGGCGGATGAACGGCACCCCCGGCGGCCGGATCGCCGCCGCCGTACAGAAGGTGTCATCGACCGCTCTGGGGCCCTACCAGAGCGCCGTCGTACGCATCGGATTCGCGGCCACCTGGTTGCTCTTCCTTCTCCGTGAGCTGCCCAACCGCCATGAGATGTATGGCCCCGAGGGGCCGTGGAGCTGGGACATGGGGCGTCAGCTCCTCTCGGTGAACGATGCCTTCACGGTACTTATGTGGTCGGACACCAGACTGTGGTTTGAATTCGTCTACGGAGCCTCGGTGCTCGCCAGCGCCCTGTTTCTGCTCGGCTGGCGAACCCGCACCATGTCCGTGCTCTTCATGGTCGGGGTCCTCTCGCTGCAGAATCGCTCCATCTTCATCGGAGACGGTGGGGACAATGCCATCCATCTCATTGCTATCTATCTCGTTTTCACCCGCTGCGGCCAGGTCTGGTCCCTGGACGCACGACAGACGGCCGCACGACAGAAGGCCGCACGACAGACGGCCGAGCAACAGGCGACTGAACAACGGACGGCCGAGCAACAGGCGGATCGTGCGGCGAAGGCCCCCCTTGGGGCGTCGACGTCCAGCAGCGCCGGGCCCCTGCTCTGGTCGGTCCTCGGCTTCCTTCTGCTGATCGGGAGCATGCTGAACCAGACCGGATGGCATGTTCTGCTGTTGCTCTGGGCGATATGGGCGGCACAAGCCATGTGGTGGCTGGTCGGTCGCTACGGGCGGAACGGCGAGCCGCGCATTCTGCTGGACGCCATTGCCAACCTTCTCCACAACGCCGCACTTCTGGTGGTCATGGCGGAGGTCTGTCTGATCTACGCCACCGCCGGCTGGTACAAGATCCAGGGATCCCGCTGGCAGGACGGTACGGCGCTCTACTACCCGCTCAAGCTCGACTACTTCACCCCATGGCCCGCACTCTCCGATCTGCTGGCTTCCGGGGGCGTGATGGTGATGGTGCTGACCTATGGCACGGTCATCGTGCAGGTGGCGTTCCCCTTCACCCTCTTCAACCGACGGGTGAAGAACGTTCTGCTGGCGGTGATGATGCTGGAGCACGCAGCCATCGCCGTCCTGCTCGGGCTGCCGTTCTTCTCGTTGGCGATGATCGCCGCCGACGCGGTCTTCTTGCCCACCGCCTTCCTGGTCTGGCTCGGCGCGAGGGCGGCTCACGGGCGGTATCGGCTGAGCTCGCGGTTCGGCAAGCGACCGCCCCAACAACAGAAGGAGCCCCAAGAGCACCCGCCCACCCTGGTGGGATGAGTGGCTGCCTGCTGCCCTCGGACGCCGGTCGCCATGGGGCGCGGGGCATCGAAGGAACGGCCGCACCGGCCCCCGTAACCTGGGGCGATGAGCGACGACCAGACCAGGGATGCGGTACGGCGCTGGCAGGAGGCCAGACCGGATGCGGTGCTGCTCGATGGGTTCCATGCGCTGAAGCACGCCCTTCGCTTTGGCGCCGAGCCACGCATTGCGGTCGCCAGCGACAAGGACGCCGTCCTAGCGCTTGCGCGGGATCTGGCCGGTGATGTGACCGATCGGCTCAGGGATCTGGTGCTGGAGGTGCCCGCGGACGCGCTGCGTGAACTCGTGCCCCGGGTCCATCCCACCCGGATTGCTGCCTTGGCGAACAGGCCGGGACGCGACGCCAATGTGGAGAGCCTCAGACGCCTCCCCCGTACCGCACCGGTCATCGTCCTCGACAATCCCCGCAACCTGGGGAACGTCGGTGCCGTCGTGCGTCTCGCCGCCGGTTTCGGTGCCACAGGGGTGGTCACCACCGGGGACATGGACCCTTGGCACCCCAACGCCGTACGGGCGGGTGCGGGACTCCACTACGCCACCGCCGTGGAACAACTCCCCCTCGACGAGCTGCCGCCAGGGCCGCTCTATGTGCTCGACCCCGAAGGCGATGACATCCGATCCGTGCCGATTCCCGATGACGCGCTGATTGCGTTCGGTTCGGAACGCCATGGCGTCTCTCCCGAGCTTCGTGACCGGGCGACCAGACTTCTGGCACTGCCCATGCGGCCCCAGGTCTCCAGCTACAACCTGGCTACCAGTGTGGCCATGGCGCTGTTCCACTGGGGCAACAGCGAGACTTCAGGACACTGACCCAGAAGGCCTGTTCGGAGTCGCCGACCTCGCCCTGCCGCAAGTGGTGCATTGGACCGGGATGGCGGCAGTCCACTGCGATCGGACCGGGTACGCCCGTTCACCACCGTGGCCCCCGATGGTTGCCCGCGTCACAGCCGTCGGCCCGATGGCGCCCCCTCGGGCCTCCAAGAGACGGAACTCCGCTGGGACGACCGCGGATGCGCCGGTGGTATTCAGCGACTGGGCCGTTGCGCAGCGACACAACGGCCCAGTGCCCCGATGGTCAGGCTTGGCGGCGGACCTCCACCACACGGAACCGGTTGGCCACGAATGCGCCGTCGCACAGTGCCGCGTTCGCCGCCGGATTGCCGCCTGAGCCATGGAAGTCCGAGAAAGCGGCGGTCTGGTTCACATACACCCCGCCGGTCAGATTCAGCGAGAGCTGAGCCGACTCCTCCAGGCAGACATCCTCAATGGCACGCTCCACCTCCGGAGAGGTGGTGTAGGCGCCCACCGTCATCGCACCCTGGTCACGGATGGTGCGACGCAGCAGCTCCACCCCATCGGCGGTCGAGTCCACCGCCACGGCGAAGGACACCGGCCCAAAGCACTCGGAGAGATAGACGGCCTCGGCCTCGGGCTTGCTGCCGTCGAGCTTCACCATCACCGGTGTGCGCACCACGGCGTCGGGGAACTCCGGGTGGGTGATCTCGCGGGAGGCCAGCGCGACCTCGCCCAACTCGGCAGCGCCTTCCAGACGTCGTCGCACATCGTCGTTGACCAGCGCGCCCAGCAGGGCATTCGCCCGGGAGTCATCACCGAGGAGACCGCCTACCGCGGCAGCGAGATCGCCCACCACCTCGTCGTACGACTTCGGCCCGACATCCGTGGCGATTCCCTCCCGGGGGATCAGGAGGTTCTGCGGGGTGGTGCACATCTGGCCGCTGTAGAGGGAGAGCGAAAAGGCCAGATTGGACAGCATCCCCTGGTAGTTGTCCGTGGAGTCGATGAGGACGGTGTTGACCCCCGCCTTCTCCGTATAGACCTGTGCCTGGCGGGCATTGGACTCCAGCCAGTCACCGAAGGCGCTGGAGCCGGTGTAGTCAATGATCTTGATTTCGGGGCGGGTCGCCAGCGACTTGGCGATGCCCTCTCCGGGCCGCTCGGCGGCGAGGCAGACCAGGTTCGGGTCGAACCCGGCCTCGGCGAGCACCTCTCGGGCCACCCGCACGGTCAGGGCGAGCGGGAGAACCGCGCGCGGATGCGGCTTGACCAGCACTGGATTGCCGGTGGCGAGGGAGGCGAACAGCCCGGGATAGCCATTCCACGTGGGGAAGGTGTTGCAGCCGATCAGTAGGGCGATGCCCCGCCCGGCCGCGGTGAAGGTCTTGCGCAGTTCCAGGGGGTCCCTCTTGCCCTGCGGCTTGGACCAGTCCATGGCATCAGGGGTGCGGGTCTGCTCCGCGAAGGCGTACGCCACCGCTTCCAAGCCGCGGTCCTGCGCATGGGGTCCGCCTGCCTGGAACGCCATCATGAAAGCCTGCCCGCTGGTGTGCATCACCGCGTGCGCGAACTCATGGGTCCGGGCGCTGATACGGGAGAGGATCTCCAGACAGAGCAGGGCCCGGATCTCCGGGCTGGCCGCCCGCCAGGCAGGCATGGCGGCGCGCATCGCCGGGAGCAGCACCTCCACATCGGGGTGGGGGTACTCAATGGCCAGCTCAGGCCCGTAGGGAGAGACCTCGGCGCCCGTCCAGTCGTCGGTGCCCGGCTGGTCCAGGTCAAAGCGGGTACGGCGCAGCGCCTCGAAGGCCGCGAGCCCCTCCGCCGGTGCGCTCTCCCCGTAAGCCTTGGGGTGCTCGGGGTGCGGGGACCAGTAGGCGCGGGTGCGGATTGCTTCGAGGGCCTGGTCGAGCGTGGCCCGGTGGCTCTCGGTCAGTCGGGTCTCGGTCAGTTGCATAACGGACCAACTCCTCGTGAGCTGGGCAGGAACGGAAGGACAGAGTTAGAGTAACCGAACGATCGGTCGGGACAAGGGGGCCTGCCAAACCTGTGGATAACTCATCCGGGAGGATCACTCCCATGACCGCCATCGAGCAGAGCGTCCAGCCTGACGGGCACGCCCCTGACGGTGGAGTGCCCGGCCCGCCCGCGGCGAGCGCTGCCGTAGCCCAGGCGGTGCCCGGTGGGATGGCGATGGCTGCCGCGTCCAGCACGGCGGCCACTTCCCCAGGAGGACAGATCGACGCTCACCCGCCCGTAACAGGCACTGACAGCCACCCGCCCGTAACCGGTGCCGAAGCAACCCCGTCCGCGGCGGGGCCGGTGGGCGGCTCGCCCCTTCCCGGTCCGGAAGAGGCCGGAGCCGCGCCAGGCACCGCCCTGCACCCCGGCCGTACCGTCGCAGTCGTGGGCACCGGGACCATGGGCCAGGGCATCGCGCAGATCGCCCTCACCGCAGGGCATCCCGTACGGCTCTATGACACCGCACCCGACCGGGCCGGTGAAGCAGCCGTGGCGATCGGTGCGCGCCTTGATCGGCTGGTCGCCAAGGGTCGGCTGGCGTCCACCGAGCGCGATGCCGCCCTGGCTCGGCTGAGCCCGGCCACCGATCTCGTCGAGCTCTCCGAAGCCGGCCTGGTGATCGAAGCGGTGGTCGAGGAACTCAGCGTCAAACAGGAGCTGTTCCGGGCGCTGGAGGAAGTGGTCGCCGACGACTGCCTGCTGGCCACGAACACCTCATCGCTCTCCGTCACGGCCATCGCCGGCGCGCTCCGGAACCCCGGACGCTTCGTGGGACTCCACTTCTTCAACCCCGCACCGCTGCTGCCCCTGGTGGAGGTCGTCAGCGGCTTCGCCACGGACAGAAGGTCGGCCGCCGCTGCGCTGGCCACCGTCGCGGCCTGGGGAAAGACACCGGTGAGCTGCGCCGATCTCCCCGGCTTCATCGTCAACAGGATTGCGCGCCCCTTCTACGCGGAGGGCTTCGCGCTCCATGAGGAAGGCGTCGCCGATCCCGCCACCATCGATGCCGTACTGCGCGAAGCGGGCGGCTTCCGGATGGGCCCCTTCGAGCTCACGGATCTCATTGGTCACGACGTCAACGCGGCGGTCACCCACTCCGTATGGGACGCGTACTTCCGGAGCGCGAAGTTCACGCCCTCGCTGGCGCAGCGGCGGCTCGTCGATGCCGGCCTTCTGGGCCGTAAGTCGTGCCGCGGTTGGTACGACTACGGGGAGGGCGCGCTCGCGCCCCAGCCCCATACGGCCGCCCCCGCCGAGCCCCCCGCGTACGTCATAGCCGAGGGCGGGCTGGGAGCGGCTGCGGCCCTCCTGGATCTGATCGCCGAGTCTGAGATCACCCTTCGCACGGCACCGGAGGACGAACGCAGCCAGTTGGTGCTGCCCGGGGGCGGCCGGCTGGCCCTGACCAACGGCTGGACGTCCGGTGAGTACACCGATCTCGTGCACTTCGATCTGGCCTTGGACTACCGCGCGGCCAGCAGGATCGCCCTCGCACCCTCCCCCGGTACGTCCGAACGCACCCTGCAGGAGGCCATCGGCCTCTTCCAGGCACTGGGCAAGCAGGTCAGCGTCATCGGTGACGCACCCGGCATGATCGTGGCCCGTACGGTCGCCATGGTGATCGATTTCGCGGTGGACGCCTCTGTCAGGGGCGTCGCCGCCGAGAGCGACATCGATACGGCGATGCGGCTCGGCGCCAACTATCCGCTCGGGCCGTTCGCCTGGTACCGACAGCTCCCGCCGGCCTGGGCCTATGAGCTGTTGGAGAATCTGCATATCCGGATACCCAGCGGGCGGTACTGGCCCAGTCTGGCGCTCTTCCAGCACCCGCACACCACGGCTGACCCGTACGAGGCCCTCGTAGGAGAGGCCGAGGGGGCCGGCGGGAATCCTGAGCCCGGTGGGAACAGAGGAGTGGACGCATGACCACGGCCAAGCGGGACACCTACACGCCGGAGACGCTGTTGACCGTCGCCGTGCAGATCTTCAACGAGCGTGGCTACGACGGCACTTCCATGGAGCACCTGTCCAAGGCGGCGGGCATCTCCAAGTCCTCCATCTACCACCATGTCTCGGGCAAGGAGGAGTTGCTGCGCCGGGCGGTGAGCCGGGCGCTCGACTCGCTCTTCGCGGTGCTCGACGAGGCGGGTGCGCAGCGCGGGCGCGCCATTGAACGGATCGAGTATGTGACCCGGCGCACCGTTGAAGTGCTGATGGCGGAGTTGCCCTATGTGACCTTGCTGTTGCGGGTGCGCGGGAACACCAAGACCGAGCGGTGGGCGCTCGATCGGCGCAGGGAGTTTGATCAGCGGGTCTCCGATCTGCTGAAGGCCGCCGCGGCGGATGGTGATCTACGTACGGATGTGGACATACGGCTGGTGACGCGGTTGCTCTTCGGGATGGTGAACTCCCTGGTGGAGTGGTACCGACCGCACCCCGGTGGGAGCCCCGAGGGTGGACAGCTCGCGGAGACGGTCGTCAGGCTTGCCTTTGACGGCCTGCGTACGGAGGAGGCCTCCTAGGAGACCCGGTGGGCCCCGGGACGGGCAGTTATGGCCGCCTGGAGCTGCTGCTAGGGCCTTGCCAGGGCCGCGCCGCTCCGGGCCGGGCCCGGGTGTTCCGAGCCCGGCCGGTGAGCCTCCGGGGTGGGAGGGACTACTGCCCTGAGTGCCTCCGGAGGGAGTGCCTCCGGGGACGTAGTGAGGTGCCGGGGCGGCCCTTCCGGCGATTCGTACCGACCCGGCAGACGTCTTCTGACCGCCGTCAACCGCCGCCGACCAGGTTCGGCGCCTCAGCGCGGGTCTAGAAGGCCTCCTCGCCCGATGTGGGGATGCTGGGGGACATCGGGTGGAGATCCGTTTCTTCGAAGACCAGCAGGGTCCGGGTGGAGAGCACCTCGGGGATGGCCTGGAGGCGGGTCAGAACCAGTTCCCGCAGGGTGCGGTTGTCCGGTGCGTGCACGAGTAGCAGCACATCGAAATCGCCGCTTACCAGGGCGATGTGGGCTGCGCCCGGCAGTGCTTCCAGTTGTTCGCGGACCGTGCGCCAGGAGTTCTGCACGATCTTGAGGGTGATATAGGCGGATGCCCCCTGACCTGCGCGTTCATGGTCTACCCGGGCGCTGAAGCCACGGATCACACCATCGTCGATCAAACGGTTGATCCGTGCGTAGGCATTGGCGCGCGAGACATGGACCCGCTCGGCGACCGAACGGATTGAGGCACGGCCCTGGGTTTGAAGGATGCGCAGGATGTCCCGGTCGATCGCGTCCAGGGTCCGGGGCACAGGGGCTTGTCCGCCGCGGTCCCAGCCTTCGGCCATTTGTTCACCTGGCATATCCCCCCGCCTCCCCAGCATGGACGACCTGTTTCCATCAGAGGTTGTGGAGAACCGTTTGTCCACAGGCTGACGGCGCCTGTAGCCAAATTGCGCCAACGACCGAACAATCGGTAGGTGAGGCGCGCCACATTCGGGCCGCTTTGCCATCGCTCCCACGAGGAGGTGCTCGCATTGCGCAAGAGCAGCATGACGGTCCAGGAGCTGCCCGGTGCCGTCGCCTACCGACCCACCCCGCCGCCGGCGTGGAAGCCGCGCATCGATCCCACCCCCCTGCTCCCCGACCCGGAGCCCTATCGGGTGCTCGGCACGGATGCCGCGGCATCCGTCGCCCCCGAACTGCTGCTGAAGCTGTACGCACAGCTGGTGCGCGGCCGCAGGTACAACACCCAGGCGACCGCCCTGACCAAGCAGGGCCGCCTCGCCGTCTACCCGTCGAGCACCGGGCAGGAGGCGTGCGAGGTGGCGGCCGCCCTCGCGCTGGAGGAGCGTGACTGGCTCTTCCCCAGCTATCGCGACACCCTCGCGGCCGTGGCCCGTGGCCTTGACCCGGTGGCGGCGCTGACCCTGCTCAGGGGCGACTGGCACACCGGATATGACCCGCGTGAGCACCGGATAGCCCCCCTGTGCACGCCGCTCGCCACCCAGTTGCCGCATGCCGTGGGTCTGGCCCATGCCGCCCGGCTCAAGGGCGACGATGTCGTCGCGCTCGCCATGGTGGGCGACGGCGGCACCAGCGAGGGTGATTTCCACGAGGCGCTGAACTTCGCCGCCGTCTGGCGGGCCCCGGTCGTCTTCCTCGTCCAGAACAACGGCTTCGCGATCTCCGTACCGCTGGCCAAGCAGACCGCCGCGCCCTCGCTCGCCCACAAGGCCGTGGGGTACGGAATGCCGGGCCGACTGGTCGATGGCAATGACGCGCCCGCCGTGCACCAGGTGCTGACCGAAGCCGTCTCCCGCGCCCGGCGCGGCGAAGGACCCACGCTGATCGAGGCGATCACCTACCGCATCGACGCGCACACGAATGCCGATGACGCCACCCGCTACCGCGTGGCGAGCGAGATCGAGGCCTGGCGTGAGCACGACCCCATCCGGCTCCTTGAGCAGGAGCTGACCGGGCGCGGGCTGCTCGACGACGACACCAAACAGGCGGCCACCGATGCGGCGGAGGCCATGGCCGCCGATCTGCGCCAGCGGATGAACGCCGACCCGGTCCTCGATCCCATGGACCTGTTCGCCCATGTCTACGCCGAGCGGAGCAGCCAGTTGCAGGAGCAAGCGGACCAACTGCGGGCCGAGTTGGACGCAGAGGGAGAAGAGCGATGACCACGGCCGCGGTGCAGCCCGCACCCGTCAAGCCCGCGACCATGGCGCAGGCGCTCCAGCGCGCGATGTACGACGCGATGGCGGACGACCCGACCGTCCATGTCCTCGGTGAGGACGTCGGCACCCTCGGCGGCGTCTTCAGGATCACGGACGGACTCGCGGCGGAGTTCGGCGACGACCGCTGTACGGACACTCCACTCGCCGAGGCCGGCATCCTCGGTACCGCCGTGGGCATGGCCATGTACGGACTGCGACCGGTCGTCGAGATGCAGTTCGACGCCTTCGCCTATCCGGCGTTCGAGCAACTGATCAGCCATGTGTCCCGGATGCGCAACCGCACCCGCGGGGGTTTGGCACTGCCCATCACCGTGCGGGTGCCCTACGGCGGGGGTATCGGCGGCGTCGAGCACCACAGCGACTCCTCCGAGGCCTACTACATGGCGACCCCGGGGCTTCAGGTCGTCACTCCGGCGACCGTCGAGGACGCCTACGGTCTGCTCCGAGCCGCCATCGCCTCCGACGACCCGGTGGTCTTCCTTGAGCCGAAGCGGCTGTACTGGTCAAAGGCGACCTGGTCAGCGCAGGACCCGCCCGAGGTGGAGCCCATCGGCCGCGCGGTCGTACGACGGCCCGGGCGCAGCGCCACGCTGATCACCTACGGGCCGTCGCTGCCGGTCTGCCTGGAAGCGGCACAGGCCGCCGAGGCCGAGGGCTGGGACCTTGAGGTCGTCGACCTGCGCTCGCTGGTGCCCTTCGACGACGAGACGGTCTGTGCGTCCGTCCGGCGCACGGGCCGTGCGGTGATCGTCCATGAAGCCACCGGCTTCGGCGGACCCGGTGGAGAGATCGCCGCCCGGGTGACCGAGCGCTGCTTCCATCACCTTGAGGCGCCTGTGCTGAGAGTGACCGGTTTCGACATTCCCTATCCGCCACCGATGCTGGAGAGGCACCATCTGCCTGGAGTGGATCGGGTGCTGGACGCGGTCGCGCGATTGCAGTGGGAGGCGGGGAGCTGATGGCGCAGGTATTGGAGTTCAAGCTGCCGGATCTCGGCGAAGGACTGACCGAAGCGGAGATCGTGCGCTGGCTGGTCTCCGTGGGCGATGTCGTGGCGATCGACCAGCCCGTTGTCGAGGTCGAGACGGCAAAGGCGATGGTGGAGGTGCCATGCCCCTACGGCGGTGTGGTGACAGCGCGCTTCGGTGAGGAGGGTTCCGAACTTCCGGTCGGGGCCCCGCTGCTGATGGTCGCCGTGGGTGCGGCGGCGCAGAGCGCGGCGGGAGCGGATGGTGACGCCGGGGGCTCTTCGGCGGCCGGTGATCAACCGTCCGCCGCTCCGGCCGGAGCGCAGGCACCAGGCTCCGCCGAGGGAACGAATCCGGCCACGGGCTCCGATGGGACCGGAACTGACGGCTCGGCATCGGCCGGTTCGACTTCCGCCGGGCGGTCGGAGGGCTCGGGGAACGTCCTGGTCGGTTATGGGACGGGTGCCCCCGCAGCACGGCGCCGTCGTATCCGTCCGACCGCCCCGGGCACCGGCGCCCATGGCCCGGACCGGTCGGTGGCACCCGCGCGGACGAACTCCACCGCCGCGCCCGCCCGCCCCGGGTCGGCCGCCGCCACCTCCGCCGGTCCTGCGGCCCCCCGTACGGCGGCCGGTCCTGCGACGGTTGGTTCCACGACCGGTTCCGCGGCAGCCTTCGCCGGCAATGGCACCGGGATTGACCTGGCCTCCAACGATCCGGCCGGACAGAACGGACCCGTGCCGGTGATCTCTCCCCTGGTACGAAGGCTGGCCCGGGAGAACGGCTTGGACCTACGCCAGCTGCCCGGCTCGGGGCCGGACGGGCTGATCCTGCGGGCGGACGTCGAGTACGCGCTCCGGGCGGCTGGTACGTCCGTGCGCCAGGCTCCGACCCACCAAGTGCCCCAGTCCCTCCCCAACGCCGAAGCTCCCGCGCCCCCGTCCGCCCCTCGGGGCGAGCGGATACCGCTGCGGGGAATGCGGGGAGCCGTCGCCGACAAGCTCTCCCGCAGTCGGAGCGAGATCCCGGACGCGACCTGCTGGGTGGATGCGGATGCGACGGAGTTGATGGCCGCGCGAGCCGCGATGAACGCGGCCGGTGGCTCCAAGGTCTCCCTGCTCGCGCTGCTCGCCCGGATCTGCACGGCCGCACTCGACCGCTATCCACAGCTCAACTCCACGGTGGACATGGCGGCCAGGGAGGTGGTCGTCCTCCCCGACGTGCACCTCGGGTTCGCCGCACAGACCGAGCGCGGCCTCTTTGTCCCGGTGGTTCGTGACGCGCAGTCGCGTTCGACGGAGTCGCTGTCCGCGGAGTTCGCTCGACTCACCGAAGCGGCCCGGCAGGGGACGCTCACACCCGCGGAACTGACGGGTGGGACCTTCACGCTCAACAACTACGGGGTGTTCGGCGTCGACGGCTCGACCCCGATCATCAACCACCCGGAGGCAGCCATGCTCGGGGTCGGTCGAATCGTGGCCAAGCCATGGGTGCATCGAGGCGAGCTCGCCGTACGCCAGGTGGTTCAGCTCTCCCTCACCTTTGACCACCGGGTCTGCGACGGTGGCACCGCGGGTGGGTTCCTGCGCTATGTCGCCGACTGCGTGGAGCAGCCGGCGGTGCTGCTGCGCGGCCTCTAGTCCGGATCGAGCCCAGTCCGGGTGGGGCGCGGCGCCCGGGTCCTGAAGATCGATCCGCTGCTCCTGCCATCGGGGGCGCGGACGATACTTCGGATATGACCGCGACTACGGGCAAGACCGCCTTTGACGCCATCGTGCTGGCCGGAGGCGCTGCGCAACGGCTGGGCGGGGCAGACAAGCCAGGGCTCAGTGTGGGTGGACGGACTCTGTTGGACCGGGTGCTCGCCGCCTGTCGCGACGCGCGGCGCACGGTGGTCGTCGGAGGGCGGCGAGCCACCGAGCGCCCGGTGGTCTGGGCGCAGGAGAGCCCACCCGGTGGTGGGCCGGTCGCCGCTCTGGACGCCGGACTACGGCAGCTCGCCAGGGAGCCGGGACGGTCAGCCGGGGGCATCCGGCGGACCAGCGGAGGCAATCAGGTCGACGCGGTCGGGGAAGGCGCCCATGAGGTGGCCGAGCCCGGGGTCGTCCTGGTCCTCTCCGCCGATCTGCCCTTTCTGCGAGAGCCCACCGTCCATGCGCTGATCGAGGCGCTCAGCGCCCATGGGCAGGGCCCTGAGGGCGTACTGCTCACCGATGCCACGGGCCGCGAGCAGCCGCTGGTCGCCGCCTACGCGGCCGAGCCATTGCGCCGTGAGCTGGCGCTCCTGGCCACCGAGTACGGGAGCCTCGCGGGTCTGTCGCTGCGGCTGCTGACCCGGGAGCTCGATCTCCAGCGCATGGACGGGGAGCCAACCGCCTCGTTCGACTGCGACACCTGGGAGGACATCTCCGCCGCCAGGGCCCGTATCAGGGAGCATGGGTATGTGCTCGATGAATGGATTGCCGCGGTGAAGGATGAACTCGACATCGAACTCGATGTGGACATCTCCGGTTTGCTCGACCTCGCCCGGGACGCCGCGCATGGGGTCGCCCGCCCCGCGGCTCCGCTGACGACCTTTCTGGTGGGATACGCGGCGGCGTCGGGTGCCGGCGGTCCGCAGGCCGTAGCGGAAGCCGCGCGCAAGGCGGAGGCGCTCGCCAAACGTTGGGCCGAGGAGGCCGAGCAGGGCGCAGCGGGCTCATCGGCGAGTGCTGATCGGACCTCGGCGACCGGCGGCCCCGGGGGGCCTGTGCAGGGGGCAGGACCTGCCGGTGACTCCGCCCCGGGGACGACTACCGGTGCCGCGCAGGTCGATCCCGGAGAGGCGAGTGCCGGATGAGCCGGCGTGACCCCAAAGCCAGGCCCGGGGGCACCAGGAGCGCCGGCCCCCCGCCAGACCGGTCGGCCCGGTCGGCCCGGTCAGCTCAGCCGGACCAGCCGGACGAGTCAGCTCAGCCGGACCAGGGTCCCGACAGCCAGGAGCCACCTGCTCGGGCGCCCGAGAACGGCCCCGGCTCTGACGACATCGGTTCTGTAGACATCGGCTCTGACGAAGCCGGCTCCGCTGGTCCGGCCGGACCCGGCTCTGGTGATGGCTCCGGGTCTCGTGACCCCGGCGCTGAGAGTCCCGGCGCTGGTGATGCGGGTGTTGTCGGGGTCGGTGTCACCAAGAACCCTGGGGGGAGCATGGCCACGGGCGGCAGGGCCGATGCGCACGACACCGTGGG
The DNA here is from genome assembly GCF_023701525.1 of Streptomyces albipurpureus. Lineage (GTDB taxonomy): Bacteria > Actinomycetota > Actinomycetes > Streptomycetales > Streptomycetaceae > Streptomyces > Streptomyces albipurpureus. The sequence continues at coordinate 87,984 of NZ_JAMQAW010000009.1, forward strand.
GGACACGGCCAGCGAGGGTGATGCCGATGGTTTCGCGGAGGCGCTTGCCCTGGTGGGCCGAGAGCGCCCGTCGGGGACCGCAGGCGGTAGCGTCCCGGCCCGCGACGGCGCCCGAACCGGCGGCAACACTCCGTCCCGGGACGGAGCCAGGACCCAGGACGGGAGTCCTGGCCGGATGGGACAGCCGACCAGCCCCGGTAAGGGCCATCTGCTGCCCTGGCCCGATGCGCGGGCGCTTGCGGTACGAGCTGGCCGAGCCCATGAACCTCTGTCTCGGAGTGTGCCGCTGGAGCACTCCCTCGGTCAGCTGCTCGCCGGCCCGCTGGTCGCGCTCTGCGATCTACCCCCCTTCGACACCTCCGCCATGGACGGCTGGGCCGTCGCCGGTCCCGGGCCCTGGACCATCTCCTCAGCTGGTTCGGTGCTTGCCGGGCACGCTCCCAGCGTGCCCTTGAAGGACGGCTCAGCGGTACGGATCGCCACGGGCGCCCGCATCCCGCCCGAGGCCACAGCTGTTCTCCGTAGCGAACAGGCCCGCACCGATCCGGATCACCGTCTGCTCTTCGCCCATCGGCCCACCAATCCCGGGCAGGACATCAGACCGCAGGGGCAGGAGTGTCGCTCAGGCGATCGCCTGCTGCCCGCTTCCTCCGTGATCACCCCTGCCGTGTTGGGGATGGCGGCTGCCGCCGGCTATGACGAACTGTCCATCGTCGTCCGTCCACGGGCTGAGGTGCTGATCCTCGGGGACGAGCTGCTCACCAAGGGGCTGCCGCACGATGGCCTCATCCGAGACGCTCTGGGACCGTTGATGGGCCCCTGGCTGACCGCCCTTGGTGCTGATGTGACCGCCACCCGATTGCTCGGCGATGACGCCGACGCGCTTCACCAGGCCATCACCACGTCTGATGCGGATCTCCTCCTCACCACCGGTGGCACCGCTGCGGGACCCGTCGACCATGTCCACTCCGTACTCCGCAAGGCCGGCGCGGAACTGCTGGTCGACTCGGTCGCCGTACGGCCGGGGCATCCCATGCTGCTTGCGGCGCTGGACATCCAGGGGAGTGGGGGAGCGCGCTATGTGGTGGGCCTGCCCGGGAATCCCCTTGCCGCTGTGTCAGGCCTACTGACACTCGCCCTACCGCTGTTGCGTGGGCTCAACGGGCTCTCCCCCCAGGAGCCCTACCGTGCTCCGCTACGGGACGCGGTGCCCGGCCACCCGGATGACACTCGTCTGGTCCCCGCGATTCATCGTGAGGGGCGGCTTGTGCCACTGCGTTTCGGTGGGCCGGCCATGCTGCGGGGTATCGCCGCCGCTGATGGGCTGGTGGTGGTGGAGCCGGGAGGCGCCCGTCCAGGGGATGTAGTGGAGTTGCTGGATCTGCCATGGGCCTTCGGGGCGCAGACTGCCTCCCCCCGGCGTTTCACGTGAAACATGGCGGATGGGCCCCTCAGCCCTTGACCCGCACCCACGCCGTCCGGCCCGGACTCGGCCCAGAGTCGCCCATACACCGCTGATCAATCGTCATATCGCGGATCAGAAGTCGGATTGCTCCCGGCTAATGGTGATCAGCCGATCGCCGAACTGAAGCTGCGCGCACTCCGGGTCGGTGTAGTCCAGCATCTTCTTCCTTCGAACAACGGCCACCACCAGATCCACGCACTCACGAGGTGATCGGCCGACCTCGTCCCTGCTGACGGAGCGTTCTGTGAGGTTGAGCCCGCTCCCCCGGGTCATGAGATCCTCCAACGTATCGGCCACATGAGGGCTTGCCATCGAGACCCCCAGCAGCCTTCCCGCAGAGCTGGAGCTGGTGACCACGGTGTCGGCGCCACTCTGCTTCAACAGCGGTACGTTCTCGTCCTCGCGGACCGCGACCACGATGGCGGCTCGCCTGTTGAGCTGGCGAGCGGTGAGGGTGACCAAGGTCGCGGTGTCATCGCGTTGCGGAGCGATGATCACCCGGGCGGCTGTCTGCAGTTCGGCCTTGAGCAGCGTCTTTGAACGTGTGGCGTCCCCCAGAACTGCCACCAGACCATCCGCGCTCGCTGCGTCCACGGCCTTCTGCTGTGGATCGACTACGACGATCTTCTCCTTGGGGATGCCCTGGCCCTGAAGGGTTTCGATCGCGTGTCGGCCCTTGGTGCCATAGCCGACGACGATGACATGGTTGCGCATCCGGGAGCGCCAGCGGTGTACGCGTACCTGCTGGCGGGTGCGCTCGGTGAGCACTTCCAGTGTGGTTCCCACGAGGATGATCAGGAACAGCACTCGCAGCGGGGTGATGATGAAGATGTTGGTCAGCCGCGCTCCATCGCTGACCGGAGCGATATCGCCGTAGCCGGTCGTGGAGAGGGTGACGGTGGTGTAGTACGCCGCGTCCAGGAAGTCGACCTTCCCATCGGCGTTGTCCGTATAGCCGGAGCGGTCGAACCATACGAGCAGGGTGGTGACCGCCAGCACCAGCATGGCCATCGCCAGCCGCCGCAGCACCTGCTGGAGAGGCGGGACCGTGGCCTGGGTAGGCATGGTGATGGAGCGTCCCGCTTCATCATCGTCCCGGGCCTCCGTGCGCGAGCGGTACCAGAGGGAACGCAGGATCGAAAGTCTTCGTACCTTAGCCGGCGGTTTCTCGGCCTTCATGGTTTTCCCCTCTGGCGGTGGTCCGGTCGATCGCTCCCGGGTGACCATGGTCCCCGATCTTGCCGGGCAGCGCGGTAACTCCTGCCACCGCGCCGGGGTGCGAGACGAGCCACCACGCTGACCGCATTCCTCACGTTCCCCCAAGCGGGTCGGAAGATCGGTCAGGCCATGCTCATTCTCAGCCCCGATGACCGCCCGGATGACCGCGTGGATCGCCGCCCCCATGACCGCCGCCCGGATCAGAGCCTGGATCACCGCCCGGATGACCGCGTGGATCGCCGCCCTCGTACCCGTAGCCGCCGCCCGGATCAGAGCCTGGATCACTGTCCCGATCACCATCCGGACAAAGACAGGAGACACACGGGTGGCCCCGCACCACACCCGCTCGGGCCCGCGGCCAGCCAAAAGGCAGGGCTGAGCCGAGCGGATCTGTTCTCGTTGGCTTCGCCACTCGGGGCAAGGGCCCTGAACGCGGCCCCGGCCACTGTGTTGGCGGTAGCGTCGGAGCACCGGACCCCGTGGAGTCGGGCCATCGCCAGCCAGGCGTGACCACCGGGCTGGGTACGGGGTCATGACGCATAGCCGTTGGAGGCTTCGCTTGCGAGAGCACACCGTCATCGTTGGATTCGGCACCAAGGGCCGCTCCGCGATTCTGACGTTGACCGCCACGGGGTTGGAGAAGGATCAGATCATCGTCATCGATCCCAGCACCAAGGTGATCGAGTCCGCCGCCGCCGAGGGCTTCGCGGGGGTGGTCGGCGACGCCACACGCAGCGATGTCCTCCTCCGCGCCGAGGTACAGCGAGCGGGTCGGATCATCATCGCCACCCAGCGCGATGACACCGCGGTACTGGTCGCGCTCACCGCACGACAGCTGAACCGTGAGGCGAAGATCGTTGCCGCGGTTCGGGAGGAGGAGAACGCCCCACTGCTGCGGCAGTCGGGCGCCGACGCGGTCATCACCAGCGCCAGCGCGGCGGGACGGCTGCTGGGGCTCTCGGTGCTCAGCCCGAGCGCGGGCGCGGTGATGGAAGACCTGATCCAGCAGGGAAGCGGGCTCGACCTCGTCGAACGGCCGGTGATAAAGGCCGAAGTGGGGTTGAGCGTGCGGGAGACCAATGACCTTGTTGTCAGTGTGCTGCGCGGACACCGGCTGATCGGCTACGACGACCCCTCCGCGAGCCCACTCCAGCTGACGGACCGCCTGATCACGATCGTGCGCGCCAAGGATCCGCTACCCGGCCGAAAGGAGTAGCCGTTTCGTCCGAGGGCCTGGCCGGCGAGTCGCTCGTACCAACTGCCGCGGCTGGACGGATGGCAGCTCCGGCGATGCGCTGTGGGCCCTGCGGTAGTGGACATCGGACGGGAGTACCCTCGCGGCCATGTATGCGATCACGATTCCCCAACCCGGTGGACCCGAAGCGCTGGTATGGGCGGAAGTGCCCGATCCAGAGCCCGGCGAGGGGGAAGTCCTCGTTGAGGTCGTCGCGAGCGCGGTCAACCGTGCCGATCTGCTCCAGCGGCAGGGCTTCTACGATCCACCGCCGGGTGCCTCCCCCTACCCCGGCCTGGAGTGTTCCGGGCGGATCGTTGAGCTGGGCCCCGGGGTCTCGGGGTGGGCCGTCGGTGATGAGGTGTGCGCGCTGCTCGCCGGTGGGGGCTATGCGCAGAAGGCCGTCGTGCCGGCCGGGCAGTTGCTGCCGGTGCCGCAGGGCGTGGACCTGATCACCGCGGCGGCACTGCCGGAGGTGACCGCGACCGTATGGTCCAACGTCTTTATGATCGCCCACCTGCGGCCGGGGGAGACGGTCCTGATCCATGGTGGCGCAAGTGGCATCGGCACCATGGCCATCCAGCTCGCCAAGGCGGTGGGCGCCAAGGTGGCCGTGACCGCGGGCGGGCCGGAGAAGCTGGCCCGCTGTGCCGAACTGGGTGCGGACATACTGATCGACTACCGCCAACAGGACTTCGTCGATGAGTTGCGCAAGGCCACGGCCGGAGCTGGAGCTGATGTCATCCTCGACATCATCGGCGCCAAGTACCTGGACCGGAATGTGCGCGCGCTGGCGGTCAATGGGCGGCTCGCCGTGATCGGCCTCCAGGGCGGGGTCAAGGGTGAACTGAACCTCGCGACGCTCCTCGGTAAGCGCGCCGCCGTCACGGCGACTTCGCTACGTGCCCGTCCGCTGGGCGAGAAGGCAGCCATCGTCGCCGCGGTACGCGAACACGTCTGGCCGCTGATCGAAGCGGGCCGCGTCTCAGCGGTCGTGGACCGTCGGCTGCCGCTGGCGGACGCCGCCGAGGGGCACCGGCTCCTGGAGCTGAGCGGGCATGTGGGAAAGGTGCTGCTACTCACGGAGTGAGGGCGTAACGCCCGCCCCGGCCCTCGCGTTACCTGCCGGGAGCCGGGAGCCGGGAGCCGGGAGCCGGGAGCCGGGAGCCGGGAGCCGGGAGCCGGGAGCCGGGAGCCGGGAGCCGGGAGCCGGGAGCCGGGAGCCGGGAGCCGGGAGCCGGGAGCCGGGAGCCGGGAGTGCCGAACAGGCCCTGCTCAGGGACCGCTTAGCCCTCGTCCGCCGTGAACGTCACCTCTGCCGTACCGACGGTCTTCGCACGGCGGCCAGGTGCGCGCTGCCCCTGCCAGTAGAGGTTGGTGTGCGCGATCACCAGGTTCGGGGCTGGCGCGCCGTACTCAGTGAGGTCCTGTGTCGTATGTGCGTCGCCCACCAGTGTCACGTCGTACCCGCGGACGAAGGCCCCATGAAGAGTCGAGCGGACACAGAAGTCGGTCTGGGCACCCGTCACAACAAGTCGGCCCACGCCACGTCCGGCGAGCAGCGCCTCCAACGAAGTCTCCTCGAACGAGTCGCCGTAGGTCTTGTGCACCAGCGGCTCCGGATCGTGGCGAGCGAGCTCCGACACGTACTGCCAGGCCTCGCTGTCGCGTTCGAGATCGTCGTCGGAATGCTGCACCCAGATCACGGGCACGTCCTCGGCGCGGGCCTTGCCCACCAGGGTGTTGATGTTCGCGATCACGCCGTCACGGTCATGGGCGCCCGCCACCACGTCATTCTGGACGTCGATGACGAGCAGCGCGGTGTTCGGCCGATCGGGCATGGTCGTCAAGGCAGACTCCTACTGTGGTCATGGAACGATCCTGTATCGCTCACACAGTAGGCCGGGCCACTGACAGTGGCCCCGCCCGTCCGTAGGCCGCCCGTCCGTAGGCCACCCGAACCGTAGGCCAGCGGCTGGCGTCGGGGCTCGTTTCCGTAGAAGCCGGAAGGCGAAAAGCCGGCTCGGGCTGAATGCCCGGCCGGCTCTGCTTCTTCTCGGGGCACTCGTATCCGAGCCCGCGGTTCTGGGCACCCTTGAGCGAGCACTCCCACCACTCAGGGCCACCAGGTCATCACTCGATGCATCCGGTGGTACGGCGTACGTCCTCATGGCGCTGATCGCTGCTCGGACGCCAGGCCTCGTCATGTCACGACGACACACCCCGCCCCGACGCTCGATTCACGCCGCGTTGGCCTAGAGATACGGCCCCGAGCGGATCGCCCCGTGCTGCGGGTCATCGTCGTCATCGTGGGAGGCGCCCGGCGGCAGCGCCCGGCGCATCTGCTCCAGCTGGGCCCTTGCCGCCATCTGCTGGGCGAAAAGCGCCGTCTGGATACCGTGGAACAGACCCTCAAGCCATCCCACCAGCTGGGCCTGCGCGATGCGCAGCTCCGCCTCGGAAGGCACCGCCTCATCGGTGAAGGGGAGGGAGAGCCTTTCCAGCTCCTCGACCAGCTCGGGAGCAAGGCCGTCCTCCAGCTCCTTCACCGAGCTGGCGTGGATCTCCTTGAGCCTGACTCGGCTCGCTTCATCCAGGGGAGCAGCCCTGACCTCTTCCAGCAGCTGCTTGATCATGCTGCCGATCCGCATGACCTTGGCGGGCTGCTCGACCATCTCCGTCACCGGGATCTCACGCGACCCGTGGTCGTCACTGCCACCGCCGAGTGCCATACCGTCCTGACCCACAACGAGAACGTGGGGGCTGTCCTGCGACCGTTCATTCCTCGGCATCTCCATGCGGCCATTCTCTCGCACATATGCGTTATCAAGAATCTGCCCCGGTACCAGAGTGATCACTCTGGTACCGGGGCGGTCAGGCAGGCCGAGCCTCAGCTGTCGATCAGGTTGCCTCACGGCGCGCCAGCGCACCGCGGGAACGGGTGACGAGGGCCGCCAGCAGGGCCGCACCGAGGGGTACCGCGATCAGCAGCAGCAAGAACGTCTCCCATGGCAGCACCAGCGGGAAGTACGGCGCTGTGCCCGGGTCATAGCCCTGGTCAAGCGCGTCCTGGTACCACTTGGTCTGCTGGCGCTCCTCCGCCATACGCAGTCCGATCGCCGGCAGGATGCCCGCCGCCGAGCCGAGCACCACGCCCATCACGGCCACCACCCCGCACTGGAATCCGCTGAGTGTTCTCCGCACCCTGGGCGGTGCGCCGACGGCTGCCAGGGTCTTGAGATCGGCCTCGGCGTCGGCCTGGGCGAGGCCGGTGGCAATGCCCGCCGCACCGATGGTGATCAGCCCGGCGAAGATGGTCAGCGCGAGCAGGACGATGTTGTTCCTGCTGACGTAGCCCCGCTCGATGTGCAGATTGACCTCGGCGCCGGTCTTGTCGAGCTGGCCGTCGAGACGCTGAGCCTGCTCGCTGCTGGGCATCTTCTCCGTGGAGTAGTACGCCCCCAGCGGGATCGTCTTCAGGGCTGCGGCCTTCACCGTGGCGGGCGCGACGATCAACGAGACGCCGTAGCCCTTGGTGCTCTCGGGCATCTGGTAGGCGTCGAAGCTCTTGATCTCGCCGGGCACCTTCTTGCCCTCCTGCTGGGCCTTCTCGGCTGCCTCGGTGTCGCTGATCAGCCTGATGCCGACCTTTCCACCCGCGCCGGCCTTGCCACTGTCGACGTAGCGCCGGTCGAGGGACACGATCTTGCCCTCGCTCAGGGCCTTCTCCGCGGCCGGGTCATTGATCCCGAGGACCGTCAGTAGCTTCCCGTCGCCGACCATCACGTTCTCGCCGGGAGCGCCGGCGCCGCCGTCCTTGCAGCGCCAGTCCTGGGAGAGCTTGCGCCGTTCGGCCTTGGTGTACTTGTCCGCGGGGGTGGACTCCGGGTTGGCCGGGTCGGCCTTCCACAACGGGCATTCATGGGCGGGCGGCACAACCACCTCGTAGTAGCCGCACCCCTTCCCGTAGCTGTACAGGGAGCAGTTGGTGTCGCCGACCACGATGCGGTCCACATCGGCCTGCACCGCGACCGGAAGGTGCTTCGCCACCGTGGCCCGTACGGAGGGCACATCCCGGCCACCACCCTCATGGACCTGCACATATGCGGCGCCATGGGGCAGCTGGGCGTGGTACTCGGCCTTGAACTTGGCATCGTCACTCGCGGCATAGGTCGCCACGGCCACGGTGCCCGCCACAGCCGCCAGCACCGCGGCCACGGCCGGAGCCGTACGGCCCCGGTTGCGTACCGCGTCTCGGAGCGCGAGCCGGGGCGACAGCGGGAGGAAGCGCCCGAAGCGGCCGAAGAGTCCGACCAGGGCGGGGGTGAGGGCGATGATGCCCAGTTCCGCGAGACCGCTGCCGGCACCGACGAGCACGATCTGATCGCTCTTGGTCGAGCCGTAGAGCGCGATGGTGCCGCCGAGCAGGATCGCGACCAGGCCGATCACCGGCAGGACTCGGCTGCTCTTGCGAACACCACGACGCCCGGTGAGCGAGGCCAGGACCGACTGGCGGGATGAGGTGATGGCGGGCACCAGCGCGGCCATCACCCCGGTGAAGACGGCGAGCAGGGCAATGCCGAGCAACTCCAGCGGCCGGATGTCCAGACTGCCGAAGCGCTGCCCCATCCACCCCTCAAGCGTCGACTGGAGGGCAAGGGTGAGCAGCAGCCCGAGGACGGTACCGATGACCGCCGCCGCCACACCGATCACCAGACCGCCGGCGAGGACGATGGCACGGATATGGCTGCGGGCTCCGCCATTGGCTCCGACCAGACCGAGCTGACGACGGGATCGCCGAGCGCCGACCGCGAAGGCGGGGCCTGCCAGCAGGCAGATCTCCAGAATGGCGAGCCCCACCACGGTGGCGGCTGCCGCCAGCGCGGCCGCCTGGCCGGCGGAGCTCGTTTCGAATGAGCCCCAACCGGACCGCTCGTAGATGGGTACCTCGGACTTGGGCGGCGGGTCCAGGAGCACGGCGCGGGACTTGACCACCACGCCCTTGGTGTTGGCCTGCTGGACCATGTTCCACGTGAAACTGCTCTTGGTGTCGACCAGATAGGTGGTCGAGGCACCGCCGCCGCGCTGCCCCGCCTTCTCCGCGACCTTGTCGTACGGCGCAAGGAACGCACCGGGCAGGAAGTTGACCTGGTTGGTCTTCAGTGAGCTGGGAAGCTCATAGGCACCCACGATCCGGTACTCGCGGTCAAAGCCCCGAGCGGTGAGCTTGGCGCCCACCTTGTGCCCACTCTCCTTCAGAAAGTGGGTAGTAGCCGCGACCTCATCGGACTTCTGTGGGAAACGCCCCTGGGTAAGGGCCATGATGCCCTTGGCTATCGGGTCCGAGGCCTTCAACTCGCGTACTTCGGTGGCCAGCAGCCCATGTGTGGTGCGTAGCTTGGCATTGCCCTCCGTGTCCGACAGCATGGTCGACCCCGCGGGCAGTGCCTTCCTGATGTCGGTCTTGCCCTCCGGTGGGCCGGAGTTCTCGAACTCCTCGACCGTGGTGTAGCCCTCGCCGTCCGGCGGCTGGAGGATCGGCACACCGTTCATACCGGAGTCGCTCAGCTGGGCGTCCGCGGCGCCCAAGGTCCGCTCGATCCTCTGCTCGGTGGACAGCTCCGAGCTGCGCAGCGTCACATCCGCCGCGCTCACACCGACGATGGGTAGGGCGATCATGGCCAGGACGAGTGAGCTACGCCCCTTGGCGCGCCAGGCGTCGCGGCGGGCGATACGGATCGCGGCCCGCCAGGAGTGGTACCAGGTCTTCACAGCTCGTTCGCTCCCTGGCCCGAGCCGTCCCGGCCCGAGACACCAGCCGCGGCACCCGAAAGCAGTGAGTCAGCCTGGCTGCGAACGGTCTGGTCGACGACGGCTCCGTCCCGAAGGAAGACCACCCGGTCCGCCCAGGCCGCGAACCGGGGCTCGTGGGTGACCAGGATTCCCGCGGCACCTTCGTCGCAGCGCGAGCGCAGCAGAGCCAGTACGGACTCTCCCGTCTCGGAGTCCAGCGCACCGGTCGGCTCATCGGCGAGGACCAGCCGGCGCTCGCCCACCAGAGCGCGGGCGATGGCCACCCGCTGCTGCTGGCCACCGGACATCTCATCGGGGAAGCGGTCGGCGAGCTGGCCGAGGTCCATTTCCTCCAGTGCGGCAACTGCCTCGACACGGGCCTTACGGGCGGAGACGCCGTCCAGTTCGCGGGGCAGCGAGACATTCTCGGCGGCGGTGAGGGCCGGGATGAGGTTGTAGTCCTGGAAGACATAGCCGATGCTGCGCCGACGCAGGGCGGCGAGCTTCTTGCGGTTCGCGTGGGTGATGTCGGTGTCCTCCACGATCACCTGTCCGGACGTGGGCATGTCGAGCCCGCCGGCGATGGTGAGCAGGGTGGACTTTCCGGAGCCGGACGGGCCCATCACGGCCACGAGTTCACCGGGGAAGACATCGAGATTGATCCCCCGGAGGGCGTGCACCTCGGTGGCTCCGGACCCATGGACGCGGGTCAGGTCCTTGAGTTGGAGAACGGGGCGCTTCTGGCTCGCCTCATGGGGCTGAGGCGATGTGGATACGGACATGGGAAGGGGTCCCCCCTTGGACTGGTGGTCGAGCGGAAGGCCGCCAAATCTGGGGCCTGAGGGTGGGCTGTTGCCCAGTGGCTGTCTGGTCCGTGCCGTTTCCCTGCCGTTGGCGGCGGCTCGGGAAGGGCGGTGGGCTGCTGGTCCCCCGGGCGGCCGAGGTGGTGACCTGAGCGGGCCGAAAGCCTGAGGTAGGGCCGTGTCAGCCGAAACGAGCAGTTGGAGGTGGCACCAGGGGCGCCGACTGTTCTGGGTGCGGGACTGCTGAGGTGCCGCCCCGCGTGGTGCCGCTCAAGGCCAGGGCGGCGTTCGCGGGTGTGCTGTGCGCTGCTGGCCGTGGTGGTACTCGCGGTACGGATCTGAGCTGCGGAGCGGGGTGCTGGCCGCGACGGCGCTGGGCTGGTCCCCGGTGGAGCGCCATGGACGGGCTGCCCTGGGCATGATCCCGGTGGGGCTGTTGAGGAGTGGGACCCGCTGTGGCGTGGTCAGGGCCTCAGCGGGCCGACGCCTCCGGAGCCCCCGGTGGGATCTCCCTGGCCGTTGTCCGGCGCTAGGTCGAGGCCCTCGCCTGTGTCGTGCGGTCAGGCTGGGGCTCCACCGGGCCGGTCTGGCCCGGACGGGATGGTTCTGACGAGGGTGGTGGGGACGAGGGTGGTGCTGAGCTGGTCCCCGGGCCGTCGGACGCGACCACGGCTCCAGGAGTGTCCCCCGGCGGAACGGTCGCTGAAGGGCGTTGCCCTGCCCTTGCCGCGAGCCTGATGAGCCGCACTTCGCAGTGGTCGAGCCAGCGTGCCTCGGCCTCGGTCTGGAAGATCAGCTGTTCCAGGACGAGTAGCCACGCCACATCGTCCCGCTCCCCCGAGCCCCCACCCTCGATGGCTGCCAGTGCCTGCGCCTTGAGCCGGGTGTAGTCCTGCATCGACTTCACCGTGTGATGGCGCTGGGACTGGATGACGGCCCGGATGTCCACGTGATGGGATCCGATCGCCATCGCGAGTTTGATGGCCAGTTCATTGCGCGGTGGGTTGCTGCGGTCCACCGGCCTCTCGAACCAGCTTCTCAACTCCGACTGCCCGGCATCGGTGATGTGGTACAGCGTGTGGCCGGCCTCGTCCTCACCGGACTGCACGACCATGCCGTCCCGTTCCAGACGGTTGAGGGTCGTGTAGACCTGGCCGACATTGAGTGGCCAGGTGGCGCCGGTGCAGGACTCGAACTCCGTACGGAGTTGCGAGCCGTACCGGGGGCCGCGCTCTAGGAGGGCGAGGAGCCCGTGACGGATGGACATACTCGGTATGTATACCGGGTAGGCTCCTCGCGGCCAACCGTCGGGAGTGGGAGTTGTCGAGTCCGTCCTCAGAGGGACGGGATGGGCTCGCAGGGGCTCCACGCCCCGGGCGACGGGGTGGCCAGGGGCTGATTGGCACGACCGGGAAGGGCCTCAGCGCCGTCTCATCCGTACGCCGAGAAAGCCGATCCCGATGCCCATCAGCGCCATTCCGATGCCGAGGGAGAGCGGGGAGACCTGCTGTACGGCGGGGGTCGGAGCGGTCCGGGTGGGCTGCCGGCCGGCTTCCGCGGGCGCCAGGGGGCTCAATGGGGAGTCCAGGGGCTCCACCGCCTCCCCCTCATCCTCCATCTCAGGTGCCACCTCCTCCTCAAGGAGGGGGTCCGGGCCGTCCGGAGGTATCCGGGAAGGCCTGACGAAGGTGACGGAAGGGACAGGCGAGTTGAGACGAGTCTGTGACACGGAGGCGGACGGCGAGGTGGGCGGCATCGATGTCGCGGAGGGGGAGGGGGAGGTCGAGTGGTTCGCGCTCGGGTGCTCGCTCACCGGCACCCGCCCCGGCCGTGGCCGGCCTTCCCCGGCCGGCCGTCCCGCGAGCGACGCGATCGGCGCGATCGGCGCGATCGGCGAGGCTGACGGCGGTTTGCTGGGGTGCTCCGGCTCCGCCGCCGCATGGGCGAAAGGGAGGCAGGAGAGGAGAAGAGCGGCGGCGGCGATGGTCATCGCGCACCGAGTGTGGAGCTGTGGAGTCACCCGGGAACCCCTCCCGTGCCGAGCCGCTGGGCCGATGGATTCAGCGTCACACGGTGTGACAAATCCGGCATCTTGGAGGATGGGGCGGGCTGAACCCGGCAGCCGCTGGCAGCGCGCGGTCGAGCCGTCCCCGTAGACGGACCCCATGGCTGAGTACCCCACGGCCGAGCAGGTCTGAACCCACGACCTCAAGAGCCCCGACCGACCGGCCCACCTCAAGGGCCCTGACCGACCGGCCCACCTCAAGGGCTCAGCCGTGGCACTCGACCGAAGCGGCCCCTCTGCCGAGCGGGCGGCAGGGGGCCGGGTCCAGCTCGCCCAGTTCGCGCTGGCCGACGGAGAAGGGCCGGGCCAGGGCGCCGCTGCCGGACTCCAGCCAGGGCCTCGGCGAGCGTTGGCGCCGTATCTTCCTCGCGGTCTCCAGGGGTCGGGCCACGCTCAGGGACTGGACCCAAGCCGGGCCCGGGAGTGAACCGAAGCCGGGGCCGGGCGGCGGCTCAGCGGGCCGCTAGTCCGACTTCCCGGTGGAGATCGTCAGCTCGAACTCCTGATTGCCCGGTGCGACCGCCGAACCCTGGCGCGGGAACTGATCGATCACCGCGTCCTTGGGCCACTGGGGGTTGTTCACCTCCCGCACCTTCCACCCCCAGTCCGCGGCGCGCAGGCACTCCTTGACCGACAGCACGTCCTTGTAGAGGAGATCCGGCGCCTGGACCTTCGCCGGGTCCGTTCCGTCCTCGTAGGCGTCGCTGCACTTCGATGTCTTGATGGTGCGCGTGCGGTCCGGCGGCAGGGCCGTCCCCGCGTCCGCCGATGCGGAGGCCGTCGGGCTGGTGGTGCGGCTGTCGTCCGCGCCGTCGTCCTCGGCGGCGCCCTTGATCGCACCGATGACCCCGCTGATCACCACCAGGGCCAGGAAGGCACAGGCCAGGCCGATCACGACCTTGCGGCCGGTGTTCTTGGGAGCGGGCGCGTTCTGGGCCGGTGAGATGGTGTACGAGTGCGGGGGAACCCCGGCCATCGGTGCATTGGCCTGGTACCCGGGGCCGGGGGTGTGCGGCCCCTGCGCATGAGGGGCCTGCGGGTAGCCGTACTGAGGCGTCGGGGCACCGTAGGGACCCGGCTGATAGGGCGCCTGGACACTCTGCTGCGATGGGGGCGGTGCGGACTGGCCCACCGGCGGGAAGACCGCCGACGCCACCCCCGCGCCGCTGGCCGTCGGCGCACCGCTGATGATCACCGGGGCGGCCGTCCGCCCGGCGTTGGCCACCCGTGCGCACTCGGTGCTCATGGCGGCGGCACTGGGGAAGCGCTCGTTCGGGTTCTTCTTCAGCGCCCGTGCGACCAGTGCGTCCATGGCCGGGGTGACCGACCGATTGATCGTGGAAGGTGCGACGGGATCTTCCTGAACATGGGCGTACGCGATGGCCAGCGGTGAGTCCGCGTCGAACGGCAGCCGTCCGGTGAGCAGTTGGAAGAGCATGATCCCGACCGAGTACAGATCGGAACGGGCATCCACACCGCGGCCCAGGGCCTGCTCCGGCGACAGATACTGCGGCGTTCCCACCACCATGCCGGTCTGTGTCATGGAGGTGACGCCGGACTGCATGGCCCGCGCGATGCCGAAGTCCATCACCTTGACCACACCGCGCCTGGTCATCATGACGTTGCCGGGCTTGATGTCACGGTGGACCAGACCGACCTCATGACTGGTCTCCAGGGCGGCCAGGACATCGGCCGTCACCTTGAGCGCCTTGTCGGCCGGCATCGCCCCGTGCTGCTGGATGTCCGCGTGGAGAACGGAGCCGAGCGGCTGCCCCTCCACGTACTCCATGACGATGTACGGCATCAGGGCGCCGCCGAGCTCATCCTCGCCGGTGTCGAAGACCGAGACGATATTGGGATGCGACAGCTTGGCAACGGCCTGGGCCTCGCGCCGGAACCGCTCCCGGAAGGACTGCTCGCGTCCCAGTTCCGAATGGAGCGTCTTGATGGCGACCTGGCGGTCCAGCGCGGAGTCATAGGCCAGATAGACCGAGGCCATGCCCCCCTCGCCGAGCAGATCGCGGAGTTGGTACCGGCCACCCGCCAGCGAACCGCCCGCATAGCGGCCCTGCGCGCCGTCCTGGCTCATGACTGTGCATCCCCCTCGGCGCGAACAGCTACGGAGAACAGAAATGCGCGCCTATCGCGGTAAACCGGTGCGAAAGGCATGCGACTTCCTGGTGATCCGTGTTCCGTGTCCCGTTGACGTCTTCTTGGTGTTCGATGTTTCGCTAAGGTCCGGTGTCTCGTTATATGGACCTGATACCTCATGAGGTCCGTTGTCCCGTGAAACTGAGATCCGTGATCCCTATTACGGGGCAAGTCTGCCCGAGGGGTCTGACACGTCAAGCCAGGTGCCCGTTCCGTGACCGTACGCACAAGAAGCGTCCCGTAAGCGTTACAAGAGATCCACGGAATTTGCGTGGCCTGGCTCACAGCGGGTTTGATGACCGGTCCGTCTCAGGCGGGCCTGTCGTATAGAGGCTGTAGCGTGAGGCAACGGAACGGATACACAGAATAGACGGCGAGGACTGATGGCACCCGAACCCGAAGCCGGCGGCGGCGTGCCCGATGCGTCGGACTCATGGGGAGTCGGCAAAGTGGTCGGTGACGGCCGCTACCGAATGACCCACCGCCTCGGGCGCGGCGGCATGGCCGAGGTCTTCGCGGCCGAGGACGTGCGGCTCGGCCGCACCGTCGCGGTGAAGCTCCTGCGCACCGATCTCGCCGAGGACCCGATCGCCAAGGCACGGTTCACACGCGAGGCCCAGTCGGTCGCCGGTCTCAACCACCACGCGATCGTCGCCGTGTATGACTCGGGCGAGGACCAGGTCGCGGGCCAGCCCGTCCCGTACATCGTCATGGAGTTGGTCGAGGGGCGCACGATCCGCGATCTGCTGATCAAGGCGGAGGCACCGCCGCCGGAGCAGGCACTGATCATTGTGTCCGGTGTGCTGGAGGCCCTGGCCTACTCCCACCAACACGGCATCGTGCACCGGGACATCAAGCCCGCCAACGTCATCATCACCCAATCCGGTGCGGTGAAGGTGATGGACTTCGGCATCGCCCGCGCCCTGCACGGTGCGTCCTCGACGATGACGCAGACCGGCATGGTCATGGGCACGCCCCAGTACCTCTCTCCCGAGCAGGCACTGGGCAAGGCCGTCGACCATCGCTCCGACCTCTACGCGACCGGCTGTCTGCTCTACGAACTGCTGGCGCTGCGACCCCCGTTCACCGGTGAGACCCCGCTCTCGGTGGTCTACCAGCATGTCCAGGACATCCCGATGCCTCCGTCCGAGGCGTCCGATGTGGTGCCGCCCGAGCTGGACGGCCTGGTGATGCGCTCGCTCGCCAAGGACCCGGACGACCGGTTCCAGAGCGCGGAGGAAATGCGCGGTCTGGTCCAGTACGGGCTCCAGATGCTTCAGCAGCAGGGCAGCCACAACGGCAGTTGGAACACCGGCTTCGTCCAGGCGCAGGACAACCGCTCCGGTCCTGGCCTCGGGATGGTCGGGGCGACCGCTCAGCACCCGATCCACGGCGACACCTCACAGGCGCCGATCCTGCCGCCGATGAACCCGGACGACGGGGGCTATGACGGCGGTCGCCGCGATGGCCGGGGTGGCAACAAGGTCTGGCTGGTGGCCGCGCTGGCGCTGGTGGCAGTCGTGGCAGGCGTCGCCTTCGCGCTGGCCAAGACGAACGAACCCACCGACAAGGGCAAGGACGACACCAAGACGTCCCAGAGCCCGACGCCGCCTTCGACCTCGAAGTCTCCTACCACCGAGGCGACCGAGGAAGAGGAAGAGCCCGAGAAGGAGCCCGAGAAGGACCCGACGAAGTCGTGGCCGTCACGTCAGTACACCCCTGACCAGAAGCCGTCGAAGTCGTTCGAGCCGACCCGGGACCCGGAGCCGTCGCAGGAACCGACGCCGTCGCAGAGCATCTCGGGGCCGAGCCAGCCCCAGCCCGGCACCTCCTCGGTGGACCCGGGGCCGACCGACACCGGCGGGGGCGAAACCGGCGGCCCCACGGGCGGCGGCGACAGCGCCGGCACTGCCGGTGGCGGTAACCCGGATCCGCAGCAGTAACGGCGGCCGACCGCCAGCAGCAGCCGAGTTCAGCG
>NZ_JAMQAW010000009.1:104749-157229 GCF_023701525.1 Streptomyces albipurpureus
GCGCTGTCGTGTCAGCTTCCCGGGTCCGCCTCGCTACGCCGTGAAGGCATCGCGGACCGCCTCGTACTCCCGTGTCCACCACACCGCCAGGGCCGAGACCGCACCGAACTGGGGGTCGGCCCTGCGGTCGTGCAGTTGATAGCGCCAGCGAAGTATCCAGAAGTCATTGAGCCGCTCCCACCACACTCGATGGACCGCGGCCGCCAACTCGGCCGGCTCGGCTCCCACCGCCCGTCGGTACGCCCTCGCATAGGCCCGCACCTTCGGCAGTGCCAGTTCGCCGGCCGGCTGGACGAAGAAGATCGCCGCCGCCCGCACCGCCTCCTCCGCGCGAGGCTGCACCCCCAGCCGGTCCCAGTCCAGGATGGCGGCCGGTTCGGTGCCTCGATAGAGCAGGTTGAGAGGGTGGAAGTCCCCGTGCACCCAGCCTCCGGAGGAGGCCGGGGGCGGTCTGCGATCGGCATGGCGTTCCAGGAGCGCCCGGCGTTCCAGCAGCCGGTGCTCGGCCAGGGTGTCGAAGATGTCATGGGGGCGCGCCGAGCGGGAGAGCGCCAGCAGTTCATCGATCTGGCTGAAGGTTTCCGCGGGGTTGGCGCTCTCGTACTCCTGGCGGTCTATGGGGTCCATGACCTGGCCCGGGTCCATGATCTGGGCCAGACAGACATGCACCAGCCCCAGCAGCGAGCCGAGTTGGCGCGACTGGAGCATGCTCAGATGAGCCCCGTCGCGATGTCGGCCCTCGATCCAGGGATGCAGGGCGTAACAGCCGTCGCCGATCACCGCGACCGTTTCGCCGTGACCGTCCGGGACGGGCGGGGCGACCGGTACGCCGAGCGTCTGAAGACGCTGGGTGGCGCGATGCTGGCGGGCGATGACCTCTTGGTCGCCGTCGAGATGATGCTTGAGGAAGTACGTGCCTCTGGTGGTGACGAGACGGTAGCCGCGGTTGAGAAGGCCCTGGGTTACCCGCTCGCAGGAGAGCAATTCCCCGGGATTCTCATAGCGGCGCAGCAGGGCGCCAACCGGCGGCGCGATGACAGATGAGCGCAGCACTCACCAAATGATAGATCACGCTGCGTGGTCAGCGTGCAGCTCTTCGCAATAATTGAGGGTGTGCACGGTGACGAACTGGGGCTCTACGCGCATAAACACCGGTTGGAAGCTCTCTCCGTCGGCTTTGAGCGGCTCGCTGCCGAAGAGCTGTATCTGCCCATCGGTCGGCTGGACGATCTCCGCCATGCCGGTGAGCTGTACGGACCACATGACCGTGCCACCGGAGTTGAAGTTGTCCGCGCCGTACGCCACGACGCTGCCGTTGCAGGCGCGGTGGTAGCCGAAACCCCGGTGGATGCGCAGTAGGACACCGCCGTCGTGAACGATGTGTCGGGCCGGAGCCACGAAGGGCATCGCCCGCATGCTCGTCGCCAGCCGACCGTACGAGACCCGGGAGAGCAGCTCGATGGCGTGGAGTTCCTCGGTGGACATAGCTCCACTTTCGGTTACTTCGCCCTGCGGGGGAAGGGGCAGCAGCCCTTCGTCAGTGGGGGCCGAAAGTCCCTGCTTGTCGGGCCCGGGCAGGCTTGGGCGGTCTCCGGGGCCGCCGCCACCGGTCAAGTGGAACACCGGTGCCAGGAGCGTCTGCCCGAGCGCTCACTCGACCGCCGCACGGTCGGGACTTGGCGGAAGTCCCTGTTCAGCGTGGTGTCGGCGACCGCTGCGCAAGGGGGGTGGCCGGCGGGGCCGTCTCCTTGAAGCGGCCCACTGGTTCAGCTGGGGAAGGCATCCCGCAGGAGGGAGCGCACCGAAGGGGAGGCGCCGCGTCGAACTCCGCCCCAGCGCGGAATTCTTCCGGAGCCAGCCGTTTCAGTGGTGCTGCCGCTCCGCCTGTATCCGTGCCACATAGGCCGCGGCCTGCGAACGGCGTTCCATCCCCAGCTTGGAGAGCAGGCTGGAGACATAGTTCTTGATGGTCTTCTCCGCGAGGTGCAGCCGCTCGCCGATGACCCGGTTGGTCAGCCCCTCGCCGATCAGATCCAGGATCTTGCGCTCCTGCTCGGTCAGCCCGGACAGCTTGTCGTTGCTCTTCGGGTTGTTTCCGTGGCGCAGTCGCTCCAGTACGCGTGCGGTGGCCGCCGGGTCCAGGAGCGACTTGCCGGCCGCCACTCCCCGTACCGCCTCCAGCAGCTCGTTTCCGCGGATCGCCTTGAGGACATAACCGGACGCACCGGCCATGATGGCGTCGAAGAGTGCCTCGTCGTCGGCGAACGACGTCAGCATGAGGCATTTGATGTTCTCGTCCTGGGAACGAATCTCCCGACAGACCTCGACCCCGCTGCCGTCCGGCAGCCGTACATCCAGTACGGCGACATCGGGACGGGTGGCGAGGATTCTGACCACGGCGTCCTCGGCTGTTCCGGCCTCGCCGACGACCTCGATGTCGTCTTCGACCGAAAGCAGCTCATGGACACCACGTCGGACGACTTCGTGGTCATCCAAGAGGAATACGGTGATTTTTCGTTGTTCGCGCACGAATGCAGTCTCACACACCAGCTCTTCCCGTGCCCCGGGTGCCCGGGATAACGTGCCGGTGTCTCGGCGGCCCGCAAGGTCGTGACCAGTGCTGATCAGCATTCTTGCCGACAGTGATCCCCCGGTTTTCTTCGTTTACTTGGAAATCCAAGCAAAAAACGCAGGTCAAATGGGGTTTCGCAGGAATGTCCCACACTGGGTAACGTGCCTTTTGACAGGGTCTCGTCGGGGCACCTGTCACGCCCGTTCGGCTACGAGCCGCACCCACCCCGTGCGGGGGTAGACGAAGGGGCGAGCCTCCCCCTGTCTTCGGCAGGGGCGACCCCAGGCTCCCGGCGAACCCGGGGGACCGGATAGACGGAGGAGCACGCACGTGACCGTGGAGAGCACTGCCGCGCGCAAGCCGCGACGCAGCAGCAAGCGGGTGAGCGCCGCGAAGAAGCCACAGAGTTCCGAGCCCCAGCTCGTACAGCTGCTGTCGCCCGAGGGCCAGCGCGTAGAGCACCCCGACTACAGCATTGACCTGACGTCCGAAGAGCTGCGCGGGCTCTATCGGGACATGGTCCTCACCCGTCGCTTCGACGCTGAGGCGACCGCTCTCCAGCGCCAGGGCGAACTGGGACTGTGGGCGTCACTGCTGGGTCAGGAAGCCGCGCAGATCGGCTCCGGCCGGGCCCTGCGCGACGATGACTATGTCTTCCCGACCTATCGCGAACACGGTGTGGCGTGGTGTCGCGGGGTCGATCCCACCAATCTCCTCGGGATGTTCCGCGGGGTCAACCACGGCGGCTGGGACCCCAACACCAACAACTTCCACCTCTACACCATCGTCATCGGCTCCCAGACCCTCCACGCGACCGGCTATGCCATGGGTGTGGCCAAGGACGGCGCGGACTCCGCGGTGATCGCCTACTTCGGCGACGGTGCCTCCAGCCAGGGCGATGTGGCGGAGGCGTTCACCTTCTCCGCGGTCTACAACGCCCCCGTGGTGTTCTTCTGCCAGAACAACCAGTGGGCGATCTCCGAGCCGACCGAGCGCCAGAGCCGGGTGCCCCTCTACCAGCGCGCCCAGGGCTATGGCTTCCCCGGCGTACGGGTGGACGGCAACGACGTGCTCGCCTGTCTCGCCGTGACCAAGTGGGCCCTGGAGCGTGCCCGTCGTGGCGAGGGCCCGACGCTGGTCGAGGCGTTCACCTACCGCATGGGTGCGCACACCACGTCGGACGATCCCACGAAGTACCGCCATGACGACGAGCGGGCCGCGTGGGAGGCCAAGGACCCGATCCTTCGGTTGCGGACCCTCCTGACCGAAGAAGCCCATGCCGACGACGCGTTCTTCGCCGCACTGGAGGAGGAGAGCGACGTACTCGCCAAGCGGGTGCGTGAGGCGGTGCGGGCCATGCCGGACCCCGATCCCATGGCGATCTTCGACAACATCTACGCCGACGGCCATGCGCTCGTCGACGAGGAGCGCGCGCAGTTCGCCGCGTACCAGGCGTCCTTCGCCGAGGAGGGTAACTGACCATGGCCGCCCAGAAACTTCCCCTCGCCAAGGCCCTCAACGAGTCCCTGCGCAAGGCCCTGGAGACCGACCCCAAGGTACTGATCATGGGGGAGGACGTCGGAAAGCTCGGCGGAGTCTTCCGGGTCACCGACGGACTCCAGAAGGACTTCGGTGAGGACCGGGTCATCGACACCCCGCTCGCCGAGTCCGGCATCATCGGCACCGCCATCGGGCTGGCGTTGCGCGGCTACCGTCCGGTCGCCGAGATCCAGTTCGACGGTTTCGTCTTCCCGGCGTACGACCAGATCGTCACCCAGCTCGCCAAGATGCACGCCCGGGCGCTGGGCAAGATCAAGCTCCCGGTGGTGATCCGCATTCCGTACGGCGGTGGCATCGGCGCCGTCGAGCACCACAGTGAGTCTCCCGAGGCCCTGTTCGCGCATGTCGCGGGCCTCAAGGTGGTCTCGCCCTCCAACTCATCGGATGCCTACTGGATGCTCCAGCAGGCCATCCAGAGCGATGACCCGGTCATCTTCTTCGAGCCCAAGCGGCGCTACTGGGACAAGAGCGAGGTCGACACCGAGGCGATCCCCGACCCCCTGCACATCGCCCGGGTGGTGCGGGACGGTTCGGACCTGACCCTGGCCGCGTACGGGCCGATGGTGAAGGTCTGTACGGAAGCGGCGGCAGCCGCCGCCGAGGAGGGCAAGTCCATCGAGGTGTTGGACCTGCGCTCGATGTCCCCGATCGACTTCGACGCCATCCAGACCTCGGTGGAGAAGACGGGCCGGCTGGTCGTGGTGCACGAGGCCCCCGTCTTCTACGGCTCCGGCGCGGAGATCGCCGCTCGCATCACCGAGCGGTGCTTCTACCACCTGGAGTCCCCGGTGCTGCGGGTCGGCGGGTTCCACTCGCCGTATCCGCCGGCCCGCCTGGAGGAGGAGTACCTCCCCGGGCTTGACCGGGTGCTGGACGCCGTCGACCGCTCGCTCGCGTACTAGGGGTGCCGAGAACCATGACGCAAGACACAACACTCCGCTACCGCGAGTTCAAGATGCCCGATGTGGGCGAGGGGCTCACCGAGGCGGAGATCCTCAAGTGGTACGTACAGCCGGGTGACACCGTCACGGACGGACAGGTCGTCTGCGAGGTGGAGACGGCGAAGGCGGCCGTTGAACTGCCGATTCCCTATGACGGGGTCGTGCATGAGCTGCGTTTCCCGGAGGGCACGACGGTCGATGTCGGCCAGGTGATCATCTCCGTGGACATCACTCCCGGTGAGCCGTCCGCGCCACCCGCCGCCGAGCCTTCGGCGGCGGCCCGGGCACCGGAGGTGGCGGAGCCGGAGGAGAAGCCCCGGGGCCGTCAGCCGGTCCTGGTGGGCTACGGGGTGGCCGAATCGTCCACCAAGCGCCGACCGCGCAGGGGCGCCCCGGTGCCGGAGCAGTCGACGCCGGCTTCGCAGTCCGAGCTCAATGGGCACGGCGGCGCTCCGACCGCTGAGGCGCCGACCGCGTCCGCTGCCCGTCCGCTGGCCAAGCCTCCCGTGCGCAAGCTCGCCAAGGACCTCGGCGTCGATCTCACCGTCGTCATTCCGACCGGTCCCGATGGCATCATCACCCGCGAGGACATCCACGCGGCGGTTGCGGAGCCGGAGCCCGTGGCGCCTGCTGCCGCACCCCAGCCCGAGCCGCAGACTTCGGTAGTCGTACCGGCGGGAGCTCGGGAGACCCGTATCCCCGTCAAGGGCGTACGGAAGGCCACAGCGGCGGCGATGGTGGGCAGCGCGTTCACCGCGCCGCATGTCACCGAGTTCATCACGCTCGATGTGACCCGCACGATGAAGCTGGTCGCCGAGCTGAAGTCCGATCCGGACCTCGCTGGGCTGCGGGTCAACCCGCTGCTGCTGATCGCCAAGGCACTGCTGGTCGCGATCAAGCGGAACCCCGAGGTCAGTGCCGCCTGGGACGAGGCGAACCAGGAGATCGTCCAGAAGCACTATGTGAACCTGGGCATCGCGGCGGCCACTCCGCGCGGGCTGATCGTGCCCAACATCAAGGACGCGCACGAGCTGACGCTGCCGCAACTGGCCGCGGCCCTGGGCGAACTGGTGACCACCGCCAGGGAGGGCAGGACCACCCCCGCGGCCATGCAGGGCGGCACGGTGACCATCACCAATGTGGGCGTCTTCGGGGTCGACACCGGGACACCGATCCTCAACCCCGGTGAGTCCGCGATCCTCGCCGTCGGTGCGATCAAGCCGCAACCATGGGTCCACAAGGGCAAGGTGAAGGCACGTCAGGTCACCACGCTCGCGCTCTCCTTCGACCATCGGCTGGTCGACGGCGAGTTGGGCTCCAAGGTGCTGGCGGATGTGGCGGCGGTCCTGGAGAACCCCCGCCGGCTGATCACCTGGTCCTGACGGGCCTGCGGCCACCGGTCGGGTCCTCACCGCCGGGAGTACGCCGGTGAGGGCCCGCCTCGGGGCCTGACGGGAAACGAAGAGAGCGAGGGTTCGTGGCACGGCACAGTGCCAGGAGCCCTCGCTCTCTCCTTGTCGTCGACCCAGTAGATCGACTCCATCGACCTCAGCGACGTCATCACTACTGCGACGGATGGATCAGTCCTGCTGAGCACCGACCGGCAGCGAGCGAAGCTGCATGCTCTTCGCGGTCGTGGAGCCGAAGCCGTAGTCCAGCAGCTTGCCGGCGTCCTTGAAGCGCTCGTTCACACTGGAGGAGCCGAGGACGACTCCGACGTACGTCTTGGAGCCACGGGTGGCGGCGAAGACCAGGCAGGGCCCGGCCGTCGAGCCGGTACCGGTCTTCATGCCGACGGCACCCTTGTAGGTACCGAGCAGCTTGTTGGTGTTGTACCAGGTGTAGGTGCGGGCGCTGCCCTTGCTGGTCGTGGCCTTGGCGACGTACTTCTGCGCCACGACGACCTCACGGAAGGTCTTGTTCGAGAACGCGTGTCGAGCCATCTTGGTCAGGTCGGACGCGGTGGTGTAGTTCTTTCCTCCCGCGGAGATTCCGTCGAAGGAGTCGAAGTTGGTCTTCTTCATGCCCAGCGCCTTGGCCTTGGCGTTCATCTTGCCGATGAACGACTTGGTGCGCGCGGCGGTGGTGGAGCCGGTGCCGAAGGCGTCGGCCAGCGCGTAGGCGGCGTCACAACCTGACGGCAGCATCAGCCCCGAGAGCAGCTGACGGACCGTCAATTTGTCGCCGGTCTTGAGGTCGGCGGTGCTGCCCTTCTCCCGTGTCACATAGTCGCGGTAGGCCTGCTTGACCGTCACCTTCTTGGTGAGGCTGACCCCGGGGGTGGTCAGAACCGTGATCGCCGTCACCACCTTGGTGGTGCTCGCCATCTGGAGCTGGGTGTCCGCGCCCTTGGCGTAGACGCCCTTGCCGGTCGCCTGGTCCATCAGGTACGCGCCCTTGGCGGTGACCTTCGGGACCGGGCGGGGTGCCGCCTGGGCAGGGGCGGCTAGTGGTGAAACGGTGAGCAGAAGACCACCGGAGATGACAACCGTGGCGGCTCTGCGCACGCTCGTGTTGCTGAGTATCAAAGGAAACACTCCGAGTTCGCACATCCATCGGGAAGTTCGGTCGGGGTACCAAAAGCGCAAGCCCCCGATGTGAGACGTGCGAACGCGCGTAAAGGATGTACGCGGATGAGGCGTATTCTCTCGACCTTTTCGCCTTCTGGATCACATGGGTCCCATGGATCGCAGAGATCGCCATCGGCACTCGAAGTGTCAGGGGCCGGACTGCTCGGTGTACCCGAAGGGTGCAACGCCGCCGGGCATCGATCGGACACGCTGGGCGGCGGGAACATACCGATCCGGAGCAGGAGTTGTCCTATGACGCGACTGATCAGCCGGTCGCGGGGTTGGATCAACCGCCGCACCGGTCTCCCCGGCGCCAGGGGCCTCATCGCTGGCGCCCCCTGCGCCCCGCCCTTCCATGTGACCTCGCCCAGCCCAGGGGCCGCCCTCGCCCCGAGTCCTGCATGGTGGACGCGCCCTACTGATGCACCTCTCTTGTATCTATGCTGTGCGCATGCCTGCCGCAGCCCCCGCCACCGCACCCGCAGCCGAACGCGTCTACACACACGTCAAGCAGGGCGTCCTCGACCGACGCTATGAGGGTGGAACCCTGCTCACCGAAGGTGAACTCGCCGACGCCGTAGGGGTGTCGCGCACCCCCGTGCGGGAAGCGCTGCTCAAGCTGGAGGTCGAGGGGCTGATCAAGCTCTACCCCAAGAAGGGCGCCCTGGTGCTGGCCGTCTCCGCGCAGGAGATCGCCGATGTCGTGGAGACCCGGCTGCTGGTCGAGGAGCACGCGGCCCGCAAGGCGGTGCCCGCCTCCCCCCAGCTCCTGGCCCGGCTGGAGGAGCTCCTTGAGCAGCAGAAGAGACAGGGTGAGGCCGGGGACCTGGCCGCCGTCGCCGTCACCGACCGCGCCTTCCACGCCGAGATCGTGCGCAACGGCGGCAATGAGATCCTCTCCCGGCTCTATGACCAACTCCGCGACCGTCAGCTGAGGATGGGCGTCGCCGTGATGCACGCCCACCCCGGCCGCATCGCCAAGAACGTCACCGAGCACAGCGAGATCCTCGAAGCGCTGCGCGCCGGCGATCCCGACCGGGCCGCCGCCCTGGTCCGTCGCCATGTGGGTTGGTTCAACGAACTGGCCCGGGGGGAGGCCAGGTGAGCCGGCTCGCCGCCCTACCGGGAGACCCGCCGGGCGGCCGTCGGGCCACCGCGGTCTGGTCCATAGGCGTGGCCGTCTACTTCGTCGCCGTCATCTTCCGCACCTCGCTGGGTGTCGCCGGGATAGACGCCGCGGACCGCTTCGACGTCAACGCCTCCGCGCTCTCCACCTTCTCCATCCTCCAGCTCCTGGTCTACGCGGGAATGCAGATACCCGTCGGCCTGATGGTGGACCGACTGGGCACCAAGAAGGTGCTGACCCTCGGCGCGGCCCTCTTCACCCTGGGGCAGTTGGGCTTTGCGCTCTCGCCTTCGTACGGCACCGCCCTCGCCGCGCGTGCGCTGCTCGGCTGCGGTGACGCCATGACCTTCATCAGCGTGCTGCGACTGGGCAGTCGCTGGTTCCCGGCCCGCCGGGGTCCACTGATAGCGCAGGTGGCCGCGTTGTTCGGGATGGCGGGCAATCTGGTCTCCACCATGGTCATCGCCCGGCTGCTCCATGACATGGGTTGGGTCGCCACCTTCGCCGGTAGCGCGGTGGCCGGTGCGGTGGTGGTGGTCCTGGCCCTGCTGTTCCTCAAGGACCATCCGGACGGTCATGAACCACCGCCCGCCCAGCACCAGGGCTCCGCCTTCGTACGGAAGCAGATCGTCCTGTCCTGGCGGGAGCCCGGCACCCGGCTGGGCATGTGGGTCCACTTCACCACCCAGTTCCCCAGCATGGTGTTCATGCTGCTCTGGGGGATGCCCTTCCTGATCGAGGCACAGGGTCTCACCCGGGAGTCGGCGGGCTCACTGCTCACCCTGAACGTGCTGGTGAGCATGGTGGTCGGGCTGGTGTACGGACAGGTCATCGCCCGCCATAACGCGGCCCGACTGCCCCTGGTCCTGGGCACGATCGGGGCGACCTCGCTGATCTGGGCGATCACCATCGGCTATCCGGGTGAACACGCCCCGATGTGGCTGTTGGTCATCTTCTGCGTGGTGCTCGGGGCCTGCGGTCCGGCCTCGATGATCGGCTTTGACTTCGCACGCCCGGCGAACCCACCACAGCGGCAGGGCACCGCGTCGGGAATCGTCAACATGGGCGGCTTCACGGCATCCATGACGACCCTGCTGGCGATCGGTCTGCTCCTCGACGCGACCGATGGCGACTACCGGATCGCCTTCTCCTGTGTCTTCGTACTGGAGGCGCTGGGGATCGCACAGATCCTACGACTGCGCAGACGGACGGCTCAGTTGGAGCGGGAGCGGCTGGTGGCCAGCAGGGTGGAGGCGGTGCACGTACCGGTCTGAGTCGGCTGAGGACCACCGTTCCGACCAGGCAGGCACCTGGAGAGCCCGTGGAGTTCAGGGGGTGACGGCGAAGTGGCGCAGGATCGTGGCCGCCAGTTCCTGATCGCCGTCCATCTTGACCCGGTCGGCCACGGACGACAGCCGCACCCGCCCGCACGCCAGCCGGTAGTAGGTCTCCCAGTCCATGGCGAGGGTCACGATGGGTCCCAGCGAAGGTGAGCCGTCGACCGATCCGCGACCGTCCGCGTTCACCCGTACCGTCCGCAGGAACTCCATCGGCCCGTGCACATCGACGACCACGGCGGAGTTCGGCGGCGCGGCGGCGTCCTTGGCGATGACCTTCGGCAGGGCCTCCAGCAGGCAGTCACGGGTGATGTGCGCGCCGGGGGAGTCAAGATTGCCCGGCTGGTTGAGCGCGGTACGCAGATCCTGCTCATGCACCCAGGTGTCGAAGGCGCGCATCCGCATGGCGACTTCGAGGGTCTGCTCGGCCCCGAGCGGTGCCCGGACCGAGGCGTCGGGGGAGCGGCTCTCATTGCGCAGCTGACGCGCCCGCCGGATCATCGTGTACTCCAGCTCCGACGTCATTTCCGGAGCCGTGTGATGCCGCCGCACATCGACCTGCATCTCCATGTACCGGGCGAAGTCGCTCTGCACATGGTAAAGATCACGAGGGAGGGTGTGTATGGGCCGGGGGTCGCCGAGCATCTCGGTCTCCATGCCGATGACGTGCGAGACGACGTCACGGACCGACCAGGCAGGGCACGGGGTGGCTCGGTTCCACTCCCCCTCGACGAGTGGTTGCACCAGCTCGGCTATCGACTCGACGGCGTGGGTCCAGGCATCGGCGTAGGTCTGGAGGCTGGGATGGACGGTCACGGGACCCCTCGGCGGTTCTGCGTGGACGCGGGCTTGGCTACTGACTGCTGGCGGCGGGCGGCGGGCGGCTTGGCGGCGTGTGAGGTTCGGCGATTAAGTTACGCTGCCGAGCGTCGCCCCGGCAGTCCTTTCGTGTGACGATCGTAGGCCCGTGCCCGGAGGCCGAAGACCAGGGCATCGCAGCTGTGTACAGCTCGTCCCACCAGGTCCCCTCATATCCGTACGAAATGCCGGGCGCCGTTCCGCGGACGCGGATGCCGGGGTTCGACTACCCCATTTCGCCGCTCCACGCGTTCCCCTTGTGCTGCGGTAATGGCCACATACACATGTTCTTTCGCGGGTGGCACCCTGGAGGCCATGAACGCTTCCTCGCCCGCCCCGCGCCGTGCCCGTGTCCGTGCCCCCGAGCTGATCGGCAAGGGTGGCTGGCTCAACACGGGCGGACGGGAAGTGACCCTCGCCGATCTTCGCGGCAAGATCGCGGTGCTCGATTTCTGGACCTTCTGCTGCATCAACTGCCTCCATGTCCTCGATGAGCTGCGGGAGCTGGAGGAGAAGCACCGCGACACCGTGGTGATCGTCGGGGTGCACTCGCCGAAGTTCGTCCATGAGGCCGAGCACCAGGCCGTGGTCGATGCCGTGGAGCGCTATCAGGTGCACCATCCGGTTCTGGACGACCCGGAGCTGGTGACGTGGAAGCAGTACGCCGTGCGCGCCTGGCCCACCCTCGTGGTCGTCGATCCCGAGGGGTATGTCGTCGCCCAGCACGCCGGTGAGGGGCATGCGCACGCCATCGCCCAACTGGTGGCGGAGCTGGAGACCGAGCACGCGGCCAAGGGGACCCTGCGGCGCGGGGACGGGCCCTATGTGCCGCCCGAGCCCGTCGCCAGCGATCTGCGCTTCCCCGGTAAGGCCGTGGTGCTGCCGTCGGGAAACCTCCTGGTCTCCGACACCACCCGGCACCAGCTCGTGGAGCTGGCTCCGGACGGTGAGTCCGTCGTACGGCGGATCGGTGGCGGAGGGGCCGGCGAGTTCAGGGAACCGCAGGGACTGGCGCTGCTGCCCGATGGACGCGTCGCCGTCGCCGACACCGTCAACCACTCCATCCGCGCGTACGACCCGGCAAGCGGTGCGATCGAGACGCTCGCCGGGACGGGGAAGCAGTGGTGGCAGGGGACCCCCACCGAGGGGCCGGCGCTGGAGGTCGACCTCTCCTCGCCCTGGGACGTGGCCTGGTGGCAGGGACGGCTGTGGATCGCCATGGCCGGTGTGCACCAGCTGTGGACCTACGACCCCGCCGACGGCACCGTGCGGGTGGCGGCGGGAACCACCAACGAGGGTCTTGTCGACGGGCCGGCCGCGCAGGCGTGGTTCGCCCAACCCTCCGGGCTCGCCGCGACCGATGAACGGCTGTGGATCGCGGACTCCGAGACCTCCTCCCTGCGCTACATCGACGCTGACGATCCCGAGAACACCGTGCACACCGCCGTCGGTACCGGTCTCTTCGACTTCGGACACCGGGACGGGGACGCCGGGCAGGCCCTCTTCCAGCACCCGCTGGGGGTCACCGCCCTCCCCGACGGTTCGGTCGCCGTCAGCGACACCTACAACCACGCGCTGCGCCGCTATGACCCCGCCACCGGGCAGGTCACCACCCTGGCCACGGATCTACGGGAGCCGTCCGGCGCGGTACTCGTCGGCGAGGACATCGTGGTGGTGGAGTCCGCCCGGCACCGGCTGACCCGGCTGCGGCTGCCCGAGGAGGCGGTACGCGTCGAGGCCGTCGCCCACCGGACCCAGCGGGCCGCCACCGAAGTGGCGGCGGGCACGCTACGGCTCGATGTGGTCTTCGAGGCGCCGACCGGCCAGAAGCTGGACACCCGGTACGGCCCGTCCACCCGGCTCCTTGTCTCCTCGACCCCGCCCGAGCTGCTGCTCGCCGGCGAGGGCGCGGGCACTGACCTGTTCCGGGAGGTGGAGATCGACCCCGGGGTGGGCGAAGGGGTGCTGCATGTGTCGGCGATGGCGGCGTCCTGCGACGACGACCCGGCCAACGAGTACCCGGCCTGCCATATGCATCAGCAGGACTGGGGGGTTCCGGTACGGGTGACCGCGACGGGGACGGCCCGGCTGCCGCTGATCCTGGCCGGGATGGCCTAGCCACCCGCCGAGGCCGCTCGGGACACCGGGCCGCCGCCCGGGCTGATCGATCAGCCCGGGTCCCACTCCGGCTCCCCGGTTTCGACGGCTGACACGGCGGCGGGGAGGCGGGGAGCGGGGGTACGGCTGAGTGGGATGGCGGTGACCGCGCTGTATCGCTTCATGGGAACACCCTGACCAGCACGGCGTTTCCTGAGCGTTTCCCCTTGTATGGCTGACCGAACCTGTTGGTTTGCGTTCGTTAGTCAGGAGGAGATGCGCCGCTTAGCGCCCGATTCCGGCTCAGGGCGGGCGTACCCCCTGAGCCGGGACCCGTGCGAGCCAGGCGCGTCCAGGAACGTCAGGCGCCTTCGAGGAACGCCGTCAGCGCGCTCGCCAGCAGATAGGGGTCCTGAGACCCGCAGAGCTCGCGCGCGCTGTGCATGGACAGACACGCCACCCCGATGTCCACGGTCTGGATGCCGTGCCGAGCCGCGGTGATCGGGCCGATCGTCGTTCCACACGGCATGGCGTTGTTCGACACGAACGTCTGCCAGGGCACCCCGGCCTTCTCACAGGCCGCGGCGAACACCGCGCGCCCGCTGCCGTCGGTGGCGTACCGCTGGTTCACATTGACCTTGAGGATCGGGCCGCCGTTGGGGAGCGGGTGGTGCGTCGGGTCATGGCGCTCCGCGTAGTTGGGATGCACCGCGTGGCCGACGTCGGAGGAGAGGCAGACCGTCGCGGCGAAGGCGCGCGCCTTGTCCTCGTACGCGCCGCCCCGGGCGAACACCGAACGCTCCAGCACCGAGCCGAGCAGCGGGCCGTCAGCGCCGGTGTCCGCCTGGGAGCCGTTCTCCTCGTGGTCGAAGGCGGCGAGCACCGGGATGTACGGGAGCCCGGGGGTGGCCGCGGCCGCGGTGAGCGCGGCCACTCCGGCGTGCACCGAGATGAGGTTGTCCATCCGCGGACCGGCCAGCAGCTCCTCGTCCCGTCCGAGGTAGGCGGGCGGTTCGATGGCGTGGGCCATCAGGTCCCAGCCGGTCACCTCGCCGTCACCCAGACCGCTCTCCTCCTCCAGGAACCGGATGAGATCCCCCTCGTGGACCTGGCCCAGACCCCAGATGGGCTGCATATGGCGCTGCTTGTCGAGCTTGAGGCCGTCCGTGTGCACGGAACGGTCGAGGTGGATCGCCAGTTGCGGCACCCGCAGCAGCGGTCGGTCGATGTTCACCAGCCGATGCGACCCATCGCGCAGACTCAGCCGCCCGGAGATACCGAGGTCGCGGTCGAGCCAGCTGTTCAGCAGCGGGCCGCCGTAGATCTCGACGGCGATCTGCCGCCAGCCGTGCGAACCCGCGTCCGGCATCGGCTTGACCCGCAGGTTGGGTGAGTCGGTGTGCGCCCCGACGATCCGGAACGGGGTGTGCGCGACGGCGTCCGCCGGCACGAACCAGGCGATGAGCGCGCCCCCGCGGATGACATAGCGGCCACCGGTCGTCCCGTCCCAGACCGCCGTCTCCCTCACCTGCCGGAAGCCCGCCTTCTCCAGCCGCTCGGCCGCGACGGCCACCGCGTGGTACGGGGAGGGCGCGGAGGCCAGGAAGTTCATCAGGTCGTCGGTGTGTCCGCGATCGAACCGCAGGTGTGCGCTGGTGCTCATGAATCCACCTTAACGAGGAGAATGCGCCGGGGTCGTGGCACGTATCACCCCTGGATACCCCCTGACGCCAAGGTCCCTCTCGCGCCGGGGGCGGGAGCTTGGTCGGGTTCCTGGCGGCGGTTCGGCGGGGGCGGTTGGCCCGGGGGCGCGGGGGCCGGTCGGGGCGCGCGGAACGACCCGCTGCCCCCGGCGGGGTCACTCTCACCGGGGGCAGCGGGCCATGGGGGACGGGGATGGTCTAGAAGGCGGCCTCGTCGAGGTCCATCAGCGAGAGGTCCGCGGTCTCGGCGAGCAGTCGCTGGGCGGAGACGCCGGGGAGGATGTCGGCGGCGAAGAACCGCGCGGCCGCGATCTTGCCCCGGTAGAACGGCGCGTCCTTCGCCGAGGCGGTCGGCAGCTTCTCGGCGGCGACGGCGGCACCGCGCAGCAGCAGATAGCCCACGACCACATCGCCGGAGGCGAGCAGCAGCCGGGTGGTGTTCAGACCGACCTTGTAGATGTTCCTGACGTCATCGCCGGTGGCGATCAGATCGTTGGTCATGGCGCCGACGATCGCCTCCAGGTCCACCGTCGCCTGGGCGAGCGCGTCCCTGGCCGAGGCCAGCTCATCGCCGCCGGTGCCGATGGACAGGAACTTCTTGATCTCCTCGGAGAGGGAGTTCAGGGCCTGCCCCTGGTCGCGGACGATCTTCCGGAAGAAGTAGTCCTGCCCCTGGATGGCGGTGGTGCCCTCATAGAGGGTGTCGATCTTGGCGTCCCGGATGTACTGCTCGATCGGATACTCCTGGAGGTACCCGGAGCCGCCGAAGATCTGGAGTGATTGGGCGAGTTGTTCGTAGGACTTCTCCGAGCCGTATCCCTTGACGATCGGCAGCAGCAGATCGTTCAGGGCGATCAGGCTCTTGGCGTCCTCGTCGGCGGCTTCCCTGGCGGTGATCTCGTCCTGGATCGACGCCGTGTACAGAACGAGTGCGCGCATCCCCTCCACGTACGCCTTCTGCGTCATCAGCGAACGGCGTACGTCGGGGTGGTGGGTGATGGTGACCTTGGGCGCGGCCTTGTCCATGAAGTTCACCAGGTCCTGGCCCTGGACGCGCTCCTTGGCGTACTCCAGCGCGTTGAGGTAGCCGGTGGAGAGGGTGGCGATGGCCTTGGTGCCGACCATCATCCGGGCGAACTCGATGATCATGAACATCTGGCGTATGCCGTCGTGCTTGTCACCGATCAGCCAGCCCTTGGCGGGGTGCCGGTCGCCGAAGGTGATCTCGCAGGTGTTGGACGCCTTGAGGCCCATCTTGTGCTCGACGTTGGTGGCGTACACGCCGTTGCGCTCGCCGAGCTCGCCCGTCTCCCAGTCGAACTCGAACTTCGGTACGAGGAAGAGGGAGAGGCCCTTGGTGCCGGGGCCGGCACCCTCGGGGCGGGCGAGGACATAGTGGAGGATGTTCTCGGAGAGGTCGTGCTCGCCCGAGGTGATGAAGCGCTTCACGCCGTCGATGTGCCAGGAGCCGTCCTCCTGCTCGACCGCCTTGGCGCGGCTGGCGCCCACATCGGAACCGGCGTCGGGCTCGGTGAGGACCATGGTCGAGCCCCACTGCTTCTCGACGGCGATCTCGGCGAGCTTGCGCTGGGCCTCGTTGCCCTCTTCGTAGAGGAGGCCGGCGAACGACGGGCCGGATGAGTACATCCAGATGGCCGGGTTGGAGCCCAGCAGCAGTTCGGCGTAGGACCAGATCAGGGAGCGGGGAGCGGTGGTGCCCCCGATCTCCTCGGGCAGACCGAGCCGCCAGTACTCGGAGTCCATGAAGGTCTGGTAACTCTTCTTGAAGGACGCGGGGAGTGGCGCGGTACCGGTCTCGGGGTCAAAGGCCGGGGGGTTGCGGTCGGTGTCCTCGAAGGACTCCGCCAGCTCGTTCTCCGCGAGACGGGCGATTTCGGCGAGGATGCTCTTGGCGGTCTCGACGTCCATCTCCGCAAACGGGCCGGTGCCGTACAGCTGATCGCGACCGAGGACCTCGAAGAGGTTGAACTCGATGTCGCGGAGATTCGACTTGTAGTGCCCCATGGCGACGGCTCCGTAAAGATCGGGAGTCAGTGTGCTCTCTTACTTACCAGCAAGTAGCTACGATGATGCTACCCGTCGGTAATAAGATGCAACCCCTCTTGGTCTAACTGTGACTGGTTACTCTTGCGGTCATGTACGGCTATGACCAGAGTCAGGGCGCTCACCAGCAGTACGCACCCCAGCAGCCCTACGGGGGGCAGGCGCAGGGGCAGCCGCTCTACCCGGAGCCGTCACCGCCCTCGCTCGCCGACGCGGTGCGGGCCTTCACCACCGGTTCGCTCTCCGCCGAGGACTTCCAGCAGATCTTCGCCACCTCGAAGGTCTACTGCCCGCGGGGCGACAACCCCGGCTTCCTGGCGCTCCACAACACCCAGCAGCCGGTCATTCCCATGTTCACCTCGCTCAAGGAGTTGCGGAGGTACGCGGGCAAGGAGTCCAAGTACTTCGTGATCACCGGTGCGGAGATGATCGACCTGCTGCCGACCGGATACGGCTTCGTCCTCGATATGGAGGGGGAGCACCGGATGGTCTTCGACGCGAAGGCGGTGGAGCAGATGGTCGACTTCGCGATGCGACGTATGTACGGATAGCGGGCCTGTCGCGGCGGGTGGTGTGTGCGGCGCCCCCGGTGCGGATGGCATGTAGGTCAGGTGCGGCTGGCGAATCCGGCCCCTGCGGGCGCCCGGGAGGAATTCCTCCCGGGCCTTTCGCGTTGCCCGGGTAGCAGGAAGTTCACGATTCAACTAAAGTGGTCGCACAAGGAGGTACAGCCATGCCCGCAGTGACTGTCGAGAACCCGCTCACTCTGCCGCGCGTAGCCGCGCCCGCCGATGCCGTGACTCGTCCGGTGCTCGCCGTGACGACCGCGCCCACCGGCTTCGAAGGAGAGGGCTTCCCGGTCCGACGCGCGTTCGCCGGGATCAACTACAAGTATCTCGACCCGTTCATCATGATGGATCAGATGGGCGAGGTCGACTATGCGCCGGGCGAGCCGAAGGGCACCCCGTGGCACCCCCACCGCGGTTTTGAGACCGTCACCTACCTGATCGACGGAACCTTCGTCCACCAGGACAGCAACGGTGGCGGCGGCACCATCCAGAACGGCGACACCCAGTGGATGACGGCTGGCTCGGGCCTGCTGCACATCGAAGCCCCCCCGGAGCAGCTGGTGATGTCCGGTGGGCTCTTCCACGGCCTCCAGCTCTGGGTAAACCTTCCTGCCGCGGACAAGATGATGGCCCCGCGCTACCAGGACATCCGTGGCGGCCAGGTCCAGCTGCTGACCTCCCCGGACGGCGGAGCGCTGCTCCGCGTCATCGCGGGCGGCCTCGACGGACACGAGGGCCCGGGGAGCACCCACACCCCGATCACGATGATCCACGCCACCCTGCGCCCCGGCGCGGAGGTCACCCTGCCCTGGCGCGCTGACTTCAACGGCCTCGCCTACGTCCTCGCGGGCCGCGGCTCGGTCGGCGATGAGCGACGCCCGATCCATCTGGGTCAGACGGCGGTCTTCGGCGACGGCGGCGCACTGACGGTACGGGCGGACGAGTCCCAGGACTCCAACACCCCGGATCTTGAGGTCGTCCTGCTGGGTGGACAGCCCATCCGTGAGCCGATGGCCCACTACGGCCCGTTCGTCATGAACACCCAGGACGAACTGCGCCAGGCCTTCGAGGACTTCCAGGCGGGCCGGCTGGGGACCGTACCGGCGGTGCACGGGATGTGATGGCTCTTCCGCACGGGGCCCGACGGTTCGAAGGACCGCCGGGGCCCATGCGGGGGTTGGTGGTACGCGGCCTACTGCCCGCACTTTCCCAACGCTCTGGATGTGTGCGGCCGTTGGGTGGCGGGCACCGCGATACGGGAGTTGCGCCGTGTGCCGCCCGGTACTTCGTGAGCCGGGCCGTGTGCTGCGGGGATGTGCGCTGTCGGCGAATCCGGCTGGAGCGCTGGGCCGACCCCGGCCTGCGAACGATCATGTTGACCCGCCCCGATGGGGCGGCACGAAGCTGGTCAGCCCGTGTTTACGCGCGATGCTGAATACGACGTACTGACGTACTGGTGTGAGCGCTTTCCTTCGTAGTCCTGGCTCGGCTACCGGGAAATGAGAACCCGCCGGTAGTTTTTTGGCCGCCCAATGGCGCCTAAAGCTCCCCACTGAGGTGGCGGGCTGACGCGGAGCCTGGTGATCCGTTTCCAGTACCGGACCCAACTGCGAATGCGAGATTTACCGCTGGTCCCTATTGGTAGTGAAATTCAGGGTCTCGTACCAGAGGCGATCAGTAAGGCGGAGTCAATTCCCGCCGAAGTCGCCGGAATGGCAGTCGCACAGGCCGGATCGCGCAGCGCGGAAACGAGACTATTCGACTGCTGATGCCCCCTTTCGCGCCCAGAATCGCTAGGGGATTGACCTTTTCAAGCCGTCAAGAGGGCACTAAAATCGCCGGCAGGCTGGGTACCGACCGCAGCTGCAATGCGGTCGGTACCCAGCTGCGATCCTGCTCAGCTCCTCATGCTGCTCAGCAGCTGGCCAAGCCGGCAAAGACCCGCGGGGTGATGGCAACCTGGTGGCTCTGCTGGTCGCCCGGGTCCATGGTCTGACAAGGGCCGTCCAAGCCCC
The DNA here is from genome assembly GCF_023701525.1 of Streptomyces albipurpureus. Classification (GTDB taxonomy): domain Bacteria; phylum Actinomycetota; class Actinomycetes; order Streptomycetales; family Streptomycetaceae; genus Streptomyces; species Streptomyces albipurpureus. The sequence continues at coordinate 124,162 of NZ_JAMQAW010000009.1, forward strand.
AGTCCCAGAGAATCCTCACCCGGTACGTGACGCTGCAGTTGTTCTTGGCGTAGGCGGTCTGAGTGACGATGCCCGAGTTCACCCAGCCTTTGACGCACGTCGGCAAGGCTTGAGCGTCGACTTCTGTGGCAACGGTAGGAGCCGTTGCCACAGAAGCTACGGCAGGAGCTGTTGCCGCAACACTGGAGAGAGCGGCGGTTGCTACCCCGAGGGCGGCTGCTCTCTTTAAGGTCTGTGAAATTCGCACCTGCGCAATCCACTCCTGGATCAAAGGCTTGTCGCGAGCAGTCCAGTTTTCGCCCTATGGCGCGTGCGCGACTGTAAACGTTCGGTCAGCAAGCTTTCGCCTGGTTACCGTCAAGTGGAATTCGGAAAGCCAAAATTGACTCCGCACCCGATGTGATGCGCATCACTATTCTGAGGTGAACCAATCGGGCCACTCGGTTCGACAAGGGGGTGTGATGGCCGAACGAAGGGGTGCGCAAGCCGATGGTGAGCTCTTGGGCTCTATGGCCGAAGGGGACCGTGAGGCATTCGAGGAGCTCTTCCGCAGGTTCGCTCCATGGCTCCGGGGGCTCTTGGGGCAGCGGTGCACCGACCCTGTCCTTGTCGATGAGGTCGTCCAGGACGTCTTCGTGGAGATCTGGAGGCATCGCGAACATCGCCGGGGGAAGCGCGTCGAGCAAGTGGACAACGTGAGCGGATGGTTATGGCGCATCGCCCAGCGCCGGCTGATCGACGCCCAACGAGCACAGGAACGCCGAGGCAGCCTCCTGCGCCGTCTGGGAAGTCTTCCCAAACGTCACGTGATATCCGCAGAAGACGAACTCTTAGCACAGTTGGGCGACGGGGCTCTGGCCGCGGTGGAGCTCCTGCCCGCTGACCTCAAGGCCGTGGTGAAGGCAACGTCGCTGGACGGACTCACGGTTCGAGAAGCCGCCGAGCAGTTGAGAATCCCCACCGGAACAGTCAAGTCCAGGACTTCTCGTGCCAGACGGCTACTCAAGGAGAGGCTGCTGCCGTGACCGGTTTTCCCGAGAAGAGAACGGTGAGTGTGGCACACCAGAAACGGGTCCACAGGAGGGGCAGATGAGTGAGGCACAGCCGGTCCGTCCGGCTGACGGTCCGGATGAGGGCTCGGCGCATCTGAGCCCTGACCTGCTTCGGGCGTACATGGACCGACCGCTCGCCGAGGGGCCCAGAGGGCTTGTCGAAGCCCACCTGCAGGACTGCTCCACCTGCCGTTCCCAACTGTTCCCCCTCACTGGGGACGAGACAGCGATGTCCCGCCTTTGGGTACGGATCGACCGTGCCACGGACGAGCCGTCAAGGAGTCTGCTGGAGAGGTGCGCACTGCGCGTCGGAGTTCCTGAGGACGCTGCCCGGCTGTCCGCGGCAATGCCCTCGCTGCGGTGGTCCTGGTGGGGTGGTGCAGCCCTGCTGCTTCTGCTGGCCGTGGTCTTTGCGCGCTTGAGCGAGTCAAACTCGGCGTCCTTGGCGTTCTTCGCACTGGAACCCGCGCTCTCGGCACTCGCTGTCGTCGCGGTGACCGGTCAGCGCTTTGATCCCGCGTATGTGTGGCTGGCGGTCTCCCCGCTGAACGGATTCCGTGTCGTGCTGCTGCGTGCTGCCGTAGTGCAGGTGCTGAGCCTCGCGATGAGCAGTGCCGGTGCGGTGGGCCTGCCGCTGCCCTTTCCTCACATGCTCGGCTGGCTGATCCCCTCACTCATGCTCACGGCGGTCTGTCTCGCGCTCATGAGTCGAATGGACGCTGTTCCTGCCATCATCCTCACACTGACAGCCTGGGCCATCTGGCTCGTGTTCGCCTACAGCGCGGACCTGCCCGCTGGAACGCGGCTCCTTCTCCCCACCTCCCAAATGATCATGGCCGCAGTGGCCGTGTTGGCGTGCGGCGTGCTGGCGTTCCTCCGCGACGGATTCGACACGTTCGACAACAAGCCGGGTGGGACAGCCCCCTTCTGGCTATCCACTACAGGCACGAGGGAACTGGCATAAATGGAATCCACGACTTCGCAGGTCACGTTGGCCGATGTGAGCGTGCGCTATGGGCACCACATCGCGCTGAAGGATGTGTCCCTGACCTTGGGGCAAGGGGTGACAGGGCTGCTCGGTCCCAACGGCGCGGGAAAGACCACCCTGCTGCGCACTCTCGCCACGGCGAGCACCCCGGACACCGGCACTCTGTCGATGCTGGGGCACGACCCTTTGACACCCACAGGTCGGCAAGCCCTGCGACGACGGCTCGGCTATCTCCCTCAAAACCCCGGGCTCCCCTCCCACTTCACCGCGTTCGAGTTCATCGATTACGTGGGAATACTCAAGGAGATCAGTGACCGGGAGTCCCGCAGGGCGGAGGCTCGCAGGGTGCTGGAGGCGGTCGGCCTGACCGCCGACCGCAGCAAGCGCATCCGAAAGCTGTCAGGCGGCATGAGGCAGCGCGTCGGCCTCGCCGCTGCCATCGTCGGCAATCCGGAACTACTCGTCCTGGACGAGCCAACCGTGGGCCTCGATCCCGAACAACGCCTGCGTTTTCGTGAACTCATCGCTGAACTGGGAGAAGGGAGAACTGTCCTTCTCTCGACACACCAAACAGAGGACGTGGCGGCCCTGTGCCACAAAGTCGTGGTACTCGACCAGGGCACGCTGAAGTTCCAAGGAACCCCAAGCGAACTGGCGCTACTCGCGCACGGGAGGGTCTGGAGCAGCAGAGAGCGATCGCCCGGCGCCCTAGCGGCATGGCGAACCGGCGTCGGGACCTTCCGCAACATCGGAGTGGCGCCCGCTGATGCGGTCACGGTCGAACCGACCATCGAGGACGGGTACCTCCTGCTGCTCGAAGGTGCCCACACCCCTACGGGGGCGGCATGAGCGAGCACAGCACAGGAAATGACCGCGCGTCCGCCCGCACCGACCCCCGCACAGAGCCGCAGCCACGAAAAGGGTTACCGGCTCAGTGGTCACTCGCACGCTTCGAATCCTGGCAGATGCTGCGGCACCCAGCCACTCTCGCTGCCGTCGCCGCCTACGCCGCCCTGTGGACGTACGAGGTACTGAGCACTGGGCATCGCGGCCGGTACCCGGTGCTCCAGGACGAGGACCGCTACACGCAGATGCCTCTGTTCCTGCTGGCTGCAGGGGCTCTGATCGCAGCCCATCTCACCGCCACCCGGACACATCGACACGGCGCAGAACCGCTCTGCGAGGTACTCACACTGCCGCTCTGGCGGCGATCACTTGCTCATTTTTTCGCAGTGCTTCCTCTGGCCGGGGTGGCTGCGGTCCTGACCACGACCCGGATCACCTACTACGCGCTGGCCCCCACAGCGGTCGGCAGCCCGTCGCTGATAGAACTCGTCACCGGACCGATCGTTGTCCTCCTCGCCGGCTGTACGGGAGTGGCCCTGGCCCGATTCACTCCCGCTGCCGTGGCAGGCCCTTTTGCGGCACTGCTCATCGGGGCCCTCGTCCTGTGCAGCGCACTGGGCATACGGGGCATGAAGTGGCTGGGTCCCCTCGGTGTGGAAAACGAGTTCGCGGCCCCATTGCCCACCGGCCTGATGGACCGCCCCGCTCTCATCCATCTGGGCTATCTGATCGCTTTGACGGGCGTTCTGGTCCTGCTAACCCTCATTCGCTCCGGCCTGCGTACGATCGCGACGCGGTCCTGCCTCCTCCTCGTGGCCGCGTCCGCCATCCTGATCGGAACCCTCCAGTACCAGTCTCCTTCCGCCTCCTTGCTGGACCGCCGAGCAGATGCGGAGAGGCATCCGGGAGATCAGCAACGCTGCCGAACCGCTGGCCCAGTCACCTTCTGCGCGTTCCCCGACTTCCTCGGTCGTACCGCGGACTGGGAACAGGTCACCGGGGGAATCCTCAACAAAGTCCCGCTCAGCAGGCAGGCGGGCCCGTACGGAGTGCGCCAAAGGCTGTTCTTCGCCGGAGACAGCGACGGTATCGCCAGCAATCCACCGCTGAAGGAATGGGCCCAAGACGACAGCCGGCACAACACACCAGGAGCCGTCACCGTCGGTACCCGATGGGGCAAGGACGAGATCAGCGCCAGCGCCGTGCTCTCCTTTGCCGTACGGTTCGCCGATCGCGTAGCCGTTGACTCCATCCCGAAGAGTCAGCCGCAATCCCTGACGCTGTGCCACGCCCGCGCCGTGACCGTACTTTGGCTCGCGGCGCAGGCGACCCCTGAGACCGCCGATGCCCTGCGCTCCCTCAGCCGACGCAGTATCGGGGGCATCACACTACCCACACTGAATTCGTCGGATTCGGTCTCCGTCAATGGCCCCGAAGTGCAGATCGTCCTCGATCTGCTGGACAGGCCCGCGAAGGAAATCGCCGATCGCCTGAACGCGTCCTGGTCCCAGCTGACCGATCAGCGCACCAACACCACGCAAGCCGCCCGATTGCTCGGCGTGACCAGTCCCACCGATACGCGGCAAGACTCGGAGGGCACCCCGTGCGCAGCCCGCTGATCCTGCAAACCGCGCTACTCCCGTACCTGTTCCGCATGGCGCCCCACCTTCCCGTAGCGGTGGGAGGCGGGACTGCCCTCGTCGTCTGCGCACTGCCCCTCATCCTCGCCAAAAGCCTCGAACTGGGCGAGGCGACTCTGCTGTTGCGCATGGCATCGGTGTTGTGCGCAGTCCCCCTCGCGCTCGCTCTGGACGATCCGGCGCACCGCACCACGGCCACACTCCCGTTCTCCTTGACGGTTCGGCGACTCCTCCGACTGGCTCTGGCTCTGCTACCACTCGCCACGATCTGGGCAGTGTGTGGCGCCCTCCTCAGCGCCGTACTGAATCCGGGCAACCTTGTCGGGCTCCCTCTCGCGGGCCTGTCCCTGGAAGCAGCCACACTGGCCGTGGTAGCCGTCCTGCTGTCCGCACTAGGCCTTCGCCTCTCCAAAGGAGAGCGGGGTAGCACCGTGGCCGCGCCAGGAAGCGTGCTCCTGCCCCTCTTCCTTGTCCTGAGTCCAGCCCGATCGGACCTGTTCGCCACGCCCTACACACAGGCCTGGGCATCGTCCCGCTGGATATGGGCCGTACTGCTCGCAGCTGCGGCCAGTTCAGCTGCCGCACTTCTGAGAGAACGCCGCCTCACCACACAGCGCGTATCCGCCACGCGTCACGCACCTCACCCGACCCCATCACCATCAGGAGATCACCATGAAGCAAAACATCCGTGACACCCTGCTTATCTGCGCCGCGCCAGTGGTCGTACTCCTCGTCGGCCTCCTCACGGTTTCAAGCTCGCAGACCACGACGGACGCCTCAGGTCGCACCACCACGACCTCAGGCCTCGCCGACGCTCCAGCGATGATCGTCTACGCGGTAGCTCTCGCCTCGCTGGCGGTGTCCGTGCTGGTCCTGCGACGCATCCGCCGTTCTCACGAGCGGTAAGAGGTGGGCGAACCAGACAACGGATGGGTTGTTCTGCCTGGACGATGACCGGCGGCGTGCTACTCCGGGCGGCCTGTCCCGTACTCGACTCCCGGCCGGGGTGGGCGAGGTTCGAGCACGGCGCCGGGTGCCCGGGGCAGGACGCTGTTCGGACGTTGCGCCGGCGTTCTTCGTCGGCTGGAGGGGGGCGCCGCTTTCTCTCGCCCAGCTGCTCGCACGGCTTTCACCGCTCCACGCCGAACAGGCCGGTGATCCGCTGGACGGCCTTCCGTGATCACGAGGCGGGGCCGCTCGATCCCGCCGCGCTTATTGGCAACTCTTATTGACTATCGTCATTAGTCAACTATGGTTGCTTGTATGCCTGTCGTTGAGAATCCCGTTCCCCGAGATCCCGCGGACGCCCTGGCGGCTGCCGTGGCCTTGCGGCGCCTCGCTGATCAACTGGAGGACGCCGCAGTCGAGCAGGCCATGCGAGAGGGCTGGGGTTGGCCGCTTGTCGCCGAGGCGCTCGGGGTCACTCGTCAAGCCGTCCACAAGAAGCACGCCAAGCGGCTCATCGCCGCCGGAGTCAAGCTGAGGAGGCGTGGCGATGACCGCGTTTGACAAGTATCTGCACGCGGTGATCGTGCGGGCGGTGGATGAAGCCCGCGAGGGTGGATCGACGCTGGTCGAGGCGCACCATCTGCTGCTGTCGATCGCAGCGGACCAGGAAGCCGTCACCCATCAGATCCTGGCCTCGGTCGGGCTCGATCACGCGGGTGTCCGGGACGCGCTGGACCGGGAGTTCGAGCACAGCCTGAGTACCGTGGGAGTGTCGTTGACCGCCTATGACCTTCCCGCGCCGAGCCCGTCCGCCGAGCGGCCCAAGATAGGCGCTTCCGCCAAGCTCGCGCTGGATCGGATGATCTCCTCAGTCGCTCGCAAAAAGGACCTGCGGCCGCCGCATGTGCTGCTCGGGGTCCTTCAGGCTCAAGTCGGCAAGGTGCCACGCGCCCTCGCTCGGGCCGGCATCGATCAGGCCGCCTTGGTGGCCCGCGTACTGCAGGCGCTCGATGACGATGACGGGGGTCAGTGATCGCCAGAGGCAGGTGGACAGCGCCCCTTACCTGAACCTGGCCCTGAACGTGCCCGGGCAGGCAGGGCCGAGCGCCGCCCCGGGTGGACTCGGCCAGGTGAGGAACCGCGAGGCAGGGCACGCCGACTTCCCCTGGCATCACACGGCGCTGGTTGGCGCCGCGTGGCATCACATGGCGCCGCGTGGTGCCGGATCGGTGCCACGCGGTGCCATTCTGCGTCTCAGGAGCCCCGTAAATGCGCATGGTGTCACCCTGGCTCAGATTGCCCTCTCGGTATTTTCGCAGGTCAGAGCGTTCGTCATGGAACGGTTGCCACGGTTGGCGCCATAGGGGCTTGCGTGTGGCGCCATAGTGATGCCACTATGGCGTTATGGACCTCACGCCGTATGTCGACACCCTCCGCCGCGAACTCGCGGTGGCCGCCGAAGCCGGCGGGGAAGATGCTCGCGAGCTGGCCGAGCGGCTCACCGCGCCTCTGGAGTCGGCGACCCGGCTGACCATGCTCAATGTGCTCTCCGCCGCGATGGACGAGATCACCCGTGAGCTCGCCCCCGGTTCGGTCGATGTACGGCTGCGCGGGCTGGACCCCGACTTCGTGGTGACACTGCCGCAGTACGAGGACCGGACCGAACCGCTCGTCGCCCAGGCTCCCGCGCCGGCCCCGGTTCCCGCCGAGACGGACGAGGGCGGCACCGCCCGCGTCAATCTCCGCCTGCCGGCCCACCTCAAGGCGCGCGCCGAGGAGGCCGCTAGTCGAGAGGGGCTGTCGGTCAACGCCTGGCTGGTGCGGGCCGTGTCGGCCGCGGTCGACGGCGGTGGCGCCCCGCGTACGGCGGAGAGGACCCGGACCCTCGGACAGAGCTTCACGGGTTGGGTGCGCTAGCCGCGCCCGCCGCACACCACCACACATCGCGTCCCACCTGCGGGGACGACCCAAAGACCCATGAGGACGGTACCGCCATGCCTTCTTTCGACACTCCCGAACCGATTCTGGTCACCGCCTACGTGTACGCCGGCTCCATCCGCTTCACCGCGGGCGAGCGTCTCGACACCGTCGTCGAGGTGCGGCCCCGCAATCCGCAGAAGGAACTGGACACACGGTCGGCCGAGCAGACCGAGGTCACCTACGCGAGCGGCGTCCTGACCGTCAGCGGTCCCAAGGCCAACCTGCTGGGGCGCGGTGGCACCGTCGATGTGACGGTCGAACTGCCCACCGGCTCGCGCATCGACACGACCGGCGCCGGGGTCAACGTGATCGGCGAGGGACGGCTCGGCGAGGTCCGGGTGAAGACCTCGGCCGGCGATGTCCGCCTGGACACCACCGGTCCGCTGCAACTGAAGGCGTCGCACGGCTCAAGCACCGTTGACCGGGTCGAGGGCATGGCCGATATCACCAGCAGCTCCGGCAATGTGCGCGTCGGCACCGTCGACGGTCCCGCCGTCCTGAAGAACTCGCACGGCACCACGACAGTCGGCGTGGTGACCGGTGACCTGCGGGTGAGCGGGGCCAACGGCGGCATCGACATCGCCCGGGCCGAGGCTTCGGTCACCGGCACCACCACCCACGGCGCCCTTCGCGTCGCCGAAGTCGTCAGCGGCGAGGTGCAGTTGGAGACCTCCAACGGCGCCATCGAGATCGGCGTCCGTGAGGGCGTCGCCGCCTGGCTCGACGTCAGCTCCAACCGCGGGCAGGTCCGCAACACCCTCGCCGCCTCCGAGGCCCCGGAGCAGATCGAGGGCGCCGTCAAGGTTCGCGCACGGACCAACTGGGGCAACATCGACGTCCTGCGCGCCAAAGCCTGAGCCGTCACGTCCTCCGCGCCAGAGCCTGAGCGCTTTCATCCCCTGCGCGCCAATGCCTGAGCACTTCAACCCCCTGCGCCAGGCCCCATCTCATCGCACCCTCCGGTCACTTCAGCCTCCGAAAGGGATGGCTCCATGCCTTCTTCTGTCATGCCCACGCCAGAGTGGGGTGGCGGTTCGCAGTCGCCCGCCGCCATCATCGCCGCCGGTCTGCGCAAGTCCTACGGTGACAAGACCGTGCTCGACGGCATCGATCTGCGCATCCCGGCGGGGTCGGTGTTCGCGCTGCTCGGCCCGAACGGCGCCGGCAAGACCACCGCCGTCAAGATCCTCTCCACCCTCATCACCGCCGATGCCGGAGAGGCCAAGGTCGCCGGCCACGACCTGGCCACCGACCCGCAGGCCGTGCGCGCCGCGATCGGCGTCACCGGACAGTTCTCCGCCGTCGACGGCCTGATCACCGGCGAGGAGAACATGCTCCTCATGGCGGACCTGCACCACCTCTCCCGGCGCGAGGGACGCCGGACGGCCGCCGAACTCCTGGAGCGCTTCGACCTCACCGACGCCGCGAAGAAGCCCGCCGCCACCTACTCCGGCGGCATGAAACGCCGCCTCGACCTCGCCATGACCCTGGTCGGCAACCCGCGGATCATCTTCCTCGACGAACCGACCACCGGCCTCGACCCACGCAGCCGCCACAACATGTGGCAGATCATCCGCGAACTGGTCTCCGACGGCGTCACCGTCTTCCTCACCACCCAGTACCTCGAAGAGGCCGACCAACTGGCCGACCGCATCGCCGTACTCAACGACGGCAAGATCGCCGCCGAAGGCACCGCCGACGAACTCAAACGACTCATCCCCGGCGGCCACATCCGACTCCGCTTCACCGACCCCGCCGCCTACCAGGCCGCCCGCCACGCCCTCGACGAGGTCACCCCGGACGACGAAGCCCTCTCCCTCCAGATCCCCAGCGACGGCAGCCAACGCGAACTGCGCTCCCTCCTCGACTGGCTGGACGCGGCCGACATCGAGGCCGACGAACTCACCGTGCACACCCCCGACCTCGACGACGTGTTCTTCGCCCTCACCAGCAACACCAACATCCCCACCCAGTCCAAGGAGAACGCCCGATGAGCTCCCTCTCCCTCGCCGTCCGCGACTCGAACACCATGCTGCGCCGCAACCTCCTGCACGCCCGGCGCTACCCGTCGATGACGCTGAACCTGCTGCTCACCCCGATCATGATGCTGCTGCTCTTCGTCTACATCTTCGGCGATGTGATGAGCACGGGCATCGGCGGCTCCGACCGCTCCGACTACATCGCCTACATCGTCCCGGGCATCCTGCTGATGACCATCGGCAGCACCGTGATCGGGGCCGCGGTCTCCGTCTCCACGGACATGAGCGAGGGCATCATCGCGCGCTTTCGCACCATGGCCATCCACCGCGACTCGGTGATCCTCGGGTACGTCGTCGGCAGCCTGCTCCAGGTGCTCGCCAGCCTGGTCTTCGTCGGCGCCGTCGGTGTGGCCATCGGCTTCCGGTCCACCAACGCCACGGCCCTGGAGTGGCTCGCCGCGCTCGGGCTGCTCGCGCTGTTCGCCCTGGCGCTGACCTGGATCGCGGTCGGGATGGGCATGGCCAGCCCGAACGCCGAGGCCGCCAGCAACATGGCCATGCCCCTGATCCTCCTCCCGCTCATCTCCAGCGCCTTCATCCCCGCCGACACCATGCCCGGCTGGTTCCAGCCGATCGCCGAGTACCAGCCCTTCACCCCCGCCATCGAAACCCTGCGCGGCCTGCTGCTCGGCACCGAGATCGGCCACAACGGATGGCTCACCGTCGTCTGGAGCCTGGCTCTCGCGGCGCTCGGCTACTTCTGGTCAAGGGCGCTCTTCAACCGGGACCCGAAGTAGCCCGGACGGCTTCCGCGGGCCACTCCCGCACTTCGTCCCACCCGGGGCGGCGTACTTCCGACACCACATCGGACGACGCCGCCCCGCCCCCGTTCCCGGCCACCCACCCGGCACGCCCGTACGGCCACACCCTTTGACTCCCGGGCCGACTGACCCTCATACTCACCATCATTCCACTAACTAACTAGTGAAAGGGGGGACCGAGATGAGCGGCGATTCCTATCCGTACGCCGTCGAGGCTCTGGATCTGGGCAAGAAGTACCGGCGAGGCTGGGCACTGCAGGAGTGCTCCTTCCGGCTGCCCGCGGGCTGCGTCAGTGCGCTTGTGGGGCCGAACGGCGCCGGAAAGTCCACCTTCCTCGGCATCGCCGCCCGGCTGCTGCGCCCGACCACCGGCAGTCTCCGGCTCTTCGGCATGGAGGTCAGCGACCCGGCGGCGCTCCAACGCGCCGCGTTCGTCGACCAGGAGCGCCCGCTCTACAAGGGGTTCACGGTCGCCGAGACCCTGCGCCTGGGCCGGGAACTCAACCCGCACTGGGACCAGGCGACCGCCGAACGGATCGTTGAAGCGGGCAAGGTGCCCTTCGGCGCCCGTATCGGCACGCTCTCCTCAGGACAGCGCACTCGGGTCGCACTGGCACTGGCCTTCGGCAAGAGGGCCGAGCTCCTCCTCCTTGACGAGCCGATGGCCGACCTCGACCCACTGGCCCGGCACGAGCTCTCCTCGCTGCTCCTCTCGGAGGTCGCCGAACGCGGCCTGACCGTGCTGATGTCGTCGCATCTGCTCTCCGAGTTGGAGGAGATGTGCGATCACCTGGTCGTCCTGTCCGGCGGACGGCTTCGGATGGCCGGTTACGCGGACCAGCTGGTGCCCGCCCACCGGCTCATCACCGGACTCGCCGACCCGGGCCCCGGCACCGGTCCCAACGACAACGGAGTTCTGCCCTCCGGCTTCGCCGAGCGCCACACCGTGATCGAATCCCGCATCACCGGGCGGCAGTTCACCGCCCTGATCCATGGTGGATCGGAGCTGGACGACTCCTACGAGAGCGTGGAGCCGACCCTCGAAGAGGTCCTGCTCGCCTATCTGCGCTCCACCGAAGCACCCGCGCTGATCACCCCCGGGGCCGCTGTCTCCGCCACCGCCGTACCGGCCTCGCAGAAGGGAAGGGCAGCATGAGCACCCTGACGACCACCGCCGCCCCGAGCGAGGGCACCGCAACGCCGGGCCGCAGCTTCCTTCGCGGAATGACCTGGGTGGTGTGGCGCCGCAACCGCACCGGCCTGCTGCTGCTGCTCGGCACCACCGCCCTGTTCATCGCGTTCTGCGTCTACCAGCGCGGCCAGCTCATCGACTTCCTGAACTCACCCAAGGCCGCCGAGCTCCCCGGCCAGCTCCTCTCGCAGCACGAAGACAGGCTGGACAACGCCTTCCTGCTGCTCGCCACCCTGCCGATCATCCTCGGCGTCTTCCTCGGCGGCCCGCTGATCGCGGCCGAGCACGAGAACAGCACGCTCCGGCTCACCACCACGCAGTCCATCGCCCGGCTGCGGATCATCTTGACGACGCTGGCCGTGCCGCTGCTCGCCATCACGGTCTTCACCACCCTGATGACGGTGACCTTCACCTGGGTGTGGCGCTCGGTGGACACCCAATACGCCGGCGGAGACTGGTGGGGCTCCAGTGTCATCAACGCCACCGGACCGCTCCCCGTGGCGCTCAGCCTCTTCGCCACCTCCTTCGGCATCCTCGCCGGGGCGATCCTGCGCCGTTCCGTCGCCGCCATGGGCCTCACCTTCGTCGTCCTCACCATGGCCACCATGACGGTGAAGGATCGCGTGGCGTCCTACTTCGTCACACCGCACCAGTTCACGTATCCCCTCGCCAGCGAGTTCACCGAGCTCAAGCCCGGCGAAATCCAGGTGGACAACTGGGTCGGCACCGCGGATGGAAAGCTGTACGGATGGGGCACCTGCGTCCGCATGACGGAGGCCGAGAGCACGGCATGTGTGAACAAACATGGCATCGTGAACAACGTGGTCGAGTATGTGAAGCTCGATCAGCTGCCTGGTATCCAATGGTCCATGACGGCGGTACTGCTCGCGATGACCATCGCCATGCTCGCCGCCACGGTGTGGTGGACGCACCGCAAGTCGCTGTGAGGCAGTACGAGGGAAGAGTGAAGGAGTGACCGTGGTCGAGTTCCGGATCGACCGGCGCAGCGGCCTGGCCACGTATCTCCAGATCGTGCAGCAGGTCAAGCAGGCGCTGAGACTGGGCATCCTGGTGGAGGGCGACCGCCTCCCCACCGCCGCCCAGGTCGCCGCGACCACCCGGGTCAACCCCAACACCACCCTCAAGGCCTACCGTGAACTCGAACGCGAGGGCCTGGTGGAACCCCGCCCCGGCGTCGGCACCTTCGTCTCCCAGTCCCTCGCCCGCCCCCCCACCCAGGACAGCGAACGGCTGACCACCGCACTCGTCACCTGGATGGACAGCGCACGGGCCACGGGCATGGAACGGGAAGACGTACGGGCACTGCTGAACGCGACCCTGGACGAGCAGTTCCCGGCACCGGATGACCGTCCGTAGCGGGCGGGTCGAGCGAGCTGTACGGGGTCGGGCGTGGTGCGAAACAGGGGGTCGCGCCACGCCCGTACGTGTGACTAGACCGTCCGTCCCGCCCGGATTCGCCAGGGGATTCAGGCGATGGCGCTCCTGCGCCTGGCGCCAGTCGGCCACACCACATCGACGGGAAGCCCGGCTGCGCGGGCCAGTTCCACCGTATCCGCAGTGCCGCCGCCCTTCCCTGAGGGCGGTACGCCATCCCAGACGGCGACGAGCCTGTCAGCCCGCTCCAACAGAACGCGGTTCGCGGCTTCGTAGGCCCGCCGGTTCGCGGTCTCGTAAGGCAGCACCAACACCTCGGCGGCCGTGCCGATCAGCTGGTCAAAGACAGGTCCGTGATCAGGCTTCACCTTCGCGGCCCGATAGTCCTGCGACGGCACGACAACGACCAGGCGCCCGCCCAGGGCGACTACTTCCGCTGCGAACAACGAGTCTGACCCGGCGGCGATACAGGACACACCGATCAGATCGGCATCGTGGTGCCCAGCCAACAGTTCGCGGAGCGCCGCCCGCACCAGGGGGACGCTGTCAGAGGCGAGATCCATGTGCCCGGTCACTGCCAGAGTCGTCATGCGTCCTCCTAGTTCGACAGCAGATCGCGGATACTATCCCGTGCCTCACGCAACGGTTTCGACGTCCGGTACCTGCTCGTACTCCTTGAGGAGTAGCACCCAGACATCTGGTTCGTAAGCCCACCGTTTGGCGACAGCGGGCTCTTCGTCAGACCCGCGAGAGATATACGACGCCGGGCAGCTGTAGCCCCGCGATCGGGGGCGTCACTCGGAGGGGGGTCAATGACGCCTGCGAGGGCGTCAAACGGGCGTCACTGGAGGTCTGTTCGGGTCTAGCTTTGACGACATGACGACCGCCGTGGTGCTGAATGATGTGCTGCGGGCCGTACGTATCGGCATGCGCTTGGGCAAAGGCGCTCCGCCGGGCAGGTGCGGAACTCGGAGAACCGAACGAGGCTTCGAAGCGGCTGGTGCAGCGCTGGGAGTCCGGTACGAGCAAGACCCCTCGGGGCGTGTACGCCAGGGCCTTGGAGCGGGTCACGGGCCGTCCGGTCGAGGCCCTGGGGTTCACCCTGCCGCTACCGATGGCACGGGTGCACGGAGATGGGAAGGGCGGGCACGACATGGAGACGGGTGTAGATGGCGCCATCTCTGCCGCAGTGGGCGTGCAGTCCGCCGGGCAGACGAGTGAGGAGACGTTTTCGGGGGTGTGGCTCAGTCGCTACGAGTTCTACTCTTCGAGCCGGGGGGAGGCGTATGAGGGCAAGCACTACGTAGTGATCGTCCAGCACGGAAACCGGCTGACCGCTCAGAGCCTGCCCGGGGCGAGCAGTAATCCGTTCAGCCCACTCACGCTGGATCTGACGGTTGAACGCAACGTGGTTACAGGTACGTGGGTCGAGCAGACAGCCGCAGACGGCTACTACAACGGCGCCCGCTACCACGGAGCCATTCAGCTCCTGGTTGAGCCAACCGGCCGACGCATGGCAGGGAAGTGGGTTGGCTTTGGCAAGGACTTTGACGTGAACACCGGACCGTGGGAGTTGCGGCTTGTTGACCGCTCCACCAGCAAGGCGGCCTTGGAGGGGTACAGCCAGCCGCCGGAGTGAGCGTCACCCACACACACCGTCGGCACCAAGCAATGGCCCTGTCCGCGACGGAAAGGTCCCACCGGCGGGTGGGACTTCGCCCTGTTGATACGAAAGGCAGGACCCCCGGGCCCTTCCTCCTGAGAGGGCACAGGGCTGGATAGGCCTACATTCGGGGCGCGGATGAGCCGATGGTAAGTGGACCGGAACACGATCCGAAGCATCTGGGCGGACTCGCGTCACCGCGTCAAATAAGGCGGAGTCGACAACTCCCACTCTGGACGGGCGGGGCCAGTGTGTCGCGGGGTCAGGGTTGGAGAAAGGCTACGGTGGCGTCGTCATGCACTTTGCCACGCGGCCAGCGCTTGCAGTCGGGATCGCTCAGCTCGGCCTGACGGACCTGGTCAATGAACTCTCCCGGGCCCTTGCGTTCAAGGATGTCGAGGCCTGTTGACCAGCTAGCGATCCTGAATTCATCAATGAGCCGTGCTGCTCCGTCGCTCAGCAACGCGGCTCGGACCAGTTTGCTACGCGCCACACTGCCGGTGTGTGCTTCGGCTGCCGCTTGGGGATCCGCAGCAGCAACCCAGTAGCCCCCTGATGTGTTGCGCAGAGAGCGTTCCGCTTCGACTAGCACACGGTGGGTTTCGCGATGCTCTGGAGAGTCTGACCGTGCGTGCTTGAGATCTCCCCGTATGTCCCTTGCAATCAAGGCAAGCCGTTGGTCCGAGACGGCAAGTGGTGTTGGCCCGCCGGAGTCGAGGGCCACGAGGGAGTCACCGAGTACCAGCCACTCGAAGTCTGTTGGTCGCTCGCGAAACATGGAGACTGTGGCGGATGGTGAGAATGGATCATCTACGGCGCAGGTGCTGCGGTGAAGGTCAGCAGTCTGTTCAATCGCTGCTGCAAGGCAAGCGCTCAGAGTGATATCCGCTCCGAGCGCTTCCCGAAACGCGGCGATACCCAGGTTGCGAGCAAACCAGGAGACGCCATGTACACACCCGGTTTCAAGTCCTTCCGGTGTACCGGCGCCGTCGATGACAACCGTGACTTCTGGGCTGGCTACCACAAAGTCTTCGTTGGCTCGCCCCGGGCGGCTCAAGCTGGCGGTCGAGACTCGCACGATGCTCACGTTACTTCGTGCAGAAGCGCTTGAGTCAGTTCCCTGCTGCCAGACACGGCCTTGGTCTCCGTGCTGTAGTCGCAGCCGATGACCATGGAAAAGTCCGCCGTGCCTACCCGGTGGTAGAGGGTTGCCAGGTTGTTCGACAAGAAGTGGGCAACTCCCAGGGACCCGACGGCATGAACCCCGGCGATCAGGAGAAAGGACCCCTTTCCATCTGGACGGGATAGCCTGCCAAAGTACGCGATGTCGCCGGGAATCGAGTCGGTTGGCGCATCTGATGGAGAGGTATGCACCCGCCCGCTGCGCCGTTCGATGATCGCCCATCGTCCGTCAGGCAGCATCTCGAAAGAGAGTTGCGGGTCCTTCCGTAGCGCCTCCGCTATCACAGCTGAAGACTTGGGCCCGCAGACAACGATGAGTTCATCGCGATTCAGATCGATTTCGCCAGTCGTCGGGATGTACTCAAGTTCGCCATTGAGTTGCAGCCGATGAGCGAGCCCCAACAACTTTTGTCCCGTTGCGCTGTCCTCAACAGTGACATATTGGCGCTCGCCAACGCGTTGCGGCACGGCAACGCGGAGGTGCCGCCGACCTAGAAACGCACGCTCGGCTGGTGGCCCAACATCGCGAAGCTGCGCGACGCGAGCCCTGCTAACGCCCATGATCTTGGCTACATCTGCCATCGAGTGGCCATGCTCTCGAAGCCAGGCGATGCTCTCCTTACGAATCCGCGATGTCTCGATCACGGCGTCCTGAAGTTCGGCCATGAGGTCAACTGCGGCTTTCACTCGCACCGCATGATTCTGCATCGAAGAGACACGTCGCACTTCTTCGATCACTGTTCGGTACCGTCCGATCTTGTCGTGGGGTGTGCCCGTAGGACCATGCTAAGGGGGACTTGACAGTGGCGCATGAGAGCATGCATCTTTGGTGGTAACCCCCTCTTACCAGGAGTGCCGGGGTGACTGTTCCGGTGGTAACCCTCCCTTAGCGAGGAGTCGCTGTGCGTTCCACTAGTAAAGAGGTGCTAGTCATCCCTCTGTTGCGGCAACGGAGGTTCCCTCGATCGCGAACCTCCGTTAGTGCCGCGCGAGACTTGGTATGCCTCGCCCTCGCAGAATGGGGCGTCGTCGGTCTCCAGAGTGACGTAGTGCTTTGCCTTTCCGAGTTGGCTACAAATGCGCTGGCTCATGGAGTCCCTCCGGGCCGGGACTTCCACGTCTTGATCATGTTCGACGGCGACGTTGTCCGCGTCGAGGTTCGCGATAGTGGAGGTGGGACCCCTCTTGTCTGCGCACCTACCCAGGACCAAGTCTCCGGGCGCGGTTTACGCATTGTGGAAGAGCTAGCTCATCGTTGGGGAGTCCTGAAGCACCCAGTTGGCAAGACAGTGTGGATCGAGTTCCAACTAAGCTCCCTCTAGTGAGCAGTTGACCGCCGGACGGCCGCTTTGCCCTTCGGGCAAGCTCTCTTTTTGCTTGAGTTTTCTCGCTTATCCGATGGGGCCGGACCGGCCTGGGCCGGTAGGCGTCCATCTCGTGCCGTGTACACCACTCTGCCAATGCCAACAGTCGTCAAGGAGCGCTGTGATGGGAATGACCCGGACCTTTCGGGAGCTGATCTGGACGCTCACGCTTTTCGAGGACAGGGGTGTTTCCGTGCATGTCGCCTGTGTCTCGGGAGAACCTGTGTGTGGTGCCGATCCGGAGGGTGCTGAGGACTTCGGCGTTGAGGCCGCTGAGGCGTGGACGGAGCACCACTTTCGGCGGACCGGGCACCGTCGCTATCTGTTCTTCCAGTCCTTCACCAAGCAGTGGGACCCGCCCCCCGGGACAACGATCCCCGGACCATTGTGGGAGTCACCACATGAAGAAGACCCGTACCGCTTGTCCGGTGGTCCTCTTCTTTGGAATCACCTTGTCCCTGGTGTTGCTGTTCCTGCTGGTGAGATACCAGCCCTGAGAACGTCCACCCCCTGAATACCCGGCCAAGGAAATGCAGCGGGATTATCAAGCGGGGTGGCGAAAAAGGCCCGCCCGACCAAGCCCGGACAGCAGCAGTCGGGCGGGCCATACGAGCACCACACCCATAGAAGGGATCTGGGATGGAACCGTGGATTCTCGGCGAGTGCAAGCACGAGTGGGTCAAGTGGAGTGGGGCGAACCGGTGTCGTAAGTGCGGTGCGCCGCAGAGCTGACAACTAGCCAAGAGGGAGGGGCACCGGGCAGCCTGGTGCGCCTCCCAGCAGCGATGGGAAGTACATGGTGGAACGAGTCCAGTGGGAAGAGCTTCCGGCCGTGCTCCGGGAGGCCGTTGAAGCTTGCACCGGCCCGGTGATCACGTCGGAGAGTGTGACCAGTGGTTTCAACTGCTCGCTCGCCTTGGTCGTGCACACCCATAAGGCGGGTTCGCTGTTCCTCAAGGGCGTTCGTCTGTCCGACGATGTCGGAATGGCTGGGCTGCGCTGCGAGGAACAGATCGGCGGTGTGGTGGGCGGTATCAGCCCGACCATCCGTTACCGCTTTGAACGGGCTGGATGGCGATGTCTGGCCTTCGGTTACGTGGATGGCCGGCATGCCGACTACGGCCCTGGCACGGGAGACCTCGGGACCATCGCGCTCACTGTGGGTCGCATGCATCAGCTGCCGGTTCCTGCGGTGCCTCTCGTCCAGCTCTCGGAGCGATTCGCCGGGTGCTTGCGTCCCGGCGAGGCGGATGCGCTCAAGGGGTCGCACCTCCTTCACACGG
Source organism: Streptomyces albipurpureus (assembly GCF_023701525.1). GTDB lineage: Bacteria > Actinomycetota > Actinomycetes > Streptomycetales > Streptomycetaceae > Streptomyces > Streptomyces albipurpureus. The sequence continues at coordinate 142,495 of NZ_JAMQAW010000009.1, forward strand.
ATATGAATCCTCACAACGTCCTGATCGGCGCGGCGGACGGTCGCGCTTACGTCGTCGACTGGGCCATGCCCGCGATAGGACCCGCCTGGGTCGATGCGGCGTATCTGGCCACTTGGCTCATGAGCTATGGGCATACGCCCGAGGACGCACATACGTGGCTGTCTGGCCAGCCCAGTTGGCGGCAGGCTGATCGCGGGGCCGTCGAAGCGTTCGTAGCCGTAACGTGCCGTGACTTCTCGGAGAGCGTGGGCGAGGAGAACGCGGCGACCAGTAACGCGCGCTTTCGGCATCTGCTCGACTTCATGTGCTAGTCAGCCACCGACGCGGGCAACTTCGGTAGTCGCACCCACTGCCCAGCGTCACTACATGCCCGCCGGGTCAGATCGAGTGCGCTGTCTACTCGTCGCCTTCGCGCGGATCGGCTACGGGCCGGTCCGCGACATAGGTTCCTCGGCTCGGCACGGTGTAGACGTGCCCCGACGCCCGCAGGACCGCGAGGGCGGAGCGGACCGTGTTCCTCGCTACTCCGTAACGCTCGACCAGTTCCTTCTCTGAGGGGACCGGGCGACCAGGGGCCAGCTCACCCCGTTCGATCTCTCCGCCCAGGTCGGCAGCGATCTGCCGGTACGGGGGCTCTGGCGCCCTCGGGTCAATCTCACGCGCTGCCATACGCCGAAGCGTAGACAACGGACCTCACCACATGGGTAGCCTAGTCAGGCCTGAACATGCCTAGACGGACCTATACCGGTTGTCTACCGTCCCAAACAACAACGCCCCGACAAGCCGCAGCAACGGCCTATCGGGGCTCACCGAACAGCTTCAGAGGAGCTGAACGACGTATGTGTGATCGTATCGCCCGGGCACTCGTATGGGTGCTGAACGTACTGCCGTGGACCCGCCGCCCCCAGCCCGGACGGCACTCCGCCAGCTACCTCACCACAACGGCCCCGGAACCGGACCCCGGCCCCAACTCCTGCGCATGGTCCCGACCGTGGACCGGCCCCAGCTCAGAACTCGCCCGCTCGATCTTCCGAGCCGAAGAGGCGCAGTTACTCATCCCCGAGTGCCGAGAGCGGTTCTTCGCCACCGCATGGGCCGAGCACGGCTATGACTACCCGTACACCGCCACCACCGGCGTCCACCAAGTCTCGTTCACTACAGCGGCGGTAGCCGCATGAGCACCGACGAACTCTTCCCCGACATCTCACCCGACCCGGTCGCCCACTGCTGCGACTGCGGCAAACTCACCCGAGCCCCCATCACCATCCGCCATATCGGCAGCACCAACGGACCCGGGACCACCCTCTACACCTGCCCCCACTGCTTCCCCAACCATGATCCGGGCCCCACCCCCAGCAACATCATCTGCACGGGGTAGACGGCGCGCTCAGAGGGCAGAACGTCCCGTCCGGCCTTCTGGAGAGCTCCCGCTGCCGCCACACCAAGTGATCGCCTCTGGCTGGTGCGGTGAGTAGAGCAGCGGGATCGTGAGTGCCTGGAATCGCTTGGCGGCGACGCTGTTCAGTGGATGATGTCGACGGCGGTGATGGTGAGGACACTGTCGTGCACCCAGTACAGAACGATGGCGGTGGGGAAGGAAACCACGCGCCTGTCCTTGGTCTGGGGGGTGCCTGGGGCCTGCTCCGAGCCGAGCCCGTAGGGCGAACTCGCCAGCCGACGCATCCCGGCATCCAGCGCGTCCCGCACTCCTGGCTTCATCGCCGTCCGCTGCGTGCGGGCCCGGTCCGTGTATTGGACCTGGTAGCGGCTCACGCGGCCTCTTCTCCGGCCGGGTCGTACCCTTCCAGGTCTTCCATCAGGGTGCAGCCGGCGAAGTCCCCGGCCGCGAGCCGGTCCATCTCCGCGTTGATCTCGGACCATGCCTCGGCCGGCAAGGCCCACGTCGCCAGCGTCTGCGCCAACTGGAACGCGGGAGTCCGTCCGATCTCGGCCTCGAACTCCGCCAACCGCTCGGGCTCACCGGCGAGCGTCGCGCGTACCCCGTCGATGGTCGCCGGAATCTGTACCTCCCGGCCGTCGACGAGCGTTGTCCAGGTTGTCTTCTCAGCCATGGTGAGCAGCCTCCTTCTACCGAAGCCCAACCGTATGCCGCCCATACTCGGCCTGAGTACGGGCCGTGCGGTGATTCACTCCCGGGAGCGACCAACGGGCCCGTCTGATGCCCAGTCACCCACCTGGCCCCCAAGCACGCGCCCTCCGGGCCCGTCCATGATCCGCTGGAGGTGTGCAGCCCCCAGAGCGGTCACGACTTCTGCCCGAGCCCGTGCGGCGGCTCGCCGCCTGGTGTGTGGTGCTGCTGCTGGTCGCCGGGGTCGCGGCGGTGGTGATCTGGCTGATCGGGTATCTGCGGACCGCGGTCACTCCGGTGCTGCTCGCGCTGCTCGGTACCGCGCTTCTCGGGCCGCTGTACCGGTGGCTGGTCCGGATGAAGGTTCAGCGGTCGCTGGCGGCCGGGCTCACCTGTGCGGCGGTACTCGCGGTCGTGGGCGGGGCCGTCTACATCATCGTCGGCGCCCTCGTGGACACCGGTGATCAGATCGTCGCCTCGCTGCGGCAGGCCGCCGAGGGGATCGCCAAGCACTTCGGGGCCGCTGGGACCTCGCTGGGCGATCTGGCCGCCAATGCCAAGGACCTGCTCGGCAAGTTCGGTGGGACCGCCGCTTCCGGAGTGATCAGCGGGCTCAGCGTGGTGGGGGAGATGATCGCCATCGCTGTGCTCGCCCTGCTGCTGATCTTCTTCTTCCTCCGCGACTCGGACCGGGCGGCCGGTCTGGCCCGAGCCATCGCTCCCGGGCGCAACGCCAAGGTCGTCGAAGCCATGGGGCGGCGGGCCTTCGGCGCCGTCGAGGGCTTTATGCGGGGGACCACGCTGATCGCGCTGATCGACGCCGTCTGCATCACCATCGGTCTGCTGATCCTGCGCGTCCCGGGGGCGCTCGGCCTTGGTGCGCTGGTGTTCGTCGGCGCGTACATCCCCTATCTCGGTGCCTTCCTCTCCGGCGCGGTCGCGGTGCTGGTGGCACTCGCCGACCGGGGTTGGGTGATCGCGCTCTGGGTGCTCGGCGTCGTCCTCGCCGTGCAGGTGCTGGAGGGCCATGTACTGCAACCCATGATCCAGAGCCGTACGGTCCAGATGCATCCGGCCGTCGTCATGCTGGCCATCACCGCCGGGGCCGGGGTGGCCGGGATCCTGGGGATGCTCTTCGCCGTCCCCGTGACCGCCGCGGCCTTCGGGATCATCAGCGAGCTACGGGAGCTGTACGGCGGTGACGGCTCCGAGGAGCCCGGTCAAGCGGCGGTGGAAGGGCCGCCGCCAAAGTCCCCGTAAGGGCCCGAGGGCATTCGCCTGAAGCGGCGTCGGGCGTTGGCCGCTCGCGGTGGGCGACTCATCACCCGCTACGAAGCCAACACCCTCGCCCCGGTCAGCAAAAGGCGCCTGTGAACAGCGTCATCGCGATCAGTTCGCACCCTTCACCGATCCTCCGGCTCGAAGGCCCGCGCGACGGCGAGGCTGTCCTCGTAGACGTGGTGCCGGGTGACAAGCCCGTCCTCGATGGTGAGGTGCAGGGCGAACCGCGCGCGATACGCACGCTTGGTGGGCCGGGCCATCTGGCGGATCTCGCCGAGCACCACCGCGTCGTTTCCGTCAATGAGGATGCGCTCGACTTCGGTCGCCACCTGCTCCGGCAGGTGGTGCTCGGCGAGCTCGCGATAGTGGGCTGCCGCGTCGGCCCGGGTGGACCGGTGACGTATCCACGGAGTGGCAGCCCTACCGTGTTCGTCCTCCGGCCAGCTCAGCTTCCAATCACCCTGCTCGGCATACAACTCGGCGATGTGCTCGGGGTCCCCTTCGCCGATCCTGCGCAGCAGATCGTGAACCACCGCGCGGGTATCCGTTGGTGCGGCTGTGGACATGGCTGACCTCTCCGTCCAGGCCCACGTCCCGATCGACGCGGAGCGATCGCCCATCTTGCCCCCGCGGGTGGTCCCGAGACGGGTATCACCGTAATAGGCAGGCCCGGTGCCATGGTCTGCCCCAGGCCCTGACCAGCCCCGGAAGCCCCGCTGCCCGGGGCTGGTCGGGCGTCCCGGAGGCTTTCCGCCCTCCCGATGCCGGGGGTCTGACGACCGGGGTGCGAGCCGGGGAGCCGGGGGCCGCCCGGCTATCCATATCCAGCCCTCGCTGACGGGATATCTCCTCGGCTCTTTCTCCTACCGAGCAGCATCCATGCAGATCATCGCGGTGGTGAACTCCCTCCCTGGGTACGGGTTCCAGCCATTCACCGGATGGGGTGACAACCAGAGGATCGCCTTTCCCCTGTTCTCAGACAGGAGTGGGGAGCGGGTCCACTCCGGGTCCTACTCCCAACCCCCGCCCCAGCAAGGGGAATTGATTGTTTTCCAGGAGACGTCAGAACCTCGGTGCCGCAACGCTCACCACGGTGGTTGCGGCAGCGCTCGTCGCCGGATTGACCGCCCCGGCATCGTCCGCTGCTCCCCAGCTTCCCGGAGACACCGCCGCCGCTTCGGCGACGGGCGCCGAGCTGACCCAGAAGCTCAGCAAGGGCAAGACCACCGGACTCCGTTGGGTGACCCTGATCACGGGTGACCGCGTCGGGGTGAACGGCGAGGGCAAGGTGGTCACCATTGACTCCGCCAAGGGCCGGGAGAACGTGCCCGTCCAGACCTTCACCCATGGCGACAACACCTTTGTGGTGCCCTACGACGCGCGGGCGCTGCTCGCCGACGGCCGCCTCGACCAGCGGCTGTTCAACATCACCGAGCTCAGCAAGGCGGAGAGCCGCAAGGCGTACCGCAAGGGTCTGAAGGTGATCGTCGCCTACAGCGGCGCCGCCGCTGCCACGGCCAGGCAGGGACTGCGCGCCACGGGTGATGTCCAGGTCAGCCGGAACCTTCCGAGCCTGAACGCGGATGCCGTGACCATCTCGGAGCGGGAGGCCGGCGCCCTGTGGGAGGCGCTGACCCGCACCACGAGCGGCAAGGACGCGCGTACCACCACCGTCTCCGGCGTCCAGCACATCTGGCTGGACGGGGTCCGCACCGCCAACCTCGACAAGAGCGTGGCCCAGATCGGCACACCGAAGGCGTGGGAGGCCGGCTACGACGGCACCGGCGTCAAGATCGCCGTCCTGGACACGGGGGTGGACGACTCTCACCCGGATCTGAAGAACCAGGTCGTCGCGGGGAAGAACTTCAGCGACTCCAGGGACGCGAAGGACCGCAACGGCCACGGCACCCATGTCGCCTCGACCGCCGCTGGTACGGGCGCGAAGTCGGGTGGCACGCACAAGGGGGTCGCCCCCGGTGCCAAGATCCTCAACGGCAAGGTGCTGGACGACGGCGGCGGCGGTATGGACTCCGGCATCATCGCCGGAATGGACTGGGCCGTGGCCCAGGGCGCCGATGTCATCAATATGAGCCTCGGCGGCGGGGACACTCCGGACATCGACCCTCTGGAAGCCCATGTCAACAAGCTGTCCGCGGAGAAGGGCGTTCTCTTCGCCATCGCCGCCGGCAACTCGGGCCCGGGCGCGGGTTCGATCAACTCACCGGGCAGCGCGGACGCCGCCCTGACCGTCGGCGCGGTGGACCACAAGGACCTGTTGGCGGACTTCTCCAGCGTGGGCCCGCGGTCCGGTGGAGGCCCCATCAAGCCGGATGTCACCGCCCCGGGGGTGAACATCGTCGCCGCGGCGGCGGCCGGTACCGGATCGGGGGGCCCACCGGGGTATGCCGCCATCTCCGGTACCTCGATGGCCACTCCGCATGTGGCGGGCGCCGCGGCCCTGTTGAAGCAGCAGCACCCCTCCTGGAAGGGTGGGCAGCTGAAGAGCGCGCTGACCGCCTCCACCAAGGACGGTGGCTACCACTCCTTCCAGCAGGGCTCCGGGCGTATCGCCCTGAACCAGGCGATCAAGCAGAGCATCATCACGGAGCCCTCATCGTTGAGCTTCGCGAAGCAGGCGTGGCCGCACCACGACGACAAGCCCGAGACCCAGAAGGTCACCTACCGCAACCTGGGTGATCGGGACATCACCCTCGATGTGGCGGTCACCGGCCGTGACCCGCGGGGCAAGGCGGCCCCGGCCGGCTTCTTCGCCCTGGGCGCGAACAAGGTGATCGTCCCTGCCGGTGGCACCGCTTCGGTGGATCTCACCGCGAACACCCGTATCGGTACCGCCGACGGCACCTACTCGGCCGCGGTCGTCGCGACCGGCGGTGGGCAGAGTGTGCGCAGCGTGGCCGCCGTGGAGCGCGAGGTGGAGTCCTACGACCTCACCGTCAAGCACCTCGGGCGGGACGGCAAGCCGAGCGATGGCTTCTCCACCGCCCTCGGTTCGCTGGATGATCGCACGGGGGGCGACTGGCAGCACCTCACCAGCACGTCGGGCAGCTCCAAGGTCCGTGTCCCCAAGGGCGCATACGTTCTGGACGCCGGTCTGGCCGTGGATCCCATGGACAGCACCAAGGGCTTTGACCACCTGCTCCAGCCGAAGCTGGTGATGAACAAGAACACCACCATGACGGTCGACGCCCGCAAGGCCAAGCCGGTCTCGATCACGGTTCCGGACAAGAAGGCCCGGCTGAGCCGTGCCACGGTTTCCTACACGGTGATCAAGCCGAAATCGGGTGTGGGGAGCGAGAAGAGGTTCTCCACGCTGGCCAATGTGCGCACCGCGCACCTCGGCCCGGAGGTCACCGACGGCTCCTTCTCCGAGGTGTTCTCCACCCGTTGGAGCAGGGGTCCCTCGACGACGGAGTACAACACCATCGCCGGCGGCCCGGTGAAGAAGTACTCCACCGGCTACACCAAGAAGTTCAAGACCGGTGACTTCGCGAAGGTCAAGGTGAACGTCGCCGGCTCGATGAAGAACAAGCGGGGTGAGATACACGCGATGGGCCAGCTGGGTGAGGGCTGGGCTGCGAGCAGCGGCCACGTGGTGCCCTTCCCCGGCTCCGGGACTCTGCACCTGGCCACGATCGGCAAGGGCAGTTGGTCCGTGTCGGCCCAGCAGTACGGAATGGACCCGGATGGATTCCCCACCCCGGAGTCCTGGTACGGCACCCCGGGCAGGAAGTACACCGGTGGCAAGTCCTACTCCGAGACGCTCGGTGCAGGGGTCCACTCTCCTCTGGTGGACGAGGACTCCGGCGCCTTCAGGTACGGCAACGAGATCGCGGGCCTGACGTACGTCTTCGCCGACGGCAGGGGAAACGAGGGGACTTTCTACTACTCCTCGGCGAGGACCACCCTCCACAAGGGCAAGATCAAGATCGGTGAGAACAACGATCCGCTGGAGGGTCGGGAAGCTTTCGCGGTCGGCCCGGAGGACGCGGAGTACACGCTCGCGACGTCGGTGCTGCAGCACGAGACCGCGGCGATGTCCGCCAGCCGGATCGACGTCAGCTGGACCTTCCGCTCCAAGAAGCCGGCTGAGGGCGTGGTTGCCGCGCTACCGGTCTCCTCGGTCCGCTTCGCCCCGAAGCTGGCGCTGGACAACACCGCTCCTGCGGGCAGGCTGGTCACCATCCCGGTGACCATCGAGGGCGCCGCGGCCGGCAAGGGACTGAAGTCCCTGACGGTCTCGACCTCCTATGACGGCGGCAGGACCTGGAAGAAGGTCACCGTCACCAAGGGCAAGATCACGATCAAGAACCCCGCCAAGGGCAAGCCGATCGCCTTCAAGGCCCAGATCGTGGACAAGAAGAACAACAAGAGCACCATCACCGTTCACGACGCCTACTTCGGCAAGTAGACCTCGGAGCCCCGGCACGCTCCCACACGCTCTGACACGGACGGCCCGTACCGACCCCCTGAAGGGTTGGTACGGGCCGTCCCAAGTGTCCGTCCGTGTGGGTAGGGGCTGGGTGATCGGTTCAGCTCACCGCGCCGGTCCCCGACCCTCTCAAGACCCCGACCCGGGGGACCCGGCGGTCTCCGACTCCCCCGCCGTGCTCGACTCGTGCAGCTCGAACCAGATGGACTTCCCATCGCCCCGGGGGTCCACCCCCCAGTCATCCGCCAGCATCTGCATCAGCACCAGACCACGCCCCGATGAGGCCATCTCGCCCGGGCGCCGCTTGTGCGGCAGTTCATCGCTGGTGTCCGCCACCTCCACGCGGAGCCGCCGTGGGTCATCCCCGTCGCCATCGGTGACCTCTGCCGAAAGCAGCGCGTTCCCATCCGTGTGGACCAGCACATTGGTCACCATCTCGGAGACCATCAGCACCGCGGAGTCGATCTGCTCCTCATCCGTCCAGTCGTGCAGCAACTCCTTCACCTGCTGCCGGGCGGCCGAGATCCGCTCCGGTTGGGCCTGTGCCACCGCCATCGCCATCCGGCGGGGTGCCGGGGCGGCCGGGGCGCCCTCGCGGGAGAGCAGTACCAGCGCGACATCGTCCTCGCGGCGATCCGCCAGCGGGCCGGTCGTGTAGTGGGAGACCGGGCCGTGGACCGCCTGCACCAGGGCGTCCGCCAACTCCTCCAGCGACTTGCCCAGGTCCTCCTCCAGGACCGTGCGCAGCCGGGCCCAGCCGGTGTCCAGGTCGTGTCCGCCGGTCTCCAGCAGGCCGTCGGTACAGATCATCATCGTCTCGCCGGGCTCCAGCGTCATCCGGGTCGTCGGATAGTCCGTATCGCGGTCGATGCCCAGCGGCAGCCCGCCCTCGGTCGGGCGCATCAGCACCGTTCCGTCGGCCGTCCGCACCGCGGGCTCGGGATGCCCGGCCCGGGCGATGTCGATGCGCCCGTTCGCCGGATCGACCTCCAGATAGAGACAGGTGGCGAACCTGGGGCTGGAGTAGTCGCTCTGGTCGTAGGTGTCGGTGATGCCATGCAGAAAGCGGGAGGCCCGGGAGAGCACGGCGTCGGGGCGATGCCCCTCGGACGCGTACGCCCGTAGGGCGATCCGTAGCTGGCCCATCAGTCCCGCGGCCCGTACGTCATGGCCCTGGACATCGCCGATGACCAGCGCGATCCGTCCCGACGGCAGCGGGATCATGTCGTACCAGTCGCCGCCGACCTGGAGCCCGCCGCCGGTCGGCACATAGCGTGCCGCCACCTCTATCCCCGGGATCGCCGGGCCCAGCACCGGCATCATCGACCGCTGGAGCCCCAGGGAGAGTTCCCGCTCCGACTCGGCGACCCCGGCCCTGGCCAGTGCCTGCGCCAGCATCCGGGCCACCGTCGTCAGCACCGACCGCTCATCGGGGGTGAAGGTGACCCGGTGCCGGAACGCCGCCATCCAGGCGCCCATCGTGCGCCCCGCGACGATCAGCGGCAGATAGGCCCAGGACAGCCGTCCCAGCGGCTGCGCCAGCGGCCAGCTGGTCGGATATCGCCGGTTGTACTCGTCCGGGCTCGGCAGATAGACGGCCCGCCCGGTGCGGATCACCTCGGCCGCCGGATGGTCGGTGTCCATCCGCATATGGCTGAAGGGGTCGTCACCGGCGCCCTGGTGGCCGTGCTGCCCGATGATGGTGATCCGGTCGCCCGCGGCCCCGAAGACGGCGAGCCCATCGGGGGAGAAGCCGGGCATGGACAGGGAGGCGGCCACCCGCAGTACCTCGGCCGTGGAGCGCGCCTCGGCCAGTGCCCGCCCGGCGTCCAGCAGAAACGCCTCACGCGAGCGGCGCCAGTCTCCGGTGATGGGGGTCTTGGCCGCCGTGCCCTCGGTGGGTTCGGCGACCTCCTGGAGCATGCCCACCAGGACATGGGAGCGATCCACCCGATGCGGCTTGGCGCGGAAGCGGACCGTACGCAGCACCCGTCCGCCGTCGTCGACGATCCGCAGCCGGCCCTCGGCAAGGGTGTCCTCGGCGATGGCTAGGCCGACGACGCCATTGATCTCGTTCCAGTCGACGGGATGGAAACGGGCGCGTACGACTGACTCGGGTTGGCTACCGGCCTCTGCGGGCAGCTCGACCAGCCGGGCGGCCTCCGCGTCGAGGTTGACCGTCCCGGATGCCTTGTCCCACCGCCATAGGCCGGTGGCGATAGCTGCCAGGACGTCCTCGGTGCGCATTGCCTCACTTTATTCCGATCTGCCGACACATGACCTGCCGGGGCTCGCTGCCGGGGGAACGGCCCCCGGGTGGACGGTAGAAGGGGACGGCCGACGCGAGGAGGCGCGGTGCCGAGACTCCGTGGTCGGGGCATGGAGCGTCGTGGTCGTGCCGTTCGTCGCCGGGTCCGTCGCCTGGTCCGTTTCGGGGGTCATCGGGCAGCTGTTCGTGGGGTCAGTTACGACCTCGGCCAGGCCCAGTGTCGCTCAGTGTCCACCGCTGGCGTGTATATGCCAATGAGATCGGCGTGAGTCGGGCGGTAACCTTGACAAGCCCACCCCACCCCACTCCCGCTAAGACTGGATGAACGACGATGCATCGGTACAGGTCCCACACCTGCGGCGAGCTCCGCGCCTCTGACGTCTCCACCGACGTCCGGCTGAGCGGCTGGCTGCACAATCGTCGAGACCTGGGCGGCATCCTCTTCATCGATCTGCGTGACCACTACGGCATCACCCAGCTCGTCGCCCGTCCCGGCACCGCGGCCAACGAGGCGCTGAGCCACCTCACCAAGGAGACCGTCGTCCGTATCGACGGCAAGGTCGTCAGCCGGGGCGCCGACAACGTCAACCCCGAGCTGCCGACCGGTGAGGTCGAGATCGAGGTGGCCGAGGTGGAGGTGCTGGGCGCGGCCCAGCAGATCCCCTTCACGATCAACGCGGACGACGGCGTCAACGAAGAGCGCCGGCTTGAGTACCGCTTCCTCGATCTGCGCCGCGAGCGCATGCACCGCAACATCATGCTGCGGACCGCGGTGATCAGCGCGATCCGGCACAAGATGACCGCGCTCGGCTTCAACGAGATGGCCACCCCGATCCTCACCGCGACCTCCCCCGAGGGCGCCCGGGACTTCGTGGTGCCCTCCCGGCTGAACCCCGGCAAGTTCTACGCCCTGCCGCAGGCCCCGCAGCAGTTCAAGCAGCTGCTGATGATCTCCGGCTTCGACCGCTACTTCCAGATCGCGCCCTGCTTCCGCGACGAGGACGCCCGCGCCGACCGGTCGCCCGGCGAGTTCTACCAGCTCGATGTCGAGATGAGCTTCGTCGAGCAGGAAGACGTCTTCCAGCCGGTCGAGAGGCTGATGACCGAACTCTTCGAGGAGTTCGGCGACGGCAAGCACGTCACCTCGCCCTTCCCGCGCATCCCGTTCCGCGAGTCGATGCTGAAGTACGGCAACGACAAGCCGGACCTGCGCGCCCGACTCGAACTCGTCGACATCACCGATGTCTTCGAGGGCTCCGAGTTCAATGCCTTCGCCGGCAAGCACGTCCGTGCGCTGGCCGTGCCGGATGTCTCCGCGCAGCCCAGGAAGTTCTTCGACCAGCTCGGCGAGTACGCGATCGAGCAGGGCGCCAAGGGCCTGGCCTGGGTGCGGGTCGCCGAGGGCGGCACCCTCTCCGGGCCGATCGCCAAGTTCCTCACCGAGGAGAACGTCAAGGTCCTCACCGAGCGGCTCGGCCTGGAGGCCGGACACGCCGTCTTCTTCGGCGCGGGCGAGTTCGACGAGGTCTCCAAGATCATGGGCGCGGTCCGCGTCGAGGCCGCCAAGCGCGCCGGCCACTTCGATGAGGGCGTCTTCCGGTTCTGCTGGATCGTCGACTTCCCGATGTACGAGAAGGACGAGGAGACCGGCAAGATCGACTTCTCCCACAACCCCTTCTCGATGCCCCAGGGCGGCATGAAGGACCTGGAGGAGAAGGACCCGCTGGACATCCTCGCCTGGCAGTACGACATCGTCTGCAACGGCATCGAGCTGTCCTCGGGCGCGATCCGCAACCACGAGCCCGAGGTCATGCTCAAGGCCTTCGAGATCGCCGGCTACGACCGGGACACCGTCGAGCACGAGTTCGCGGGCATGCTGCGCGCCTTCCGCCTCGGCGCCCCGCCGCACGGTGGTATCGCCCCGGGCATCGACCGGATCGTGATGCTCCTCGCCGACGAGCCCAACATCCGCGAGACCATCGCCTTCCCGCTCAACGGCAACGCCCAGGACCTGATGATGGGCGCGCCCACCGAGCTGAACGAGTCCCGGCTGCGGGAGTTGAACATCCAGCTCCGCAAGCCGGTGGCGAAGTCCGCCGACTAGCAGCCCCGATCGGCAGCCGATTGGCTCTCGCCCCCGGCCTGTTGTGAGGGCTGTCCCGCAAGCTGACTCGCATGGGGCCCAAGGCTTGGCTGATGACGAGCTTGGCTGAGGCCCCGTTGCCGCCACCGCGGTAGCGGGGCCTCAGCGCTGTCCGCGGTACCGCTGGGACACCCCGCGGTCGGTCTGCGTCTGGCCTACGGCTGGTCTGCGACCGGTCCGTGTCCGGTTCACGGTCGGTCTGCGGTCGGTCGCCGGTCGGGCTATGCGTATCTCCGCGCTACCGTCCCCCGGCCCTGCTTCTCCGGATCTTCTCTGAAGAACCGTTTATCTGCTTGTTTTCGGGCAACCCGAACCCTTCGTCACCACGTTCTCTCTATGTGGTCGACGAAACACGGAAGCGGGGGCGAGCCAATGGGCTCCGATGGCGGGGACGGCGACTTCGAGGCGTTTGTCGCCGCCCGCGGCCCCAGATTGCTGCGGATGGCCTGGCTGCTGACCGGCGATCGGCATCTCGCCGAGGATCTGCTCCAGACCGTACTGGCGAAGGTGTGGCCCAACTGGCGGAAGATCGCCGCGGAACACCCAGAGGCGTACATCCGCAAGGCGATGGTGCACACCCATGCCTCATGGTGGCGTCGCCGATGGCGCGGGGAGGTGCCGCACGGGGATCTCCCCGACTCGGTGACCTCCATCGACGCCTTCGCCCACGTCGATCTGGAGCAGTCACTCGCCGCGGCCATTCGGGCCCTTCCCGTACGCCAGCGGGCCGTTGTGGTCCTGCGGTACTTCGAGGACATGAGCGTCGAGGACACCGCGGCCACCCTCGGATGCGCCCCGGGCACCGTCAAGAGTCAGGCGTCAAAGGCGCTCCGTACGCTCCGGGCGCTGCTGCCCACCACCATGGCGGAGGCAGGTGATCGACGTGCGGCATGAAGACGACCACGCCCTCCTGGAGGACGAACTGCGGGTACTGCTGGAGCGCGGCACACCCCTGTTGCGCGCTCCAGAAGGACGGTTGCGCCAGGTGCGGGAGCGGGTGACGCGCCGCCGGCGTCGGCTACGGATGGCCGGGGCCACCGCCACCGGGGCGGCGGCCCTCACGCTCGCCGGGGCGCTGCTCCTCCCCACCACCGAGGAGGCCCAGCGCCCGGCGCTGCCCGCGGCACCGCCGAGCACCGGGGTGATGGCACCCCTGGCAGAACCGGTGTCCTTCCCCGAACTGAACGGGCTCACGATCGAGCTGCCCGAGCGGTGGAGCGCGCTGGCGGTGCCCGCGGACACCGTCCACCCGGACCCCCTGGGCTTTCTGGGGGCACAGTCACTCGCCCCCTTCACCCGCCCCTGCCAGCTGACGGACCCGCGCGACTGCGCGCCGGTGCGGCGGCTGGGCCGTGGCGATGTGCTGATCACGCTGTCGGGCGGATGGTCCGGGAAGCAGCAGGCCAGCGAGACGGCTTCGCGGGCACTCTCGCCCTCCGCGGCCCCGGACGAGGGCTGCGAGGCCATCGGAGGTGTCACTAAGCGTGGGGTGGCCCTCCTCGATGACGGGAAGCCCAACCGCCGCATCCTGGCCACCTTCCGGGTCTGTGCCGCGGCCGGTACGACCGACGCGACCTGGGCCGAGGTCCAGACGATGATCGACAACGCCCGTCTCGGCGGCTCCGCCTCCCCCGCGCCCTCCCCCAGCAAGCCCCCTTCCAGCTCCAAGGCAGGACAGTGAACCCCAAGCCCTCCCGTACGGGAGCGATATCGGCCTCCGCGCTCGTCTTCGTCCTGCTGCTCGCCGGCTGTCAGACCGACTCCGCCGACGGCTCCCCCGGTGGCGAACCCGCGCGCGCCGAGCCCGCCCCCAGCAACTCCGGGGCGCGGCCCGCCCAGCAGGCCGCACCCTCCCCGCTGTCCGCGAAATCCACCGGGATACCGGGTCTTGGTCCAAAAATCCAGAAAGCAGCTGGGCCTCAAGACCCGACAGGCGCTGGTGGTGAGCTCCGAGAGCCGCGACGCCAACAAGGGCACCGCCGTTCTCTATGAACGCGCCGCGTCAGGGGCCTGGCAGCCGGTCTCGGCGGTATGGCCCACCCGAAACGGTGTACGCGGCTGGACCGAGGACCATCGGCAGGGCGATCTCCGCACTCCGATCGGGGTGTACGGCCTCACCGACGCCGGCGGTCTGTTGAAGGACCCCGGCAGCAAACTCCCGTACGACCAGGGGCGCGGCTTCACACCGCCCAACAGCACCAACGCCGAGGGCGAACCGCTGACCGGTGCCTTCGACTATGTGGTGGCGATCAACTACAACCGCGTACCCGGGCACACCCCCTTGAGTTGGACCCGGCCGATGGGGAACGCCAAGGGCGGTGGCATCTGGCTCCATGTGGAGCACGGGGCGGGGACCCAGGGGTGTGTGGGGCTGCCGAGGGAGCGGATGCAGGAGCTACTGCGCAGGCTGGACCCGGCGGCGCGGCCGGTGGTGGTGATGGGGCCAAGGACGGCCCTGGCGGCCTAGCCACCCCGCAGGAGAACGACCAGGCCCCCGGTTCCC
>NZ_JAMQAW010000009.1:157267-201028 GCF_023701525.1 Streptomyces albipurpureus
ACCGGCTGTGTCCGCGATTGCTGCGATCGCTGGCCGGGTGGCGTGCGGTGTGAGCGACGCGGATCAGCGCCTCCGCACAGTGCCGGAGCTCCTCGTCCTACGCGGTGGTCTCGGTCCTACGCGGTGGTCTTGGGCTCCTCCAGACGCGGGAACAGGACCGCGCCCTTCGTCACCGTCGAGCCCACCGGCAGCTGACCCCAGACGCCCGCGTTCTGCACCGGCTGGTCCGCCAGTGCGCCCAAGGAGGCCTCGGCGCCCAGCGACTCCCACAGCGCCTCGGAGGTACGGGGCATCACGGCGTTCAGCAGTACCGCCATCCCCCGCAGGGAGTCGGCGGCCGTGTACAGGATCGTCGCCAGCCGCGCCTGGCCCTCGGGTGAGGTGTCCTTCGCGACCTTCCACGGCTCCTGCTCGGTCAGATAACCGTTGACCTGCTTCACGAAGTCGAAGATCGCCAGGATTCCGCCCTGGAAGTCCAGCTCTTCGCCGATCAGCCGATCCGCCGTCGCGGCGGCCTTCGCCAGGCCCTCCTGGACCGCCTTCTCAGCGGCGTCGGACGCCGTCGCCTCGGGAAGTTCCCCACCGAAGTACTTGCCGACCATGGCGGCGACCCGAGAGGCCAGATTGCCGTAGTCGTTCGCCAGCTCGCTCGTATAGCGAGCGGTGAAGTCCTCCCACGAGAACGATCCGTCCTGACCGAACGCGATCGCCCGCAGGAAGTACCAGCGGTAGGCGTCCACGCCGAAGTGCGAGGTCAGGTCCTGCGGCTTGATGCCGGTCAGATTGGACTTCGACATCTTCTCGCCGCCGACCATCAGCCAGCCGTTGGCCGCGACCCGGCCCGGCACCGGCAGATCGTTCGCCAGCAGCATCGCGGGCCAGATGATCGCGTGGAAGCGCAGGATGTCCTTGCCGACCAGATGGACGTCGGCCGGGAAGGTGTCCGCGAACTTCGCCGGGTTCTCGTTGTAGCCGACCGCCGTGGCGTAGTTCAGCAGCGCGTCGATCCACACATAGATGACGTGCTTCTCGTCCCACGGAACCTTCACGCCCCAGTCGAAGGTCGACCGGGAGATGGAGAGGTCCTGAAGTCCCTGCTTGACGAAGTTCACGACCTCGTTGCGGGCGGACTCCGGCTGGATGAAGCCAGGGTTGGCCCCGTAGAACTCCAGCAGCCTGGGGCCGTACTCGCTCAGCTTGAAGAAGTAGTTCTCCTCCTTGAGGAGCTCCACCGGCTTCTTGTGGATCGGGCAGAGCTTCTGTCCCTCGTACTCGCCCTCCCCGTCGATCAGATCCGCCGGGAGCTTGTACTCCTCACAGCCCACGCAGTACGGGCCCTCATAGCCGCCCTTGTAGATCTCACCCTTGTCGTACAGGTCCTGGACGAACTCCTGCACACGGTCCGTGTGCCGCTTCTCGGTCGTCCGGATGAAGTCGTCATTGGCGATGTCCAGGTGCTCCCAGAGGGGCTTCCAGGCCTCCTCCACGAGCTTGTCGCACCACTCCTGGGGCGAAACGCCGTTCGCCTCGGCGGTGCGCATGATCTTCTGACCGTGCTCGTCCGTGCCGGTGAGGTACCACACCTTCTCGCCACGCTGACGGTGCCAGCGGGTGAGCACGTCGCCTGCGACGGTCGTGTAGGCGTGGCCCAGGTGAGGAGCGTCGTTGACGTAGTAAATGGGGGTCGTGACGTAAAACGCCTTCGACCCCTGCTTCTCGGTTCCAGTGGCCGCCATGTCGAAATCTTATCGGCCCCCGGATGGTCCCTTCACACGCTCAAACCTCCTCCGAGCACTGCTGGCCAGCCGCGGAGACATCCGCGAAACATCTCTCGGGATAGAAAGACGCATCCTGGGATGAATGCTGCGGGTGTCCGTGGGGGTCCGACCTCCTTGTGCGCCTCTGTACGAGACCCCCACGGGGGCTCCAGGATGCCGAGGGCACCAGCGTTTCTCCGCCGGGAGCACGGTGGGGCGGGACCGGGACGAAGGGGAGAACGCGCTATGCGGGTACTGGTGGCCGAGGACGAGCAGATCCTGGCCGAGCTGGTCGCCACCGGGCTGCGCCGCGCCGGTTTCGCGGTCGACACCGTCTACAGCGGCGACGCTGCCCTGGCCTACCTCGGACTGCACGACTACGACGTGGTCGTGCTCGACCGCGATCTGCCGCGGGTCCACGGCGACCAGGTCGCCCGAGAGCTCGTCGCCTCCGCGTCCCGCACCCGGATTCTGATGCTCACCGCCTCCGCCTCGATGGAGGACCGGGTGGAAGGGCTCGACCTGGGCGCCGACGACTATCTGGGCAAGCCCTTCGAGTTCCCCGAGCTGGTCTCCCGGGTGCGCGCCCTGCGCCGCCGCAGTGCCCGTCCCGTACCGCCCCAGCTGGAACGCCATGGGCTGCGCCTGGACACCGTACGCAGGACAGCCGAGCGCGAGGGGCGGCTGCTGGACCTGTCGCCGAAGGAGTTCTCCGTACTCCAGATCCTGCTGGAGGCGGACGGCGCGACCGTCTCGGCCGAGGAGCTCCTTGAGCGGGCGTGGGACGCCCACACCGATCCCTTCACGGGCGCGGTCCGGGTCTGCATGAGCAAGCTGCGGGCGAAGCTGGGTGACCCTGCCCTGATCCGTACGGTCCAGGGCGTGGGGTACGCACTGTGAGAAGCACGGCCCGCAGGGGGGCCGGCCGGGTCGGTCCCCGGATCAGCCAGGTCGGTCGGGTCGGTGCATGGAGTGGTCGGATCGGTTCTCCGAGCGGCCGGATCGGCCCCAGGATCAGACATGCCGGCCCCGGACGGCTGGGGCCCGGGTCCACGATCCGCACCAGGATCGCCCTCGTCTACGGCGCGGTGTTCCTCGTTCTCGGTGGAGTGCTGCTCGCGGTCGTCAATCTGCTCTCCCGCGCCGGTACGGAGGACCAGGCGGACTCCATCGCGCGTCAGGCCGTCGTCAAGCCGCACCCGTCGTCACCTGGGGCATGGTCGGTGACCCATGGTGACCTCACCACCTTCAGGGCCTACCAGATCACGGACAACGTCAGCGACGCGGCATCGGAGGAGATGCTCTTCTGGTCGCTGACCGCGCTGCTGATGACCGCGTTGTGCGCGGTCGCGGTGGGATGGTGGATCGCCGGTCGGGTGCTGCGGCCGGTGCACGCGATGACGGCCAAGGCGCGCAGGCTCTCCGAACGCACCCTCCACGAGCGCATCGCGGCGAGTGGGCCCGACGACGAACTCAAGGAGCTCGGGGACACCCTCGACGCCCTGCTGGCCCGACTGGAGAAGGCGTTCGACAGCCAGCGCAGATTCATCGCCAACGCCTCCCATGAACTGCGTACGCCCCTGGCGACCCAGCGCACGGCCATCCAGGTCGGTCTGGACGCCGAGTTGTCCGCCGATGACCTGCTGGCCACCAAGCGGGTGTTGCTGGACACCAACCGGCGGAGCGAGCGGCTGATCGAAGGGCTGCTGATGCTGGCGCGCAGCGAACGCGGAGTCGAGGAGCACGACGATGTCGATCTCGGGGAGCTGACCCGGGAGGAGTCGGTGCGGCACGATGTGCGGGCCGACGCGGAGTACGGATTGGTGGTACGCGGAAACCGGCTGCTGCTGGCCCAACTGGTGGGCAACCTGGTGGCGAACGCGGTCGCCTACAACGTGCCGGGGGGGACGGTCAGTGTCCGGGTGGCCGCCGACACGGCGGGCAGGGGAGCGCTGATCGTGGAGAACACCGGGCCCGAAATGGCCGCGGAGGACATTCCGGCGCTGTTCGAGCCGTTCCGGCGCGGGGAGGGGCGGGACCGGATGGGGCTCGGCGCGGGGCTGGGGCTCTCCATCGTGCGCTCGGTCGCCGAGGGCCACGGCGGCGAGGTGACGGCCAGGCCCGGCCCGGGGGGCGGGGGACTGACCGTCACCGTGTCGCTGCCTGTGGTGGATGTGGTGGCGCGGTAGCGAGTGGCTAGGCGCCTGTTCCGGGACGTTCCCTGCTAGGGCTTCCAGCCCTGGAGGATGCCGTCGAACAACTCCTCGTCCGGGATGTCGTTGGGCGTGGGGCCGGCGTGGAAGAAGCCCGTGCTGTCGACGGAGAGCTTGCGGAGGTAGTCGAAGGCCTTCGCGTCGTGCTCGCCGAAGGCGACGAACTTCCAGAACACCGACTTGTTGGCGGCTGCCGTCAGTGCGGCGGTGGCGGCGGTCTTGGACTCGGGTGCGCCATCCGTCTGGAAGATCACCAGCGCGGGGACGGGCTTGCGCGACCTGCTGCCCGATGCCGCCCGTACGGCCTTGCTGGCCTTGGCGTGCAGCGCGAGGACTTCCTCGATGGCCAGGTGGTAGTTGGTACGACCCATCCGGCCGAGGGAGTCATGGAGTTCATCCACCTTGCCCTCGTAGGAGTCCAGGGTGAGTGCGCCGGTGCCGTCCACTTCGGTGGAGAAGAACACGACCTCAACGGCCGGGTCCGTGCCCTCGTGGAGATGCGCGGCGAGCGCGAGGGCGCGCTCACCGAGCCGCTGTGCGCTGCCGTCCTTGTAGAAGGGCCGCATCGAGCCTGACCGGTCGAGCACCAGATAGACGAGCGCCGCGGTGTCAGGGAGCCCGGCGCGCTGGAGTGCGGTGGCCGCGGCGGAGTGGGTGGCGGCCAGCGCGGTAGGAAGGGGGGCAGGTGCGGACCCGGAGGCGGGGGCGAGTTCGGCAACGGGGTCGGCTGCGGTCTCGTCCGGCCCGGCTGCGGGGGTTCCGCTTGCGGGCTCGTCGGGTGCTGCTGCCGCGACCTCGGGCTCGGCCTGAGGCTCTGCCTCGGGTTCTGGCTCGGCTACGGCTACGGGTTCTGGTTCCGTGGTCGCGGTGGGCTCGGGGCCGTCCGCGGCTGCCGTGGGCTCAGCGGGTTCTTGGGCAACGGTCTCATCGACGGTGGTTCGGTCGACGGTGGGCTCATCGGCGATGGGTTCGGCCGGGGCGTCGGTGACCTCCAGCCCTTCCGATGTGCCCGGTGCCTCCGCTGAGGTCGCCGTCTCGGGAGCCGCCGTTTCCGCTGCGGTTTCCTCTGTTGCCTGTGCCTGTGCCTGTGCCTCTGCCTCTGCTTCTGCTTCTGCCCGGGCTTCTGGCTCTGGCTTTGCTTCTGCGGCGGCCTCTGTGGTTTCTGAGGCGGTGGCCGAGGCGTCGGTGGATTCCGCTTCCGTTTCCGTTTGCCTGTCCACCTCGGCTTCGGCTTCGGCGGGCTCCACAACGGTGACTTCCGCCGCGTCGGCGTCGGCGTTGTCCCCCTCCACAGCGGCCACCACCGGCTCGGAGGAGGTGCCTGCTGCGGCGCTGTCCGCCGATGTGGTGACCTCTACATCTGCGAGTACTGCTGCCGAATCGTTCGCGGGGACATCCGCGGGGACATCCGCGGGGACATCCGCGGGGACGTCTGAAGAGGTGTCGGCGGCTGTATCGGCGGAGACGCCAGCGGGGGTCTCCTGCGGTGTGGTCTCGGACTCAGCCCCGTCCTTGACCTCTTCCTTGACCTCTTCCTTGACCTTTTCCCGGGCTTCGCCCTTGGCCTCGTCCTTGGCCTCGTCCGTGGCCTCGATCTCGGTGTCCACCGAGGGCTCAGCCAGGGCCGGTTCCGTGGTCGCGGCGGGATTCTCGGCAGAGGGCGCCGCAGCAGACACCCCGTCCGGTGCCGCCGCCACGGCAGTGTTCTCCGGCGGCTCGGCCGCTTCCGCTGCCGGGCCTCCCGGTGCTTCTGTGCCTTCCGGGACCTTCTCCGTACGGCCCTGGGAAGGAACCGATGCCGCACGGGCACGGGGTTGTGGATTGTCGAATGCGGCCGACACCAGATCCGCTGCCAGGCCGGAGGGCGTGGACGGCGATGAGGGCGCCGCAGTGGGACCGGACCCGCCGGAGGCCGACGCTTCCGACGCCTCCGGAGCCGAGGTCTTCGCCGGAGCAGCGGTCGCCGAGGTGACTGCCGTTGCCGGGGTTTGCGGAGAGGGTTCCTCGGCAGGGGAGGGAATGACCGGGGCGGTGGCGGAAGTAGCCTCGGTGGTGGTGGCCGGTTCTGGACGTTCGGACTGGGTCGGGACCGAAACTGCGACCGGCTCGGTGGGCTCCGAACGATCGCGACCGAACACCTTGCGCAGCAAGCTCCGAATGCCCATGTGCGAAACCTTTCGCATGAGTTGGGGGTTTTTTATCCACTCTTGGGCCAGTTTGTCCTTGGTGTGTCCTGGCCAGGGCGGACACGTAAGGTTAGCGGTCACCCGCCCCAAACCACCGCAGGGTCGGCTCAAGGGAAACTCGCCCGCGATCGCCCCCGTATCGGGTGACTCATGGCCGGTACTAGCTCACATCTTTCCGGGCATTCATCCACCGTTCACCCCACGTCCGCCGCTTTGCGTACATACCCTCCTAACGTCTCGATGGAAGACATTCCGACAGACTGTCGGCGCAGGTGCGCCGGAGGAGGACGAAGTGCGCAGACTGCTGCCACTCTTGAGCACCAAGCCCCACGCGGGTGGACGTTCAGCGCTCACCTGCCGCTACCGCTGCGGTGACGCCTGCTTCCAAGAGGTGCCCAACACCAGTGACAACGAGTACGCGGGCGACATCATCGCCAGCGCCCTGTCCCGCCGGTCCATGGTGCGGGCCGCGGCCGTTGTCACCGTGGCCTCCGCGGCCGGCGCCGCCGTGCTCGGCGGGCCGGCCAGTGGGCAGGCCGTAGCCGCTCCCCTCGACCATCCGGGTCAGAAGCCCGGCAAGGGCGGTCGGCTTGATGGTGCCCGCGGCCTGCGCTTCGAGCCGGTGGCGCCCAACAAGAAGGACAAGGTCACCGTTCCCCCGGGCTACGGACAGAACATCGTGATCCGGTGGGGCGATCCGATTCTGCGAGGTGCCCCCGCCTTCAACGCGGCCAAGCAGACCGCCAAGGCACAGGCCGGTCAGTTCGGTTACAACAACGACTTCCTCTCGCTGCTCCCGCTTCGCGGTGAGCGCGGTCGTCAGGTACTCGTCGCCAACCACGAGTACACCGACGAGATCCTGATGTTCCGGGGCTACGACCCCGAGAAGCCGACCCGCGAGCAGGTGGAGATCGCCTGGGCGGCACACGGCCTCTCCGTCGTGGTGGTCGAGGAGGAGCGTCGAACCGGCAGCCTCACCGCGGTCAGCCGGCACCACCTCAACCGTCGCCTCACCGCGACCAGTCTCTTTGAGATGACGGGCCCGGCCGCCGGCAGCCCCCTGCTACGCACCTCGACCGATCGCTCGGGCATCAAGGTGCGCGGCACCCTCAACAACTGTGCCGGTGGGGAGACGCCCTGGGGTACCACGCTGCACGGTGAGGAGAACTTCAACCAGTACTTCGCCAACGGCGGCAGCGACACCGACAAGCGCTATGGCATCGTCGCGGGGCCCAGCGATCGCAAGTGGGAGCGCTTCGACAAGCGCTTCGACGCCAAGCGGGAACCGAACGAGTCCCACCGTTTCGGCTGGGTGGTCGAGCTCGACCCCTACGACGCCGACTTCGTACCGCGCAAGCGGACCGCGCTGGGGCGCTTCAAGCATGAGGCCGCCGCGCCCCGACTCACCGAAGACGGTCGCCCGGTCGTCTACATGGGCGATGACGAACGCTTCGACTACTTCTACAAGTTCGTCTCGTCGAAGCGGATGAAGAAGGGCAACTCCCGAGCCGCGCGGGAGCACAACCTCACCCTTCTCGACCACGGGACGCTCTATGTCGCCAAGCTGTCCGCCGACAGCCCGCAGGACATCGACGGCAGTGGAAAGTTGCCCAACGACGGTGAGTTCGACGGCTCCGGCGTCTGGATTCCCCTCGCCACCGACGACACCTCGCACGTCCCCGGGATGACCGCCGATGAGGTGTACGTCTTCACCCGGCTCGCCGGTGACAAGGTCGGTGCGACCAAGATGGACCGGCCCGAGGACGTGGAGCCGTCTCCGCGAACCGGCCGGGTCTATCTGGCGCTGACCAACAACACCGACCGCGGAAAGCCGGGCAAGCCCGGCGCGGACGAGGCCAACCCGCGCAATCTCAACAAGCACGGGCAGATACTGGAGCTGGCCGAGAACTGGGACGACCCGGCGGGCGATGGCTTCGCCTGGCGGCTCTTCCTGGTCGCGGGTGACCCCAAGGACCCGTCGACCTACTTCGCCGGCTTCCCGAAGGACCGGGTCAGCCCCATCTCCTGCCCGGACAATGTGGCCTTCGACCCGCACGGCAACCTGTGGATATCCACCGACGGCAACCAGTTGGGCTCGCACGACGGACTCTTCGGGGTGGCGACACACGGTGAGCGACGCGGTGAGCTGAAGCAGTTCCTCACCGTACCGATCGGGGCTGAGACCTGCGGTCCGGTGATCCAGGACCGTCGAGTGCTGGTGGCGGTCCAGCATCCGGGTGAGGTGGATGGGGCATCGGTGGAGAAGCCCGCGAGCGCCTGGCCGGACGGGCGGGGGAAGATGGTCCGTCCGTCGGTCGTCGCGGTCTGGCCCAAGGACGGCTCCAACATCGGCGTCTGAGCCAGCCTTCTCCTTTTCCATCGCGTCTGGGTCGACCTTCCCGGTCCATCGGCGTCTGGGTCAGCCCTCCTGGTCGGTTGGCGTCTGGGCCAGCCCTCCTGGTCGGTTGGCTGCGCTGTCGGCCCGCTCCCCCGGCCCCCCCGCTGGTTTGGTGGACGGACTCGCCCCTTCCGCGCCAGCGTCTGGGGCTCGCACCCTCCGGGTGCCGTGCGTGTGCCCGTGCCCGTATCCGCCCTGTGTCGATGTCAGCGCTGGTACGGGCCGGGTGGCGGCTGCTGAGTGCCGGGCCTGGCCTGGGGGCAGCCACCCGGTTGATCGGCGGTGAATCGGCGTTGATCAGCGCTGGGTCACCGTTGAACGGTGTTCCCACCCGCCGAAAAGCACCCGGTGTCTGACCCGACCGAGCCGTAGAGTCGATGGCATGGATAGCGAAGGTGCAGAAGGATCGGTGCGGGTCGATGCCTGGATCTGGTCGGTACGGCTCACCAAGACCCGCTCCCAGGCTGCCGCGGCCTGCAAAGCGGGCCATGTCCGGGTGAACGGCACCCGTGTCAAGGCTGCCCAGTCGATCCGGGCGGGCGATCAGGTGCGGATCTTCGTCGGCGGCCGCGAGCGGTTGGTGGTCGTATCGAAGACCGTCCGCAAGCGGGTCGGTGCGCCGGTGGCCGTGCAGTGTTACGTGGACAACAGCCCGCCGCCTCCGCCGAAGGAGTTCACCGCACCCGTCGCCGTACGAGACCGGGGAGCGGGTCGTCCGACCAAGAGGGACCGCCGGGAGATGGAACGACTCCAGCCCGGCCTGGAGAAACCCGCACGTTAGACAGGGCCCGGCCCGCTGCTTTCGGGCCCTGCTGTCTCCAATGGGCCGGTGCTGCCATGCCTGGGCGAACTCCTGCGGGGGCGTTCCGTCCTGGAGCGCCCGCCGTCGGCAGCGTAGGCCCGTGATGGACAGCGCGGGCGCCCGCCAGGACTGGAAGGTGCCGCACAGCGATCGCCTCCAACCAACCGCGCGGAAGGCGCATCGGTCGAGCAGGGTCAGTTGGCCTCATGGAGATCAAGGCGTACGAGGAGCGAGCGGTGGTCGGTGTTGCCCAGCTCCAGGAAGCGGGCCTTGCGCACCGAGAACTCCTCGCTGACCAGCACATGATCGATCTGGGTGCCCAGCGGGCGGCCGACCGCAGTGGGCCAGGACGGGGTACGGGACGCTCCACCGAGGGCCGAGCTGTTCTGGAGATCGCCGTCAGCCATGATTCGACGGAAGGCCGCGTGGTCCTGGGAGGCATTGAAATCGCCGGCGACAAGGGTCGGTTGCCCCTTGGCCTCCACGGCGTACTCCCGCATCAGCTCCAGTTCCCTGCGCCAGTCGTCGACACCGCTCGGGATGGGCGGCAGCGGATGGGCGAGTTGGATGTTGACCCGAACACCCGAGATGACGGCCACGGCGCCCGGCATCGCCATGGTGCTCTGAATCCCGGGTGCCCGCTGTAGCGGGTACTTGCTGAGGATCGCCGAGCCGATGGCCATGGAACCCTCGATCACATGGCGATACGGGTACTCGGCGGGGGATATCTCGGATTCCAGGGCGTCCGAGCACTGAGCCGCGCACTCCTGCACGAAGACCAGGTCCGGCTGTTCGCGCTGGATCGTGGCGATCAGGCCCTGGGTGGCGTTGCCGAACTCGACATTCGAGGTGAGGACGTCGAACTGGGCTATGGCCCGCCCCCCTGGGTCCTCGGCGAGACCCGAGTCATAGGGACGGACGAACCAGCCGGTCACCCCGAGCACGATGACCGCCCAGACCATGCCCGTCCGCCAGCGCGCGAGCAGCATCAACAGCAGCGCCGCCCCGGCGGGGATCAACAGCCAGGGCAGGAAGGCCAGCAGCTGGGGTATGGGGGTGGCCGCGTCCGTATCCATGACTCGGCAGGCCACCACCACGGTGGGTATGACCAGGAGCAGGGCGGCGAACCAGCCGGCGGCTCGACGGTGCGCTGGGGGGCGCAGCGGGGCATCCGGTAGGGCGTCCGGCGCCGTGGTCGAGGTGGCGCTGTCCAAAACCGGCCTCCGAGTGGGTCATGGGTCCCGGGATCACTTTTCTATGATCGCCGTAGCGGGACACCCGTCTGTCATGACGCCAGTTTCACCGACTTTGTTGCACCTTTCGCTCTCTTGGCGGCAAGTCGCCGTAACTGGTACGGACTTTTTTGGATCATCAACCAGACCGTTGGCCAGACCTTGGTGGGGTGGGCTACTTCCGGGCAATTTCTGGGCTGCTCCTCGGGCTGCTCCTCGGGCAGCTCCTTGGTTGTTCTTTGGTGTTCTTTGGGCTACCGGTGCCTGACCTGGTGTTGCCCTGGAGGTGGCCCCTCGCCGGTGCCCCCCAGTGGCGAAGGTTGCGGGCGAGGGCTCCGCTGGTCGCGGGTCAGACCTGCTGCTCAGCCGGCCGGTTACGACGGAACCACCAGGTGCCCACCGCCACGATCAGCCCGACCCCCATCAGCCACCACGATGTGGTGCGCAGCGAGGCCGTCAGCGCATCCAGTACCGCTCCCGCTGCCGCACGATCCACATCCGGGGGAAGGTCGTTCAAGGCCACTGCTCGCCCCACCAGGACCGTCAGCATCAGGAGTGCCCCACCCACGGCGAGGGCGAAGCCGAGGAGGATCAGCGCACGCCCTCGGCGGGTGGAGCCGAGGACTCCCACCACCGCCAGCAGCGCGGTGCCCACGGGGAGCCACAAGCCGGCGATCTGCAGGGCGTCGAAAACCTCGCGCGCCACACCCAGCCGCTCCGACTCAACCAGCGTGATGGTGATGTTCCCGACCGGGATCTGGTCGGCGAACGGTACGCCTTCCATGATCAGTTGCCGTTTGACCTGCTCGATCACCGGAGCCAGGTCGATGCTTGCGCTTCTGCCCCCACTGCTGGTCAACGCCTGTTCCACGGCCGTGTGCGCAGCCCGGTTGACGGTGTTCCAAGCCGTCTTGTAGGCGTCGGTCTCGGCAAAGCTGAGAACCGCGTCGTGCACCAGCTGCCGTACGGCCGGGGTGAACGGACCCGCGTCGACCTTCTTCAGCACCTCGTCGGTGATGCGGTTGGCCACGGCGTTCTTTACCGCGGGGTCGGAGGAGAGCGGTGCCATCGCTGAGACATAGCCGTCCGAATCACCGATCTCCCGCTCCGCCCAGACGGCGAGTGTGCTGAGCGGCGTCAGGACGGCGACGAGCACGAGTAGCACCGTCGACACCGCTGAGAGAAGGCTCCGCACTCCTCAAGGGAACGCGGGCCCCGGTGGTGGCGCGACCGGTGCTCCGCCGACCGGGCGCGCCACCACCGGACCAGCCGCCACGGCGGTTCCGTGCCGACCTGACTCCAGGTAGCGAGGGGTGCACCCGCAGTCCCGAAACCGACACCTTGGGTGACGGCGGAAGGAGCGCCGGTGCCGCCTCGGTGGTGGACGGTCCGGCCCTGACTTGCCGGCTCTCTCCCATGGGTGTGCCCTGGAGAAGGGAATTCGGAGGGAAGGAGTCCTGGCCATGGCCGCACACGCAACGCTGTCCGCACGGCACCACGTTTCTCTCGGCTTGGCGATCCCGGTCGCCCTTGGCGCGTTCTTCGGCTTCTACGCGGGGTTCCTCCGCCGTACCGGGGAGGCCGTCAGCTGGTGGGACGTGCTCTACGGAGTGGTCGCCGGACTGATCTTCACCGCAGTTGCCTACGGCGTCGGCCGCGTCCAGCGCTCCATGCCGACGGAGCTCAGGGCCGCGACCTACGGCGCGCTGGGCGGGATGTCGGTCGGCTTTCTGCACAGCCTGACCGGGTGCAGCATCCTGCGGGCCGTTGGGATGGGGCTGATCATCGGCGCGGTCACGCTGGCGGTGTCGTTCTACGTGTTCTACGTGAAGGACAGCTGAGGACACCCGTGTGATGAGTGCTGGGCCCTGACCGGTTGGCCTGACTGTTTGGGGCTGACTGGTCGGGTTGGCGTGACTGGTCGGGCTGAGCGGTGGGACTGGCTGCGGTCCGGACTGGGTTGCCATGAGCTGCCGCGTCCGGACCGTTGGGTGCGCGACGACCACTGAGCGGTGTCGGCCGTCCGCCAGGCCGGGTGGTTCCAGCGGGGTCCTGGTGGGGTCCTGGCGGGTGGTTCGGGGCAGTTCGAGGTAGCTAGAGGTAGTTTTCAGCGTTTCGGGGTGATTTTGGCTTGGGTGGTGGAAGGCGCTCGACTTGATCTAGCAGGCCAGGACCAGCGCCCGCCTTCTTCTGCGGGGTCGCTAGATGTGATCTGGCGACCGCGCGTCGCGGTCTCGCGCCTTTCTTATGAGCGACCGGTTCGGGTCGGAGGAGAGGAGGGCGCGTCCCATGCGGGAGAGTGGCGAGCAGTCCACGGCCCCCTTGCGTGTCGCCGTCATCATCGGCAGTACGCGGGAGGGACGGGTGGGCGAAGGCGTCGGCCGTTGGTTCGCCCAGCATGCCGGCGGGCGTACGGACCTTGAGCTCTCGATCATCGATCTGATCGACTTTGAGTTCCCTGCCCGGTATCCGGATCAGGCGACCGCTCCGATCCATGATTTCGTGGCCCAGGTGGATCGGGCGGATGCGTTCGTGGTCGTCACCCCTGAGTACAATCGGTCGTTTCCCGCCTCCCTCAAGCAGGCCATCGACTTCGCCTACGACGAGTGGAACGCCAAGCCGGTCGCCTTTGTGAGCTACGGGCACGGCTCCCAAGGGCTCTACGCGGTGGAGCAGCTGCGCTCGGTCTTCACCGAACTGCATACCGTCACCCTGCGCAATGGCGTAGCCATCAACCTCCTGGACGAGAGCTGGGAGGACCGGGACGGTGCCGCCCACGTGATGCTCGACCAGCTCGGGTGGTGGGGGCTTGCTCTCAGAGAGGCCCGCGCCGCCCGACCGTACTGCTCCTAACTGCTTCAACCGCTGTCTACCCCTGTTCCACCGGCACTACTTTTGATGATTTCCACGGATTTATTACTGTCACGTCATATCCCCTTCGCCGCCGACCGATGACTTCCGCCGAGCCGGTGAGTCGAACCCCCTAGAACCCGCAACGCGACCCATAGGGCCGCAGAGCAGCCAGAAATGCCAAGAGCAGCCAAGAGCAGCCAAGAAGACAGAGCAACCAAGAGCAGCCAAGAACTACAGAGCGGCACAGCGCACCCAGCGCACCGAAGGCCGAAACTGCACACCGCGCACCGTGAGCCCGTAGGTCGCCACCGACCGCCGGAGACCTCCAGATCCACCCGTAGGGCGAGCCTCAGGGTGATCTTCACGGCGACTTCTGCGGACCAAGCCTCACAGGACCTCCAAAGGAAAAGACGAATGAGTACAGAACTGGCAATCGAGACCAAGGGCCTGGTGAAGGTCTTCGGTGAGAATCGGGCCGTCGACGGCGTCGATCTCAGCGTGCCCACGGGCACGGTCTACGGGGTCCTCGGCCCCAATGGCGCGGGGAAGACCACGACGGTGAAGATGCTCGCCACCCTGCTGCGCCCGGATGGCGGCGAGGCCCGTGTCTTCGGCAAGGACGTGCTCAAGGAAGCGGACGCGGTCCGTAGCAGGGTCAGCCTGACCGGCCAGTACGCCTCAGTGGACGAGGACCTCACCGGCAGGGAGAACCTGCTGCTGCTCGGTCGGCTCCTGGGGCACGGGAAGGCCGCCGCCAAAACGCGCGCCGCGCAGTTGCTGGAAGCCTTTGGACTCAGCGAGGCCGCGGATCGCCAGGTGAAGAACTACTCGGGCGGTATGCGTCGGCGTATCGACATCGCCGCGTCGATTCTGAACACACCCGATCTGCTCTTCCTGGATGAGCCGACCACCGGCCTCGACCCGCGCAGCCGCAATCAGGTCTGGGACATCATCCGCGCGGTCGTCGCACAGGGCACCACGGTCCTGCTGACCACGCAGTATCTGGACGAGGCGGACCAACTCGCCTCGCGTATCGCGGTGATTGACCACGGCAAGGTGATCGCCGAGGGCACCAAGGGCGAACTGAAGTCCTCGGTCGGCTCGGGCGCGGTCCATCTACGCCTTCGTGACGCACACCAGCGCCCCGAAGCCGAGCGGGTGCTGGCCGCGGCGCTCGGCGTCGAGGTGCTGCTTGATGCTGATCCGCTCGCACTGACTGCTCGGGTCAACGCGCAGGGCAGTGAGCAGAGCGCGGCCGAACAGGCGGCCAAGGCGCTGGCTGAGCTTGCTCGCACCGGAATCACCGTGGACAACTTCGCGCTGGGTCAGCCCAGCCTGGACGAGGTCTTCCTCGCCCTGACCGACAAGAAGGGGGCGGCATGAGCACCGCGACCACCACCAAGTCCCTCAACGACGCCGACCTCTCCCTTGAGGCGCCCAAGACGGAGGATCTGGCCGCACTGCTGGTGAGCAGAGAGCGACCACCGAGGCCAAGTGCGCTCTCGGCGTCCATCACCTTCGGCTGGCGAGCGATGCTGAAGATCAAGCACGTTCCCGAGCAGTTGTTCGATGTGACGGCTTTCCCGATCATGATGGTGCTGATGTACACCTACCTCTTCGGAGGTGCGCTGGCCGGGTCCACCGAGGAGTACATCCAGTTCCTGCTCCCTGGCATCCTCACCATGAGCGTCGTCATGATCACGATGTACACGGGCGTCGCGGTCAACACCGACATCACCAAGGGTGTCTTCGACCGCTTCCGTACGCTGCCGATCTGGCGACCCGCACCGATGGTCGGCTATCTGCTCGGCGACGTCATCCGCTATCTGCTGGCCTCCCTGGTGATGCTCACCGTCGGCATGATCATCGGGTACCGCCCGGACGGTGGGATCGGCGGCGTTCTGCTCGGCGTCCTGGTGCTGCTGGTCTTCGCGTTCTCGTTCTCCTGGGTCTGGACGATGTTCGGACTGCTGCTGCGCAGTGAGAAGTCGGTGATGGGCGTCAGCATGATGGTGATCTTCCCGCTGACCTTTCTGAGCAATGTCTTCGTCGACCCGAAGACCATGCCCGGCTGGCTCCAGGCGTTCGTCAACAACAGCCCGGTGACCCATGTCGCCACGGCGGTGCGTGACCTGATGGCCGGCGAGTGGCCGGCTGCGGACATTGCCTGGTCGCTCGGATGGTCAGCGCTGTTCGTGGTCATCTTCGGCTCGCTGACGATGCGGCTCTACAACCGCAAGTGAGCCCCACCCGAGGGTGAAGGACCGAGCGGCGGGTTTCCTCAGGGACGGGGATGCCCGCCGCTCTTCCGTGTCTCCAGGCGGGCCCCCCATCCCTGCGGGTCCAGGCAGGCGAGCCCCCTGGACCCCTGCCCTTTCCTGGCAGTCCCCTGGCCCTCCGTGGCGCTTCGGGGCCCGGCCCACCTCAAGCAACGCCCTCCCGTGTCCCCGGCGCACCGTCGACGACGCAACAGCAGAAAAGGGCGGCGGGAACGGGTCGGCGGGAACAGGACAACGTCAACAGAACGGCGGGAACGGGCCAGCGGGAACGGGACAACGCACAGAGAAAATGAGAATGAGGGGCGACGGGGCGACGGGAACGGAACTGGGGGAGCGGAACAGGGACCGTTGACCTTCCTCCCAGGGGAAGCCCCAGCATCGAGAGCACCGGGAGGTTCAACCCGGTGCGAGGAGGAACCGCATGGGCAAGCTGACGATCGGGGCCTTCGCCCGGGCGTCCAGGCTCTCCGCGAAAGCGCTGCGCCGCTATGACGACCTGGGTCTGTTGCCACCGGCGAGCGTCGATGAGTCCTCGGGCTACCGGTACTACGACGTGAGCCAGTTGGAGCGGGCCCGACTGGTCGCCTGGCTACGCCGGATCGAGATGCCCCTGGCCCGGATCGGTGAGGTCTGCGATCTCCATCAGTCCGATCCGACTGCCGCGGCCCACGCCGTACGGGCGTACTGGGCCCAGGTGGAGGCCGATGTCGCCACCCGCCGCGACCTGGCGTTCTTCCTCGCTGATCAGATGTCCCAGCTCTCAGGAGAGGCAGCCGCCATGACTTCACTCGGTATCCGCTATGCCGCGAGGACAGACCCCGGTCTGGTGCGCGAGACCAATCAGGACGCCGCATACGCCACCTCACGGCTGCTCGCCGTCGCCGACGGTTACGGAGGCCAGGGCGCGACCGCCAGCCTGGCCGCCATCGACGCCCTTCGGGAGCTGGACGGCTCCCCCGCTGGGGGCGAGCCGTCCACCCGGGCCGGAGATCTGCTCAACGCCCTGGAAGACGCCGTGCAGCAGGCCGATACGGCCCTCCACGACTATCCCGATTCCGGTTCGACCCTGACCGCGATGGTGTGGACCGGCTCCCGGCTGGCCCTCGTCCATATCGGCGACACCCGGGCCCAGTTGCTGCGTGGCGGTGAGCTCTTCCGCATCACCCACGATCACACGGTGACCCAAGCCATGGTGGACGCCGGCAGCCTCACCCAGGAGGAGGCGGCCTCCCACCCCCAACGGGCGCTGCTGCTGCGCGCTCTCGGCGGAAGTGAGGCACCCGCCCGTCCGGATCTGCGGCTGCATGAGGCGCGCGCCGGGGATCGGTATCTGCTCTGCTCGGACGGTCTGTTCACGGTGGTGCCGGACGAGGGGATACGACGGGTACTGGAGTCAGCGGCGGACCCGGAAGAGACGGTGTCGGAGCTGATCGCCCTGGCCCATCGTGAGGGCGGCCCGGACAACATCGCCTGTGTGGTGGCGGATGTGGTCCCGATCTAGCACCGCATTCTCATAGTCGCCACTCCACGGGCGCCACCGGACGGTAGGCACAGTGCGCGCCCGTGGTCACCGACTCCCGCAGATGCGCGGCCAGCTCAGGATGGAGGGCGTCCAGCTTGCGCAGGGTGTCGCGGATGCGCGCTGTCACCGTCTTACGGGCGCGCTCCGCCTCGTCCCCCAGCCGACGGGTACGCCCGCCCAGGCCCGCTGCCGTGCGCAACTCATCGAGGAGCGCGACTCGTTCGCGGTCGAACTCCGCAGCCCTATGGGTGTCGCCCAGCTCTGCCGCACGGTCTATCTCCTCATCCAGCCTCTCCAGCCGAAGCCGGTAGCGGGACTTGGCCTCCTCATCGAGGACCGGGTCCGCGCCGAAGCGATGGGCTGCGAGGACGGTGGCGCCACCCGCCGGGTCAAGCAGTGCCACCGCGGGCACATCCTCACCCGAGTGGGAGAGCAGGGCGTGGAGATCCCGTAGGCCCTTCGCCTCCGGCATATGAACCTCACGGCCCGCGAAGGTGAGCGACCAGACAGCCCCATCCCTGCGGAACTCCTGATCCGGGGCGGGCTGAGCAGGCTCGATGGGTTCCCTGATGGGGCCTGGCTCGGACGGTGCGATCAGATGGGTCAGCCCCAACTCCGCTGCGTCCCGGTGCGTGAGCCCCATGAGCTCCGCCGGAGCCATGGCGCCCAGGACGCGGATCAGCGCCGCCCGCGACCGCACGGACCAGGGCCTTGCCCACATCCGGTCCGCCGACTCATATGCCGCCGTGAGCTCGGCCTCCGCTGCGTCCCGATCTCCCAGCGCCTCATCCAGCAGCCCCAGCCAGAGATCCACCGGTCCGCCGAGATCGCATCCATAGAGCGAGACCAGCCACTGCCCGCGGTACGGCGCGAGCGCGGCTCTCGCCTCGGCAATCCGTTCTCTGTCTCCCGTGAGCACCGCGGCTTGGGCGCGGAGTCGCATCCACAACGGGGTGAACATCCTGGGCAGTGGCTCCGGGAGGTCCTGCACCGCGTCCGCCATCCGCACCGCGAGGGCGGTGTTACCGCGCTCGGCGGCCGTCAGGCCCACCAGCAGCTCCGGGTAGGGGTGCCCGGTGGTGTCCAGGCGGTCCACCACAGCCTGGGCCGCGTCGAATCGTCCCTGGAGCAGATCCAGCGCCCACTCCAGATGTGCTTGCATAAAGTCGAAGGGCCCATGGGCCTCCTGGAGTTGGGCCAGTCTCGCCATCCCCTCGCGCGCCTGTGCAAACCGTCCGCACAGCCCCGCGATCAGCGCATTGTCGATCACATGCGCCAACTCGAAACGGCGCAGCCCCGCCCGCTCGGCGACCGAGCTGAAGGTGCGCAGCTGATCCAGATAGCGCGGGTCGGCCAACTCCAGCAGGGTCACCCAGCGCATCGATTGGGCGTGGAGCTCCATCTCCCGGTTCTCGGTGCGATGGCCCACCTCGATCATCTCGTCGGTGAGCGTCAGCCGTTCCTCGGAGGTCCCGAGCCCCCAGATCGCGTCATGCCGAGCCCAGAGCGAGAACGCCAGCGCGTCATCGTCGTCCCCGCTGCGCGCCAGCGCCGTCGTCTGTACCGCCAGCTCCTGCGCGAGCAGTTCGGGCGGCAACGCCGGCTCGTCCCCACTGCCGATGAGCGCCCGATGCGCGTCCCGTAGCAGCTGGGTGTTCTCCGCCTTGCGGGTGGTGAAGTAGTCGTTCTGATGGAGGGTGATCGCGACTCGGGCCAGCAGCTCCGGGTCACGCAGGGGCTTTGCCAGCGCCACCGCCTGCTCAAAGGCACGCTGGCTGTCCTCCGCATCGCCGTGGTGACCACACTCCCCACCCAGTTCCAGATGGATCAGTGCCGCCTTGCGGGTGTCGTCTCCGGCGGCCTCGATCGCCCGCCGGAAATGACCCATGGCCTCTTCGCGGGCGAGTCTGCCCGAAGCGTTGCGCGCGGCGACCAACAGCAGCTCGACCCTTTTCTCCCGGTCGAGTTCCTCCCCCGCCAGATAGGCGTGCCGCGCCAGATCGGCCGGCACCATCTTGTCGTTGAGCACCGGTGCCGCATCCAACGCCCTGACGACCGCGGCATGCCTGCTCCTGGTCTCGGCCTCGGCCAACTCGTCGTACAGCGTCTCCCGTACGAGGTCGTGCGCGAAGGCGAATCGCCCGCCCGCGCGGGGTGTCACCAGCCGGGAGGCGACTGCGCGCTCCAGCAGCCGGTCGACCTGCGGCACCGGCGCTGACACCGCCGCCGCCAGCACCTGGCGGTGGAACTCCCGCCCGAGCACGGCGGCCGTCTCCAGCAGCGAGCTCACCGAGTCGGGCAGCAGCGCCAGCCGTCGCCGCACCGCCTCCCGCACCCCGGGGGCAACGGTGGTCACCGGGCTGCCGCTACGCCAGATCCGGGCCGTCTGCTCCACGAAGAACGGGTTGCCACCCGTGCGCCGAAAGACCTCGTCGACCATCGCGGGCTCCGGCTCGACCCCCGCCGTCAGCGCGATCAGCGCACCCACCTCGTCCCGACCAAGACCGGTCAGTGTCACGGTCGCCGCGGCCCGGGCGGTCAGGGGAAGGATCAGGTGCCGCAGGGGATGGTCGGCGGCCTCCACCTCCACATCCCGGTAGGTGCCGACCAGCAGCAACCGCTCGAACCAGGCGTGCTGTGCGGCGAATTCAAGGAGCTTGAGCGAGGCCGAATCCGCCCAGTGCAGATCATCGAGCACCACGACCAGCGGTCGCTGCTGGGAGAAGGTGACCAGCGCGGTCGTCACCGCGTCATAGAGCGCGAAGCTCTCGCCGCCCTCGCGGGATTCGCCCAACTCCTCCCCGAGCAGTGCGCCTAGCCGCCCTCCCGCCGCCTTCTCCAGCTGGGGCCAGTCGTCCCCGGCGCTACGCCGAAGTGCGCGCACCACCTGGACCCAGGGCCAGTACCCCGGGGCGCTGTCCGAATCCCAGCAGGAGCCACCGAGCACCAGGGCGCCACGCCGCCGCGCCTCGTCGGCGGCATCCGTGACCAGCGAGGTCTTGCCGATCCCGGCTTCACCGGTGACCAGCACGAGACCGCCGTGGCTCTCGGTCGCCCGGCCGATCTCGGTCCTGAGGACGCCCGCGGGATGGTCGCGTCCGATCAGTGCAGGGGTCATGTCGAAACCATAGGAGGTGGCACTGACAGTCCGCATGGGGGAATTCCCCCGCCCGCCCTCGGAACTGGCCCTTGCCTCGCTCCTCGCCCGGCCTCGGACTGGCCCGCGCCCGGCCTCGCTCCTCGCCCCTCGCCTCGCTCCTCGCCTCGCTCCCCGCCCGGCCCCCAGGTCGCCGTCCCGCCCCCCGTCTACCCCTCACCCGCCCCTTCCGCTCTGTCCCGGCCGCCCCGGGCCTGTCCTCTATGGTCCAAGTCGGGTTTCGTTCGGTGATGCTGCCGTTCGGTGGTGCTTTCGCTCGTTTCACGGTCTTGCGCCGCCCAAGCCGACAGCGCCCAAGCCGACAGCGCCTACACCCGCACCGGCAACGGCACCCGCACCCACACCCGCACCGGCAACGGCACCCGCACCCACACCCGCACCGGCAACATCACCCGCACCTGGAGCGCCCAGTGCCACGCGGAATCGACGAAGGCCCGAGCCATCGCGGACTCGGGCCTTCGGCACCGTTCAGCACGGCGTTGTCGCTCCCACCGCCACTACGCGATGGGCAGTGCCGCCACCGGCGAGGACGAGTCGTAGGCCTGCTCCCGGCGGGGGGTGCTGGCCATCAGCCGCGCGAACTGCTCGCCCGCCCGGTCGATCCGCACCGGCAGGGTGTCGGTGAGCGCGTCGCCCGTACCGCCCCAGTCCTCCGAGGCCGCGTACACGGCCGTCGGAGCGACGATCGCCCGCAGATAGGCGAAGAGCGGGCGCAGCGCGTGTTCCAGCACCAGCGAGTGCCGGGCCGTGCCACCGGTCGCCCCCACCAACACCGGCTTCCCGGTCAGGGCATCGGGATCGATCAGGTCGAAGAACGACTTGAAGAGCCCGCTGTACGAGGCGGTGAACACGGGGGTCACGGCGATCACACCATCGGACTGGGTCACCGCTTCGATCGCCTCATCGAGCGTGGGCGGCGGAAAGCCGGTGACCAGGTGGTTGGCGATGGGTACTGCCAGCTCACGCAACTCGATGACGCGTACCTCAACGTCCATGCCCTGCCCCGCCAGGCCCGCCCGTACCGCCTCGGTGAGGCGGTCGGCCAGCAGACGGGTCGATGAGGGCACGCTCAGACCGGCGGACACAGCCACCAGCTTCAGTGTCTTCATCGTTACGCCTCCTTACGGGCGGCAATGACGGCGGGGTGGAGCGGGGCACTCTCGGGCACCCCGGCGGGCCGCAGCTTCGCGAACTCCTTGCGCAGCACCGGGACGACCTCCTCGCCGAGGATGTCGAGCTGCTCCAGCACCGTCTTCAGCGGCAGACCGGCGTGGTCCATCAGGAACAGCTGGCGCTGGTAGTCGCCCACGGCGTCGCGGAAGCCAAGGGTCCGTTCGATCACCTGTTGCGGCGATCCGACGGTCAGCGGGGTCTGCTCGCTGAAGTCCTCCAGCGAGGGACCGTGACCGTAGACCGGCGCGTTGTCGAAGTACGGTCGGAACTCGCGGACCGCGTCCTGCGAGTTCTTACGCATGTACACCTGACCGCCGAGTCCGACAATGGCCTGCTCGGGCGTGCCATGGCCGTAGTGCGCGTACCGCTTCCGATAGAGCTCCACCATCTTCTTGGTGTGGCTCATGGGCCAGAAGATGTTGTTGTGGAAGAAGCCGTCACCGTAGTAGGCGGCCTGCTCCGCGATCTCGGGGGAGCGGATCGAGCCGTGCCAGACGAACGGCGGGACGCCGTCCATCGGGCGCGGGGTGGAGGTGAAGGACTGGAGCGGGGTTCGGAACTTGCCCTCCCAGTCCACCACGTCCTCCCGCCACAACTTGTGCAGCAGCGAGTAGTTCTCCAGGGCCAGCGGTATGCCCTGTCGGATGTCCTTGCCGAACCACGGATAGACCGGACCGGTGTTACCCCGGCCCATCATCAGGTCCACCCGGCCATCGGCGAGGTGCTGGAGGTAGGCGTAGTCCTCAGCGATCTTCACCGGGTCATTGGTGGTGATGAGGGTGGTGGAGGTGGAGAGGATCAGGTTCTCGGTACGGGCCGCGATATGTCCCAGCAGCGTCGTGGGGGACGAGGGGACGAACGGCGGGTTGTGGTGCTCGCCGGTGGCGAAGACGTCGAGACCGACCTCTTCGACCTTCTGAGCGATGGCGACCGTCGCCTTGATCCGCTCGTGCTCGCTCGGCGTACGACCGTTGGTCGGGTCGGTCGTGACATCGCCGACGGTGAAGATGCCGAACTGCATGGAGCTCACCTCTCGGGGTAGGGCTTCAACCTAAGTGGTTGAATGTTGAATCAAACCCTATAACGAGAGCCCCCTCGCCGCTATTCCTGCCCGGGTCCACCCTGTGGTCCGACCCCTCGTAAACCCCTTCCCGACTGGTGTTATGGCATCGGTCGAACATTTTCGCCGCTCTGTCGCTCCTCCTGTGAGGTCCTGTCTGTATTCCGCCCATATACGAACAAGTCATTACGCTCTGCTACATCTGGATCATCACGCGGCGCCTGCAATGCGCCTGCGCCCCGCCCGCACCACGGCTTTCGACCGACTGTCGAGCCCGGTCGTCGAGGCGGCTGTCGAACCGCCGTCTGCGGCTATTTCGCCGCGGAGAAGAGTTGTCTGAACGCATCCGCCGAATCCGAGCCCGAGCGCCCGAAGGGGGCGTCGAAGTCCCACACCAGGAAGAGGAGGAAGGCGATCAGCGCGCTGAAGAGCCCGGCGAGCAGTAGCTCCCTCGGCGAGCGGCCGATATGCATGGTGAAGATCAATCCGACGGTCACCAGCGCCCCGATGATCAGACCGAACCAGACCACACCCGGCAGGGTCGCCCCCGCGTTCTGCTCCCGTGCGTTGCGGGCGTCATCCGCGATGGAGACCTGGTCCAGCATGGGTTGGTACGCCTGTGCCTCCAGCTCATCGGAGGGGGCACGTTGCGCGATGTCCGTCCGTACGGTGTCCAGCAGTTGGTTGCCGCGGTCGGACAGCTCATCGCCGGCCGTCATCCGCGGCCACTCCTTGTCGACGACATAGGAGACATAGGCGTCGATGTCCTCGCGCAGCTTCTCCTGGACATCGGGCGGGAAGACCTCCGCCCGCTGGGTGATCTCGTAGAGCGACTGCGCCTCTCGCCGTACATCGTCCTGGGCGGTGCTGCGCGCCTCCCAGACTCCGGCGATCGCGAGGCCGAGCACGATGGCGTAGACAACGCCGACCATCATCGTCATGTACTCAAGGACGTCGGGCGTCTCGTCGTGGTCGTCGTCCGGGACTGCCCGGGACTCGCGTCTGTGCTGGCTGAACAGGGTGGCGGTGAGGACGACGGCACAGGCGGCGGCCATCGCGATGGCCAGGACCAGCCATTCGGACATGGGGGTTCTCCGTGCTGTTCGGGGGGTTTGCTGTGCTGTGACTTCGGTTCGCTGGGGTGGTTTCGGGCGCGGGAGGCCGCTCAGCGGCCCGCTCGGCCGGTACTGCGGGGTTGGACGGGCCGTCAGCGACCGCGCCGGGGCCGCAGGATGGCGGCGGCGAGGATGGCCGGTGTGGTGGTCGTGAGCGTCAGGATCACCAGGGGGAGCCCGTCCGAACGCTGCTTCCGCGGAATCGGGTGGTACTTCCGTACGGGGAAGGCCTGCGGCGGCTCGGCCGGTGGCGAACTACTGGGGGGCGGGCTGCTCGGCGTCGCCGAAGGCAGCGGCCGGGGCCCGGGAAGCGCGGGGGACACAGCGCGGGGAGGCTCGACCCGGGGCGCGCGAGGAGCCGGCGGGACCTCAGCGGGCGGCGGTGCGGGCGCCGGGGGCGGTGTCGGCGTCGGCGCGGGGGGCGGCGTGGGGCTGGGAGTGGGCTTGGGCGTCGGGGTCGGAGTCGGGCTGGGCGTCGGGGTCGGAGTCGGGGTTGGCGTCGGAGTCGGCGTGGGCGTCGGGGTGGGCGTGGGTGTCGGTGTTGGTGTTGGTGTCGGGGTGGGGCAAGGTGGCGGTGGAGGCGGTGGCGGGCAGTCCGTGAAGAGATGGATGGACACCGAGATGTCGACGGAGATGGGCAACGGCCCGTCGACGGACACGGACGCCGAGCCACAGACGAGCCCGGGTACCGAGACATACGACGACACATCGATGGGGAACGCCGTGCGGAACGCGCCCGCCGCCCGGGACGGGGCGAACACGGGCCGTGGAACGGAGCTGGCGGGCTTCTGCCGGTGCTTCCGAGCCGCTGCCGCCGTCGGTGCCGGTGTGTGCTCCACGGGCACTGTTACGGGTACGGGTACGAGCGCTGAGGCCGTTGTGTCGCGGCGACCCGCCGCACCGGTTGCGGTGGGGGCCGGTTCGTCCGCGAGAGGGGTCTGCGCCTGACCGCGAGCGGCCTCGGTGGAAGTCTTCGGTGCTGAGGCTGCCGGGTGGGACTTCGCCCGCTCCGAGGGCTCCTTGGGCTCAATCCCGATCGATGGTTCAGCTCCGTAGTTGACCCTCGTCCCCGCCTTGGCCCCGGCCTCGGCACTGGCTTCGGTCCCGGACCTGGGCCCGGCCTCTGGAGCGGACGCGGACTCTGCCTCGGCCCTGGACTCTGCCTCGGCCCTGGACCCTGCCTCGGGCCCACCGGTCGACCCCGCCGAGGTCGCTCCCGGCTTCGGGTCCGTCTCTTCCGCCGTTGCGCCGTCGGAGTACGAGTCAACGGCCTGACCGGACCGCTGAGATCGGCCGGCTCGTTCAGCTGCTCCGTCGTCCGCCCGGACTCCGCTTCCTGTCCTCGACGCGGCCGCTTCCGCGGACGCCGACGCATGGATCGTCTCTGTCCCGGCACCGCCCGCAGCAGTGGCCACAGCCACCCCCTGCGAGCCGACAATCGCCGCGATCCCCAGCGCGCTCAACTGCTGCCATCCCGCCACATTCGTACGGTAGGGGCACAGCGGGGCACAGAGTGGACCATCGTCCGGATAAATCAATTAGACGTTTGTCTGATACCTCACCCACATGTCCCACATTCGGCGCGGGGGTCACATAGGTTGATCCCTGCATCAGTGCACGGGCTCAGCGCCCCGCGCGGAGTACTTCGGAATGCGGGTTCTGATGACCCGTGAGAGGTTCGCCGGGTGATGAGTTTCTTGATCGCCGCCCTGTCGGTCCCCATGGTCGCCGCCTGCTCCGTGGTCGCGCTCATGCTGCTCGGCACCTCCGCCCTCCGCTTCTCCAGCGCGGGCCGTACCGACCCCTCCGACGAGGCGCGTTCGGTGGTGCTCGCGATCTACGGCTGTGTGATCGCCCTGATGACCCTGGGGCTCTTCGTCACCCTGCTGTAGCGGGAGCACCAGGTCTGCGGGATCGGTTGGTTGACGTGGTGTCACCGTCACCGCCGCGGCGCTGGGAGTCGGCGGACGCCGACCTGGAGCGGCCCTCGACGCCTGCTCCCGGTTCGACGACCGACTCAGGATGGTTGGCCGGGCCCGGAGCGTCGACCCACTTCGGACGGTCGTCGCCCTGGTGTGTCGCGTACGGCCCGTCTCCGCGCAGGACAGCGCTCACCCTGTGCTCGGGCGTCGACGAGCCGCGTCACGAACGGCCGGCCCCTGGCCCTCCCACCCCGAAGGGTCGGCTCGGCGAGAGGCCCGGTTCAGAGCCAGCCATTGCGGCGGAAACTCCGATGGATCAGCACACACGCGGTGGCCATGACCGTGAGCACCAGCGGATACCCATAGGTCCAACCCAGCTCCGGCATGTACGTGAAGTTCATTCCGTACATCCCGCACACCATGGTCGGTACGGCCACTATCGCCGCCCATGCCGTGATCTTGCGCATGTCCTCGTTCTGGGCGACCGTCACCTGGGCGAGATGGGCCTGGAGGATCGAGTCGAGGAGCGAGTCATAGGAGCCGAGTTGCTCGCTCAGTCGGGCGAGATGGTCGACGACATCGCGGAAGTACGGCTGCATCTCGGCGCCGGTCGGCGGTAGCGGAGTGGTGGCCAGCAACCGGATCGGGCGTTCCAGCGGGCTGGCCGACCGCTTGAGTTCCATGAGCTCCCGCTTGAGCAGATAGATGCGGCTGGCGTCATAGCGCCCGGCCTGCTCACTGAAGACCGCGGCCTCCACATCGTCGACATCGTGCTGTACGGCGTCGGCGACGGTGAGGTAGTCGTCGACGACCTGGTCGGCGATGGCGTGCAGGACGGCCGCCGGACCCTTGGCCAGCTGATCCGGTCTTGCCTCCAGGGACTCGCGCATCGGGCCCAGGGAGCCGTGGCCTCCATGGCGGACGGTGAGGACGAAGTCAGGGCCGATGAAGACCATGAGGTCTCCGGTGTCCACGACCTCTCCGGTGATGGTCTGTTCCCGGTGCTCGACATAGCGGCAGGTACGGAACACCGCGAACAGGGTGTCCCCATGTGTCTGGCCGCGCGCGGCCTCGTACCGCTGGAGCTTGGGCCGCTGCTGGGCCTGGACGGCGTCCTCGACGGCCAGCGGATGGAGACCGAACATCTCCGCGAACACGGCCAACTCGATCGCGGTCGGCTCGTGCAGCCCAAACCAGACGAACCCGCGGCCGGCCTTGCGGACCTGCCGCAGGGCGTTCTGCGCGTCACCGTCACAGGGCTGCCGTATGCCGTCCTCGTACACCACGCAATTCACCACCGTGCTACCCAGCGGGGAACGCCCCGGGTGGCTGAGATCGACGGTGGCACGGCGGTAGGTACGACTTATCACTCGGCGCAATTTGCGCAGCATCGGCACGGTGAAGCTCCTTCGGAGGACCGGGCGTCAGTGTGTCATCGGATGGCGATGGACGGCACGATTCCGCAGGCCAGAGCGATACCACAGGGGATTGCCTGGCGCCAGGGGACAAGGGGGTGTGGTGGGGACTGGTCGAGGCGCGAGAATCCCGGGGTGATCCGGCCCCGCCTGGGAGACCACCAGCGTGCTGGCTCGAAGATGCCCAGCGCAGCTGGCTTTATGTGTACCCCTCAACAGACATTTATGGGATCATCGCGAGGAATCATCACACGCGTCACACAGGCCCCTGTTCGGTGTTGGCCCCGGCGCGGCCCACGTCATTTCGCCGGTCCGGGGGGACGTCTTGCACCAGAACCCTTCCACGACCGTGCGATTCCTGAAGTCCACCTTGTACATCGCCGTGCTGCTCACTCTGTCGGTGCTGCTGTCCATGGTGGTGCCCGCGGTGGTCGACTGGGTTCCGGGACGCGGCAGGGAAGCGCCACGGCAGGGGTCGACGGACGGTACCGTCAACAACCCCGAGAACGCCTCCGTCGCCGCATCGGTGCGCACCACGCCGGTTGACCCGCGCCCGCCGCACCTGGCCGCCACGGCGACCCCGCCCGGTGACCGCTCCGGGTGCACCACACTCCCGCTCTCCTCCTTCGGCGATCCCGGCGACGCGGTCGGCAAGTCCATCGTTCCCGCCGGTGGTTCGGTCTGCTACTCCGTCACCACCGGGCGCGCCGGACTCCATCGTGTCCTGCTGGAACGACACTTCGGCAACGCGTACGCCCTTGTCTTCGACGGTGCCACTCAGCTCGACTGCTATGACCCGACCGCGGGCCCGGGCTGGTGCGAGCTGCCCCGGGCCGGTGAGTTCACGGTGAAGGTGGCCAACTACGGCAAGGCTGACAGCGGGACCAGCCTGGCCGTCGTTCCGCTCGCCGACACCACCGGGTGCCGCGGGGGGACCGACACTTCCTGGGCGACGCCCGCGACCACCGGTTCGGTGGACAGCGCGGTGGAGTTGGAGTGCCAGCCGTTCACGGCCGAGGCAGGGGAGCGCATCGCGGTCGACTTCCCAGGCGAGGGGTGGATCACCGACCCCTCCGGCGCTCGGATCTGCCCCCGCGTCAACGCCGACGAGAGCGATGGCTGTGTACTTCCCGGTACGGGCCCCTACCGGGTGATCGCCCGGGTCCGGGAGTCCAGCAGCGGATTCCCCGCCGCCTACACCCTGGGCATCCGGCGGCTGTCCGACCCCTC
Source organism: Streptomyces albipurpureus (assembly GCF_023701525.1). GTDB lineage: Bacteria > Actinomycetota > Actinomycetes > Streptomycetales > Streptomycetaceae > Streptomyces > Streptomyces albipurpureus. The sequence continues at coordinate 185,582 of NZ_JAMQAW010000009.1, forward strand.
GGGCTGTGAGTACTCCCCGCTGAACGCCTACAACTCCCCGCCCACGCCCCCCACCGCCGGCGCCGGGTGCAAGATCTTCCCCGCCCCCGCGGCTGGAAGCTATGAGATCCACCGGATCGACCCCGCCGGCGTGCGGTCCGGAGTGAAGGTCTACGACAGGGCCGGTAAGACCGTCTGCAAGCCGTGGGGGCAGTGCACGCTGCCCGCCGCCGGGGACTACACCCTGGTCACCAGCCAAGCCACTTTTGTGTATGACCACACCTCCAGTGCCGGGTGTCAGCCAGGCTCACTCGGCAACCACCTCGGCGACATCGACGCCACGGGAGAGGTGGACTGTCTGGCCCTGCCGCTGGCCCCCGGGGCCAGACTGGCGGCACTGGGGAACCGCGGCGCCGTCAAGGTCGCCCCCCAGGTCAGGGTCGTCGACGCCGACGGTGTCCAGCGCTGCGACGGTGCCGCTCTGGAGCAGGGCACCTGCGGACTGACCGGCAAGGGTCCGCACCGTGCGCTGATCACCGCGGCGGGGGACCTTCCCACCACCGGTGCCTACGCGCTGGCCCTGTATCGCACCGACACCGCGGAGAACTGCACCGTGCTCCCGGCCGGTGACTTCAGCGCCACGACTGCCGCGGCCGCCCTCACCACCGGTGACGGGGTCTTCTCCCACTGTCTGACCATCCCCGCGGGCGATCACAGCATCAGGGAGAACCTCCAGATCCACGCGGCAAGGGGCCCGACCAACGTCACCACCACCGTGGTCGACACCTCCGGCACGAAGGTCTGCGCCCTGCGGCCCGCCCAGTACGCGAACGCCACCTGCGTCCTGGCTCCCGGCACCGCGTACACCGTGCTCGTCTCGGGCGAGGACGCCACCGGTACGTACACCCTCACCCGCCGCGACGTCACCGCCACGGCCAAGGGGTGCATCCCCAACCCGGCGACCGCGGTGGGCGGTCCGTCCACCATCGGCCGACCCGGTGAACCGGGCACCCTGCACTGCCGTCAGGTCACCACTGCCGACGCACGGGACACCCTCCATCTGAACGCCCGCGACGGCGAGGCCACCACCTACACCACCGTTCATGGCGATGACGGCACGATCACCACCTGCCGCTACAGCATTCGCTCCTGTGCGGTCACCGGGTCCACCAGCTACCAAGTCATCGTCACCGTCCCGCAGGGCAGTTCGATCGCGAGCTTCTACCGCTTTGACGCCCTGCGGATCGGCACGGCGGCAGGGCCTGCCCCGGAGTGCCTGAACATCGCCGACGTCAGCCAGGGGTTCGGGCCGCTCACCGGCACTCTGACCGAGCAGCGCACCGCACTCTGCGCGGTGCTGCCCACCGGTAGGAGCGACCGCTTCGACGCCGACATCACCACCGGCACAGATGCCAGCGAACCCGGTCACACCGCGGTCCCCGCCCTCTACGGAAGCGCGCTGAAGAACGGCTGCGCACCCTCCCGCCCGGGCGCCTTCCAGTGCTCCACCCGCGAGCCCACCACCGGCCCGGCCCCCGCGACCATCCTGGTCCTCGGGCTCCCGGAGTCCGCGTCGCAGACGTCCTACCGGGTCTCGTTCTCCTGCCGCTCCACCTCATGCGGCAGGGAGGGTTGAGCTCTCGCCGGGGGCGGCCCACCATCACCGCCCGCCGCTGAACATGGAACGCTGAACCCTTGGAGTGGGAGTTCCACGGAGCATGACTTGTCAGACTCGCCCTACGCGAACTGCGGAGCGACTGCTACCTGGCTAGTTGGAGCGCTACTAGGCTTCCCCCATGGCTGACTATCTTCAGGTGTCTACCGCCACAGCGGACCGTCAATCAGCAGAATCACTGGCTCGATCAGTTGTCGTGGCGCGACTGGCGGCCGGCGCGCAGATCATCGGGCCTGTCACCTCGGCCTTCTGGCATGACGGAGAGTTCGGCACCGGTGAAGAGTGGCAGATTCTCTTCAAGGCTCGCGCTGACCGATACTCAGAACTTGAGGACCACCTCCTTGCCCATCACCCGTGGAGAAACCCTGAGATCTCGGCTACCGACATCGTCAGGGGATCTGCGGGCTTCTTTGAATGGATGGACAACTACGGGAAATAACCCTTGCGTCTGCTGCTGCTTACGTCAGTTGCACCCTTGATCGCTCCATGATTTCAGCTACCTCCGGGATATCGGAATGAGCTTGGAGTTTATGGACGACATCCCTAAGTCGCTTCCTGGGTCTCACTGAAGCTACGCCTGAGGAGAGTTCAAGAGCTTTTCCGACTACAAGTGCAGCCTGCTCCACCTCGCGCGCAGAGATATATGACTCCGCAAGCCATGAGAGATACAAGGATTTGTCTCGCGCTTGAGTATCGTCGTACTGTGACAGTGCGCTCTCTAGGACTGGGACTGCTCTAAGTGGTCGATCTAGAACGGTCCAACATCGGCCAGACATAATCTGCAACTCGGTGCTGTCAACCCATGAAGTCCATTCTAGCTGTGGATTCTGACTGACTTCGCCGAGCGCGGCTTCTGCCACGTGAAGAGACTTTTCGGTTTCCTTCGACATTCCGGCACGTGCGTATGACCATGCCAGGCGTTCATTCAATAGAGCGCGAACGCCTTGGGGTGCTTGAGGTCCGGCGGTCTGGCACGCTTCGATAGCAGTAGAGAGGCCCGTCTGAGGGTTCTCATCAATTCGCTGGTAGGCGAGGAAAGCTAGCGCATTACCTGCTAGCGAATTGTCGCCTGCCTCAGTAGCAGCGTTCAGGCTGGCCTTGTATAGGCTAAATGCATCCGCTTGCTTTCCTGCATCGAACGCTGCCCAACCAGCTTGCTGCGCTTGCTCGGCAAGTACCGAAAGCATGGATAGGTGCGTCTCTGAGTCGGCGATTCCCTCCTTGACTAGCCTCTTTGTCGAAAGATACTCGGCCAAGTAGACCCGATAGGTGTCACCGCCTCCCAAGATCTCATCTAGTCGACGAAGGCGGGCGGCGCGACGGCGTAATTCGTCGGGAGTACGCCGCCCGATCCGCTGCCCTGGTGCGCTGATCTCCTTCATTTCGGGTAACGCTGCGGCTAACCCCGCCCCCGTTGACGCACCGATGAACCTTCTACGTTCCACAGCGTCAGCCTTCCCTCCGGTCCTCTTGTCGTAAGAGTTGTACCCGGTGGTCGCCTCCGTCTCCCAAGTGCGTGGTGTGACCCCAATCATGTGTCCGGGGATACGGAACGCGTCGGCGATCTCGATCATCTTCTGGTAGGTGGTGATCGCGCCTTCCCCTCGTGCTAGAGCACCTACGCGTTCGGGCTTGATCCCGCAGTGAGCGGAGATCCTGGAGTAAGAGACTCCGGCATGAATCCGCATGAGCCGAAAGACGGCTCCAAAGTCGTGTGAGGCCAGTAGTGGCCTGACGTCATCACGGTTGAGGAAATCGCATGGCAGTGCGATTAATGGATCGGTCCCAGTCACAGGGGTTTCCTATCGGCATCTTGGTGTCCCTGCTTCGATCGATCTGAGGGTATCCCCACCATGGGGGTCCCTGAGATAGGGATGCCGTACTCACTCAAGACGGCAAGGCTAATCCACAGCACCCGCGCGATCAGATTTTGGTACGGGGGCCGTGATCTTCTGTCAAGGGGGCTTGATGGGTTTGCTGTGTCGTCTCAGAACTTCGCTCTTGATGCGCCGTCTGCTTCGGCGCCAGTTCCGATCGGTTTGCGGCGCCGAGGTTCTCGTCGCTCCCCATGCGCGACGTCGGCTGGTTTTGGCCTATGGCCAATTAGCAGACCCGGCCGACATCGCTGGGTCGGCTAGGTGTGTCCTTCAGCGAAACCACACGGGTCCCCATGTGTCCCTCTTGTGGGAACTGGATCGATGGGCCGGGGCCGACCAAGAGGGCGAAGTGTGGGGGCATTGGAACGGCGATGGTGAACTCCATTTCTCGATCCGTGCCGATTGCCCCGCGCGCAACGGGCCGCTAGGTAGGTCTGATGGGGCTTGCACTCTGTTTTCCGGGCATCCCGGGGAGCATTCGTTCCGTCTCTGGGATGTTCGGTACGAGGGCTTCGTCGGGTCTGACGACCATCAGACCGTGTGCGCTGCCCTGGATGAGAACCACCCGTCCCTCGCTCCGTGGGGGCGGCGCTGATGGCACACGCGATGCTGCGGCGGCTACTGCGAGGGCTTTTCTGGCGGGACTGTGGGGCGACCGCACGAGTGCCGTTGTTCACCGCGTTGTCGATGCGTGAGCGGTATACAGACCTGGGGTGTTCGGCGCGGGACATCAAGGAGGACGTCCAGTGCCCTCTCTCCCGGGGGCACAAAGGCGACCACGCGGACCTTGTATGGGAGGTGTCGTCCCGCGACCTCATCGGTGTCGAGGTGTGGCTCTTCTGGCGGGACGGCGTGGTGCCGGAGCGATGTGAGCCCCTACAGGATTGTCCTGCCGTCAATGGCAAGCCCGTTGGCCATGACCGGGCATGCGACTTCTTCCAAGGGCACGCTGGGGCCCATTCGTTTCGCCTGTGGGATTCCTATGAACGGTGGGCATGGGCGAAAGCGGGCCGCACATCGCTGCGGCGGGAGCTTGCCCAGCGACTCCCCTTCGACTCCTCGTGGTTCAGCTAGAGACAGTCGCTTCGACGGCTGACCGACCCCGTGCCGACCTGCTGCCTCCCGCCCGGTCGGCATGTGTGGCGGGCCCGCCCGGTGGGTGCGTAAGGGTGATCGCCGGGCGGGCCCGAAACCTTGAACGCCCTGGCAGATCGGGTAAGGACCGACCTGCCAGGGCTCCATCAACAGCTGAAGTGGAGCTGTATCCGTATGACCCTCCTTATCCGCCGTGCCCTGACGTGGGTTCTGAACCTTCTGCTCCCGCCTCGGGGCAAGCACGCGGCGGCAAGTGCCGTGAGCGCGTCTCCGGCGCAGGCGCCCGAGCCGGTCCGGATCGATCCCTTCGCACATAAACGCGTGGTGTGGGAGCAGGGTTGGGGCACCCCGACTCCCCGCCATGTGGTGGAGCGTCACCAACTCCTGCGCGGGGAGGACTCGCGGCTGATCCGCCCGTACACGCGCTTCACGGATGACACCGTGCGACTCCGGCCGATTCATGTGGTTCAAGCGGAGCGCCGGCTCACCCTGGTCTACGCAACCGCTGGTCTCGATCTGCCCGACACCTACCTGGCCTCCACCTTCGCTGAGACTGGTTCCGTACGACCCCGGAGGGTGTGATTCGCCTGAGCCTGTCGACCGCTCGGTGCGGTCGGGGGAGTGCGGTCGACTGGCCCAGGCGGAGGCTGTGTTCTGGCGAGGCCGTCTTCTTGCGCCGATTCAGCGCCGCTGCTTCTCCAACAACTGCGCCGTGACAAAACCCACCACCGCGCAGACCACGATCAACGGCATCTGATTGGTCGCGTCACTGCCCATGAGCAGTACGGCCAGTACCGAGCTGGTGACGGGCAGCCGGGTCACCACCGCCGAGGCCGTGGCCATTCCGAGGGCCAACGAGGGGGTCACCCCCAGCCCCGGCAGCCCCGCGCAGGCAACCCCGATGGCCGCGCCGAGCAGCACCGAGGGAAAGATCGGCCCACCGCGCAGCGAACCCAGGCTGATGCCCCACGCCAGGCCCTTGCACACCACGAGTGCGATCAACGCACCTACCGACCAGGAGTGCGGATCGGCGGCCAGGGCGCCCAGGGTCACTTGCCCCGACAGTGCTGCCTCCGCCGGTGAACGACCGGTGATCAGTGCGTAGGCGGCGATGCATACGCCGACCGCGACCGCGCACACCACCGTACGGACCGCCGTACGGCGCGCGGTCCAGTCGGCCGTGAGATAGCCCAGCCGGTGGGCGTAGGACACCACCACACCGATCAGCACGGCGATCGGTACGCCCCAGAGGAAGTCACCGGCGTCCGGGCCCACGTTGGGAGGGACGGAAGGCAGCTTCAGGGCGCCGATGGCCAGCCCGGTCCAGTTGCCGAAGCCGGTGAAGACCAACGCGCCCACCCCGCTGGCCAGCAGACACGGCAGGAGCAACAGCACCAGTTGCGGCCCGGCGAGCCCCGCGGCCTCGACGACCATCACGGCCGCGACCAACGGCCCACCGAGGATGGTGGAGATCGCCGTTGTGGAACCGGCTGTGGCCACCACCAGGGCTGCCTTGGGGTCTTCGGCGCGCTTGGCCGACCGCATGGCGAGCAGGGCGAGCCCGCTGCCCAACGCCATCAGCGGCGCCTCGGGCCCCAGCACCACACCCAGCGGCAGGGTGGCGAGCGCGGCGAAGATCACCCCGGGCAGCGCGTCGGGCCCCAGCGGTGGGCCACCGAGACCGTTCACCGGCTGATGACCACCACCGCCGGGGGCCCGGGTCACGATGGGCGCGAGCAGCAGCCCGGCGAGCAGCAGCGCGGGCAGGGGCCACCACCAGGGCGGTTGGCCATAGCCGACGGCGTTCGGGAGGTCCTCCCAGATGGCGTGCTGGAGGGCGTGCTGCGCACTGACGAAGAAGAAGCAGGCCAGTGCGATGGGCACGCCGAGGAGGACCGAGAGCAGCAGCAGTTTGCGGTAGCCGCGGCTGCGGAGGATGTCATGGATGGTCGGGGCTTCGGGGATGGCCTCGGCTGGCGCGCTCACTCGCCCGGCCCCCTGCTGATGTCACTAATCGTCCTGGTGCGCTCTCCCTGGCGGTGCATAGCCCCATGCAAGGGCAGAGGGAGGTGGGCCGACCGGCTTGGGCGCGCGGCGTTTGGGTGACTCCACCCGGACGGCCGTCCAGGACTCGCCGCCCGTACCCGCTCCGGGTTCGCTGGCTGCACGGAGAGCGGAGGGGTGCGGTGATGACGGCGATGACGGACCGGGGGGTTGGCCGGTGGCGGGGGAGGCGTACATCCGTCCTGGCGATGACCGCTATGACGGCGAGGACGGACGGCTGCGGACGAACACGTCCAGGACGGTTGCGGTCAGGACTGCCACGGCCAGGGCGGGGTTGCGGGGGAGCGCAGCAGCCTGCTAGCGGAGGGAAGCGGTCGTGGCGGAGATGAATGAGCTGCAGGGCCTACGCGCCCGGGTGGCGGCCCTGGAAGCCTCGTCGACCCCTGCGGTCCCGACCTCCCACCATCGGGTGCGTTCGTTCTTCTCCGCCCTGCTGATCGTCATCGGCTGTGTGCTCGCTCCCTTGAGCGCCGTCGCCGTCTGGGCCGCCGATGAGGTCGGGGACACCGGCCGCTATGTGGATACGGTCGCCCCGCTCGCTTCCGACGCCGATGTTCAGAGCGCCGTGGCGAACCGGGTGACCAACGCCGTGATGGCCCATATCGACCTCAACTCGCTGTTGGAGGGTGTGGCCCCCGCCGATCGCCCTCGGTTGGCCAAGGCTTTGGGCAAGCTGGGCGGCTCCCTGGAGAGCGCACTGCGCAGCTTCGTCCAGGACAAGGCCGAAGCGGTCGTCGCGTCCGATGGCTTCAAAACCATCTGGATCGATGCCAACCGCAAGGCCCATGCCGCCGTGGACAAGGCCCTCACGGGCAGCGGCGGGGGAGCGGTCGAACTCACCGATGACTCGGTACAGATCGATCTTGGCCCGGTCGTCGACCAGGTCAAGCAACGACTGGTGGCGGACGGTCTCACGGTCGCGGGAAAGATCCCCGAGGTCCACACCGAGATCACGATCTTCCGATCGGATGACATCGGCAAGGTCAAGACGGGTTTCCGACTGCTTCAGCTCGCCGGCTACTGGCTCCCGGTCCTGGCGCTGCTGCTGGTCGTCGTGGGAGTGCTGCTGGCGGTACGCCGCCGGAGGGCGCTGGTCGCCGCAGCGCTGGGAGTGGCCTTCGCGCTCGCGGTGCTGGGCGTGGCGCTGACGGCCTTCCGGTCTGTCTATCTGGACGCGCTGCCCCTTGAGGTGTCCCAGCCCGCGGCTGAGTCGGTGTACGACGCGCTGACCAGGTACTTGCGGGCGTCGGTACGGATGGTGATCGCGCTCGGAATCGTGGTCGCGCTGGCGGCCTGGCTCACCGGCCGGGGGCGCTGGGCCCTGCTCGTACGGCAGCTGTGGCAGACGGGTATCGGGGCGGTGCGTGGAGCGGCGGACCGGGCGGGGATGAGGACCGGCCCGGTGGGGCCGTGGGTGCGGCGCTATCGGCGCTGGATCACCTGGCTGCTGGTGGCGGGTGCGGTGGTGGCTTATCTGCTGTGGAGCTATCCGACCGGATGGGTGGTGGTGGGGCTGGCGCTGGCGCTGCTGCTCGCCCTGGCGGTGGTGGAGTTCCTGGCGGGGGAACCGGTTGCCGCGGTGGGCGGGCAGCCTGGGCCTTCGCATCCCGGTTCGGGGACGGGGAGTACCGCAGGCTCGGATTCCGGTTCGGGGACGGGGAGAACTGCCAGCTCAGGTGGTGTTTCGGGCCGAGGCACCCCACCGGCTCCTGAGGGGTCCGCGTCACCCGAACGGCCGAATTCGAATGGCGGTGGCACGGGAGCGGGCTGACGCTCGAATTCCCGTCCGCGATGGGCGTACGGGACAGGAAGTCAATGAAGGGACGTCCCATGAGCAGTGCATCGCAGCCGACCGGGACCCCACCGCCGAGACCCACCCACGCCACCGGCCACGGTTCCGCACATGACTCCGGTCACAACAGCGGCTGGGCGGTCGGAGGAGTCGTCTTCGCGGGCATCCTCATGGTGTGCAACGGGGTGCTCGCCATCCTTCAGGGCATCTCAGCGGTTGCCAAGGATGACGTGTACACGCGGGTCGGCGACTATGTCTACAAGATCAACCTCACCGGCTGGGGCTGGATTCACCTCGTCCTCGGTGTCTGTCTGCTGATCACCGGCTGGGGTGTGCTCTCCAACCAGTCCTGGGCCCGGTACACGGGCATCTTCTTCGCCTCGATCAGTCTGATCGCGCAGTTCCTGTTCCTGCCCTATCTCCCGATCTGGGCTGTGATCATGATCGCGATCGACGTGTTCATCATCTGGGCGCTGGCTGTGTACCACCCGGAGGACAGAAACCGGGACCTGATCTGACGACAGCGTTCCTGCGGGCCCGGTCCACTCCATGACGCTGTTGGCGAATTCCGGCCCGAGCGTGACGTCGGACTCCAGGACCTGCTTGTGGTCCTGGAGTCCGACGATGTCGTATGAGGAGGGGCATGCGAGTACCTTGATCCTGGGGGACCGGCAGCATAACGACGTGTCCTCACTGCTCATCGGATGGTCGTTGCGAGGGGTAGTAGGGATGGACTGGGCGGGCTCGCGCGCTCGCCTCAATTGCCACGATCTGCCGTCGTAAGAGAACGCCTTCCATCCCAGTGCGACGTCGTGCTCGCCGACGAGGCGGTACCAGCTACCGACCAAAGAACCGTCTCAAAGCCATCGAGCGCGAGACGGAAGTCGCCTGATGCGCGAGCTCAATCCTGGTCCAGCTCCTCGCCCGGCGGGATGAAGGCGTCGGCACTGTCGGCATCGTCAACATGCCCGTGAGCGTCCATCGTGATGGCCGTTGCCCGGCCCTGCGAGGTGATCAGCCACGCGAGTACCTGTTCCGTGAGCGGGGTATTCCCTGGGCCCTCATCTTTCCAGTGGGCCCGCCACCCGCCGCCAGGAACTGCGGCTACGACCTGGTCGGCCTTCTCAAGGTGGGAGAAGTCCTCGTAGTCCGTTACGGGACGCATAGCTCCTCGCTTCGGGTCGACTACAAGCGCCGTTCCAGTTGCCGGGTCCCATGCCTCCACCCGCACCATGCGGCCGATCTCGGTCTCGGTGCCGTTGAAGATCGCGGTCCAGCCGGTCTGATTGAAGTAACGAAGATGCACCGCCCCATCCTCTCGTATGGCAATGAGCACAGCGGGCGGCTACTTGCTTTGCACGTTCATCCGTACGCACCTCGGCACACGCGAGTACGCCGACACCGTCGACGGTCTTGCCCATGAAGGAGCGCATAAGCTCCAGCGATCCCTGCCCAGGGAAGTGCCATCCGCGACAGCCAGACAGGCCGAAGGGGTTGCTCAGCGCCCGCAAGACCGGTCCGTCGAAGTGGAGCTCGACGCAATCGCGCACGAAGCAGACGGCGCTCACCTCCCGACCCAGAAGCAGCCGGAGGGGTCCCTCGAGTCGTCGACGATGGTCACGGGCTCATGCTGCCAAACGCTCCTGCTCCAGCAGGCTCGACCTCAACCTCCTCCGCCCATCCGCGAGGGGGCGGTGACAGATGACGCGAGATGACACCTATCTATCTCGACCAATCACACCCACCCGCCACCTGGGTCGTGTCGCACACCGTCCCATGTATTCGAACAAAGAGATGATCCCGGTCATGGTCGACATTGACTTCCCCCCGGACCTGCGCGATGCGCAGCTCCGACTCCATCAGACTCGGATCGCCTATGAGGAGCTGTGCCGGACGTTGCCGTGGTCGTTCGAGCCCGCGCCAGGGTGGGAAGGCGACAAGCAACTCCACAGTGACGGACGTGTGGGCGGGATGCCGGACAGCCCCGGTTACACCGACGCGGAGAAATCGGAAGAGGCACGGCTGCGCAATCTGCTGGTGGATCTGTCTACCACCGTGATGACGCATAGAAGTGGAGTCCCGGTGGGTTCCTGGCATCTCGGTGGGGCGTCGTCATGGCTGGTCAGCAGGTCAGAGGGCGTTCACTCGATGGCGTGAGATTCCCGTAGTAACTCGCAGATTTTGCGAGTAGTGGGCGTAATTTGCCGCTCTATGGGTGATTCCGGAAGTCGCGGTGGCAGATGAATCGACGTCGACGCCACCCTCCAGGCAGGACTGGCTTGGATAAGAACCGCCTCAGACGGTCGGCGTCTGGCCGCCCAACGGTCAGCCCCTAATCCCCACCCGAACTCCGACTGCCAGCTACACCGACGCATCAGCCAGGAAAGCAACGGCAGTCGCCCAGTCTCTGCACAGCGGCATCCGACGTGACTGCCGATGACGGCAAGCCGGCAGCCCAACCGGGTGCTTGATGCTGGGAGGCACTGGCGCGCTGAGACGCCGAATGGCGAGTAGGGGAGGGGCAGCGCCTGGCAGTCCGGTAGCTGAGGCGGCGGACCATTCCCCCAGTTCGCCAGTACACCGTTCCAGAGGGTGGGTCGGCTATGACTGCGGCTAGCTAACGCGGCGAAAGAACGGCGACTTCACCAAAGCGGGAGGCGTCCTCTGGTTTGAGGTTCAGAGGCGGATGTGGGCGGCGATGGGTAGGTGGTCGCTGGTGGTGGGTGGCAGTGACCAGATGTGTGTGGCTGTGGCTGTTCGGGTCATGATTTGGTCGATGCGGGCGAGGGGGAATCGTGCGGGCCAGCTGAATGCGAGGCCTGTGCGTGGTGGATCTAGCTGTGAGGTGAGCGGGCTGAGGCCGCGGTCGTCCACTGTGCTGTTGAGGTCTCCCAGGAGGATCACCTTCTCTAGCCGCTCGGCAACTATCGCCATGCCGAGAAGCGCGGCGCTTTCGTCCCTCCACGCGGAGCGGAATCCTGCACTTGGACTGAGTCGGACAGAGGGCAGGTGGGCGACGTAGACAGCGATGTCTCCATGTTCTGTCTTGGCGGTGACCCGCATGCCGCGATCCCAACCCTCACCGACGGCCTTGGGCTTTATGTCCACGCGTCGCGCATCGGTGAGGGGGAGCTTTGACCAGAGCCCGACCGTTCCCACAACCACGTGGTGGGGATAGTCCGGTGCCAGGACAGCCCCGATCGTCGGCCTAGACGAGGAAGTCAACTCCTCGAGCGCGATGAGGTCAGCATTGGCCTTGAGGAGCTTCCGTGCGGTGCCCGAGGGATCCGCATTCTCGTCGCTGACATTGTGCTGCACCACCGTAAGGTCGTAGCCCGCGCCAGGCTGGAGCGGCAACAGGCCGCCGAACTGGGCGAGCCAGGCCACCACGGGCACCAGAAACGCAGACCACACGATGACCGATCTCCGCAGGCAAGCCAGGACTATCAGGACCGGTATCGCCAGGCCGAGCCAGGGCAGGAACGTCTCCAGCAAGCTACCCAGACGAACACCACCGTTGGGAACAGCACCGGGAAAGGTCAGCAAGCCGGCCACAAGCAGGGAACTGGCAACAAGGGCACTGCGCCCTCGGCTCAAACATCGCGGGTGCCACCGGGCCCACGTTGGCGACTCCACATCCACCGCCGCTCCATCAACATGCTTCGTCAACTCGCTCGTCTCCGGTTCCCGAGGCTTGAATTGCGGCCAGGCCTCACATCGTCACTACGCACCCGCCAGTACCCTTGCGTTGGGCTTCACCCGTCCTCAGGGCGTGAAGAATCAACGCGTGGGACGAGTAACTGCCCTACGCGCAATACAGGGTGGACACTGGCCCTTCGCGGACGACAGATGTGGTTTCACCTACCCCGTCGGAACCGATATCGCGGTGAGCCGCGTCGGCAGCGGACGCGGCTTGGCGTTCGCCGTTCGTTGTCAGGCGGGGAGCCAGCGCGGCCACCACGGCGGGACGTGGTCCTCTGTGCACACTTCCGGGGACTCGCTTGCTCCCTCGATGGGTGTGCCGAGCCAGACGAAGTGCAGGAGTACCAGCGTGGCGAGCGTCAGGGTGAAAACTGCCGCGGGTATCAAGAGGCGTACGGGGCGGGGTGCCTGGCGAAGGACTGTCGCCGGCAGGGCCCAAGCCGCCAAGCCGACCAACGCCATAACGATCACTGTCAGCGGCGCCTCCCATGTCCAGAAATCGAAAATGCTGGGGTGCTCGCGTAGGACCAGCGCGCACGTCCGGCGGGCTTCACGGGACAAGCGCTGCGTGCCGTAGCCCACCACCCCGCTCGTCGCCAGTAACAGGAACCCCGCAGCCCAGGGTGCTTTCGTTCGTCGCTCCATACAGGGAAGGGACGTTCATCTACCCCTGCCAGGTTCCCGACACGCCTGCGGTTCCAGCCCTTTGAATCGAACATCAGTCCGAAAAAGAATACGAATGAACGTTCGAATCATGTGAGGCTGGACCCACCGCCGGGAGCACATCAGAGCCCCTGGCGGGGAGACCGACAGCGAAGGAGAGACATCATGCGCTTCGTCACGCGCGCTCAATGGGGCGCTCAACCGGCTCGGGAGAGCCAGAAGCCACTGCCGTCGCCGCGCGGTGTGAAGGTGCATTACCTCGGAGCCTTCTACCGCGGTCGTGAGCACCACGAGTGCGCCGGCCACATGCGACACGTCCAGTCGGACCACCTGAACAACAAGGAGGAGGACTACTTCGACATCGCGTACAACCTCGGTGTCTGCCAGCACGGCTACGTGTTCGAAGGGAGGGGCGCCGGGAACCAAAGCGCAGCGAATGGCGGGACGCAGTTGAACCGCGACCATGTAGCGGTACTCACGTTCCTCGGGAACACCGGGATCACCCAGCCGACTCAGTCTCAGATCACCGGCATCCAGGACGCCATCGCCTACCTTCGACGCAACGGCGCGGGAAACGAGATCCGCGGCCATCGGGACGGCTTCGCGACCCTGTGTCCGGGAAACACGATGTACGCCCTCGTCCAAAACGGAACCCTCGACCCCGGCACCCTGTATGACGGCGGAACACACACCGTCGCAGTCAACGAAACACTCGGAGAAATCAGCCTCAAGTACAACGTCCCACGCTCGTACATCATCGCCGTCAACAGGCTGCAGTCCCCCTACAACCTCATCGTCGGACAGCAGCTCACCGTCCCTGCCCGCGGAGTCCCCCTCGGTCAGGACGTACCCGGGGGAGGAGACAACGGCGGAGAAGAGCCGCCCCCGGCCGGATACGTCGCGTTTCCCGGAACCGAATGGTTCAAAGCCCTGCCCTACAGCCCCATCGTCACCGCGCTGGGTCGGCGACTGGTCGCGGAAGGCTGCGGTACCTACACCACCGGCCCCGGCCCGCAGTGGACCGACACCGACCGCGCCTCATACACAAAGTGGCAGCAGAAGCTCGGCTACACGGGCACCGCGGCAGACGGCTGGCCCGGCAAAACCACCTGGAACCAGCTCAAGGTCCCTGACGAAGGCATCACGCCTGTGCCCGTGGACTACGAACCCTTCCCCGGCGCGGAATGGTTCCAGACCAACCCGAACAGCCCGATCATCATCGAAATGGGCAAGCGTCTGGTGGCGGAAGGCTGCGGTACCTACACCACCGGCCCCGGCCCGCAGTGGACTGAGGCTGATCGTCTCTCCTACCAGAACTGGCAGCAGAAGCTCGGCTACACGGGCACCGCGGCAGACGGCTGGCCCGGTGCAACAACCTGGTACGAACTGCGCGTCCCGAGGGTAACGCCGGTGGAATACGAGCCCTACCCCGGGCCTGAATGGTTCCAGACCAACCCGTCCAGCCCGATCATCACGGCTATGGGCAGGCGCTTGGTGGCGGAAGGCTGTGGCGTCTATACGGGTGGTCCTGGTCCGCAGTGGACTGAGGCTGATCGTCTCTCGTACCAGAAGTGGCAGCAGAAGCTCGGCTACACGGGCACCGCGGCAGACGGCTGGCCCGGCAAAACCACCTGGGACCAACTCAAGGTCCCACGACAGACACCAGTCCAGCTCGAACCCTTCCCGAGCGCCGCATGGTTCCAGACCAACCCGTCCAGCCCGATCATCACGGCTATGGGCAAGCGCCTGGTCGCGGAAGGCTGCGGCGACTACGAACACAGCCCTGGTCCGCAGTGGACTGAGGCTGATCGTCTCTCCTACCAGAACTGGCAGCAGAAGCTCGGCTACACGGGCACCGCGGCAGACGGCTGGCCCGGCAAAACCACCTGGGACCAACTAAAGGTCCCACGGAGCTGACAGCTCACAACTGGGGCGGCGGCAGTGGAAGTGCCGCCGCCCCAGGACGAGCCGTCAAGGTCTCCCTCAACAAAGACACCGTACGCCCCGCAGGTAAAGCTCCACCTTTAGCAAGGGAAAAGAGAGAGGAAACTCCCGACCGGAAAGTGGAGACCCACTGTCCTCGTGTCCCGGACCGACACTGGCGCGCACAGAGGTGACTGAATGACACTCAAGGAGGGCCCTGACACCAGCACACCGATCGAGCTCGAACGCCTCCGCCGATCCATCGACGTCGGATTCGCCACGACACGCGGCGACTTGGCACTCCTGCTCCAGCGGGCCGATCAGACAGACAGAACCCTCAGCGATCACGAGGAGCGTCTAGACGCTCTTGAGCGGAACCGCTGGCCTCTACCATCCCTTGCCGCAGTAGCATCCTGCACTGCACTGGCGGTAGCTCTCTGGCAAGCCGGAGGCCAATAGCCCACGCGGCCCGGGACCCCGCTTGTCCACCAGGCAGGGTCTCGTGCCCGCTCAGTCGTCGGTGGCCAAGCACACACAGGCTGGTTGGACACCAATGAAGTCGCGTGGCCGTGCGGCCTTGCGACCAAGCCCGGAAACGTGAGCAAGAGGCACAAGCACTGTAAGAAATAGGGGTACGGCGGCCTCTCGGTCGCTAGGTCCCATGACCTGCTGGTGGC
>NZ_JAMQAW010000009.1:201060-249260 GCF_023701525.1 Streptomyces albipurpureus
GGCGCCACCAGCGCCGGGTACAAGGAAGAAGCGATGGTCGGTATGGAACGTCAGGGAATGTCGGATGGGCCAGCGGGTCGGGGCGGGGCCGACAGCAGTGACGACGCAAACGGGCGGACGGTCCGCTACCGGTTAAGCACCGCGCAGTTCGCTCTCCCGCTCACCAGCGCACTGCTGCTCGGTGAGCTGCTCTTCCAGGGCATCCCGCTGGTCACGGGTGAGCCGGTGACCGTCGCGGGAATACGGAACCATCTGGGAGTGATCGGCTTAGCCGCTCTGGGCGTCCTGGTACTGCCGCGCCCGGAGGCGGTCACCGCCACGCCGCGTTTCGTTACCTTCGCAAAGGGCGATCGGGGTAGGGCCGACTGGACGGACGTCCGCGACATCACCGTACGCCGCAGCGCGGGCATCGACCGGGTGCGGGTGTCCCTGAGGGACGGGCGGAGCGTCTTCCTGCGCGCCCCGATCTCCCTCCTGGACCGTCAATTCGACCAGAAGACAGAGGAACTGCAGGACTTCCTCCAGACATCTCGCCTCAACGGCGGTGCTGATACTGACTGAGTCCGGTCTCAGCAGGTGGTTCCCTGAAGTCTGCTTCAGATGCTCAGTGCGGTCATTTCGTCGACCAGGCCCCAGTGCCCCACCCAGGACAACACCCACGTGGGCTCGATCAACTGGGGAACCACAGCAGAACCACAGCACCGCCACCTGACGTCCTACGACGACAGGCTTGGGGGAGCCGCTGGCCAGTGGCGTGTGCGGTTACTCAGGGGTGGGTCTGTGCTCGGGTGAGTCTGTTGGCGGTGTTCTCGATCCACAGGAGGGCCCAGGTCACTCCGTCGTTGAAGCCGTCGGAGGTTTCCTCGCAACGTTCGGCGGCCCGTATCTGGTCGGCGAGGGACCGGAGTTCTTTTGCCAGGGCCTGCTGCTCGGCGTGGATGAGGGCGGCGATCGACTGGGACAGGTCTGGGACCGGCGCCGGTTCCCCCGCGGACCACTCCCGTGGCTCCTTCTGGGACAGCGGGGTTCCGAGCCAGGGGCCGCGTGCCACCGGGCCGGACTGCGGAGGTCCCGGCCCGCCGGTTCGCTCACCGCGGGGTGTCCAGGCCGCTAGCACGGGCGATGTCGTCGAGCATCGCGTCCTCGGCTTCCCGCTGCGCCGGTCCCGGCGGCGTTCGGTCCGTTAGCCTTCCCCGGGAAGTCCATCGCGATCACCCCCCGGGGAGTGCCATGTTCCGTACGACGCTGGGCAGTTCTGGCCGCGCTCTGCTGGTGGCCGCGATGGCGGTGGCGCTGGTCGGCTGCGGCGGGGACGGCAAGGAGTCCGCGAAGCCGAAGCCGACACCGAAGGCCGAACGTACCAACGGGCCCGGCAGCTATCAGCCGCCCAACCGTCTCTGTGATGTCATCGACTTCAGTGAGCTGGCGACCGCCGTCGGTCCCCTCCGTGGCAAGGCGGCATCCCATGAGACCGGTGCCGATCCGGCGAAGAGCAGCGGCTCCGAGTGCAAGCAGTCGCTCGGCAATGGCAGGGATCGGTACGCCCGTGCCGTCGTCCACTGCACCGCCTGGGCTCAGGTCGGCGAGGCCATCAGGATGCACGAGTACGCCAAGGAGTCGGCGGTCACCGACAAGAACGGCACCGTCGCCGTACCCGGGGTCGGGCGCCAGGCGTTCCGTTTTGTCTCCGCTGAGAAGGGCGTTTGGAAGGACGACCTTCGGATGATCGTCCGGGACAGCAATCTCGACTGTGAGATCCATGTCCAGAGCGGACACCCCAGGGACGAGCGGACCATGGACGCACGGGACAAGGACATCGCCTTCGCCGCCATGGGTGACACTCTCAAGGATCTGCTGCCGAAGCTGGCCGCCGTTTCCAATGGAAACGGCGCGCGGGCCCGGCCACTCCTTTGAGGACGCTGTTGGTCAATTCGGGCCTGGTTGCTTCGCCCCGTCGTTATGCGGCGGGGCGAAGTGCTGCGAGGTGGCTGGTGCGGGTGCGGGCATGGGGCTGGCCGCTGAGCCGGGCGCTGATGCGGATGAGGTTGATCGCGGCGGCGGTGAGCTGGTGCTGGAGGCTGGTCTTGGCCAGGCCGTGGTAGCGGGATCTGCGCAGACCGCAGGCTTGTATTGCCTGGGAGACAGTGCCCTCGACCCCGGCACGGATCTTGTAGCGGTCCTTCCACTCATCGGTCTGCTGGAGCTTGCGGGCCTGCTGAAGCGCTGCGTATTCCTCGCGGGGTTTGAGGTTGATCTCCCGACGTTGAGCCTTGGGGGAGTTGACGCATGCCCGCAGCTGAGGGCAGGTGCGGCAATCGGCCGGAGAGAACCGGACCCGGATGGTCGGCAGCCCGTCTTCCGAACGACGCTGGTGCCACTGTGTGCTGGTGACACCGTTCGGACAGGTCACATGCTGGTTGTCCCAGTCAATGGTGAACGCGTCCTGCCCGTAGGCGGCCTCGCCGCGGGCGTGCGGGACGGTCACGGACCTCATCGGTCCGTGCAGCGCGACGCCGTGATCACGCTGGGCGGCGGCCAGGGCCCCGGCATTGGCATAGCCGGTGTCGACCCAGTGCTCGCCGGGTAGCAGGTCCCGCCTCGCAAGGCCCGCATGCACGACGGCGGCCATGCGGTCGTCGGGCACGGTGGCGGCGGTGGTGGTCACATTCGTCACGAGGTGCACCGTCCCCGGCTCGCACGTCTCGGTGAGATGGACCTTGTAGCCGTCCCAGAAGATGTCGCGTTTGACGCTTCCCCGGGCGTGGACGTCATAGGGGGTGACCAGGCGTTCTGCGCCCGGTGGCCGGTCTTTTGGGTCCCGCCGCTCCACCTCGCCTTCCACCAAGTGGAACTGCTGGATCCACAGCTGCCGCAGGAGTTCCGCCTCCGGCAGTGCCCGAAGCGCCACGGGAGCGTCATCGGTCCAGATCATCTCCAGCAGCCGCATTCCGTCCCTGCCGATCCGGCGTCCCACCTCGGCCCGCTTGGCCTGGGCCTTGGGGAAACGGGAGTCTTCGATCCGGGTCGAGTAGTGCGTGAACCAGTCCGGCAGGGCGTGCGTGCTGAGCCAGTCCGGTTCGGTGCGCGCCACCGCGTTCAGTGCCGCCCGCAGACTCTCTCCGACCAGCTCCAGCCAGTTCAGGTCTCGAGCCGCAGACAGCACATGCGTGGAGTCGGTCCGCGCCTTGCCACCACGGCTGAGCAGCCCTTTCTCCCGGGCGGCGGCCAGGATTCCGTCCAACACCGGCCGACCGCCGTCGGCGGTGACCAGCCGGTCCCGGAACTCCGACAGCACGGAGAAGTCAAACCCCGGATCGGCCAGTTCCAGTGCCAGCGCGTACTTCCAGTCGATCCGAGCCCGCACCGCCTCTGCGGCCTGCCGGTCGGTCAGCCTCTCCACGAACTGCAACACGAGCACCAGCGCCAGCCGCCCCGGCGACCAGGCAGGCTTGCCCCGCACCGCAAACAGGCCCGCGAACTGCTCATCGGTGAACAGGACACCTAACTCGTCCCGCACCCGGATTGCCAGGCTCCCCTTCGGGAACGCTGCCCGCGCTACCCGCACCGTCTCCACCGGGATCTCCTCAGACCCCTTCGGCTGCATCGACACCCGCACCCACCCCATACGACAACGTCGGCCTTCAAGACCACAACCGGGTCTTGAAGGCCGACGTCACGCACGGCCCGGATTAACCAACAGCATCACTCCATGGACCGGGCCCGTGTCCTATGCGGTGATCGATGGTTTCGGGCCGGTACGGGCAGTGCGTCGGACGGCGGGTGGCTGGCGTACCGGCGGCGCTTGCTCGGAGACTGGTGCCTCGGACGCACCGAACGGACGCACCGAGCGGACGCGCTGACCGGGCGCACCGAGCGGACGCGCTGACCGGGCGCACCGAGCGGACGCGCTGACCGGGCGCACCGAGCGGACGCGCTGACCGGGCGCGTTGATCGGGAGCACCGAGCGGGCGCGTTGATCGGATCGATGGAGGGGAGGAGCAGTCCATGTTGTTTCGGCGGGATGTGCTGGACCGTGTGGTCACCGGTGAGGTGGAGCTGGCCTTTCGGCGCTGGCGTGAGGCCGAGGTCAGAAGTGGCGGATCGGTGCGGACGGCAGTGGGGATCATCGAGTTCGGCGATGTGGAGATCGTGACCGAGCAGGAGATAACCGCAGCGGATGTCCGCCGTGCGGGCTTCGACAGCAAAGGGGAGCTGCTGGAGAGCCTGAGGCAGGGCGAGGACCGGCGTATCCACCGCATCGGCATCCGCTTCGCGGGCACCGATCCCCGAGCGGAGTTGCGAAACGAAGCCGCTCTGTCCCCGCGGGAACTCGACGGGGAAGCCGCCCGCCTCATCCAGATCGACGCCCGCAGCAAGCGGGGCCCCTGGACCAGGGTGGTGCTGCGGCTGATCGATCAGAACCCGGCGGTGCCCGCTCGGGAACTCGCCGAAGCCCTCGGTCGTGAACTACCCCGGTTCAAGTCCGATGTGCGCAGGCTCAAGGAGTACGGCCTCACCGAGAGCCTGGAGATCGGCTATCGGCTCTCACCGCGCGGCCAACAGGTCCTGGCCCACCTCAACGCAAGCGACCCGAGTACCCCTGGGTGAAACCGTAGACAGATGTTCGACCGTCCCTATGATCGATGGCCAGCACACCTGGGGGGAATGCCATGGTCAAGGGATACGGACGGTTGGTCGCGGCCACCGCCGCGGGGGTACTGCTCCTCACGGGCTGCGGGTCGGACTCGGCGGCTGGGAAGCCGGACGCCAAGAAGCCGGCTGCTACCGAGCCCGCCAAGCCCGCCGAGGAACCGAGCACCAAGGGTCCGTCTCCCGAGCAGTCCGATCCGGCGAAGGCGAGTCCGCCGGCTCCGATCCGTCCCAAGGCCCTCACCGAGGCGGAACTGACCGCGCTCATGCCCATGGACGCGCTCCCCGGCTGGCGCAAGACCGGCGGCCCCCTCACCGAGGACATGAGGAAGCCGCTTCCCGGCGGCTACTGCGCCAGGAGCAATCCCAGCTGCGAGGGCCTTGCGTACCTGACCAACGCCCTCCTGCTGAAGGAGGACGCCGGAACCGCCGCCTTCCTCGTCTACGCCTACCGGGACACCCGGGCCGCGCAGGCCGCCTACAGCAATCTGTGGGCCGCCACCGCCCGTCAGGTACCGCCGCCGCAC
This sequence comes from Streptomyces albipurpureus, assembly GCF_023701525.1. Taxonomy (GTDB): domain Bacteria; phylum Actinomycetota; class Actinomycetes; order Streptomycetales; family Streptomycetaceae; genus Streptomyces; species Streptomyces albipurpureus. The sequence goes on from NZ_JAMQAW010000009.1 coordinate 206,238, forward strand.
AAACCGATCACCCTTGGCCCGGTCGGTGAGCAACGCGACGCCCAGCGCGGCGAACGCCCCGGCATGGGCACCAGCGCCATGATCCAGGTCCGGGTGGGCACCACGGTGTTGGTGATCGAGACCGGTGGACTCGGCGGCAACCGCCCCACCGATGCCCAGGTCACCGACTGGGCCGCGATGTTCGCCGAGCGCTCCCGCCAGGCCCAGGCCGGCGAGACCCCCTCCGCGCGAGCCGGGAACTAGCGGGAACCACCGCCCCTTCTTCCGAAGGCCCCGGGCTCAGCCGTTCTCGATCTCAGCCCCGTGCTGGGCGGCCAGGGCGGTGATGCGGGTGGCGAGCGCGGTGTCCTGAGAGGTGATCGCCCCACCGGCGTTATGGGTGTTGAGGGCGAAGCCGATCGTCCCGTGGATGATGTCGACATAGGCGTGGTGGTTGGCCTCATCCTCGGCGGCGGCCACCGCCACATAGAACGGCGGCAGATCGCCGCGCTTGATCTCGAACGACGCGGTGAGTTTGCCGTCCCGCACGCTCCAGCCGGGCAGCTCGGCAAGGGCCTGATCGAGTTCGGCGCTGGTCAGTGGGGCGGCGGGCATACGGTCTCCTCAGATCGGCGGTGGGCCACCGGATGTGTTCCAGCGGCCTTCCCATGGACGGTTCCTCCACCTGCTCATGCCCTGGCGCGGTGCGCCCAGTGCTTCCTGAGCGCCGTGTACACCCGTTTGCGGGGTTCTGAAGTGGGCGCGGGTCCTCGTACCGTGCGGCGGTGGGGCCTCGGACCCGCACCGGCCTGCGGTCCTGTCCCCACCGCGGTGATGTCCCTTGCCCCGGTCACGGCGCGTCACCCCCCGCGCTGCGTAGGAGTGCGATCACCAGAGAGCCGACGAGGGCCAGCACGGCGAGTACGAAGACGACCTGATGAGCCGGTCCGACCTTCGGTGGATCATCGGGGTAGGGGCGGGTGTCCGTGTCCGGTCGGTGTTCTGTTTCGCTCATCGCGCCGCCTCTGCCCTGTTCGGAGCCGACGCGTTACACCAGCCGCGGCCCGCGGCTTCGCAGGTCCCGGTGGTGCCCGCCCTTGGTTGCTCAGCCCGTCGTCTCGCGAGCCCCCACCCGTTCTGCCGCGAACCGGCAGTGTGTGCGAGGTTGTCCTGCCCGAGTTCGGGGAGACGGTTTATGACGGTCCGCCGGATGGGGCCGATCACCCATGACTCCATGGTCGGGGTCATGTTCAGTAGGTCAGCTGTTGCTGGCACAGCAATCACCGCGTCTCCTTGTGCCCACTCCTGATCGCGGACAGTGCAGAGCCAACTGCGTAATGTGTGCGGGAGGGTACCGTGTTGAGAGGCGTGACCGTGAAAGTCATGAATTCTCCGGGGGAGTTGCCATGGTCGACACGACCCACAAACAGCGCAATGAAGGCCTTGAATCCCTGCTTGAACAGGCGCGATGGTCACGGACGCAGCTTGCTGCCGCGGTGAACCGGACCGGCGCCCAGGTGGGTCTCACACTGAAGTACGACCAGTCCGCCGTCTCCCATTGGCTTGCGGGTACCCAGCCGAGGGAGCAGGTCAGAGGTGTCATCCTCGAAACGCTGGGACGCAAGCTCGGCCGCACCCTGAGTTACCCGGAAGCCGGTCTTCGGCCACCGAAGGGGAAGGAAGCGGCTGCCAGCGGCAGCACTGTCGAATCCCTCCTGGATCTCGGAAGGGCCGATATGGACCCGTCGCGCCGCGGAGTACTGACAGCAGGCCTGTATTCGGCGGCGCTCTCCGTCCCGCTGTTCGCCGATGTGGCACATGCCGGGGAACGGGTGCGCACGGCCAAGACGGCCAGCCGTATCGGCGCCGGTGATGTGGCGACCGTTCGGGCCATCACCGATCGCATCGCCGACATCCTCGACGAACTGGGAGGAGGCCTCGCCCGACCCATGGCAGCCGCCTTCCTCGTCAACACCGTACTGCCGTATCTGCGCGCGTCGGCGAGTGAGAAGGATCGTGCCGACATGCTGTCCGCCGCTTCGGATCTGACGTATCTGACGGGCTGGATGGCGATGTACGAGCGGGAGCACGGCCTGGGGCAGAGGTACTACATCAAGGCGTTGAGGCTGGCCGGCGAGGCGGACGACCATGTGACGTACTGCCGGACCCTGCGGGGGATGAGCCTTCAGGCTTCGAGCCTCGGGCATGGGCGGAAGGCGTTGGAGCTGGCCGACTCCGCGGCCGAGGCGGCGCCGAAGGCCAGCCCCCGACTGGTGGCCTTCCTGCGCGGCCAGCAGGCGCATGCGGCCTCCATGGTCGGGGACGGCCAACAGGCCTTCTCCCGGCTCCGGGAGACGGAGGCCGCGCTCGCCAGGGCCGACTCACGGCGAGAGGCGATCGGTGGGTACGACAGGTCCGCGTACCAGTTCCACATCGCCCATGTGCTGTACGAGATGAAGGACCTCCCGGGTTCCATCGCGGCCCTCAAGGAATCGTTGAGGGCCCAGCCGCGACAGCAGCGGCAAGGCAGGGTGCACGCCAATGCCGTACTCGCACAACGCCAGTTCGAGCTGGGACACCTGGAGGAGGCCTGCGGCACTTGGGGAGCCTTCCTCGACGACTACACCAAGCTCTCCACCGCCCGGGGTGATGACCACTTCCGAACCATGCGCAGGCGCATCGCGCCCTACCGGCAGGTGCGGGCGGTACGGGAACTGGACAGCAGGGCCCGCCAAGTGGCCGAGGTGAAGGGCTGACGGGCGCGGCGAGCCGGGCAGCCCCGGTGGGGACCGGTATCGACAGCCCCGGTCGACTCGGCCCCAAGGCCCTTCATCCGACCGGCGTCAGGGGCTGTTGAGGATGACGAGTCGCTGGGTCGCCCGGGTCATCGCGACATAGCGGTCGACCGCACCCTCGATGCCCTTGCCGAACCCCTCCGGGTCGACGAGGACGACCAGATCGAATTCGAGCCCCTTCGACAGCTCCGGGGTCAGCGACCGAACGCGAGAGGTCGTCCGGAAGGTGGGATCGCCGATGACACACGCGATCCCATCCGCGTGCGCGGCGAGCCAGGTGTCCAGGATCGAGCTCAGATCCGCGGTGGATCCATGGACGACGGGGATACCGCTGCTGCGGATCGAGGTCGGCACATTCGCGTTGGGGAGCGCGGCCCGGATGACCGGCTCGGCCTCCGCCATGATCTCCTCCGGCGTCCGGTAGTTGATGCTCAGGGACGCCAGACGGATCCGGTCGAGCCCGATCCGCTCCAGCCGCTCCTGCCACGACTCCGTGAACCCGTGCCTGGCCTGGGCGCGATCCCCGACGATGGTGAAGCTCCGGGACGGGCAGCGCAGTAGCAGCATCTGCCACTGCGCGTCGGTCAGTTCCTGAGCCTCGTCCACCACGATATGGGCGAACGGGCCGGCGAGCAGGTCCGGTTCGACACTGGACAGCGCGGTCTCATCGATCAGGGCGTTCTTGATGTCGTTGCCGTGCAGCATCGTCATCACACCCTCGCCGTCGTCGTCGGCTTCCAGCAGTCGGTCGACGACCTTGGACATGCGCTCGCGCTCGGCGGCGACAGCGGCGGCGTGCTGACGCCTGCGCCGCGATGCCCCCGGATCGCCCAGCCGCTGCCGGGCCGCGTCCAGAAGGGGCAGGTCGGACACCGTCCAGGCCTGGGCGTCCGCGCGCTGCAACCGCGCCACGTCATCGGGGCTGAGCCAGGGAGCGCACCTGCGCAGGTAGGCGGGTACCGTCCACAGGTCTCCCACCAGGTCTGCCGCTTCGATCAGCGGCCAGGCGCGGTGGAAGGCCGTGCGCAGCTCCCTGTTCTGCGGCAGCGACTTGCGGAGCATGGCGGCCGAGGCGCCGTCGTTGTGCTTGTCCACCAGGATCGTGAGCAGCTCCTCCCAGACCTGGTCGCGCGCCTCATTGTGGGGAGTGCCGGGCTCCGCCGCGTCGAACGCCGCGGCCCAGTCGTCGGCGCTCAGCCAGATGTCGGACCAGTGGGTCGTGACCGTCATGCCCTGGGTGGGCGGCTCCTCGTAGAACCTCACGCCCGTCTCGATCGCCTTCACCAGCTTCGCGGACGACTTCAGCCGGGCCACCTGCGGGTCGGCCTCGACCGTCGCTGCGGCTCCCTCGGCGACGAGATCCCGCAGGGTGCAGGTCTGTACGCCCTCCTCACCGAGGCTGGGCAGCACATCGGCGACATAGCCCAGATAGGGCTGGTGCGGACCGACGAACAGCACGCCGCCCCGGCGGTGGCCCAGGCGAGGGTCGGAGTAGAGGAGGTAGGCGGAGCGATGCAGCGCGACGACGGTCTTCCCCGTACCCGGGCCGCCGTCGACCACGAGCGCGCCACGGGAACCCGCGCGGATGATGGCGTCCTGATCCGCCTGGATGGTGCCGAGCACATCACGCATCCGTGCCGACCGGTTGCTGCCCAGGCTGGCGATGAAGGCGGACTGGTCGTCGAGCGCCGCGTGCCCGGCAAACCCGTCCGAGGCGAAGACCTCGTCCCAGTAGTCGCTGATCAGGCCGCGGGTCCAGCGGTATCTACGGCGGCTCGCCAGACCCATCGGGTTGGCGTGGGTGGCGCCGAAGAACGGCTCAGCCGCGGGGGAGCGCCAGTCGAGCAGCAGCCGGCGACCCGAGCTGTCCGCTAGGCCGAGCCGTCCGACGTACACGGGCTCGGAGCCCTCCGCGCTGACCATGTGCCCGAGACAGAGATCCAGACCGAAGCGCCCCAGGGTGCGCAGCCGAGCGGTCACCCGGTGAACCTCCAGATCCCGGTCCATCGCCTGCTGGCCGCCGCCGCCGGGCGCCTTGCGCACGGCGTCGAGATGGTCGGACAGCTCGGTGATCGACTGCTGAAGGCACTCCGCGATGGCCGCGAAATGCCGCTCGTCGTCGGCGATCAGCTGCGGGTCAGCCTTGGCGGCGAGCCGGTCGGGAAGGTCAAACGCGCTGGTGGTCAGGGGGGTCATGCAGAGGCTCCGATCTGAGGCCGCTTGCAACCATTGCGCGCAGCGAGGCGTCTGGACCGGGCTGACGCACCTGGTGGCCGTGGCGGGCAGCGCTCCGCCTGACATGGACCCGGTGGCCGTCGTCGGTTCAGGTTGCCAGGGTTCGTGGGTTCTCGTGTCCTGGCTCGATGATCCCGTGTGTTCACGCGGGCACTGGCGGCCTCTCTCGGCTCATCGTCTTGAGTCGTCTTGAGTCGTGTCGAATCGTGTCGAGCAACAGCTCCTTGGCCACCGTGGTCCCATCGGTGCGGATCGTGCCGGCCACGGCGGTCGCTCGTACGTCGGTTCCGGAGGTCAGGGCGGTCCTGAGCGCGGCTGACAGGGACTCGGCGGTCGGGGTCGGACCGTCGGTCGGGTACCGCGCCCATGCCCAGGTCAGTCACCCGGCTCACCCAGTATGGCTGGTCCCCCAGCCGGGGGAAACCGGCCTCAGGACGCCGCCCTCGCGGCGCATGGCGCCGCCACCCGGCCCAACAGTGGCCCAGCGCCCGGACAGCCTCGACGGTGACCCGGGCGACATCCTTGCCGCGGCCCCCGGAGGTCTGTGCTGTCGGGTCCGCCTTCGGTCGTGTTGTGTTCAGGTGGACGGCCCTGCTCTGGCCGATGTGGCGGCTGAGGACGCCGAACGGCCGCCGGTCCGGACGGCTCCGGCGGTAGCTTGACAACAAGAGCCCAGGGGGTAGCTCGTTCGGGCGGTATGCCTCCCACTGGGCAGCCTCTCCCGTCGTTCGGCGCGTAGAACGTGGTGGCATGGCACTCGGCGACCGGCATCAGAAGAAGGATGTTGAAGCGGCCCTGAAGAGGGCGGAGGCGGTAGGCCTCAAGGTGACCCGTACCGGGAGGGGTCATCGATGGGGGTATCTGATCTGCTGCCCGTGCAACGACAGGTACAAGGTGCCCTGCACCCCGCAGAACCAGGAGGATGAGGCGCGTGACATCAATCGATTCACACGGAGGCATACGAACTGTGCGTAACTGGTACTTCAACCTGGTCCTTCAGGACGCTCTCACCGAAGAGCAGGATGACGCTCTGACGGAGCTGGCCAGCTTCCATGACGGTCGCATCAGCCTGGTGGAGGGGCCGGGCTACTCCCGGTTCATGTGCTCCTTCGATGCCGAGACCCTGACGGAAGCCATCGCGGACGCACTGAGTCGATTCGTGGACCTGCCGGGTGTTCTGGTCCGCAGTGTCGAACTGGACGAGTTCGCGCTGGAGGACAATGGCATGGCGACCCCCGCTGTGGTTCCCGCGCCGCCCCCGCTGGAGGCGTCCCCGTCGACACCGTGACACCGGGAAAGGGGTCCTGCCCCTTCACATTCATGAGCGATGTGGCCCCCCACGGGGCGGGCAGTCCGGATGCTGCTTCACGGCCCAACTCTCGATCAACAGGGCTGCACTCTCCTTCTGCCCCGAGCGCTAAGCCCTCAGGGTCCGCAGAAGCGCACACACGAGAGCGATGACCAGGGCGAGGAAGCGAGGGCGAAACCCCTACGGTGGGTTCGGGAGATGTCCGGTGCGTCCTCCCCCGGGGTGGGTTCCGTCGGGTCCGCCTCCGGGGGTGTTGTGTTCATCTGGGCAGCCCTGCCTGGGTTGGCTCGGTCGAGGCACGGAAGGTGCAGGTCACCACCTTGCCGGTCGATGTGACGCCGGACTCCCAGCGTTCGGTCAGCGCCTCCACCAGGAGCAGCCCCCGCCCGGTCTCCGCTGAACTGGAATGCCGGCGCGTGGTGGGTGGGGCGTGGACGGTGTCGCTGAGACGCAGGACCAACCGCTCGCCCTGGGGCTCGATCTCCAGATGGCAGACGCCTTCGGCGTGCTTGTGGACGTTGGCGAGCGGTTCGGTCACCACCAGCCCCACATCGGGGGCAGCCGATCCATGCCCGAGATCGTGGAGTCGGTCTATGACAACGCGGCGAATCACACCGATCTTCGACGGTTCCACGGTCAGACTCATGCACGGGCCGCGTGCTGAAGGTCGAGGAGGAGCGTGGGAAGGACGTCGGCAGTGTGCGTGCGATGGTCTCCGATGCCGTGCCACAGCAGCCACGCTTGTCGTACTCGTGCCAGCAACGCCTCCTCACCGTGAGGTTCAGCGCCTGAGGAACGGAAGGAGTATGTGGTGAGCGAGTCCTTCACCCTGCTCAGCGAAGGGTGAGACGCGTTGCTGTAGGCGGACGCGGTGACACGGTCGTCGCCGGTGAGATCGGCGAGGGAATCAACGCCCAGCACGTCGGCCATCCGCATCAGCATCGGCAGCCGTGGCATGAGCAGCCGACCCGACTCGATGCTCTTCCACCACTCGTACGAGTGGCCAACTCGTTCAGCCGCTGCGGCTCGGGTCATCCCCGCCGCTCTCTGGCTCGTCGGACCCGCTGAGCAAAGGTGTCCGGGGAAGTGTGTCCGTCATCTGAATCCGGCACGTCAGCACTCCGTTCTGACGTAGACACTCAGAACGCTACTCCTCGCAGCGACACGGGAGATGGACGTGGCGCTCTTGGATGAGCCACGGAGATGGCTTGGCGCCCCCGCCCCGGGGGTTACCCCCACCCCCGTCCACCGGCCATCCGGATGGGCCTCTGCCGCCGGATCAACAACCCTCTAGCCATGACGACTTACTCCTCCACTCCCGCGCTTCTCCTCGCCCTCTCCGCCACCCTCACCGGTGTCGTCGCCCCCGCTGCCCAGGCGGCGCCGGGCACCTCGGTCCCAGGGCAGCTCTTCTGGAAGTCCTGTGCTCAGCCGGGGGGTCCCCAGGTGCAGGAGTGTGCCGAGCTGTCGGTGCCGATCGACTATCGCGATCCCGGGGGAGAGCACATCAAACTCGCGGTCTCCCGTGTCCCCAGTGACCGGCCCGAGGCGCGGCGGGGGACGTTGATCGTGATTCCCGGGGGGCCGGGGTCATCCGGGGTGCAGCGGTTGACGCAGAAAGGGGCTGCCCTCCAGCGGGAGCTGAAGGGGGCCTATGACGTCGTCAGTTTTGATCCCCGGGGGGTCGGCGGCAGCACCACCGCCAGTTGCGGGCTTGCGGCGGAGGATCGGCGGTTGCCGAATCTGCGGTCCTGGCCCGCGGCCGACGGCCGGATCGATGAGAACGTCGCACGCTCCCGAAGGATCGCCGAGGCCTGCCACCGCGCGGGCGGCCCGGTACTCCGCAGCCTCAGCACCGCCAATGAAGTACGGGACATCGAGAGCTTCCGCAAGGCGCTCGGGGTCGCGAAGTTGTCCGCCGTGGGGAACTCCTATGGGACCTATGTGGGCGCGGTCTACGCCCAGAAGTACCCGCGGCGGACCGATCGTTGGGTGCTGGACAGCAGTGGCGACCCCAATCCGCGGCGGGTGGCCCGGGGCTGGCTGGCCAATACGGGGCAGGCCGTCGAGGATCGCTTCCCCGACTTCGCGGCCTGGGCCGTGCACCCGGACCGGGACGCCGATGGGCTGGGGCTGGGGGAGCGGGCGAAGGACATCCGGCCCGGGTTTCTGAAGCTGGCGCGGTCTCTGGACCGGGAGCCGAAGCAGACCACGACACCGGGTGTCCCCCTCACCGGAAACCTGCTGCGGCAGGCCCTCCATGTCTCCCTCTACAGCGATGCGGTGTTCCCCCAACTGGCCCGGCTGATCAGGGCCGCACAGGACCCGACGGTACGGCCGGTGTTGTCGGACGACCTGGTGAAGCCGATGAGCGATGAGGCCGCGGCGGTCACCATGGCGGTCATCTGCAATGACGCCCGGTGGCCCGGCCGAGTCTCCTCCTACCGGCGCGCGGTGGCCGCCGATCGTGCCGCGTATCCGCTGACCGCGGGGTTCCCGCGGAACATCACACCCTGTGCGTTCTGGAAGGACGCACCGGCCGATGAGCCGACGCGCATCACCGACGAGGGGCCCTCCAACATCCTGATGATCCAGAGCCTTCGTGATCCGTCCACACCGCACTTCGGCGGGCTGAGGATGCGGACGGCGCTCGGTGACCGGGCCCGGCTCGTCAGCGTGGACCAGGGGGGCCACTCGGTCTATCTCGGCATCGGCAACGTCTGCGGGGACCGCGCGGTGACCGCCTTTCTGACCACTGGTGAGCGTCCGGAGCGCGACACCCGCTGCCCGGCGAAGGGGAAGTAGGCCCCCGAGCAGGAACCACGGCCGGAGTCAGAGCAGGACCCGGCACCGAGACCGGCACCGAGACCGGCACCGAGACCGGCACCGAGACCGGTCGAGCCGGGCCGGGGCTAGCGCAGCCCCGGCCCCGGCCCCCGCTCAGCCGCGCCCGGTCCGGCCCCCCGCCCCGCGATGGCCGACTCCACCCCCGCCAGCCTCTCCGCCAGCACCCCCAGGGCCGCCACCGCCTTCCCCAGCGCGTCCCCCTCCGTCCCCCGCACATAGGCGGCCTTGATCTCATCCCAGCGGGCCGCGCCCCGCGCCCCCAGCCGTCCCCGAAGCTCCGCCAGCTTCAGCAGATTCGCCTCCGCGTCAGCGGTCAGGGTGCGGGCCTCGCCCGCGTAGTGGTCATCGATCACCGCGGACACCTCGGCGGCGTTCATCACGGGATTGATCCGCTGGGCGATCCGGTTGAGGTTGCGGTACGAGCCCTGGAGGCGGAACGGCGGTTCGGTGCGGGTGGCATCGGTCTGGCCGGCCGACGCGATGTAGGCGCTGTTCACCGCGAGTACCGTCGTACGGGCGGTCAGCAGATGCCCCAACACCGCCAGCACCCGGTCCAGCTCCTGCGGTGTGTAGGGATGCCTCAACCGATCGCGGTGTGCCGTGGGGTCCCCGGAGGCCAGTCGTACCAGCAGTTCCAGATCCGACCGTTCCCGTCCCGCCACGGGAGCGAGGACCGGATGCGAGGTCAGGGCGTTCTCGACGAAGCTCAGGGCGAAGGCGTCCTCCTTGCCGGTGAGCACATCGCCGAGATCCCACACATCGGCCCGGTTGGCGAGCATGTCGGGGATGCGGAAGCGCTGCCCGGACTCCGTATAGGGGTTTCCGGCCATGCACACGGCGAAGCGCTTACCGCGCAGATCGCGTCCGTTGAGGGTGCGGGTGGCGTCACAGAGCGGGATGAACTTCTGTAGCAACTCGGGGGACGTGTGCTGGATGTCGTCGAGATAGAGCAGCACATTGCTCCCCGCCTCCAGCGCGAACGCGATCTTCTCGACCTCCTGGCGGGCCGCTGCGTCCGGGGCCTGGGCCGGGTCCAGGGAGACGGTGCCCCGGCCCAGCGCCGGACCGTCCACCTTGACCAGTAGCAGTCCCAGCCGCTCGGCCACGTACTCGACCAGCGTGGTCTTTCCGTACCCGGGCGGGGACAGCAGCAGGAGCAGTCCGCCGCTGTCCGTGCGGCGGGCGTCCCCGGCCGCCCCCAACTGCTTGGCGAGGCTGTCCCCGATCAGGGGGAGATACACCTCGTCCACCAGGCGGTTGCGGACAAAGGCCGACATCCCCTTCGGCTGGTAGTCGGCCAGTCGCAGCCGGGTGCGCTCCTCGGTCGCCAGCCGTCCCCGCAGCTGCTGATAGGTCCGGAACCCCGGCGCTTCGACGGCCGCGAAACCCTCCGTTCGGAGGAGGAACTCATCCAGTCGCAGGGTGAGCGAGCCGCGCACGATCCGGGGGTGCTCGCCGAGCAGCCCGGTCACCGTCCCCGTCACCGGCGCGTCCGCCTGATGGCGCCCCAGCTCGGGGCAGAGCTCGATGGCCACGGCCTCCGCGAGATCCCCGGGGTCGGCCTGCTCACCCGAGGAATCCGCCCAGGCCGTGAGCCAGCCCTCGACCAGCCGGTGTGCCGCCGCGATCTCCCCGGCCGCCAACTGCTCCCGTACGTCGTCGCTGTAGGGACTGGAACCCACCGCCCGCGCGAACTTGTCGAGCAGGGTCCGGGCGGTGCCACCGGTGGTGAAGGACTCCCCGGACGCCAGCTCCGCCACCAGATAGCGGGCCGCTCCCGGATGGCTCACGGGCAGCTCGGAGCGGGCGAGGGCGGCCGTGACCTCGGTCCGCAGACCATCCAGCGCGTGCACCGCGCCGAAGACCTCCTGGGCGCGTGCCAGCGAAACGGCCTGCCGCACCCACCCCGCTCGCTGGGGCGCGGTCGTCCCATGCGCCCAGAACAGCTGTGCCGCGGCCCGTGCCGTGGCCGGGTGGGCCAGCAGTCCCGCTCCTTCCCGCAGCCGTACCACCAGCCGCAGGATCTTCTCCGTGTCATGGTCGTGGACCCCGCGCTCATAGCCCTCGTCATACGAGGTTTCCGCGGCCTTTCGCACCAGTGTCGGCAGATCGGCGCCCGCCACCGCCTCGGGCAGCAGCCGGGCTGCCAGATACTCCGCCCGATAGACGGCCGTCGACTCGGACGGCAGGGTGCGCGTCCAGTAGGGGCGGGTGGCGGCGAAGGCGGGATCGGTGACCGGGGCCCGGTAGTCGGTGCCGGTGAGGGCGAAGGCGAGTCCGCCATCGCCGTCCGGTACGAGGGTGAGCTCGGGCGCCCGGGTGGTGACCGCGAACCGATGGCTGCCGAGGCGGATGGTGCCCCCACCGTCCGTGAAGAGTTCGGTACGGTCCCGCAGCGCCCGCGCGGCCTCCTGACGGGCCGCCTTCAGCCGCCCGACCAGCTCGTCCGCCCTTACCTGATCCCCGAGTTCCCGCAGCTCATCGGCGGTACGACGGACCTTGACCGGCATCGGGTCGGAGGCGAAGTAGGCATGGACCGCGTCCGCGCTCTCCAACGCGGCGGCCCGCCGGGTGATCGACTCCAGTACTCGACCCGCCGATTCGGCGAGCCGCTGGGCCCGTCGGGCACGGGCGTCCTGAAGGGTGCTCCGGCGTGCCGAGAACGCCTCGTACACCTCCGTCCGCTTCTCGGTGATCCGGTCCAGGAAGTCGTCCTGGGTGGCGAACCTGGACTCCAGGCCCTCCAGTTGCGGCAGCAGTCTGGCCAGTTGGTGGTCACAGCCGTCGGGGGTGTCGGCGGCGGCCAGCGCCCCGGTGACCGTCTGGGCGAACAGGGCGAACTCGGCGGTGAACTCGGCCCGGCCCTCCTGGTCGAGCAGTTCCCGGCGGCGGGCCCGCAGGGTGGCTCGGGCCCGGTTCACCGCGCCCATGGCGTCGGCGATCCGCTCCAGAATCCCGGTGCGTACGGTCGTCTCGCCGCTCTCCAGGCCGGTGACGGACTCGGTCAGCGCACGCAGCCCCTCGGCCCGCTGGGCCAGCTCTCCATCGGCGCTGTCCGTGGCGGCCGCGGTCGGCAACTCGGACACGCTGGCCGCGACCTCGTCGGCCTGCTCGTGGTAGCCCGCGAACGCGTCATCGCGCTGGAGGAAGGCCATGGCCCGACGCGCGGCCGACGCGGTGTCCTGCTCGATGTCGAGGGCGAGGGTGTCGATCGCGGCGGTGTCGGCGTACCGCATCTCACGCAGTGCCAGCAGCTGGCCGTGCGAGATCCGCAGCTCGGCGATCCGGGCCACCCACTCCTCCGCGGTGGCCGGAGCCTCCCCTCGGATACGTCGGACCAGCCGGGTGATCCGAGCCGTTGTCCCGGCGAGCGAGTCGGCCGCCTGCCGGGTCAGCGCCTGTACGGTGGTGAACTCCTCCAGCACCTGTTCGGCGGTGGCCCGCACCTCGTCCAGCGGGGTGCGAAGATCCCCGGTGTCCGGGTCGTCCAGCCAGTGGCAGCGGTCGACGGTACGGGAGCAGAGCGCGACCAGCGCCTGGTACACCTCGGCGGTCGGCACCGTCTCGATCGCCTGCCGGGCGATGGACAGGCAGTCCGAGATCCCCCGCACCAGATCGGCGTTGCCGATCCGCGCCAGGGGTCCGGAGCCGCCCGGCCCGGAGTGGGCCGCCGAGGCGTTCTCCGAGGCGTTCTCCGAGACGTAGGGAGTGCGCCAGAGCTGTACCAGGTGGATTCGCGTGGGCTCATCGGTCCGGCCGTCCCGCAACGCGACGAGCGTCCCGTCGTCGAAGAGCGCGTACCCCACACAACTCAGCGGGCTCGCGGCCTCCTTGCGGATGGTGTTGTACGCGAGGAGCAGCGCCCGGCCACCGGCCTTGGTCTGGAAGACGAACAGCACGTCCTCGCCGCCGGGCGAAGGCACCGCCGTCTCGAACTCCAATCCGGCCGTGTCCACATCGAAGGCACGCACCTCCCCACCGGCCAGGCAGTAGCCGCCGGGGAAGACGATCCCCTGGTCATCGGGCAGCCGACGACAGGACTGGCCGATACCGTCCAACCTGGCCACGGTCCGGGTGACCGTGTTGAACACCAGATAGCGCCGGGTCTCCTCCTTGTACGGCCTGATCCGCAACAGCAGCAGCGCCCCGACGCGGGCATACCCCACCTCGGCATCGGCGAGGGCCTGCAGGGGCTCGTCGACCGGCTCGCGGTACACCCCGTCCGCGCTCTCCGTGTCATTGTCCGTCTTGATGGTCAATGACCCGCCGACGGTGGAGACATAGGCGTCCTCACCGATGGCGATATGGGGATGGCGGCCCAGGACGTGACTCTCCCGCCCGACCGGCGTCCACTCGATGTCATACGCGGGTGTCTGAGCGAGGTCACGATCGCCCCGCCCGTCGAGGAAGCGGGCCGAGCCGTCCTGGGCCAGCTCCCAGCGCAGTACCCGGACCGCGTCGGCCCGCTCATCCGTGCCCTCGCCCTTGTCGCCGGTACGGAAGACAGCGAGCAGCCGATCCTCCACCCGGCGCAACCGCAGCAGGCGAGCGCCCTGGTAGTAGCGGCAGAGGGCGGCGAACTCGGCGACAAAGGCGGGATCGTCGAGAAGGCCGGGCACGGCGTGGTGGGGGAGTGGCCCGAGTTCCCGGCTGTAGAGGGCGAAGACATCGGATACGGCGGTACGGGGGCTGAGCGCGGCGGATGGATCGACGCCGAAGAGCAGGGTGTCGCCGATGGCCACGAGGTCCCTTGGGTGGCCCGGCGAGGTGGTGGTGAGCCGCTCGGTGGCCGTGAGCGTCATCTCGGTGGAACCGAAGGCGGCGACCCGGGCCGTGTTGAGCTCCTCGGCACGGTTCGCCAACTCGGCCGCCCGGTTTCGCAGTCGATCGCGCAACACCTCATAGGTGGTGGCGTCGATGGTGGCGGCCGCGGTATCCGCGTCCTGGGTGCGTACGGGCGGTGCGTTGCCGGCGGACCCACCCGGGCCGGTGTCCGCCGGACGCGGGCCCGGGGTGTCCTCGGTCGGGTGGGGAGCCCCGGCCGACCCCACTGAGCCGCCCTGTCCTTCTGCGGGCATCACGGCGTCCGTACCGGTTTCCATCTGGTTCAGCTCCCTCGAAGTGCGGTGGCGGTGGCGGTGGGTGGCAAGGCGGCGTGGGGGCGAGAACGGGCACCGGGGAGCAGCTGCCGCCCCCCGCGCGGCAGCTGCTCCCCTCCCCCGACTCAGGGCCCTGGCTCTGAGTCGGCGCCTGGCCCGGAGACCCGGCCCCCGAAGGCCCCCGAATGACGCCCGAGAGACGCCCGAGAGACCCTCGGCGAGCTGGGCCCGGCCGTTTGAACCGAGCTCCGGCCCGTTGAACCGGTCCTGGCTCGCTGACCGGCCCGTCGCCCGTTGAGTCCCTTGAGCCCGACGGATCATGCGTATCGGATGGGTCGCGTGTATCGGGCAGGTCGGGCGGATCGGGCGTCAGGTCTTGGTGACCCCATTGACCGCGGTCGGCGCGGACAGGGCGGCCAATGGCGTGTCCCCGAGGCCGAGCCGGTTGGCCGCGTCGAGCAGCTGCGCCAGCTGCCCGCTCTGCTCGCTCTGTTCGCCGCCGCTCTTCATCAGCTTCATCAGCAGTGCGGAGACGGTCAGGTTCTGTACATCCGCGGTCGACACCGAACCGAGGATCGACGTCAGATCGTCGGTGAAGGACGCCGAACCGTCCAACCAGGGCCCGGCGAGCGTCTGCGCGGTCTGGGAGTTCCGCATAAAGCCGTCCACGCCCTTGCCCAGCGAGATCGACTGCACCAGCCGGTCGAAGAAGATCGAGTCACCGCCGACGATGTCGATGTCGGCGTTCTCCAGACCGGTCGCCAGGATGGTCGCCTGTGCTTCGGCGATCTGCCGCTGCACATCGAGCCCGGCGAGCCGGATCTCCTTCTCCGCCGCCAGCCGCAGTCGGTACTCCTCATGGGTACGGGACGCCTCATCCAGCGCGGCCATCGCGGCGGCCTTCTCGGTGAGGCCTGCGGCCTCGGCCTTCAGCTTCTCGCCGATGGCGGTCGCCTCGGCGAGCGCCATCGCCCGGTTGCCGTCGGCCTCCGCGGTGAGCCGCGCGGCCATCGCGTCGGCCTCGGCGCGGCCCGTCTTCTCGATGGCACCCGCCTCCATCTCCTTGACCCGTACGGCGGCGAGCCCCTCGGCCGCCGCCTCCGCCTGGACCCCCTCGGCCAGTCGGATCTTGGCGCGGGCATCCATATCGGCCGCCTTGCTGCGGGCCTCGGCGAGGGTCAGCTCCTCGGCCGCCCGGTGGACCGCGGACTGCTCCGCAGCCTCCGCCGCCTTGATGTCCTTGACCAGCAGCTCCTGGGCTGAGGCCTCCGCGGCGATGACCACCGACTGGCGCTTGCGCTCGGCCTCCTCAACGGCCCGCAGCCGCTTGATGGACTCCTCCTGCTCGGCCACCGTACGGTCCACGGCGACCCGCTCCCGGATCACCTCGGCGATCTCCCGGCGCTCGCCCTCCAACTCCTTCTCCGCCGAGATCCGGGTCAACCCGGTCTCCCGCTCCCGGGCGATGACCTCAAGCAGCCGGTCCTTCTCGATCCGCTCGGTCTCGATGGCGATCACCCGCTCGCGGTTCTTCGCGGCGACGGCGACCTCGCGGTTCTGGTTCTCGCGCTGGATGCCCAGCTGCTCCTCGGTCTTGAGGAACGCGCTCTGCGAACGCAGCCGCTCCTCCTCCACCACCTTTGCCGTCTCGGCCTCCTCACGGGCCCTTACGGTGTCGATCTCGCGGCGCTGCTTGATCTCGGCATCGGCCTGGCGCCGCTCCAGCTCCAGGATCGCCTCCCGGGCGTCGACGTTCTGCCGGGTGATCTCCTTCTCCTCGTTGCGCTGGAACTCATTGGTGCGCACATGCTCGATGGCGGTCAGCTCGGTGATCTTCCGAATGCCCTGGGCGTCCAGGATGTTGTTGCTGTCGAGCTGCGCCAGTGGCGTCTGCTCCAGATAGTCGATGGCCGCGTCTTCCAGGCTGTAGCCGTTGAGGTCGGTGCCGATGACCTGGATGATCCGGTCCCGGAACTCATCCCGCTTGGTGTAGAGGTCCGTGAAGTCCAGCTGCTTGCCCACGGTCTTCAACGCCTCGGAGAACTTGGCGTTGAACAGCTCCTGGAGGGTTGTCTGGTCGCTGGCGCGGGCGGTGCCGATCGCCTGGGCGACCTTGATGACGTCCTCGACGGTCTTGTTGACGCGGACGAAGAACGAGATGCGGATATCGGCGCGGATGTTGTCCTGGCAGATCAGCCCGTCGCGGCCGGTACGCGATATCTCGATGGCCTTCACCGAGATGTCCATGACCTCCGCCTTGTGGAGGACGGGAAGCACCACTTGCCCGGTAAAGGTGACATCGACTCTGCGCATCCGGGAGACGATCAGCGCCTTGCCCTGCTCCACCTTGCGGAACAGCCGGCTGACGACAAAGAGCATGGCGATGGCGATCAATAGCACAACGGCGATCAGTAGGCCGACGCCGATGGTGATGGTGTCCATAAGGAGTTCCCTGGTGAGAGCGGGTGGGCCGGGTGGCCTCGGGCGAAGTCAAGGGGGCCGCGGGGGACCACTTTCGGGCTGCGGGCGGTCCATCCGGGGTGCAGGGTGGAAGGCGGCGGCAGTGTTGGGCTGGGTCTCGGCGGTCCATCCGGGCGGGGATGCCAGTGCCGCCGCGGGGTTGTGTCCGATGCCGATGGCGGCCATCCGGTGAGGGCTCTACAGCGGTGACAGTCCTGCGTTGTTGACGCGAGCTGGGCGCGGGCCCTGCCGTGACGCGCCGCTGCCGGTGTGAAGTGCCGGTGTGAAGTGCCGGTGTGAAGTATCGGTGTGGAATGTCGGTGGGCTGCTGTCGGTGTCAACCGGTGTGGTGGGCGCCTGGTGTTGACTCTGGTCGTGCCCCTGAGCGGTGCGAGCACCACCAGCAGGGCCTCCGGTACCCGTGGCCAGGCGCCCGGTTCAGTAGGGCGCGACCCAGAAGAACTCGCCAGCGTCGTCGTACGCGTACAGCAGCCCGGTACTCCCCAGGGCCAGCGCAGCGGTCACATCGAGCCCACTGCGGCGCACCTGAACCAGTGCCGTGGAGCCATCCAGCGCGGTGACCTCGGCCTGGCCGAAGCCCTCATCGACCCGTCGCGTACGGATGGTGCAGGTCAGGCCGACGAAGTCGATACGCGACGGGCCGGGTTCATCAGGGAACAGCCTCGCCAGTGGGCGTACCAGCAGTCGGGTCAGCCGCCAGGCGCAGAACAGTGACGCCGGCACCAGGACCACGGCCAGCAGACGGTGCGACCCTTGGGCCGTACCCGTCTCGGCCAGCAGCACCGAACCGCTGAGGCTCATGGTCCATGCCAGGGCGATCACCAACGACACCGAGACGGAGACGGGAACCCCACCCAGACTCAGTGCGTCGGTATCCATATCGGCGTCGAAGGAGTCATGTCCGACCGCGCCCACCAACACCAGCACCCAGAAGCAGATGACTACGACCAGGGCCGCGGTGAAGAGCATGGTCGGGAAGTGGAACACATGGTCAAGGAACTCGCCCATCACTGATCCCCCCTCACGCAGACCTACCCGGCTGCGCCTCCGTCGTCCCGCGCCCTCGGCCCGCTCCCCGCAGGCTCAGAGACGGAACCCTCATTTCCGCTATCCGGCATGGAGCAGGCTCCCCGCCGTCCATGGACCGCATTCTGGCTGTATGGCACGTCTGTTCGCACTGCCGTAGTCCGGCAATCTTTACGCGTTCTTAATGCCGGTCGCGGACCGGCGGGTGTACATGACACTCTTGCGGCGGGGCGTTAAGAAGGCGTCAGGGAAGCGTCAAGATGGGGAGCGAGCCATGGCGGATCCGCAGATATCCGAGGACCATCTTGGTGACTATGCCCAGATCTTGGCGAGCGCTTGCTCTACCGGGCGCAGGCTGAGCCGCGATGAGCTGGAGCTGCTGCGCAGCCGGGGCGAGCGGGCCGCGGAGGCCGGTATCGGACTGCGCGTCCTGGTTCGAGCCCAACTCGCCGCCGCCCAGACCCTCCGCCCGGACCTGCCGAGGGACGCCGCCGAGCATCTCCTTGCCGCAGTTGAGCAGGCGGTGGACGCCTTCGCCTCCGGTCATGAGCGGGCCCAGCGGCTGGCTGTGCGCCAGGAGGAGGCGGCGCGCCGGGAGTTCATCGACGATCTGCTCTACGGCCGCAGCGACCTCGGCCGGCTCGCCCAACGAGCCGAGCGCTTCGGGCTGCTGCTGTCCCACGCCCACGCTGTGGCGGTGGCCCAGGGCCCGGAACCCTACGACGACGGCTATCCGGTGGCGCGCCAGGTGGAGTCGGCGCTGATCGCCCGGTTCGGACATCGGAGCATCCTGCTGACCACCAAGGACGGCCGGCTGATCTGCATCGCGCCGGCCGACCAGGACGAGGTGCTCAGCTTCTTCGCCAAGCAGGCCTATGCGGCGACCGACGGCGGCCGGGTGGCGATCGGCCGGGCCCATCCGGGCGCGGGCGGGGTTGTGCACTCCTATGAAGAGGCGCTGAACGCCCTCGATCTCGCCGCCACCATGGGACTTCCGGACCCGGTGCTACGGGCGGCCGATCTGCTGGTGTACCCGGTGCTCACCCGTGATCGGCAGGCGATGACCGATCTGGTGGAGAGTGTGCTCGGGCCGCTGCGACAGGCGCGCGGCGGTGCGCAACCGCTGCTGGACACACTGACCGCGTACTTCGATACGGGATGTGTGGCTGCGGAGGCGGCCCGCCGACTCTCCCTGAGCGTGCGTGCGATGACCTATCGGCTGGACCGCATCCATCGGCTGACGGGAGCGGACCCGGGCGATCCCGTGCACCGGTACACCCTTCAGACCGCGGTCATCGGAGCCCGGCTGATGGGCTGGCCGGACCGGGTGCAGTAGGTCTTGGTGGATTGCCGACCCCGGTAGCGCGCTCTCGCCGAAACCCGCCTTGTCGCTCCAACAGAGGTTGACTGGCTGTCAGAACCCCGCTGTCCCCGGATAACTCGCCCGGTATCCCCCTGAGTCGACAAAGTCAGGCGTACGTCGGGCTACTTCGGTGCCCGTCGGGGTCCTCCGAACGGCACCGAGCCCTGCCGGAGAGCCCCCAGCCGAGGGGCATCGGCTGACGACGTCGCCTGCTCGACGCCGGGGCAGTGGCGGGGGCGGCTGGTTCCACTTGTCGTACCGTGCCGCCTTCGCCCGGGTATTTGAGGCCGTACGGAATGCATCGGTATCCGAAATCGGCGATACAGAGCGTGGATAGCGGACAAGCCGGATAA
Organism: Streptomyces albipurpureus; assembly: GCF_023701525.1. Lineage (GTDB taxonomy): Bacteria > Actinomycetota > Actinomycetes > Streptomycetales > Streptomycetaceae > Streptomyces > Streptomyces albipurpureus. The sequence goes on from NZ_JAMQAW010000009.1 coordinate 225,725, forward strand.
GGATGTACGACACGCGCAGCGCATGCCCTGTCCCGGTACTGTCCGAAAAGTGATTACGGGCAAGGTAGTCAGGGAAATCGATGAGTGTTCTCTCATTCGGCAATCCATTGACATGGGCATTGGTTGCTCATAGCTTCCAGGAAAGCGGAAGAGCGGCCACCGTCGTTCACCCGCGATCACACCGGAGGTCCACTATGGAACGCCTCATCAAGAAGATGGCCCAGGAAGCCAACTGGAACGCGTGGAACTCCGCAAACTCGGCCGCGGCTGAAAAGTCAGGCTGCGTCAGCGCCAAGTCGGGCTGCGTTAGCTCCGCGCCCAAGTCGGGGTGCGTCAGCTCCGCGCCGAAGGCCGGCTGTATTTCCTAGTACACAGCGCAGCGGGCATAGGCGGGCCGGACGGCGCTTCTTCGTCCGCCGTCCGACCCTCCCCTGACCCGCCTGTGTGACGCGAGGCGTTACCCGTAGATATCCCTGGACTCTCGACCCAGTTGAATTCTCTCAGCCGCTCCCCTGTAATCATGCAATACGGTCCGGAGCCAGCTGAATTCCCGGAGTAAGTCAGTATTCGGTTGATGCGTTGATGCGTTGATGCGTTGATGCGCGGCCATTGGTTGAGCTCCCGAGAGTTCCCCGACATCCCGAGTGAGCCATATCTCCTTGAGTTTAAGTCTTCACAGAGCGGATTGAAGGTCAGACGTGGACGGTCAGCCGAGCTCCGACATCATCGATGAGATCCGGGACATTCCCCTCTATCGGACGTCGATCGAGCAGGGCTTCTTCCCCATCCTGGAGAAGCCGGAGATAGCCCGCGGATTCCCTGACAACTGGATGACACCCGCGCTGGCCAAGGCGCTGGAGGAGGGTGAGGCGGAGTTCGTCCTCTCCACCGGTACCAACCACGCCCGTATGCAGATCATCCGGCCGCCCTACTTCCTGCTGAAGACCTACTACCGGCTCTGGAGCGAGCACCCCGACATCGCCGACACCTGGCACGAAGGCTGCCGCCGTGTCTCGCTCACCACTCTGCTCGCGACCGAGCACGTGGCCCGGGTCAACGCCAAGAAGCGCGGGGTCCTCCCCGAGGGCGTACCGACACTGGACGCCCGCCGGCTCGATGAGCGAACCGTCTATCTGAACCTCCGACTCGACCCCGCCCTCTGGCTCCGCGAGGACGTCGAGCGGATGATCGGTGAGATCCGCACCGAACAGCGGGCGCACCCCCAGGGCCGCTACCACCTCGACTGCTCCGGCTACCACCTGGCGCATCTGATCCGCAAAGCCAGGGAGTGGGGCCTGTGGGCTGACTTCCCCCAGCCCGCGAGCGTGATCACGGCCTACGAGTACACCCCGGCGAATGTCCGCGCCTATCTGGAGCGCTACCTGGACTGCCCGGTCGTCGACCTGTTCGGCAGCACCGAGCTCGGCTACCTCTACTACAGCGACCACAACGGCCGCTACCACCCGTATCTCGACCGGATGAGTCTGGAACTGATCCCGGTCGCGCCCGGCAGCCATATCCACAGCCTCATCGTGACGAGCCTCCGCAGCCCCCATATGCCGCTGATCCGCTACCGCTCCGGCGACTGCGTGCGGACGATCGACGGCTCGACCGACCCCGCGAAGGTGACCCGCTTCTGCGGTCGGGAGAAGGAGCTGCTGCCCACTCCGCGCGGTCTGGTCTCCCAGGGCGACCTCGACGACGCCGTCACCACCGCGGCGCCCTCGGTCTTCCTCTACCAGCTGCGCACGGAAGGCGATGACGGCCTGAGGCTGCTGTGCACGACGTTCGACGGCGCGCCGCTCGAAGCGGCCGAGCAGGTCGGCCTTGAGAAGTTCATCGGTGAACTCACCGGACTTCCCTGCCAGGCCGAGCACCGCACCCACATCCCGATCGGGATATCGGGCAAGTACGCCTGGTTGAAGAAGGATTCCTAGATATTCGAGGTTTCCGGTCTGACTCTCGTCTCTCCGTTCCAGGACTCCTGTCTCCCACCTTCGGAGCCCTTCCCCGGAGTCCCGGAACGGAAAGCGTGAGCTGGCACCGGATAGCTGCCGCCTGGGGGCCGTATCCCCCAGATCCGTAACCCAGGTGTGGCAACCGGGCTCGTGATCCGGATAGCAGAAATCCGGATCACGCGCCAGGGAATCGATAACCAGTGAGCGTTGCCGAGGTTCACAGTCGTAGCGCTGACGGCGGAACGCCGACCACCCTTTTCTGGAGTGTCATGGAAACGAAGCAACTGGTTACCGAAGCCGACCTCACCGGGCTGCTTGGCGATGTCCTGCACAACGAAGTCATTGAGTACTTTGTCAAGGACACCGGCGGTACGACCGAAGAGGTCGAACGTCAGGTAGTCGAATGTATGAGGTACCTCTACCTGATCTCCCGCTACCGTGACGAACTCAGCGGTCTCTTCCTCCCCGTTGAGCAGCACATTGACGAGATTTGGCACTATCTCATCCTCCAGACGCGTGAGTACGTCGAGTTGTGCGAGACGAAGCTGCCCGGCGGGTTCTTTATCCACCACCGCAGCATCGGCTACGGGGACTACGCCCAGGAGCCGGGCCGCGAGAAGTCCATCGAAGAAGCGTTGCGCTGGATTCCGCTCTATACCAGGGAATTTGGCCCCTTCGACGAGGGCGCGCTGGCACACTGGACGATCGTCCGCTTCCTTCACCAGCGCATGGAGATGTCACTGGCGGAGATCTCGGCCCTGGAGTCCTCGCAGCCAGCGGCGTAACCCGACCCGCTGCCGCTGTGTGCCCCTGGGGCCACCCCAAGCCCCCGGGGCCTTCGCACGCCAGCCAGGGGAACGCAAGGAGCGAGTTGATGACGTCCAGGACCAGTTCCGTCGGCCCTCAGCCGACGGTCACCGGGGAACATCCCGCCCAACGGCGGGTTCTCACCGTCCTGGTGATCGCCCAGGTCCTCAGCGGCGCCGCACTCGCCGCCGGTATCACCATCGGCGCCCTGCTCGCTGAGGAAATGCTCGGTTCCACGGGGCTCGCCGGAGTCCCCAGCGCACTGTTCACGGCAGGCGCAGCGGTCGGGGCCATCCTGGTCGGCCGCGCCTGCCAACGCTGGGGCCGAAGGCCCGGTCTCACCCTGGGCTATGTGCTCGGGACGATCGGCAGCCTCGGTGTGGTGTTGGCGACGGCCCTGGACAGCGTGCCGGTGCTCTTCGTGGGCCTGCTGGTGTACGGCATCGGGACAGCGGCTGTCCTGCTGGTCCGCTACGCCGGTGCGGACCTCGCGTCCCCCGAGCGCCGGGCCCGGGCGGTCAGTACGGTCCTCTTCGCCCTGGCGGCCGGCGCCATCGCCGGCCCCAACCTGGTCGGTGTCACGGGCGATCTCGCCGACTCCTGGGACATACCCAGGTTGGCGGGCCCGTTCCTGCTGTCGGCCCTCGCCTTCTGCTCGGCGGCGATATTCGTATGGACCTTCCTCCGCCCCGACCCCCTGCTGGTCTCGCGGATGGTCGCCGCCGAAGCGGAAGCCGCGGCGGAGGCCCAGAGCCGGCCGAACGCGACCGAGGGAACCCCCCAGGCAGCCGTCGCCCCGCCTGAGGACCGGCGGGTGCTGATCACCGGTGTGACGGTCATGGTCCTCAGCCAGATCGTCATGATCGCGATCATGACGATGACCCCGATCCATATGACCGACCACGGCCACAGCACCCAGACCGCCGGCATGGTCATCGGACTTCATCTGGGCGCGATGTATCTCTCGTCCCCGCTCTCCGGCATCCTCGCCGACCGGATCGGCCGACCGTTCACGGCCACCCTCGGCACCCTGACCATGTTCTGCGCGGCCCTGGTGGCGGCCCTCTCGCCCGGCCATTCGACGTTCGGCATGTCCCTGGCGTTGATCCTGTTGGGCATCGGCTGGAACATGGGCTTCGTCAGCGGCACCGCCCTGGTCGCCGACGCCCTCCCGCCCGCCACCCGCGCGGCGACCCAGGGCACCATCGATGTGGGCCTCGCCGTGGCAGCCGCCGGCGGCGGCATGGCCTCGGGCCTGATCTTCGCCGGAGGCGGCTATGAGCTCCTCGCCCTCTCCGGCGGCATCCTCATCCTGGTCCTGGCCCCGCTCGCGGCACTGCTGACCCTCCCGGCGCCGAAGGCTGCCGCCGACGCTGAGAAGGCTGGGGTGGGGAGCAGTTGAGGTTGCCTCCTCCGTCGCCTCGCGACCCGCTCTCCACTGCCGAAGGGACCAGGCGCCCTCGCTCCTGTGCGATTACCTTCACGGGCATGACCAGACCTCGCGCAAAGCCTGGAGTCAGGCGCGTCACCGTCGAACTCCCCGTAGATCTCGCCGCCTGGCTCGCGGACTTCGCCGAACTCTCCCACCGGACCGTGGACGATGTGGTGCGGCAACTGATCGAGACCGAGAAGGGGCGTATGGACGTGGAGTTGGGCGGCGGGGTCTCGGAGTCGGTGGGGCAGTAGCGGGCCCCGTTCACCCCAGAGGCTGACTGCGCAGCTCAGTGGCCCTATCGGGCTGAGCGGTCTCACTACCGTGTCCGGGACTGGCTGGCACGGCAGGGACCCCTACGCTCACGGGTCTGAGGCCATGAGGGGCGAGCGAGACCGGCGTACGGCGACGGTCCGGGGCGTGTTCGTCGTCTACCACGTGGCTCAGACCGCCCTCACCGTCACGGCCGTCCGGCTCCTGCCGCCCCCTGACCGGCGGAGTGAAGGACGCCTCCGGAGGGGAGCGCCTCCGGAGGCGGCTCGGCTCTCAGTCGAGGAAGTGGTCGAACTCGCCCGCTTTGACACCTTGGATGAAGGCGGCGAGCTTGGCGCGGTCGGTGGTGATGATGTCGGTGGGGGTGTCGCTCTCGCGTATGAGGATGGTGTCTTCATGGCTGGCGATCTCGACGCAGTCCGGGCCGTTTCCGCCCGAGAACGATGACTTCTGCCACTGGATGGGTGCACTCATACCTGCCCTCTCATAGTTCGCGTGCGATGTGATGGATGAGCTGCCGCGACTCTTCCGGATTGAGCGAAGCGTGTTTTGAAGAGTTCAGCAACAGCCTGTACTTCTTCAGTTCAGCGTCGGCCATGAGGAAGCGATTCCCGAAGGCGCTGTCCGCTTGCACCGTGTCCAGTTGAGGTACTGCCCAGGTCACGTAGAGGACGGGTTGGGTGACTTCGACGAAGTCCTCACAGGTGAACGGAATGACATGGACGGTGACGTTGGAGCGTTCTGAGAGGCGCATGAGGTGATCAAGTTGCTCCCGCACCACGTGCCGCCCGCCGAAGCGCATTCTCAGTGCGGCTTCATGGATGATGGCTTCAAACGAGGGTGGTTCATCACCATCCAGAACCGTTGCGCGTTTCATGCGGTACTCAACGCGAGCTTCGATCTCGGACTCAGGCAGTTTGGGCCACACATTGGCGAAAAGGGTTCGCGCGTAGCTTTCGGTCTGGAATAGCCCAGGCATGGTGACGCTCTTCAGCGATCTCAGAGCTTTGGCATGCCACTCCAACTCGGCGATATCGAGAAAGTCTGGGGTCAGGATGCCCCGGTACTCATCGAACCAGAACTGCCCTCGGCGCTCCCGCGTGATCTCGCACAGAGCCTCGACCAAGCGGGTGTCGTCACATCTGTAGAAGTTGGCGAGCCGTCGCAACCGCTCCTCGCCAACACCCACTCGTCCGGCCTCGATGTGGCTGATCTTGGCTTGGTCGACGGAGAGCAGACCAGCCGCTTCGCGTGAGGTCCTACCTGCGGTTTCACGTAGTTTGCGCAGCTCCGCGCCTAACCGGATCTGGCGAACGGTCGGGTTGTCTCTCGGCGGCATCGGTCTCACTCCCTGTCAGCTGTGTGTGCTGCACGACACCGTGCCATGGACGTTGCGAAGCGCGCGACCCTTGGCCATAGCTTGCTCCGGGGCTATTTGCTCCTTATGGTCATGTCAGTACCGTGCGCAGCGAGTCGTTCGCAGCGCGTAGCGCGGGTTCCAGCTGCGTTGGGAGACACGGCATGACACCCTCATCAGCTTTAACGCTCGAATCGGCCCCTGGGGTCGGGCAGTTGTACGTGCAGATTCCCAATAGCCGTGCTGCCGCCAAGCGCGCCCGGGACTGGCTTGCCGGGCCCCTGCGGGCGACGCATCCGTTGATCGCGGATGATGTGCTGCTCTGCCTCTCGGAGGTGGTCGCCAACGTGTATCGGCACACCACCACGCCGACCATCCGCGTCGAGACGCTGATCATCGAGCCGTCCGTGGTCGTACGCGTCCACGACAACGATCCGGGCCCACTGCCCAAGCCCGCCGATCCCGGTGGGGGCGGGGATATCGAGAGCGGACGCGGGCTGACCCTGATCGACGCCTGTGCGGATGCTTGGGGGGTCACGGTCCTCGGTGGGCCTGAACCCAGGGGCAAGGCGTTCTGGTTCACCCTGCTCGGCCGTCCCGCTTCGGCCGGCTGATGTCTCCGCTCGTTCCGCTGCTGCTGTGGGCCTTGGTCACCGCGCCGGTGGTGCTGTTCACCCTGAGCCTGTTCCACCGTGATCAGGACCAGGGTGGACTTGTCCGGCGCGAGATATCCGAGCCGGCCCGCTGGCCCGAGGACATGGTCTGGGGTACCCCGACCCCGGTCCACGTCGAGGAGCGGTTCGCCCTCCTGAGGGGCGAGGACTCGGCCGCCGTACGACCGTACCTCTCCGATGACATCGCCCAGCCCTGCTCCTGTGGAGCGGGCTCCACTGCCCGGTAGACGTCAGCCAGTCGGCGGCTTCGGCCCCTCCGTCCCCTCCGCGTGCAGTTTCGGCATCACCCGGTCCAGCCAGCGCGGCGTCCACCAAGCGGACTTCCCCAGCAGGGTCATCACTGCCGGTACCAGGAGCAGGCGTACCACCGTGGCATCGATCAGGACGCTGGCCGCGAGGCCCAGACCCAGCATCTTCACCACGATGTTGTCGCTGATGATGAAGGCCGCGAAGACGCTCACCATGATGAGTGCCGCGCAGGTGATGACCCGGGCGGTGATCTCCAAGGCGTGGGCCACGCTCGCCTTGGGGTCGCCCGTGACCAGCCAGGCCTCATGGATGCGGGAGAGCAGGAAGATCTCGTAGTCCATGCTCAGCCCGAAGACGATGGCGAACATCATCATCGGGACATAGCTCTCGATGGGCACATCCCCCGACACCCCCAGCGCCGGGCCACCCCAGCCCCACTGGAAGACGGCCACCACCACCCCGTACGAGGCCGCGATCGACAGCACATTGAGAATTGCTGCCTTCACCGCCACCAGCAACCCCCGGAACACCACCAGGATGACCAGGAACGCCAGCGCGACCACCACCGCGATGATCAGGGGCAGCCGGGCCGAGACGATGTCCAGGAAGTCCACTTGGGCGGCGGTCGTACCGGTCACATAGGTCTCGGCGTCGGTGCCCGCCACCCCGGCCGGTAGTGAGTCGTCCTCCAGCCGGTTGGTCAGCTGTGTGGTCCTCTCGTCCTGCGGGGCCGCGACCGAGTACGCCGTACCGATCAGGACATCCCCGTCCGGCGTTGGTTGCAGGGGAGTGATGGTGGCCGCGTCCTTGACCCCGGTCAGGGACTTCTGGAGTTGGCTCGCCAGCGCCGCCCGGTCCGACTGCGGGACGTCCGACTGGTCCACCACCAGGGTCAGCGGTCCGTTCGAGCCAGGCCCGAAGGCGGTGGACATCAGATCGAAGGCACGCCGGTCGGTGAACGACTTGGGGTCGGCGCCGTCGCCGATATGGCCGAGCTGGATGAAGAAGAGGGGGAACGAGAGGATCAGCAGGGTCACCACGCCACCGATCAGGAACCACCACGGTCGGCGCTCCACCCGTTGTGCGTACCGGTGCCAGCTGCCCTCGGCCACCTCGCCGGGTCGGGCGTCGGTCTCCGCGATCACCTTGCGGACGCGCAACTTGTCGATGTGCCGGCCGATCAGCCCCAGGATCGCCGGTACGAGGGTGAGCGCGCCGATCACCGCGGTGACGACGGTGACGGCAGCCGCCAGGCCCAGCTTGCCGATGAACCCGATGCCGGAGACCCAGAGCCCGGACAGCGCGATGATCACCGTACAGCCGGAGAGCAGCACCGCATGGCCGCTGGTGGCGGCGGCCATACCGGCCGCGATCACCGGATTCTCGCCGTTCATCAGGTTCTGTCGGTGCCGGGTCACCAGGAACAGCGCGTAGTCGATCCCCACACCGATGCCGATCATCGTGGCCAGGGTGGGAGAGACGGTCGCGAAGGTGGTCGCGGCGGCGAGGAGCCCCAGCAGCGCAAGACCGCAGATGGCGCAGATCAACGCGGTGACCAGGGGCAGTACGGCGGCGATCACACTGCCGAACCCGATCAGCAGCACCACGATCGCCACACCGAACCCAATGGCCTCGCTCAGCCGGTCATTGGGTTCGGGCCGGGCGAGTTCGCCGAGGGAACCGCCGTACTCCACATCGACGCCCGCGGCCCGTAGCGGCTTCACGGCGGAGTCCACACCATGGAGATAGGACTCCCCGAGGGTGGACGGCTGTACGGCAAACCGGATGGTGATGTACGCCGTCTTCCCGTCCGTCGACAGCGGGCCGACGCTTCCCGTAGTGGGCACGGTCAGCGGGTTCTGGGCGGAGAGCACATCCGGCAGTTTCTGGAGGCTGGCGACGGCCGTGGTCAGTTGGCCGCTGACGGCGGTCAGTGGACGGTCGTCATCGTGCAGCACGATCTGTGCGCTGTAGCCGCCGGCCTGCGGCTCGTGTTTCTGAAGTACGTCGACACCGTTCTGCGACTGGGTGCCGGGGAGGGAGAAGTCATCCGAGTAGTCGCCGCCGTAGCTGTGGTGCAGCACCTGGAGGCCGGCGAGGGCGGCGGCCCAGAGCACGATCACCACCACGGCGTGGTAGGCGCACCACTCACCCGTTCGACGGAGTACGCCCTTGTGCGCCGGGGCGCCGCGCGGGGCCGATGGGCGGTCGGGGGTTTGCGGCATCGACATGCGTACTCCCGGACCGGGGGCGACGCTCCCGCGCCCACAAAGGACCACATCGGACACTCAGCATTCAAGATCGGGTGCGGTGGTGGGGCACGTCGGGACGGGGGAATGGGTGAAACGCCGAGGCCGAAGGAGTGCCGGCGCTCACTCAGTTCCCGGTGCCGGGGAACTTCGGGCGTGGGCCGTACGACCACTGGGAAGATGCCCAACCCGTCCCGTAGGGAGGTCGGTGCGGTGACGATGCGTGCGGCGGCTCTGCGTGCGGCGGCTCTGCGTGCGGCGGTTCTGCGTGCGGTGGCGACGAGTAAGGATGGCTGGCGGCGCGGGCGAACGGCGGTGGCTGGAACCGGGGGTCTCACCGTTCTACGTGGATGGTCCGTGTTTCCGGACGCGGTGGCGTGGTACTCGGTCCGGATGCCGGGGTGTGGCGGTGCCCGGCAGAGCGGGTTGAGCGGTGGCCGCCTCCATGGGAACCGCCTGTCCGACCCGCTGGAACACCGGGTGGAGCGTGTGAGGCCACGCTCCACCCGGTGCTGAAGACGGTCCCCTCCCCTGGCCACAGGGATAGGCGCGGCGATCCGTGCACTCCTCCCTCGCGGGGCCGCACTGTGAAGCCCGGGGCGGGGACGGCCGATGGGGACGGCGCTCAACTTGCTGAGCGCCGTCCCCGTGGAACTTCGGGCTCGGTCGACCGAAACGATCACTGGCCATCAAGCATCATTTCGGCCAGGTCGGGCCAGGCCAGGTCGGGGCTGGGGCTGGGGTTGGAGTCGGGATGGGGTCGGGCCGGGGCCCCTGAGCACCCCGCCGCGGCCCAGAGCAGGGCGCCGAGCACGGTGAGCCCCGGGGGAGCCCGGTCGAGAGCGCCCGGTGCCGGACCTACGCCGCCGCCAAGGCCTCATCCTCGGCCAGCGCCAGCCACACGGCGGCCAGATCGCGACGGGCCCGCGCCACTCGCGACCGTATGGTTCCCACCGGGCAGCCCAGCAACTCGGCGGCTTCGGCGTACGACAGCCCCAGCAGACGGGTCAGCACGAACGCCTGCCGTCTGCCCGGCTCCAGTGTCCGCAGTGCGTCAGTGAACGCCACCGCCTCCTCAAAGCCGGGCAGATGGCGCGACTGGGCGCGGTCGGCGGCGATCACCCAATCCGCGGTGTCGGCTATGCGCGGCCTGGCCGATGCCCTGCGGTACCGGTCCACGACCACCCGGCGAGCGATGGACAGCAGCCAGGAGCGGGCGCAGGAACGGCCGGCGAATCTACTCAGACTGGGAAGGGCGCGTTCAAAGGTCTCCTGGGTGAGGTCCTCCGCTCCCCTCACATCGGCGGTGAGATGGGCGACAAAACGTCGCACGTCGTCGTAGGTGGCATGAACGAACAGTTCGGCGGCCTCGCGGTCGCCCAGGCCTGCCGCCAGGGCCCAACTGGTGATCTCGGCATCCCGGTTCTGGGCAGCTCTCTCCGAGAGAAGATGCTGTGGAAGCATGACAAAACGTCCTTCACGTCCGGACGGAGTCCGCGAGCCTGCGCCCGGCAGAGTTCCGTAAGAGTGGTGAGGTGAGGAGCTCAGGACGGAAGGAGTGGTGGACCGCGTCGGGGGAGGGTGCGGAGGAGCTCGACCGAGACGGGCCGCCGGATGGGTCGATGGTCGGTGCGGGGGACGGCTGTTATGGGCGGCTCAGGCCGTACGCCAAGGAGTGCGACACAGAGGAAGTGCAGCCCGCCGGAGCTGAAGAGGCCGAGCGCCAGGGCCAGTTGGGTGAGCGCCCGCTCTCCCCGCCAGAGCCACCAGCCGCACACCGCCCCGGCGAACATATGCGCCAGGGCCATCCCGGTGGTGAGTGCGGTGCTCTCCCCAACCCGCTGCAAGACGCTGAGGCCGCCGGAGACCAGCTCGAACAGTTCGATGAGCTCGGTTGGTTGAGACGGCTCGGTTGGTTGGAACGGCTCGGTTGGTTGGAACGGCTCGGTTGGTTGGGATCGCTGGGACGGCTCGGCTAGTTCGGATGGTTCCGATCGGGGGAGGGCCTCAAGCCGGCCGCTCGGGCCAGAGCCGTCCGCCTGCACCGGATCGGAGCCAGCTGCGGGGCCCGGTCCGCTGTGCTCATGTCCACTGGGCCCGTGGGTGGAGTGCTGGTCCCCGCTGTTATGGGCGAAGCCCTGCCCGCCGCCATGGGACACCAGCCCGAACAGGATGTGCAGGGCGACCTGTCCGGCGGCGCTCACCCCGATGACCAAGAGGGCGCCCCGCTCCCTGCCGGTCAGCCACCATGCGACCGCGCACATCAGGGGCAGGGCAAGCGCGTATCCGGCGAGGGACGGTGAAACACCTGATGAGAGGTCGTGCCCGAGTCCGGACACCACGACGCACACGGCGGCGAGCACCGCGCTGTGCGCGAGGCGGATGAGGCGTCCGGCTCTCATGGCGGTCATGGTGTCAGGGCCACCTGGGGCTTGGGGAAGCCCAGTCGATACGGACACATCAAGCGATCACCGGCTTTACCCGGACAGCGCTGGTGAGTGATCCATGTCACTAGGGGCGCCGGGGAACTCTCCCCCCTCCCCTTCCGACTGCTCCAGGGAAAACCGGCCGAGTGGACCGAGTAGACCGAGTAGACGTAGAGATCAGAGCGGAGCCCAGTCCATGCCGTCGAACGAGGCAGGTGCGGGACACCCCGCTTCCGCAGGGGAGTCCCACACCGAGGGGGAGGAACACGAACCGCGCGTACCGCAGGAGAATGGGACCGGCGCCCCCGACCTGGCCCGTTCCGCACTCGTACGCCCACCCGCATCCGCACCCGCACCCGCGCCCGTAACCCTGCGTTCCGATCTGCGGGCGAGCGCCTTTGACGGCTCTGCCGCCCTTGCCGTGACCGCCGTCGTGTTCGCCGTCCTCTACGCGCGCATCGAAGCGAAGACCTCCTCCACGGTCACCGTCATGCCGTTCATGGCGGATACGGGCGCCTTCTGGATGTACTTCCTCAGCCAGGCGTTCGGCTGGTCCGCGCTGCTGTGGGCCTGGGGCACGGTCGTCCTCGGCCTGCTTCTCTCCGGTCCCCGTCCGGCCCGGCTGCCGCTCTCCGGCCCGCGCCTCGAACGGCTGCACCGCACCACGAGCCTGAACACCATCGCCCTGATCTTCGCCCATGCCCTGCTGTTCGCAGCCGAGTTGATCCACCACAGCAAGGACAGTTGGCTCGGGGCGTTGGGCACGACCTTCGTCGAGGTGTTCGTCCCCGGCGGCTATGACTCGGGCACCGGTCGGATCGCGATCCCGGTCGGGCAGGCGGCCCTCTATCTCGCTCTGCCGCTCGGTCTGCTCTTCTACGTACGCCATCGCATCGGCCCCAGGACCTGGCGTGCCATGCACCGCTTCGTCCTGGTCGTCTATGTCCTGAGCGTCTGGCACACCCTGCTCTACGGGACGAACGTCTGGTACGACGGCTGGTTTCGCACCACGGTCTGGCTGCTCCAACTCCCCATCGCCGCGCTCTTCCTGATGCGACTACTGCGCCCGGCCCGTCGTTCCCAGCGATTGCGCGGCCTCGGTGAGCATCCGGGCTCACCGGCCGGCTGGAGCCTGCGCCTGGTGGGGCGGGTCGCCGCGGTGGGAATCATGGTGGTGTTGCTGGCAGTGATCATCACGGGCCGGGACGGCGGCCGTGTCGAACCTCCACCGGACACCACTTCGACCCACAACCATGACTAGAGCCACTACGACGCACAACCATGGCTCGCTCGTCCCACTTCGACGTACCACCATGGCTGGCGCGTACCTCAAGGGTGGGGAGATGGCGATTCACTCCGCGAACTTCATGCTGACGCGCACCTTGCGCAGCCTGGAAGCCGATGGTCTTGTGCGTCGCGAGGTGCATCCGACCGTGCCGCCCAGTGTTGAGTACAGCCTGACACCACTCGGGCGGACGCTCCTCGAACCACTGTCGGCGCTGGCCAACTGGGCGATGAGCCACGAGGCCGAGATCGACGAGGCCCGATCCAGGCAGACCGGCGACGGCGACTAACGAGGCCGGTCCTGGTGCTGCCAGCGGCTAGGCCTTCTCCTCCAGCTTCGCCATCGCCTTCTTACGCCACCGCTTGGCCCATGCCCACAGCAGGACGACGACCGCGATCGCGATCACCGGAGCGGCGTAGATCATTGGCGAAACCGCCGCTTCGGACGCTGCCATGCCGTTGTCTCCCTCTGGTCAACAAACTCTTCTGAGAAAACTCTTCTCAACAAGTGACTCACACCGTCGATGCGCGGACGACAGCCCGCCCGTCGGATCGGCCGCGACCCGTCCCCGCGTCTGCCGATCAACCCGGGGTTGAACCCGCTGTTCAGCCGACCGTTCAACCTACCGTTCAGTCGGCCGCCGATCGGCCCGCTGATCGGTCGGTAGAGGGACCGGAGTCGAGACAGAGATCGAGGCAGAGATGGAGGCAGAGATCGAACCATGCATCGAACCAGGTGGTGAGACAGGTGGTGAGAGGCGGTGAGAGACGGTGAGAGAAACAGTCTTGCGGATCTGCGGGGCGACTGCCACGATCCCCCTATGACCCATGGAAAGGCGGACACCGCCACTCTCCGGTGAGCGCGGTGTCATTTGCGCGCGGGATCACCTCCCGTCCCCAGTCCGTTGCCCGGACCCGAGGCTCACGTCCTCCCTCTCGTAGCTCTTCCAGCTCACCTCTCACCTCAGAAGAACGATTGACGCTCGTCTCCGCCCTGCGCGATGAATGGCTTGCGCACGGGCTCTCCACCCAACCGTCGGATCGACCTCGGGCTGAGGCGGCCATCAGCGCGCTCTACCGGCTCATCGGCGCTCCCGTACCCCGGTTCATCTGGGCGCCGTCACCCATGGCAGCCCTTCCCCTGGTGCCGCCCGGGCGGACCGATCCCTATGCTCCGGCGTCACACGCGCCTCTTGCGTCCAGCCCTGACAGCCGATGGCCCGTGGCCGCCCGGCTTGCCTCACTACAGACCGATCTTGGGGAGCGGTTGGACGCGCGCATCATCCGCCGCTGGTCCTTCGCCCGCGTGCACGAAGCGCTACGCGCCACCCTGCACACCTCCATCCGCGCACCCCTGCGATCGTCCCTGCTTCCGCCCACCGGCCGGACACCACTGAACTGGCACGGCCAGCACGATGCCTACTGGGTAGCCCGCTATGACCTCCATGCCCGGGCCGGACACACCGTCTATCAGCCCGCCGACGCCGTTGAGCTGGCCCTTTGGGCGGATGTGGTCCAATCCACCGGATGGTGGTGGCCCTGCGCGGGGGTGTGTGTGATGGCCGAGCGGCCCACCGAGATACACACCGACCCCCTGCCCAACGGCGGGGAAGGCGAACTGCGGCTGCACCGCGACGACGGCCCGGCCGTCCGGTTCGCGGACGGCGAGGGCATCCATCTACTTCACGGCACGCTGGTCCCGGAATGGGTGCTCACCGGTCCCACCGTCGAGCGCATCCACGGCGAGCGGAACGTGGAAGTGCGCCGCAGCGCCATCGAGCGCATCGGCTGGGACGCCTATATCGAGCAGGCCGGGCTGCGGCTCATCTCCACCGCACCCGACCCGGGGAACCGGGGCGCAGAACTCCAGCTGTACGCCGTACCGCCGGAGGTCTGGGGCCGTTCGGCGCGCATCCTGCTGGCCGTCAACGGTTCGGTCGAACCGGATGGACGACAACGACGCTACGGGCTCGGTGTGCCGTCGTACTTCGATGACCCGGTGGCGGCCGCGGGCTGGTCATACGGACTGACCGGGCCGCAGTACGCCCAACTTGCCCGACGCACCTGACCACTTCGGTCCCGTCGGCGTGCGGTAAACCATGCCGAACGCCGCCCGGCCGGCCGGGTCATGACCGACGCTTCCGAAACCGCGAGCACTCCTCGCGTACTCCCCGCTCTGTGCTCGCAGGCAAACACACAGACACGTCAGCAACTCACACACCAAAGGTGATGCATATGACCATGACCCTCGCCGATCTCACCGCCCGTACCGGCCTCGATGTCCTGGGACATCTAGAGCGCCAGATCACCATCCCCGTCGTCGACGGCCTCCAGGCTCAAGGCGATCTCATCGTCGTCCCGTATGTCTTTGTCGAAGCCAGTGTGAGCATCAACCCCTGGACGACCTGGAATGACGTACCTCCGGCCGGGATCGAGCTACTGCGGAGCGCCGCGGGCGGCAATCCCCACACCCTGGCAGCCGACCCCGGCACCTGCCGGTGGACCACCGGTGTCAATGATGAGCGACGCCTTGCGATCGGCATGTTGGAGACCACCGCAGTCGCCTATCTGATCCACCCCGAGCACGGCGGTACGGGCATCGCGCCTGGGAAGTATGTGATCCGGCGCCAGCGGGAGCGTGGTGACGGGCAGGTCTGGGGCGGGAGTCGACTGGTCGCCGACTGAGTGTGCCCGACGCCCATGACGCCCCATGCCCCATGTCCGACGTCTGATGTCCGACGCCCCATGTCCGAGGCCGGATGGTTGGTGCTTGATGTCTGACGCGTGACGTCTGGCGCGATGTCTGAGTGGCTGGCGGCGCTTGTAGCATTCGGGCCAAGGCCGCAGGCGTACGTGGACGGTAAGGAGACCGGCGTGACCAGCACCGATGCCCCTCAGGGGCCCGCGGGCGGGCCGGAGCCGGAACGGGCCCGGGAGCGAAGGGCTCACGGCGAGCCCCGAACGGCTCACGCGTCTGGGACTGCCGGGATGCGCAAGGGGGAGCGCACCCGGCGTCGCATCTTGGCGGCGGCTCGAAGGCAGTTCGCCGAGGTGGGCTTTGAGCGCGCCACCATCCGGGCGATCGCGGCGGAGGCAGACGTCGACAAGGCGTCGGTCATCCAGTACTTCGGTACCAAGCAGGGACTGTTCCGGGAGTCCGTCGACTGGGAGATCCCGGTCGCCGAGCTGACCACCGACGACCCCGGAGAGTCGGTCGAGAACTATCTCCGCACCATGCTCGGCGCCTGGTCGAAGGACCCGGACAGCCCGATGACCGCGCTGCTGCGGACCAGTATGACCAGCGAGGATGCCGCGGAACTGCTGCGGCGCCGGGTCACCGAACAGGCGATCGACCCGGTTGCGGCCCAGCTCGACGACCCGGACGCCAGGCTTCGGGCCGCCCTGGTCGGCGCGATGATGATGGGCATCGCCACACATCGCTATCTGCTGCGGATGCCGGATCTGGCAGCGGCCGGGGAGACCGATGTCCTTCGTCTGGCGGTGCCGGTGCTTCGGGCGCTGATCGACCCGGCGGCACAGTCGGCTGGTTCCCAAGCCGATACGGAAACGGGTCCCGGTGACGACCCCGGGACGAGCGCCGACGCCGCGACGAGTACCGGACCCATGGACTAGCAAGGGACTCACGGACTGGTACCGGACCCACGGACACTGGCCCCGGACTCGCGGACCAGCACCGGGCCCGCGCCTGGGGACCGTGTACTGGCTCACGGGCAGCCGATCGAGCCGGGCTCATCCAGGCGGGCCCATCCAGCCGGGTCGATCCAGTCGGGTCGATCCCAGCGGGGCCGATTCAACTGGTCGATCCAACCGAGCCAGTCCAGCCGGGCCGATCCAACCGAGCCTGACCAGTTAGCGCGGCCCGATGGCGCCCTTCGCTGCTCCGCCGCGGCCCGGTGGGCGCTGCCTACACCCGTACTCCAGGCCAGATCGCCACCCCGCCCAGCCCTCCCACACGACTGGGTCATCGCATCGTGATGAATTTCTCAACGGTCGGTGAGAAATAAAACTCAACGACTGTTTACTTTTACCTGGTGGCGCTTCAGTGCGCCCTCTGAACCCACCGGGAGAACCATGTCCAGTGACAGCACGGCCGCGGCCCCCGAAGCCGCGCCACCATCCGGCACCTCCGCCGGCGGCCACCCGCATCTGGGTCTCGCGCTGGTCGTCATCGCCGCAGCCCAACTGATGGTGGTGCTCGACGGCACCATCACCAACATCGCGCTGCCCAGCATCCAGGTCGATCTCGATGTCTCCGCCTCCAGCCTCGCCTGGATCGTGAACTCCTACGCCCTCGCCTTCGGCGGTCTGCTGCTGCTCGGCGGCCGGGCCGGCGATCTCTTCGGGCGGCGACGGATGTTCCGTATCGGCATCGTCGTCTTCACCCTCGCCTCCGTCCTCGGTGGAGTGGCGCCCAATGAGGAGTTGCTGATCGGCGCGCGAGTCCTCCAGGGCATCGGTGCGGCGATCGCCGCCCCCACCGCGCTGTCCCTGATCGCCACCAACTTCCCCGAGGGCAAGCCACGCAACAAGGCCATGGGCGTCTACGCGGCCATGGCGGGTCTGGGTTCCACCGTGGGGTTGCTGCTCGGTGGCGTGCTCACCGACTACCTGGACTGGCGCTGGGTGTTCTTCGTCAACATCCCCATCGGTGTGGCGATCCTGGCCGGTACCCGCATCCTCGCCGAGGGCGAGCGCAACCGCGGCCGGCTCGACACTCCCGGCGCGATCACCGGCACCGGTGGTCTCATCGCCCTCGTCTACGCCATCACCCGCGGCGGTGAGCACGGCTGGACGGACTCGCTCACCCTCGGCTCCTTCGCGGCGGCGGTCGTTCTGCTGGTGGCTTTCCTGATCCTCCAGGCCAGGACCGAGAACCCGATGATGCCGCTGCGGCTCTTCCAGGACCGCAATCGCTCCGGGGCGTACCTGACCATGCTGTTCATGGGGTCGGGTATGTTCGCCACGTTCTACTTCCTGACCCTCTATATGCAGCAGATCCTGAACTACAGCCCGGTGAAGACCGGCTTCGCGTATCTCTCCTTCAGCATGGGCATGGCCATCGCGGCCGCTCTCGGCTCCAAACTGATCGGCCGGTACTCGGCCCGGCAGATCGCCGGCCCCGGGCTGTTGATCGCCGCCGTGGGAATGCTCTGGTTCAGCGCGCTGGAGCCGGGATCGTCGTACGCACTGCATCTCGCCCCGGCGATGTTCGTCACCGGTGTGGGGCTCGGTTCCGGGTTTGTGCCCATGACCCTCGGCGCGGTCAGTGGTGTGCTTCCGCAGGACACCGGCATCGCGTCCGCCCTGCTGAACACCGCACAGCAGGTCGGTGGCGCGCTGGGTCTGGCCGTACTGACCACGGTGTCCACGGCCGCGGCCGACGACCGGGTGCCGGATGCGGCCGGGTCCCTCTACCGAGCCATGGCCCAGGGGGATCAAACGCTTCTCGGGCAGGCGGCGGATGCGCTGACGCACGGCTACACGGTGGCGTTCATGGTGGCGGCCGCGCTCTTCGTCGCCGGTCTGGTGATCACCGTGACCATGATCAACGCGGGGAGGCAGCGCGAGCTCTCGGAAGAGTGAGCCCTTGGTCAGCTGCCAGTCCCCGCCGCGATCTGGGGGAGAGGACCGGGCCGGTGCGGTGAGTCAGGGGGCGGTGGCGGGCTCGACCTTGCCTCCGTACGCCAGGGTGATGGTCGAAGCCACCAACTGGTCCAGTGCCCTACGGGTCTCGGGACCCGGCATCCCCCCGCCGCTCTCCATCAGCAGTCCGACGCACAGCCCGTCGAGCCCGGCCATCAGAAAGCGGGTCAGCTCGGCGGGCGGCGCCGCGTACTCCCGTCCGGTCCTGCGGGCGGTGTCAACGAGTGCGTTGATCGCGATATCGGCCATGTCCTGGTGGTACTTCCGCACCACTTCGCGCAGTTCGGGGCGGCGCAGCGCGAAGGTGATCAGCTCAAACCAGAGCAGATTGAGATCCGGACGGCGACAGAAGTCGTCCCAGAACACCTCGGCCGTGGCCTCAAGTGCTTCCTCCAGGCTGCTGGCGCGCTCCACCCCCTCCTGTACACCGTTGAGCACCCCCTCGCTGAGGGACTCCAGCACCGCGCGGTAGAGGTCGGCCTTGGTGCCGAAGGTGTAGTGCACGGTCGCCTGGGCCACGCCCAGTTCGGCGGCGATGGCGCGCGTACTGCCCGCCGCGACCCCTTCGCGAGCCATGAGTTCAATGGCGGCGGCAATCAGCTGAGGGCGCCGTTCCGCGGCGGTCACATGAGCCATACAAGCCACTATAGCGACATAGTCAACCGGCCATGTCGCCTGACATTGTCAACTGACAAAGTCGTTTGTATGGTGAGAGGGCGGCCGATGGTGAACCACCGTGAACGGCCGTGCGTGCCACCCATTGCCACCACTGAGGACCAACGAGGACCATCGAGGGGCAGGGATCATGAACTCGACGTCACTCCGCCAGCAGGCGAACGCGGTCGCGATACCGGAGCGCGGGGCCATTCCCCTAGTTGGACACGCACTGCGGGTGCCGACGGATGCCTTCACCCAGTTCGCCATGGCGGAGGCCCGCGCTCTCGGCCCGATCTACCGTCTGCGTTTCCTCGGCCGCGAGACCCTGATGGTCTCCGGCGCCGATCTGGTGGCGGAACTGTGTGATGAGACCCGGTTCCGCAAGTCGGTGGACGATCTGATGACCGTCCGCGAGTTCGGCGGTGACGGTCTGTTCACCGCGCTCGGGCATGAGCCCAACTGGCGCAAGGCGCACAACATCCTGATGCCCGCCTTCTCCTTCAACGCCCTACGCGCCTACCACCCCACCATGGTGTTCGCGGCCAAGCGGCTGCTGGCGAAGTGGGACTCACACGCCGGTGGGCCGGTCGATGTGGCCGGGGACATGACCCAGCTGACCCTGGACACCATCGGACTCTGCGGATTCGGCTATGACTTCGACTGCTTCGGCCGGAGCGAGCAACACCCCTTCATCGCCACGATGCTGCGGGTACTGGCCCACGCCCAGAAGAAGACCGGATATCTGCCCGGACTCGATTTCCTCTACGCGAACGCTGAGAACCGTCAGCGGGCCGACATCACGGCGATGAACGAGCTGGTCGATGACATAGTGCGCCGCCGTCGCACCGAGCTAGCCCTCCCCCAACCTTCCGCGGCAGCCGAAAAGTCCGCCCAGAAGTCCGCCCAAGAGTCCGCGTACGAGTCCGTGTTTGGGTGGTCCGGGTCCGAGCCAGGGCATGAGCCGGCGTCCGGGTCCGGGCCAGGGTCGGCGTACGAGTCCACCGAGGGGTCTGCCGGCCCGGTCGGCTCCGAGCCCGAAGACCTGCTGTCCCTGATGCTCCACGCCAAGGACAAGGACACCGGCGAACCCCTCGACGACACCAACATCCGATACCAGGTGATCACCTTCCTGATCGCCGGCCACGAAACCACCAGTGGTGCTCTCTCCTTCGCGCTGTACTACCTGCTCAAGCACCCCGAAGTGCTGGCCGCCGCCCAGGCCGAGACCGATACGCTGTGGGGCGACAACCCCGATCCCGACCCCTCGTACGAGGACATCGGACGCTTGCGCTATCTACGCCAGGTGCTGAACGAGGCGCTGCGGCTCTGGCCCACCGCCCCCGCGTTCTCCCTTGAGCCGCTGGAGGACACACACATCGGCGGTCGCTACCCCCTGCTACGCGGACAGACCGCGGTCGTCCTCACCCCCATGCTGCACCGCGACCCGGGCTGGGGAGACAACCCGGAACTGTTCAACCCCGGCAGATTCACCCCGGAGCAGATGGAGAGCCGCCCGGCACACCTCTACAAGCCGTTCGGCAACGGGGAACGCTCCTGCATAGGACGCCAGTTCGCCCTCCATGAGGCAACGCTGTTGCTGGGGTTGATCGTGCACCGCTACCGGCTCCTGGACCACAGCGACTACCAGCTGAAGATCAAGGAGACGCTGACCCTCAAGCCGGACCGCTTCTCGCTCACTCCCGTCCGCCGGGCGCGCACGGAACGCCGCCCGGCGGTCACCGCCACCACCGGCCCGGCCTTCACCACAGCACCTCCGCTGCCCACGGGACTGCGGGCGCCCGGCACCACACTCACCGTGCTGTACGGATCGAACCTCGGCACCTGCCGCAGCCTGGCCGGGGAACTCGCCGAGCGGGGCACTCGATACGGTTTCACCACCACCGTGGCCAAGCTCGATGACGCGGTGGGAACGCTCGACCCGGAGCAACCGGTGCTGATCGTGGCCGCTTCCTACAACGGACGGCCCACCGATGACGCGGCACGGTTCGTCGACTGGCTGGAAACCACCGACGCGGCCGAACTGCCCGCCGTTCCCTATGCGGTCCTCGGTGTGGGCGACCGCAACTGGCCGGCCACCTACCAGCGCATTCCCACCCTGATCGATGAACGCCTCGCGGCAGCCGGTGGGAACCCCCTCGTGCCGCGGGCGGCCGTGGACGTCTCGGGTGATGTCGCGGCGGAGACCGACCGCTGGGGAGACCAGGTGTGGGCGGAACTGCTCGACTGCTACGGCCTCCCGGTCGAGATGGACGACACTCCACCCGGTACGCGCTACACGATCGAGGTGATGGCCGCCGCGGAGGGACCACTGCCAGGGACCGAAGGCATGCACCCGCTCCTGGTCACCGAGACCGCGGAACTATGCGACATGGAGCATCCGTTGGGCCGTTCCAAGCGATTCCTACGGCTGCGGCTCCCCGAGGGCATGACCTACCGCAGTGGCGACCATCTGCTGATCAGGCCCACCAACCCGGCGTCCCTGGTGCACCGCACCGAACGGCTCCTGGGACTCGACCCAGACCGGATGATCCAGCTCACGGCACCCGCGACCAGAGACCTGCCGCTCCCGCTGGACCAGCCCATGAGCGTACGCGCGTTGCTGACCCACTTCGTAGAGCTCGGCCAGCCCGCGACAACCCGGCAGATCAGGGCCCTGGCAGCGCTCACCCCCTGCCCGCCCGAGCGGATCGGCCTTGAGTACCTCCCCGAGGGGTCGACCGCCACCCTCCCCGACTTGCTGGAACGATTCGCCTCCTGCCGCCCCACCCTGCCCGAACTGCTCGATGTGCTTGCCCCGATGCGGGTGCGCTACTACTCCATCTCCTCATCCCCGGCACAGGTCCCCGACACCGTTGACCTGATGGTGGCCGCTTCCCCGATGCCACACCGGGGCGGCGAAGGCACCTGGCTCGGCGCGGGCGCGGCGTATCTGGCCGGCTTGGGACCGGGAGATGTGGTGGACGGCAGGGTCACCTCATGCCAGGAGAGCTTTCGACTACCGGCGGACCCCACCATCCCGGTGATCGTGATCTCGGCGGGCACGGGCCTCGCGCCCTTCCGCGCGGCGATCGCCGATCGCGCGCTGCCGACGTCCGCGAGCCCCCCGACATCGGACACCGCACCGGGCGCGCACCCGCTCGACCGGGCCCCGCTGCTCTGCTACTTCGGCTGCGACCACCCGGACGTCGACTATCTGTACCGCGATGAACTGGAGGCCGCCGAGCGCACTGGCACCGTCAGTCTGCGCCCGGTCCACTCACAGGCCCCCGAGGAGGGAATGCGCTTCGTCCAGGACCGCATCGCCCAGGACTCCGCCGAGGTCTGGGCCCTACTCCAGGCCGGCGCCCACATCCGCGTCTGCGGCGACGGCCGCGCAATGGCCCCCGCAGTACGGGACGCCTTCCGCTCCATCCACCGAGACCGTACGGGCGCGACCGCGGAGGATACGGAAACCTGGCTGACGGACCTGATGAAACAGGACCGCTATGTCGAAGACGTCTGGACGGGATGACCCAAGGCGCCGCGGAGCCCCTGCCGACGGGCTGCTCAGCGGCGTGTCAGCGGCTCGCAGCCCTGGATGGTGACCACACCGTCGGCCTTCGACAGGGTGATGATGATCCGTTCCTTGGCGTTCGCGGTCTTGAGCTGGGGGAACTTGCTGTCGGATGTCGGATCAGTGGTGATCGTGCAGAGCTCGAACAACCCGGGGGTAGCACCCTTACTGGAGTACGTACCGGCAGGGATGTCCTCCCCGACGACATAGTCCCCGTCCGCGTACTCCTTGGACTTGACCGACTTCTTCGCGGGCTTCGGAGCTGCCTTCGTCGACTGCTCCGCTTTCGTCGACTGCACCGCCTTCTTCGGCTCAGCCGGCTTCGCCGTCACGGTCACCGTCGCCGTCGGCCCGGGCGCGGTAACCGTCACTGTCGCCGTCTCTTTGATCACCGTGCTCCCACTGGCAACGGTGCCCTTGGAGTCATCGTCCTCCGCGGCCTGGCCAATGACAGCGAGCATCAGGATGAACGCGAGCACACTCCCCACACTGATCCCGGCGATGGCGAGCCCGGACATCCGCTTCTTCGGCTGCTGCGGCGCCTGATACGGATACGGCACCTGACCCGGCTGCGTCTGCTCCGGCCCCGGATACTGCTGGCTCATGCGCCCGTCCCCTTATATGGGTGATGTATGTGCGAAATGTGGGGGGACGGTGAATCTACCGGTGGGGGTGGGGGTGGGGGAGTTCGGGGAGCTTGTTTGTTACGGGGGTGGTACGCGGGGAGCCCGTTGGCGAGTTGGGTGGGGCGTGGGCGAGAGCCCCGCGATTGCGGGGACCACCGTACGCGGCATCCCGAGTGCCGTGGTCAGTAAGGACCACCCCCGCGCATGCGGGGACCACTGCTCGCCTCGTCGAGGATTGAGGTTCCCCCGTTGTGTGGGGGTGGTTGGTTAGCTGGTCAGGGTGGGTTGGTGTGGTGTGGGTTTCGC
>NZ_JAMQAW010000090.1 GCF_023701525.1 Streptomyces albipurpureus
TCCTTTCGGGCCTGATTCCCGGTCGAAATCGGGATTGTCTTTCCGGCCCTTCGGCCGTTCCGACGAGTGAGACTTTAGCGGAATCCTTGGACCCGAACCAAATCGGGTTGCGCTCCTTCGAGTGCGGACTCCTCATTTCGCAATTGCGCACCGAAAACCGGACGACACATAGTCATTCGCTTGCGGTGTGTTCTTGTGAAATGGCTACCCGGGGACCAACCTAAGTCGGCTCTCACGGCGGGCAACTCGGAGAACACTACGGACCTGGTGTATCTACTGTCAAACCGAGGTTTGCTCCCGTAGCCTCAGCCCATGACATCGCGTACGTGCCCCCTTCAGTGGCGGGCCGCCTGACGGCGGCCGGCACCTACGCGAGCATTCATCGGCCGCCGCTCCTGGCGGCCGTTCTTGTTTCTCCCCCCGGGAGGGCTGGCCGCAGGCGCGGCGGCTCCGACAGGAGAGGGAGAGCGTTGATGAAACGGATCTTCAGCGGGATCAAGCCCACGGGGCATCTGACACTGGGCAACTATCTGGGGGCGTTGCGCCGGTGGGTCGAGCTCGACCAGCACCAAGCGGACGCGCTCTTCTCCGTGGTCGATCTCCATGCGCTGACCGTGGATCACGATCCGGCTCGGGTGCGCAGGCTCAGCAGGCAGGCAGTGACGCTCATGCTCGCCGCCGGCCTCGATCCCGACCTGTGCACCGTGTTCGTCCAGAGCCAGGTCGATGAGCACGCTCGGCTCTCCTATGTACTGGAGTGCACCGCCACCGACGGAGAACTGCGGCGGATGATCCAGTACAAGGAGAAGAGCGCACAGGCCCGGGCCGCAGGGCAGAGCGTGCGGCTCTCGCTGCTGACCTATCCGGTTTTGATGGCGGCGGACATCCTCGCCTATGGAACCGATGAGGTACCGGTGGGTGCGGACCAGACCCAGCACGTCGAGCTGAGCCGCGATCTGGCCGTGCGGTTCAACCAGCGGTACGGGCACACCTTCACCGTGCCCAGAGCCACGCATCCGCCGGTGGCCGCCCGTGTCATGGATCTTCAGGACCCCATGTCGAAGATGGGGAAGTCGCATGAGTCACCGGCCGGCATCGTCTATCTGCTGGATGACGCAGACCAGGTGCGCAAGAAGGTCATGCGGGCAGTCACGGACAGCGGGCGTGAGGTCGAGTACGACCGTGAGCGCAGCCCGGGCGTCGCGAATCTGCTGGAGATCCTCTCGGCGTGCTCGGAGGGGAACCCAATCGAGTTGGCCGGTGTATATGAGTCGTACGGGGCGCTGAAAAGGGACACGGCCGAGGCGGTGGTGGAGCTGCTGAGGCCGGTGAGGGAGCGGCACGCGGAGTTGGCGGCGGACGGGGGCTTCGTTGATGAGGTGCTGAGGAAGGGAGCCGAGCGGGCCAGGGGGATGGCCCGACCACGGGTTGACGCCGCCTATGCGGCGATCGGGTTGCTGCCCGGCTAGGCCTTGGGCAACCGAGGTGATCTCCTGCGTCCCACCGCCGTGGCGTCGCGGCGGTGGGTGTGGGTGATCAGCTGGTCAGCTGTTTCCTGAGGCCAGTTCACGGCTGCGGTCACGGGCGGCTTCAAGAGCGGCGATGAGGGCCGCGCGTACACCGTGGTTCTCCAATTCACGAATGGCACTGATGGTGGTGCCGGCGGGGGAGGTGACGGCTTCACGGAGTTTGACTGGGTGCTCGCCGCTGTCGCGGAGCATCACGGCGGCGCCGATCGCGGCCTGGACGATGAGGTCATGTGCCTGCGCGCGGGGCAGGCCGAGGAGGATTCCGGCGTCGGTCATGGCTTCGACGAGAAAGTAGAAGTACGCCGGACCGGAGCCTGACAAGGCAGTGGCCGCGTCCTGCTGGGACTCGGGGACGCGGAGGGTTTTACCGACGCCGCCGAAGATCGCCTCGGTGTGGGCAAGGTGTGCGGCGGTGGCGTGATTGCCCGCTGAGATGACGGACATCCCCTCGTCGACCAGGACCGGGGTATTGGGCATGACGCGGACCACGGGGGCGCCGGGTGTCAGGCGCTCTTCAATGAAGGAGGTGGGGATACCAGCGGCTGCGCTGATGATCAGACGGTCAGTGGTGATGTAGGGAGCGAGTTCATCGAGGAGCTTGCCCATGTCCTGGGGCTTGACGGCCAGGATGAGGGTGTCGGCACGCTTGGCGGCCTCGGCGTTGGTGACGGGTTCGACGCCGTAGCGGGCGCGGAGTTCGTCAGCGCGGTCCGAGCGGCGGGTCGTGACGAGGAGGTCAGCCGTCCGCCACCCAGCGCGGATCATGCCGCTGAGCAGGGCCTCGCCGATCTTGCCCGTACCAAGGACTGCGACTGTCTGGGTCATAGCTCTGTGCACCTCGCCGGTGGGGATTCGTGCGTTCATCCTCGCACTGGAGGCATGACCGTGCCGTCGCGTCCATACAGCGGTACGGATGGGGCTGAGGTGGCTCTAGTGGAACCCAAGGGCCAAAGGGGCGGTCCTACGGCGCGTGACGGAGGACGAGTTCGACGCCTTTTACGCGATTGCGTTCCCTCGGTTGGTGCGGCAGCTGACCGCGATGACAGGCGATCACGGTGAAGCACAGGACGTGGTGCAGGAGGCGTTCGTACGGGCCTGGGGGCGGCGGGTGTCCTTTCTGGCCGAGAAGGCGCCCGAGGCATGGATCAGAACGGTGGCGACGCGGCTCGCGGTGAGTCGTTGGCGACGGGCGAGGAGGTGGATGGAGCTGGTGTGTCGTCATGGACCGGCGGAGCGGGTCCATGAACCCGGAGTGGAGCACCTGGTGATCGTGGAGGCGCTACGGCAGTTACCGGAGGCCCAGCGCAGGGCCCTGGTACTGCACCATCTCTGCGATGTGAGTGTGGAGCAGATCGCCGCGGAGACCGGAGCGCCGTCGGGGACGGTCAAGGCCCAGTTGTCTCGGGGACGGGCAGCGCTCGCCAAGCTGCTCGCTCCGGGAGGCAGCGTGTCCATCAGTTGACGGACACCACGGGGAGTGTCATCGGGTCCGGAGGCCAGCATGCGATGCCGCCGGATGGGCGGTTCTCAGGAAGGAGACGTTCGGGGACGCAGAGGGCGAGTGAGCGGAAGTCGATGGGAGGCAGGAGGACTGGCGTTGGTGGCTGGCTCTGGTGTCTGGCTCCGCTGATCTGCCGCCGTGGGCCCTGGCACCGTGCCCCATATGACTCCATGATCTGCGTCGCCTGGGTGTTGCATGGCCTGTGGGGTGTGGGCCCGACGTTCCCCAGCGCCGTGGTTGTCGCAGCTGAGCTGGGGCCTTCGTGGCGGATCAGGCAGTACGACGGCGGAGCGTCGCGGCTCCCAGGGAGAGGACGAGGACGGCGCAGCCGGCGACGACAAGGACATCCAGGGCAAAGTCCCCGGTGGGGTCGGGCTGTCGAAGGATCTCGGTCATGGCATCGACCGCGTACGACATGGGGAGGGCATGAGAGATCGCCTCAAGGACGGGCTGCATGTTCTCGCGAGGTGTGAACAGGCCGCAGAGAAGCAACTGGGGAAAGATCACCGCCGGCATGAACTGGACCGCTTGGAACTCCGAGGCGGCGAAGGCCGAGACAAAGAGGCCAAGTGCCGTACCCAGCAGAGCGTCGAGGAGGGCGACCAGGAGGAGGAGCCAGGGAGAGCCGATGACATCAAGGCCAAGACCCCATAGGGCCAGTCCGGTGGCGAGTAGTGACTGGACGACGGCGACGACGCCGAAGGCGAGTGCATAGCCGGCGATGAGATCGCCTTTGCCGAGGGGCATGGCGAGCAACCGCTCCAGGGTTCCGGAGGTGCGTTCGCGCAAGGTGGCGATGGAGGTCACCAGGAACATCGTGATGAGCGGAAAGATGCCGAGAAGTGAGGCACCGATGGAGTCAAAGGTGCGCGGGCTGCCGTCGAAGACATAGCGCAGCAGAAAGAGCATGACGCAGGGGACGAGAACCATCAGGGCGATGGACCGGCGGTCATGGCGCAGCTGGCGCAGGACGCGGGCCGTGGTGGCAAGGGTGCGGGAGATGCTCATCGCGCGTTCTCCTGGGCGGGTTCGGGCTGCTCGTCGGGCTGCTCGTCAAGGTGTGGGGTGGATGGCGCAGTGGGCTCGGTGCCAGGGGTCGTGCTGGCTGAAGCGGGCGATGAGACTGGCTGCGCGGTCTGGGCAGCGGTTCGGGTAGTGGCCTGAGGGTCGGGCTCAGGGGTGGGGCCGTGCGGGGTGGTGCCACGGTTTTCTGTGCTGTCCGTTCCCGTGCCGGATGTTCCGATGCCGTGTGCTCCCGTGCCGGGTGCTTGTGGTTCCGGATGGGGATGTGGGGGCGGGGTCTGGGCGGAGCGGGCGGTGGCTTTGTCGACCAGATGGAGAAAGGCTGCCTCAACCGTGTCGGTTCCGGTGCGAAAGCGCAGGTCACTTGGGGTGTCCTCAGCAATGACCTCGCCCGCTCGCATCAGCAGCAGGCGGTGGCAGCGCTCGGCCTCATCCATGACATGGGAGGAGACAAGGATCGTTGTGCCGCGTGCGGCGGCGAGGTGGTGGAAGAGGGCCCACAGATCACGGCGCAGGACTGGGTCGAGCCCGACCGTGGGTTCGTCGAGGACCAGTAGTTCGGGAGTGCCGAGCAGGGCGACGGCCAGGGAGACACGGCTGCGTTGGCCGCCGGAGAGACGTCCGGCGAGGGAGTCTGCGTGGGAGGTGAGATCCACATCCGCAATGGCACGGGTGACGTGGTCCTGACGGATGCCGCGGTTGCCGCGGCCGGGACGCAGCACCGAGGCGAAGTAGTCCAGGTTCTGCTGGACCGTCAGATCGTCATAGATGGAGGGCGCCTGGGTGACATAGCCGATGCGGGAGCGGAGCGCGGCGTGGCCGGCCGGGGTGCCGAGGATGTCGAGGGTGCCGGTGACCTTTGCCTGGGTGCCTACGACCGCACGCATCAGGGTCGACTTACCGCAGCCGGAAGGGCCGAGTAGTCCGGTGATACGGCCGGGCGGGACGGTGAAGTCGATGCCCTTGAGGACGGTGCGATCTCCTCGTACGACGGTGAGACCGCGGGCCAGGATGGCCACATCAGAGGAATTCATCATGCGATGAATAATCCTCTCGGGGCCGTGCTCCGTCAAGAGATCGGGGACGGATCAGGGGCATCCCCCATGGCGTTTCGGGGAGGAGAGGCAGAAAGGTGAAGGTATGAGCGGACACATGAATCACGACGGCGAGATCTCAAGATCCGAACGGCGGCACCTCGCTGTTGCCGCGGTGACGCTCGGGCCATGGCGGACCGCCGCGAGGGCAGGCGCAATCGGCGGTGCCGTTGTCTTCGGTCTCAACCTCATGGACGGCATCTGGCTGGGCGCGCTGGGGGAAGCCCTGTCGTTCGCGCTGATGCTGTTCCTCATCGTGGGTGGGGCGGGCTCGATCCTCGGGGGCAGGGCGGCCACCTCGGCCGCGTCCACCAGCTGGACCGGGCTGCCAGTGCCGGCCACGTCCGAGACCCGTGCCGACCGGCGCATCCAACGCTGGGCCGCTGAGCACCCTTGGCACGTTGCGGCGGTGCCGGGTGCGTTGATGGCCCTGGGGGACCTCGTGGTGAGTCAGGCGGTGACCACGCGGAGCTTCTTCGGAGGCGTGGGAGACGCGATATGGATGGGTGTGCTGGTGTGGCTCGTCGTTGCGCTGGTGGGGCGGTTCTCTACGCGGAAGGGGTGAACGGTGGCGCCTTGAGACCGCCCGGTCCAGTAGCGGGAGGGTGGGCGGCTCCGAGTACGAGGGCCTGGCGAGAGGGCTCGTCAGGATCGCCGTCAGCCAAGGCCCGGCAGCAGCGCAAGGGTGCGGGGAGAGCGGCGGGCCGATCGCAGGACGTAGATCGTGGACCGGACGACCTGCTCCTTCGTCAGCGCGGCCATACGGCCCGTCAGTACGCGCTCCCGAGGGCGGTCGTCCTGATGGACAAATTGGATCAGGCCATCCCGGCGCCCCAGGCTCAGGCACTGGATCAGATAGCCGAAGTGCAGTGGTTGCGGTTCTCGATCGTGGATCTCGGCGATGATGGCGGAGGCCGCGTGGAAGCCGGTGGGAAGCGCTGCCGCACAACCCATGCGGAGGGGGCCCCCAGCGGGGAGTGCGCGGCCGCTGCGTCACCTACCGCAGAGATCTCCGGATGGGTGATCGAGCGCAGAGCGGCATCCACGGCGATGCGGCCCGACTCGGGGTCCAGGGCCAGTCCCGCGTCGGCCGCCAGACCGACGTTGGGCCGCATCGAAGCCGCCCAGACCACCACATCCGCATCCACCCCAGCCGGGTCTTCGACCTTGCGCCCCTCCTCGATACGGACCCCCTGTGCCTCCAGGGCGCCGCGAACATGGTCCCGACCTCGTGCCGACTGACCGGCGGCCAGTGGGCCCGCCGTGAGGAGCCGAATGTCCCAGGCGGGGCGGGACTCGGCCAGTTCCGCTGCCAGTTCGATTCCGGTGAGTCCTCCACCCACGACGGTCAGGGCTCCCTTGCCGCTCTGCGTGCGCAGGCGCAGAGCTCCCGCGGATTCAGCGGTGTAGACGCGGAGGGGGTGTTCGCTCGACCCCGTTGACACCCGCGGAACAGAATCAGGGTGAACGCCGGGAGCGTCCGGAAGGGCGGTGTGGTCCATCGGGACGGCGGTACGGCTGCCCAGGGCGTACACCAGCCGGTCGTAGCCAAGGCGCTGGCCATCATCCGTGGTGACCTGGCGTCCCACCGGGTCAAGGGCGCTGGCGCGGCTGGGGATGTGGCGTACGCCGGTTCCCCGCAGCAGATCGGCGAGGGCGAGGGCGGCTCCGGCCGGGCGGGCGACGAGTTCATGCTGGCGAACCCGTTCGGTGAAGTGGTCGGACGGGTCGATCAGGGTGACGCGTGCGTACGGAGCCAACCGCAGGGCGGCCAGCAGGCCACCGTAGCCCGCGCCGAGGACGATGATCTGCTGCTTGTCTCGGTTCGTTGTCGTCGTTGCCATACAGGGGGGACGACGCGAGCCAACGGTGTGTGACATGAGGCCCGTCACGGCTCAGCGAAGGGCCGCCAGATCGAGATGGGTGGTCTTGTCGGGGTTGAGGATCACATTGATCTCGCGGATGCGGCCCTGGTCGACCAGGAAGGAGAAGACCCTGGCATGGCCGGTGTCGGGGTCGGCGACGATCACTCCGGGCGCGCCATTGACGTTCCGGATGGCGATCCACATCCGGTCCGGGTCGAAGGCACGCGTCAGATGCTGAGCAAACCGGGCCACCTTCTCGCCGCCGAGCACGGGCAGCCGGGCCGCGATGACCTTGCCGCCACCGTCCGAGCGCCAGATGACATCGGGGTCAAGGATCGCCAGCAGCCCCTCGAAGTCCCCGCCCATGACCGCGGCGAGAAAGGCTTCGACCGCCTTGCGGTGCTCGCCGCGCCGCACCGGGCGGCGCGGCGCTTCGGCTCGTACCCGCCGACGGGCGCGGGAGGCCAACTGCCGTACGGAGTCGGGGGTGCGGCCCACCACTTCGGCGATCTCGGGAAAGGGCACGGAGAAGACGTCATGGAGGATGAACGCGGTGCGTTCGGCGGGGGTGAGCCGTTCCAGGACGGCGAGGAGGGCGATACTCACCGACTCATCGAGGGTGGCACGGTCCTCCGGACCTTCCTGGGCGACGACGGGCTCCGGTAGCCAGGGACCGGTGTACTGCTCCCGGCGGGCCCGGGCAGAGGTCAACTGGTCGTAGCAGATCCGGCTGACCACGGTCGTGAGGTACGCCCGGGGATCGTCGGCCACCCCGTCCGGCACCTTGGACCAGCGCAGCCATGACTCCTGCACTGCGTCATCGGCGTCCGCGACCGATCCGGTGATGCGGTAGGCGATCCCCCACAGTCGTCCACGCTGTTCCTCGAAGACGGTCAGTTCCGCCATGGTTCCCCTTCTCCCACCGGCGTCCCGGGGTTGTGTCAGTCAGACGATCCGGCCGGACGGAATGTGACAGTCAGCTCGACCTTGTACTCCTCGCGAATGCTCCCCGGAGGAAAGAGCGTGAGCAGGTGCGCCCGTTCCCGGTCAAGGAAGTCGGCCACCGTCTGCGGGGCGAGCGTAAGGAGGAGTGAGTGACTGGAGAGATTGTCGAGATGGAGATCGACGGACACCTCACGAGTCCAGTGGAGCGTGCGTTCCTCGGTGTGCAGCTCCGCGGGCAGTCGACGGGCGAGGCCGGGGGAGCCATGGGCGCCGCCGTAGAGTTCGACGCGTAGGCGTTCCGCCTGGGCGAAGATCCAGGGCACCTCCGTATCGGCGACGTTCCACCAGAGGGCGAGCGCACCGCCCGGTCGGAGCACCCGCAGTGCCTCGGGAAGGGATCGCTCCGGGTCGGTCCAGTGCCAGGACTGGGCATAGGCGATGAGGTCAGCGCATTCATCGGCCAGCGGAAGGGCATCGCCAAGGCCCCGCACCACCGGGATGCCAGGCAGCCTGCGGCGTAGCTGGGCGGCCATACCGGGGCCTGGTTCCACCGCGGTGACCTGGGCTCCGCGGGCGGACAGCAGCTGAGTGGCTATGCCGGTGCCGGCGCCGACATCGATGACCTGGGAGCCGTGGAGTGTACGCCCGGTGATCTCTTCGACGGCGTCGAAGAGCACGGGGGGATAGCCGGGCCGTGCGGTGTCATACCGGGCCGCGGCCGAGTCGAAGGAGAGTGCCCTGTCCCCCGAGGAGGACGAGGAATGCTCAGTCATATCTCCTAGCCTGACTGGTCCATCGCCCTTCCGCAGCGATCACCGACGCTTTGGCCGAGCGGCCTTCCCTGCTTTGTTCCTCCGGGCGGCCGGGTTGCCGGTGCGGGTTTTGCGCCGCTTCTCGTACTGGGCCCGAGCCGTCTCATACTCCTGACGGTGCAGTTTCTCGCCAGGGGCCTCGATGAGTGCCCGCACCGTGTAGGCGAGGAGTACGCCGATGAATCCGATGGTCTTCAGGCTGCGCAGCGAGTCCGGGGCCGCGCTCGGTCCGGTGGGGCGGCGGGTGAACCCCTCCCAGGTCTTGCGGCAGGCGATCGCGCTGCACGCCGCCATCATCACGATGACCAGTGCGTTGACGAAGCCACCGACCTCGGCGATCGTCAGGCCCTGGTAGGCGAATCGTAGAACGAGTGCGCCCGCGATGGCCGCGGCGAGGGAGCCGATGGCAAGCGCCGCCCGGCGCAGTCCGTATCCCCCGTCATGACCGACCCAGGTGGTGCCGAAGAAACGAATCGGTTCGGGCGCGGGGCCTGTCTCACCGCCACCGCCGCGCTCACCGACGACGAGGCTTTCGCCGGTACCGGATCTTCCGCCGGTGCCTGCGCCCGCACTGCCGGTGGTGCCCGCACTGCCTCTGCTGGCCCTGCTGCCCGCGCTGCTACTGGTCTGCTCGCTCACGGGCCGATTATCGCAAGGAGCGCCCCCGTGACGATGGAGGGTCGGCCACCAGGCCCTGGGTCCACCCAGGGCCTGGTTCCCAGCAGGGATGTCCGAATCCTTCAGACCCGACGCGCCCCCGGGCATCGACCCACCGGGATCAGCGGGAGCATCAGGAGCAGCGGATGGTCACATAGCCATTGCTGCCGGTCTGCACATACGCATCCGAGATGAACTGGCCGTTGGCGATGCAGTCCCAGATGTTGGTGGTGCCGTAGGGGCCGGTGATCCACTCGCCCGGCTTCTGACAGTTGATCGGTACTCGGGCCCCGTACTGCAGCACCCTGACGATCTCGTACTGGGTGCCGGGACCGCTGCGGACGTTCACCCGGTAGCCGGGTGCGACCGGGTAGCGGGTGGCGCTGCGCTGCGAGACATCGTCCGTGCCTGCTGCGGTGCCGTCGGTTTCAGGACGTACTTCTTCAAGTGCCATTTAAATATCCCCCGTTGATGTATAGGCGATTCACTACGGTACGCCCCGCGGAGGCTAGCAAGCTATCCCTGGATCGCACTCACCATCGACTAGGCTCCGTGAGTCGCGTGGGCGCTCTGAGAACACGGGGGTGGAGATGCCACCGCTGCGCAGCACCGGTCAGTCTTCGGAAGCGGAGCATCCGGAATACGCAGGGCAATACCGGCTTGAGTCCTGCCTGGGAACCGGCGGCATGGGGGTAGTACATCTAGCCACTTCCGCATCGGGACTCCGGCTCGCGGTCAAGGTGATTCATGGGGAACACGCCTCTGATCCGGAGTTCAGGGCGCGTTTTCGGCAGGAGATCGCGGCGGCCCGCAGAGTGAGCGGAGCGTTCACCGCATCGGTTGTGGATGCCGACTCGCAAGCCGGGCGGCCCTGGATGGCCACCTTGTTCATCGACGGGCCCACTCTCGCCGAGCGGGTGAAGCGGAACCCGCTGGAGAGCGCCGAACTGCGTCGGGTCGGGGCCGGGTTGGCTGAAGCACTCCGTGATATCCACCGTGCGGGCGTGGTGCACCGCGATCTCAAACCGAGCAATGTGCTGCTTGCACCCGATGGCCCCAAGGTGATCGACTTTGGGATCTCCCGTCCCACGGACAGCGATCTGCGGACCGAGACGGGCAAACTGATCGGGACTCCGCCGTTCATGGCGCCGGAGCAGTTTCAGCGGCCCAGAGAGGTGGGACCGGCCGCCGATGTGTTCGCCCTGGGCTCGGTGTTGGTCCACGCCGCGACCGGGCGAGGACCGTTCGATTCGGACAGCGCCTATATCGTCGCGTACCAAGTCGTGCACGATGAACCGGATTTGACGGGTGTACCTGCTGATCTCGTACCGCTGCTCCAGCAGTGTCTCGCCAAGGACCCGGACGAGCGGCCCACGCCCTACGAGGTGATGGTCGCGTTGCGCGAGTCGACGCCGTCGACCTCGTATGACACCCAGGCGTACATACCGGTCCCGCGAACGCCGGATCCATCCGAGGACGCGCCCGAGGCCGTCGCCGGAGGGCAGCTCTCCCGTAGGCGTCACAGGCTGTGGTGGGTGGCGGCGGGAGCCGCCGTCGCCGCTCTGGTGACCGCCGGAATCACAGGGGTGCGGCTCCTGAACGATGACTCCGCTGCGGCCTCTCCCGAGCCGGTGGTCGTGAGTCGTGGTTTCACGGGGTGGAACATCTCCTTGGGCAAGGACGGGGAGCACAGGACTCCGGTCTGTACGACGGGGGCGGGGTTGCCGGGTCTGTACTGCGCGGCACCCGGCGTCAAGGCTGTACGGCTCGACCCCGAGCTGGGGAAGTCCCACTGGTCGAAGCCCGCGGACGGGAGCGGAGGCAACGGTCGTCGTGGCGGCGAAGTGCGGCCGCCGGTGCTCGCGGGCGGTCTCGTCCATGTGGTGTCGCCGAACACAGGCCGACTGGAGGCCTTGGACCCGAAGTCGGGCGCGGTGCGCTGGAGCGCGCCGATCTCCTCCTATGCGACCGTCCGGCATATCGGCGATGTGGTGCTGCTCGTCAGCGGCGACGGCACGGTTCGGGCCGTCGACGCGGCGACCGGGGACCAGCGGTGGGTGAAACGCCACGGCGGAGTCGGTACGCAGTGGGTGTCCGCCTCCACCGGAAAGGAGCCCGCCCTGGCGGCGACCCCGGCCGGGGACGGAGCGTCGACCCTGGTGATCGCCGTCGATCCGGCGACCGGCGAACAACTGTGGGAGAAGCAGCTCACGGGAACGCTCAGTCCGGTGTGGGCGTCGGGAGGAGCTCTGTATCTGCTCTCCATGAACGCGGACGACTCCACGGACGCCGTGGTTCGGCTCGGTACGGAGGCAGGAGCCCAGAGCGTACGCAGGGTCGACTTGGACGTACCTATCGATCAGGCACAGGCGATGGTGGTCGGCGATGTCGCCTATCTGAGCAGCGCCGGAGGCGCGCTGCTGGCGGTCGCGATGAAGGGCGGCGGTCTGCTCTGGCGGCTGGAGACCCTGGTCACCCATCTCTCCCGCCCGGCGGCCGATGCGAACACCGTGTACGTCACGGCCGCCGATGGGCGGCTACTGGCGGTGGACGCGGTGCGCGGTCAGCTGATCGGGCAGACCAAGCCCCGGATGGCTGACGGGCGGCACACCTTCTCCTCGGTGCTGCACGCGCCGGTGATCACACGGGGGCGGGTGCTGGGGACGGCGCCTGACGGGTCGGTGTTCGCGGTGGACGCGACAAGCCCGGGGCGTTGGTGACGGCCGCCGGCCGTTGACGCGACCATGGCCGGGAGGTCCCCGAGGTCATCACTGAGCCCATCCGGCCATCGGCGGCCGGATGGGCTCAGTTCGTTCTGATCGCGCTCCGCACAGCGAGGGCCCTCCCGGAGGAGCCTGGGCACAGGTTCCCTCGCTCACGCGCCACCGCACCAAAGCGCCGGGATGGCATTACCCGACGACGACAGCGGAGGTACAGGACACCAGCACGCAGTCCTGACCCACCGGCTTCAGGACAGCTTGGAGACGTCCCTGACCGCGCCCTTGTCAGCGCTCGTCGCCATCGCCGCGTAGGCCTTCAGCGCCGCCGACACCTTGCGCTCGCGGTTCTTCGGCGCGTACACCCCGCCCAAGGCCTCGCGGCGCGCCGCCAGCTCCTCGTCCGACACCAGCAGTTCGATGGAGCGGTTCGGGATGTCGATACGGATCCGGTCGCCGTTGGCCACCAGGGCGATCGTCCCGCCCGAAGCGGCTTCCGGCGATGCGTGGCCGATGGACAGACCCGATGTACCGCCGGAGAAGCGGCCGTCCGTCACCAGTGCGCACGCCTTGCCCAGGCCGCGTCCCTTGAGGAACGAGGTGGGGTAGAGCATCTCCTGCATACCGGGGCCGCCCTTGGGGCCCTCGTAGCGGATGACGACGACATCGCCTTCCTTGATCTCCTTGCGGAGGATCTTGTCGACGGCCTCGTCCTGGGATTCGCAGACGACGGCCGGTCCCTCGAAGGTCCAGATCGACTCATCGACACCGGCGGTCTTCACCACACAGCCGTCGACGGCCAGATTGCCCTTGAGGACCGCGAGTCCGCCGTCCTTGCTGTAGGCGTGCTCGGCGTCGCGGATGCAGCCGAGGGCCGCGTCCGTGTCCAGCGTGTCCCAGCGCGCCGACTGCGAGAACGCCTCGGCGGAGCGGACCGATCCGGGGGCCGCGTGCCAGAGCTCGACGGCTTCCTCGGACGGGGAGCCACCGCGGACGTCCCAGGTTTCCAGCCACTGCTTGATCGACGGTGAGTGGACCGTGTGGACGTCCTCGTTCAGGAGTCCGCCCCGGTACAGCTCGCCCAGGAGAGCGGGGATGCCACCGGCGCGGTGCACATCCTCCATGTAGTACGTGTCCTGGGGAGCGACGTTCGGTGCGACCTTCGCCAGGCAGGGGACCCGGCGGGAGACCGCGTCGATGTCGGCGAGGGTGTAGTCCAGCTCGGCTTCCTGCGCCGCCGCCAGCAGGTGGAGGATCGTGTTGGTGGAGCCGCCCATGGCGATATCGAGCGCCATGGCGTTGTCGAAGGCGGCGCGGGAGGCGATGTTGCGGGGCAGGACGGTCTCATCGTCCTGCTCGTAGTAACGCTGGGTGATGTCGACGACCGTGCGGCCGGCGTTCTCGTACAGAGCGCGGCGGGCGGTGTGGGTGGCGAGCACCGAGCCGTTGCCGGGCAGCGAGAGCCCCATGGCCTCGGTCAGACAGTTCATCGAGTTGGCGGTGAACATGCCGGAGCAGGAGCCACAGGTGGGACAGGCGTTCTCCTCGATGCGGAGGATGTCCTCGTCCGAGATGTTCTCGTTGACCGCGTCCGAGATCGCGTTGACCAGGTCGAGCTTGCGGACCGTGCCATCGACGAGGGTGGTCTGTCCGGCTTCCATCGGACCGCCGGAGACAAAGACGGTCGGGATGTTGAGCCGCAGGGCCGCGTTCAACATGCCCGGGGTGATCTTGTCGCAGTTGGAGATGCAGATCAGGGCGTCGGCGCAGTGCGCCTCGACCATGTATTCCACACTGTCCGCGATCAGATCGCGGGAGGGCAGGGAGTACAGCATTCCGCCATGGCCCATGGCGATGCCGTCGTCGACCGCGATGGTGTTGAACTCTCGCGGGACGGCTCCCGCCGCCTTGATGGCCGCGCTCACGATCCGGCCGACCGGCTGGAGGTGGGTGTGACCGGGGACGAACTCGGTGAAGGAGTTGGCGACCGCGATGATCGGCTTGCCGATGTCCGCGCTGGCTACGCCCGAAGCACGCATCAGGGCGCGTGCGCCCGCCATATTGCGGCCGTGGGTGACTGTGCGGGACCTCAGCTCGGGCATCGTCGCTCGCTCCTCGGTAGTTTCGGTAGTAAGAGACTTTTCGCCACTCAAGAGCGTACCGTCGACGCTCCAAGATCCGGACACTCTGTCCGCGATACGAGACGATTGTTCAGGGATCGGGCAGCGCTGGTGAACACGCCTTCCCGGGGTAACGCACAGCGAGGAGCGGTTCTTCCCGAGGGCGACCGGGCCGCCGCCCGCTTCTAGGCTTCGGTCAGATAGCGCTGGAGCGTCGGGGCGACCATGGCGATGATCTCCTCGGGATCGGCCGAGGCCAGCGGCTCCACCTGGATCACATAGCGCAGGATCGCGATCCCGACCAGGTGTGAGGCAGCCAACTCGGCTCGGAACTCTGGATTCGGAACCTCCAGCTCCGCCGCGACCCGCCCCAGCAGCCGTCGCAGCACAAACCCGCGGAACACCTTGGCCGCCGCGTCATGGGTGAGGGCTGAGCGGATGATCGCCAGCAGCGGCACCCGGGAGACGGGGTTCTCCCAGATGCCGATGATGTAGCGGGCGAGCCGCTCGCCGATGCCGTCGGTGCCCTTTCCCAGGATCTCCGAGACGGCGAGCGCGGGTTCGAAGGAGACCTCGATGGCGGCGGCGAAGACATCGTCCTTGCTGCCGTAGTAGTGGTGGACGAGAGCCGCGTCCACCCCCGCCGCCCTGGCGATCCCCCGCATGGTCGTCTTGTCGTAGCCGCGCTCGGCGAACTCCGTACGGGCCGCTTCCAGGATGCGTTCCGGCGCCGCGGGGCCATCGGTCGCCTCGGTGCGGGCGGGGCGTCCGCGGCGGCGGGGTGCGGTGCCGTCGGTCATGAGCCGCGCACTTCCCGTACGTGCGCGGCGGTGTAGCTGGCCAGATGGCGCCGGGTGAACTCCAGCGCCTCCGCGAGATCGGCCTCCCGCTCGGCCGCCGACATCGCGCGACGGGTGTTGACCTCGATGACGACATGGCCCTCGAAGCCGGTACGCACCAGACGCTCCAGCAGTTCCGCACACGGCTGGTCGCCGCGCCCGGGCACCAGATGCTCGTCCTTCGCGGAGCCCCTGCCGTCCGCCAGGTGCACATGGCCGAGGCGGTCGCCCATCCGATCGACCATCGCCATCGTGTCGACACGGGAGGTCGCCGTGTGCGAGAGATCGATCGTGAAGTGGCGGTAGTCGTCCTTGGTGACGTCCCACTCGGGGGCGTACGCCAGCACCTCGCGGTCGCGGTAGCGCCACGGGTACATGTTCTCCACGGCGAACCGCACCCGCGTCTCGTCCGCCATCCGCCAGATGCCGCTGACGAAGTCTCGCGAGTACTGCCGCTGCCAGCGGAACGGCGGGTGCACCACCACCGTCGACGCCCCCAGTTTCTCCGCCGCCCGCTGGGCGCGCTGAAGCTTCGTCCAGGGGTCGGTGGACCAGACCCGCTGGGTGATCAGCAGGCAGGGGGCGTGGATGGCCCGGATCGGAACCTGGTGGTAGTCGGAGAGCCGGCGCAGCGCCTCGATGTCCTGGCTGACGGGGTCCGTCCAGACCATCACTTCGACACCGTCATAGCCGAGGCGTGCCGCGATCTCGAAGGCTGTCGCCGTCGACTCCGGATAGACGGAAGCCGTCGACAGGACGACCTTCACGTCCCTCGGACCCGGGGTGCGCGCCACTGGTTCTACCACGGAGACAGGGTACGGGCACGCGACCGTGACGGAGGAAGGAACGGGGCGTGGAGGGGGTGCCCGCGCAGGTGACGGATGCGGCCGGGGCGGTGCGGGCGGCTGGCGCCGGCCCGGGCGCGGCCAGTGGGGCAGAGCACCGAAAAGGAGCACGGGTCGGGAGCGGGGCCACAGGGCTGAAGCACCTGGAGCTGAAGCACGGACGTGGAGCGGGCCATGGAGATGCGCACGGTTGTGGAGCGGGGCCGTAGAGCCGGAGCCCGTACGGCCGAGGGTTTCCGCACCGGGAAGGGCGAGCGGTCAACCGACCGGGAGGTGATCCAACTGCCGCAGGATCACCCCCTCGCGCAACGCCCAGGGGCAGATCTCCAACGCCTCCGCGCCAAAGAGGTCCATCGCGCCCTCCGCGACCAGGGCGCCCGCCAGCAGCTGACGGGCCCGGCCCACCGCCACCCCGGGGAGCGCGGCACGCTGGTCGATGGTCATCTCGGCGAGTTTGGGCACCCACTCCTGGAGCGATTTCCGGGTCAGCTCCCGTTGGACGTAGAGCCCCTCCGCGTCACGGGCGGCTCCGGCGATCCGGGCCAACTGCTTGAAGGTCTTGGAGGTCGCCACTATGTGGTCCGGCTTGCCGAACCGACTGAATTCACCCACGGTACGAGCGATTTCCGCGCGCACATGGCGGCGCAGGGCCCGTACGTCCTCAGGGGTGGGCGGATCCCCCGGCAGGCTGCTGGTGAGGCGGCCGGCTCCGAGCGGCAGCGAGACCGCCGCGTCGGGCTCCTCATCGATGCCGTAGGCGATCTCAAGCGAGCCGCCCCCGATGTCGATGACCAGCAGTTTGCCCGCGGACCAGCCAAACCAGCGGCGGGCGGCGAGGAAGGTGAGCCGTGCCTCCTCCTCACCGGTCAGCACCTGGAGGTTCACTTCGGTCGCCGCCCTGACCTGGGACAGCACCCAGTCGGCGTTGGTGGCTTCGCGTACGGCGGACGTGGCGAAGCTGAGCACCTGCTCGCAGCCTTTGTCCTCGGCGGCCTGGACCGCCTTGTGCAGCGTGTTGATCAAATGGTCGACGCCGTCGGGGCCGATCGCACCCTTGTCATCAAGGAGTTCGGCAAGTCGCAACTCCTCCTTGTGCGAGTGCGCGGGCAGCGGGCGGGCGCCGGGGTGCGCGTCCACTACCAGCAGATGCACCGTGTTCGAACCGACGTCGAGGACTCCGAGTCTCATGGACCGAACGCTACTGCGGTCTCGGACATACCCTTGGCTTGTGGCAAAGACGAAAAAGGCGAAGCAGGGCAAAGCGCATCCCCCGCTACCAAAGAACGCACAGGGCGACGAGAAGGGGCTCAACTTTCCGCGCGCCTGGGTGGAGTTCCCCGATCCCGCCGACGACGACCAGGTCTTCCGGTGCGATCTGACCTGGCTGACTTCCCGTTGGACCTGCATTTTCGGCAGTGGTTGCCAGGGGATTCAGGCAGGGCGCGCCGACGACGGCTGCTGCACCCTGGGTGCGCACTTCTCCGACGAGGAGGACGAGAAGCGGGTCGCCGAGCATGTGGCGCGCCTCACTCCGGACCTCTGGCAGTTCCATGACGTGGGCATGGAGAGCGGATGGATCGAAGTGAACGAGGAGGAGGACGATGAAGACGATGGAGACGATGAGAAAGAGGTAGAAGAGGCAGGGGAGGAAGAAGCGGAAGACGGCG
The DNA here is from genome assembly GCF_023701525.1 of Streptomyces albipurpureus. GTDB lineage: Bacteria > Actinomycetota > Actinomycetes > Streptomycetales > Streptomycetaceae > Streptomyces > Streptomyces albipurpureus. Next base: position 17,615 of record NZ_JAMQAW010000090.1, read on the forward strand.
GAGGGCGCCAGACCCGACGCTGGAAGGGGTCCTGCATCTTCCAGAACCGCCCGGGGTTCAAGGGCGGTGCCGGGTGCTCCCTGCACATCCTCGCGCTGAGCGAAGGGCGCGAGCCGCTGGAGACCAAGCCCGATGTCTGCTGGCAACTGCCGGTGCGGCGGACATACGACTGGATCGAGCGGCCGGATGACACCAAGGTGCTCCAGATCTCCATCGGGGAGTACGACCGCAGGGGGTGGGGGCCCGGCGGCCACGATCTGCACTGGTGGTGCACCTCGGCGACGTCGGCGCATGGGGCGGGCCAGCCGGTCTATGTGACGTACCGGCCGGAGCTGACCGAGCTGATGGGCAAGAAGGGGTACGACGCCCTGGTGGGGCTGTGTGAAGCCCGGCTCGCCTCACAGCTGCCGCTACTGGCCCCCCACCCGGCGGACTGACGGCCCGGAAGCAGAGCTGTAGGGGGCGGGCCTACGGGGCTCGGGTGCCAAGTGCCCTTCCTGTGCGTCTCCAGCACCCCCCTGTACGCCTCCTGTGCTCAGGAACGTACGCACCCGAGCCCGCGGCACCCCCACCCGGTCCGCGCGCCGCCACCCGCGGATCCATGTCGTGGCGCTGCTGATCACGACATCAGCCCGTCGCGCGGGAGCCGACCCCCAGCGCGGCTGCCGCCGCCCAAGCGGGAGACCAGCGGGCCCATCCGCCGCGGTTCCTCAGGAGGGCGGCGGTGAGGGCTCCGGGGATGAGGGCGGTGGGGTGGTCGTCGGCTCGGGATGTTCCGGTGTCGGCGAAGGGGTCGGCGACGGCGGTTCGGGACTGGGCGAGGGGGACGCGGACGGGGTCGGCGAAGGAGCCGGAGGGGTGGGCGGAGCGGTTGCGCCGTGCCCCTCGATCTCCACCACGGCTCCCGCCGGGTCCACCCCCACTCTGGCCCGCCACGCCCCCGCCGGCTCCCTCGCCGCGTCGACCAAGACGGTGAGCGTGATCGACTCCCCCGGTCCCAGCGTCCCTGAGGTCTGGCTCACAGACAGCCAAGGCGCCGACACCCATACCGACCACCGCACCGGGCCGCCGCCGGTCTCACGCAGCGTGATCTCGGTCGCGCTGCCCACTGGCTGCGCCTGGACGGCGAGCCGTCCGGGACCCGGGTGCCCCGAGGTGGCCGAAGCTGAGGGCGGGCCGGTGCTGATGACCTCGACGGTGACATCGAGGGAGTGCGAGTCGGGGGTACGGCCATCGCGCCGGTCCTCGGCTCTGCCCGCGCCCTCGTAGCGGTCATAGGGATCGCCCGCGAGCTCCCGGTCCCCCTCCGCCTCGGTCGCACTGACCGAGGAACCACCCGCGCGGCCCTCCCCCGTCAGCGGTGCACCGCGGTACGCCGCCCAGAGCGCGAGCACCGGTGCGGCCACGACCGTCGCCACCACAGTGGTCGTCACCGCGCGGGCCCGCATCCGGTGCCGGCGGGCGGCATGGTCCTTGGGGTCCATCGGAAAGCCGGCCGACCCGAAGCGGAGCGTCCCCGACCGGGCCCGGGGGAGCTGACGCATCGCTCGGTAGACGGCCGCCCGGGGCGCCTGGACCATGGGAAGGGTGGCCGGCGTTGTCGAGCCGGGCCACGGCCCCCGTGCGTCCGCCCGCTCGGCGGCCCGACGGCAGTGGGGACAGTCATCGACGTGCCGGACCAGTTCGGTGCGGAGCGCGGCCGAGAGCAGAACACGGTGGTCACCGGTGAGCCGAGCGATCGAGGGGCAGTCCCCGATGTCGACGACGGCGAGGGCGGCGCGGGTGCGCTCCACTTCGCAGGCGGCCGCGGCGAGGAGCTCGCGGGCGCCCGCGGCATCGAGTCCAAGCACCGCGGCGACTTCCTGGGGGCTCAGTCCGTGCCGTACGGCGAGTTCCAGCGCCTCGCGCTGCTCGGGGGAGGTGCCGGCCGCTTCCGGCCAGGCCAGAAGGGCCAGCTCGGCCCGACGCTGTTCGGCGATCTGGGCCGGAACCGGAGGCCGCTGCTCCGAGGCGACCGGCCGGCCGGTGTGCGCACCCGACCGGGCGCGTCGACGCTCGGTCAGCCCGCGCAGGCACGCCCATCTGGCCAGTGCGTACAACCAGGCGGTACGTGCGGGCCCGGGCGCCGGGCAGCGCCCGCGGTGCCGTTCGGCGGTGGCGAGCACCTCGGCAACGAGCACGGTCGCCGCGTCGTGCTCGCAGACCGCGGAGAGGCAGTAGGTGAACAGCCCGTCGAGGTAGGGCTCATAGCGCGCCGACGGCTGCTGCGGGGCAGTCCGCGGGGCACGACGGTACGCCCGGTGTCCGCCGGTGTTCTGCGTAGGTGGCTCCAGACCGCTGCTCATCACGCCGCGACCGTAGGCGTACGCCAACATCCGGTTCGTACCACTTGAGCACTTTTAATCCTTACGGGTGAACAGTTCGCTCGAAGGGGGACAGGAACTGTTAATTCCGCTCCGATTGGACTGGTGCATTCAGGTGATTCACGAGCGAATAACGGGAAACCAGTGCGCCGTGGAAGCTCATCGGCATGCGGCCCGGGCGGGCCGAGCCGACGGAGTTCCACCGGGTGGATCACCTCTGTTTCGAGCACCACCATCGATGTGGGCCGACCTCGCCGAGCCGCGATGTCAGTGGGTGGCGCTACGGTCTCCGCATGGCTGCCCGTACGAAATCCGCTAAGGACCGGCCGTCCTACCGCTGCACCGAGTGTGGCTGGACCACCGCCAAATGGCTTGGTCGCTGCCCTGAGTGCCAGGCCTGGGGGACGGTCGACGAGTACGGCGGAGCGCCAGCGGTGCGCACCACCGCTGCCGGGCGGGTCTCCACGGCAGCCCTGCCCATCGGCCAGGTCGACAGCCGGCAGGCCACCGCCCGCTCGACCGGGGTCCCCGAGCTCGACCGGGTTCTCGGCGGTGGGCTGGTGCCGGGGGCCGTGGTGCTGCTCGCCGGTGAGCCGGGGGTCGGCAAGTCCACCCTGCTGCTGGATGTCGCGGCCAAGGCGGCCAGCGAGGACCATCCCACCCTCTATGTCACCGCCGAGGAGTCCGCGAGTCAGGTCCGGCTGCGCGCCGATCGGATCAAGGCGCTGCACGACCATCTCTTTCTCGCCGCGGAGACCAATCTCGCCTCCGTGCTGGGCCATCTGGACGCGGTGAAGCCGTCCCTGCTGATCCTTGACTCGGTGCAGACCGTCGCATCACCGGAGATCGACGGCGCCCCGGGCGGCATGGCCCAGGTCCGCGAGGTGGCGGGAGCGCTGATCCGTGCGTCCAAGGAGCGCGGCATGTCCACGCTGCTGGTCGGCCATGTCACCAAGGACGGCGCGATCGCCGGGCCCCGGCTGCTGGAGCACCTGGTCGACGTCGTGCTGTCCTTCGAGGGTGACCGTCACGCTCGGCTCCGACTGGTCCGCGGTGTGAAGAACCGCTACGGAGCGACGGACGAGGTCGGTTGTTTTGAACTGCACGATGAAGGCATCACGGGCCTCGCCGATCCATCGGGGCTCTTCCTGACCCGCCGGGACGCACCCGTACCCGGCACCTGCCTGACGGTCACCCTGGAAGGGCGCCGCCCGCTGGTCGCCGAGGTGCAGGCGCTGACGGTCGACTCCCAGATCCCTTCACCCCGGCGCACCACATCCGGTCTTGAGACCTCCCGGGTCTCCATGATGCTCGCGGTGCTGGAGCAGCGCGGCAAGATCACCGCGCTCGGCAAGCGGGACATCTACAGCGCCACCGTCGGCGGGGTGAAGCTCTCCGAGCCCGCCGCGGATCTGGCGATCGCCCTGGCCTTGGCATCGGCCGCGAGCGACACCCCGCTGCCCAAGAACCTCGTCGCCATCGGCGAGGTGGGACTCGCCGGCGAGGTGAGACGGGTCACCGGTGTGCAGCGCCGTTTGGCCGAGGCGTATCGTCTCGGTTTTACCCAAGCCCTTGTCCCCAGCGACCCCGGCAAGATCCCCACTGGGATGAAAGTGACGGAAGTGGCAACCCTCGGGGATGCGCTCAGAGTGCTTCCCCAGGGTCGGCAGAGAAGCGGTAGTAGGGCCTCCGGGGAAGGGGAATCGGGTGCTCCCGTGAGCCCGCCGCGGAGAGCTCCAAGCAAAGAGCGGGCGGACGCCCCACGGGACGGCGACCTACGCCGGTAGACTTTGCCCTGGTCTCGCCCACCCGTACGAGCCGGAGGAGTGCAGTGGCAGCCAACGACCGGGCATCAGCATCCGGAAAGTCCGGCGCGGGCTCCCGCATCGAAGCACTGATCCGTGCCGCCCTGAGCGCGGTAGCCCCAGGCACCGCACTGCGCGATGGCCTGGAGCGCATCCTCCGCGGCAACACCGGGGGACTGATCGTCCTCGGCATGGACAAGACCGTGGAGTCGATGTGTACGGGCGGGTTCGTGCTCGATGTCGAGTTCACCTCCACCCGCCTGCGCGAGCTGTGCAAGTTGGACGGCGCGCTCATCCTCGACAAGGACATCACCAAGATCCTGCGCGCCGGCGTACAGCTGGTTCCGGACGCGTCGATCCACACCGAAGAGACGGGCACCCGTCACCGTACGGCGGACCGGGTCTCCAAGCAGTGCGGATTCCCCGTGGTCTCGGTCTCCCAGTCGATGCGACTGATCGCGTTGTACGTGGACGGGGAGCGCCGGGTGCTGGAGGAGTCATCGGCGATCCTGTCCCGCGCGAATCAGGCGCTCGCCACCCTGGAGCGCTACAAGCTCCGGCTCGACGAGGTCGCGGGCACGCTCTCCGCATTGGAGATCGAGGACCTGGTCACCGTCCGTGATGTGACGGCCGTGGCACAGCGGCTGGAGATGGTCCGACGCATCGCCACCGAGATCGCCGAGTACGTGGTGGAGTTGGGCACCGACGGCCGACTGCTCTCGCTCCAGCTCGATGAGTTGATCGCGGGTGTGGAGCCGGAGCGCGAGCTGGTGGTGCGCGACTACGTACCGGAGCCGACCGCCAAGCGATCACGTACCGTCGATGAGGCACTCGCCGAGCTGGACGCCCTCACCCATACCGAGCTGCTGGAACTGCCCATAGTGGCCCGGGCGCTGGGATACAGCGGCTCTCCGGAGACCTTGGACTCCGCGGTCTCACCGCGCGGCTACCGGCTGCTCGCGAAGGTGCCGCGCCTACCCGGCGCGATCATCGAACGGCTTGTCGAGCACTTCGGCGGGCTTCAGAAGCTACTCGCCGCAAGCGTTGACGATCTTCAGACGGTGGACGGGGTGGGCGAAGCACGGGCCCGCAGCGTTCGGGAAGGTCTCTCCCGGCTTGCGGAGTCCTCCATCCTGGAGCGGTACGTCTGAACCAAGGGACCGGGCCTCTGGCGAGTTGCCGGGTTCCGGTCAGATCGGCAGCGAGCGAGCCCTACCGGCTGGCTCGCTCCGTCTCGTCGGGGGCGGTCGCTGTTCCTCCTGTGTCAGCCGGCCGCCAGCGACGCCGTTCGACGGGGTCGCCCGGGCCTCACGCGGCGGGCGGCTAGGCGCTGATCTCCGGCCGGTCGACGGCAGACCGCCGCAGAGGCGCGCGACACCGCTCAGGCCCCGCACAGCGGGTAGTCCCCTGGAGCGGTACCGGACGGTGCTGGGCGGTACCGCACGGTCGGTGTGCCCAGTCCCTCTCCCGCCGGGGTGTGCCTAGTCCTTCTCCAGCCGGAACGAAACCGGCAGCACGGTGGCTCCGGGGACGTCCGCCTCCACCAGATAGGTGCCAGCGGACGGGGCCCCGGCCGCTGGAGTCGCGCACCCCGGCTCGCTCCGCTTACGGTCCCACTCCACGGTGTGGGTGACCGACTGCCCGGCCGGCACCCTCAGCAGCAGAGGGCCGGCGGTCTTCGGGCAGTCCTTCGAGGACCAGACATCGTCGTCGCGGCTGTCCTTCACCGTCAGTACGGCCGCCTTGCGGCCGAAGTCCGCTTTGCAGGTCGTCGGCGACGTGTTGGTGGCGCTCAACTGGAAGGAGGGCTTCTCCCCCAGCTCGTAGGAGACTTTAAGACTGCGCAGGGTCAACTTCAGGTCGGATGGCGCGCAGTTGGGCAAGCTGGAATCGGCGGGAACCCGCTGACCCGACACACCGCCGGTGCCACCGGAGCCATTGCTTCCACCAGCACCCTGCCCACCCGTACCGGCTCCGCCGCCCGTACCGCCGCCGTCCGTACCATCACTCCCGCCGGAGCCGGGACCGGAGCCCGGACCGGAACCCGGTTCGGAGCCGGCACCGGAGCTGGCAGCCGAACTCTCGCGCCCCCCGGGCTGTCCACTGATCGCAGGGCCGGACTGGGACGGCCCCGGGGTGATCGAAGGGGCCGGCGTGGTAGTGCCGTTGGCACTGTCGTCCTTGCCCCCATCGCCTCCGCCCGAGGTGATGGCCCAGAGCGTCAGCACCAGGAGCAGCGCGGCCAGCGACAGCGCTACAGCCCTCCGTCGCCAGTAGATGGAGGAGGGGAGCGGCCCGATCGGATTGCGCAGAGATCCCACGCATCAAACTGTACGAGAGATCACGGCCAACTCCGGCCCTACCCGCCGCCTACTTCCGAAGTTCTACGGATCATCATCACGGAACCCCGCCCTCCGGGTGCTGGATTCGGGGCGGACGTCCGGATCGGCAACCGGGCAGGATCGCATGACGGCCCACCAGGTACGGTCCTTGAACCATGGACAGCAGCATGACCCGCGGTCTCTACCGCGATATCACCGACTTTGCCCATTCCACCCCCGTCTGGTTCCAGAAGCTGGCCGAGATCTGGACCGAACTGGGGCTATTGCTCTTCGGGGCACTCTTTCTCGTCGCCTGGTGGCGGGCACGCGGCGGCAGTTCACAGGCCATAGCCGTGGCCGTGCTCGCCCCGCTCGCCACCGCGGCCGGCTATGTGATCAGCGAGTCGTTCAAGTCGGTGGTCGACGAGGAGCGGCCCTGCCGCACGGTGGTGGACGCGGCGGCCTCACTCGTCCCCTGCCCGCCGACCGGTGACTGGTCCTTCCCCAGCAACCACGCCTCCATCGCGGGAGCCGCCGCGATCGCCCTGGCGCTCGCCTGGCCCCGGATCGCCCTCCTGACCGTGCCGATGGCCCTGCTGATGGCGTTCTCCCGAGTCTTCGTCGGAGTGCACTACCCCCACGATGTGATGGTCGGGCTCGTCCTCGGTGCCGTGGTCGCGGTGGTGTTCATCCTGGTGCTGCGCCGACCGGCTCAGTCCCTGTTCACGACCATGCGTACCAGCCGTACGGGAGTGGTGGTCTGGTTCGCCGGCCCGGGAGCCGCCCTGGAGTCGGGACGACACCGCAAGTGAGCCAGGCGGCCGAGAAACCGCGATGAACAGAGCGGGACCGGCGGCCGGACAGGTCGGGGCGGGTGCGGCACCCCGTCCGCCCCCAGCCGCGCCCACGGTTATCCGCCGGGACGAGAAAGGCCGAAAGTCACCCTCGTAGGCCGTAAACCGAAGGTCCTACGAGGGCGGTGGACCCGGCCCTCACCGCACCGGGGCCGAGGCCTGGCCCCGCCACTCCGGTACACCCTCTGGGCCGCTCGGCCCATGCCCCGGAGCGGATGCGCCCCCCACTCGCCGGGACATGCCAGGATCGGGGTGCCATGACTGACACCACCACAGCCCTCGCCCCCACCGACGCCGTATCCCTCCACGCCTCCGTCATCGCCTGGTTCGACGAGCACGCCCGCGATCTGCCGTGGCGTCGCCCCGAGGCAGGCGCCTGGGGCGTGATGGTCAGCGAGTTCATGCTCCAGCAGACCCCGGTCAGCCGGGTCCTTCCCGTGTACGAGCAGTGGCTGGCCCGCTGGCCGCGGCCCGCCGATCTGGCCGCCGAGGCGCCCGGTGAGGCCGTCCGCGCCTGGGGCAGACTCGGATACCCGCGCCGCGCCCTCCGTCTGCACGGCGCCGCGCAGGCAATAGCGGAGCGACACGGCGGCGATGTGCCCAGCGAGCACGCTCAACTGCTGGCACTGCCGGGAATCGGCGAGTACACGGCGGCGGCCGTGGCCTCCTTCGCGTACGGCCAGCGGCACACCGTCCTCGACACCAATGTGCGCAGGGTCTTCGCCCGGGCCGCGTCCGGCATCCAGTACCCGCCGACGGCGACGACCGCGGCCGAGCGCAGGCTCGCCCGGACGCTGCTCCCCGACGACCAGGAGACCGCGGCCCGCTGGGCGGCGGCGTCCATGGAACTCGGCGCGCTCGTCTGCACCGCCCGCAACGAGGACTGCGCCCGCTGCCCGATCGCCGGGCAGTGTGCCTGGCGGCTGGCCGGGAAGCCCGCCCATGAGGGCGCGGCCCGGCGCGGTCAGACCTATGCGGGCACCGACCGACAGGTCCGCGGCAAGCTCCTCGCCGTACTGCGCGCATCCACGGCCCCGGTGCCGCAGTCGGCGCTGGACGGGGTCTGGCACGAGCCGGTGCAGCGGGCGAGGGCGCTGGACGGCCTGGTCGCGGATGGTCTCGTAGAGCCCCTGGAGGATGGGACGTACCAACTCCCCAGCTAACCGAGCCCTGCCGGCTTCCCCCGACAACCAGCCCCGAAACGTCAGCTGTTACACAACTGATGGATGGCCGTGCGTCCGCCGAGGGCTGCTCCGCACAGGCCCGTGACAACCGCTCCGTAGCTTCTGATGCATACGGAACGCAGTGCTTGTCACGGGGACGGAGGCGGTTGATATGGCGCACGGCGAGGTGCTCGGATTTGAAGAGTACGTACGCAGCCGGCAGGAGGCTCTGCTCCGCAGCGCCCGGCGGTTGGTGCCCGACCCCATCGATGCCCAGGACCTCCTCCAGACCGCGCTGGCACGCACCTACGGCCGTTGGGACGGCATCGCGGACAAGTCACTCGCCGACGCCTATCTGCGCCGGGTGATGATCAATACGCGGACGGAGTGGTGGCGCGCCCGCAAGCTCGAAGAGGTTCCCACCGAGCAACTGCCCGACGCCCGGGTCGACGACGGCAGCGACCAGCGGGCCGACCGGGCCCAGCTGATGGACGCGCTGAAGGTGCTCGCGCCCAAGCAGCGCAGCGTGGTGGTACTGCGGCACTGGGAGCAGATGAGCACCGAGGAGACGGCTGCCGCACTGGGCATGTCGGCGGGTACGGTGAAGAGCACACTGCACCGGGCCCTGGCCAGGCTCCGTCAGGAGCTGGAACGCCAGGAGACCGAGCGCCAGGAGACCGAGGATCGCGAAACAGTAAACCGGGAACCGAACCGCCGTTTGGACCATCAGCCGCAGGGCCACGAACTGAGGGTGCCCGCCCAAGACCGCGGCGGGTTCCGCCAGGTGCGGTGCGGGGGCGGAAGTGACCGGTATGACGAACGGGAGCAGGAGCGGTGCGCGGCCTGAGAGGCCTGAAGACCGGGGAACACCCCGAGAGCGGACGCGGCGGAGGACGGCGAGCGGCGGGCGGCACAGCCGCCGCGGCCCTCGCCGCCTTCGGCATGTTCATGACCTCTTGCTCGGCCGGTGGCACCGGTGTGCAGGACGAGGGATCGGCGCATGCCGACAGCGCCAAGAGCCTTCCGTCGTCGAGCGCGCCCGCGGGCTACAAGAAGGGGACCGCGGTCAACCCCGTACTGCTGATCAAGGGTGACCCCAAGGTCAGCAAGCGGGTCAAGTCCGACCTCAAACCGTGCGGCAACGACTACCCGGTCGACACCTCGTACGGGAGCATCACCGGCGGAACGTCACCCGATGTGGTCGTCAATGTGATGAGCTGCGTCGATTCGGTGGGCGTCGGCACCTATGTGTACCGGATGAGCGGCGCGAAGTACGAGAATGTCTTCATGGCCGAAGAGCCCGCGGTCGTCTCCGCCATAGACCGGGGTGACCTCGTGGTCACCAAGCAGGTCTGGACGGAGAACGACCCGGCGGAGGAGCCGTCCGCCGAGGAAGTGACGACGTACCACTGGACGAGCGGAAAGTTCGTCCAACTGCACTGGGTCCGCAATGAGTACAGCGGCCCCGTCGACGGAGACGGCCTGCTCGCCACCGAGCCGCCGGACACATCGAGAGGGAACTGAGAGCGCCGGATGGCCGAGACACATGTGCTGTTCGTCGAGGACGACGATGTCATCCGGGAAGCGACCCAGCTGGCGCTGGAGCGCCAGGGATTCATGGTCACCGCGATGCCCGACGGGCTCCTGGGGCTGGAGGCCTTTCGTGCACAGCGCCCCGATATCGCCCTGCTCGATGTGATGGTGCCCGGGCTCGACGGGGTGAGCCTGTGCCGTCGTATCCGCGATGAGTCGACCGTGCCGGTGATCATGCTGTCAGCACGCGCCGACTCGATCGACGTGGTGCTCGGCCTGGAAGCGGGTGCGGACGACTACGTCACCAAACCCTTCGACGGGGCGGTGCTCGTCGCCCGCATCCGCGCCGTGCTGCGCCGCTTCGGCCACGCGGGCGGCGATGGTCTGGCGCTCGGGGGGCAGTCGCAGGGGGCCCTGCTGACCTTCGGTGAGCTGGAAGTGGACACGGAGGGCATGGAGGTACGCAAGGGGGGCGAACCGGTGGCGCTGACTCCGACGGAGATGCGGCTGCTGCTGGAGTTCTCGTCCGCGCCGGGCACCGTGCTCTCCCGGGACCGGCTCCTCGAACGGGTCTGGGAGTACGGCTGGGGCGGTGACACCCGAGTCGTGGACGTCCATGTGCAACGGCTGCGCACCAAGATCGGGCAGGACCGGATCGAGACGGTCCGCGGCTTCGGATACAAGCTCAAAGCATGAAGCGCCTTGCGCTGCGCACCGGAGTCCGTTGGAAGATCAGTGTGGCCATCGCTGCCGTGGGAGCCCTCATCGCCATGGCCCTGAGCCTGGTGGTCCACAACGCCGCCCGGGTCTCCATGCTGGACAACGCCCGCGATGTGCAGATGGAACGGGTCTCGATGGCCCAGCGGTGGCACGAGGCCTCCAAGAAGGGCGACCCGCGGTTCAACAGCAAGATCAATGACCCTGCCCTGCCCAAAGAGCTCCAGCGGCTCATGCGGGAGAAGCGGCGCGGCACCTTCGTGGAGGACAGCCACAACGGCTCACCGGTGATCTGGGCCGCCGTCCCGCTCTCCAACGGCGACGTTCTCTCCCTCCACAGCCGATTCGCCGGCCGCAGCGCCACTCTGCTCAAGGATCTCGACCAGGCCCTGATCATCGGCTCGGTCTCCGTCGTGCTCGCCGGCAGCGCTCTGGGCGTACTCATCGGCGGCCAGCTCTCCCGCCGGCTGCGGAAGGCGGCGGCCGCGGCGTCCAATGTGGCGGAGGGCAATACGGAGGTACGGGTACGCGATGCGATCGGCGGGTTCGTACGCGATGAGACCGACGATCTCGCACGGGCGATCGACGCGCTCACTGACGCGCTCCACTCCCGTATCGAAGCGGAGCGCCGCGTCACCGCGGACATCGCGCATGAGCTGCGGACACCGGTCACCGGGCTGCTGACCGCCGCGGAGCTGCTGCCCCCTGGCCGCCCGTCCGAACTCGTACGGGACCGTGCCCAGGCCATGCGGACCCTGGTGGAGGACGTACTGGAGGTGGCCAGGCTCGACAGCGCCTCTGAGCGGGCCGAGCTACAGGAGATAGCCCTCGGTGAGTTCGTCACCCGGCGGGTATCGGCACTCAACCCGAACGTGGCCGTCCAGGTCGTCCATGAATCCCGGGTGAACACCGACCCGCGGCGGCTGGAACGGATTCTGCTCAACCTTCTGACCAATGCCGTCAAGTACGGCGGGACCCCGGTCGAGGTCACGGTCGAGGGCCGCGTGGTCCGGGTGCGCGACCACGGCCCGGGCTTTCCGGAGGCCCTGCTACGGGAGGGGCCGAGCCGCTTTCGCACCGGAGCGAGCGACCGGGCCGGCACCGGCCACGGCCTGGGCCTCACCATCGCCTCGGGCCAGGCCCGGGTCCTGGGAGCCCGCCTCACCTTCCGCAACGCCGCTCCACCCGGCGCTCCTTCGCTGCCGGATGCCTCCCCGTCCGCGGGTGGTGGTGTTGCTGGCCCTGCCGGGGGAGCGATAGCGGTGCTCTGGCTGCCGGAGCACGCGCCAACGAGCAACGGGAGCTTTGCGGGGTTGCCGCAGTTGAGGTCGAGGGCTGTCCTCAATCGGCGGGGGGCGGCTCCTTGACGGGGGGTGCGTGTGGTCGGGGGTCTGGGCGCTTGGGCTGTGCGGCTTGGTGTTGGGTGTCCTCACCGGGGGTGGGGGGTCCGTCCTCAAGCGCCGGACGGGCTGAGGTTGCCCCTTGGCAGGGGGCTTGCCTCGGCGGGGGGCGCCTGGGGGCGAGGCCCTGGGCACAGGGGCTGTACGCCCCCGTCCTGGTCGTCCTCACCGGGGGTGAAGGGTTCCGTCCTCAATCGCCGGACGGGCTGAGGTTGCCCCTTGGCAGGGGGCTTGCCTCGGCGGGGGGGCGCCTATGGGCGAGGCCCTGGGCACAGTGAGGTTCCCCCGGGATGCGGGGGGTGGTGATAGCAGGTCAGATGGGTTTTATGAGAGGAACCCAGA
>NZ_JAMQAW010000091.1 GCF_023701525.1 Streptomyces albipurpureus
CCACGCCACCCACCCCACCACCGCCTTCGCCCTCTCCCGCCTCGCCAACCCCGACACCCTCCACCCTTCCCCTACCTCCGGTGTGGAGGCCCCTACCCCTACCTCCGGTGTGGAGGCCCCTACCCCTACCTCCGGTGTGGAGGCCCCTACCCCTACCCGTTTCGGTGTGGAGGCCCCTACACCCATCGGGGTCTTCCGCAGCGTCCAACGCCCCATCTACGACACCCTCATGAACAACCAACTCGACACCGCCGTCGAACAACAAGGCAAAGGCGACCTGGCGGCTCTGCTCACCGGGAAGGACTCCTGGACGGTGCGGCCACCCAGCCCCCGGTCATCACCTTCCCTACTCGTCTGATCCATCGAGAACGCCGCATCCCAGGGAGGGACACCATGGCGTATGTGATCGCTCAGCCCTGCGTCGACGTCAAGGACCGGGCGTGTATCGACGAATGCCCGGTCGACTGCATCTACGAGGGACCGCGCAAGCTCTACATCCACCCCGACGAATGTGTCGACTGCGGCGCTTGTGAGCCCGTCTGCCCGGTGGAGGCCGTCTTCTTCGACGAGGACGTCCCGGCCGAGTGGAGCGACTACCGCACGGCGGACGCCGAGGTCTTTGTACCGCTCGGCTCCCTCGGAGGAGCGAGCGGAGCAGGTCCGCTCAGTGTCGATCATCCCCTGGTCGCAGGCCGGGGAGCCGCAGAGTAGCCCTGGGCCCGCCGTAGTGGTAGATCGCATTCCGGTGCGGTCCAGTACCGGTACAGGCCAAGTCCAGAGCGATTGCAGCGGTTCGCGAGAACGTTGGGGCGGTGGCGAGTAAATCTCGCCACCGCCCGTGGTGTTTCCGCCCCGAAGAAGGCTTGATCGCCCAGTACATCGCTCACGGACGCATGCATATGCGCCAGACATGTGTGCATCGATGTGTGGTTCGTGAGCGATCTGGGCGCTGGACGAAGCCCCACGGCGTACGGATCCACGATCGTTCTCGCCGCCGGCTCGGCCGGGGGACACATGAAGGAGCTGGTATGGAGAGCGCGCTCGATGCTTCAGAAGCCGCACTGACGGTACCCGGGGCAACCACCGCGTCCGCTGCCCGCGCTGCCGGACTACCGGGTTCCCACGGCATGGCCCCTCTGCATCTGCTGCACAGACCCGACACTCCGGAGGGGTTCCTGCTGGACGCCAGCGCCCCGGTGGAGCAGCACTTCGCCCTCTCGGCCGAACTCCCCGACGGACACCCGGTGTTCAACGACGGCCCCGACACCTTCCACGATCTGCTCTTCGCCGCGGAATCCCTGCGCCAGGCCACCTTCTTCGTGGCCCATCAGTACTTCCGGGTCCCCGCCGAGCGTCCCGCCGTCTTTGTGTCGAGCGGGATCGATGTCCAGGACCTCGGCCCCTGGCGCCGAACCGGCCGTTCGGCACCCATGACCCTGGACATCACCCTGACCCCGGTCGACGTGGTCAACGGGATCCCCCGCGGTCTTGACTGCCGCGGCGGGGTGGCCATCGACGGAGTGAGCTGCGGCAGTGGCACCGCCAGGCTCCAGTTCCTGATGCCCAGGGTGTACCGGTCACACCGCGAGCTGGGGCGCCGCGAGAGTCTCCGCGGCTCGCTGCCCCCAGCGCCCCACGGTACGCGGCGCACCGCGGTCCGCCCCGAACAGGCAGGCCGCGGTGATCTGCGCAATGTCCTGGTGGGGCCGCCGTTACGGGCCGTCGACGGCGAGTTCATGCTGCCGGTCGTGCCGGCCCCCGGGCATGAGATGTTCCATGGCGGCCCCGACGGACACATACCGGGCCCGGTGTTCCTGGAGGCATCCCGACAGGCGGCGCTGGTGGTCGCCGCCGAGCTTCAGGGATTTGAACCCGCCCATGTCGTGCTGACCCACTGGTGGGCCTCCTTCCGCGGCTTTGGCGAAGCGGACCTCCCCCTGACCTGCACGGTGAACACCCGTGACCCCTTGCGTGACAGCGCGGGCCGTCCAACCCTCCAGGTGAAGCTCACCTTCAGCCAGGGCAGCCGGGTGCTCTGCACCGCGGCGGCCACACTGCTCCAGGACTGCTGACCACCGACAGCCCCCACCCCCCCACGCCCCCACCCCCCGGTTGACACACCCCCACCCCGTTCGTCATCGAGAGGAGCCATCCATGCGTTTTCGGGTATTGGGGCCGGTGAGTCTGTCCCCTCGCACCCCATCAGCCGCCAAACCACGTGCACTGCTCGCCACCCTGCTGGTGCAGGCCGGTGAAGTGGTCCCAGCGCACAGCCTGATCGATGAGCTGTGGGGGACCGAGCCACCGCGGACCGCGACCACCACGCTTCAGGTGTATGTGTCCCAACTGCGAAAGGTGCTCGCCGAAGGCGATGACGCCGCCGCCACCACCGGTGGGCTGCTCGTCACCCGCCCCCCTGGATATCTGCTCCAAATACCCCACCAGGAGGGCCAGTTCGACCTTCCCCAGTTCGAGCGCCTGCGCTCCGACGGCCGCACCGCCTACCAGGAGAGCGATTTCGCGCGCTCCTCCCATCTGCTGGGTGAGGCCCTCGCCCTCTGGGCCGGACCGGCGCTGTCCGGCATCCCCCATGGCGTACGGCTGGAGTCCGCGGCCATCCGTCTCGACGAACTGAGACTGGAGGTCCTCGAACAGCGGATCGTCGCCGATCTGCGGCTGGGACGCCATCAGGAGCTGGCCGGAGAACTACTGGCCCTCGCCAATGAGAACCCGCTGCGGGAGACGCTCCACGCTCATCTGATGGTGGCGCTGTACCGGACGGGACGAGGTTCCGACGCGCTGAGGGTGTACGGACGGCTGCGCCACTCCCTCGTCGAGGAGTTGGGGGTCGAACCCGGCCCCACACTTGCCCGACTGCATGAACGAGTACTCCGCCGTGACCCATCACTGGACTGGCGGGCCGCTCGCGCCGGCGTCGCCGCCAACGACCGGCCGACACCGCCGGCCTCCCCCGGGGTCACTGCCACCGCCCCCGCGCCCGTGCCTGTGCCGAAACCCGTACTACCCGCCGCGGCTCCCGGTTTCGCCGGCCGTCACGAGGAGCTGGCCTACGGGGAGAAGGTGCTCCGCGGCGGCGGTGGACGGCAGCCGGCGCGCCTACTGGCGATCTCGGGCCGGGCCGGCGCGGGTAAGACCGTACTGGCGCTACGGCTCGCCCACCGCCTGGCCGGGCAGTTCCCCGACGGGCAACTGCTGGTGGGGCTGCGCGGCCCCCAGGGCAGACCGCTGAGCCCGACCCAGGCGGGCGCCCTGCTGCTGCGCCGGCTCATCGGCGCCGCCCCCGGCGCCACAGCGCCGACCGATCCGGGGGAACTCGCCGACCGACTCCAACGCGCCCTGCACGGACGCCGAATGCTGCTCGTCATCGACGATGTCAGTTCCGAGGAACAGGTACGCCCCCTGCTACCGCCCGGCGACGGCAGCGCTGTGATCCTCATCGGCCGGCGCACGGCCGCAGCGCTCGACGGCGCCGAGCATCTGGTTCTGGACGCCGTGCGACCGGACGACGCCCTGGAACTCCTGCGCGTCGCGGGAGGTCAGCGCATGGCCGAGAACCCGGCAGCCACGGCGGAGATCGCCCGGCTGTGCGGATATCTGCCACTGGCGCTACGGGTCGCGGCGGCGGCCCTGACCGCGCGGCCGCATACGACGGCCGCCGAACTGGCGGAACGGTTGCGCGATGAGAGAACCCGGTTGGGGGTGCTCCGCGAAGGCGATCTCGATCTGCGCTCCAGCCTCCTGACCGGATACCAGGAAGCCACCCCCGCCACCCAGCGCGCCTTTCGGCTGCTGACCCTGGCCCCCGCCCCGGACTTCGCCGGATGGACCGCCGGCGCTCTGCTGGGCATCACCCCCGGCGCGGCGGACGAGGTCGCCGAGGAGCTCGTACGCGCCCAACTGCTGGAGGCGAGACCCGGCGAGCGGCCGGCACGCTATGGATTCCACTCCCTGCTGCGGGTGCTGGCCGTGGAACTGCGCGATGCGGCTGACCAGGAGCATGGGCAGCCGCCGAAGGCCATGGAACGGCTCTGCCACGCCTATCTCGCGCTGGCCAGATACGCGGACCGACGGCTCGCCCCCGGACGGAACTGGCGAGTCCCAGCGCTCAGCGGCGCCGGAGCGGCGATGGGCGACGCCTATCAAGGCACCCTCCTCGATCGGGCCGCCATCGTGGGCAGCAGCCCGCTGGGATGGTTCGGGAAGGAGGCAACGGGCCTGGTGGAGACCGTACGACAGGCCCATGCGGCCGGTCTGTGGCCGCTGGTGGGGGAACTCGCCGACAGCGCCACCGGGTACTTCCACGCGTGCGCCGCGTGGGATGACTGGGAGGAGACCCACCGACTCGCCCTGGACGCCGCGCTGCGCACGGGTAACACCGCCGCGGAGGCGGTGGTGCGCTACTCGCTCGGGGACCTCGCCTGGCAGCGCAGGGAGGGCCGGCGGGCCCTGGACCTCTACACCGCGGCGCAGCACTGCTTCGACCGGGTGGGGGACCGGATCGGCTCCGCCCGCTGCCGGATCGGTGTGGCGGACATCCTGCTGGGCCAGGGCCGGCTCGGGGCCGCCGCTCGACGGTATGGGCGGGCCCTGGACCAGTGCCTGGCCGGAGGGGACCTCTGGGGTGGGGTGGCCGCGCTCAACGGGCTCGCCCTGGTCAATCTCCGCAAGGGGCGGCGGGACACGGCCACCGGTCAGCTGGTGCAGTGCCGTCGCTGGGCCGAGCGGCTCGGGGACCGTCGCTGGGCCGAGTACACCCGCCGCACCGCCGCTCGAATGGCCCAGGACGCCCCGGCGAACCAGTCCCAGCCGTCGCGGAACGGACAGCCGGACCAACGCTCCGGGGCGGTGGTCGCCGCTGATGACCCACCGTACGCGGTGGAGGTGCGACCCGGGATGTGGCTCATCGGTGCGGCGGTCGGCCGAGGCGGCCGTTCGCACTCGCCCGCACTCTCACGGTGATCTCTCCTCAATCCGAGCACACCGACGCCGGTGTGTCCCCCTGTTCGGTCGGGGAGGACACACCGGCGTCGCGTTGAGCGAGCCCACGCGTGCAGCTCCACTCGGATCGGTCCGCTACTTGGCGCTTTCCGCCGTGGCGTGGGCGGCACTGCGGATCTGATCGACGACGACGTCGGGGTGGGACATCATCGCGACGTGCGAGGAGTCGATCTCGACCGTGTGCGACTTGGCCCGCTCGGCCTCGAAGCGCTCCAGGTCGGGGGCGATCGCCTTGTCGTTCTTGGCGACGATGAACCAGGACGGAATCGTCTTCCAGGCCGCGGCGGTGGCGTTCTGTGCGAACCCGGCCTGGGCGACCGGGCGCTGTTCGACCGCCATGATCCGAGTCTGCGCCTCGGGGAGGTCAGCCGCGAACACGGCGTGGAACTTCTCGTTCTGGATGTACAGATCCGTGCCGCTGGTCGTTCCGTCGGTGTACGGGACCGGCCGGAGCGCGGTGCCGAGGTCGCTGCCCGTGAACTTCGTGGACAGCGCGGCCGGGTTCTCGCCCACATCCGGCATGAAGGCCGACACATACACCAGGGCCTTCACATTCTCGTTTCCGGCGGCGGCCTGGCTGATGACGGCGCCGCCGTAGGAGTGCCCCGCGAGCACGATCGGGCCCTTGACCGACTTGAGGATGGACGCGACATAGGCCGAGTCGCTGAGCACACCGCGCAGTGGGTTCGGTGGGGCGAGCACCGGATACCCCTGGTGCTGGAGCCGCTCGACCACGTCGTTCCAGCCGGATGCGTCCGCGAACGCGCCGTGCACCAGCACCACCGTCGGCTTGGCGCCATGGCTCGTGGGCTCGGGGTTCTCCCCACCGGACGGGTCGCCCCCGGCGACCGCGGGTCCGGTCGCGAACACCGCCGCGGTCAGTGCCAGGGACAAGGCGCCCACCCGCACTATGCGGCGGCGCATCGGACGGGAGGAGGGTGGTGACACAGCCATGAGAGGTCTCTCTTCTACTGGGAGGGAAGGCTGTCGCCTCAGCGTTCACCCCACCTGGCCACCTCCGCCCGTTGACATGGGCGGGAGAGTGAAATCTCCGGCCATCGGAGTGACGCCCCCACGGCAGGGGGGCTACCGGGCCGCGTATCACCGGCCCGGACCCGAGAGTTGGGGAAGACACCCTCGCGGGCGGCAACGCCGTGGGCTGGTGCCCAGACCGCGGATTCACTGGCGCTCCCGTACGCGCCCGGCTACCCGATGAGTCGATCACGGTGCGTTCCCTCAGCCGGGCCCGCACCGAGTCCCGTTTCCGGGGGCCCGGCATGTCGGACGACCCGAGGAGGCACGGTGTTTCGACGGTTGGCCCGCACTCTGCTGGCCCTGGCGCTGCTCCTCGGCGCTCTCGCCGCGACGGTGCCGCCGCGCCCCGCGCACCCGCTGGCCTACCCCGCCTCCGGTTCACCGTCGCCGTTCATCCCGGCAGGCGACGCGGAGCGGGGGACTTCCCCGACGGATGACAGCTTCCAGACAGCGCCGGGAGAAGGAGCGCCACCCTCGCCGGGTACCGTCAGCAGCCGCCCCCGTCGGGCCGGCGCCCGGCCGCGTTCCCTTCACAGCGACCGTTGGCGAACCTCGTACCGCAGGGGCTTCTGGTATGTGGCCATTTCCTTTGCCCTGGTCATGGCCTTCGGTACCGCTCCGACCCCGCTCTGGCCGAGCTACGCCGACCAGGACGGCTTCGGGGCGATCACCATCACCGAGGTCTTCGCCGTACTGGTGGCCGGTGCCGCCGTGGGATTCCTCGCCCTTGGACATCTGTCCGACCACTACGGCCGCCGTCGGATCGTTCTCCCGGCGCTGACCGTCGCCATGGTGGCGGCCGTCGTCCTTTCGCTGTGGAGCAGCCTGCCCGGACTGGTGGTCGGACGCTTCCTCAACGGCGTCGCCATCGGGCTCATGGCCTCCACGGCCACCGCCTATCTGCACGACCTCTACGCCCGCGAGCATCCCGACCGCCCCACGGCGGCCCGGCCTGCCGTCGTGGCCACCGCGGCCAACCTCGGCGGGCTCGCCCTGGGCCCCCTGGTGGCCGGTGCGGTCGCCCAGTGGCTGCCCCACCCGCTCACCCTGACGCAGCTCGGCTTCGCCGCCGCGCTCGCCCTGAGCCTGCTGCTCACCTGGACGGTGCCCGAGACCGTCGATCTGCGGTCCGCCGCGGCTCAGCGTCCTCCCCGGTTCGCCCTGCGGGACGGCGCGGGGCGCGAGTTCGCCTCCGCGGCAGCCCTCGGGTTCTTCTCGTTCGCGCTGTTCGGCCTGGTCACCTCGTTGGGTGCGGTGATGCTCCGGGGCACGCTCGGGATCTCCAGCACGTTTGTCGCAGGGCTGGCGCCGGGGGTGATGTTCACCGCCGCCGCGGTTGGCCAACTCGCACTCGCCCGACTCCCCCCGGCGCGACTGCTCACCGTCGGGGCGCTGGTCTTCCCGGTCGGACTCGTCCTGGTGGCCCTCTCGCTCTACCACCCGTCCCTGGGCCTGTACCTCGCGGCGGTCACCGTGGCCGGGGCGGGAGGCGGGGTGCTGTTCAAGGCGGGTGTGGCCCGAGCGGGGAGCGCCGCTGCCCCCGCCTCTCGGGCGGGGGTGCTGGCGGTCTACTTCACCGCCGCCTACGCGGGCCTTGGCCTGCCATCGGTCCTCTTCAGCGTGGCGATCCGGCATTGGAGCACCAGCGTCTCGATGACCGGCTTCGCGGTCGTGCTCTGTCTGGGCGCCACCCTCTCGGCCATGGCGGCGAGACGCGGCTGACCCACCGGCGCTCGCCATCTCCTGGCGCCCTGGTGTCCATCGGCGTAGCGGCCCGTCAGCCCGCTGCCCGACCAGGCCCCGCTTCGCTGGTACCGCGTAGCTGGGGACGGCGGTTGCGCAGTAGCTGCCGCCACTCCTCCGCGCTGAACCGCGCTGGCTCCGTGCCCTTCATGAAGTCGTGCAGCACGGCGAGGAAGCGCTCCGGTTCGGCGCGGAAGGGAAAGTGCCCTGCCTCAGCGAAGATCTCCAGCCTGCTGCCCGGCATGGAGACATGACCCAGCCCGGCGTGTACCGCGGGCACCACCAGATCCCGCCCGCCCCAGACCAGCATGGTGGGCATCCCCTGGGTGAGATAGCTGCGATCCAGCAGCGTTCCGACCTGTCCGCGCCAGTCCACGACGGCCCGCAGGGTTCGGACGAAGGCATTGCGTGAGGTGGCGTCGGGCAGCGCGTCGATGGCGCGCAACAACTCGGGCGCGTCCAGCCCCAGACTGCTGGAGAGTGACTGGATCAGCCGTACGGTCAACCCTAACTGCCAGCGTACGGTGGGTAGTTGCAGTGCGGCCAGGAGCAGGCCGGCTCCTGGCAGGGTGGCCGCTCGCAGCAGTGGGGTCACTTGGCGACCGATGCCCCCACTGCCGACCAGCACCAGCCGCTCGGTGCGCTCCGGGAACTGGTAGGCGAACTGCGCGGCCACGGCGCCCCCCAGCGAATGCCCCACGAGGGTCGCCCGGTCGATGCCCAGCGCGCTCAGGAGATCGCGTAGTCCATTGGCGTAGGCGCCGGGCGAGTAGTCGCCACGCGGTTTGTCGGACCCGCCGTGGCCGAGCAGATCCGGAGCGAGCACCCGGTATCGACGGGCCAGCCCCGGGATGATCTCCGTCCAGGTCGCTGAGGAGTCACCGATGCCGTGGATCAACACCACGGCCGCTCCCTTGCCCGCCATCCGGTAGGCGTGGCGGTAGCCGTGCAGTCGCCGGGTACGGAGGCGAACCTCGCCGCCGCGCGTACCGCGCGGCCTCGGTTGTCCCGGCCCGGGGCGGTCACCGGTGAGAGGGGGGATGGCCACGGGTCACGCCTCCCGCAGGCCCGGGTTTCCCGTCGACGCGGGGGAGAGCACCGGTGCGGGAAAAGGAGTGAAGCCCGGCATCCGCAGCCCGGAATCCAGACCGCCCGCCGGGGCAGCGGCCGCCCCGGGCACCTGATCTGACGGGGTGTTGTGCCCGTTCTCCAGGTGCGACGCCGGCCCGGTCTCCAAGGGCGTCGGGTCGATCCCCAGCGACGCGAGTGAGCGCCAGGGCTGGATCGTGCCGGGAGACCCGGCACCTCGTGCGGTAGGGGAAAGAGTGGTCAAGGTGGGCATGGCAACCGCCTCTCGGTCGGCGTTCATGGTGTGCCCGGAAACGGGCCTGCTCCGCGGGGTAGCGCGTGGGCCAGGAGATCCTGCGGTGGTGGGCTTCCCCAGGGGACGCCCTGCTGAGTCGTGGGAGTGAGGCAGCGGCGCCGTTCAGTCGTTGGTCGTGGTGGAGTGCTGACGGCTCAGGGTGCGCACCCCAGAGCCTCCGGCAGCGGCTCCGGTACCAGTGGCGGTCGCCACCCGGTCGGCGGCCCTGCGGTACTGGTTCACCCGTCGGTAGGAGTCCGTGATCCGTACCCGCAGCAGCGAGCCGACGAGCCATTTGCGCATGGCCCCCAGGTGCGCGGGTGAACCGTGGACGTCGTCGAACTCCTTGAGCCGCAGCTGGGGGAGTGTCACGGCGAGGAGTTGGCGCTCCACCGCCGGGATGATCTCGTCCCGGGAGCTCGCCACATAGTCCACCGGAACCCGCACCGCACCCAGGGTCTTCGCGTCGAGCGCGAAGTCGGCCAGCAGCGCGCGCAGTTCCTTCTCATCCGCCACGCCGGTGAGCCGGCGCAGGGTCTCCCGGGTGATCCCCGGAATCCGGGGCCACCAGAGGGGATCGGTGAAGAAGTGTGACACCGGCGCGCCGACCGTGTGGACACTACGGATACGGGGGTCATCGGCCGCCGCTCGCAACGCCAGATGCCCGCTGAAACTCAGGCCCAGCACGGAGGTCTGCGCGACCTTCGCACGGCCCGTCAGCTGGTCGAGCAGAAAGGGCAGCAGCTGCCAGGAGTCCGCGCGATAGCGCAGGGTGTTCTCGCCGACGCCGGGCATCTCGGTGGCGAGTGCCGCGTACCCCAGCCGGGCGAGCTTGGGCAGCAGCGGCGCCCACTGCTCCTTGACACTGACGATGCCTCCCATGACGAGCACCAGGGGACGGCGTCCGGACCGGTCCAGCCCGGCGGCCCACGCCGCGACCGTGCCCCCGGGATGGTCGAGCACCAGACGTTCGATGCCCCGACGCCGTCGCCAGTCGTCAAAGGTCCGTACGCAGTTCAGCTGTGCCCTTGAACGGTCGTCGTCGCCGTGGTGGGGGAACCGGGCGAGGGCATAGCGGCGGCACGCGTCGAGCGGCTGGCCCGAGAAGGCGAGCCGGTCGGCCTCGGCGCTCCACACCCGGGCCCATGACCCAGGGTGTCCCGGCTCATCAGAGGTGATCCGCGGCAGCACCGCCGCCACCTGGCGTTCACTGATGCCCTGGCCGCGTGCGTGCAGCCGGGCGAACTCCTTGAGCTCTTCGAGGTGGTTCATGGATCTCCTCCGTTTCTCCCTTGGCCAGGGCGAGTGCCGGGAACCCAGCACCGTCCTGGGGCGATCAGATGCGGAGCGCGGTGACGAACAGCCCCTGGGGGCGGGCGCCTGCCGGGGTGGGGGGATGTGCCTCCGGCCGAGCGCCCGCCCAAGAAGCATGGTGGACGCAGCCCCTTAAGCCCTGCTTGACGCGGCGGTCGAGCCTGACTCGTCGCTGGGACGCGGAAGGCGCCGTGGGTGGAAGGGGAGCCCCCTTCCACCCACGGCGCCCCGGGGACGGCCGCGATGCCAGGCGATCTACCAGTACGCTGCCGCCGTCCCCGTCTCCAGATCGCCATCCGCTGTCTCACTGTCGTCGCCCAACGCCTCGGTGAGTGCGTCAACCACCCGCGGATCGAGCATGGTCCCCGCGGCCGTATCCGCCGTATCGCCGAATCCGGAGTCGCTGACCGCGACACTGACGGCATAGCCGCCATCCACCAGGAATGTCTGAAACTCCCACTCCACCCCGGTGCCCGGTGTTCCATCGGGCGCTAGCACCCGCGCAGGCTGGCCATCGGGACCAAATCCGAAGTCGGTGAAGCGGAACCTCATTCCCTGCCCGATCGCCTTGCTGTACGCCTCCTTGAGCGTCCAGAGCCGTACCAGCGCGCGCCCCCGCTCCTCGGGCGGCAGCAGCTCCAGGGCGGTCAACTCATGGGGGGTGCAGACATGCCGATGCAGCCCGCGCGTGTAGAGCGGGCGATCCTCTCGTTCGGCATCCACACCGATCAGGCCACGGGTGGTCAGCCCGATCAACAGCAGATCCTCCGTATGGCTGAGGCTGATGTCGATCGCGTCACAACCCCGCAGATAGGGGCGGCCGGTGGGGCCGTAACCCAGCTCGATCACCTGCGGGGGCACCCTCAGGGCCACCGCGGCGGCGAACTTCAACAGCACTCGGGACGCGGCGAAGCGCACCCGTACCGTCGGGTGGGTCATCTCCAGGTACCGCTCCCAGTCCCGGCCCAACAGCGCACGCAGCCGCGGCCCGCCCGCCTGGTCCGGCCGCCAGTCGGCCAGCCGCGCGTGCAGTACCGCGACCGAGTGCTCCTCAAGGTCGGCGCGGACCCGGTCCCAAGCCCCGTCACGCCCGGAGATCTTGACCGGTTCCCCGAACGAGGGGCTGGATACAGTCCTCCTCCGCGCCATCATCGAACCCCTCCAAAGTGGATGTGAGATCACCGAGAACATCCGCCGCAGCCGCGCCGTCGATGATCCGGTGGTCGAAGGTCAGCCCGAGTCGCATCACCGGGGCGATCGCCAGCCGCCCCTGTCTGACGACGGGACGATCGATGACGCGCCCCGCGCAGAGGGTGATCGCGGTGCCGCCGCTGGAGTGGAAGCCGTCGACGGGCCGATGGCCCAGCGAGCTGACCGACACGGTGCCCAGGGTGGCAGGCCTTCTGGCCGGCGCGCGCAGAGCCGCGGCGAAGGCGAGCCGGCCGAGCGGTACCGGGAGCCTGCCGAGCAGTCGGACCCCGCGGAACTCGGGCAGCTCCGCGCTGTCCGGCGAGCGGTAGCGGTCGATCCGTTCCTGAATGTTGTCCAGGTCCGCGGATTCCAACCGGGGCAGCAGCGCGGAGAGCACGGTTCGCTCGCCGTTGACCGTACGGTCCAGTGCCAGCTTGGCCGTGACCCCGGTGAAGCGAACCGTGCGCGGTGCGCGCAGTCCGAAGGGGCGCCCCGGCAGCAGCGCCGCGTTGGCCCCCGGGTGGCGGTGCAGCACCCGGCCACTCGCCCAGAGCAGGTAGGCGACCCGCGAATAGCGTTGCCCGACCGCCCGAGCGGCCGCCCGGTGCGCCTCGATCCGGGACATGTCGATGTCCGTGTCGAGATGCACGGGACGCTGCCGGGCCGCGTGCTCCAGGAAGTACAGGGTGTGCAGCCGATTGCGCTCGGAGCGCCGACGCGCAGCGGGGGGCTGTGCCGGGGGGCCTTCGGCGGACCGGGACACGGTCACGTCTGGACCGCCAGTCGGTAGATCTCCTGGAGGCTGCGAGCCTCCAGGAGCCTGCCGACCGGCAGCGGCCTGCCCGTGGTCTGCTCCAAGACGGTGACCAGCTTCAGTAGATACAGCGAGTCCCACTCGGGCAGCTGGTCAAGATCGGCGTGGACCTCGTGGTCCTCTAGGGGCATCCCCAGTTCGTCCCTGACGAGACGGACGAATTCATCGATGGTCTGCATGGCGTACGGCCCTCCCGGGCGCGATGTGAAGGGTGGTGACAGACGAGTGCGACCCCGCGGTCGTGCGGGCCCGCTGGGTGGGTGCGGGGCCGGTCAGACCTTCTCCAGGGCGAAACCGGACTTGATCCACTTGCTGGACTCAACGGCGACCGCCAGCGCGCGCTGACCATCGGTCATCTGCTCCAAGAGGCGTTCCAGCTGGAGGAAGGGCAGTGCGTTGCCGTTGTTCCCGGTCTCGGCCACACACGACACCTCGACGGCACCCGGCAGATCCAACTGCTCGGTGATGCGCCGGGTCATCCGCCCGGACAGTTGTGGTGGCAGCAGGAAGTCCACCTGGTCCGTTGACCAGTCCAGTTCCTCCAGCAACTCCCAGAGGATCTCCGCGGCCATCACCGGAACGGCGGACTCGATCGCCTTGTAGTCCTCCCGCACCGCCTGTCGGTCCTCATGCCGGTCGGCGAGCCCGAACCAGTCGATCACCTGGCCGGGCTCCCGGCCCAGACCGGTGAACCGGTTGAGCACCCGGCGCAGCGCGAGCCGGTGACCGCGCGGCTCCGAGGTGAGCACCGCGGCGCCCGCCCCATCCCCGAACAGGACGTAGTTGACCAGATCGCTGGGTGCGGCGCCGGAGAGATCCCGGTCGAGCTCCAGGTGCTTGCTGCACACGTCCCCACCGATCACCAACCCGGTCCCATAGCCACCGCCGGTGATCAGGGTGCGCCCCAACTCCAGCGCCTGCACCGCGCCCGCGCAGCCGGACTGGAGCTGATAGGTGGGGAGTTGGTCGAGGCCGAGTTGATCGGCGACCTGGTTGACGGTCGCGGGCATCAGATGATCCGGGGTCGCGGTGCCCATCACCACGAACTCGATCTCCTCCGGGGCGACCCGGGCCGCGCTCAGCGCGCGCTCACCTGCCTGGGCGCAGAGGTCGGCGAGCGACCAGCGCACCTCTCCGGTGATCAGATCACGGGCGAAGTGCCGGGTTCTGGTGCCGATGAAAACATCGATCCACTCCTCGTTGACGCCGAGGGTCTTCGCCAGCATCGCATTGTCGACGGGGTCGCCGGGGAGGGCGGTGCCGACGGCCGCGAGGTAGGCCACGGCCTCGGGGGACGGCGGGGTTGACTGCATCGTACGGTCCTTTCTTCCTTGCAGAGCCGATGGGGCCGATGGGTCGGGCGGGATCAACGCCGACCGTGACGGTCGAAACCGTTGACCGCGAGCCGGTGGAAAGGCCCTGAGCCGCGGTAAAAGCCCTGGGCTGGGGGGAAGCCCCTAGGCGACGGCGGCGCCGACCCGGTCGCGCAGATAGTCGATGAGATCGCCGACCGACGACAGCCGCGGCAGCAGATCCTGCACGCTCATCGCCTCCAGCCCGGTCAGCCGCTCCTGTATGCGGTCCTTGAGCTCCATCACCATGACCGAGTCAAAGCCGAGGTCCTCAAAGAGCAGTGAGCCGGGTGAGATCTCCTGCGGGGCATAGCCGCCCACCCCGGCCACGGCCTCGATCACCGCGCTCGCCACCACATCCACCGGTGCGCTCTCCCGAGCCGACGGCAACACCGCCAGCGCTTCCACCGTGCCGGCCACGCTCAGCGCCCTGGTCTCCGGCTCAGCCTCGCCGCTCTGCTCCCGTGCCGCCGCGCCGGAGGCCGGCAGCACACCGACCCCCGTGGCCGTCGCGGAGCGAATGGGACCACGGGTCCAGAACCGATGGGCGTCCGAGAACGCGTACGGCGCCAGCCGCTGCGGCGCCCGCTCCTCCTCCGGGTACGCCGCGTTCCACCAGGGCTCCAGACCGCTCCGGTACAACTGCGCCACGGCTTCGGCCAGTTGGTGACCGCCCGCCTGCTCGTCCGGCACCAGGGCGACGCTCTGCCCACCGGCCAGGGCGGAGGGGCGCAGCCGGCGTGCCATCTGGGTGAGCACCGGCCGGGGGCCCACCTCCACCAGATGTGTGGGCCCGGCTTCCAACAGCTGCATCGCCGCCTCACCGAACAACACGGGCGCACTGATGTGCTCGGTCCAGTACTTGGCGTCCATCGGCTCGGCTTCCAGCAGCCGGCCGCGGACCGTGGAGTACACCGGCAGCTTGGGCACCCCACCACCGGCCTCCTCCGCGATACCGGCGAACTCCTCCAGCACCGGCTCCATCAGGGGAGAGTGGAAGGCATGGGAGACCGCCAGCTTCCTGGTGCGTATCCGCCGCTTCTGCAAGGCGTCATCGATCCGGCCCAGCGCGGCCAGCTCGCCCGACAGCACGGTGGCCTGCGGCCCGTTCACCGCACCCACCCCCACCAGCGGCTCCCGCTCCAGGAGCGGGGCAAGATCCCTGGGGGTCGCCCGTACCGCGAGCATCCCCCCGCCTTCGGGCAGCCGCTCCATCAACGCACCGCGCGCGGCGATCAGCTGCGCGGCCTGCTCCAACGGAAAGACCTCCGCCAGCACGGCTGCCGCGTACTCGCCCACGCTGTGACCGAGCAGCAGCGTCGGTCGCACACCCAGCTCGGCCAGGCTCGACGCCAAGGCGTAGCCCACGGCGAAGAGCGCGGGCTGGGTCCAACGGGTCCGATGCACCTCGGGATCGCCCGAGAGCAACAGATCACGCACCGAGCCCCCGGTGTGCGGTGTGAGGGCGGCGTCGGCCTCGTCGAGGAACCGCCGATACAACGGCGACTCCCGGTAGAGCCGGGCCGTCATCGCCGGATACTGCGAGCCCTGGCCGGTGAAGAGCAGCGCTACGAGCGGCCTGCCCGCCGGATTCCCGGTGAGTCGCGCCAGCAGATCGTCGTCGGTCGCCGCCTCGCGCAGCGCCCCGGCCAGCTCACCGGTGTCCTGGGCGGGCAGCGCGAAGCGATAGCGATGGCCCGTCTTGACCCGGTTGCTGCTCCAGCACAGCGATCCCGCCGATACCCTGCGGCGCTGGATGGCGTCGGCCTGTGCCAGGAGATTGCGGCGCAGCGCATCGAGCGAGGGGGCGCTCACCGTGAACACCCCACTGCCCAGACCGGTGCGGCCACTGGTGCGCTCGCCGTCCACCACCACCGCCTCGGGCCGGGCCGCGTAGGCGGGCGCGGACTCCAACACGGCATGGGCGTTGGTGCCCCCCATGCCGAAGCTGCTCAGTCCGCCGATCGCGGGCTTCGACTGAAGCCGCAGCGGGGTCTTGAGCAGCCGAAGCCCCTGCTTGGCCAGCTTGAGCGCGGGGTTCTCCTTGGTCGCGTGACGGCTGGCGGGCACCACCCGGTGGTGCAGGGACAGCGCGACCTTGATGAGTCCGGCGATGCCCGCCGCACCCTCGGTGTGGCCGATGCTCCCCTTGACCGAACCGACCGCCATGGGCCGTCCGGTCCGGTCCGCGTGCAACTGTCCCAGCGCCTTGATCTCGATCATGTCGCCCAGCACGGTGCCGGTGCCGTGTGCCTCGGTGAACGTCACCTCGGACGGCTCCACCCCGGCCCTTCGGTAGGCGGCTGTCAGCACGTCCTGCTGGGACCAGCGGTTGGGTGCGGTGATGCCGTTGCTACGCCCGTCCTGGTTGACGGCCGTGCCCCGGATCACCGCGTACACGGGCTGACCGTCGGCCACCGCGTCCTCCAGCCGCCGCAGCACGACCGCGCCGACACCCTCCCCGCGGCCGATGCCATCGGCCTCGGCGCTGAAGGGCTTGCACCGCCCGTCGGGGGCGGACAGTCCGGCCTGGGTGTAGAAGATGTTCAGAGCGGGGGTGAGGGCCACATTCACACCGGCGGCGATGGCGGTGTCGCACTCACCCGACAGCAGTGCGTTGCAGGCGAGATGCACCGCGACCAGTGAGGACGAGCAGGCGGTGTCCACCGCGAGGCTCGGACCCTTGAGGTCGAGATGGTACGAGACCCGGTTGGCGGTCATGCAGTAGCCGTTGCCCGACCCGACCTGGGCGGTGACCCGGGCGTAGTCGGTGAGATGGAGTTGCGCCCACTCGTTGCCCATGATGCCGACGAAGACCCCGGTGGGGCTCCCGGCCAGTTTCTGCGGCGCGATCCCGGCGTCCTCCACGGCCCGCCAGGCGCACTGGAGCAGCAGTCTCTGCTGGGGGTCCATCGCCGCCGCCTCGCGCGGGGAGATGGTGAAGAACTCGTTGTCGAAGGCGTCCGGGTCGGTGATGAACCCGCCCTCGCTGGTGTTGGAGTGGCCCTCGGCGCCGGTGGGGGAGTGGAAGTCCTGGGCGTTCCAGCGCTGCCCGGGGACCTTTCCCACTCCTTCGTCGGAGCGCATCAGCATGTCCCAGTAGGCGCCGGGGTCGGGCGCCCCGGGGAATCGGCAGTCGAGGCCGACGATGGCGACGGGCCTCATCGGGCCTCACTCTGCACGTCCCGCAGCTCCTCCACCAGGTGTCCGGCGAGCGCGTCGATGGTCGGGTAGTCCCAGGCCACGGTGGGCTCCAGGACCAGGTCGAAGTCCTCCTCGATATCGCCGCACAGGCTGAGGGCGGCGACCGAGTCCAGCCCGTACTCGGCCAGCGGGACGGAGGGGGCGATCTCGGACGGCGACCGCTGGAGATAGAGCGCGATACGGTCGGCGAGCCAGCTGCTCAGCGACTCGACGCTGTGCTCGGTGTGCTGGGTGCTCGTGGGGCGGTCGGTCGCGGGAACAGACATGGGGTGCTCCTTGGTGAAAGCGCTGGGAACCGGCGTCAGCCGGCCAGCGGGGTGTCATAGAGGTCGTAGCTACGGCGTTCGTGGAAGCGCCGCAGCACTTCCTCGTGCACGCGGCCTTCGCATGCGGGCGGCAGATCGGCCGGGCGTTGGCCGAGCCGGCGGGCGAGCCGGTGCAGCGCGGCCGCGGCCCACGCGGGGTCGGCCAGGAAGGAATCTCCGCCGTCCCGCGCCGCCCGCCAGACGCCCAACACGGCAGCCGCCGCGAGGAACACCGCGTACCGGTCGGCGAGCGCGAAACTGGAGGGGCTGGCGAGAGCGGTCCGGTCCAGCGGAGACAGACTGAGGCTGTCCTCCTGGAGTTGTCTGAGCTGGTCCAGCATCCGCATCACCAGCGCCTGCACCGCCAACTCCTCGGGGGAGCCGCTGGGCAGGTCATCGACGGCGGCCACCAGGGAAGCGCTCAGGCTGTCCCGGCCGCTGGCCAGTGCGAGCTTGTCGAAGGGAATGCCGGACAGTGCCTCCCGGGGGCGGAACAGCGCCTGGGGTGCCTCGTCCCCCGTGAACCAGGCACGCCGGGCCAGCCGGGACAGCTGCGGAATGATGGTGGCCTGGCACGCCGCCGAACCGGCGTGGCCGAGGCTGAGCACCGGCAGATCGCGGACATGCTTCTGGAAGAGACCGAACTCGCCCTCGCGCACATAGAACCGGGCCCCGAGGACGATGGAGAGGTCGTACATGGTGTCGGTGAGCATCTTCGGCACCAGGTACTTCACCGCCGCCGCGTACACACTGGTCTCGTCGGGGAGCAGATGCACCGCACGGGTGCCCACCAGCGCCAGGCTGTCGCAGATCAGCAGGTCGAGGAACGCTCCGCTGAGAGTGGCGGACGCATGGGGGATCTCCATCACCGTGCGTCGGTACAACTGCCGGCCGACCGCGAACCGCACCACGGTGCGCAACGAGGTGTCCAGCGCGCCGATCGCCATACCGGGAATGGCACTGCGGGTGATCTGGAACGAACGCAACGCCAACTCGACGCCCTGACCCACGGCACCGACCCGGGTCGATTCGGGCACCGGGCAGTCGGCGAAGTCCAGTCCCGAAAGACGGCAGCCGCGAACCCCCACGGCGTGGTACCGGGGCAGCACCGAGAAGCGTTCGAGATCCAGTTGATCCCGCTCCACCAGCAGCACCGAGTGACTACGGCTGCCCGGATTCTCGCTGGTGCGACTGAACAGGGAGAAGGCAGCCGCACTCGCGGCGTTGTTGATGACCTCCTTCCGGCCCTGGAGGCGATACCCCCCGGGCACCGGGTCGGCCCGGAACTCATTGCGGACGAAGTCATTGCCGTGGGGCAGTTCGTGGTACGCGACGGATATCTTCTGGCCGTCCAGCAGCAGGTCGGCCAGCCGACGGCGCTGCTGATCGCTACCGGCCGTCCAGACGTTGGCAGCCGCCATGAAGGAGGTGATGCCATAGCCGAGGCCGAGTGCGACATCGCGTCGAAACACCTGGCGCATCATCCGCACGAGGGTGTCCAGCCGATCCAGTCGCCCTCCGAGCGCGGTCGGTACGAACTCGGCGTTGAACACCAGGTCATCGAGGAGTTGTTCACCCGCGGGTGACAGCTCTCCCGCCTCGTCCGCGGCGAGGATATGCGCCGCGGACAGTGGGTTGGCCGGGTCCTCGGGGTCGCCGAAACGCTTCTCCAGATCGGCGACGCGTCGCTGGGCCGCCTCCTCCTGTGCCATGTCGGCCAAGAGGCCCGGGGTGGGCGCTGGACCGGTTGGGACCACCTTGCCGGGTAGCCCCTGGATGGCGGGATCACTCAGCATGACGTCCCCTCTGATGACCGGGCGTCTGGTGCGACCCGGTGTCGGTGGCAGTGCGCCCGGTTTGCGGGTCGTTGCCCTTGAGCCCCGGCGGGTGTGTGCCCGGGGAGGCGGCGGGTGCCGCCGTACTCGTCGCCAGCTCCCTCAGCTCGGACGACTGACCGGTGCCGGGAGCTCGTAGCGGGCCCGTGGTCCGTCCTGGCGGTGGCAGTGATGGGTGAGGTGCGTGCGGCGCCGTCGGCGAGTGCGCGCCCAGGGGCGCGGGCGAGGTGACCGAGGCGGCGTCCCCCGGGTGTAGTCGCAGGGCGAAGAGCGAGAACAGCGCACCGGAACTCCCGGCCCTGCGGAGCTCCTCCAGTAGTCGGGGATAGGCCTCGGGTTCCTCGGCCGTGGGCTCACCAAGGCGCTCCAGCAGCCGTTCGAGCGCGGCCCGCAGCCACACACCGTCCCGCCACAGACCACCAGCGGGCCCCTGGCCGCCCGTTTGCTGGTTGTGGACCCATAGCCCCAGGCACGCGGCACCGGCCAGACAGAGGCTGTAGCGCCGTGCGACATCGAACGCCTCGGGCGGCACATCGGAGACCACGGCGCGGTACTCATCCATCGCCTCATGGACCCGCTCGACCACGCTCACCAGCCGAACGGCCGACGCCAGTGCTTCCTTCAGCTCCGGTCGTCCCGCGGCCTCGGCCCGCAACAGCGCCACCGAATCCGGCAGGCTCGCCATGATGCCGCTGCCTCGCCGAGCGACCAGGGACAACCGCTTCGGGTCCAACGGCGGCAGTGGCCTCGACAGATCGAAGGCCGCGTTGGCACCCGCCGTATCGCCGGTCCCCCGCCGCCAGCCCCTGACCAGCGAACGGAACTGATTCACCAGGGAGTTCAAGTTCACCAGCGTGTTGCCGTCGAAGAGGCCGACGATACGGTGATCCCGGTCGATCTTCTGGAACATCCCGCGGGCGTGTACGTCCTTGAGGAAGGCACGCGCGCCCAGCAACCTGGTGAGCTGAGCGATCACCGCCTCGGTCCCGGTCGGTATCAGGTACTTGGTCACCGCGGCGCTCACACTGAGCTCATCGGTCACCGTGTGCACCGAACGAGCGGCCACGGTGGCCAGCGCCTCCCCGATGAGCACATCGGTCGCGGCACCGGCGAGCACATGGCGAGCCTGTGGCAGTTCCACCAGCCGTCGCCCGTACAGCTCCCGCCGCTCGGTGAAGTCCCAGGCGATGCGCAGCGCGTGGTCCGCCGCTCCCAGCGACAGCGAGGCACACATCGTCCGAGTGAGCTGGAGCGCTTTGAGCACGGTCTCCAGCCCGCCGCCCACGGCGCCCACCGCCGCGTCGGCGCCGACCGGAGCACCGTCGAAGACGATGCCACTGATGTCCGCTCCCCGGATGCCATGGGTGCGGATCTTGTCGATGCAGTGGTAGTCGTCCCCTGCCGAGAGCCTGCGCTTGTCGACCAGCAGCACGGTGAATCCACGCG
Source organism: Streptomyces albipurpureus (assembly GCF_023701525.1). Classification (GTDB taxonomy): domain Bacteria; phylum Actinomycetota; class Actinomycetes; order Streptomycetales; family Streptomycetaceae; genus Streptomyces; species Streptomyces albipurpureus. The sequence continues at coordinate 20,622 of NZ_JAMQAW010000091.1, forward strand.
GTCCGCCGTCCGAGGACGTGCGGGTCAGCACCGACAGCAGACTGCCCCGGGTGGCATTGTTGATCAGCCACTTCTCACCGGACAGCAGCCAGCCGGCGGTCCCGTCGGGCTCACCGAGCACATCCCCGGCGATCAGATCACTGCCGTGCGCGCGCTCGGTCAGCGCCAGCGAGACCGGTACCGCGGCTCGAATGTCCGCGGCGAGCGCCCGCGCCTGCTCCGCGGTACCCGAGACCCAGACGCACACTCCGCCCAGATAGGTCTTCCCGTGTCCCACCGCGACCGTCAGATCCCGACGGGCGACCACCCGCATCACCTGCAAGACGGTCTCGTAGTCGGTGAGCCGTCCGCCGTGCTCGGCCGGAATGTAGTACTCGGGCAGTCCCCAGTCCTCCAGCACCCGGCAGATCTCCGCGGGGAACTCCTCCTTCTCGTCCAGCTCCAGGCAGCGGGCGTGCGAGAACACCTCGTCGGGGTCCTCGGGGTCACCGAGCAGCAGCTCAAGCTCCTGCGCAACGCGGTAGGGGGCGTGATCCATGCGTCAGCCCACCGCAACCAGGGATGGCGCGGCCTCCACGGCGGCCGTGACCTCGCCACCCTCGATCAACGCGGTCACCGACGGCTCCACCACCGAGTGGAGCGCGGTCAGCGCGCCCGAGAGGAACAACTTCCGCATCAGGGTCCGCTGGATCTTGCCACTGGTGGTACGTCGGATGGTGCCGGGGCGCACCAGCAGCACATTCCCCGCCGGCACCGCGAACTCCCGCACGATCAGCCGCTGCGCCGCTGTGGCGAGCGTCTTGAGGTCCGAGCTCAGCGCGGCGGCCCGGACCTCATGGACGACCACCAAGTGCTCCTGGCCGCCGCTGTCCACACCGAAGACGGCACCGGCACCGATCGCCGGGTCCAGCCCCCGTACCGCGCTCTCCACGTCGTACGGATAGATATTGCGGCCGTTGATCAGGACCATCTCCTTGAGACGGCCGGTGACAAACAACTCCGCGCCCTCCAGGACCCCCAGGTCACCCGTGCGCAGCCAGGTTCCCAGCTCTTCCTGGCCCGTGATCCGGGCGCCGAAGACCTCAGCGTTCACCTCGGGCCGTTCCCAGTACCCCGAAGCGACACTGCTACCGCGTACCCAGATCTCGCCGACCTGCCCACCGGGCCGCTCCACCAGGCTGTTCGGGTCGACCACCCGTACGTCGAAGTCCTCCTCGTTCGCCACCCCACTGCTCACCAGGGTCCGCGTCGGGGCGCCCAGATACGGGCCCTCGATGCTCCCGCGCTCAAGACCGGACGCATCCACCTCCCGCAGCAACGCCCCGCGCTCCTTGCGGGTACCGGTCACCAGCAGGGTGGTCTCCGCCATGCCGTAGCAGGGGAAGAAGGCATCGGGCCGAAAGCCGTGGGGCGCGAAGCGCTCGCTGAATGCCCGGATGGTCTCGGCGCGGACCGGCTCGGCGCCATTGCACAGGGTCCGCAGCGTCGAGAGATCGATCCCCTCCAACTGCGCGTCGGTGACCCTGCGGACGCAGAGGTCGTACGCGAAGTTGGGTCCGCCCGTGCCGTGGACGCCGTAGTCGCTGATCATCTCCAGCCAGCGGGCGGGCCGGCGCAGAAAGGACACCGGGGACATGAGTACGCCCACGGTCCCCAGCCACAAGGGCTGAAGCACATGCCCGATAAGGCCCATATCATGGTAGAAGGGCAGCCACCCGCCGATCACCATGTCGGAGGTGTTCTGGGCGGAGCGCGCGATGGCGGCCTCGTTGGCCAGCAGGTTGCCGTGGCTGACCATCACCCCCTTGGGGGAGTTGGTGGAACCCGAGGTGTACTGAAGGAACGCCAGATCGTCCCGGCTCAGCCCCGGATCACGCCAGGCGCCCGCAGCACCGACCGGACCGCGGTCGGTGGCCAGGGTGACCACATCGGAGAACCCTTCGGCGGCCAGCCACGCCTGGACGTCGGCGCTGTGCTGGCCCAGGGTGAGCACAGCGCCGACCCGGGCATCGCGGACGATCGACGAGACACGTCTGAAGTGCTGCCCCTGCTCGGACGGCAGCGGCGCGGGCACCGCGACCGCCCCGGCGTAGAGGCAGCCGATGAACGCCTTGATGAAGTCGAGGCCGGAAGGGTAGAGGAGGAGGACCTGGCGCCCCGACAGCCCGTGTTCCTGGAGCCAGGACGCCAGGTCCTTGGCGCTCCGGTCCAGCTCCCGATAGGGCAGCCGCTCCGGTTCCGCCCCCCGCCCGCCGTCGGAGAGGAACACGAACGCATCCGCGTCACCCCGTTCGTCCGACCGCGTCAGCACCAGCTCCGCGAATGAACCGAATTCCGCCACCGTCTTCCCCTCGCTGTGAAGCCACTTGAACCTGTCGAACTGACCCGACCCGCGAATCGTCGATTCCCTCCCTAAAGGCCGTCTTGCGCAGGCGCCGGGCCAGTGCCAGGCGGCGAGGGCCCGTGTTGAGCCGGTGTGCGCGCAGCACGAAGCGGACCGCCTCGATACGGGAGTTGTGCCATCGCCCCGGCGCTGCGGGGCGGGCCTCGCTCCCGGATGCCGCGAGTGGGGGCCTGCCCCTGCTACTCGCCTTCGGCGGTCCGCTTCTTCAGGAGAGCCTTCCGCGCCCTTCCAGTTGCGCCCACAGGGCGCGTTCACCCGGCGAGAGCGGCACCCCGACCACCAGTCGTTCCGGATGTGCCGACGGCGGCCCATCGAGCGGTACGAGCTCACTCCCCGGCTCCGTGACGCCGTCCGACCGCGGTGCCGCACCGTCCTCAGCGAGCCACTCCTGTGACGCCGCCGCGAAGGAACTGGCCGGCAGCACGCCGGACATGGCGGCCAGGGAGGCGAAGCCCCGCATCAGAAACCTCAGCAGCCATCGCCCGGACCGCCGCAACCACCATCCGCCCGAGACCGCCGTCATGCGCTCCGCCCCTCAGGCCGACTGCTCGGTGAAGTCCACCGTCAGACGGACGTGCGCCGGCTGCTGGGGCAGGCTCTCCTCCGCCAGATCGTGATGGAAGGACACCGCACCGGCACCGTCTGCGTCCTGACCCGTCTCCGTGAAGCCGACGGACGGATACAGACTGCGCACCCGATGGTTCTTGGCCGTGGGCCGGTAGTCGGCGTGCACCCCTCGCGCCCCGGCCTCCTTGGCCTTGCGCAGCACGGCGGCGAGGCAGGTCTCCTCGATGCCACGCGCGAACACCCGGCAGCTGAGCAGCATATTGTCGATTCTCCACCCGCCGTCGGACCCGATGCCGCTGATCAGCACCGCCCCGACGAGGCCGTTCTCACCAAAGCGGTCGGCGGAGCGAATCGCCAGCACCAGATGTTCGGCGGACTGCCTACGGGTGCGAATGTCGGCCTGCTGGAGTCGCTCGGTGGTCAGGTTGAACTGGTTGGTCCGCAGGGTCACCTGGGAGACCCGGGCGATCTCGTGCTCGCGTACGGGCGACAGCGAGACCTCCACGTCCAGGCCCGCCAGATACTCCTCCATGGAGCCGGCGCTCTCCTGGAGGTCCTGCCGAGCGGCATCCGTGCGGTACAACTCGGCGCGAGCGCGATCCTCCACGGTCAGCTCGGGAACATCGAACCAACCGTCGGCGAGCAAGCGCTCGATGTGCAGGGCGGGCTCCTCGTCGAGACGGACGACCGCGACCCCCGGCAGACTGCCCGCCACGAGCCCGCACTCGAACGGTGAGTCATCGGCGAAGACAAAACTGTCCACCCCGAGGTTGAGCCGTCGTGCGATCTCCAGCAAATTGCCGTCCTTGGGCTCCCAGTTGGCGTTGACGCGTACGAAGTCCTTCTCCCGCAGCGCCATATCGGGGTGGTCACGCAGCACCTTCAGTACGGGTTCCCGGTCGTTCTTGCTGCACACCGCGAGCAGCACGCCCTGTGCGCCGATCTGCCCCACCAGCCGTTGGAAGCGGCCGAACGCCTCACCCCGGTAGGTGGTGGCCGCGGCGATGCCCTCGGGGCCGTCATCACCCAGGATGCCGTCCCACAGGGTGTTGTCCAGGTCGACCACCAGCACCTTCTTGGTGCGTCCCCGCAGACCTCGCGCGAGGTGTCCCACCTCGCGCGCGTAGCCGGCGAGCAGCCCGTCGCCGAGGAGGACCTTGGTGTAGGCGGCGAGCCGCGGCTCATTGACCGGACCGCTGGCGGCCACCAGCGGGTCGAGGTCCACCACATGGACCCGGTCATGGGCAGCGGCGAGTCGCAGCAGGCCCGCGTTGAACTCACGCCAGATCACCCCGAGCCTGGCCCGCGACCGGGCGTCGACCAGCCGGCGGACATGGGTGCGCAGCAGCGGGAGGGTGTTGAGGACCAGGGTGCCGCTGCCATGGGTGACATAGCGCTCGGCGAGTGAGCCGATCAGGGCGAGTTTGGCGGTGGCGATCCGTTCCACATCGTCGACCAGCCAGGGGTGCGGCAGTTCATCGAAGACGATCTGCGCGTCGAGGACACAGAGCGCGACCTCGGCGCCGGCGGCGTAGAACTCGCTCTGGGTGTCCTGGAGATCGCGGAACCAGGAACCGAAGTCTCCGGAGTGGAGCTTGAGGAGGATGCCGTGGCGGGCGAACTCCGCGGTGAGGGGGGAGGTGAGTCCACTCAGGGTGGAATGTCCCGTGACCGCGACGCTCACCGCGTCCGTGCCGGGGTGCTCGGCCAGTACGGCGGAGGCGTCCAATCTGGCCAGTAGCTGACCGGCCCGTACCAGGTCTTGGGCGGGCGGTCCCGAGGGATCGCCCGTCGATGCCAACTCGGCCAGCAGGCCGGGCACCTCGGGGTACGCGTGGGCGAGCCGCCCTTCGCGGTGGAGGGCGCGCAGCCGGTCCAGTGGCCCGATCCGCTCGCCCACGGATGTGCTCGCAACCGTGGCCATGCTCTCTCCGTTCACCGACGTTCGTTTCACCGGAAACGTCGCCCTGCTCCGCGGCCGGTGCCAGGCCCGGGGCGCTGCCCCGCCCCCGGGCACACGGCGCCGCTGCGACGGGCGACGGACTCCAGCGTTACGGGGGTGTCTTAAGTCGCCCTTGCGCGCACGGGCCAGGCCGAAGCAGCCGGCCAGTGAGGGAGTGAGTTCGCCTTCTCAGGCCGCGACCGGGCCGTCAGGCCCAGGGGTGTGCCGTCGCTGTGGTCGCGCGCTCATCAGGGACTACGCGCTCATCAGGGCTTACGGGACAGCCCTGAGATGGCCGCTCGATCGGCCGACCGCGGTAGCCGGGTGTTGCGGGGCAGGCCGTCGATGGCGGCCGCAACCGAGTCGTACTGATCGCCCACCCGCGCCGCAGCCACCCGGACTGGAACCTCACCGATGTGACCCAGGGCCAGGTAGCTCTCCTGCTCGACCAGTTCATGGCTCGGCGGCGTCCAGCCGCTCGCAGGAGTCGGGCAGGTATTCGGGCAGCTTGGAGCTGGCTGCCAAAACCTCGACGCCGATCAGACGCCCTTGCTCGTCGAAGTCGAGGTTGATCATGCCGCCAACCCCCACCGGATCGCAGGGGTGCGCGAAGCCCTGGTGCGAACCCGCGGGTCGGTGAGGTGGACATACGCTGCGTTCGCAGTCTCGTCGTAGGTGGCCCTGATGTCTGCCACCGCTCGGACACCCCTTTGTTCGGCACTGCGTCTGTCCACACTGAACCCTGACTGAGTCCCGCCGAACCAAGACGATCACCAGCTACGAGAATCCTGCCGGAGTCACCGACGCGCGGAGGCGGGTACGGATGACCGCACAGGGCAATCCATTCCTTCCGGTGGGGTGCACGCTCTTCCAGATGGTGGTGTCCGGGCCGAGCCAGTCAGGATGTCACGAGGCAGAACGGGTGACCCGCCGGGTCGATGAGGACCCGCCACTTGTCCTTGTCGGGCTGGTGCTGCGGCTTGCTGGCGCCCAGTTCCAGCACCCGGGCCTCAGCCTCATCCAGGTCCTCGACCTGGAAGCAGACATGGAGTTGCTGAGGAACGGTTTGGTCAGGCCAGCTCGGAGCCCGGTAGTCGCCGACTCGTTGAAATCCGATGAAGAGTCCGTCGTCACCGTGGAGACCGGCGAAGTCGGCGTCGGACTTCGGGTGGGGTTCGAGGCCGGTGGCCTGCTGGTAGAACGACGCCAGCGCCAATGGATCGGGGCAATCGAGGTTTATCGCGATCAGCTTCATCAGCGCAGGCATGGAATCCCCAGACCGCTCGGTGAACGTTCTCGATGCCACTCTAGAGGCGGTTGCCCGCGGTTGAGAGGGGCGCGGAGCCTTCCGTGACCGTATCCCTGGAGCTCGGGACCTCACTCGGCCAAGCGTCGAACGGCGGGGACCCGGGTCAGGCGATGCCGGTCTCGTGTGCGATCGCCCGGAGGCGATTCCCGAGCCGGTGGTTGGGGCCGTCGATGGCGGCGAGTTCGCAGTGGCGCAGGAGTCGATCAAGGATGGCGGTGGCGGAACCTCGCCGCCGAAGACCCGGCCCACTCACTGAAGGTCTTGTTCGAGGTCAGGATGATGGAGCCTCCTTCGTAGCGCTCGAAGCCCAGCAGTCCTGGGCCGCCCCGTCGACCAGGGAGGACAGCAGCTCACCGAAAACCCTTCGCTGCTCGCCGGTCAGCGGAGCCAGAATGTCCTCGGCCGCCGCTCGGCGCGCATCACCCAAGGTCCTGAGCACGCTGCGGCCGGTGTCGGTGAGCTCGATCCGAATCACCCGTCGATTGGCGGGGTCGGGCATCCGCCGCACACAGCCGCTCGCCTCCAGACCGTCCACGAGGCTCGTCACCGCCCGGGGCACCACTTCGAGGCGGGCGGCGAGATCGGCCATCCGGGGAGGTTCATCAGCGAAGCACGTCAGGGTGCGCAGCAGCCGGGACTGCGCGGGAGTGATCGCGATACCGACCGATTCCAGCTGCCGCTTCTGGCTGCGATGAAGTCGTCGGCTCAGCCGCAGCAGCTGTTCGGCCAGAAGGCCGTCGGCGTCGGGGGTGCTCATAAGGGAACAATATCAGGAGTTCATTCATTGTGAAGATAGGTAACAGTGAGCTAGGCTCTCAAAGTGAGCTCCAGGGCTCGCCAACGGTTCACTCCCCTTCCATGAGTGAGCCCAGCCCGGCTCGGGGCGCCCAGTGGCGTTCCCGTTCCGCCGGCTCGCCTGACTGCCACTCGTCGAGCGGCGACAGCCACACCGGCCGCGGATACTGCGACTAACCCTTCACCGTCCGCCCGCTCTCCCGCCCCCGAAGGAGCCCATGCACCCCCCCGAACCCCTCACCTGGACGCCCCCAGCCAAGGACGACGACCAACCGCCCGCACAGGTGCGCCGCATTCTGCGGCTCTTCCGTCCCTACCGCGGCCGGCTCGGCGTCGTCGGCCTGCTCGTGGGTGCGGCGTCGCTGGTGTCCGTCGCCTCGCCGTTCATGCTGCGCGAGATCCTGGACACCGCGATCCCCGAGGGCCGCACCGGCCTGCTGACCCTGCTGGCGCTGGGAATGATCGTCGCCGCGGTGATGACCAGCGTCTTCGGAGTGCTCCAGACACTGATCTCCACCACCGTCGGCCAGCGCGTGATGCACGATCTGCGCACGGCCGTGTACAGCCAGCTCCAGCAGATGCCGCTCGCCTTCTTCACCAGGACCCGCACCGGTGAAGTGCAGTCGCGGATCGCCAACGACATCGGCGGAATGCAGGCCACGGTCACCTCCACGGCCACCTCACTCGTCTCCAACCTCACAGCCGTCATCGCCACCGTGGTGGCCATGCTCGCCCTCGACTGGCGACTGACGATCGTCACCCTGCTGCTACTGCCGGTGTTCATCGCGATCAGCCGCCGGGTCGGCCGGGAGCGCAAGAGGATCACGACCCAACGGCAGAAGCAGATGGCCGCCATGGCCGCGACCGTCACCGAATCGCTGTCGGTCAGCGGCATTCTGCTGGGCCGCACCATGGGTCGTGCCGACTCGCTCACCGACTCCTTCGCCAAGGAGTCCGAGCGGCTGGTCGACCTCGAAGTGCGCTCCAGCATGGCGGGCCGCTGGCGGATGTCCATCATCGGCATCGTGATGGCCGCGATGCCCGCGGTCATCTACTGGGCAGCCGGCTTCGTTCTCCAAGGGGGCGGCCCGACGATCTCCATCGGCACGCTCGTCGCCTTTGTCTCGCTCCAGCAGGGCCTCTTTCGGCCCGCGGTCAGTCTGCTCTCCACCGGAGTGGACATGCAGACCTCGCTCGCCCTCTTCCAGCGCATCTTCGAGTACCTCGACCTACCCGTGGACATCACCGAACCGGCCAAACCGGTCCGGCTCGACAAGATCCGCGGCGAGGTCCGTTTCGACGGTGTCACCTTCGCCTACGACCGCAACCAGGCCGCTCCCACGCTCGACAACCTCGATGTGACCGTTCCCGCAGGGGGCAGCCTCGCGGTCGTGGGCTCCACCGGTTCCGGGAAGTCCACCCTCAGCTATCTGGTGCCACGGCTCTACGACGTCACCGCCGGCCGGGTCACGCTCGACGGGATCGATGTGCGCGACCTCGACTTCGACACCCTGGCGCGCGCGGTGGGGGTGGTCTCCCAGGAGACCTATCTCTTCCACGCCTCCGTCGGTGACAATCTGCGGTTCGCCAAGCCGGACGCCACGGACAGCGAAATCGAGGCGGCCGCCCGAGCAGCGCAGATCCACGAGCACATAGCGTCGCTGCCCGACGGATACAACACCCTGGTGGGGGAGCGGGGCTACCGCTTCTCCGGCGGGGAGAAACAGCGGCTTGCCATCGCCCGCACCATCCTGCGCGACCCGCCCGTCCTCATCCTGGACGAGGCGACAAGCGCCCTCGACACCCGTACCGAACGGGCCGTTCAACAGGCCATCGACGCCCTCTCCGCCGGGCGCACCACCATCACCATCGCCCACCGCCTCTCCACCGTCAGGGATGCCGACGAGATAGTCGTGCTGGAGTCGGGACGCATCGCCGAGCGGGGTTCCCACGACGAACTGCTGGGCCTGGACGGGCGGTACACCGCACTGGTGCGCCGGGACGCGGAGGCGGCGGCACCGATCCACCGGGGCGCCCGAGCCACCGCACCGGCCACGCCCTGACATTGACGCGGCCCGCCCTGCGCCTCCACGGCCGGGCGGGAACCACGGAGCACTCGGTCACCGTTCTGAGCTCGTCTCGACGGCTCCGGTCCCTAGCCGAGGGCGGGCGCCCGCTCCAGAAGTCGCCGGATCTCCCGGACCGCTGCCCGCCCGGCCCTGTTGGCCCCCACCGTCGAGGCAGAGGGGCCGTATCCCACCAGATGGATCCGCTCATCCCGCACGGCCCGGGTCCCATCCATCTGAATGCCACCACCGGTCTCCCGTAGCCTCAGCGGCGCAAGATGCTCGATCGCCGCCCTGAAGCCGGTGGCCCAGAGGATGACATCCGCCGCCACGGTCCGCCCGTCGGGCCAGCTGGCACCCGTCGGTGTGATCCGCTCAAACATCGGCCGCCGATCGAGAACTCCCTGCTCACGCGCCCGTTCAATGGCCTCGGTGACAGGCAGCCCGGTCACCGAGACCACACTCTGCGGTGGCAGCCCCTGACGTACCCGTTCCTCCACCATGGAGACCACCGTCCGGCCGCGGTTCTCGTCGAAGGGCCCCTCGACGAACACCGGAGGCCGTCGAGTCACCCATGTCGTCGCTGCCGCGTAGGGCGCGATCTCCATCAGATGCTGGGTCCCCGACGCACCACCGCCGACCACGATCACCCGCTTCCCCGCGAACTCCTGCGGCCCCTGATACTGAGCGGTGTGCAACTGCCGTCCCCGAAAGGTCTCCTGTCCCCGATAGCGCGGCCAGAACGGCCGATCCCAGGTACCGGTCGCGTTGATCACCGCCCGCGTCGACCACACCCCCGCCGAGGTCTCCACCAGCAGCCGCCCACCTTCGCCCTCCCGAACGGCGCTGACATCGACGGGCCGCTGGACCGCGAGCTCGAAGTGCTCCTCGTACGCGGCGAAATAGGCGCCGACCACCTCCGCGGACGGCCGGGTCCCATCGGCGTCCGTCAGCTCCATACCGGGTAGCGCGTGTATCCCGTGGACCTTGTCAAAGGTCAGCGAAGGCCACCGGAACTGCCAGGCGCCGCCCGGACCGGGCGCATGGTCCAGCACCACGAAGTCACGGCCGGGGCGTAGCCCCGAGCGCCGCAGATGGTAGGCGCCGGACAGCCCTGCCTGCCCGGCGCCGATCACCACGACATCCACATCCCGCACCCCGGAGTTGTTCACGCCTCTACCAACGGTTTCGGACTCGCGGATCTTCCCGACCCACGCTCCCAGGCCCGGCTGCGGGATGATGGGCCCATGCCCGGACCCTTCACCACCCAGCTGCTGTCCGTGACCACCGGCCAGGCGGAGACCGTGACCGATCTGACCGAGGACTGCGAGCGGTTCCTCCACGAGGCCGCGGGAGGCCGGGACGGTCTGCTGAACGTCTTCGTCCCGCACGCCACGGCCGGGATCGCGATCATCGAGACAGGCGCCGGCAGCGATGACGACCTCCTTGCCGCACTCCACACACTGCTCCCACCCGACGACCGCTGGCAACACCGCCACGGCACCCCCGGCCACGGCCGCGACCATGTCCTCCCGGCCTTTGTGCCGCCTCATGCGACGCTGCCGGTGATCGCCGGCCGACTGGAACTCGGCACCTGGCAGTCGGTGTGCCTGGTCGATACGAACCGGGACAACCCACGGCGGCAGGTGCGGTTGAGCTTCCTGGGCTGACGCGGCTGTGGAGTGAGTGACCCGTTCGGGCCTGAGGGGCTAGGTGGTGGACGGTCTCGCTTCCACGGCGGCGGGTGGGGACCCGTCATCGGCAGTCGTGCTCGTCAGGACTGTCCCGGCTTATGACCGCTCCTCCGTCCGCCCCTGTTCAGGACAGCACACGGCGCCGGAAGTTGCGCAGCCCCAGACTCAGGAAGAGCACACAGAACCCCACCAGTACCGGGTAGACGATGTACAACGACATATGGGATACATCGGTGAACCCGGCCCGCATTCCCTCGCTGATGTAGATCAGTGGATTGATGAGAACCAGTACCTGGAGCCAGTGGAATCCGCCCACTTCCACCAGCGAGAGTTGCGTCCACTGGTAGTAGGTGCCCCCGAGGAAGACGAGCGGCAGCACCACGAATCCGAACATCACACCGATGTTGCGCGGCTCGAAGGTCGTCCCCAACAGCAGTCCCAGCGAGGTCATGGCGATGCAGGACAGCGGAATCAGGGTGAGCACGATCCACCAGTGGATGTTCAGCTGCGGTTCGACGCCCGGGGCGTGCACCACGGCCGCGATCGGCAGGACGATGGCCGCCGAGATCAGTCCCTGGACCGCGCCCGACAGCACTCGGGCCACCGCCACCAGCCAGATGGGGCAGGGGGCCTGCACCCGGTCCTCGATTTCACGGGTGAAACCGAACTCCTGGGACATCTGGATGGCGACGGACTGGATGCCCTGGAACATGATGGCGACGGAGACCACACCGGGGACCAGAATGGTCGCGAAGGTGGATTCCCCGGCCTTCCCTCCGGCGGAGCCGACACCCTGGCCGATGAGGGGGAAGACATAGAGGAAGACGAACACCAGGAGGAACGGTTGCATGACGGTGCGGCCGACGAACTCGCCGAAGTTCTTCCTCAGTACGGTCAGATCCCGTCGGATGAGAGCGGCGAGTGCGGAGCGTCCGGCAGCGGCAGGGGATCGCTGGGGTACCGCGTCGATACGGCGGGGGAGCGGACTCATCGACGGTGGGGCTGCGTTGGATGCGGACATCAGTCCCGCAACTCCTTCCCGGTCAGGCTGATGAACACCGTCTCCAAGGTGCTCTCCGACAGGGAGAGGTCAATCAGCTCGAAACCGCTGTTCTCCGCGCTGGCCACCACCTTGGGCAGCAGCCGGTCGTTGCCCTTGACCTGGAGTTCGACTCCGCCATCGATGAACCTGGTGCGGACGACGCGGGGGATGTCGTGGCGCAACTGGTCGGCCAGTTTCTGAGCGGGGCCGTTCGCGATGACGGTGACGGTGGTGTCCGCGCCGAGCCCTCGCTTCAGAGCTGAGGGAGTGTCCAGGGCCAGCACCCGACCGTGGTCGATGATCGCCACCCGATCGCAGAGCCGGTCCGCCTCCTCCATGTTGTGTGTGGTGAGCAAGATGGTCTGGCCATCGGCGATCAGACGCTCCAGCACTCCCCACAGGTCCAGCCGCCCCTGTGGGTCCAGGCCCGCGGTCGGCTCGTCGAGGAAGAGCACCGCGGGACGGTGGAAGATGGCGCGCGCGAGCATCAGGCGTTGTGCCATGCCGCCCGACAGCGCCTGGACCGAGGAGGCTCGCCACCGGGTGAGATGGAACTCCTCCAGGAGTTCGGTGGCCGTCCGCTGGGACTGGCGGCGGGGGATGCCGAAGAGGAGCCCGTGGAAGTACAGGTTCTCCCACACCGTCAGGGAGCGGTCGAGGGTGTTCTGCTGGGTGACCGCCGCAATGATCTGCTTGACTCGGGTGGGTTGGCGGACCACGTCGATTCCGCCGATGAACGCGGCTCCGCCCGTGGGCACGACGCGCCCGGTCAGCATTCCGACGGTGGTTGTCTTCCCGGCACCGTTGGGGCCCAGCAGACCGAAGATCTCTCCCCGGCGCACCCTGAGATTGATCCGGTCGACCGCCGCGAAGTCTGTTTCCGGGTACACCTTGGTCAGGTCAGCCGTACGCACGATGACTTCGGACTCCGGACCCTCTGGGCCATAGGGAGCCGGGGCCGGGTCCCGGTGGGGTGCCGTCATGGCCGCTCACGCCGAATCCAGTGGGCCCGGCGCTGATACCGGGCGACCGGAGGCGGCGGCGGAGGAGGTGTGGAGTGCGGCTGGAGGCCTTCCGTCCGATGGTCGGCGGTGGGAGTGTCGGCCGGCGGGTGGAGTCCTTCCAGCGAGTAGTTCGTCTGGGCGATGGCGTCCACGAGTTGCTGTTCGCCGAATGCCTCCGAGCCGGGTACATGGGGTACGAAGCCGATCAGGACGCCCTCGCTGACGATCTCCGCGTCGAGCCCTGCCGCTCCATCGACGTCCCAGAGCGCTTCGATCCCCTCGTCGAGCACAACCCGGACACCGAACTCATAGACCCCCGCCTCAACGAGATGGGCCATCACACCACGGGCACGCAGAGCCGAAACCACCCGGCCGGCACGTTCCGCATCCATCGCCGGGGACACCTCCTCTACACACGCTCGGTCATGGACGGGTGTGCGTGGCGACCACCCGCGGGAGGACGTGCCGCATGGGGGATGATGGATCGCCGACTCACCGCGTACGCTCCGAAGCGCGCGGTGCGGAGCCGTTGGCCCAGAACTCGATCCCTGTCGACAGCACCCACCTCATCGTGACCACCATGAAGCTCTGAACCGTTCACAACAGCAGGGCCACCGGACCGTGCTTCATTCCTGGAACACTTCATTCCTGGAACAACAGACGACCGACACCGGATGCGGGAGATCCGACCGCTTCCTTCGATCGATTTCCACGATACTCCGCCCTGCTCCGCTGGGAACTCGATGCGCCGTCCGGCCAGCTCCGCAGCGGTGTGATGGACGCGGTCACCACAGCGTTGGGGCCCGTCCGGCAGGCCTTCACCCGTTCCGCGCGGTGACCCGAAGGGGCGTCCACCGGTTGGGTGAGCCGGGTGGCGCCAGACCCGTTCCGCGCTTCCCAACGGTATGACGGGAGGGCTACCCGTGACCGGATCGGCGATGATCGTGCGGGGCGGGCCGAGCACCTCTTCGACTTCCTCGGCTGAACGCGGGGTCAGCTGTTCCTGCGGGCTTCGCGCACCAGCAGCCAGACGAAGTACATACCGCCGATCGAGACCGTCACGATGCCGACCGGCAGTTGCACCGGAGCGAAGATGCGCTGGCCGATGAGATCGGCCACGACCAGCAGGAACGCTCCGAGCACCGCGGATGGCACCAGTGCCACGGACGAGGTGCGGGTGATCCGCCGGGCGATCTGCGGTGCGACGAGGGAGACAAAGGCGATCGGCCCGGCGGACGCCGTCACCAGCGCGGTCAACCCCACCCCGAGGACGACCGCGACCAGCCGTATGACGTTGGTACGAGTACCGAGAGCGGATGCCGCGTCGTCGCCGAGTTCCAACTGCCGCATCGACGGGCCGGTGGCCAGAGTCAGCGGTACGAGAACGGCGAGGATGGCCAGGACCGGCCAGAGTTGGTCGTACCCCAGGCTGTTGAGCGAGCCGCCACCCCAGACCGCGGCCAGCATGGCCTCCTCGATGTCCGCCCGGAGGATGAGCCAGGTGTTGAAGGCACCGAGCATGGCCGAGATCGCGATACCGACGATGATCAGCTGGAATGCCTGCGTCCCTTGGCGATAGGCGAGGACGAAGACCAGGAACGCGGTGGCGATCCCGCCGAGCAGTGATCCGGCGGCCACCTGGTAGTAGCCGCCACCGCTGATGAGCATGACCACGAGCGCCCCGGTGTAGGAACCGGAGGAGAAACCGATGATGTCGGGTGAGCCCAGGGGGTTTCTGCTGATCGACTGGAAGACCGCCCCGGCGATCGCCAACGCCGCGCCGAAGAGCACGGCGAGGAGCGCCCTGGGCAGCCGCCACTCGACGATGACCGTTCTGGCGCCGCCCTCTCCGTTTCCCGCGAGCGCCCGCATCACGTCGCCCAAGGGGATTTCATAGGTGCCGTAGGCGAGGGAGACCAGGACCGCGCCGGCGGTGAGAACCAGGAAGACGGCACAGGTGAGGGCGGTGCGTACATCGAAGCGGAACGACCAGCGGCGACCGCGGGAAACAAGGGTGGGTCTGCCGAAGTTGAAGGGGGCGGTACTCACAGTCCGCTCGCTTTCTCGCACGGGCGGGCTGAAGGACCTGCGGGAACGTTCTCGGCGGTGTGCGCGGGGGGCGCGGTGCTCACAAGCCGCTCGCCTTCTTGCGGCGGACGAGCAGGATCAGCACGGGCGCGCCGATGAATGCGGTCACGATGCCGACCTGGAGTTCTTGGGGGGACAGGACGATCCGTCCGACGGTGTCGGAGAGGACCAGCAGAATCGGCGCGCAGACCATGGTGTAGAGCATGATCCAGCGCTGGTCAGGCCCGACGAACCAGCGTGCGATGTGCGGGATCATCAGGCCGACGAAGCCGATGGGACCGGCTGCCGCGGTGGCGGCCCCCGCCAGCAGGGTGACGGCGATGACCACCACCACACGGGTGCGGCCCACACTCGCGCCCAGGGACCGGGCGAGATCGTCACCGAGGGCGACCGCGTTCAGGGATCGTGCCGAGAGGAGGGCGAGCACCAGTCCCACCGTGATGAAGGGCAGGACGTTCCAGAAGGTGTCCCAACCCCGGGCGGCGAGTGATCCCGCGGCCCAGCCGCGCATCTCGTCGAAGACATCGGGCCGCAGCAGGGCGATCGCGGACGAGATTCCGGCGAGCACCGCGCTCAGAGCGACACCGACGAGGGTCAGTTTGACGGGTGTCGCACCCGCCCGGCCCGCAGAGCCCAGTGCGTACACCGCCGTGGTGACGACGATCGCTCCGGCGAAGGACAGGGCGAGGTACCCCTCGAACGACGTCAGTCCCAGGAAGGCGATGCCCAGGGTGACGGCGAATCCGGCGCCCGCGTTGACACCGAGGATGCCGGGGTCGGCCAGCGGATTGCGGGTGAGCGCCTGGATGAGGGCGCCGGAGACACCCAGGGCGGCCCCGACGATCAGCCCGAGCAGAGCGCGGGGCACCCGGAGGTCACGCACGATGAAGGCGGCCTCCGACCCGTCAAAGGCGAAGAGCGCGTTCCAGACGTCCGGGAGGGGGAGGGACCTGGCGCCGATGGCCAGGCTTCCCAGCAGACACACCGCGAGGGTGACAACGGCGATCAGGAGTCCAAGGGAGCGGCCCGCGTTGGTACGGGCGAGTCCCGGGCGCTGGCCCTTCCCGTCGTCCCGGCCGGACGGCCCGGACGACGGGGCCTTTGCTCGTCCGGGCCGCCCGGCCGGAGCGGCGGCCACTGTGGTGCTCATAGCCCCAGACGCTCCAGCTGGCTTTCGTAGAGGTCACGTGCGAGTTCTTGGTCGGGAGTGCTCTCCCGGGCGCTGGTGAGACGGTCCATCGCGGCGGCGTCGAGGGCCTCGTAGCGCTTGAGCCACTCCTCTTGCCGGTACTTCCAGTAGCCGATCACCGAGTACCACTCGGTGGGCAAGCGGCGTTCATGGCGTAGATACCGCCGTGCGGTGCGCAGCTCCGTTGCCTCACCGGCCACCCAGACATAGGTGTCGGGCGCGATGGTGAGTTCGCGCAGCGCTTCGGTGATCGCACTGGGACCGATGCCGTTTCCCCGACCGGGGATCCAGCGGACATCGAGCTGCTGGGCGGAGCTGGCGAGCTCGATGATGTGCGAGGCGTCGGCGACCTCGATGACGGCGGTGGCCTCGGTGGTGGGATCGAGCTGTTCCAGGAGGCGGCCGAGCGCCGGGAGGCCGGTGGCATCGGTGACGAAGATCTGTCGGGCGGCCCCGGCAGGGGGTTCGTACAGCCGTCGGGGTGTGCCGAAGACGATCCGGTTCCCAGGCCGGGCACCGGCCGCCCAGCTCGCCGCGCGGCCGTGTCCATGCAGGACGAAGTCGATGTCCACCTCGCCGGCCGCCGGGTCGAACCGGCGGATCGTGTACGGGGCGATGTGCGGGAAGCGGTCTTCGGGGTAGTGCCAGTTGCCGTCCTGGCCTATCTCCGGGATGACGGGTTCGGCGCCCTGGTCGGGGAAGTGGACGCGGACGTACTCGTCGCCCACCCGAGTCGAGGGGTAGCTGCGGAGCTCGTCGGCTCGGAGTGTGACGCGGGTCATCCCAGGTGACAGCGGGGCCAGCTGGGTCACCTCCGCGAGAACGTAGGCGGGTGTGTCGGTCATGACTTCGCCTTCGCGTCGATCTGCGCCAGGACCTTGTCCAACTGGTTCAAGTTCTCCGTGCCCCAGTTGAAGGAGGAGACCACGGCGGCCGGGACGTTCTCGAAGACCATCCCCTTCTTCACCGCCGGGAGGTTCTTCCACACGGTGTTCTTGGAGAGGGAGCTGACGAAGTCCTGGCTGCCGTGGGCGTGGATCAGGATCTCCGCGTTGGAGAGCTTGCCGATCTGCTCGATCGACAGCCACTGACTCACCGTGCCGGGTTCGCCCTTGTGCTCGCCCTTGGTGAAGGGACGGAACTTCGCTCCCACCGCGTCCCAGGCCGGGACATAGAAGTGCCCGGCGGGGTAGGTGCCCCAGGTGGAATGGTCCTGGCCGTAGCCGAACACGGCGATCTCGTTCTTCGACAGCACGTCGGCGTACTTGGTCTTGAGTTCGTCCGCGCGCTTTTTGAACGTCGCCTGCTGCTGCTTGCCCTCGTCGGCCTTGCCGACGGCTGCGGCGATCATCAACGATCGGTCTTCCCAGGCGCCGACCCCTGAGGCATCGAGTTGGACGACCGGGGCGATGCCCTGGAGCCGCTTGAGTTCGCCCTTCCTGAGGAAGCGCGTCTCCGCGAAGATCATGTCGGGATTCTGCTTCGCCACGGCTTCGATGTTCAGCTCGTAGTAGGTGCCGACGGTCGCGGTCTTCTTGAGTGCCTCGTGGTAGACCTTCGGTCGCAGGTCGGGGTCGGGGTCGTTGAAGCCTTCGACGACGCCGATCGGCTTGATGCCGAGGTCCACCAACGCGGCGGGGGAGTAGAAGTCGACGGAGACGATGCGTTCGGGCTTCGCGGGGACCTCTACCTCGCCGGCGATATCCGTGACGGTGCGGGTCTTGCTGCCCGCGTCCTTCCCCGAGTCCGCCGCATTGGCCGAGCAGGAGCTGATGGTCAACACGGCGGCGGCGGTGACCGCCGTCAGTGTGAGGGACCTCAGTCTCAGCGATCGAGGCCCACGGGTGGTGCGGCGGTTCATCGGACTCCTTCAGGGACGCCGCGCGGTGGTCAAAGGACCGGCAATTGCGGCTTAGGGCAGGCTTACCTAAGTAAGGTATCCCAGTTCCCATGAGGGTATGGCGACAGCCTGTTCTGGTTTTACGACACGGTTGCCGTCGAGGCTGACGGGGTCGTGGATGGTGTGCGGGGTCGGGGTGCGAGGGGTAAGGGGGTGGAGTCGTCCAGCCCGCTCACCGAGCGGAAGTAGGCGGCGGGCGTATGGCCGGTCACCTGGCGAAAGAGGTCGATGAAGGTGCTCGGGTTGGCATAGCCGAGTCGGCGGGAGACGGAGACGACAGGTCTGCCCGCCGCGATGTCGATGAGCGCGGAGCGAACCCGGACGAGGATGCGCCACTGGGTGAGGCTGACGCCGGTGTCCCGCTGGAACCACCGCATCAGGGTTCGGCCGCTCAGTCCCAACTCCCGCGCCCACTCCTCGGTGGTCCGGTTGTCCGCCGGGTCCGCGATGATCCTCTCCGCCACCAGACGCAACTCCGGCATCTTGGGCAGGGGGATGTCGAGCGAGGCCGCCTGTGCGGGCTTCAGGAGATCCACCCCCACCTGCTGGAGGCGAAGCCGCTCCGTATCGGGCATCGAGGTCCGCTGGTTGTGCAGCAGGATTTCGCGCAGCAGCGCACTCATCGGGATTCCGGTGACCGTGGGCCAGCTGATCTGGATGAGGGAGGGATTGAGATAGGTGGCATAGGTGATGGCGCCAGCGCTCGCCCGGACCCGATGCGGCATACCGGAGGGTAGCCAGATCCCCAGGGTGGGCGGTACGAGCCAGAGGTGTCCGGCGGCCTCGACCGTGACATTGCCCGTACTGGACCAGAGGAGTTCGGGCTCGTGGTGCGCCATCTCCTCCCACTCCATCGGCTCGGGCGTCGCGAAGGTGCCCGTGGTGAGGAGCCAGGGGTCGTCGACCTGCCGGTTCCCGGTGGGGACGTACTCGGTCCAGGCGTCGGGTTCCAGAGTGGGTGCACCCCAGAGCCGTACCGACGATGGCTCTTGTCGCTTTACCGTCATGTTTTGTGACGATACCTGGTTATGTCGAAGGGCTGGGGGGTGATCCGCCTGGCCTGGGGTCTGCCCATGCCCATGCCCATGCCCTGAGCGGAGCCGTACTCGGTGTTCCGTGGCCTGGGGGCGGTGCGTCAAGGAGGGGCTCACCACGCCCGCTCCCGG
The DNA here is from genome assembly GCF_023701525.1 of Streptomyces albipurpureus. GTDB lineage: Bacteria > Actinomycetota > Actinomycetes > Streptomycetales > Streptomycetaceae > Streptomyces > Streptomyces albipurpureus. The sequence goes on from NZ_JAMQAW010000091.1 coordinate 39,788, forward strand.
GGTTGGACCTACCAGGGCGCCGCCCCTTCACCGCGGGCCCAGGCCGTGAGCGCGTGGTGGTCGACGCAGACGATTCCGCACTGCTCGGCGTACTCCAGCGCGGGTTGGGTGAACTCGCCGGTGGTGACGACGGCGGCGACTTGCGCCTCGTGCACGGAGAAGCAGGTGCCACCGAAGCGCTGCATATCTCCCGACCCGACCTTGTTGACCGGCCCGTAGCGCTTGCACTGGATGATGACCCGCCTGCCGTCCGGGGCTGTTGCCACCACGTCGGCGCCAAGGTCTCCAGCACCGCCCGTGACCTCGATGTCCCGACACCCGTCCCGTTCGCACAGCGCGGCGATGGCCACCTCGAAGGCTTCCGGGTCCATGGCCCCGAAGTCCCCGGGCTCAGCGGCGAGGACCTCGCCCTCCTGCTCCGCGGGCGTGACCTCCGGCTCGACGGGAGCCGGGGGCGCCGGCTCCGGTGACAGGGCCACCGGGTGCTCCGGGCCGAGCGGCGCCGGCGGCCGCTCGGAGTACGGCTCCGGGTGGTACGAGTGCGGATCGACACCGCGCCGCGGACCAACCCGGCGCCGCGACCGTATCCACAGAGCGAGAAGCAGCGCCCCACCCACCAGGACCACGGGTCCGAACAACCGCTGCTGGCCTGCGGCTTGCAGCAAGGACTTCAGCAGCAGCCCCGCACCGCAGATCACCGCCGCGGCCAGCCCGAAGGCCAGGACGGTCTGACGCATGCTGAAGGCCGGTCTCCGGCGAACCGCTCTCGGCCGGCGCGCGGGTATCGTCATGAGCGGCACTCAACTCCCAGGGCAGTGTCAGTGTCACAAGATCGCTTCCTGTGCCCATCTGCCCGCCCCGATCGGGTTCAATCCGCGCCTCACGCTCCTTCAGAAGGCAGGCGCACGGCCGGTGTCGAGACGGCCCGGCCTGCCAGGGCGCCGGTCAGCCGGTCCGCTGACCGAGCCGCCGCTGACGTGCCGTTCCCTGGCTGCCGGCTTCGACGGGCGACCCCCGAGTGGGCCGTCCCACTGGTCCCCGGCGAGCCGCAGCCATGGGCGCCACGCGCTCGCACGGGTCCCAGTGGCGCCCGCGCGAGCGCTACTTACCGGCTGCCTCAGCAGATCCGCGGCAGTTGTTCGCCCAACGGCAGATCGACGACCCGGGTGCCACCGAACGCGGTACGCGCGACCACCATTCCCGGATGCTCCGTCAGGCACTCACCGATCACACTGGCCGAGGCACCCAGGGGATGGGCCCGCATCGCGGCGAGTACCGCGTCCGCGTGCTCGCGGGGGACAAAGGCAACGAGCTTGCCCTCATTGGCCACATACATCGGGTCAAGGCCCAGAATCGCACAGGCATTGGCGACTTGAGGGGGCACCGGCACCGCGCGTTCCTGGATGCGTACGCCAACGCCGGCCGCGGTGGCGATCTCGTTGAGGGACGCGGCCAAGCCGCCCCGGGTGGGGTCGCGCAGAACATGAAGATCGGGTGTGACCGCCAGCATCGCCTCGACCAGGCCACCGAGGGCCGCGCAGTCACTCTGCACCTCCACACCGAACTCCAGGCCCTCACGCACACTCATGATCGCCACGCCATGGAGCCCGATCTCACCACTGACGATCACCACATCGCCCGGCTGGGCGCGCTGCGGCCTGATGTCCACTCCGGGCGGGATCAGCCCGATGCCCGAGGTGTTGATGTAGATGCCGTCTCCGTGTCCGGCCTCCACCACCTTGGTGTCACCGGTCACCACCTCGACGCCCGCCGCGCGCGCCGCGGCACCGAGGGCCCTGGCGACCCTGCCGACCAGTTCTGTCTCCACCCCTTCTTCCAGGATGAACCCGCACGACAGATACGCCGCCCGAGCTCCGCTCATGGCCAGGTCGTTGACGGTGCCATGGACCGCGAGGTCGCCGATGCTCCCCCCGGGGAAGAACAACGGCCGAACCACAAAGGAGTCCGTGGAGAAGGCGAGCCGGGCTCCGCCGAGGGTGAGCGTGGCACTGTCGCCGAGATCGGTGAGCGTTTGACCCCCGAAGGCCGGAACGAAGATGTGCTCGACCAACTCGGCCGACATGGCGCCGCCTCCGCCGTGCCCCATCACCACCCGTGGATGGTCCCGCAGCGGCAGGGGGCAGCTCCAGCCGGAGAGATCCGGCGCCGCGGGCGCTTTGACATCGGACACGGTGCTAGCCAACGGGGTTCGCCTCCAGTGGGGTTGCCGGGTTGCCCAGGCGTCGATAGAGGTAGTACGCGGCACAGGCGCCCTCGCTGGACACCATGGTGGCGCCGAGGGGGGTGCGTGGAGTGCAGATGTTTCCGAAGGCCTCGCACTCGTTGGGTTTCAGTAGCCCCTGGAGCACTTCGCCGCTGCGGCACTCCGCGGGTTCGAGGGTGGCGATGTCAACGACGTCGAAGCGGTACTCCGCGTCATGGTCGCGGTAGCGGGGGGAGAGCCGCCAGCCGCTGAGGGGGATGGTGCCGATCCCGCGCCAGGCCCGGTCGGTCACCTCGAAGACATCCTCCAGCATCGCGCGCGCCGCCGGATTGCCCTGCGGCTGCACCGCACGTGGATAGGCGTTGTCGACGGTGTGCTCGCCGCGCTCCAACTGGCCCACCGTCCGCCGGATGCCCTCCAGGATGTCGAGCGGCTCAAAGCCGGTGACGACGATCGGAACGCGATGACGTGCGGCCAGGGCCGGGTACTCGCCAGTGCCCATCACGCTGCACACATGCCCGGCGGCGAGGAAGCCCTGCACCCGGCACTCGGGTGACGTCATGATGGCCTCGATGGCGGGTGGTACCCGGACATGGGAGACCAGCATGCTGAAGTTGCGAATGCCCTGTTTCCGGGCCTGGTACACGGTCATCGCATTGGGCGGGGCGGTGGTTTCAAAGCCGATGCCGAAGAACACCACCTCGCGGTCCGGGTTCTCGCGCGCGATCCGCAGGGCGTCCAGTGGTGAGTAGACCACCCGGACATCGCCGCCCTCCCCTCGGACCCGGAAGAGGTCGCGCCCGGTGCCGGGCACCCGGAGCATGTCCCCGAAGGAACAGAAGATCACCCCGGGCCGAGAGGCGATCTCCAGGGCCTTGTCGATGATCTCCAGCGGGGTGACACACACCGGGCATCCGGGCCCATGGATCAGTTCCACCTCCTCGGGCAGCAACTGGTCGATCGCATGACGGATGATGGTGTGCGTCTGTCCACCGCACACCTCCATCAGCGCCCATGGACGGGTGACGGTGGCTCTGATGTCATCCAACAGGCCACGGGCCAACTCCGGGTTCTGGAACTCCTCCAGATACTTCACCGCTCCGCCTCCTCAGCTGTCGCGCTGTGCGCGGCCGACTCCCAGGGATCGCCGAACTCCTCCTGCAGAAGGCCGAGTTCCGCGAAGAGATCCAGTGTCTTGCGCGCCGACTCCTCGTCCAACCGCTGGAGCGCGAACCCGACGTGCACGATGGCGTACTCACCGACCGCGAGGTCCGGGAGGTACTCCAGGCACACGTCCTTCACCACTCCACCGAAGTCCACAACGGCCATCCGGGTACCGTCACGCTCGTTGATCTCGATCACCCTGCCGGGCACCGCCAGGCACATGGGCTGTCTCCTCTCAGTTGGCGGCCCGTGCGGCCACCATCAACTGGCCAAGGGCCAGTCCGCCGTCATTGGGCGGTACCTCGCGGTGCCGCAGCACCGTGAACCCGTCCGCCGCCAGAGCGCGCACACAGCCGGACAGCAGCAGGGCGTTCGCCATGACCCCGCCCGTCAGAGCGACCGTCTCCAGCCCATGCCGCTCACGGGCTCCCGCGCAGAGCTCCCGTACCAACTCCGTCACCGCGGTGTGGAAGCGCGCTGCCACCAGGCCCACCGTCGCTCCGGCCCGCAGATCGGCCACCGCTTCGATCAGCACGGGGGCCGGGTCGGCGATCCACCCGTCGGGTTCGGGGCGCACGGTGAAGCGGTACCCGTCCGCGGGGCCGTGGGCATACGCCGCGCCCTCCAGTTCGATCGCCGCCTGCGCCTCGTACCCGGCGAGCTGACAGACCCCGGCCAGCGAGGACACCGCGTCGAAGAGACGGCCCATGCTGGAGGTGGGTACACAGTTCAGCCCCGTGTCCAACTGCCTCTCCAGTAGTCGGCGTTCGTCGTCGGGACAGGCCAGGACACAGGCGAGATCCGCGGACCAGGGGACCTTCGCGGCGCGCAGATGCGCCAGTGCCATGCGGTAGGGCCGCGCTACCGCCGTGTCACCACCCGGCAGGGGTACATACGCGAGGTGGGCGAAGCGCCGGAAGCCCGCGTAGTCGGCCAGCAGTACCTCGCCTCCCCAGATCGCCCCGTCATCTCCGTAGCCGGTACCGTCGAAGGCGACCCCGATGACCGGCCGGCTCCCGTCGAGACCGTTCTCCGCCATCGCCGACGCGATGTGCGCGTGATGGTGCTGTACGCGGTGCACCCGGTGGCCGTGGGCGCGGCGTTCGGCGCACTTGCCGGACCGGTAGCCGGGGTGCCGATCGGCGGCCACCACCACGGGTGTCACTCCGGTGACCGCGGTGAGATGGTCCGCGGCGCGATCGAAGGCGTTCAGGGTCGCCAGATCGTCCATATCGCCGATATGGCCCGAGAGCCAGGCACAGCGGCCTTCCGCCACCGCGAGGGTGTTCTTGAGATCACCACCGACCGCGAGCACCGGCCCCACCGACAACGGCAGGCGGACCGGAGCGGGAACGTAACCGCGTGAGCGACGCAGCGGCAGGGGCGCTCCCTCGACGATCCGCACCACCGAGTCGTCGCAGGGCACATGGATCGGGCGGTCGTGCGTCAGCCAGGCGTCCACCAGCGGAGACAGCCGCTCCAGTGCCTCGGAGTCGTCGGTGACGATCGGTTCGCCGGCGAGATTGGCGCTGGTCATCACCAGCAGCCGGGGCCCGAGCGGGTCACCCGGCAGACCGAACAGCAGATGGTGCAGGGGTGCGTACGGCAGCATCACACCGAGGTCCGGGCTGCGCGGGGCCAGGGCATCCAAGGCGGCGGCGAGAGCGGCGGTGGAGCCGGCCGGACGGCGCCGCAGCAGTACGATCGGCCGCTCCGCACTGGTCAACACCGCACGCTCGGCCGCATCGATGTCCACCAGCGGCTCAAGGTCGGCGACCTCACGCGCCATCATGGCGAAGGGCTTGTCGCCCCGGTTCTTGCGACGGCGGAGCAGGGTCACGGCGTGAGCGTTCCCGGCGTCAGCGGCCAGATGGTAGCCACCGACGCCCTTGACGGCCAGGATCGCCCCGTTCATCAGCAGTTGGCGAGCCCGGGTGAGCGCCGTCCCACCGCGCAGCGGTGCACGGCCCGCCGCGACCAGCGTGAGTTGGGGCCCGCAGTCATGGCACGAGACGGGCTGCGCGTGGAAGCGCCGGTCGGTCGGGTCGTGGTACTCCCGAGCGCACCGCGGGCACATGGGGAAGCCGGCCATGGTGGTCGCTGGCCGGTCGTAGGGCAGCGCGGTGACGATGGTGAAGCGTGGCCCGCAGCCGGTGCAGGTGATGAAGGGGTGCCGGTACCGGCGGTTCGCCGGGTCGATGAGCTCGGCCAGACAGGCCGAGCAGGTCGCCGCATCGGGAGGGATGAGCGTTCGCCCCGAGGTCGCATCCGCCCGCGACGGGGCGATAGCGAAGCCCCTCACCCCGGTGGCGGGGATGCGCTCATGGCGCACCGACGCGACCCGCGCCAGGGCAGGCGCGTCGGATGCCACCCGATGGCAGAAGGCGTCCACCGCGTCCGGCGGTCCCTCCACCTCGGCGAGCACACCGTCGCCGGTGTTGCGGACATGGCCGCAGAGCCCCAGCTCGGATGCCAGGGTGAAGACAAACGGCCGGAACCCGACGCCCTGCACCTGGCCCTGGACAGCGACTCTTCGTCGCAGTGGGAGGGTCGTCGGCCCCGCTGGGGTCACCACCGGTCCACGGTCGGGTGGTCATACCGATGGGAGTGCGGCAGGGCATCGTGATCGGGGTGCGGGGCCGCGGACGCGGGCGCCGGTGGTGACTGCTGGTCATGGGCGTGGGTGTGGTCGCCGTGGTCATGGTCGTGGCCGTGGCCGTGGTGCTGGATCGTGAGCGAGGGAGATCGGTGGCCGGTGGCGGAGTGCGCGTGGTCGTGGGTTGCCGTGCGGGTCATCACCGGTCGGTGCACCTCGGCGCCGTCGCGCACCGCCAGAGCCCTCTCCAGCAGCACCCCGATCCCCTGCCCGCTGCGGGCGGAGGTGAACACCACTTCCACCCCGGGGTTGACCCGTGCCACATTGCCCAGGAACGTCTCCTGGTCGAATCCCACCGCGGCGGCGATGTCCGTCTTGGTGAGCACCACCAGATTGGCCAGGCCGAACGCCCCCGGGTACTTGAGCGGCTTGTCCTCTCCCTCGGTCACCGAGACCAGCGTCACACGCAGCGACTCGCCGAGGTCGTAGGCGGCCGGGCAGACCAGGTTGCCCACGTTCTCCACGAAGAGCAGCTGGGTCCGCGCAGGCAGCCAGCCCGCCACGTATCCCCGCAGCATCACCGCTTCGATATGGCACAGCCCGTCCGTGAGCACCTGCCGCACGGGTACGCCCGCGCGGGCCAGCCTCTTGGCGTCGTTCTCGGTGGCCAGATCGGCGGTCAGCGCGGCAACGGGCACACCGCGCTCCCGCGCCAGGGCGAGCTCCGACTCCAGCAACGCCGTCTTACCGCTCCCGGGGCTGGAGAGCATGTTCACCGCGATGGCGCCCCTGGCCGTCAGTTCGGCCCGGAGCGCCTGCGCGCTGTCGTCGTTCCTGGCGAGGACCGCCTGCCGAAGATCGGTCGTACGGCACATGGGGATACGCCTTCCTCATCAGCCATGGGTGTGCAGCGGGCGATCGGCCCACTCAACGTCGCGGATATGTAGTTCACGTCCCGCTCGCAACTCGGCCCGTGCCCCGCCACACCGCGGACAGACCAGGTCCGGCGGCATACCCGGATGCCACTCGACATCGCAGGGACCGCACCGGGCCCGGGCCGGAACGGTCCTGGTCTCCAGCGCGGCACCCTCCAGCGCCGTGCCCTCGCAGGCCAGGGCGAAGCAGAAGTCCAACGCCCGCGGCACCACGCCGGCGAGTTCACCGACATCCAGCCGTACGGTCGTGACCGCTGTCGCACCACGCTGGAGCGCCACCCGACCCACCTGCTCCACAACGGCGGCCGCGATCGACATCTCGTGCATCGGTACGCCTCATTCCACGGCAGCTCTCCAGTGGCTGACAGCGGCTGTGACGCACGGCGTGGCAGCGGCTCCATTGCACGGCCCGATGGCGGCGCCGACCAGCAGCCACGCCGTACCACCGGCTCCGGGGAACCCCATTGGCAGCAGTGAATCCCGGTCGAACCGGCGCTACATGCGCGAGATACGCAGATACCGCTTGAGGTCGGGCAGGGTCTGCCAGACGATCGCCCCGACAACGGCTCCCAGGGCCGTGGCGAACACGGTCTTCAGCATGATGACTCCTCTCTGGTGGACTGCTGAACCCCCGCGCCCCTCGTGGACTCCTCTTCGATCACCCGTCGGATCAGCGCTACCGCCTCCTGGACCGCGCCGGCCACCGGAGCGCTCAACCCCATCCCCTCCTCCAACGACGCCGGTTCGCACCCCACCACCAGCACCCGTTCGGGCGGTACGCCATCCGTGCCCGCGCTCAAGGTGGCCAGCAGCGCCAACACGGCGTCGGGACCCATCCGATGGCCGTCCAACGCCAGCGAACCGACCGACTCCACGGGTCCGGCCTCCGCCTCGATCAAGTAGACCGTGCCCGGCGCGCCACCCCGCGAGGTGGCGTCCACGAGCACCAGCGTCCGGTATCCATCCAGGAGCTGATACGCCAGATGGACACCGCGCACCCCGAAATCGACGGCATCGACCCCCACCGGCAGCCCCTGACCGATGAGCCGCTGAACGGTCTCCACCCCGAACCCGTCGTCGCCGAGGAAGACATTGCCCACCCCCGCCACCAGTACCCGGCGCTCGGTCATGCCTCCCCCAGCGGAGTCACTTCATCGGGCTGGAAGTACCGGAACCTGCCCTGCAGCCGCCAGAGGTCCGCACCGGGATCATCCTCCACGGTGACCGCCAGATGCACCGATCCATCGACGTCGTGCAGCACCGCCTCGACCAGCGCGGCGCGCCCCGCGAGAAAGAGGTCCTGGGCGTCGGTGCGCCGTCGCCCGGGTCCCAGGAGCACCCGGCTGCCCGCGCCGATCTGATGCCCGTCGATGAGTACCCGATCCCGTGCCGGGTCCACATCCGTATCCCCGCCCGGATCCCACCAGGGCTGTGGTGGTGCGTCACAACCACCCCCGGACGGTGCGGAGATGTCCCGCAAGGCCCGTACGGCCCCATGGAGCCGTTCCAACACCTCGGGGGGCATGGAGTCAGCCAGGTCGATCACCGCCCCGGCCCGGTCATCGGTGCCGCGGGCCTCGCGCTTCTCCTGGTCCGTGAGGGCCGCCGTGCGCAGGGCGAGGATCTCGTCGATCTCGGTGGCGTCATACAGGGCACCCGGGCTCTCCGGGGCGATGTGCGGATGGTCCTCCAAGATGATCGGAGAGGACAGCACCACATCGTCCCGACCCGACGCACCGGCCAGCACCGGCCAGGTGTGTTCATTGCGGCATTCCGCGACCGCCCCCTCGGCCCAGCGCGGTGGGTCGGTCACCGAGAGGAAGGAGCCGCGGTCGAGGGCGAGCAGCAGATGGGCCGAGACCAGTGAGTGGGGCAGCGCCGCATCCCGGCGCGCTTCCCCCATCCCTTGCCAGGCGCTGGTGTTCTCCACCACAGCGGTCAGCCGCAGCGCGCTGTAGGGCCCGGGGATGTGCCGCGCACTCAGCCGGATCACACCCGAGAGCTCCTCGCGGGCCCGCAGCAGCCGGCCCACCCGAACCCCCGACTCATCGAGCCCCTCCTGATCCTGCCGCGCGGGCAGCCGAAACGCCCGGCTGGTGCCACCCAGCAGATCGGTGACCGGGACCAGGACCCTGACCCGTTCCTCGACCCCCTCATCCCAGGGCACCACCACCCGATCCCTCAGCTCCAGCCGCGGGACCGTCTCATAGCTGCCGTCCTCCGCCACCTCCTGGACGGTCTTGCGCTGCGCCCGGAGGAATCGCAGCTCAACCGCGAGCCTGGCGCCCCGCTTGGGTTCCATCAGGCATTCGGTCCGCTGGTACGCGTGCTCGGCGCTGTCCTTGCCGTAGGCCGGTGGGACCAGTACGCCGAACTGCCACCGCAGTTGGTTCTTGGCCGCCGACGCCCGATAGGGGTAGAGGACGTATCCCTCGAACAGCACCGCGTCGGCGATCTGCCGGACCGCCTCCAGCCGCGCATCCAACTCAGCCGGGAACGCCTGGCAGGCAGGAGAAGCAGGAGAAGCAGGAGAAGCCGAGGGCGGCGAGGGCTCGGTCTGTTCCCTGGTCACATCGGTCACCGGACACCTTCCCGGAGCTCCACCGCGGGTTCCGCGGCGCTGAGCAGGGTGCGTACGGTCGCCTCCCACGATGGCAGCGCACGCCGGGTGCGGAACGCCAGCAGACCGTCGATCACATCGCCCGGAAGCCGAAGCCAGCCGCACCCGGGAAAGTGCTGCTCGATCATTTCCCGCCACACCCGCACCGGCAGGCGTACGGCGGTCTCGCGATCCCAGGGCACCGGGGTGACCTGGAACCCACCGGGCCCACTGAACGCCGTGCCCGAGAAGAGCAGCAGCAGCGGGATGTCTCCCTCGTCGAGGGCACGGAAGTAGCGGGCCGACGCGATGTCCAGGTCATAGGTGCACGGCACCACGACATCGACATCGGTCTCCCCCTGGAAACCCGGCACCATCACGGCGACCTGCGCGAACTCGATCGGATTGAGGGTGCTGCCCCAGCGGGACCGGTCGCCGAAGAGATCGGTCAACCGCTCGCCCTCGCCCTCGGTGTAGCTCCGGCGCGCGGGGTGGATGCGCAGTTGGCACCGCAGTGCCAGCGCGTGCACCCGGGTGTCGGGATCGGCGGTGATCCGCAGCCGGAAGACCAGCGTCGGTCCGGCGGCGTGCGGGTCGGCCCGTACCTCGGTACAGGAGAACTGGAGCTCGGTCATACCGCCGCCTCCTTCGACAGGACCCTGGCCCGGTCGGTCACCGTTGCGAAGAAGGCGTCGAGTTCGGCGTGCGCCTCGGCTCCGCCGTCAAAACCCCGCCAGTGCAGCCGCATGCGGCCGACCAACTCGTAGCAGATGTCGATCGGCACCAGGAAACACCGGATGCTGCCCTGTGCGCGGTGCATCAGCAGGGCCTCCACATCGGCCTCCAGCGTTGCCGCCAGTCGGTTGTCCTGGAACACCGACCGCCAGAGGGGCTCCTCCAGCTCACTCTCGGTGGCACCGGCGGGGCCGGGATAGCACAACACCGCCTGGCCCAAAGCTGAGTTACGCAACACAAAGGCCGTGCTGACCGGGATCCGCAGGGTGGCCCAGGCCGCCTCGCCCAGCTCCTGGCCGGGGTCGACGAGATAGCGGTGCGGTACGGCCCGATAGCGGCCGTCCCCGGCGCCCGGGCGCTGGAACAGCAGTGCGCAGGCCGTACAGGAGCAGACCAGGGCCCGCTCGGAGGTGTCGGCGAGATGGCGGTGGCCAGGAGGGAGAGTCACACCGCAGAAGGTGCAGCGTTCCGGTTGCGGTGGTGCGGGCTCCCGCATTCTGCGCAGCAGCCTGGTCCCGCTCCCCGGGATCTGACGCTCGCTCACCGCAGCCGCGCCGAGGTCGGCGGGCGGCTGCCGATCTGGAGGAGTGCCGGTACCGGCTGCCAGACGATCGTCGCCACCTCCGGCGCATGAGCGGCGATGGTGTCCTCGATGTCCTGCTCGCCGCTTCCGCAACCACAGCCCGACGCCTTGGCCCGTCGCAGGGTGAGCGTGCCGCTGTCCGGGTCAAAGCCGATGAACCCGATATCGGCCTGGCCGAGCGCTGTCAGAGCCCGATCGATCCGGGCTCCGACCTCCTCGGGGTGGAGGTCGTGCAGAACCAGGAGTCCCGCCGCCGCGGGATGGTCGAGGACCCGCGCCAGTGCCGACGGCGGCAGTGCGTCGACCATCCCGGACAGGCCCTCGTCGTAGAACGCCATCAACTCGCGGACCAGGGCCTCACCCGCTTCCCGCGCTCCGCTGCCGGCCAGCCGGTCCAACGCCTCCTGCACCCGGACGCCCGTCTGCTCCGCGGTCATCCGCTCAGCCCGCTCAGCCCGGTGGGTACATGCATCTGCTGGAGGGTCCGGCCACCGCCCACGTACATATGGACACCGCACGGCAGACACGGGTCAAAGCTGCGGACGGCACGCATGATGTCGATGCCCTTGAAGTTCTCCGGCGGGTTCTCCTCGAAGATCGGAGTGTTCTGCACCGCGTCCTCATACGGCCCCGGAGTGCCGAAACTGTCACGGACGCTGGCGTTCCAGGGGGTGGGCGGGTACGGGTGGTAGTTGGCGATCTTGCCCTCGCGGATCACCATGTGGTGGGAGAGCACCCCGCGCACCGCCTCGGTGAAACCGCAGCCGATGGACTCGTCGGGCACCTCGAACTTCTCCCATGTCTGGGTGCGTCCGGCATGCACCTCCGCGAGGGCCTTCTCCGCGAAGTGGAGCGCCGCCGCGGCGGCGTAGGCCTGGAAGTAGGTACGGGCGCGATTGCGCTCGATGGCGTTGCTCCACTGCGGGATCTTCCACTCGAAGGTGGTCTCCGGCTTGGTCATCGAGCGGGGGAGGTTGATCTGCACACTGTGCCCGGTGGCCTTGATGTAGCCGATGTCGACCAGCCCGGAGAGCGCGGTGGACCAGAGCCGGGCGATGGGGCCCCCGCCGGTGTCCAGCGCCAGATGCTCCTTGCCGTCGAACCAGCGGGGAGACATCACCCAGCTGTACTTCTCGTCGAAGTTCCGCTTCTGCGGGGAGGGGATGGTGTGTTGGTTCCACGGGTGCCGCGGATCGACCGGGTTGCCCAGCGGGTCATGGGTGACGAAGAGGTCCTTGCCCTCCCAGTCCTCGTAGTAGGAGCTGCCGAGCAGGATGCGGATACCGAGATTGATCTCGGTGAGGTCGTTGGTGACCAGCTTGCCGTCGACCACGACGCCCGGGGTGACGAACATCCTGCGACCCCAGTCCGTCATGTTGCGGTAGGTGAAGTCGCAGTGGTCCGGGTCGTTGAGGCTGCCCCAACACCCCAGCAGCACCCGGCGCCGACCGACCTCCTCATAGCCGGGCAGGGCCTGGTAGAAGAAGTCGAAGAGGTCGTCGTGGAGCGGTACGACCTTCTTCATGAACTCCACATAGCGCATCAGCCGGGTGAGGTAGTCGGTGAACAACTGCACGGTGGCCACCGTGCCGACACCCCCGGGGTAGAGCGTCGACGGGTGGACGTGGCGCCCCTCCATCAGACAGAACATCTCCCGGGTGTACCGGCTGACCTGGAGCGCCTCACGGTAGAACTCGCCCTCGATGGGGTTGAGGGAGCGCATGATGTCGGCGATCGTCCGATACCCGTGGTCGCCCGCGTGCGGAGCCTCGGTGCGCTCGGCCATCTCCAGCACGCCGGGATTGGTCTCGCGAACCATCCGCTCGCAGTAGTCGACCCCGACCAGGTTCTCCTGGAAGATGTTGTGATCGAACATGTACTCGGCCGCCTCGCCGAGATTGATGATCCACTCGGCGAGGTGTGGTGGCTTCACCCCGTACGCCATGTTCTGGGCGTAGACCGAACAGGTGGCGTGGTTGTCACCGCAGATACCGCAGATCCGGCTGGTGATGAAGTGGGCGTCCCGCGGGTCCTTGCCGCGCATGAAGACGCTGTAGCCGCGGAACACCGACGACGTGCTGTAGCACTCCGCGACCTTCTTCTGCTTGAAGTCGATCTTTGTGTGGATCCCCAGGCTTCCCACGATCCGGGTGATCGGGTCCCAGGCCATCTCCACCAGGCCGCTGCCATCGCCAGCCACTTTGGTCTTTGGTGCCATGGTGTCTCTTATGCCCTTCTGGGAGCGGTAGGTGATCGTCGGCGAGGTCGTGCGCCTACTGGGGTGTGCGGTATCCGGTCGTCAGTTGGCGACCGGTCCTGCGCCACTTGGGTTCCTTGTCGAGGGTCTTCGAGGTGATCGTGCGCAGCCGCCGGATCACCGCGCCGTAGGCGGAGCTGGCGTTGCTGGAGACATGTGATCCGGGCGGGGCGTCCATGAAGGGCATGAACTTGTCCGGGAAGCCCGGCATGGTGCAGCCGATGCAGATGCCCCCGACATTGGGACAGCCCCCGACACCGTTGATCCAGCCGCGTTTGGTGACATTGCACTTGACCACCGGGCCCCAGCAGCCGAGGCGCACCAGGCATTCCGGGGTGCCGTACTCGGAGGCGAACTGGCCCTGCTCGTAGTAGCCGCCGCGGTCGCAGCCCTCATGGACCGTGGCCCCGAACAGCCAGGTGGGGCGCAGCTGCTCGTCGAGCGGGATCATCGGCGCGGAGCCGGCTAGCTGGTACAGCAGATAGGTGAGCGTCTCCGCGAAGTTGTCCGGTTGGATCGGACACCCCGGTACGCACACGATCGGCAGGCCGGCCTTGGACTTCCAGTCCCAGCCGAGGTAGTCGGGGACGCCCATTGCTCCGGTGGGGTTGCCGGCCATGGCGTGGATGCCGCCGTAGGTGGCGCAGGTGCCGATCGCGACGACGGCGGTCGCCTTGGGCGCGAGTCGATCGAGCCACTCACTGGTGGTGATGGGCTGGCCGGTCTCAGGGTCGTCGCCGAATCCGCACCAGTAACCCTCGTTCTTGATCTGCTCATTGGGGATCGAGCCCTCGACGACCAGGACGAACGGTTCGATCTCGCCGCGTTCCGCCTTGAAGAACCACTCGATGAAGTTGTCCGCTCCCTGGACCGGGCCGCACTCGTAGTCGATCAGCGGCCAGTGCACGGCGACCTTCGGTAGGCCCGGCAGCGCTCCGGTCACGATCTCCTCGATGCTCGGCTGCATGGCGGCGGTCAGGGCGACCGAGTCGCCGTCGCAGCTGAGGCCCGCGTTGATCCAGAGGATGTGCACCACATCGGTCTCGGTGGCGCTGGTGGCTGTCCCGCTCATGAGGCTTCCTCCCTAAAAAGGGACAAATCATCCGAGAATGCTCACTAAGGTCATAGCATCTGGTGATGCGTGATGCCGGTCGGTGGAGCCGATGCGGTCGCCCGGAAAGCCGCACCTCGACCGGCGGACGGTCCAGCCGTCAACCGCCGTCCGGCCCGCCCGCCCCGTGGCCGTGCGGGTCGCCTCCCGTCGGTGCGGGCCGGTGCCCCGCCCCTCGGCCCGAACCGCTCCGTTCCGTGGTTTCGCGGGTGCGCTGCGAGAGGCGGGCTCGGGGTTCACGGAACCCGGCGGGAGGCTGGGCCGGTGGAGTTGCGGCCGGCGGGCGGGCTGGGTCGATCCGGGCGTTCGGCGGGCCTGCGGCTCCGGAAACGACTCCCGCGGGCGCGGAACCCGGTGAGGGCGCGGGTGGGCGAGCGCCTCGCTGGCCGGCCGGGCGGGTGCCGCGGCCCGGATCCAGCCTGCCGGTCGGCCGCTCCGAGGTGTGCATCTGGCGGGAATCGCCAGGCGTGCTAGTCTTCTTAAGTTGCAGTTGTGGTTCCCATGTATTTCGAGTGCATCGGCGGTTACATATCCGTCGAGGCACTTTTATAATTCCGGTGCTCTCCGGACGGGGCAATCATTGCGGCGACGCCGGGTTCCGCACAGTGTGGAATCCCGAGCATGCCCCAAGGAGATTTTGTTATGGCTACTGGCACCGTGAAGTGGTTCAACGCGGAAAAGGGTTTCGGATTCATCGAGCAGGAGGGTGGCGGCCCCGACGTCTTCGCCCACTACTCGAACATCGCCACCCAGGGCTTCCGTGAGCTTCAGGAAGGCCAGAAGGTGAACTTCGACGTCACCCAGGGCCAGAAGGGCCCGCAGGCGGAGAACATCGTTCCCGCCTAAGCTTTACAGCGTATGACGGCTGGGGCCCGCACCCGAGGTGCGGGCCCCGGTTCGTTGCCGTTCATGGGTGTGTCCAGTGCGGGGCCGGGGCTTCGAGGCACGCGCACTCCATGAGTTCCTGACATTCCGCTGCCCGGTGGCGACTCCTCGGCACCAGCACGGCCAATGTCTTCAGCAATAGCGGCTCGTCTCTGCGATCCATTCGGTTTCTTTGCACCGGGGATTCCTCGATACGCGCCATATCGGGGAAAGGTCTCCATGCAGCGCCCATATCGATCGAATCGCTCCTCACCTTCTCGCACGCGTGACGCCGCGAGCTCCAACCGGGGCGGCAACCCCCGCTCGCAAGGCCAGGGTGGCTCCGCCAACCGCTCCCGTCCGCGTCCCGCGCCGAAGCAGGACTTCCAGCTCCCCACCACCATCACCCCCGCGCTCCCCGCGGTTGCGGCCTTCGACGCACTCGACCTTCCGGGTCCGCTGCTGAAGACGCTCACGACCCTGGGTGTGACCGAGCCCTTCCCCATCCAGGCCGCCACCCTGCCCAACGCTCTCGCTGGCCGGGACGTGCTGGGCCGCGGGCGCACCGGCTCGGGCAAGACCCTCGCTTTCGGGCTGGCGCTGCTCGCTCGTACCGTCGGACGGAGCGCCACCGCCCGGCAGCCGCTGGCCATGGTCCTCGTTCCCACGCGTGAACTCGCCCAGCAGGTCACCGACGCGCTCACCCCGTACGCCCGCTCACTCGAACTGCGGATGACCACCCTTGTCGGCGGCTTGTCGATCGGTAAGCAGGCCGCCGCCCTCCGCGCCGGAGTCGAGGTGGTGGTTGCCACCCCAGGTCGGCTGAACGATCTGATCGAGCGGGGCGACTGCCGGCTTGACCGGGTGCGCATCACCGTCCTGGACGAAGCCGACCAGATGGCCGACATGGGCTTTATGCCCCAGGTCACCCGGCTGCTCGACCAGGTCGGCCCCGACGGACAGCGCATGTTCTTCTCCGCCACTCTGGACCGCAGCATCGACGCCCTGGTCCGTCGCTACCTCCATGACCCGGTGGTCCACTCGGTCGACCCCTCCGTCGGAGCGGTGACCACGATGGAGCACCATCTGCTCCATGTGCACGCGGCGGACAAGCACACCGTCGCGACCGAGATCGCGGCCCGTGACGGCCGAGTGATCATGTTCCTCGACACCAAGCGTTCGGTGGACAAGTTCACCAAGCACCTGCTGAGCGTCGGCGTACACGCAGCGGCGCTGCACGGCGGCAGGTCCCAGCCGCAGCGCACCCGCACCCTGGCCCAGTTCAAGGCCGGTGAGGTCACGGTGCTGGTGGCGACCAACGTCGCGGCTCGCGGTATCCATGTGGACGATCTTGACCTGGTGGTCAATGTCGACCCTCCCGCGGACCACAAGGACTATCTGCACCGTGGCGGGCGCACTGCGCGGGCCGGCGAGTCCGGCCGTGTGGTCACCCTGGTCACACCCGACCAGCGTCGCGAGATGACCCGGCTGATGGCCGACGCCGACATCTCACCCCACACCGCCCAGGTGCGCTCGGGCGAGGCGGAGCTCACCCGTATCACCGCGGCGCAGGCCCCGTCCGGTGTCCCCATCAACAAGGGCACGCCGGCCGCTCAGCGCCCCAAGACCGGCAGCGCCCCCTTCCGGGGCCGCGGTACGCGTCCGGGTCAGCCGACTGCTCGCTCGGGTGGTGCGACCCGTAGGTCCGCCGAGTCCCGTCGGACGGCCGAGGCCCGTAAGGCGGCGCGGGTGCGCCGTAGCGCCTAGGCCGGCAGGGGAGTAGTGCGCACACCGGGTCCGCGCGCTGTTTTCCTGCCAGCAAGGAACACGGCGGGCACTGCTTGCCGCAGGTGGGCACAGCGGCCCCTGAATTCGCAGGCGCAAGCCTCGGGGCAAGCGGCTTGACGGCAGTGGAACGTAGGGAAGAGCGGTCACCTCGTTGGTGGCCGCTCTTCGCTATGTCGGTGTGTGCATCGAGCGCCCGGCGTGTTGGCGTTGCGTCGGCCCATGACGCGGGCCGTGGCGTCGGACGCTCGTACCGCGCAGACCTGCGAACACCGCCCCGACCGGTCCTTTGGCCGCGAGAGAGGGCCGTTGCGGTGTCGACCGGGTCAGGCGGGGCCCTCGGCGTACTCCACACCGGCCGTTCGCTGGTGTCCGGGCGCAGCGGCGCGCTGGGCGAGGGCGTCGAAGGCCCGGTCCGGCAGGAGACGGCGTAGGAAGAGCATCGGCTTGGCGCCGGCCCCCGCGGCATAGCGGATCTTGGGCCGCTGTGCGGTGGCGGCCTTGGCGATGACATCAGCGATCACTGAGGGTGGGGACAGGCGCTTGGCCGTGGCCCTGGAGGTGAAGGTGTCGGCGAGCGCGTTGGCGCGGGCGGCATAAGGGCCGCTGCCGGAGACCCTGCGAAGGCTGTCGGCCGCGATGCCGCCCCATTCGGTGCTGATGCCACCCGGTTCGATGATGACGACATCGATGCCGAAGGGCTTCACCTCCGTGCGCAGCGCGTCGCTGAAGCCCTCCACCGCGAACTTGGTGCCGTGGTACCACGCCCCGAACGGGGTGTAGATCTTGCCGCCCATCGAGGTGACATTGATGATCCGTCCCGCACCCTGGCGGCGCATATGGGGCAGTGTGAGCTGAGTGAGGCGGGCGAGCCCGAAGACATTCACCTCGAACTGGCGGCGGCCCTCCTCAAGGGGTACTTCCTCCACCGCGCCGTAGGAGCCGTATCCGGCGTTGTTGACGAGCACGTCGATCCGTCCCGCATCGGCGATGACCTTGCCGATCGCCTGCTGTACGGATGCCTCGTCGGTGACGTCAACGCCGAGGACATGGATGCCTCGTCTGGCGAGGGGCTCCATGCGTTCGACCCTTCGGGCCAGGGCGTACACCGAAAAGCCGAGCTCCTGCAATCTGCGTGTGGTGGCTTCGCCGATGCCGGATGAGGCGCCGGTGACCAGGGCGACCTTTTGGAAGACATCAGTCATTTCGATACGGCCTTTCGCCTCGATAACTCTGCCCCTTCTCAGCCTGCGGTAGCCGGCAGAGGTCTGCAAACAGGGGCGAAGCGCGGGGGGAGTGGGCCTCGGCGGGCGGGGTGCGGGGCGGTGGTCCCCCGGAGGGCGCACGGGTGTCCGGGCTACGCCGTTGTGCGACTACCGCCCGGTGGCGATGTCGACGCCGGGCGGTAGTCACTGGTGGGACGGCGGGGACCTGGCCTTCCGGGGCAGCTCGCCGGGGTCGGTCGGTGGCACGGCTTGTGTCGCAGGGGTCGGTCGGTGGCACGGCTGGCGTTGCCGGGGTGGGTCGGCTGCGGTGTCGCCACTCCAGAGATCGGGCGCAGAGCCCAGCGCACCAGTTGCCAGGGCAGTCGCCAGGACTCTCTGCCGTCCCCGGAGACGGCAGAGGTCGGTTCTCCACGCCACTCTCCGCGCCGTACGACGATGGACCGGCGGCGCTCAGCCGCGCGCTGCGGCGATCAACTCGGCGAGGAGGGTTGCCCGAACCGGCAGCTCATCGATCACCAGGTGCTCGTCGTCCGCGTGCGCTCCACCTCCGACAGCCCCTAGGCCGTCCAATGTCGGGCAGCCGGCACCCGCGGTGAGATTGCCGTCGGACGCGCCCCCGACCGCGGCCTCCCGCAGGGGCGCCATGCCGAGGCGGGCCGCGACCTTCTGGGCCAGTGTGAACAGCTCTGCCGATGAGTGCCGCTCCAGCGGTGGCCGGCTGGCTCCGCCAGCGATGGTGAGCCGGGCACCCGGTGTGCGCACAGGGAGCCCACGGAGCAACGCGTCGACCTGTCGTTGGGCCGCCGCGCTGGCTGCCCGAACGTCCACACAGATACTCGCGTGGGCGGGCACGGTGTTGCGGGAGCTTCCCGCCGAGACGAGGGTCGGGGTGATGGTGGTGGCTTCGGGACCGAACGGAGCGGACCGGCCTTCGTTCACCTGTGCCCCCAACGCACTGATGGCGAGGATCTGATGGGCCGCCTCCACGGCCGCGTTGACACCCTTCTCCGGGTTGAGGCCGGAGTGGGCCGCCTTGCCCGTTACGGCGATCTCATATCGGGACACCCCCTTGCGGGCCACCTTCAGCGCACCGCCGTCGGCTGAGGCCTCCAGGACGAATGCGGCCGCACACCCTCCTACCGACTCCAAGATCAGCTCCCGCGAGGTGGGTGAGCCGACCTCCTCGTCCCCGGTGACCAGCACGGCGATACCGTCGAGCGAAGGCAGGCTCGCCAGGGCATGGAACATCTGGACCAGCCCGCCCTTCATATCGAAGACGCCCGGTCCGCGCGCGATCCCGTTCTCGATCGACCAAGGGTGCGTGGCCAGGGTGCCGATCGGCCACACCGTGTCGTGATGGCCGAGCAGTAACACGCGGGGGGTTCCGAAGCTCCACCGCAGATGGGTGACGTCGTCGACGACCAGAGTCTCCGGTACGGCGTCCAGCAGCCTGCTGCCTTGGGCCGCGACCGCGGCGGCGCTCCGCGCAACGGCTTGATGATCGGCCGAGAACGACTCGCACCGGACGAGTTCTTCGAGGTCTGCCAACATCTGGGTCAGGTTCATAGGGCCCTCTCTGCGCTGTCCGGTGCTTGGTTGCACCTGGACGGTAGGTCCTTCCACGCTGTCGGCGGCGGACGCCGACATTCGAGACGCTGGGCCACAGCCTCTCCAAAACCTGCACGACACAAGGCAATTGCTGGGAATCATCGCGAAGTTCTCCACCGGGGAGCTACGATGCCTCTGCTCCGGCTTCACACCGGAGCCACAACTGAATGCGTGCACGACTGGGGAAAGCCGGTGGAAGTCCGGCGCTGACCTGCAACCGTGAGCGGCACCTGGGGTGTCGCAAGCCGGAGCGCCCAGCGTGTGTGTGCACTGCTTCCCACCGCCATGGTCTGCGGCGCGAAGCCCCGATTCCGGGTGCACCGGCGATGTCCGTCCATCCAGGAGCGGGCGGCTGCCGGAGCTGGGTCGTTGGGGTCGCGTTGTCGACCCCACCTTGGAAAGGCACCTATCGTGCGCCAGGCTCTCGCTCTCCGTGCTGCGACCGCAACCGCCGTTCTCGGCCTCACCCTCACCGTCGCACCGACCGCCCAAGCCACACCCGTCACGACCCACACCAACTCTCCCGTCCTCGTGAAGCTGACGGTCCAGGGACCCGAGGGGCGGCTGTTCAAGGGCCTTGTCATAACCAAGGGGCACGATGTCACCACCGCGACCGGTGGTACCCACGCCTGTGACGGAACCAACGGCGGCCATTATCCGACCGCCGTGCCCACCCCTACCGCGGCCCTCGATGACGCCGCCAGAAAGCGGAACTTCACCTGGGACGGCACCTGGTACTCGTCCTTCGACGACTTCTCGGTGGACAGCATCAAGGGCGTCAGCGGTGGGGCGTCCGCCTACTGGAACATATCGGTGAACGGCGTGTCCACCCCGGTGGGCGGCTGCCAGTTCCGGATCAAGACGGGGGACCAGGTCGCCTTCACCTGGACCACCTTCTAGTCTCTTCTCCGGGCCGGTCGGCGACCATTCTGCCGAGTAGCGGTCCCGGGGATCGGGGAGGGAATCGGTGGACTGGTCGGCCGGGCTGCTCGCGTTCACGGCCGGGCTGCTGATCTCGGTCGTGACCGCTCCGGTCGGTGTCTCCGGGGCGGTGTTCCTTTTGCCCGTGCAACTGAGCGTGCTTCAGGTGCCGAGCCCTTCGGTGACACCAACGAACCTGCTGTTCAACGTGGTCGCCGGCCCAGGCGCCCTGCTGCGCTACCGGCGCAGAGGAGACCTGGGCGGCAGGCTCACCCGGCTACTGGTCGCCGGCGCCGTACCCGGTGTCGTCCTGGGCGCGGTGATCCGGGTCTTCGCCATCCCCGGCCCCCGGGTCTTCCGCGTGCTCGTCGCCCTGCTCCTCCTGCCACTTGGCCTCTGGCTCTGGATTCGCACCCTGCGTCCCGCGACCGGCGCGATCAGGCCCGATCCAGGCCCCCGGTCCACCGTGCTGCTGGCCCTCACCGTGGGTACCGTAGGTGGGATCTACGGCATCGGGGGTGGTTCCCTGCTGGGCCCCATCCTGGCGGGCCGGGGTATGGCGATGGCACGGGTCGCCCCCGCCGCTCTGGCTTGCACGTTTGTCACCTCCATCGTGGGCGCCACCACCTACGCCGTGCTCGCCCTCGTCGCACCGGGCCACAACATCGCCCCCGACTGGTTCCTGGGGTTGGTCTGCGGCCTGGGTGGACTGTGCGGGGGAGTGCTCGGGGCGCATCTTCAGCCGAGGCTGCCGGAGCGGGTACTCCGGCTCCTGCTGGGCACCCTGGCGATGGCGCTGGGCGCACTGTACGCCGTGCAGGGCGCCGCCGGATGACGCCGTGACCGCGATGGGGTCGGTCGGACGGTCCGCGCGGGTTCTGCCGCGTCGAGGACCGCAGCGAACCGGATTCAGTCCACTGCGGGGCGTCGGGCTTCTCAGCACACCCCATCCGCTGGTGCTGGTTGCCACCCTGGTGAATGTGGCGTGGTCTGCAAAGATACGCATGGCGCAGTTTCCCCTGCCGTCCGTCCCCCCTTATGGCTGAGGTGTCATGTCCATCGTTGTCATAGCCCTAGCGGTACTGATCCTCGTGGCCATCACCGTCCTGCTGGTCAAGTTGCAATCCTGGCGGCCCCTTCGTGGACGGCCCGGCCGCAACTGCCCCGAATGCGGTGGCCGTCGAACCACCACCGTCGAGCTTCCCGGCAGGCTCCACGGGATGCTCGAATGCCGTGCGTGCCACCGCGTCTGGCAACCCCCAACCTCCTGACCTCCAGCCCCGAAGAGCCCATCAACCCCACGGCTACCAATCGTCAGACGGGTAGGTTTCAAGGCCTCGGCGGGGGTAAGAGTTCGGCCACAACGTCATCATCTCTGGGGGGCATGATGGACCCGCTTGTACTCGCCGCTGCATCCGCCGTTGTGGCATCGATCGCCGGAGAGGCGTGGAGTGACGTCAGGGCCGCAGTGGTACGCACCTGGGATCGGGTGAACTCCCCCCGATCCCGCAGCATCGGCGACGCCGTTCAGTACGACGCTGAGGGGCTTCATCAACTCGGCTCGGACGAAGGAGCCGTCGCCGTGCGCAGCGGACAGCTTGAGGAGGATTGGCAGAGCCACTTCAGGGCCCTTCTGCGGGATCACCCCGATGCTCGGGAGGCGGTGCTGGAGCTGGTCCAGAAGGATCTGATCCCGCTGGTGCCCGAGCCTCAGCAGCGCCTGGGGATCACCAACGTCATCAACAACAACACCGCTCGGGACAACAGCCGTTTTTTCCTCGCGAACCAGGACATCAACTACCACGAACGCGACTGAACCATGAGACGGAACCCACCCACAGCCGAGTAGCTGCCGCTGGCGGGACATCGGCCGGCTCCGCGTCTCACTTCAGCGCGCACGACAACTCCGTCTTCCTCTACGTCGGACGCGACGCCAATTTCGGGGGTGGTGCGCGGTACAAGCTCACCGCGTGGCCCGCCGTGCCGGCACTCCCCACCCGTGCCAGCGCCCGCGTCCAGCCCAGTCAGCTGTTGTGGGCCCATCGCGCCGTTGTGGACTTTCGAGGACGCCAGGTCGAGCTGGGTGAGTTCGCCCGGTGGTCAGCGGGCGACGGCGTCCGCATCCGGGTGCTGCACGGTGGCGGGGGCCAGGGCAAGACACGGTTCGCCGACCAGTTCGCTCGCGACCGGATGAAGGAGAACTGGGGGGTGTGGGCGGCGCCCACACCGGACCAGCGCGATCCCCTGGGCAGGTTCAGCGGCGGCCCTGATGCCGATGGCCGGCCAGCCCTCTTCGCCCGTGGTCTGCGCGGGGTACTGATCGTCGTCGACTACGCGGATCGGTGGAACGCCGGTGCGCTGTGCACCCTGCTGGATCTCGCTCGTCGAGTGCGGGGCGCACCCGTACGCATTCTGCTGCTCGCGCGCGAGACCGGGGTCTGGTGGCTGGAGGTCCAGACCCGCTTCAGCAAGCTGGGTGTCCAGTGCGGCTCGGTGCCACTGACGTCGCTGTCCCCCAACCCCCAGAAGCGCCCCGAGGAGTTCGAGGTCGCCCGTGCCCGCTTCGCCCAGGTCCTCGGGCTTGCCTCCGCGGGTTCCTCACGACTGCTCGCCGGGGCCCGGCGCCTCTTCACCGGCACCGGTGTCTGGTCCGCCCCCAAGGGGCACGACTGGCAGAACCGCGACTACTCCCTCGTCCTCACCATCCATATGGCCGCGCTGGTTTCCGTGCTCGCCGAGCTCTCCGGCGATACGGCTCCCAGCGACCCCATCGAGGTCTCCCGGTATCTGCTGGGGCGGGAGCGTGAACACTGGAAGGTCGCCAACCCGACCCGGGACATGGACACCGCCGTCTTCGTCGCCACCCTCACCGGCGGGCTCTCCTCCTTCGAGGAGGGCGCACAGGCGTTGGCTCGGGTCAATATGGCGCGGGACAAGATTCCCGGACTCATCGACGCCCATGCCATCTGCTATCCGGCACCGTTCGCCCAGTCAGAGTCAGAGTCAGAGTCAGAGTCAGAGTCAGAGTCAGGAGCGGGAGCGGCGCAGGGCCGGGGCGACTCCCGCGGAGCGCAATCCGTACTGGAACCGCTCTACCCCGACCGACTCGGTGAGGACTTCCTCGCCCTCACCATCCCCGGCCACGGCGCGGACTACCCCAAGTACCCGGCCGCCGAGATCTACGTACAGCAACTGCTCGCACCTCGGGAGCCCGGAGAAGAGCCACCCAAGTGGACCCGCCCCGCGCTCACCACGCTCATCGAGACCTCCCGCCGCTGGCGCCATGTCGCGGACCAGCAGCTCTACCCCCTGCTGCGGGCCCACCCCGAACTCGCCATCGCCGGCGGCGGTACGGTCCTCGCCTCGCTCGCCAACCAGGCCACCGAGAAGGACCACGAGGAGCTGTTGGACCTCATTCGCTCCCTGATGCCCACGGACGGCGGGGTCGACCTGGACGTGGGCGCTGCCGCGCTCGCGGGACGGCTGGTCGGCTATGACTCCCGGCGGGCCAGTACCGGGGCCGAACTGGCCCGTCTGCACGACAGGAACGCCCGATTCAGCAGCCGCAGCGGCGATCTGGAGACGGCGCTGAGCGAGAGCCAGACGGCGGTGGCGTCCTGGCGGCTGTTGGCCGACCGCAATGCCGCCGCGCACACCCATGACCTGGGTCGCGCGCTCGCCACCTGCGCTGAATGCCAGGCCGCCCTCGGCCGATGGGAGGACGCCACAGCTTCGGCCGAGGAGGCCGTGACCGTACTGCGCTCCGCCGCGCCAGGCGCCTCGCGCAGCGCTGAACTCGCCTACGCCCTGCGCAATGCCGCCCGTGTTCGACATGGTGTGGGCAGGCCCGACGCCACCGAGGCCGCGGCCGAGTCGGTCGAACTGTTCCGAGGGCTGGCGGCAGCCCGTCCGAAGCGCTACGACCCCTATCTCGCGGGCACCCTGACGCTCCTCTGCGGTCTTCTCACCGCCGAGCGCGCGTTCACGGAAGCCCACGCCGTCGGCCGCGAGGCGGTGGCGCTCCTCGAAATGGTCGCCCAGGGCCCATCAGGTGCGCGCCCCGAACTCAGCGAGGCGCTCGCAGTCCTCGCCGACTCACACGCCCGGGCGGGCAGCTCACGACTGGCACTACCCCTTGGCGCCCGTGCGGTTGAACTCCGCCTTCCCCTCGCCCAGGGCAACCCCGCCGCCTTTGAACCGCGGTTGGCCACCTCCCTGATGAACCTCGCCGGCTATGAGGCCGACGAGGGCCACTACGAAAGGGCCATCGCCGCCGGGCGACAGGGACTCGATGTCTTCAAGCGTTGTGCCGCGACGGTGCCCCAGGTCTACGCCGAGCAGTGTCACACCGCGGCTGAGATCCTCGCCCGGATCTATGACCAGGCCGGACGATATGTGGACGCCAACGAGGTACGTCGGGAGCACGATCTGCCCGATCCTCCACCCGGACCAGCACCCATGGGCTGATCAGCCAGACCCCGGAGTCCGTGAGCCTCTCCCGACTCCGGGGCGCTCATGGGCAGGTGGTCACCGCATCGATCGCGGTGACCTCCTTCGTCAACGGGACACCACGAGTGCCGCCCTCACCGGCTCAGCGATGGGAGAGAGCCACCCGCTCGGCTTCGGCCGCATTGCCGTAGTCCCAGACACAGACCAGGCTGCGATCCTCGACGGCCGCGCGGATACGGGCGCTCACATGCAGCATGAAGGAGGTCAGTCGCGGCTGACGGCCGGCCCAGCGCTCCGCGAACCAGGCTCCCGTCACCTCTTGGAGCAGCAGTTCGGCAGTGGGCTTGGAGCACACCGCCAGCAGATCTCCCTGCTGGGTGGGGATCGGGTCCCAACGGAACTCGACCTCCGCACTCGGCAGTGTCCCACCACCGGGCCCGGCGTCCTGGACCGGAAAGACCGTGGACCACTCGCCGTCCCGCAGCCGTAGGACCATCCCGTCCCCAGCGCCAAAGGCCAGATGGGTCCGGGACTCACGGTCGCCCAGCGGCGAGAGCAGACCCGTCAGCGCCACTCCCACCGCTCGGTCATCGGCCGTGCCCCGCTCCGACAGCCAACCCCGGCTCTTCGCCTCTACCTGGATCGCGCGCCGCACATCGGACAGGGCGAGTCGTAGCGCCGCCGCCGGGCCTGAAAGGTCCTCCGCGGGAGGTTCCTGGTCGCCGGCACGGGCCGTGGTGGGGCCGGCGAGCCAAGGAGCCAACACATCCGCCTGGTTCTGGACCTGGGTGACCAGTGCCCGACAGGCGTGTGCCGCGGCCGATTGCGACCAGGCCCCATCGGGCGCACCCGCGGCGACGGCGCTCAGCAGTGCCGATCCGCCCAGACCGACCGGTACCCGCAGCAGCACCGCGTCTCGTCGGTGCTGCTGCCTCCTACGGTGCCGGTCGCCACAGACCGAAGCCGCCCGGACGATCACCCCGCCCAGATCGGCGCCGTCCAGGAGCGTGTCCGCCGTGGCGTCCTGGCTGAGGGACAGCTGCTGCGGCACGGTGGGGGTCGGCCGGTCGGACTCCCGCAGGGAGGGCTCCACCGCACCCCCCGCGGAGATCAGCCGCATCTGTTGGAGATCCGATGGAAGCCACGGGTGGTCGTCCTCGTGGAGGTCGAACTCCCTGAGGCTGTCCTCGGCCCTCTGCTGTGCCTCCCGCGCGTGCTCAGCCTCCTCCAGCACCCTTTGGTGGGCCTCTTCGTACTCGGTGCGCAACCGCTCCATCTGCTCCAGCAGCCGCGCCGAATCGTCCTCTGCCCGCTCCTTGTCACGGGTGGCCTTGACCGCCTGGAACTGGGCCTGGTCCCGTTCCGCCGCCGCCCGGTCACGGTCGGCCGCGAGCTGACTCCGTTCGGCCAGGGCACCATCGCGTGCCGCCGCGGCCTGGTCCCGCTCGACCCGCGCGGCATCACGTTCCCCCGCCGCCCGCTCAACGCCGGCCCGCTGCTGGGCGAGCTCACGCTCCAGTTGGCCGATCCTGCCGGTCAGCGCCGGGTCCGGGAGGGCCGGGGCCGGTTGATACGGGATGGTGTGGCCCTGGTGTACGGGGCCGCCCGAGGGCGGCAGCGCGGACCGCTGCCGCTGGAACAGCACGCCGATCACCCCAAGCGCCGCCACCAGCAGCACACCGAGCACGAGAGTCATGGTGAATCCTCCTCCCGGCCCTGGGGCCAGGTGTCAGAGAACGGGGAAGGGTCCAGCGGTCGGGCAGCACCGGAGCTCACCGGAGCAGCGGGGACTGAGGGTGTCCGCGGGGGTTTGGGCATCCGGTCGTCGGTCGGCGGCGAACGGCGTCCCCGCCGACCTGCTCGTGCGGTCAGAAGACCCACCGTGTCGTTCTCGAACCGGTCCCACAACTCGGCCCCGCCCCCCGCCGGTAGCGGGGCGTCTACCCCGTCGGGAAAGGGCGTATGCCCATCGAGCGGTGCCAGCGGCCACTGCCGGGTGAATGCCGTGTCCCGACAGCTGAGACGGGTGTCGTCGAAGGCCGCTGCCAGCCGCTGCCGGGTCAGGCCGGCGAGGTCCTCGGCTCGCTCCCGTACCAACGAGGTGACCTGATCGGTCAGCTCAGCGAGTCCACTGCCGACCCGGTCAGCCTGGGCCTGTGCCAAGAGCGCGGCCGGTCGGTGAGGTGCGCCAACTGACGTCGCACCGGGGCCCCGGGGCGCGGTGAGGACGGCCACCACCTCCTGTGCTTCGGCCATGGCGACCGCATGGACCCGGGGCCGGGGCCCACCCAGCGCCGACGCCAGCCGTCCGCTCAGCCAGCTGGCGGTATCCGGCATGCCGGCGGCGCCCGCCCTGCGGTCGGCCGTGGCGATATAGAGGGGGGAAGGACCGTGCGGATGCGCCCGAAGGGTCCGAGTCCACCGCAACAGCCACTCCACCGTTCCCTCCGCACCTGCTCCCGCGTCCAGGGAGAGATCAGCCGCCGGGAACAGCAACAGGACGCCATGGCAGGCGCCGACCAAACGCCGTACCGCCGCGCTGGCGGCGTCTGCGGCGCCCGGTGATCCGCCGGGCACATCGAGGAGTTCGACCGGTGTGCCCGCGCCGTCGGACGGCAGTACCGCCAGTCGATCGCGGGGGCCACCGAGCCAGCGGACCGGTCGGGCGAACAGCGGTTCCAGTGCCGAGGCTTCCTCCAGGGGAACCCCGGCCGCGATGTCCTGGACACGTCGCCACAACACCGCCGTGGTGAGGTCACCCGGCTCGGCCTGGAACCACGGTTCACCGCTTCGGTGCCGCGCACGCAGCCACCCGGCGGTGGTGGGCGGTAGCCCGGGGTCCGCGAACAACCGCCGAGCCAGCCGCTCCAGCACCGCTCGCTGCTCCGGCCCCATGTCCAGGCGGGCCGGAGCGGTCCCCGCCGCGATGGCCAGGGGCAGCACATCGCGCCGTCCCCCGCCGATCGCACCGGCCAGCAGATCCGGCGGGCCCGCCCATCCGACCGGGCGGCCCGTGAGCAGTCCCACCACACCAGGGTCAGCCAGTCGCCGAACGACCGCGATCCGCACCGGCGCACCCCCTGAAGAGCCGGGTGGGGTCCGGGTGCGCAGGACCGCGGCCGCGTCGTCGGCGAGCTGGGGTGTCAGCCCGCCGCCCCGCCCCGCCGATGTACGGGACAGCAACCGCGCCGCCTCAACCCATCGAGCCGGCACGGTTGGGGGTGCCGGCCGGGCGGCGGTCACTGCTGAAGCCTGATGATCACGGCACCGATGCCCGTGCCGTCCTGCGCGCGGGCCAGTGCGTAGAGCACCCACTGCAGCGGCCTGGGCGCGCCGTCCCGGCCCGTGACGTTGTTCTCGTCCCCCTCGCTCGTCAGCTTGATCAGCTGGTCGCGTTGCAGATTCTCCGGGTGCTGGGAGAGGGTGTAGCCCGCTTTCGCGGCGGACTTCGCCAACTCGGTCCAGGCCGCCGCCCGCCACCGCCACCACCAACTCTCCTCCGACGCCGGCGTGGCATGGAGCACCGATCCGATCAAGGCGTCGAGCCGGTGCTCACTACGGAAGCGGTTCTCCGGGTCGGGAGACTTCTGCGATGCCGTGAGCAGCTTCAGACGCTCCACGAGGAGCTGCGGGAAGTAGTCCTCCATTCCCGTGTGAACCGCGGCGTTCCGCCCCATCCACCGCAGCATCAGCAGCGGATCCAGCTTCGCCAACTGGAGCACCTGATAGGCGCGCACGGCCCATTGCTGGCGGCACTCCACGGCTTCCTGGCTGCCGGACCAGGCGGCTGGGCCACCCTTCAAACCGGCTGCGTGCATGATCTCCGGGGGCATGCCCGCCGGCAGTATTCGACTGCTCGCCGGACGCAGGCTCAGCAGTACGGGCCCACAGTGCCCCGGCAGCGCGGGAATGAGTACATCGGGGTCACCGAGGTCCTCGTGCAGGGGTGGAGTCGACCGCTCGCTGGCACTGCGCAGTCCGAGCACCGCCTGCGCCGCACCCGAGAGCCGCTCGTGCCAGTGGACACGCTGTTCATCGGGGAGCCGCAGTAGCGCGGCGTAGGACAACCGCCAGTAGTCGCCCGCCGTCACGGGTTGGCTGACTTTCGGCTGCTCTGCCAGTGGGATCTTGAGCATACGCACGGGAGAGTCCAGCCAGATGCGCGCGGCCGCATCGTCGAGCAGTGCCTGGTACTGCTCCTTCACCGCGTCGCGCAGCGGGTCCGGGACGGTCGGTCGGGTCCTTGTCTGCCGAGTGGTGGTGGTACGGCGCTTCTCCGTGGGGCCGTTGACCGAGGCGTTCTGCGGTTGGCCGGTGGAATCCTGCGATTCCTTCTCCCGCCGCCTCTTCGCCGGCTCGTTCACCTCCGGGTCCGTGGGGAGTCTCGCGCCGTCGGGCGGGGAGGGTTTCGATTCCTCCGCCTCCCCCCGCGCGGTCTGTACGGAGGTCTCCGTGCCGGTCGAGAGCGCCTTCCCGGTGGGTTGCGCCGCACTGTCCGCCGACCGGTCCTGCTCGTCACCGTTCGCCGCTCCCGCCTCCGATCCGGCTCCACCCGGCGATGAGGGCCGGTCGTCGTCCGTTCCGGCCTGGTCCTCGATCTCGACCGACGGTGATTTCTCCGTCGGTAGCGGCTGCGCCGCCCCATCGCCGCCGGTCAGCGAAGGCGCTGAGGCCTCGGTGCCACCGGGCTCTGTTGTGCCGGGCTCAGTGACATCGCCGGTTACGGCGACGGTGACCGATGGGGCGCTGGAGCCCCCGGCGCTGGGGAGGGACTCCGGTGGTGTGATCGTCGTCGGTCCGTCCTCGGCGAGTCTGCCTGCCCGGATGAGATAGCCCAGGCACTGCGCGGCCTCCAACAAGTGGACGCTGTGGGGGTCCCGTCTGATGCGTTCGTCGAAGGGCGACTGGTCGAGACCGCCGAAGCAAGCGGTCAGCGCGTCGAGCAGGATGGCACGGCTGGGCGATGGCTGTTCGAGGAGCCGCAGCACCCGAACCGAGAAGTCGCCGAGCAACTGTTGCGGCGATCGAGCCGCCAGTGGCGCCCCTTGACCGGCTCCGCGCTCCTGGAACAGGGGAGTGAAGTCGTCCATCAGTGCCCTCCGCTGAACGGGTCCCACTCGTCCTTGAACTCCGGCCGTCCCCGGTGCATGCGTTTGCGGTAGACCAGCCCGGACTCGGTCTGGACCTCCACCAGGTTGATGGCCGAGGCGAAGGGCACGGCACCACGGAACACCGAGAGGTTGCCCCGCGCGTCCAAGGCCGCAGTATGGAGCCGCTGCTGGCCATGGACGGCCGCCTCCGGTACGGGCAGGGTGTCCAACGGCACCGGGTTGCCGCTGCCGTCGTCGAGATGGAACTCGTACTGCCCTCCCATCGGCGGCACCGGGACCACCGCGGTCCGACCTCGCACCCTGTGTTGTGTGGTGTCGGTATCGGGGTGGAACGACTCGGTGAAGTAGTAGTCCTCCGCGCCGGGGCGCGGCTCGGGGAAGACTTCCGCGAGCCCGCCGTCCTCGGTGGAGACGCAGAGCCGGCCCGGCAGCCGGCAGCGTCCGAGATCGGGCTCAAAGGACGCCCCGGCGACCAGCTCCGCCAGTTTCATATGGTGTCTGGTCTCATCCACGAAGAAATGCGGACGTCCGTTGCAGAACAGGATGTACGGATCCAACTCCTGGTCGACCTCGATCAGATAGTGCACCCCGTTCTCCCGCAGGGGGTGCCACGCCGGATGGGAGAGGTCGATGGCGTCTCTGCCCTCCGCCGCGAGTTCCAGATCGAAGCTCCCCCACTGGATGGAACGCGAAGCCGAGGTGATCCGGTGCAACTCCACCTTCCGCGGCAGGAGGTTCCAGGCGGACCGGATGCCGAGCGTGCCCCGCTCGTCCAACTCCATGAACGGCTCACCTGCCCGCAGCAACACCACGGGTCGCATGGCCCCCGCCCGCGGGCCGAGATCGCACGGAAGGCTGGAGAACAGCCCATGGGTCTCGATGTCCAGGTCCGTCATCCGAGGGTGCGAGGTCTGCTCTTCGGTGCGCCGGGTCTCGTTGACCCGCGCCACCGATCGCACCGTATGCGCCCAGCCAGCGCCGATCGAGGTCGCTTGCTTGGCAGCGAAGCCCGTCTCGATGGAGAGGGCCAGGGGATTCCAACCGAACTTCAGTTGAGCTCCCGAGTCGGCCCGCGACAACACATCGACCACGGTTTCGCGCACCAGCGCCATATTGCTGGTGCGCCCGGACAGCACGACCTGATCGAGTACCGGCTCCGACCATGTCGCCTGGCCCGCGGCTGCGGCAGCGGCGATCTTCTCCCGCTCGCGCGCAAAGGTCGTCCGCACCAGGTCCGCCCCCATCTCGGCGGCCCGCTGAAGTACCGGAAGCATCAGCTTCCGAAACTGGCCCGGATCGAGGGCGAGCGCACCGGTGGGATCATCCAACCGTTTGGACGCGCCCTGCACGATCTCGGTCAACTCATGCATCTCCAGCTCGACGTTCTGGCCGTCGGCGGCGCTCAGGGCCCGCTTCTTCGCCTCCGCCAGCCGCCAGAGCCCACGGAACCTGTTCCGTGGGCCGCCCGCCACCTGATGCGGCGATGTGGTGCTCCAGGAGGTGGGTAGATAGTCGTTCAGGGTCTCCTTGATGTTCTTGTCCACGACCTTGTCGAGATTGCGGCCCGCCTGGTCGCAGATCTGTGCCGCCAGCGAGCGGTGCCCCGAGTCCTCCTCCTGGTCGCCCTCGCCACGGATGCGCAGCGCGTCGACGATCACCGCCTTGAGCCAGTAGAAGACCTGGAGCGTCAGCAGGTCCCCACCGAGCTGCTCATGACCGGTCGAACCGAGCAGGGTCGGCTCCAACCGGTAGCGACGGCCGGCGACCTTCTCGTCCTTCTCGGGCCGATCGGGCGTCTGGTCGACCAGCACCAGTTGGAGCAGCGCGATGTCCGTCGTACCACCGCCGATGTCGATGACCAGCATGGTGCGATGCCAGGTCGCCGGAGATATCGGAATCGTTCGAGCCGGTCCGCTCGGGGCGTCGGCCGCGTCGCGCGGTGGCGGAAGCGTCCTGGTCACCCGGCGCGAGCGGGCGCGCAGCGCCTCCAGCCCGAGGTTCTGGTTACCGGACAGCTCCCGCATCACGAAGAACAGCCCGGCGGCCAGACCCTCGTCGTAGTCGGTGACCACCCGAGGCGCGCCCAACGCCGCACGCACCAACTGCCCCAGCCGTCGCTTCACCTCGGGCAGTACGGTCGTGGGATAGGTGACCACCACGGTCTGCACGCTGCTGCCCGGGTTGTTCTTGTCAGCGGTGAGCCGCTCCGCCGTTTTGACCAGCTCCAGATAGAGGTGCTGGGTCAGATGGACGGCCGACAGATCGGAGTCCGGCACCTCGGGCATCCTCGCCCGCATCACCATCCGCTTGAGCCCGGTGATGGCCCCCTGTTCCTCGGAGAGCCGGAACACCCGTGACTCCAAGGCGCCGGGCACCGCGTCGGGTGCGTCGTCGACGATCTCCACCAGTGAGCTCGCCGGTGCGAAGGTGTCCACTCCTTTGGGCCCGGGGAAGGGCACCGGGCGCAGCTCATGGAGTCGGAGCGGGGGTGTGTCGGTCACCCTGGTGTAGCCCTGGTGGAGCCGTGGGACCAGCCACGACCGTAGTTGCCTGCTGCCTTTGTGCATGGCGTGCTCCACCGCGAGGTGGAGCGCCGAAACCGCCTCCGGATGGTGTTCGGCCACCAGCGCGAGGGCTCTGCGGCCCGTCATCCTCTCTTCGGTGGACCCCCGCAGCGTCAACTCGCCGTCCAGGATCTCGGTGACGGCTACCCGCCACTCGGCGGGGACGGCTCCCGGGCCCTTGGTCTCGGCCGAGTCGTCCGGCAGCGTCAGGAGTTCGGTGAGGAAGCTCCCGAGCGCCATGCTCTGGGCCGGATCGACGGAGTGCCGTTCGACATAGCCGGTGTCCTGGAGGGTGACGGTCGATGCGCTGGTACCGAAGTCGACGACCACGAACTCCTGGTAGTGGTTGTCCGACGGTTCCCGCAGTGGCAGGAACTCCGGTACGTAGTCGGTTTCCGGCGCCGCCTGCGGGAGTTCACCGGGAGGCGCGAACTCCAGCATCACACTGGCGCCGATCACGGACTTGCCCTTGGCGTTCTGAAGGTCGATCTCCCAGAACGCGTCGACGTAGAGCGGCTCATGCAGAGCGCGTGCGGCGCTACCGGGCCGGCGTGGACTGAGATGGACGAAGGCCGTCTCCACGACCGCGTCCCGCACCAGGTCAAGATCGCCGAGTACCGTCTTGTGCGCCTCGCCCTGAGCCGACCAGGCTCCCTTGACCGCGCGGAAGAGCCCCTGGGGCAGCTCGGCGGTTCCCACCGGAGCGAGCTTGAGGCGGCCGGGGAGTTGAACGCCCAGGTAGGTCTGCCCCGGCTCGTGGTTGGGGTGCAGGGTGACGATGGGCAGCGGATAGCAGCCCTCGTACTCGAAGAGCCGGAAGGTGCGATCCCCGGTGCGCATCACATGGCCGGGTGGCGCTATGGAGGACTCGGGGGCGCGGAAGGAGAGATAGGGCTCGGCCATCAGGCGTTCCTCCAGGTGCTGATCAGCTGGTCAATCGGCTGCCGGCCCGGTGCCTCCCCCGGTTGGCCGGCGCCGGAGGGTCCTACTGGGCCGTCAGGCCCGTCCTGGCCGCTCCCGCCGTCCGGGGCGGTGGGTCCGCCGGACCCATCGGGCGCGTCGGGCTCCGGGGGTTCCGAGCGCGGTGGTCGGATGTCGTCGTCCGTGGGCAGGAACACCGCCGTCTCCTTGTAGAACCCGATCAGCGCGTCGACGCGTGCGCTCAGCAGTCGGTTCAGCCTGTCGGTGACCAAGGAGGCCGCGGTGTTCGCCGCGTACAGCCGAAACTGCGTGACCATCTGGGGGTGGCGTTCCTGACTTTCCGTCATGGGGTCGAGGTCGCGCACCCCGTGGTGCCAGGGCAGCGCGTGATCGGCCTGAGCCGGGAAGCGTTCCGCGACATCCTCCTCGGGCAGGGGATCTGCGGCATGCGACGCGGCTTGCCGTTCGACCACATCCTGCGGGTCCAAGGCGTTCCACAGCTGTTCCAGCCGGTTCTCCACCTCGATGGCATCACCGATGTACGCCAGAAACACCTCTTCCAGCAGGGGGATCGTGCCGGGCTCCTCAAACCAGAGTCGCAGTTCCTCGAAGGTGTCCTTCCAGGCCGTCTGCCAACTGGTCAACCACTGCTTGAGCTCCTTCTCCGCCTGGTCGGTCCGCCCGGCGACGAGGGCGGTGAACCGGGTGATGTACCCCTTCGAGGTGTCTGCCGCGCTCTCCGTCGGCATCTGCACCGGTTTCCGTCCCGGCAGCGGTTTTCGTGGTGACGCGGTCGGTGCCTTGCTCTTGGTCACCAGGCCCTTCTTGTCCGTCCGGGCCCGGAGCAGCAGTTGCTCCCACTCGGCCCAGTCGTAGACCTCCTCAAGTACCTGGCCGGCCGCCGATGCCAGGCTGGGCGGCGGAGGGAGTTCCCGCACGACCTGCGGGAGCTGGGTGTCCGTGCCGGAGCCCTGCTCCTGGGCCGCGTCCGGTACTCCGCCGCGCAAATCCCGCAGCTGGGACAGGAGCGCGTCGACCAGGAACCGGAAGCGCCGTATCTGATCGAGGAGCCGGTTGTACTCCGCCGCTCCGGGATCGCCGTCGGAGCTCTCCTGCCGGATCTGGTACTGGAGGGCCAGCAGGGCCGACCACAACTTGCGCCGGGAGGCCTCCGCCCGTTCGACCTTCTGCTCGGTCCCATTGGAGCGCAGTTGGCTCTCGATCAGTCGTTGGAGGGCCCTGATGCCGCCGTCGTGCTCGGCATCGCGAAGCCGTCGACCCCACGGACCTTGGGGATCGACCTGATCGAATCGGGCGGCGGTGCTCTCCCAGCGTGGATGCGGCCCCTGGTCCAGCTTCTGGAGCGCGTCCTCGATCACGTCGCGCGTGCCTTGCGAGAGCTCGGCGTACGGCAGTCCGTACCGGCGGATCGCGGACACCGACGAGGTCGCGACGACCGCTGACTCCCTGCCCTTGACGAACTTGTCCGAGTGCACATGGATGCCGTTGAGGGAGTCCGAGCGCTGGAGCAGTTCGCTCTTGGGGAGCTCGATGTCCGGCAGGGTGGGAACGAGGACCCGGTCAAAGCTGTTCGCGGCGACCAGCGCCGCCTTGGCCAGGGCCTCGGGCGGGCGGCCGTCCTTGACCAGCATGCCCCAGAACTCCTCGACCCCCCGGCCCCCGGGTTTGCGCGAGTCCAGGACCACCAGAATCGTGTGTACCTCGGCCAACTCGCTCCGACTGAGGTGGACATCGCGGCCGTAGGAGCCGGCGCCGCCGATGCCGGGGAAGTCGAGGAACTGCAAGGGGTGCTCGGCGAGGAGCTGGTGGAGTTCCCAGTGCTCGGGTGACACCTCGACATCGAAGACGACCCGCTCGATCAGCATGAAACTCCGGGCGAGGATCTCCGCGTTCTTCTCCACCTCGGCCGCGCTGAAGGGCTGGATACGCGGGCGGGGTTTGCTCGTCGGAATGCGTTCTTCGGTGCCGTGGTCGAGTGCCTCGCGCACCACCTTGGTGCTGACGTGCTGGACCGTGCCCAGGACATCGGTCTGGCTGAGTAGGGCGTCGCGGATACGGCAGAGCTCGGTCGCCGCCGCCACATGGGTGGCGGAGATCTGGATCGGATCGATCAGCGGTTGCGGTGCGTCGGGTGTGTTCGCCGGCCAGAGGCAGGAGATCCACTGATCGAACGGCCCCCAGCCACGGCTGTCGGTCAGCGGATCGTAGTCACCCAGGACATGTCCCGCGCCCAGCACGGGATGGTCCTCGTCCATGCCGTCGGCCAGATCGGTCATGATCGATCGGACACAGGCCCGCAGCCGCTTCTCACTGAGGTAGTGCACCTCGGCTGTGGGCGCGGTCCGGGTGCTCCGCGGCGGGCTGGTGTTCTGGTGAGGGCCCGATTCGGCGGATGCCGAAGGGGTGGCTTCGTCGATGCCGTCGGCGCCGCTCGCCGGAGCCTGGCGCAGCCGGAGCACGGTGATGTTGCCGGTGGCCTTGCGATCTTCGACGGGGAGGAGATCGGGTCTGCCGAGCACCGATCCCAACAGCAGCGACTTACCCACACTGAACTCACCGACCACACCGAAGGTGACTGGCTTGCGCACCCGGTCGCGGAGTTCCAGGACGAACCGCATCACCTCCGCATGTCGATCGTGGGCCTCCTGGGTCCCCGGTATCTCTTGTTGTTCGAGCATCGCGAGGGTGTCGTCAGCGAAGCGACGCAGCTCGGTCAGATTGAGTTGTGGCGCCAAGGGAGGTGTCCTCCTCGTTCCGTTCTGTGCTCGGATGGAGCCCGAAGGGCCCGTGGATATGGTCAGAAGGCCCAGCGCACCGGATGGACCACCACGGTCGGCGGGGCTGCCTGCAACAAGGGAATCCGTGGTGGCGACGCTCCTGCGCCCGCGTTGCCGTCCGGTCACTGACGCAGAAAGAACAGTTCGATGGTCGCCTGTCCCCGTTCGCGGTCCCCGCTGGTGTTGCGATAGCCGCGGATGATCTCCTCGTGGTAGGCGGGGAAGAACGTGGCGGATACGGACGGGAGCAGGGCGCCGATGGCACGCGCGTAATCCCGGCTGGCGTTGTCGGTGACCGGGCAGGTCCGACAGGATCCGGCCGTGCCCCAGATGATCACGAGAGCGGCCCTCTTGCCGGGGTACGCGCTGATGCCCTTGGCCACCTCGTCCCTGATGTCGCGTACGGCCGCCGCCTCTCTGGCCAGCAAGCCAGGGGCATCGCCCCGCACATCGAACTCCTCGCTATCCGGGTCTAGTCCGGGCTGAGCCGCTGACACCCTGGGTGAGGGGGTCGGCGAGGCCGATACCGCTGGGGCGGGGGAGGCGGACGGTTCACCATCCGCCCGGTCGGCGGTGGTCGGGGCCGTCCACTGGCCACCCAGGGCGATCACGGTGATCACCAGCAGAAGATCCGCGAAGAGCCAGCCCGCCGCATGGACCACACTGCTCCCGGAGCGCCGCTTCACCGCTGGTCCTCTCCGGTGCCCATGACGGGCTCCGTCTCGGCCTGGTCCTCGCTGCCATCGCCCCTACCGGTGTCGAAGGCCCGCCCTGGTGGCCCCTCTCGACCCTGGGGGACGGCATCCCGCGGGCCGTCAGAACCGCGGAACCCGGGGGGAACGGCGTCCCAGGGCTCCGCCTGCTCCAAGGGGACCGGGTCCGAGGAGACGGTGTTCCGTTGATCCCCCGTCCCCCGTTGATCGAACTGAACGGTCGGATCGTCAGGCGCCTGCGAGTCCCACTCGTCCCAACCCGACTCCAACGCCTGGCCGACCCCGCCCTCCACCGGCCCTACCGGACTCTCCCATTCAGGACCGAAGCCGCCGACCTCGGCGAAGTCGGGCAGATCCAGGGGGGAATCCACGTCGGAGACGGGTTCTTCGGGGACCCGACCGCCGGTCCGCCTCTCTCCGTACCCATCTGCTGCGCTTGTCCTCGCCGCAAGGCCTTCGGCCGATCCGGAGCCCCCATCGCCAAAGCCAGCGACCAGCGGCGGCTCCACCCCGGGCGCGTAGCCGTAGCCGGGCCTGTGGCCGTTCGTATCGGGCGGCAGGAACTGGGGCACGAACGAATCGTTCGCGGGGAAGCCAGGGCCGGGGCGTTCACCCTCGTCGAAGCCGTCGAGGTCAGGTGGGTACTCGTCCTCGATCGATGCCTCGCCGGGCAGGGAGGTCCCGTCGTAGGACAGATCGAGCCCGGCCGCACCATGACCGGCAACGCCCCAGCGGGGCGGACCGTCCGCGGGCGGTGACGGCTCGGCAGCCGGCATGGACCGTACGACCCGGTTCGTCGTCTCCTCGACCAGGGCCGCGACCGCGTGCAGAGTCTGACGGAAGTCATCGGTCGCCGCCCGCAGCCCGTCCTCGGTCTCCTCTCGACTCATCCGGGCGGACAGTTCGGCGTCCTCGCGCTGCCGCGTCAACTCACGCAACTGATCCACCTGGGAGCCCAGTTCGCCGGCCACGGCGTTCGCGTCCCCCCGCAGGGAGACGGCGAGCGCCACCACAGCGCGGTCATACGCCCAGCCGATCCGCTCCGCGCCATCGGCGGCCGACACCTCCAGCGCTTCCGGTAGCGCCGCCACCGTGCCGTTCAGCCGATCGGCCGCGCCGGCCAACTCGGCCACCGCCCCCTCAAGCGCCACCCGTACCGCATCGACGGTCCCACCCATCGCCTCGGCCGTACGGTCCAGCAGACCGACCCCCTGACGTACCGCGTTCTCCTCATGGGTGGCCGCCTCATCGGCCGCGTCAGCAATACGGCGTACGGCATCGTCGGCCGCTGCCGCCAACTGTCCGGCGGCCGTCCGCGCGGACTCCTGGACCTGTCTGCCCATCTCGTCGAGAACCTTGACGACCTCACCTGAGAGCACCTCGGCGCCCCTGCCGGCGCCTTCCGCCGCCCGTGACGCGCTGTTGGCGGACGCCTCGACCGCGGAGGCGGCGGCGCGAAGACCGGTGACCCCCTCACCCAGCGCCTTCGCCGCCGACCGGGTGAGAGCCGCGGTCTCACGCGCCTGTTCGATCAGCTCCCCGGTCTCCCGCTGCACCGAACCCGCCAGTTCGCCCAGCGTCCTGAGACTGGAGGCCGCGCCCTGCAACTCCTGCGCGAACCGCAGGGGTGTCATATGCGCCGCACCGGACGCCAGCGCCTGGACCTGTGCAAGAGCCCCGGACAGCCGCGCTGTGAACAGCCGGGAGGCAGCGTCGTCCGCTTGCTCCTGGCGGCTTCGCAACCGAGTCGCCGCGATCAGCCCGCTGAGGGCAAGAACGGTGTACAACACCATCACATCGAAGTGGAACGGCGCCCAGAGCTCCCCGGCGAAGCCCTGCTGCCAGAGCGCGAGAAACGACTCCGTGCCGCCCTTACCCGCTTCCCGCATCCTCTGATAGGCCCAGGCGGCCGCACCCAGACCCGCCCAGGTGACCAAGAGCGGAAGGAAGACCAGCGCGCCGGCCCAACCGGAGAAGGAGCGCGCCCACCGCTCTCGACGAGCCGGCCACCCCCCGGACCGCCCACCGCCAACAGGACCTACCGCGGGCGCCGTTCCCCGGGACTCCGCTGAACTCCGCGCCGCCCGTGCGCTCGCCGGTACGGCCAGGAACACATTCGGCGCCGCATACGCCGAGATGAGATCCGTACCTGCCCAGCGGGCGAGCCGCTCGGGCGCGGTGATGTCGTCCGCGAGCTCCTCCAGGGCCGCCCGGTGCACCGACACTCGGACATCGTCCGCCAACGCACGTAATTCGTCGGCGAGTTGTACGGGATTGCTCGCCGTCGGACCGGCCACCGGTACATCACTGCCGGCCATCGAACCCCCCAGTCCGGAATTTCCCCCACGCCCCGCCTTCCCCGGACAGGGCACGTTCACCCGACCTCTGGCGTAACAGCACGCTCCGAGCCGAGCCGGTCACCATTACGCCATAGATCAGGCCATCCGGACTATCGGTTGAACCTAAAACGTAGGCATAGAGAGCCGACCGCGGGGGTGGGCAGGGCCTAGGAGGCGGTCTCTGGGGTGCGGGAGGGGCGTTGCGACGTGGAATCCGCCGACGGGCGGGTCGGTGTCCCGCGCTCCAGGGACCGCTGTCAGCGAACCGTTGCGTCTCGCGACAGAGGTGCCTGTTGACCTATCCGCCGACGAGCCGGTGGGGGGAGTCCAGAACGACGCTGGACCGGAGCCGACATTCGGCTCCGGTCCAGCGCGGGGGAGGATCGCGGATTCACTTCACTCGGGACTAGCGGCCCTGAAGCGTCTTCACATTCTTACCGAAGGTCCAGTTTCGTGACCCGTCCCAGTTGATCGACCAGGTCATCAGTCCCTTGAGGGCGTTGTTGTACCCGTTCCACGCCTGAGCCACGAGCCCCGGTGACATATAGCCACCGCCCGCGCCCTGCTGCGCCGGCAGACCCGGCACCTGCTTGTCGTACGGAACCCTGATCGTGGTGCCCTGGATGACCAGGCCCCGGTTGAGGCAGTCCGTCTGGGCCTTGAAGCCGGCGACCGTCCCGGCGGAGTACGAGTCACCGGAGCAGCCGAACATGCTGCCGTTGTAGTACTGCATGTTCAGCCACCACAGCCGGCCGTTGTCGGCGTACTTCTTCACGATGGGGAGGTACGCGCCCCAGATGGAGCCGTAGACCACGCTGCCACCGGTCACATAGGCGGTCTCCGGTGCCATGGTCAGACCGAAGTTCGGGGGCATCTGGGCGAGCACCCCGTCGATGATGCGGATGAGGTTGGCCTGTGAGGCGGAGGGTTGGTTGATGTTGCCACTGCCCACGAGACCGGTCTCGATGTCGATGTCGATCCCGTCGAAGTTGTACTTCTTGAGGATCGGCACCACGGTCGCCACAAACCGGTCGGCGACCGCGCTGGAGCTGAGATCGATGCCCGCGGCCGCGCCACCGATCGACATCAGGATGGTGAGGCCGTCCTGCTTGGCCTGACACATCTCGGCGGGTGTGGGGACCTTCACCGTGTTGTCCATCCCGTCCTCCCACAGGACGGTCCCGTCCGAGCGGATGACCGGGAAGGCCGCGTTGATCACGTTGTAGCCATTGGCACGGATACGGCTGTCCGTGATCGGTATCCACCCGAGAGGCGGATGCACGCCGTTGGAGGCGCCGTCCCAGTTCTCCCAGTAACCGTGGAGCACCTTGCCCGCGGGCTTGGACTTGACCGCGCAGGTTTCGGCGGCTGCCGCGGCCGGCTGCTCGCTGGGTGCGGCGCTGGGCGCCTGGGCGGTCACCATCTGTACCGCGAACGCCATGGCCAGGGCGGACCC
This sequence comes from Streptomyces albipurpureus, assembly GCF_023701525.1. GTDB lineage: Bacteria > Actinomycetota > Actinomycetes > Streptomycetales > Streptomycetaceae > Streptomyces > Streptomyces albipurpureus. The sequence goes on from NZ_JAMQAW010000091.1 coordinate 80,747, forward strand.
CAGAAGACGTAACGTCCGACCGATCATACGGTGCTCCCTTCGGGCTCCTTGGGTGACGGCGGCTGCTCTCCGCGGGTCCATGGAGCTCTCGGTGAGTGGTGGGGGGTGAATGGCACGTGGGGGGCGTGATGTTGTGTGGATGTCCGCGTGCCGCCCAGGGGGGAGGGCGGCACGCGGTGGGGATCGATCACCTGGGGGCGGGTGTCGACATCATCCTGGCGGCGGGAGACAGGTTTGCCACGACTGGGGAGAGCCGGAGGGCAGAGAGCCATGGGGCACGAGGGGGGTAGCTCTGTGGAGCACGCTCACCTCCTGGACTGTGGGGGTCTCAAGACGTACGCGATGCGATGCGGCAAACCGTAAGTTGGTCCAGACCTGCCGTCAATAGGTCTGGACCAAAGTTGCGGTCGGGTCATGTGAAGGAGTCGTGGGCAATGACCTTTGACCGGGGAGAACGGATCCCCGGAGAAGTCATCTGCCCGGCATGTCGATTTCAACTACCGTGTCATCAAAGCGCTGTTAAGGTTCCGATTTGCGATGCCTGGGGGAATCGGGGGGAGAACCATTGCTGCGTCCGGTCTGCGGAATCCATTCCTTCGCATGGCCCGGGCGGCGCTGGCGGACGCTCGCCGTCACGTTCTGGGTCGTGGACCCCTCCACTCTGACGACCTCCGCCGACAGCTTCCAGGACAGCGGGAACGCAGCTGCCGAGGGGCAGCGACCCGCACCCTCCAGAGCATCGGTGACCCTGGTCGTAGAACGGTCGGGCCCCTCCCGGGTAAGTCTGGAACACCACACCGGTCTCCAGCGTTCCCGCCGGCTCGATGCCTTCCCTGACGACAAGCGGTCACGGCACACCGTCATCAGAGCCGCCCAGACCTCCGGACGGCATCCCCGGGTCGAGCATGAGGACGTCGGGCGCGGCTACGGGACCTCAGCTGCCAGGGCGCTCTGGGACTCAGGAAACGCAGTCACCGGCCTCACCGAGCTACAGCGCGCAGTACGCGCATGGGAGGCGGGCCCCGGCGGCGCGCATCCATCGATCGCCGTCGCCGTCGCCGCCGCCCTGCTCGGGCGGATGTATCTGCGCCTCGGAGTACCGGATCGGGCCGTGGCCGCCGTGGAGCTTGCGCTGGCGCGGTCGTCGGGGTGGGCGGAACCCGATCCCCACTGCCTGGAGATCGTGCGGACACTTCACCAGGAGATCCGGTCACCAGCCGGTGGTCAGGGGCTGCGGCAGCTCGCGGGACGGCCCTCGACAGAGCATTTCCAGACCCCTGGACCGGACGGGAAACACCTGGTGGCGCGCCTCGAATCGGGGGTGGAGACTGACTCGCTGATCCGACCGTCACCCCCTTCTGTCACAGTGGGCAGGGTGATCACAAACCTTGCCGACCCCAAGCCCCTCCCTCTCGAAGACTTCTGGCAGTTCATCGAGCTGGCCCGAGCCGAAGCGACCCCCGATCGGCCCTTCGCGTCCGTTCTCGTGGACACGCTGGCCGCGTCCTCACAAGAGACGGTCCTCGCCTATGAGCTGACCTTCACCGCGATGCATGGAGCGCTGTACCGCTGGGATGTGTGGGCCGCCGCCTATCTGATAGGCGGCGGGTGCTCGGATGATTCCTTCATGGACTTCCGGGCGGGTGTCATCGCCCAGGGCCGCTTCTGGTACGAACGTGTTCTCGCGGCCCCGGACGGTTTCGCGGAGCATCCCGTAGCGCAGGACGGTGAGCCTGAGTTGCTGGAAGAGGTCGTCTTCGACGAGGAAACCAACTACGCGGCATTCCGGGCGTTCTCCCTGCTCGGCGGAAGCGAGGCGGAGTGGGAGTCCGTCGTCCGAGCCGGGGATGATGCGGAACCCGACATGGGTGAGGACTTCGACTTTGACGACGATGACGAGATGCGCCGCAGACTGCCCGCTCTGGCGGCTCTCTTCCTGGACCTGGACGACTGATCGGTTGCTGGATCCCCACGGCTGATCGGTTGCAGGATTCCCGCGACTGATCAGGGAGGTGGAGCAAGGCCCCCGGCGGTCGGTGTGGCGCCGTGGCCTTCGCCGTGCGCCCCGTGGGCCGCATGGCTCCGCGCGCAGGCGGGGGCGACTCGGCGGGATTGACGACAGGGGCCGACCGCGGCTGTCAGAGACCAGGTGCGTCATCGAGTCGGCGCATCCGGCCGTCTTTGGTGAGTGGTGGGTCATCGAGCCGGGCGGATAGCAGCGTTGGAACAACTCGCCGGTGAACTCACGGCGGCTGCGGACACCCGCTTTGTCGAAGACCTTCCGCGGATGGTCCTGCACCGTGTACTCGCCGATGTGAAGTGCGGCAGACACCTCGGCCGTTGAGCGGCCCAACAGCACCTGCTGTGCGACTTCGCGCTCGCGCGGAGTGAGGCCGTAGGCATCGAGCACGATGGCCGTGAGCTCACCCGGTTGACTCGGTGCCAGTGACACATAGATGAGCGGTGCACCCTCGTCGGCGGTCGAGCCCGCACCACCGCCATGGGGCATCCCGCTCCCAGCCTTCTCGCGCCAAGCGCTGAGGGTGACCCACTGCCCGGTGTCGCTGATCACCCGGGACCGCACCTGCGCACCGAACGCGGCCGTACGCACCTTGTTGACCAGAGCTTGAAGGGCATACGGGTAGCGGCGACCAGGCTCGGGACGGGTCTCCTGGATGAGTCCCAGCCAGCGCTCGGCAGTGGAGGTGCACAGGTGGACGTGCTGCTCGTCATCGAAGACAAGCAGCCCCGCGGCATCTGGTACATCGTCGCGGTCGATGCTCGGCCTCACTGGTGCTCCGCGGTGCGACGACCGAAGGGACGAGAAGCTTCCGCATCGAATGGTCCTGAGCCCGGTGAGTACCGCCTGGGCAGCAGGGCTCGGTGGCCCCCACGGGGGGCCACCGAGTTACGTCGGTGGCTGGGCCGCTACTCCGTCGAAGACGGTCTCCTCCCGTGGGCTGGATCGAGTCTCGCGGGAGATCGGGCCTGTCGACTCTGAGGAGTACCTGTACAGCCTGCCCCTTGAGACGCTTGGCCCGCCGGGGAGGGTACGACTCGACTACTGCGGGGAAACGGCCAGCATCGAGGTCCGCTACCGCTACTCGGGGAGGCGGCGTTGGCAGTGACAGAACTGGCCTATCGCATCGCCTGCATCGTTGAGGAAGAGACCGGCCTGACTGGTCACGACTTCGAGGTGGAACAGCCCAACCGAACCGGTGATCCCGTCCGAGCTGCGGCGCGGCCGAGCGGTGCCTCCGACTGGGCACAGCAACACTCGACCTAGCGGATCACCGGGCTTGAGACGTCGATGTACCGGTCGGCGGTGTTGCGTTGCTCTGATATCGGGCGGTCGGAGGTTGAGGGCCTGCCGCCCGACTGCCGCGGCGCATCCCCCGATCACGCTGGTTCTCCGGGGCGGGATCACTGCTCAAATGCCGCCTGCGCAACTGGTCGCGGACCGAGCGTGTCGGGGACCGAGGGTATGGAACATGCCTTGTCGGCCAGGACCACGTCGGGCCGGGTGCGTGGCCGGGCCGCCGCCGGGAAACGCGCGGGCGGTCCATGGCGTGGGGAACGCGTCGGCGGTGACCATGAGGTTGGTGCAGTCGCATCGCAGGACTGTCCGACCGTCGGAACGCCTGGGAACGAAGGCGAGAGACTGACAGTGGGCCTCGGCTCGCGGCCCCACTCTGCAACGTTGGTATCGGCGGCCTCGCGATCCCCCATGACGCACCCCGGAACGACCCGGCCCCTGTGTACCCGCCCGACGAGCCGACCCGCCGAGGCGCAAACTGAATAGGTCGAGCCAAGTTGTTTAGTTTTTGTGGGTTTTGATGTGGGTGGTGAGTTGGGGGATGACGGTGAAGAGGTCGCCGATGATGCCGTAGTCGGCGAGGTCGAAG
>NZ_JAMQAW010000092.1 GCF_023701525.1 Streptomyces albipurpureus
TTCGGGGCGTCCGGTGGCGGTGCGGGGTGTGTTTTGGGTGATGTGGGTGGTGGGGGTGGTTGGGGTGGTGGGGGTGAGGGTGGTGTGTTGGGGGGTGGTGGGGTGGGTTTGGATGGGTGTTGAGTTGGGTTTGATGGTGATGATGGGGGTGCCGTGGGTGGTGTGGGAGTGGGTGGTGTAGGAGGCGGCGAAGGCGGTTTGGGTGGTGGTGGGTCCGTTTTTGGTGGGGGTGATGTCGGTGGCGTCGGTGATGAGTCCTGAGTTGGTGCGGAGGGCGAGGCGTGCGGCGATTTCTTTGTTGTCGGTGGTGGAGGTGATGAGGACGGTGGTGGGTTGGGTTTGGGTGTAGGTGGTGTGGAGGGCGTTGAGGTGGGGGGTGGTGTGGTGGGTGGTGTATTCGGGGGCGTCGTGGGTGTAGATGTGGGTGGCGCCGTGTTCGGCGAGGGTGGGGATGGTGTCGGTGGCGCCGGGTCCGAGGGCGAGGGCGATGGGGTTGCCGAGGCGTCGGGCGAGGGTGAGGAGTTCCAGGGTGGGTTTGCGGACGGCGCCGTTGAGGTGATCGACGTAGACCAGGACATCAGCCATGAGACTTTTCAACTCCTACAGACAAACGACGAAGAGGGGATGGACGACGAAGGGCGACGTCTAAGAGGGGGAAGGACGACGAAGGGGAGCGTTGGAGAGGGGGTGGCGGGGGGAGGGTTGGGGTGTTGTGTTGCGCGGACCCCGGGGTGCGGTGCGGACCGGACCGGGGTGTGGTGTGGATCGGACCGGGGTGTGGTGTGGATCGGACCGGGGTGTGGTGTGGATCGAGTCTGGTCGGTTGGTCCAGTGGATCGGGTCTGGTGGGTCGGTCCAGTGGATCGGGTCTGGTGGATTGGTCCAGTGGATTTGGCCTGGTGGATTGGTGGGCCTGGTGGTGTCGGTTCGGGGTTGGGTGTATCGGACCGGGGTGTGGTTGGGGTGTGTTCGGTGTGCGGGTCTGGTGGGCGGTGGGCCCGGCCTCTGGTGGCCTGGTGGGTCGGGTCTGGTGCTGTGGATTGGGTTGGTGTGGTGGGGTGGGGGGTTAGATGAATTTGTGGGTGGCGAGGTAGTCGGCGATGTGCCGGCCGCCTTCGCCTTCGTCTTTGATGATGGTGCCCGCGGTGCGTGGGGGTCGGGCTACGGCGTCGTCCACGGCGGTCCACGCTCCGGTGGATCCGACCTGGCCGGCGTCGAGGCCGAGGTCGTCGAGGTCCCAGGAGGTGACGGG
>NZ_JAMQAW010000093.1 GCF_023701525.1 Streptomyces albipurpureus
CCACGCCACCCACCCCACCACCGCCTTCGCCCTCTCCCGCCTCGCCAACCCCGACACCCTCCACCACACACCCATCGGGGTCTTCCGCAGCGTCGAACGCCCCATCTACGACACCCTCATGAACAACCAACTCGACACCGCCATCGAACAACAAGGCAAAGGCGACCTGGCCTCGCTACTCGCGGGCAAGGACACCTGGACCGTGGTCGGTTAGCGGGCAGTGGCCGGTTAGCAGGCACCAGCACCCGCAGCGCAGTGGTAACAGGGGCGCTTTCTCCATGGGAAGGCGCCCTCTTTGTGGGCTGCCGGGTTCGGGTTCGCTGGCGCGGCTGACACACCGGCTCCATCGGGACGCCGACGCGCTGGGTGGTTCCCGCCGCGATGTCGTCGCCGGCTCACCGGGCGGGGTCAGCACGCTCGGGTTCGGTCAGCCAACCTGACGCGCCCGCTCGGGTTCGGACATCCCGGCTCACGTGCCCGCCCCAGCCGGGATGTTCCCGGCTCACGCGCCCGTCCCCTCCCGGGTCAGGTCTCCCCGCCCCGGGTCAGGTCTTGGCCGTCACCTGGAGATAGGGACCGAGGAACCGGGCCCTACCGCCCTCCACCCGGTGCAGATACAGCCCCACCCGTTGGCTGGTCTCGTCGAACGACTGGGTCGATGAGCGGAAGGCGATGGGCTTGGTGATTCCCTGGTACTTCAGCTGACGCAACCGGTTCACCAGCGCACTCCGTCGCACCCGCCCCTCCCCCAACTCCCGCATCCCCTGGGCGAGGAAGAGCACGGCGTCGTATGCCTCCGCCGCATGGCGTTCGGTGGTATCGGTCTTCCAGCGCCGGCGGTACGCGGCGTTGAACGGCTTCGCCGTCGGCAGCCTGGCCGGGTCGATGTAGGTCGTGCCGAAGACCCAGCCCTCGGCCGCCTGACCGGCCCTGGTGAGGAACTCGGGTTCCAGGACGGGTTCGATGGAGCCCTTGAGCCCGGTGAACCCCTGATCGCGCAGTGCGCGGGCGGTAAGAGCCGCCCGGGACGGCGAGTTACCCACGTGGATCACTCCATCCGGAGTGGTGGCCAGCGCTGCCCGGACCACGGTGGAGAAGTCATCGCTCCGCGCTTCGACGTTGTGGACGGCGACCCGGCCCACCCCCGCGTATGCCTCCCCGAGCCACTTCACCATGCTCCAGGACGCCTTGTCACCGGCCAGGTCACGGATGACCGCGATCCGTTCGCTCCCGTGCAGGGCGAAGTACCGCTCGACGGGGGCGATCTGCATGTGGTCGGCGGGCTGCAACTCGAAGTACCCCCTGGAGCGCGGGAGATCCATGGGAGTGGTGCCGAGGGAGACGCTGAGCACGGGCAATGCGTTCTCCCCGTACCGCGCGACCACCGCCTTCGCCACCGCGAAGGTCGTCAGCCCGAGCACCGCCACAATGGAACTGTCAGCGCCGTGCTGTGCGGCAGCCACCCGGGCGCGTACGGGATCTCCGGCGTCATCGAGCACTTTGAGCGCTAGGTCGAACGGCCGATCAGGGCGGGCGTTGAACATCTCGACCGCGAGCCGCGCCCCACGTTCCTGAGCCCGGCCGTCCGCCTTGCGCGGACCGCTCAGATCGGTCTGGACACCGATGACATGACGGGTCAGGCCGCCGGTTCCCTCCGTACCGTCCGCGCCCTGGTCATCGCCGCCGTCGGTCGGCCGGCTGGCGAGCCAGGCCGCGGCACCGCCGATCGTGGCCACGGCGGCGGCAGATCCCAGAACCAGAAGGCGGCGGGACACGGGCGCTGCGGTGGTGGTCGCGTTCACCACCACGGTCGACTCGGGCACGGGTAGATCAAGAACGCGCGAGGAGCGCTGTGCGATCAGTGCCGGCAGCCCATCGGGCAGCCAGTCCCCCGCCGCGGTTCCCACCTCGTCGTCAGCGCCGACGGCGGTGGTCGCGCCAGAAACCGGAACGCCTTCGGCTCCGGGCGGCAAGGGGGGACCGGGCGGGTTACCGCCCACCGTCTCGCCTCCCCGCCCGGTCAGTTGCGCTGGAGATTTCTGCGCTTCGGCTGCCCGAGGTTGGGCTGCCCAGGGTTCGGATGTCTGCGCTTCGGCTGCCCGAGGTTGGGCTGCCCAGGGTTCGGATGTCTGCGCTTCGGATGTCCGGGGTCCGGCTGCTTGCGTTTCGGCTGCCCGAGCGTCGGCCCCGGTGGCTCGGCCGAGAGGTCTGGTCTCCGGGCTGGTCGGGTCGGGCTCGGCTCCTTCGCCAGGTGCACCGAAGAACGCCGCCCGGGGATCGATCACAGCATCGGCATCGGCATCGGGCACAGCGTCTTTCGGCCCGGTGGCAGCGGCCTCACCATCTGCGACCGCGTCACTGGTCCCCGTAACCGGACCGGCGCCGAAAGCAGCCGTGCTCCCGGGCACCATGTCCTCGGGGCCTGGGCCCCGGAGAGCGGCCCGTACCTCCGTCGCCGTCGGGCGGTCCGCTGGTTGCTTGCTGAGACAGGCCCGCACCAAGGCCAACAGCTCTGGCGGTATCCCCTCAAGGTCCGGTTCCTCATGGACGGTACGGAAGACGATCGCGGCCACCGTGCCCGTACCGAACGGACGGCGGCCGGTCGTCGCGTACGCCAGCACACAGCCCAGCGCGAAGATGTCGCTCGGCGGGCCGATCTCGGCGGCCCCGGCCAACTTCGCCTGCTCCGGAGAGAGATAGCCGGGCGAGCCGACCATGACATCGTCCGTGGTCAGTGCCGTGGCCCCCATCGAGCGGGCAATGCCGAAGTCGATCAACCGCGGGCCGTCCAACGCCAGCAGCACATTGCCCGGTTTGACGTCCCGGTGGACCAGGCCGACCCGGTGCGCCCCCGCGAGTGCCTCCGCGAGGCGGACACCGAGGGCGCGGACCGTGCGGTGGGGCAGTGGGCCGTGGACGGCCACGGCTTCCGAGAGGGAGGGGCCGGGGATGAACTCGGTCGCGAGCCAAGGCTCCCGCGCCTGGTGGTCCGCCCCCACCACGCGGACCACCCAGCGGCCCGTGATCCGCTGGGCTGTCTCCGTCTCCCGTCGAAAGCGGGCCCGGAAGCCGGGGTCCGCGGCGTACTCCGCTCGGATCACCTTGACCGCGGCGAGCGCCCCACGCTCAGAACGGGCCAGATAGACAACGCCCATACCGCCCGCACCCAACCTGCCGAGCAGTCGGTAGCCCGCGATCGATGACGGATCACCTGTCTTGAGCGGGTCCATCCATCACCTCTTTCTCCGTCCTTGGGACTTCTGGTACCACCAGGCGGACTCCAGCCCGCCCGATCTCGGGCCACCGCTCCTCCGGTCGAGCCACCGGCGGCACGGACCGCGCCTTCGCTGGGTGCCCCTGCGGCCCGGAGCGCGTCGGCACCAGCCGGGGGTACCGGTTCCGACGACTGGGCTCATCCCTTCCCCGGGTCCTGCGCCGGGGCCGCCATCAGATGTCTGAATCGACCGTTGTCGACCGCGTACAGCTGGGCCCTTGGGCTCTTGCGCTCCCCGTTCTCCGCATCGAACTGGTACTTCCCCATGACGCCGGCAAAGGACTTCCTCCGCAGGGCGGCAGCCAGATCGGCGGGTGCGGGGCGCCCACCTGACCTGGCGGCCTTGACGATCTCTTCGATCATCATGGAGACCGCGTCGAAGGACTCACCCGCGTAGAACCCGGGGGCCGCGCCGAACCGCTTGCGATAGGCGGCGGCGAAACCCTTCGCCGACTGGTGGACGAGCGGATCGAGGACGGGCGCCGCGATGGCCCACCCCTCGGCCGCCGGCCCCGCCTGCCGGAGGAACTCCGCGCTGAGCAGATGCGGTCCGCCGATGCGCGGCCCCTCGAATCCCGCGTCGGCGAGGGCACGGGCGGCCTTGACCGCCGAGGGGATCGTTCCGCCGTGCACATAGGAGTCGATGCCCGCGTCCAGCATGTCCTTGATGATCGGCCCATAGGCGTCGGTGCCCGCGGGAACGACCCGTGGATAGGGCCGATGGCCGTAGGCGCGCATCATGATGTTCATGATGGTGACGTACTGCCAGGCGTAGGTGTCGTCAGTGCGTTCCTGCAACAGGCCCGGCCGGGCGGTCTTGGTCTTCACCTGGCGGTAGTAGAGCTGGAGGAAGTAGGCGAGGTGCGATCCGGCGACGGGATGTGCGGGGCAGACCCGGATGATCGAGGGGCTCAGGGGTTTGGCCGCGGTCAGCAGATTCAACCCGGCCGAGACGGTCATCAGCGGCAGTAGCGCCTCGTTGTAGGCGGGCAGGGCTGCCTGAGTGGTGTAGTCGCCGGTGGAACCCAGCACGGCGAGGACATCGCGATCCCCCGTCATCCGATCAGTGGCAGCGGACACCTTGGCGGTGTCTCCGGCGTCGTCGGCCGTCGCCAGTTCGATGGGGAAAGGCCTGCCGCCGCGGGCGTTGTGGGCCTCGACCGCCAGACGGGCCCCGCGCTCCTGCTCCATGCCCAGCGCCTTCTGGGGTCCGCTCAGATCAGCCTGTACGCCGATCACATAGCGGCGCTTCTTCGGCGGCGGTCCGCCCTTGGTCGCCCCTTCCCCACCGCGCAGCGCGGCCCAGAGTCCCCCGCCGCCTCCCGCGAGAAGCACCGCACCGCCCGCGCCCAGCAGGAACTTCCGTCTACTGGACAGAGCTTGGGGCGGATCAGGGGCTGGGGTTCGCTCGGGCTCGGGGCCTTGGGTCGGTTCGATGTCGGGGAGGGCGAGCATCCGCGCTGAGCGGTGTGCGATGGTGCGTACGACGTGGGCGGGCAGCCAGTCGGCTCCGCCGAGCGGGCCGTCCTCCGCGAGCCGCTCGGCGACCTGGTCGGCCGTCGGTCGCGCCCGGGGTTCCTTGGCCAGGCACTCGCCGATCAGTTGCGCGAGCTCGGTCTCGATGCCGCTGAGGTCGGGATCGTCATGGACCGTGCGATAGAGCAGGGCGTCCACCGCGCCGCTGCCGAAGGGCAGTCGAGCCGTCACCGCGTAGGCGAGCAGACAGCCGAGCGCGAAGACATCGCTGGGCGGACCGATCTCGTCGCCGCGCGCCTCGGCTTGCTCGGGGGCGAGGAAGCCCGGGGTACCGACGACCATGTCGGGGGCGGTGAGGACGGTCTCCTCGACGGTGCGGGCGATGCCGAAGTCGATCAGGCGCGGGCCGTCCACCGCGAGCAGGACATTGCCCGGTTTGACGTCCCGGTGGACCAGACCGGCCGCATGGACCGCGGCGAGCGCTCGGGCGATGGCCACACCCAGAATCCGGGCGCTGCGGGTGGGCAGCGGGCCGTGCGCGACGATGGCCTCCGCGAGGGAGGGGCCGGGGACGAAGGCGGTGGCGAGCCAGGGTTCGGGCGCGTCCGGGTCGGCGCCGGTGACGGGCACCGCCCATGGGCTCACAACGCGCCGGGCGGCGTCCACCTCACGGCGGAAACGGGCCCGGAAGCCGGGGTCGCCGGCCTGGTCGGAGTGGGTCACCTTGACGGCGGCCAGCTCGCCCGCCTCCGTACGGCCGAGATAGACGACGCCCATGCCACCAGCGCCGAGCCGACCGAGCAAGCGGTACCCCGCCACGGTCGAGGGATCGGTGGGGAGCAGTCGCTCCAGGGCACCCGGCTCCTGTTCCGAGGGACTCACCGCGCCGCCTCCAACTGCTTCTCCAAGCGGTTCATCATCCCGACGAGGGCCTCGACCCGGCTGGTGTTGATGTCTTCGGGTGTACGGCCCTCGGCGCCCTTGGTGACGATGGCTACGGTGACCTGGCCCAGTCGGGACTGGAACCAGCCGTACTCCTGGGAGCCGGCGACGGTGTCGTTGTGGTACTTGCCGATCTCGGCGATGGAGTCCTCGGCGGTGAAGTTGCCTCCAGTGCCGTAGACCGCGCCGAGGGACATGAGTTGGCTGACGCGCTCACCGTCGCGCAGCTTCTGGTCGGGGCAGCGGAGTGCCTCTTCCAGGGTGTCCGCCATCTCCCACTCGGCGCCCTTGGCGTCCCGGTGCACGGTGACGGTGGCGGCGACCCTCAGCGGGCCCTTTCCGTCCGCGGGCGGCAGTTCGCTGTAGGAGGTGAGGCTGTAGAGCACTCCCGAGGGTCGGGTGCCGCCCTGCCAGACGCAACTGTCGTCAAGAACCGGCCAGTAGCCCGGTGGGCTGAGGAACGGGGTGCGCTTCACAAATCCAGGCCCCCAGAGCTCGGGCCCCGCGACAACGGCCTCGGCGAGCTTGCGGGCGGCAGCTTCGGTGGTGGGCGCACGCGCCGGGTCCGGGTCGAAGGCAGGCCCGCTGGGACCCGGTGCGGGAGCGCTGGAAGCCCCCCGGGATGCCGCACTCGACGCACCGGCGCCTTGTGTCTCGGGCGGTTTGTCGACCCGCTCGCCCGAACAGCCGGTCCAGAGCAGTCCGCAGGCCAACACCCCGCAGAGTGCAGGCAGAGCTCTTCTGTACGCCATGGTCCCCCCCACCGCGTTCCCCCACTACTGACACGATCGTAAACCGGGGCACCGACAACCAGCCCTGAGCACAATCGCCTACGCACCTGAGCACTTGAGCACTGGACGATGGGACGCTTGGGCTTCCCTCGCGTCGACCACCGGGCCTCGACGCACCCGTCGAGCACTTCGGAGCCCAGCACGGGATCGGGCCGCTGGGGTGTCCCCGATCTCTCTGACGCCTTCGACGCACGGGCGGCTCCAGCGGTTTCATCCGCCCCGCGCCCGCCATGCACCTCACCGATCTCCCATACCCCCAGCGCAAGCCGTTCCGCCCGGCGCGCCAGGAAGCACCACCTGCTCGGCGGCCTCGCCCCGGTGTGGAGCGCGGGCCCCATCGCGGGCTCGTCGAACCGACCCGGGGAAGGGGGGAAACGGGCACATCGATCGCAACCGGAAGGCCGCCGGAACGCCCGAGTTCGTCATGACCGTATGGCGATACGGGCATGACATCCCCGCCCTGTGACGCGTACCTTCGACGAGGGCGAGACGCAGGGACGGGGAGGGCCAGTGAAGCAAGACGGCGAACAGCGGGCGGGGCTGCTCTACGGAATCAGTGCCTACGCGATGTGGGGCCTGGTCCCGTTGTTCTGGCCCTTCCTCAAACCGGCGGGTGCGACGGAGATCCTGGCCCATCGGATGACCTGGTCCCTGGTGGTCGTCGGGATCGCCCTGCTGGTCCTGCGGCGATGGCAGTGGGTGGGAGAGCTGATACGCGACCCCCGGAAGCTCGCGCTGATCACCGCCGCGTCCCTGGTCATCAGTGTCAACTGGGGCGTCTACATCTGGGCCGTGAACAACGGACGGGTGGTCGAGGCCTCCCTCGGCTACTTCATCAACCCCCTGGTCACCATCGCCATCGGCGTACTCATCCTCAAAGAACGGCTGCGACCCGCGCAGTGGGCAGCGGTCGGCATCGCCGCTGGGGCGGTGCTGGTGCTGGCGGTGGGGTACGGCCAGGTGCCGTGGATCTCGCTGACGCTGGCGTTCTCCTTCGCCCTCTACGGGCTGGCCAAAAAGAAGATCAACATCGGGGGTCTGGAGTCGCTGGCCGCGGAGACCGCGGTGCTCTTCCTCCCCGCGCTCGGATATCTGCTGATACTGGGGGCCCGCGGCGAATCAACCTTCGGCTCCCAGGGGCTCGGACACATCGCCCTGCTGGCGGCCACCGGACTGGTGACGGCCATTCCGCTGGTCTGCTTCGGAGCGGCGGCGATCCGGGTGCCCCTCTCCACGCTGGGTCTGCTCCAGTACCTGGCGCCGGTCTTCCAGTTCCTGCTGGGCGTCCTGTACTTCAAGGAGGCCATGCCCGCGGAGCGATGGGCCGGCTTCGCCCTGGTGTGGCTGGCGCTGTCGATCCTGACCTGGGACGCCCTGCGTTCCGCCCGGCGTTCCAGCGCGGCTGCGCGGCGGCTGATCGCCCAAGGGGTCGTGGCGGAGTCGCCCGCCCTCACCGACCCGGCCACCGTGCCGCCCGCGGACGCACCCCGGTCGATCCCCACCCCGGTGGTCGCTGACGCGGGGCGCACCACAGCCGAACCCACCGCCTGACGCCCTCCCACACGTCGAGGCTCCTCCTCCGCGCGGCACACCCACCAGAGCCGAGTTCCCACCCGATCGGCCCAGGCCAGCAGCCACACAGCGGCCGGCGGGGGAAACCGGTGCTACGACCGAGGTCCGTGGCCCCGGACCATCGGGGCCCGACAGCGGACGGAGTGAGTGCGTCATGTCACAACCCCTCGCCCTCTCTGTGGACTTCGGTCAGGGCTTCACCGACGCATGGTCCGCGGTGGCGAAATTCATTCCGAAGTTCATCGCCTTCCTGGTCATCCTGGTCATCGGCTGGCTCATCGCCAAGGTGATCGCACGGGTCGTGGACCGGCTGCTGCGAAAGGTCGGCTTCGAACGACTCTCCGAGCGCAGTGGTACGGCCGACGCCCTGCGGGGGTCGAAGTACGACGCGACCGGCATCCTGTCCAAGATCGTCTATTACGGGATCCTGCTGATCGCCTTGCAACTGGCGTTCGGCGCCTTCGGCCCCAACCCCATCAGCGGCATGATCAACAGTGTGGTGGCCTGGCTGCCCAAGGGCATTGTCGCGGTGGTGATCGTCGTCGTGGCCATGGCCATCGCGCGCGCGGTCCGCGACATCGTTCGCGGCGCGCTCGCAGGCACCTCGTACGGCAGGACACTGGCGACGGTGGCCTGGGCGTTCATCGTGGCGCTCGGCGTGATCGCGGCGCTCGGCCAGGCCGGGATCGCCACCTCGATCACCGGGCCGCTCCTCACCGCGGCCCTGGCCACGGTCGCGGGAATCCTGATCGTGGGTGTCGGCGGCGGTCTGATCGTGCCCATGCGCCAGCGCTGCGAGCGTTGGCTCTCCGTGGCGGAGCAGGAGTCGGCGGGAGCGCGGGACAAGATCAGCGCCTATCAGCAAGGACGCGCAGACGCGGCGGCGGGCCTGCCGGGAGCGGGCGCGCGTACGACGACCGGCCCCGGAAAGACCACCGGGGGATCGCATGGCGGCAAGGCGACCGACCGCCGCGAGACTGACCGCCGAGGGACCGATCGTCGGGGCACTGACCGCCGAGGACAGGAGGGCCCGGAGGGGCCGGAGCGCTTCGACCCGATGTAGCGGGGAGGACGGTTCCCGTACCGGGTGGACGGCGGCCCCCCTGCTCTGCGTATCCCGGCGACTGGCCAGGGTGGGCGGGGAGGTCAGTTCGCCAAGAGGTCGTGTTCCCGCACGAGCCAGCAGACCGCCGTCAGCCGCAGGGTCGCGAAGTCATGGCCCACCGGTTCCGCCCAGTCGGTCTCCGTCAACCAGTCGGTGAAGCCGAGCACATAGTCCGCGAGATCCTCACGGCGTACGGGGGAACGGTCGACCGGGACGGTGGTGATGTCCTGGTCCCCGCGCCTGGGCCGTGGGAGCAGTGCGTCGCAGACCGCCGCCGCATGCTGATCGACGGCCGCGATGAGCCCCGGCTCAAAGGAGAACTCCGAGAGCCGGGGCATATACGTGGAGACCACCGCCACCAGCGGACAGCCGGGCGGGCCGCCAGCGGGTCCGGCGTCAGGCGAAATGTCCATGGGCTCAAAATAGGCGCCGGACACTCACCCACGATCGTGATATTGCTCGCATCCCGGGCGCTTCTCTCGCCATCCCCAGCGAACCTGCCCCACCGGGGGCCCGGTCCTGGCTAGGTGACCGGCGCGGCGCTTTCGCCGGGTACGCCCGCCCGGCGCCGTATCCCCGACGCGGTCAGCGCCAGCCCGGCCAGCGCCATCAGCAAGGGCACCACCAAGGCGGCCCGGAAGGCATCGAACCCGGCACCCGCCAATCCGTACACCGCCGTCACCGCCGCTATCCCGATCGCCGCCCCGAACTGGGTCGCGGTGTGCAGCAGCCCACCCGCGAGCCCCTGCTCATGGGCCGCCACACCGTCCGTCGCCGCGATGGTCAGCGGGCCGTAGGTAAAGGTGAAGGCGAGCCCGGTCAGCAGCAGGGTCGGCAGCATCATCGAATAGCTCCAGTCGATACCGATGGGGAGGAACAGCGCATACGCGACGGTCGCCAGTACGAAGCCCCCGAGGATCACCCGGGCATTGCCGTAGCGATTCACCAGCAGCGGGGTCACGGTCGGCGCGAGCACCACATCGATGCCCATGACCAGCAGCGCCAACGAGGTCTCCAGCGACGACCAGCCCCGCAGCTCCTGGAGATAGAGCGTCACCATGAACTGGAAGCCCATGAACGCTCCGAGCAGGAGCAGCGCCCCCAGGTCCGCTCGTACGACGGAGCCCTGCCGCAGGATTCCCAGCCGTACGAGGGGGACAGCGGATCGTCGCTCGATGGCGATGAACACTCCCACCAGCAGTAGGCCGGCGCCGAGCACCGCCACGGTCAGGGTCCACTGCGCCAGTCCGTGTTCCAAGCGGATGATCCCGTAGGTCAGCAGCAGCATCGCCCCGGCCGCGGTCATCGCACCCGCGAGATCGAAACCACCCTCGCGCGCTGGCGGTCGTTGCACCGGGATCAGCCGCACGGCGGCGAACAGGATCACCGCACCCAGCAACACCGGGGCGTAGAAGACCCATCGCCAGCCGAGCTGGGTGAGCAGCCCTCCGATCACCAGACCGATCGAGAAGCCGCCGGCCGCGGTGCCCGCGTAGATCAGCAGGGCCCGGTTGCGCTGGCGCCCCTCCGCATACGAGGTGGTGATGATCGACATCGCGGCGGGGGTCATAAAGGCGGAGGCCACACCGGTCACAAAGCGGGAGACGACCAGCATCCACCCCTCGGTGGCCAGCCCGCCGAGGGCCGAGAAGGCGATAAAGACGACGAGCCAGCCCAGAAACATCCGGCGGCGGCCGAGCAGATCGGCGGCGCGCCCGCCGAGGAGGGTGAATCCCGCGTACCCCAGGACGTATCCGCTGACCACCCAGGCCGCGGTGCCCGTCGAGAGGCCCAGCTCGGCACGGATCGTGGGGATGGCCACCGCCAGCATGGCGATGTCGATGCCCTCCAGAAAGATCGCACCGCAGAGGACCAGCAACAGGGCCCAGGCGCGGGCGGACATCGCCGCGGCCTCGGCGGGGGGTGCGCCCTCGGGGGGCGCGGGCACCGGGACGGCGGAAGGCCTGCCGAGGGGAACACGCTCGGGGGGTGCGGAGCGCTCGGGGGGCGGTGGGGGCAGGACGGAAGACATGGATACGGCTCCGCTGGAGGCAGGCAGACAAGGGGAATGGTTACCAATGGGATGGCCAGTTCCTTCTTGTAACCACTTCGATCCTGCGGCACGATGGACAGCTGCGGAAGGAGGCACTTTGAAGTCACCGAGTCACCGCCCAGTGACCGACTTTGCCGACAACGGGGACCCGGACCCCTTTCAGTGGGACGCCCGGGAGGACTGCGAGGTCCGCCAGATCCTGGACCGGGTCGCCGACAAGTGGTCGCTGCTGGTCATCGCACTGCTCGACAGCCGGGTGCTCCGCTTCACCGAGCTTCGCCGGGAGATCCACGGCATCAGCCAGCGGATGCTGACGGTCACCCTGCGCCAGTTGGAGCGGGATGGGCTGGTCAGCCGCAAGGTGCATCCGGTCGTGCCACCCCGCGTCGAGTACGCGCTCACTCCGCTCGGGTGCACCCTGCACACGACGATCCGCTCCCTGGTCACCTGGACCGAGGAGCATCAGAACGAGATCGCGGGGGCGCGGGCGGCGTATGACGCCAGGGTGGCGTCGGTTGCCTCCGGGGGGCCGGAGGGTGCGGGCGGGGGGTAGCCGGTTTGCACCTAGGCACCGGGGGTCCCCTTGGCGGGGTGCCTCGTTACGCGTGGGGCACCTGTGCCCCGAGGCCCTGAGCACCCGGGCCGGACGCCCCCGCTCTTCGTGTCCCCACCCGAGATGAAGGGTTCCGTCCTCAAACGCCGGGGGTCCCCTTGGCGGGGTGCCTCGTTACGCGTGGTCACCTGTGCCCCGAGGCCCTGAGCACCCG
>NZ_JAMQAW010000094.1 GCF_023701525.1 Streptomyces albipurpureus
CGAACCATACGCGAATCGCTGACTCCTGCGCCAGAGTGAGAACGAAGTCATGGCGTACCAACTCCTCCATCGACAGATCACCCTCCGGCAGACCCTCAGTCCCCGGCGGAAAGACGGCCATCATCCGGGTGTTCGGGAGACGCACCGCCCGGTGCTTGGGATGGGGCGCGGGCTGGCCGCAGATCAGCAGCTCGGCCTCGGCCCTGCGCAGGGTCTGAAAGCCCTCCGCTCCGGGGGCGGCCTCGTGGAGTCGTACCCGGACCCCGGGGTGGCGTTCGCGAAAGCGTCTGATGAGCGGCACCGCGTCCGTGCTGAACAGGGGCGCGACCGCGATGTCCAGTACCCCGCTGGCCAGGTCGTCGATCTGTTCGGTGGCTGCCCGGGCGCTGTCGAAGGCGCGTAGCACCCGGCGGGCGGGGGCCACCAGAGCACGGCCGGCCGGGGTCAGGGTGGCGGTACGTCCGCGTTGGACCAGTGGGGTGCGCAGCTCCCGTTCCAGCTCCTTGAGCCCCTGCGACACGGCGGGTTGGCTCAGGTGCATCCGGCGGGCGGCCCCGGAGATGCTGCCCGCATCGACGACGGCGATGAAGTACTCAAGATGGCGGCGTTCCATAACCAACGGTTATCACATCCAGAGGAATCTCAAGGCTTCTCTTAATGCCGTTCGGCGGCATAGCGTGCCGATGAACGGTCCGCGCGGGGCCGGTTCACCGCATTGTTCGCACGCCGGGGTCATGACTCGGGCATGGACAGGGAGCGAGTATGGAGACAACCGCAGCACGCGGCCCCTGAACCTGCTCCGACGGCCCCGGACCTACCGCCGGCACCACAAGGGCGCAACGCCTGCGCGGTGCTGGAGCCGTCTCCGGACCACCAGTCGGTGCGGCCATCGATTCACGGCCCGAGAATCAGGTGAAAGCCCCAATCCAACCCGGCCCGGTATCGGCCAGCTCAGGGGAACGGCCGAGAACCCGGACGGGGAGGAACCACTCCCGGAGCCTGGCTCCGCAGCGCGCTCGCGCATGGGCCTCCCGGCCTCCGACGCGGAGTACCGCCCCAAGAGGCTGGTCAGAGCTGGCCCCGACATCTCCGGAGCGCGGGGAGACCGCAGCCCGCCGCCTCCGCGGGCACCAGTCCTGTGTGAAAGGCAGTCATGTACTCCACCCATATCGGTACCTCCACGCCCGACGCGGTCAACATCTACGGCTATGACCTGTGCTCCGAGGTCATCGGCCACGCCAACCTCGCCGATCTGGTCTTCCTCGGTGCGCAGGGCCGACTTCCCTCCGAGAACGAGTCGAGGATGCTCAACGCCCTGATGGTCGGTGTCGCCGAGCACGGTTTCACGCCCAGCGCACTCGCCGCCCGCCTCACCTGGCTGGGCGCCCCGGAAGCGACCCAGGCGGCCGTCGCGGCCGGACTGCTCGGCGCCGGCAGTGTCTATCTGGGCGCGATGGAGTACACGGCGCGGATGCTCCAGGAAGCGATCGCCGATTCCTCCGATGGTCAGGACCCGGCTACCACCGCGGCGGACATCCTCGACTCGTACGAGAAGTCCGGCACCAGGGTGCCCGGTTTCGGCCACCCCACCCACCGCCCCCGCGACCCGCGCACCACCCGCTTCTACCAACTGGCCGAGGAGTACGGGGTACTCGGCGACCACGGCCGGCTCCTCCAGGCCGTGCACGCGGAGATGGAGCGCCGCAAGGGCAAGCAGATCACGCTCAACGGCGCGGGCACTTTCGGTGCCCTACTCTCCGACATCGGCTTCCACTGGAAGCACGTCCGTACGGTCGTCACCGCCGCACGGGCCGTGGGTCTGGTCGGCCACATCGCCGAGGAGGCCGCGAACGGCCGGGCGGACAGCAGCGCTCAGGCGCTGTTCCAGCACGTTCAGGACAACACCGACTACCAGCCGAAGCGCTGACCGGCTCCTCACCCGTACACACAGCAAGGATGCACCTCATGATGGGAACCATGGATGGCAAGGTCGCCATCGTCTCGGGCTCCGGCCGGGGTATCGGCCGTGAGATCGCTCTGAAGCTCGCTGCTGAGGGAGCGAGTGTGGTGATCAACGATGTGGATGAGGAACCCGCGAAGGAGACGGCGGCGGAGGTGGTCGCGACCGGTGGCAAAGCTGTCGTCTGTGTCGGTTCGGTCGCCGAGGACGGGTTCGCCGAACGCTTTGTGAACACCGCGGTAGAGGCCTTCGGCGGCCTGGACATCATCATCAACAACGCCGGGCACGCCTGCGAATCGGCCATCGACGAAATGACCGACGAACAGTGGGACGCTGTCCTCGGCGTCAATCTCAAGGCGCCGTTCCGGATTCTGCGCGCCGCTCAGCCCTTCATCAGGGCCAACCCGACCGACTACCACCGCAAGGTGGTGAACATCTCCTCGACTGCGGGCGTCTACGCCACCCCGGACCAGTCCACCTACGGTTCGGCCAAGGCCGGTGTGATCGGTCTGACCAAGAGCCTGGCCAAGGAGTGGGGCCGCTACAAGGTCAATGTGAACGCCGTCGCCTTCGGCTTCATCCTCACACCGATGACTGAGGCCGTCGCCGACGACAACGCCGCATCGGAGACCGACACCCGCGGCATCGGGGCCGGCCTTGACCCCGAGGAGGCAGCCAGAGCGTCGAAGGCCATCCCCCTCGGCCGCCCGGGCACTCCGAAGGAGGCCGCCGGCGCGGTCTACCTGCTGTGCACTCCGGAGTCCGACTACGTCAACGCCCAGTGCCTGGTGGTCGACGCGGGCCGGGTCTGAGCCTCCATCCGGCCAGGGCGACGGGTCGACCGGGCCGGGAAGCGCGGGCGCGTTCGGCGGAGGCCGTCAGCCGGGCGGCCCGATCCCCATCGGCTCCGATGCCGATGCGGCCAACCTCGATGTACTACCCACACGTGCCCGGCGCCCCAAAATCCGTCCGGGCGCCGGGCGCCGGGCACCATCGCCGTCTGCGGGTGCCGTGGCGCCATGAACGGCCCAGCGGAGCGAGGAGATCTCCCCCGGAGCCCGATGGCACGGCGGAAAGAACCGCAGGCGCACCCCCCGCGCCTGCGCTGCGGTCCCCGATTCCTGATCCATGGAAGGAACCCGTCCCGATGCGACGCAGTGTCTTCACCGAGGAGCACGAGGCTTTCCGGCAGACCATCCGTGACTTCCTCGCCAAGGAGGTCGTACCGGATTTCGATGAGTGGCTCCAAGACGGGATCGTGCCCAAGGAGCTGTACCGCAAGCTCGGCGACCTCGGCTACTTCGGCATCGAGGTGCCCGAGGAGTACGGCGGAGCCGGAGTCACCTCCTACAAGTACCAGGCGGTTGTCCAGGAGGAGGTGGCACGGGCGGGTGTCATGCTGGGCAGTGCCGGCGCGCACACCGCGCTCTCCCTGCCGTATCTGTTGAAGTTCGGCAGCCAGGAGCAGAAGCGCCGCTGGATGCCCGGCTTTGTCTCCGGTGAGATCATGACCGCGATCGCGATGACCGAACCCGGGACGGGCTCGGACCTCGCCGGTATCCGTACCTCCGCGCAGCTCTCGGACGACGGCACCCACTATCTGCTCAACGGCGCCAAGACGTTCATCACCGGCGGAATCCAGGCCGATCTGGTCCTGGTGGTCTGCCGAACCTCCCCGGCCCCCGAGGACAACCGCCGCCTGGGCCTGTCGATCCTCTGCGTCGACACCACGAGCGAGGGCTACACCGTCGGGCGCAAGTTGGAGAAGATCGGACTACGCGCTCAGGACACCGCCGAACTGGCCTTCACCGATGTGAAGGTGCCCGTGGAGAACCTGCTCGGTGAGGAGGGTGCCGCCTTCGCCTACCTCACCCACAATCTGGTCCAGGAACGGTTGGTCGCCGGTGTCGGTGGCTATGCCACGGCCAAGGCCGCGATCCGGTTCGCCACCCGGTATGTGAAGGAGCGCACTGTCTTCGGCAAGCCGGTCGCCGCGTTCCAGAACACCAAGTTCGTCCTCGCCGAGTGCGCCACCGAGGTCGAGGCCGTTGAGTGCATGGTCGACAGGGCCCTCGAAGCGTTCGACGCGGGCGAGCTGACGTCCGCGGACGCGGCGAAGTTGAAGCTGTTCTCCACCGAGGTAGCGGGCCGTGTCATCGACAAGTGCCTTCAACTGCACGGCGGCTACGGCTATATGCTCGAATACCCGATTGCCCGGCTGTACACCGACACCCGGGTGAGCCGGATCTACGGCGGTTCCAGCGAGATCATGAAGACCATCATCGCGAAGGACCTGGGCCTGTAGGGACTGGGTCCTTCCGAAAGCCGTGTAGGAGCCGGGATTCACCGAATCCCGGCTCCTACACGTTCACCTTCAGGCGCCGCTGTCCTCCCACCGCTTGCGGAGCTCGGTCTTGAGGATCTTTCCGGTGGGCGTCAGCGGCAGACCGTCGACGATGTGTACGTCACGGACCTTCTGGTACGGCGCCACCTCGGCGGCTACGTGCGCCATCACCTCGTCCAGGAATTCGCGGCCGCGACCGGCCTCGTGGACGTAGGGCGGACGGAGCACCACGAAGGCGACCGGGATCTG
Organism: Streptomyces albipurpureus; assembly: GCF_023701525.1. Classification (GTDB taxonomy): domain Bacteria; phylum Actinomycetota; class Actinomycetes; order Streptomycetales; family Streptomycetaceae; genus Streptomyces; species Streptomyces albipurpureus. The sequence continues at coordinate 4,554 of NZ_JAMQAW010000094.1, forward strand.
CCCCGCGACCGGGTCCGGCCTGCCCACCACCGCGGCTTGGGCGATCGCCGGATGGGAGCACAGCAGTTCTTCCAGCGGCTGCGGGTAGACGTTGTAGCCCTTGTAGATGAGCATGTCCTTGGCCCGGCCGGCCAGGAACAGATAGCCGTTCTCGTCGAGACGGCCCATGTCCCCCGTACGGAGCCAGCCGTCCACGAACTGACCCGCCGACAGCTCGGGCCTGCCGTGGTAGCCGTCGGCGATCTGAGGGCCACGTACCCATACCTCGCCCGTGTCACCGTTCGGGCAGGGCGTGCCGCCGTCCTCCCCGCGGATAGCGATCTCGGTGTCGAAGACGGGCAGTCCGACAGCGCCTGGGGGAACGCCCTGGTGGGACGGGGTGAACGCCACTGCCGCCGTTGCCTCGCTCAGGCCGTAGCCGTCCGTGACGGCGGCATTCGGGAACGCGGCGCGCAGCCTGCTGAGGGCGGAGGTGTCGATAGGGGCGGCGCCGGAGGTCAGCAGCGTCACGGAGGACAGATCGGCCGTCTCGATCGCGGGGCTGCTGAGCAGGGCGTAGTAGAGGGACGGTGAGCCCCCGACAGCGTTGGCCCGGTGGCGCGCGACGCTCTCCAGGAAAGCGGTCGGATGGAATCGGCCTCCGATGACCACGGTGGTGCCCAGCAGGGTGTTCACATTGTGACCGACCAGCCCGAGGCTGTGGAAGAACGGCGCGACGGCGACGAACACGCCCTGACCGGGTACGAGACTGTGCCGGTGCACCGCCTCGGGCACCACGCGCATGCGCAGCGCGCCCGTCTCGTCCAGATACGGCAGGGTCGCCGAACGCCAGCAGCCGACCTGAAGGATGTTGGCGACGAGATTGCGATGAAGGACCCGTACGGCCTTGGGGCTGCCGGTGGTGCCGCCCGTGAGCTGAAGGTGGGCGACCGACTCGGGGTCGACGGCGAGGTCTCTCAGCGGTTCTTCCATGAGGAGTTCGCCGAGGGATGCCAGCCCGTCGGGGAAGGCGTCCTTGGGTAGCTCGGCGTCGACGGGCGCGGGAGCGGCGGCGCTCGCCGGTACGTGCACGGCGAAACGCAGGCCCTCCGGCACCGCCCCGCGCTCGAAGACCGCGCAGTTCGCCGGATGGGTGAACAGCGCCTGTACACCGCAGTCGGCGAGTTGCCGCCTCAGCGGGCTCGCCGGCTGAGCCGGGTTGACGGGGACGGCGGCGGCGCCCGCGCAGAGGATGCCGTAGTAGGCGACCAGGAACCACAGGGTGTTGGGCAGATGCAGGGCGACCGCGTCACCCGGCCCGATGCCCCGGGCCCGTAGGCCGGCGGCGACGCGCAGGGCCCGGTCGTGAAGCTGCGCATAGGTGAGGGTCTCGTCCCCGTCGCGCAGCGCGACGCGATGGGGATGGGCACGGGCGGCGCCGGCGAGAAGCATGTCGACGCCGACTTCGGGGTACTCCAGCGAACGCGGCATGTTCGTGGGCCAGGCGCTTGGCATTGCGGAACTCCCTGTTCCAGAGATGGGGGTCGAACTGACCGGAGAACGGAGGGGAGCCGCTCATGAGGCCGGAGGCAGTGGGCGAACGACGACCTCCTGGGCGAAGGACGCGGCCAGTTCCCCCTCCCTGGTCCACACCTTGCCGGTGGCCAGGCCTCGGCCGTCGCTCTCCGAGGGGCTGCGTACCACGAACAGCAGCCATTCGTCGGCGCGGAACGGCCGGTGGAACCACATCGAGTGGTCGAGCGACGCCGTGAAGACACGGTCGGGCGCGCTCCGCAGCATCCGGGGCTCTTCATGGGCCATGGCTGCCACCGCCCCGGGGGCGAGATCCGATGCGTAGGTCAGGGCGCACCCGTGCAGCGTCGCGTCGTCGGGCAGCGGCTCCACGGCCCTCATCCACAGGACGTACTCGGTGACGCCCGACGGGGCCGGCGGCCCCGGGCGGTCGCTCCGCGGAACCACCCGCATCGAAACCACCCGCCGGTACACGGATGCCGCGAAATCCTTGGGGCGGGTGCGGGCCCACATCGGGTAGGGGTCGGGAAGTTCCTCCGGGGCGGGCACGCTGGGCATGGGCCGCTGCCGGTCCGCGGTGTCCTCGGGGGACTTGAAGGAGGCGCTGAGGGTGAAGACCGCCTCTCCACCCTGGAACGCGGTCACCCGGCGTGCGCCGTACGACCGGCCGTCCCGCAGCCGCTCCACGTGATAGAGCATCGGCTGGTGCAGCTCACCGGGGCGGAGGAAGTAGCCGTGCAGGGAGTGCACCCGGCGGTCCGCGTCCACCGTGTGCCCCGCCGCGGCGAGCGCCTGCGCGGCCAGATGCCCCCCGAAGGCCCGCCCTGTCCCGCCCCGATGGCACATGCCGCTGAACAGATCACGGTCCAGCCGCTCCAGAGCGAGGAAGCGCACCAGATCGGCGTCGCCGTTGTCGGGTCGGCCGGTCGGAGCCGCGTTGGTGAGTGGGTACTGCACGGAGGTACTCCCGAGGTGTCGATCGATCGCTGCTCTGGGCCCGGTTCGGAAGGCCTCGGCGGTGCGGGGTTCCTGGCCGGGGCCGGGGCTGGTGGACGGAGGAGGTGAACGACGCCGGTGCGGACGGGAGCCGGTCCGGTGCCTGATCCGCCAGGTGATCGTCCAACGGTCGTCCTGATGCCGGGTCTCGCGTTCGGCCCAGCCGGCGGGCGCCTCGATGCGCCCGCCGTGGGCCTTCGGCAGCCGGCCGTTCGCGGGGCAGATCTCGGCGGTCAGCCAGGCGGGGACCGATGAGACGTCGGCGGCGTCGGGGTCGTGTCGGCCGGGGCGATTCTGGTACCCGGGCCGGGGGTGGCGAGGATCATCCGGGTGCGGGGCACGGGTGCGATGGCGTTGACGCGTACGCCTTCGCGCCCTCGGCGGCGAGCAGCAGCGCGTGCGCACGGCCGAGACCGCGCCCCGCGCCGGTGACGGCGGCCACGCGGCCTTCGAGGTCTCCCACGACGAGACTCCCTTGTTCTTCGGTTTCGTACGGAGACGTGAGCCCTTGGCCCGCCGCGGGCGACGGGGCTGGGCCGGCCCGCACCCGGCTCCCCTGTGAGTCCATGACGAGGGGGAGCCGGGTGCGGGATCATCCAGGCGGGATGGAACGAGGTCAGGATGTGGCGGCGAGTTTTGCGCCGTCGCGCTCGGGGTTGATGAGCAGGGTGGCGATGGCCGCCCCGACGGCGATGGCGGCGCCGATGGCGATGAATCCCTGCTTGTAGCCGGCCAGGGGGGTGTCGGCCGACTCGACGAGTGCTCCCATGAGGATCGGGGCGACGATTCCGCCGAGGCTGTACACGCCGGTGACGACACCGAAGACGGTCCCACGCTGCTTGGCGGGCACGATGTCGGACAGTCCGGTGAACGAGACGCCGTATCCGGCGGCGCTCGCACAGGCGGCCAGGGTGATCAGGACCATGTGCATGACGCCGCGGTCGAGCGCCGGGAAGCTGACGGTGCCTATGCCGGCGAGGAGCACCATGGCTCCCGCCAGATAGCCGCGGCTGGCACGGTTGCTCATGCCCCGCTTGGTCATGGCACTGGAGGCGAAGCCGCTGGCGATGGCCGCGATCGCTGTTCCCAGGAAGAGCAGGGCTACGAGGTTTCCGGTGGTGGTGGCGTCGTAGCCATGGCCGTCGCGCAGATAGAGGGGGAGCCAGCTCACCACGGTCGCGGTCAGCATGTAGGCGACGAAGAACAGCAGTTGGAATCCGATGAATGTGCCGGTCCCGAAGAGCTTGAGCAGTGGCACCCGCTCGGGCAGGCGACTCACCGGCTCGGCGGCGCCCGTTCCCTTGGTATCCGAAGCGGACTCCGGTCCTTCCCTGCCGACGATGAGCCAGAGGATCACGATGATCACACCGACCACGGACATCACACCGAATGCGGCGTGCCAGGAGTGTTGGGTGATGACCCAGGTGAGGGCAGGGGCGGCGATGACCGGCCCGATGGCGGCACCCGAGGCCACCAGCGAGCTGGGGACGGCTCGCTTGTCGGGCGGGAACCAGGTGTGGGTGACATGCATGACCAGGGCCGTGGTGGGCCCTTCGGCGAAACCGAGGAGGACGCGGCAGACGACGACGGTGGTGAACCCGACCTGCCCGACCATGGGGGCCATACTGACCGCCCACAGCGCGGCGATGCCGGCCAGGAGCCAGCGTGCTTTCACCTTGCCGCCGAGCCAGCCGCCGAGGATGGCGCCGATGGCGAAGAGCCAGAAGAAGCTGCTCTGGATGACACCGAACTCGTCGGCACCGATCCCGATTTCCTTCATCATGTCGACGCCGGCGAGACCGACGATGACCTTGTCCGCGTAGTTGACGACCAGCAGCAGGAAGAGGAGGGAGAGCACGAGCCAGGCTCGCCGTCTCGTCTGCTGCTCGGGTCTGTGCTCGCGTCCGGGCACCGGGCCGGTGCCGGACTGCTGATCAATGGCCATGGACGCTCCTTGGGCGGGGCGAAGACTACGGCTGCCCGTGACCGGGCAGCCGGGCATGGGGACGGGGGTGCGGGGCGGCTGCTCCGGGGCGGGTGATTCGCTCGTCCGGAGAGGCAGTCAGACCACAAGGGGGGAAGACGCGGAGCGGAGAGCGGTGTGTGCTCTCCGCCCTGCGGGTCCTTGGCACCGGATTCCGATGCCCGGAGGCCTCTGGCCGTCGGGATCGGCCCTGTGCCACGGTGTGCGGGCCGATGCGGCTCGCTATCGCTGCGGACCCTTGTGAGGCCGAGCCGACCAGGTCTCGGGTCCCGCCATGGCGGGAAGCGGCGGGAAGACGCCATGTCAGGGATATGCGGTTCGCGCTAGCGCGACGCGGACAGGGAAGTCCGTGCGTGGCGGTTCATGACGGAACTTCCGTATGGATGGCGGTGGGCGCCGCGCGGCGGCACGTCACCGGGGGGATGCAGGTCCGGTACGGACACGGTTGCCAGGTCCTGGAGTGCCGGCCGCCGAACAGCGGCGCGAGCCCGTCCAACCGATCGAGTTCCGGAAGCCGGTGTCAGGTGATGTCAATGACGGTGCGCAGCGCCTCGCCCGTGTGCATCTGCCGGATGGCCTCGTTGACGTCGGACAGCGGTACATGGTGGGTGATCATCGATTCCAGGTCGATTCGGCCCGCGCGCCAGAGGTCGATGATCTTGGTGAGGCTGCGGCGGACATCGTCGCCGCCGTAGAACGAGGGGAGAATCCGCTTCTCGCTCCGGCAGAGCTCGAACATGTTGATGTCCGGTAGTTCGGAGCGCGAGCCGACGCCCACCAGGCAGACCGCCCCGCCGGTGCGGGCGGCGTCGTAGGCGGCGCGCAGGGTGGCGGGCTTGCCCACGGCCTCGAAGGTGTAGTCGAAGCCGAAACCGCCGGTGAGCCGCTGGACGGCATCCGGCAGATCATCGGGGGCGACGGCCTCCGTGGCCCCGAACTTCAGGGACAGATCACGGCGGTTGGCGGTGGGGTCGACGGCGACGATCTGTGCCGCTCCGGCCACCCGTGCGCCCTGGACGATGCTCATGCCCACACCGCCGAGGCCTACCACCGCCACCGAGGAACCGGGCTGCACCCGGGCCGTGTTGAGCGCGGCGCCGATGCCGGTGGTGACGCCGCAGCCGATCAGTGCGGCGAGGTCGTAGGAGACATCGTCCGGGATCGGTATGGCCCCCTTCGCGTCCAGGACCGCCTCCTCGGCGAAGGTGCCGGTGCCGACGATGCCGGGCAGCAGGGTCCCGTCGTACTCGAAGTTGGGCTTGCCGAGGTTGATGTAGCCACTGCGGCAGAGATGGCCCTCGCCCACCTTGCACGAGGGGCAGACGTCGCACGGGGGCATCCAGCACACCAGGACCCGGTCGCCGGGCTTGAGGTGGGTGACGCCCTCGCCGACCTCGACGATCTCACCCGCGCCTTCGTGCCCGGGGACGAAGGGTGCGGGATGTGCGAGGACACCGCTCATGGCGGAGAGATCGGAGTGGCACAATCCGGCCCGGTGCATCTTTACCCGCACTCGGCCGGGCCCGAAGGAGGCGGTGGTGACATCGGTGACGTCGAGGGTGCTGTCTCCGGTGTGGTGCAGTACTGCCGCGCGCATGAGATCTCCTGAGGGTACGGGTCAGGCCTGGGCCGGGGTGGGGAGGGTGATGGTTTTGTTTTCGAGGTAGGCGGAGAGTCCTT
>NZ_JAMQAW010000095.1 GCF_023701525.1 Streptomyces albipurpureus
GGCGTCAGGTGCCAGCCGGCCGGTACCGGGCGAACATCGGGCCGTACACGGCGAGCGCCGCTCGCTGCTCAGGGCCGGGGAATCGCAGGCAGCCCGGCGACCGAAGTCGGACTGACACGGCCGCCCCCCTCCCCGGGGTGGCGGGAGAGGGGCGGCCGTGGCCGGTCGCTGCACTCAGCTCCGGGCATACCGGCCCTCGCGCCTGCCGGGGCCGGTCAGTGCCGTCGGTCCTTGCCCTTGCCCTTGCGCTTGCCCGTCTTGGGTGGTTTGTCGAGCATGGGCCACCCCTCCGGCGTGGGGCTGTCATGCGGACGCAGGATCCTGTCCAGGGCGGCGAGCGGCGGGTCGTACTCCGGCCAGCCGTGTTCTTCCGTCGCCGTGATCCGCGGCGGGATGGGCGGCGCGTTCTTCCGTTCGCTCTGCAGTTCGTACAGGTGGGAGGTGGCCATGCGCCAGCCGAGGTAGAGGATGCTGAGGTCTCCGGCCGACAGGTCGGCGTGGAGCGGGAGCAGGAGATCGAGCCACTCTTCGGGCTCGTCCAGCCAATAGGTCAGCTCTCCGTCCTCCTCGTACCGGGCCAGCGTCACCACGGCGTCGTCCCGCCTCACCTGGACGCTGACACCGTGGAAGTCGTCGCCGACCAGGTAGGGGCGCAACGCATCCACCGAGGGCAGGGTGGTCCGGAACAGCAGTGACAGCCGGCCGGAGCCGTGCCAGTACAGGAGCAGATCGACATTCTCCATCAGTGCGCTCAGGTCGAGCTGGGGGTCGGTGTCCTCGTCGCAGTCGATGATGTAGCCGTCGTCATCGACCTCGGCGTGTTTGGTGTGGACTGACCCGTCGAATGTGCGGCCGATGGTGCGGCCCTCGTAGTAGACCCGTGGCGTGTGTCCGCTCATGTGCTGCCCCCAGGTTTGTCGCGGATAGGCGGGAGACCCCTTCCTACAGCGCCCGCCCCCGGAGCTGCACCGATTCGGGTACCGCTGGCGCGAAACAGGGCCCCTGGCCGGTAATCGACACCTTTCCCTCCACGGCCTTGATCCCGGAGCGGGGCAGCGCGCAGGGCCCCCAGCACATGACAAAGCCACCCCGGAGGACGGCTCCCTGCCGGGCGCGGGTGGCGCACCTCGCCTTGTATCTCGTACTCGACACATGCTCTGAAAGCCACACCCGGACCCCCTGGGTGAGCCAACCCTACGAATGGCTCGCTCAGCCCGTTCAACAAGGTAGGGAGAGCTGACTCCCGGCCCGCTCTGCCACCCGCCGCGGTGTCCGCGGACAGCCACGGGGGCCGGGCACCGTGCCACTGTCCCCGTGCCGACGCGGGACTGGGCGGGCCGGTCAGGCGATGCGGGGCTTGCGCCCGCCCGTCTTCCCGGGTGGTGCCTTCTTCGCTGCCGTCTTCTTGGCGGTCCGTTTCTGCGGTGGCATCTGGTGGACGGTCGCGTCCTCGCCGCGCGCGGCGCGGGCGGCCGTGACGGACTCGGTCAGCGCCGCCATCAGGTCCACCACCGGGGCACTCGGCGCCTCCTCCCTCGTCCCGGCGCCAGTCGGTTGGCGGCCTTCGGTTTTGGCGTTGATGACGGAGGTCAGGGCCTCGGTGTAGGCGTCGGTGAAGCCGCTCAGGTCCTCCGCGGAGAGTGCGTCGGCGAGTGCGAGCGCATTGGCCACTTCCTCCTCCGCGGGGGCAGGCTCGTCTGTACGGGGCACGGATATCAGGGTGGGGGAGCGGACCTCGTCCGAAGCTAGGAGCTGCTGCAGCACCAGCACTCCGTCCGTCACCCGCAGCAGGCCGAGCCGGGTCCGGTCACGGAGCGAGTACCGGGCCACCGCGACCCGATCAGTGCGCTGCAACGCCCGGGTGATCAGCGCATACGGTTTGGCGGCGATGTCGCCCCGGGCTGCGAGGTAGTAGGAGCGGCCCAGGCTGATCGGGTTGACCGAGGTGGCCGGGTTGAACCCCAGGACCTCGATGGCGCGGACATGCTCCAGCGGGAGACTGTCGAGATCCTGATCGGTGATCTCGACCAGGGAACCGTCCAGCGTCTCCCACCCACGGCCGATCTGGTCATGGCGAAGCTGCTGCCCGCACACTTCGCACGTCGTCCGGTTCCGCACCCGGCCGAGATCCGCCAGGTGCATCTGTCGGAAGGTGACGCTGTGGGATTCCGTGGCCGGCAGCACGGACACCGATATGGTCACCAGCCCGAAGCTGACCGCGGTGGTGAGCAGGGACGTCGGCACCAGAAACCTCCAGACCTCCCCTGGGATCTGCACCCAGCGTACGAGCCCCAGCCGCAGGACGCGCGGACTCGACCGGTCAGCGCAGCCGCCCCAGTCACCCAGGATGCGGTTCCGGGCTTCGTCACGGCCGGGGGCGGCGGGGGCGAGGGCCGTGCCGGTTGTGCTGGTCCTGTGCGGGGATGGATGGGCTTGTACCGGCTTGCATCACCGGTCGGCGCGGTGCAGCAGGTGTGCGGCCCGCTGGTGGAGCGGTGCTGTGAGGGGGAGGTGGTCGCCGCGGGCGACGTGGTGCAGGAGTTCGGTGATGGTGACGAGTTCGGCGAAGCGTCCGGCCGGGGTGTCGAGGAGACGTCCGAACTCGCTGCGGATGCGTTCGGCGGTGGACGGGACGAGGAGGCTGCAGGTGTGGAGCATGGCGGCGTCGTAGCCGGCCGGGGCGAGTCCCCAGCCTTCCCAGTCCACGATCTGAAGGCTGGGTGCGCAGAGGTTGGCCCAGTGCAGGTCGCCATGAGCCGTGCGCCAGGATCGAACGCCGGTGTCGAGGGGGACGCCGAGGAAGCGGGGCATGGCCCAGTCGAGGTAGCGCTGGGTGATCGTGTGGCGGCTTGTGGGGACGGCGGCGACAGCCTCCAGAGCGGTGCGCAGCGCTGTCCACCAGTGTCCCGGGAGGTCCGGGTCGGCGATCAGGACGGAGGCGCTGCTGATGGTGGGCGCCGTGGTGTGGTCGTAGAGCTCGGCGCGGTACCTGCCGTGCGGGTCGTCCCAGTCGTGGTGGGCGCGCAGCCGCGGCCGGGGGACGGCGGTGGGAACACATTCTTCGGCGGTCAGGGGGCCGTCCCAGAAGGTGAGATCGGCCTGGTTCGCGGGGATGCCGGCCAGGCGGAGCCATGCGGGTCCGCCTGGTGCGGAGACGGGCCGGCTGAGGGTTCGGCCGCGCCACCCCCAGGCCTCCCGGGCGGCCGGGGCGAGGCGAACGCCCAGGGCGGAGCGGGCCCTGCGGTGGGCGGTGCGCATCCGCTGAGCGGTCTGGGCATCCTCTGGCGGGGGGTGCATCAGTCCGCTTCCCTCAGGGGCGGGTTCATGAGGGTTTCGCGGGCGGCCCGGGCGAGGACCGCCTGCGCCGCTGCGGGGATTCCGAGACGGTTCCAGTGGAAGATCACCAGTTTCGCGAGGACGTCCCGCAGGCCGCGCTCGAGGGTGCCGTCGCGGGCGGCGTCCGCCAGGCTCCGGCCGGCTCCGGTGAAAGCGACTGCCCACGGGGCCGCGGTGGGCAGCGGTCCGCCGGCCTGGTAGAGGCTGCTGGTGGGGGTGGTGTCGAGGGTCAGGAGCCGCTGGAGAGCGGGTTTCATGCCGCGCAGCCGGTCGGGCGGTGGTTCCGTGGTGAGGGGGCGCATGCGGACGACGCGGTCCCAGACGTCGGCCTGCTCGTGTTCGTCCTGCCGCGCGCCGCGCAGCAGCGCCGTGCACAGCAGAACGGACAGCTCCTTTCGGCCGACCGCTCCTGCGGAGTTCGTGGTGCGGTGGTGGTGCCGGAGGTAGGTGAGGACGTGGTGGCTGTCGGCGTGGAAGAGGGCGTGGGCGATGTTCATGCCGTCCGGGCCGCCGAAGGCCAGGACTTCCGGCTCGTAGAGCGATTCCCGCCACCTGACAATCTGGCCGGCGCACACAAGATCGTCCAGAATGTCGCTGACGTTCTCCCGCAGTTCGGCAGTGGTGTCCGGACTGCCTGGGTGGCAGCGCATGCGCCAGTACGGGTGTTTGCGCAGGAACCACCAGGCGCGGATCCGCCCGGCCTCCTCCGCTTGCCGCAGGCGGGGGCCGAGGTGGACGGCGGCGGTCTCCTCGGCACCGGTCCATTCAGGGAAGGCGATGCGGACCTGTACCCAGTCGCGGTTGTGGTGGTCCAGGGCGGCTTGTCCGGCAGCCCGGTAGGTGTCGACCGCCTCGGCGAGGTCTGCCGGGTCCAGGCCATGCCGGGCGGCGGCCTGGTCGAGCGGGGTTCCGGTGAGGACGGCCAGCACAGGTTCCTCGGTGACGGGCCGCGCGGACGTCGGCATGCTGTTCACTGTGGTCCGGTCAGGAGGCAGAGGTCCCAGCCGGATGCTGTTCGCCCGCACGACCGGTCGGCCAGCACGGCGAGGGCGGGGCCGGTGGATCCTTCGAGGAACCCCGTCTCCTGCGGGTGGACCTGGTCGTGGAGCAGGGTGCGGAGCCGGGGAAGGTGCGCGGCGAACGCGTCGGTCAGGGCGTCCCGGGCGACCTGGTGGGCGGTGTGGAGGAGGCCGGCGGCGCCGTGGCAGATCCCGGCGTCCTGGACACGGGCGAGCTGCGCGGGGTCGGCGAGGCAGGACAGGAGAGCGCCCTCGGCGGCGTTCTGGCGGGCGGTGTCGCCCAGAGCGCGGGCGGCGAGCTGCTGGGCGCGGACCAGGCCGGGGGTCCCGTAGCACCAGCTCGGACGCCGGGGACCGGGCCGGGCGACACTGCCGGTGCGGTGCTCGGTAAGGGTGATCCACTGCGGCCACCACGGCCCGGAACTGCCGGTCTGGCGCCACTGGTCCAGCCAGGCACAGATGTACCGGATCGCCTGCAGCTGGCCGTCCACCGCGGTGCCGCGCAGGGCGGTGAGGGACAGCAGGGCGAGGACGCCGGCGATGCCGTGCGCCATGCCCAGGTTGGCGTGACCATCGCCGAACTCCGGTCCTGTGCCGGCGGCCGGGGCGGCCGGAGTCCACCAGCCGGGGAGCCGGTCGGTGTCCCGGTCCAGCGGGCGGGTCAGCCGGACGAGATAGTCGAGCACCTCCCGCAGCACCGGAGCGTTCGGGTTGCGGCCGAGGAGGTAGGCGCCGAGGCCGGTGAGACCGTAGAAGAGGTCGAACTCCCGCGGCAGGGGCCGCTGTCCGCAGTCGATGCGTGCGTGGGCCTGTTCGAGGCGCCGGGTGGTGAGGTGGATGATCCGGGCGTCAAGCTGGTGAAGGGCCCGGGCGTAGCGGTCGCTGTCCCCGGCCGCGGTGTGCAGGGCGAACGCGACGGCGGGCGCCCCCGTATACAGACCGGCGCTCTCGTCGGCGACCAGGTCCGTGGTGCAGGCGGCGAGGGCGGCGTGTACCTCCTGCCAGGAGCCGGAACCCCGCCGTGCGTGCTCGACCGCCAGCAGGGCGGCACCGGCCGCGCCCCGGGCGAGGGACTGCGCCCGCACGGCGGCAGCGCCTTCGGTGGACGCCGTGGTCATCGCGTGGTTCCTTTCTGGCTGGCTATCCAGGCGAGTGCGGCGGAGCGGGCGAGCCGGAAGCAGGTCTGCTCGCCCGCCTCGTCGATCCCTGCGGTGCGCAGGTGGTGCAGGTGCAGCAGGGAGGACAGCACGCTCCTCGGGTCCTCGCCGTCGCCGATGAGGCGTTCGCGGTAGGCGGTGAGCGCCTCACGGCGAATCGCCCACGCCTCGACTGTCCGCTCTCCTCCCGGCAGCGCCCGAACAGCGGCGAACCCGTCCCCGGGGACGGCCAGCCGCATGGCTTCCTGATGGAGTGAGCGGGCCGGATGCGGAGCCGCCGTGGTGGTGATGTGGCCGGTCAGCCAGCGCATCGCGGTGGCGGTGTCACCGGTGAAGGAGACCGTCAGGTCGACGAGACCCGCAGCGACCACGGCCTGTACTGCGCTTCCGCGGTCGCCGGTGGTGAGTGCCAGCTGGGTGAGGGCGGCGGCGGAGTCGGCGGCGAAGACCGTTTCGGCGGCGCTCAGGGTCTGCCCGGTGCCGTAGCGGCCGGTCTCGGGGTAGTAGGTGTCGAACTGGACGCGGCCGATCAGCCCCCGGCGCCGCAGATCCGCCGCCCAACCGCCGACCGAGGCGGCGGCGTTCCCGAACCCGTCCGGCCAGGACAGTCGGATGCGCAGGCGGATGTGGTCGGACGGATCACGGAAGCGCACGAACCACCACTCGCCCTGCTCGCCGAAGCCAGCCCACAGGCGCGGCAGATGCTCCAGGAGGATCGGCGGGTGCAGGTCCGCTGGCGCGTACAGCTTCACGAAGACCCAGCCCGAGGCGCCTGGGAGGTGGCCGTGGTCGCGGGGGACCGGCACCGTGTTCCCGGCCCGTCGCAGCGGTGGCGGCGCGGGGGTTCGGGTGGAGGCGAGCGCCAGGGTGATGTCGTGGGCCCGTCCGAACCAGCCGTACTCCGACTCCTCCGGCGCTTCCCGCACTGTGGCGTGCCCAGGGCGATCGAGCTCGGCGCGCAGCAGGCCGGCGTCGGCGGCATGGTCCAGCCGCAGGCGTAGCCGACGGTCACTGTCGCCGGCGTCCACGGCGGCGGGCAGTCGCAGGCGCCGTCCCAGATCCATCAGGGCCTGATGCCACTGGGCGGGGGAGGCGGACGGTCCGGGGAGCTCGCAGGCGGTGATGCGCCAGGTGGCCGGGGCGAGGACCGTACGGCCGTGGCGGATGCGGGGCAGGAACGGCAGCTTCTGCGCCGCTCCCCAGGCGAATGGGCCGAAGGCTGCGGCGCGGGCGCGCGGCACCTCGCACAGCAGCCGGGCCAGCGGATGCGTCTGGTGCGCCAGTTCCACCGCGTTCAGCAGCGCGGGCTCCACGACCTCCCCGGTCGCCCCCGCGATCAGATACATCCCCTCCGGGTCTGCGGTGACCGCCAGGTCCTCCAGCCGCACCTGCGCGGGGGAGGGGTAGTCGGCGACGGATATGACCCGGGGCAACAGGGCGGGGGAACGGCTGACGTTCTCCGTCCGCACGTTCAGCGGCGGACTGGACACCTGGGCCCGCACCGCACCCCGTGTCAGGGTTGGCAGCTGCTGGTACGCGGCCTGCATACGATCGCGGTCGACGGCATCCAGGAGAGCGAGGAATCGCCCCGTCGTGGCACCGGCCGCCGGGCTCAGCCCGGTGACAACCAGCGTGAAGTCACCCCGGTCCAGTGCGGCAGGCGTCCGTGCGTGGATGCGGAACCGCAGGTCGATGTGCGGCAGCGGCGCCCCTGCCGCTCCGGCGGACAGGGCGTCGACCACCTCGTCGGTGAGCACGACTTCCCGGACACCGTCGAGGGCTGCCCGCTGGGCCAGCGCCAGGACCTGCTCGTCGCGTGCCGTGAACTCCGGCGCCGGCCGGGGAGCGAGCGAGCCCCGGTATCCGGCCGGGAGTCCGAGACCGGTGACGGGGGCGGTGAGCTGGATGACCGGGACGGTGCCGCCGGGCCCGTACCGGTCGAGGAACCGCCGATGATAATCGCGCCACGACCGTGACCCGGCCGGAGCAGGAGTGAGTCGGGCCAGAACCCCGGCGGCGTTCTCCGCCTCCCGCGCGACCGCCTCGGGCAGCGTCAGCGAGCAGTCCAGCCGCAGATCAACCCGCAGCGGCTGGCCCGCCACCTCGGTCAGGGCCTGCATCCGGCCGGCGACACAGGTTCGCAGCGCCCGGCGAGCCATGGGCGCAGCCGTGTTGTGGGCGGCGAGCCCTGCCTCTACCTCCCGTAACGCGTGGACGAGAGACGCGACGGCGGGAACGCTCCCGGCGCCAGCGGCGGCCAGTTCGCCGAGCACATGACCCAGGCCGTCGACCGCCGTCATCGCGGGCCGCAGGCTCGTGAGCAGGAACCCGTGGGCCACCAGCTCCGCCACCAGACCCGATAAAGCAGGTAAAGGAGTGCTGGGATAGGCGGCTCGGAGCCTACCGATCAGCCGGGCGACCGGGACGGGTGACGACGCGGCGGCGGACATCACCGTCGCGACGGCCCGGGTATGCCGGATCCCGATCTCACCAGGCCCGCGCTCCTCGTCGCGGGCCGGGCGCCGACAGGGAATCAGCAGGCGCCCGTCGCGCACCACACAGGTGGGATCGGCCGCGACGGACAACCGGCCCAGCAGCTCCGGGAACGACTCCAGCCGACGGATCACGTCCGCAAGCCACACGGCATCCGCCCCCGCCACCGCCGTGTGCTCCCGACCCCACCGGATCTCCAGACGGGATCCGATCCGGGCGGGTGCGACGCCGGCGAACAGCCCGAACGGAGTGGACCGGTGCGCCCAGCGCACCAGGTAGCGGTGCAGCGACACCGCCGCTCGCCGAACACGCCGGGAACTCTCCATCCCGCCCGCGACGATGCGGCCCACCTGTTCGGCCAGCCCGGGACTGGCCAGCCCAACGGCTTCCACCACCGCCTCGATCGCCCACACCTGCCCGATCCACCGCCGCCAGCTACCGCAATCCGCCTCCACGCATCCCGACTCCTCCGGGAACGGCGGCAGGGCGAGGCCATCCGGGTAGGCGGTGGCACGTACCAAGGCCGCTTCCACCTGCCGGTACATTCCCGCCCCCATTCCCCTCCTGGGCACCCGCACCCGGTGCCGGGCCCCCTGGGCAGGGGCCCCGGCACCGGGGCCGCAACGGCCTGCCGCTCAGTCGATGACGCACCCAGCGCAGGCGCTCTCATCCGTGCTGCCGCAGTTGTCACTGGTGCTGTTCATCAGCACCCCGGCCAGCGAACCCCTCTCGGCGAAACTCACGTCCAGGTCGAAGTCGCCCTGGACGAACGGTGTCTCGTTGTCCACCAGATCCCCTTCTGTAGAGAGATGTGCCAGAACACCTGACCGCGGGGCTTAGCGCCCCTCGGGCCAGGAGATCGTGAAACGGAACGCCGGGCGCTCAATCACCCGCCCGGGGGGAAGCTCCTCGTCCGATGTACCGGACCGGTATGCGGCGATCTCCGCGCGGTCGTTGAGGTGGCTGCGGTGCCAGGTCTTGATCTCCTCCACCAGCCGGGACGCCGCCTTTCCCGCTTCGGGCCCGTGTCCCACCGCGCCGAACTCGAACTCGGTCCTTTCTTCGCTGGTGGGCCGCATCGTCAGATAGGCGAAGGACGCGTCCCCTTCGAGGAGGGTGGACACGCCCATACGTGACCAGGAGGCCACCACACCGCGGTCCCGGGCCTGCCGGGTGGCGGCCATCAGCGCGTAGTCGGGCAGGGCGGACATCAGCCACAGATCCAGGCCCTCATACGACAGCCCCCGGCCCAGGGTCACCCCCGACCACGCCTCCACCCGCAGCCCGGACAGGGCCTCCCGGAGCTTCGCCCCGTCCGCCCGCGTCCCGTCCAGCCGCAGCCCTACCTCCTCGCCTGGCACGTTGTGCAGGACGACCAGGTCCTGCCGCAGCTCGCCGCTGCCCTGCATGGGCACAAAGCCGCAGACCTCGTAGTCCGTGGACACGAGCCGGTCGCCGTCACGCTGAAAAGCGACCGACCGGGTCAGCCCCCGCATCCGCAACGGCGCCACGATCCGCCCCGACCCGGCCAGCTGATCCACCCACGCCGGCGCGAGATCCGCCGCCTCCACCGTGACCACGATCCGGTCGTACGGCCCGTGCTCCGGCACGCCCCCGGCCCCGTCTGCGACCACAGTCCGCACCCGCCCGTACCCGGCCGCGGACAGCAGCCCACGGGCGCGGTCGACGACCTCCGGGTCGATATCGACCGTGGTCACCTCACCGGACCCGCCCACCAGCTCCGCGATCAACGCCGCGTTGTACCCTCCCGACCCGATCTCCAGCACCCGCATCCCGGGCCGGATATCGGCCTGCTCCAGCATGAACGCCTGAATCCGCGACGCGCTGACCGAGCTGAGCGAAACCCCCTGCGCATCCCGCTTGGTGACCAGCGCGTACTCCGCCGCATACGCCTTCTCCGGCGTCACCTCGGGCAGGAACACATGCCGGGGAACAGCGCGGATCGCCGCCTCCACCCCGGGCGTGCGCAGCGCGTCGAGCCGACGCAGCTCCGCGATCATCTCATCGAGTAACTGGGCATAGTCGGAAGGGATTTGATGCTGGCCGGTCGTCATACGGCGACACTATCCAACCCGGAGCTCCACCACGACGGCGCGCGCCGAAAGCGAGACGGTCAGGGCGGGCCAGGGGACCGGGCCCGGCCCCTGGCCAAGGTCTGGGCCGCAGGGCCCGGGGCCGGGGGCGGAGACCGGTCCCGTTGCCTCCGCACTCTCCCCGCTTCGCCTCTTGGCGCCCGGCCGACCGGGGACGCCGTGAGGAGGCGAGGAGGACTGTGTGCTGTGCTGACGGCGCGGGTTGCCGAGCGCAGCCGATCCCTATGGTGCCCCAAGAGATCGAGGGGCCGGCCGTGTTCACGACCAGGCGAGCACCATGGCAGGACCGGGGCACTCCAGTACCCGCCCGATATCCGGCTGGTGTTCCGGGACACCCTGGGGATACACGCGGAGCACCGGTGCGGAGTCGCCGCGGTGGTCGCGGTCCCACACCCGCAGCTGTTGCGCGAACTCCTCGGCCACAGTGCCGTCCCGGCCGTGCCACGCGACGCCGTACTCGAACCAGGCGCCGACCGAGTCCGCCGGGCGCATCGTCAGATAGGCGAGGCTGTCCGCATTCCAGGAGGCGGGACTGCCGCCCGGCAGCACCTGAAGGCCGTCCGGGGCATCCCGGTCCGCGTGCAGCCGTCCGAACACCTCCAGCACCGCCGCCAGCCACAAGTCCACGACCGGCCGGGTGCCCTCGGTGACACCGACCGTCACCCCGGTCCACACCTCACGCCGCTCGCCCGCCAGAGCCGTCGCCAGAGCGGTGCCATCGGGCGGCGGGCCGCCGTCCCACCTCAGCCGGACCCCGTCGGCCAGCCGCGTCGTCGTCACGGGATTACGCGCGTCCGGCCCGCGCATCCGCACGAAACCGCACTGGTCCCAACCGTCCCCGCGCCAGTGATCCGCCTCCCGGGTGAAGGTGAGCAGACGCCCCAGCCCCCGCAACCGGAGCGGGACCACCAGACGCCCGTCGTCGGCCAGCCGCTCCAGCCACGCCCGGGCGACCGATGTGGCCTGCACGGTCACCATCAGGCGGTCGTAAGGGGCACCGTCGGGAACCCCGACGGTCCCGTCGCCGGTGACCAGCCGGACATCCCCGTACCCGGCCGCCGCCAGACAACGCCTGGCACGCTCGATCACCTCGGGATCGATGTTCTGGCTGGTGACTGAACCCTCCGCGCCGACCAGATGCCGCAGCAGGGCCGCGTTGTATCCGCCGGAGCCCACTTCCAGCACCCGGTCGTCCGGCCGCACGTCCAGGCGCTCCAGCATCGTGGCCACCAGCCACGGAGCCGAGACCGAACTGAGTTCCGTCCGCGTCACGCTTGGTGAACACCATATCGTCGCGATACGAGGCTTCCAGCGGCACACCCGGAGCGAACAGATGCCGCGGCACCGCCTCGAACGCCGCCGCGACCAGCGGTCTGGTGATCCTGCCGCCGTCCCGCAAGGCTTTGACCAGATCGGCGTTCAATGCTGCGGCAGTGGTAGCGGTGTCCACAGACAACCCCAGTACCCGTTCAGATCGCGGGAGTCCCGCGCATCCTGGCAGCTCGCCACCACGGAGTCGAGGACCACCGGCAGTCCTACGGCACTTCCCGCCCCGGTCGCGTGACCCCCTGGTGCGCCGGGGCGTACCGGCCACGGACAGGCGCGCGTTCGCGTGCGGCTGTCCGTAACTGCTTCTGAGCTCCGCTGATTCACCTCTTCGCCCCGGCCGGCGCCGGGCGCGGCCACGGGCGGCGGGGCGTGCCTGCGTGATGTCCTGGCGGAGCCGGTTGCGCGGCGTGTCCGAACATGCGCAACCGGTGAGTGGGCTGCCTCGCGGGCGGGATGACCGGCACCGCGCGGTGGTTCTGCCACGGTCCCTTTTCCGCTTTTTGGGCGAGGAGTTCGACATGCGCAGGAATCTGATCACCGTGCTCGCGGCTGCCGCGGCACTTGTCATGCCCGCGCGGCCACCGCCGCGACGGCGGCCGAGACCGCACCGGATTCCCGGGTGACCGGGGCTCAGGGTGTGTACCACTACACCGGGAGTGATGTCCGGGCCCGGGCGTGGGCCGACTGCCGGGACGGCTGGACCTGCTTCTTCACCGAGTACGACGGCGGGGGCGCCATGTGGCGGGTGCCCAGCTGCGGCCGGCACGTCGTACCGGCGGCCTTCAACGACAGCCTCACCTCTGCCTGGAACCGCACCCCCACCACCATCGACATCTACCTCCACGGTAACTTCACCGGATTCATGGGCGGCGTCCCCAGTAACTGGCAGGGCAACCTCGCCCCCGCCGACAATGACAGAACCAGCTCCGCCGACGCACGCTGCTGACCCAGCCCCAGACCCACGGAGAAGCCCCCCGTATCCCACCCCGGCCAGGGCCCGGGGGCTTCTCCGTGCACAAGCCCCCCCGGCCGCGCCGACGGCCCGAGGTCCGCCCGCCCGCGACGGCCTCAACGGGAGCCGTGAGCCGGGTTCCGTACAGGGACAGCCGGGGCAGAGGTCAGGCAGCGGTGGTGAGGGCGGATGCCGCATCGCCGGGCCGAGCACGGCCGGACGCCCCGTCCCCGAGGGGCTTGCTCAGCGCGCTGGGGGTGCGTTTCAGGGCCATGCGCTCACACACCACCTCACCCTGGTCGACGTCCGACCAGTACGGGTGCGTGGAGACGACGATCGACAGATCCACGAGCAGGTTTCTGAGCCTGGCTTCCTCGCCTTTCTGGGTTTCCGAGTAGCCGGGGCTGTCCGGCATACCGCCGATGCGGTCGCTGTGGAGCTGCTTGTCCCCCTCCCACCCCGGCGCCGGCTCCACCGACCAGGGCAGCTCCCGGCACAGCGCCGTATAGGCCGCACGCTCCTGGTGGAGCCGCAGCTGCGCGTCACGGAGGTCCCGAGGGAATGCGAAATCAGCCATGGCTGAAATGATAGGCGTGGGCGATCGTTACGCGGCGGAGGGCGACCCTGATACTGCCTGTCCCCGGTCGCGCACTGGTACACGGTGCACTCCGGTGCCACGTCCTCAATCACAGCCGCCCGCCCTGCGGCCACGTACCCCGATCTGCGCGCCTCACCGACCGGGATTCCTCCTGCTCCTGCCGGGCGAGCCCGATGGCGGCGTGTACAGGGCCCAGTCCTCAAGGGCGAGTCCTGCCTCGGTTCGTGCGCTGAGCCGGGCCCGGACGGACAGTTCGGTGCCGGGCAGGTCGCGCAGCCTCTTGTCGGTCGCCACGGTGATGACCCACGTCTCCACCGGGACCAGGACCTGCCCGCCGTACCAGGCGGCCAGCGACACCAGCGTGGTGCGATCTCCCGCGCGGACCACGGTCGCGCGCGTCCGGACATGTGGCGGTACACCGCGCATGCGGCCCCCTTGCATCCTGCAGCAGGGGGCGGTTCATATCTTCCCCTGTACGGGGCACTGTTGGCCAGAGCACGGACGGGGACGCCACCCTTACGGCTTGTCCCCGTCCCTGTCATCAACGCAGCACACGGCTCCTCGGCCGCCTGTCATCACTCGCTCTCCGCCCTCGCGTCGGCTCCTCGCCTGGGTTTGCTATCAGGTTCGCCACTCGTGGCGCCGGGGTTGCAGGCTGTGAGACAGGTGGCGAGGAGGACGGTGCTGATCAGGGTGTGGCGGCGTGCTCGTCACGGCAGGCTCCTGCTGATTACAGGGCTGATGTCGCCTCATGGTCCCAGTTCGGTATGGGTGACAGGGGGTCAGGTGTTCTGGTCTGTCCCCGGCGTACTACACCGGCGGCCTGCTGCGCAGCGGAGCCTAGGTGGCGTAGCTCCGGTCCTCAACCGCAACAGCAACAAAGCACTAGCCAAGCCGTACTGGGAAAGCTGGGCGCGAACCTGAAGAGGGTCGTTCTGGACAAGTTCTAGCCCCATGTTCAACTCCATTATGAACGTGTTCAATAATGGAGTCACGTGGTGGTCCGCGCCCGGGATGCGGGCCCGTCCTTCGCGCCCAACCGCACCGGAGAGCGCAGACATGATGAGTTGGGCTTGCACCCGCCCCGCGGCCTGGACTCTGGCCGCCGTCTACGTCGGACTGATGATGGTCTTCGGACTAGTCTCTGATATCACAGGGGATGCGGACAGAAACTCCTGGGTGCTGTACGTGTCCCTGCCTGGATCGGTGCTGTTGTACGTTTTCGTTGCCATGCCCCTCACCGCCGCATTCGGGCATTTCGACAAGGTGATCGCAGAACCCTTCGGCTCGTTGATCTGGTCCACGCTTGACGCGGTTGTGAACGTCTTGCTGGTATGGGGCGCCGTGTCATTCTGCCGGGTAGGCAGGGCGGAATGGCGTCGTTGACGCCAAGTGCAGTCAAGGTGCTGTTCCGCAGGCGGTGCAGAGGATTCCTGTCGTGGGGCTCCACGCACACCAACGGTCCTGTGGCCGCTGCCGTCGGGAGGCCTGCCACTGCCGCGCGTCGAGGACCAGGCCGTGTACAGCAGCCCTGGCGCTAGAGTGAAAGCACCAGGCGGTGCTCACGAACCCCTGGACTCAGCGCCCGAGAGCGGGCCGCGTTGCAGGAAGTTCGCCATGCCTGCGGGGAGGCGGCGAGGTTGTTCGGATGGAGTGCCGACGTCGGCCGTCCACTGCCAGACGACGCCACCGAGATGCCCGCAGCACCTTGCGTGGTGCGCCGCACGCTGTTTCTCCCTCGGTCGCGCATTCTGATCAGCGCGGAGGGTGCCCTCTACGCAGACTCACTCGGTGGCGGCATCGGCGGCGGCGCGGTCCGTCACCCCGCGACCGATGAGCGGAACACCGTATTCGAACTACTCTTCCACGCTTCGGACCGAGGGCACCTTAATCATCTGCCGCTGTAGGGCCACGACCAGCATGCTGCCCTGTGGGCGCTGCGCTGGACGGGGGCTCCACCCGGCGTGTCGACGGCGGTCGTCGAATGGGGCGAGTACTTCAGCAACGGCACCGGTCCACATCCGCTCGCGCTCGACACGCCGAACGGCCGCACGCGTCCCCATGGGCACAGCGGCCTTGTAGTTGCGCCAGAGCACGCAAAATGCAATCGGAGCCATCGGCGTAGTCCCCTGGCCGGAATACGGTCACCCCCCAAGGCCGAAATGCGTAAGATGGTGCGTGCACGACAGGGCGCAAACCCGTTCAGTGGTGCAAGACTTTCCCCAGGCGCAGCCGTTACCTCCAGGTCCGGCACGCGCCCACCGTCCTGTGTTTTGGACCGTCCCCCAGGTGGCCCCAGGGGGACTACGCAGGACGCAGCGGCCACTGAACGGGCCGCACATCAGCGCCTGCCCTCGGCCCGCCCCGGCGGGGCGGGCGCTGAACAACCCCCCACAACAGGAAAATTGGCTCCGCCGTCTCAGACGGCGGAGCCAATCTCACACTAGGTGCGGCAGGAGACTGACGGTACGCCCCTACCCGCTCTCCCGATAGGGCAGCAACACACCGTCCGTCCGCTCAAGCGAACCGGCAGAAATGCCCCGCATCCCGCCAACCACCAGCTTGCAACGCCTGCGGAGCGCTGACGCCGAACCCCAGCACTCACAGGCCATCTCCAGGCTCGATTCGGTGGGGATTCTCACGCCGCTGAACAGGGAATTCTCACCAGACGGCACGCGCTCTTCTTGCCAGTTGCCCGAACACTGCACATAGGCCAGCCTCTACCCCAAGAAGTTCACCGGTCCGCGGTTCGACGTCTCGGTGAGAACCGCCGCCCCGCCCGGCGAAGCGCGAGTCAGCAGATGACGCGCACGAGACCACCCCCGTGCCGACGGCCCTGCCCTCGAATGAGTCGATCGTCATTCCCGCGCTGAGGCGAGCTGTCATTCCTCGTCATCAGCAGATCCTCCCGGATGGCCTGCTGGGGCTCGCGGACCGCATCCGGGAAGCTACAGGGGAACGGCGAGGACGCCTGTGACTGCACCGTCGGCGTGAGCTGGAACGCGGACCGCTGTCCGATACGTGGCCGGCTTCGCTCTGACCGCGTTGCGGGTCAGAGAGCGTCGCCGTCCCAGTCCCATTTTTACGGCTCGCCGGGGCGTGGTCTGTAGAGCGCCCGCCGACGAACTGCTCCAGCTCTGTAGGCAGGGCGGCGCCGACGTTGATGCGCAAGCACCTGGGGCTCAGCGCTCTCGCCGGCCACGGACCCGAAAAAGTGCTGGCACGGGCCGACACCAACGGACGGCCATCGCCGAGAGTGCTAGCCCAGCGCCGTCAGCCCCGGAGTCTTCGCTCCTACCCCGCCTCCTGGATCCCATGCTGTCAACGGCGGCACGGGAATCGCGCCTGAGGGCCACCAGGTCTGGGCGCTCCGCAACTGCCCGCCCCGCCGTCTGCCGTAGCAGGGTCCCTCGGCTGCGGGTGGGTCCGTTCGGGTGATGGGGTCAGCCGGTCCGTCACGCCAGGGCGGGGTTGGGCGTTGGAAGAGGTGACGCGTGCCGCGTCCCTCCTCGCGGGCATCGGGTCCGGATAGTCGTCTGCCACGTCCGCCCGGTTCCCGTGCCCGCGAGACACTGAACCGGGTGGCTGCCCCAACCCGCGCTCAGTAGTGGCTTGTTGGGGGCGTCGCTGACCTTGGTCGCCGGGGTGTGGACCAGCCCGCACAGGGCACACGCCACCTCACGGGCCCGCGGGGCCACGCACCCACGAAACTCCTCGCCAGGAGATACTGTGACCACTGTCGTCCGCGGCGAATGTCGCCGCGCACCGAGACGGGACAGACGCACCCCTGCCATCGAGCACGGCTGTGCGCGGCGGACTCCATCAGCCGGTCGCGAAGCGCCCGGGCCGCCCAAGCGGGCGACGTGATGGCGCGCTTCTCCCATCACACCCGCTTCATCACCAACCTGGGCCACGGGCAGACTCAGGCGATCGTGCACCTAGCGGGAGAGCTCGATCAGGACTCGCGCACCGACGCCCAAGCCGTGCTTGCCCTGTGCATCACCACCCGGCCCGCCCACATCACCGTCGACCTCACCCGCCTCACACTCCTCGACCGGAGCGGACTCACCGTCTTGCGAACCGCCCAGCATCAAGCCGCCGACGAGGGCATCCCCTTCACCCTGACCGGACGACCACCCCTCATCGTCGCCCGCCTCCTGAACCTGACCGGCACCCCCTTCCCACCATCAGACCAAACCGCAGAGGTATCCCAGACGGTGTGCTGCCGCCTCGGGGACACCCGCCGTGCAGCCTCGCGCCGAACAGCAGCACGGACTGTCATGGTTGCCTTGGCCGTAGTCACCGTCCTGGCCTCTCTCCTCACCACCTTCGCCTAGGCCCTCGGCTGAACCCTCTGAGACTGGGTGTATTGATTGCTTCGGAGCGGATGCGGATCGGAGCGATACTCACCATCTGCACCACGGCCCGGTCATCAACAGTCAAGGCGGAGATAGGGCTTGGCGGCAATCTCCCCCCGGCTCTCGTGACAACCGCGCGGATCCTGAGCTCTGTTCTCCCCGATGGGTATGCGGAGCTCAACCAGGAGACGAAGCGGCAACCCTCCAGACCCGCTCCTCCTACGCGAAAGGCTGCGGCACCCGTGGCACGGCCAGAACGCGGGCATTG
The DNA here is from genome assembly GCF_023701525.1 of Streptomyces albipurpureus. Taxonomy (GTDB): domain Bacteria; phylum Actinomycetota; class Actinomycetes; order Streptomycetales; family Streptomycetaceae; genus Streptomyces; species Streptomyces albipurpureus. The sequence goes on from NZ_JAMQAW010000095.1 coordinate 17,625, forward strand.
GAAGTCAGCCCAGAACGACACCTACCGAGGAACATCACCGCACCTTCGGGCAGGCAGGTCGTAGCGCAGCACCCCTCGCAACGATCACTGTGCGGTCAGGACACCATCATCAACTCAGCAGCCCGCACCCGCTGGGCCAGGTCCAAGTACGCGACTGCGGGGCGCTCTACAGGACACCATGCCGGCGTACCCGTCTTTGGCACGCCTGGTGGTCGACCTACCGACCTGGACAACGAGTGCCGACCGCTGCTGGACACGGCCGCTTACAGGTTGCGGTCTCCTTGCGACGTAGGGGTGGCGCTGGGCCAGGGTTCGGCCGTGCTGACGCTCTACATCAGTCCCCTCGGGCGTGTCTCCACCACGGGGAGTTCCCGAACGGCATAGAGCGGAGACGGGGGAGCCCCTACGGCTAGAGCGAGCGGGGGCGCCTGACCGTTACCCTCAGCGCGGTGAGTATCCCTGGAACTTGCCCGGAGAGAAGCAGACGGGCCGCAGGCTTTGCGTGGCGCCGGCTGCGGAGAGCCCATCGTGGGGCTGGGGCCGTACTGGCCTGGCATGTCGCGCCTGAGGCTCTGGGTGCAGCACTCTTGGCTGGGGATCTCATGACAAACACGACGGAGAGCGAGTGACGAATGCCCAATCAATCGGATGTCAGTGCTGTTGATGTGAGAGAGCGGTACGCGGTCCAGATCAGGGCCGATCTGGACCGGAACCGGGCTGAACAGGGCCGGATCCGTGATCAGGTGTCAGTGCTGACCGAGCGCCTGAACCTGCTGCAGGGGGAAGAGGTCCTGCTCGCGGACCTGAGCGATCGGGTGTCGCCATCGCCTGCTTCCGCGGAAGAGCAGAAGACGTCCGAGGATTCAGGAGCTTCTGAGGCAACCGGCGCTGACGCGGACACTATTTCCGAGCCGCAGTCCGACACCGCGGTCCCCCGGCCCCGCAAGAGGCGCTCGTCCAAGAGCGGCGCGGTCCGTGCAGGGACGGAAGCAAAGGTCAGTGCGGACTCCGCGAGCGGCGCGCCCGCGGGTGGCAAGGCGGTGGCAGATGGTCAGGCCGACAAGCCCAACTTGCGAACAGCGGTGCTGCATCTGCTGCGTGAGCATCGCGAGCCTCGGACGGTGAAGGAAGTGGGGGAGGAGGTAAGGCGGGTTTACCCGCACCTCACTCCCACCGGTGGTGTCGTCCGGGACGCACTGGGCGCGCTGGTGGCCAAGGGCGCGGTGGAGCGGGACAAGAGGCAGGGAGCCGTCTGGTACTCAATCGTCGAGCCCGCTCCCGTCACCGACAACGGTGTCGCCACGGAAACGGCCACAGCCGACGCCTGAGCAGGGCACTCGAAGCCGCACCGATCGCCTCAGCCCTGCGGACATTCGACGGGGATGTGATGTGCGCCGGGCCCGGTCCGGAGCGGCAGTAGCTGCCCGGGCCGGGATTCGCGAACTACAAGCTCCCGACCCGCTGACGGTCGGGAGCATTCCCCTGCGCCTGACCCGAACGACGATGCCACACTGACACTCTCGCTCGAACTTTCAGGCAAGCCCGCAGCGTCCTCTTCACGGTCCGGACAGATCCTGCACCGACATGTCGTCACGCAGGCGCAGGTAGCGCACCGGGTGCCGGTACCGCCCGCGATCCACCGCAGTGTCGGCGGCGAACTCCGCCACCAACTCGGGCACCACAACCTGAAAGTCGAGAGGCTCGCGACTACCCCACGCCGCGGCGAAACGGCGTTCGGACCACGGGTGCTCGGCTCCCGCCGGACGCAACACGGCACCCAACTCGACCACCGCAGACGACGACAGCGGCGTCGAGCGGGCGATCAGACGCAGACCACCGCCGGTATCGAAGCGTCCCAGCAAGACCGCATGCGGAGCGCCCACCTCGCCGGTCACCCCACCAATGACACCCTCCGCACTCATCCGAGCACGCAATTTCAACCACCCCCGCTCACCCGGCAGGTAGCGCTGCATCACATTTTTGATCATCACTCCCTCCACCCCCACCGCACCCCAAGCCGGATCCAACCAACCCCGCGCCACCTCCCGATCAGCGGTCTGCGGGCACAAAGCCCACGGCGCGCCGAGCTCCCGAGCAACAAAGAGGTTTTCCAACACGGTTCGACGCTCGTGGAGAGGCCGATCCAGCAGCACGGTGCCGGAGAGCTCCAGCACATCGAACATCACCAGGTGCGCCGGCTGGTCCCGAGCCGCCAACTCGGCCGAGGCTCCTCTGCGCCGCGCCCGCTGCTGAAGGGCCGGAAAGTCAAGTCTCTGCTGGTTGAACACCACCAGCTCGGCGTCGAGAACTACCTCAACGCCCAACCCGGCTGCGGCTCGCGCGATCTCGGGGAAGGCTCCACTCAAGTCCGCCCCACGGCGAGACTGGACGAACCCGGCGCCCGGACGGGCGAACACCACAACGCGGTACCCGTCTACTTTCTGCTCGAACACGCTTCGGTCAGCCGCCCTCGCGCGGGGCAGTTCGTTCACGGAGCGGGCGAGCATCGGATGGACCGGAGGCGACAGACGCATCCCCCACCCATACCGCGATCCGCACCGATCCCGCAGCACAGAAACACAAGTGCTCGGCTCCGAGGACTTCATCAGCTTCGCAGACCCGGATATCGAGACCAGGGCTCTGTCGGTGGCAGTGGGACAACGCTGTTCGCCTGGTACTGGGCTCCGAGCCCGGGGCTGACGGTGCGACGGCCGTGGTGTGGTGTGGTGTGCTCAGTCTGTGAGGAAGGCGCCTGTGCGGCAGGCGCGGCAGACGAAGACGTAGCCGAGTTGGCCGCCGAGGTTCATCGCGGTCTGTGTGGAGATCCCTTCCTCCAGATGTGCCGCGAACTCCGTCGCGCCGGTGCAGGAGGGACATGAGGGGAGTCGGTCGTCTTCGAGGTAGGAAGGGCTGCCTCCGAGTGACCCGAGCACTTCGCGTTGCTTCCCGAATCGTTCTTCGGGTTCCCGCTTCCATCCCGAGCGGGCAAGGTCGTACGGGTCAGGCGCGAGTTCGTCGTGGTCATCCTCCTCGGGGTCGAGCGTCACGACGTGGGTGCGGATGGCCGAGGTGGCAGGCAGGAGCGTCACTCCCATCTCCGGCACGACCACCGGCCGGAGCCCCTCCCGGGGAAACAGGTAGACCCGATTCGCGCCAGAAGCCGCATCCCAGAACTCACATGCGCCGGGGTCGTTCTGGCACACGAACACCGACAGGACGCCGTACTCGACGTGGAGATGGGCGAAGAACTGTAGTGGCCTCCCGCAGCAGGAGCCGCACATGGGCCAGGTGAATCCCGCAGGAGCCAGCGGCACGCCCCCGGTACGCGGAACGTCGGAGTCAGCCGGTGCGGTGCCGTCGTAGATCATCAGAGTTGTCTGCATGGCGAGAGGCTACGTGCGACCAGGGACATGGAAGCGCTTCGATACCGTCCACTCCAGCGGTGCCATACCCCGGCCTGTGGTGGGTCTGCGGCCTGCGCTGCCCACAGGGCTCCAGACGGTCCCGGCCGGAAGCGTCGCCGAATGCACCTTCGGCCGCTGAGTCGTCCTCCTAGGGGCGGCGACCGCGGAGACGGCCCATCCTGCAAAGACTTCGACCACGACTCCGCCCCTTGGCAGCGCGGACCTCGCGCGCCGCCCTCTGGGGCTGTCTCCCAACTCCAGGCGCAGACAGCGGTCGAGTTGAGGGCGGACCAGTCGAACAGCATCGTGACTCGCGGACTCCAACCTGACCCGGCGCGGACTCCCCAGCCACCAACGACAGAACTCCGCCCCCAAGTAGCGCGGACGATCCCCCTTTCGCATCGCACCGGTAGCAACGAACCACCCCCGCTGCGCGGGGTCCAGGGTTGGACGGGCCTTCGGACCCGGCCTGTTGCCCATATTGCGGAAGTCGTATCCCCCGGGCCGGCCCAGCCCCCCGCTCATGCGGGCGCCGCAGCTCCCACCCCGCGGCCCGCGACGCCGATGGTGCCGGCGACCGGCGCAGCAGCGCTTGGCGACGCCGGGACAGCTTTGTACGCCGCTCCGTGGGGCTTTCCTCACACGCCAGCACGTCTTCCAGTGAACGTGGTCATTTCCCCGCGAGTCCCATGTTCACGCCGTCCCGGAAATCCACGGGGGACTGGGCGATCACGGCGCCGTGCTTGCGACATGCCTCTTGGACGGAAGCGCTGGAGGGGAGTGTCCCGCAGGATAGTTTCGGATACTGCTCAGCAGCGTTGCGCGCGGACATGGCCACCCTGCGCATCGTTGTAAAAGGGACGCTCTTCCCCTGGATCTCGGCCAGGGCGTTCTGTGCGAGCTTTCCGACTGCATCAGCCATGGCGGCGCACGATGGGGTGAAGAGTTCCGCAGCAGCTGAGCTGCACGGGGAGTTCGTCCCTTCGCCGTAGGTGCGGGCCAGGCTTTCGATCTGAGGTGAGAGTGTGTGCTGGACCTGTTCGGCTGCCAGTTGACGGGTATTCGGAGGCGAGGGGGCGTCGGCACTGCTGGAGGCGGTGCTCCGCTGCTGCGAATGCTCCGTCTGCTTCGGGGGTGAGGAGTCGCATCCTGCCAGACAGAGGGACAGGGCAAGGGTCAGGGCAGCCTTGACCTGGCGGCTCACGAGGTTTCCTCAAGAGCCTTGGAAACAATCGTCGGAGCGGCTTCTCCGCGGCGCCTATCCGGGACGAACGCCTCTTCCTTTTCGCTGACCTTCTGGTTCTGAACGCGAGTTTCCGCGGTGTGCCACACGGAGATCAAACCTCTCTTCTTCTGCAGGGTGTATCAGTGCCAGCTGTGACGATGTCCATCCGCTCCGGTCCAGGGACGGGCGCGTTCTAATACCTCAGTCGGAGAGGTGTACTCCTACCCATTCCCCTTCGTGTGCGAGGGGCAGCAAAATGTGGCATGCAGTACACCCAGTGCACCGGTTCGGCAATCCTCGAATGGTCTCGATGCTGCAAACTGGTTCAGACCAGAAAACAGGACCGCGGGACTGTTCGCACTGCAAAATGAAAAGCTGGCCAAAATCGACCTCACAAGGTCGTTTACGGGCACGTCCATAGTCATGGATGCCGATGTGACCTGAGGGGCATGTTTATCCGGCGAGAGAGAACAGCCGCTTGTCGCGGCACAGTGCGGCGGCGAGACCGAGGAACGCCAGGTAGTTGCGAGGATCGCGTCCCTCGGGATCTGCGACGACGGACAGCCACTACGTGGTGAACAGTCGCTCCTGATGTGGATGGGTGTTGTTCCGACGGCGAGCGGCGGGTCATCACACGAAGTCGCGTAGCTCCGCGCTCGAAGTGCACGCCACATGGATGAGGAAATCGTCCGGGCCACCCACGAAGAACACGCTGAGTACCCGCGGGAATCGAACGACACGGCCCGCATAAGCCTTCACTTGATCCCGGGCTGATGCTCGTCCCTGCCACGCAGCCCGCCGTAGACCCAGGTCTTCTGGGGCATCGTGTTGCCTAGTCCAACCCCGTGCCGAGAGCCAACGGGGCAGGCGGGCATCGACTGGATCGGGGGCCGCGAGACGCCTTCCCACGCCCGCCCCAGGCTGTCGCCGAGGGCGCGGCAGAATGCGTCGAGCTCGGTGGTCCAGAAGAACACAGCTAGCGACGGATGTTCACCGTGACACGAATTCCGCCAGCGGTGCAGACAGCTGCGCCGATGGCGCCCACCGCAGTGGCTGCGCGGTCGTGGCCGGTCCAGGCGAGAGCGACCACTGCGGTGATGGCGAGGACGCCCGCCGCCACGGTGAGGGCGCCCAGCGTTCGGGACATATGCCTGGCCGGCGTTGGGGTACCGTCGGTCGTTGTCATGGGTTGTCTCGTCTGTCCTCAGATAGGGCGGATTCCAGTGACGGAAAGGGAGGGGAGACCTCAGCGGGGCCAGCCGTCCAAAGCCACGGCCGCGCAACGGTCTCCCCTCTTACCTGTTTACGTCTCGAGGGGTGGGTTTCGATTCGTAGGACTCTCGGCACTCCACCTGGGAGGTCTGGGGGACCAGGCACCGCGCGGGTGGAGGCCAGGCCGTTTCCGTGGGCGGGAGCGTTGGCTTGTGGCCTTGCTCCCATCCCGCGGCTAGCCGGAGTCAGTGGTGAATGAGTTCTCGGGCTAGGTGGTCGGACTCCATGAACTGGCGTTGCTGGCTATTGCCGGGGACGGTGCGGGCGACGTGTTCGGCGATGTCGGCCTGTTTCCCGAGCGGTTGGGGCAGGTGGTGTTTGGTGAATCCCAGCATCCGGGCGAAGGCACGCCAGAGCCGAGCGTCGGTCTCGCAGCCGACGGCAGCGTGGTGGGCTGCCAGGAGGTGGGCTGCGAGGGGGTCTCCCGCTCCTGCGGCGAATCGCCACCAGTAGAGGGCGCTTTCTCGGCGGTTGGTGAGGTAGAGCAGGCAGGCGAAGGTTCTCGCTCCGGCCTGGTCGTAGTCGTCGGCGAAGTCTTTGAGGGTGCCGATGTCCTCGGAGCGCAGCACAGCATCACAAAGATGCTGGATGCGTCTGAGCACGGCGACCTGACTGCTTTGGTCCGTGACGGTGACCACAGCGGGGCGGCGGCGGAGCTTGCGCAGGCTCAGTGGCCAGGCGGTCTTTGGAGGTGGTGGGGTGCCTTGGTCCGGCGGGGGTGGTGCTGGCGGGGCGGCGGGTGCTGTGTGGTCGTCAGCTGTCGGGTGGTTCGCGTGGGCGGTTTCGCGGGCGATCCGTGCCGCGAGGCGGCGCATGAAGTCGTCTGTGTCGTGATCGTCGAACTGTTCGTGGAGGAGCTGCGCTTGGGCGCGCAGGATGTGTTCCGGCATCAGGAATTCCCTTTCCCCGCAGGGGGGAGGTCCATGAGGGCTTGTAGCTTTTTCACGGCGAGGTGGACGTTCGTCTTGGCGGCTCCTTTGGTGATACCGAGGCGAGCGGCTACTTCCTCGAAGGAGAGGTCGGCGAGGTAGCGAAGTCTGACGCAGTTCGCCTGGACCGGGGCGCGCTGTTCCAGGCGGGCGAGGGCCCGGTCGAGGCTGTCGTGGCCTCGCAGGATGAGGAGATCGTCCACGGTCGGTCGGTCGGTGTGGGCGATTTCGTCGTAGGGCAGTTCGCGGGAGGCGCGGCGGATGCGTTGACGGTAGAAGTCGATGGCCCTGGCGTTGACGATGGAGAAGGCACAGGCAATGGGGTTCGCGTGGGCGAGGATGTCGGGCCATTTCTCGTACATCACCACGGCCGCTTCCATGAGGGCTTCGTCGGCATCATGGAGGTTCCGCAGCCGTGAGCCGGCCACGCGCAGGAATTCTTTCTTATGGAGTGCGAAGAAGGCCTCGAAGTCAACGGGGAGTTCCGCGGGTTCCATGACGCTGTGTTCCTGTTCGGTCGAGTCGGTCACGGTGCCTTCTCCTGCGGAGGGGGGTAGGTGACCGCTGCCATGGGGCAACGCCCGGTAGGGCGCTCGGCCGGTACGGCGATGCGGAATGTGGTGACACGCAGTACGGAGTGGTACTCCACGCGAGTCTGCGAGGCTACGCGGACCGTGCGCCGTGCGGTGACGGCGAGGCTCGCTGCGGTCATCCGGTAGACGCTGGCCAATACCAGCGCGTACCAGGCCCATTGAGGCCCCACTGACTCCTCCTTTGCTTCAAATGGCCCCCGGCGTCGCGTCGTTGCGGGCCGAGTGAGAACCGTTCGCTCTCACCCCACTCATCGATACGAACCCCATCCAGAGTTAACTCTGCGACACAAGTTCTCGACGGAACGCAATCATCCGCATGAGACACGGCGCGTGACCTGCGACCACTGATTGCGATGTGATCAGCATCACGTTTCAAGAAACGTTCATCTTCATGCCGAAACATCACCCCACATATAGACCGTTGAAAAACGACACCAACAAGTACCCATCGGCCACAACAGATCCAGATGCACAAGCCCTCGGATACCCGAAGCGTCGCCTGCATGGTGCGAACGTCCCGCGGCCTTAGCGGTCTTGTGGAGCAGCGACATTGGACTCCCACTCAGGCGCCAGGCAGCAACATCACCGTCAAAGGAGCGGGGCAGCGAGCGGAGCGCAGGGGTATGTGTGGCCAGTGGTGTGAACCCCGCCGCCTCGCCCGACTTGGGGAGCTGCGGAGAATCCTCGATGCGTCCCAGGCCGCCTGCTGGACGAAGATCGTCGCTGCCGTGCTCCCCCGGCACCTCGGTGGCCCTCGCCGACGGTGAGCCCCTCCACGCAGGGGCACCTCACAGGTCTGCCACCCCGGACATCCTCCACGACCTGAGTGGTGGCGGCGTCTGGCGTCGGTCTGAACCCTGGGTGAGGAGTACATGCAGCAACGGTCAGGTCGGCCGCGCGCTGCGGGGGATGGCCTGACCTTTTCGATTGAGTGGTCTCTGGTTCCCTTCAAGCGGGGCGGTGAGTGTCATCGGGAAGCTGTCGTCGCGGGCTTGGCTGAAGACCGGTGCAGGCCAGACGCTGGTTAGCGCTCTTGATGGCGGCCGATCTTGGGTTCCAAGCGCCAATCGAGAGAAGGCTCAGGCGAGCACGAAGTCCGCTGTTGGCCATCGGCAGAACTGAGGCGTCACTGTGTATAAGGGTGTGGGTGGTTGGGGACCGCCGCGCGTGCCCTTGCTGGACTCGCTCCCAGCGAATGGGGGTGCTCGAAGTGAAGAGTGGATTCCCTTGATGCGCTGGCGTGGCGCGGGCCCTCTTCTGAGGGATCGACGCAATTCGCCGGGGGCTTCATTCTGTAGAACGGCAAATCCAATCCTGCAGGATGGAAAGTGGTGAGTCCGCAGATCACTCCGTGCCGGCGGTAACGCTCAGCCCGGCAGCACGATCACTACCACGACAGCCGTTTCTGCGATGACCTGTGCCGCGAACGCCGTCCGCCGGACCATGCCTCCGTGCTGGAGCCGCTCGGGCAGGAGGAGAACGACGAGGAGGGCGATTCCGGCAGAGGATGTCGGGAAGCGGGGTAGGGCACTGTTCACCGTAGGTGAGGCACCGGGAGGCGCTCTCACTCGCCAACGACAGGAACCAGGCGACACTGGCGGCCGGGGCGAGTAGCACGGCGCAGGCGAAGGACCACAAGCGGATCCGGTCGGCCGTCCACCCGCCGCCAGCTCTGGACACTTTGCTGCGGGTGTTCACGAGCAGGTCTGACCAGCACCGAAAGACACCAATGCAGGTCCTTTCCCATGTGGCAAGTGATCGTTCCCCAGAGGGTGAAGTCGTCCATGGCCACCGATGCGGTCTCGGTCGGCCCAGGATGCCTCCACGCATGAGGGACTGTTCCTTGGGCGCATCACGGTCCGACTGGCTGCCACTGCCCGCAGCTCTCACTGTTGAACGTGTAGTCGCTGGGTCGGATCGTGACCTGTACCCGCTTTGCCGCATTGGTGAAGTAGTTGTCGATGGCCTCGCCGTTGGCGTCCGTCCGCTCCCAGTAGCAGTTTTCGACGTCGGAGGTGTAGTAGGTGCCGGGCTTGATCTCCTTGCCCACCTGAAAGACTCCGCCCCCGAAGGCCCTCCCTTCGGACTCAAGTTCATTGCGCCGGTCTGCCCCGCCGAGGGCCTTTCCGATCTTCTTCCGCTGGGGATGGTCCGGGCACAGCACCAGTGCGCCCTTGACCTCTGCGATCTGCTCGGGACTCCCGGCGGTATCGAGATAGTTCCAGCTCTCCGGTCCGTTCTGGGCACACAAGCCGTACAGGGTTCCGAGGTTGCGGGTGTCACCCGCGTCTGCGTACGCCGCCTTGACCGCTCTCGTCTCGAGCTTCGTCAGCTCCCCATCGGTGGCGTTGCCCTCGCACGAGTCATACTTTGTCGGCCATGCCTCCTTGGGGGAGTAGTAGGAGTGGGACGTGTAGGACTCGTCCAAGCAAGTGATCTCCACCGTGACAGGGGCCGGGGCCTGGGGCACGTATGGCTCGGCCGTCTCCTCCAGCGGGCTCGCTGCCGCCTCCTCGGTGACCTTCGCCTCTGGTTCACCATCGCTGTTCGTCGATTCGCTGGAACAGCCGACCAACGACAGGGCTACCAGCAACGTGATCGCGATCTTCCTCATGTGCCCCCCATAGGCTCAGCCAGCGAGTCAGAGACTCTCCTTCTCCGCTGGATGTGTGAGGGAGCACGGTACTCCGAAAGCGGGACGGCTCCCTGACTGGCGGATTAACAGCCCGAGGCCGGGGGAACTCGCTGTCACCGGGTTCCCAGGAGTCGGACGGAGGTGCCAAGGTGCGGAAGTGCGCGGTAGGTTTTCGTACCTACAAGTCCGGGAGTGGCCAGGCCGTCGCTCCGCCCCAAAGGCTGCTTGGCTCCGCTGCTTTCCTCGGGCGTGATCATTCGGCCGGATGGCAGAAGGGTGTCAAGAAGCATGCGGGGTCCAACGGCCACGCGCGGATGCGGGCTCCCACTGGGGTAGATCCGAGCCATACCTGTGCGAGGGAGTAGAGCGCGTGGAGAGTTTCCGAGTCTGCTGGGTCCAAGACGGACAGGAGAGGTCATCAGTGGTGAGCTACGACTTGCCGAGCGCTGAGCACCGCATGGAGCAACTCGCCGGGAAGGCGGGAGCGACCCAGGCGCGTGTTGTCCCGGTGAAGCCGGGGACGTGAGGCCCCAAGGGTCTGATGAGAGCCTTCGGCCCTCTCGGGGAGAGACGCCGAGAAGCTGTCACCGCAGAAAGTGCTCCTGGTACGGGCTTCCGCTGCGTGGTCAGTGGAGGCGGAACGCTAGGTCAGCGACGCTAGCGAAACGCCAGCCAGTGATGGGATAGCAGCTCCTGCTGGCGAGGACCGTGGCGATTCAGCAGGGCTACGGAACCTCGCGCGGGAAGTGTGACGGCCACCTCACCGTTGGCGGGCGACTACGTCCCCAGCAGCCCTCACCGCGTCAGGGGCGATGTGGGCGAGGGTCGGGAGAGCGAAGTACCAGCCGTCGCCGGCGAGCGCTGCGCTCAGGAAGCATCCGGATTGATCAAGATCCGGCGCGTTGCGGGGAGTCTGCATGAGAGCCAGTGCATGGACCACTCGCCCGAAGGAGTCAGCGCCGGGTGGGACGATCGTGCCAATCATGTCGACGGGAACCCTGGCGAGATAGGCGGCCACGGACGCCAGCGCCTCCGTCCGCGCGAACGGGCCGATCAGGTTCCCCACGGCACGCCGAGCCGATGTGAGATCGCCGAGTACGGCATGGGCAGGCTCGCGGCTCGGGCGACCAAGCGGTGGGCACGCCGGACCTGTAACGCCGTCGGCTTCACGCGTTCGACGGATGCTCGCCGTCGGCTGGTCCAGCAGGGTCTCCTACCGCATGGTGGCAACCTACTCCCAGGTGATCGCGGCAGCGGACGCCCGAGGCTTTGACGGCCTCGCCGCGAGCACGGATGCCGAGTTGGCCTCGCTGGTGCGCCCCATCGGCCTTCCACAGGCACGGATCGACTGCGCGCGCTCCCTCGCCGAGCTGCTCCAGAGCTGGGAGAAGGAAGGCGTCGATCCCACGGCGGAGTCGGCGGATCTCGACGCCCTGGTCCTTGACTTCGCCACGCGGGTGCGGGGGGCGCCCTACAAGGTCGCCCAGTGTGCACTGCTCACCGCCCGCGGGTACCACTGCGGCATCATCCCGGTCGATTCCGGCATGGTCACCAAGCTGGCACCCGTACTGGGCATTACCCTCCCGTCGGGCGCCGTGGCGCACGAACGGATGCGGCATCTCCTTGAAGCGGTTGTCCACGCCCGCCCGGCCGAATTCCGCTCCCTGGTCACCGCCAACGAGCACCAGGTCACCATCCCGGACGGAGTCGAGCCGACGTGGTGGGTGCACCTCGTCCTCATCTACTTCAAGCCGATCCGTGCGGCAACGAGAGCCCCCGCGATCCAATTCGGCAGGTCCCATCAGGTTTGCCGCGGACGAGAGCCTGGGCGGCGAGGGTCGCCGGTGGCTGGAAAAGGGTCAGGGCCGGAGACCACCCCGGTGGTCTCCGGCCCTGACCGGCACAGGCGCGGTCCCTGCGGGCACGGGCTTTCTTGTCGCGGAGAGCAGGTGCCTGCCCGCCGCGATGCGGTCACCCCCGCTACGGCGGGGAATATGAGACGGACTGTGCGGAATCCGTCCCTTCAACTGGACCATCCCCGCCACTGCGGGGTCTATCCCGCGAACGCGGGGGCGTACTCCGACCTGTGCTGGTGGTAGGGCGGGGGCCGGGAGCTGCGGGCTCCGAACCCCGCCCTACTGGTAAATAAACGTACCACCGAGGGGGGTTGGTGCCCACGTGATCACCGCCACATCTAGCCGGAGCAGTGGCTTCCTAATGGGGTGTCAGAGGTGGCCCCAGGGGATGTGCCCGCGGTGGCGCCAGATGCCGTCGTCGCCCGGGGCGTAGAGAGCGCGCCCCGCGGGGGCGCCGTCGGTGATGATCGCGATCCACGGGTCGGGGTCGTCCCGCTCGACATCGATCTCCAGCCCGTCGTACGGGCCCTCGTACAGGGTCACGGTGACGCTGTCGCCGTCTCCATCGCCGCCGACCACGGCTTGTTCACGCTCCCGGACGGCCGTCCGGGCCGCCACCGGCCCGGACGAGAGCGAGGAACGCTTCGGCCTCCGCGCGTGCGGCGGCGGCCTCCAGCGGCACATGGCCGATTCGGTACTCGCGGTACTCCCGGCGCCCTTCCTCGTCGCCGATCCGCAAGGCGACGTACGCGAGCGGGACCGAGAGCGTGTCCATCTGCCACTGGACCTGAGCCCGGCAGTGGGGCGGGATCTGGGCGGTGCCGTCCGGGCCCCACCCCTCGCCGGTGGGGTCGGTCTCGATCTCCAGCAGGGCCAAGATCCGGCGGGCGGGGGAGAGCAGGAGACGGTCGGGGGAGGCGAGCTGCCAGTGCCGCCGGATGTTCTGCCACATACCGGTGGCCGCCACGGTGAACTCGGGGTGCAGCCCGGCGAACAGGTCCGCGACCTCGGGCTCCAGACGCAGTCCCAGAGCGGCGAGCCCGGCGTTACGGGGCGGGAGCGGTGCAGCCGGGGCGCCGCGTCTGCGGGCGAGGAGCGCTTCGCACGTCTCGTACGGCGACAGGCCGAGGATTGCGGCGATCTCGCTCGCGGCGATCCCGGACCGCCGCACCGCGTGCCACTGGGGGCTCCCGGGCGACAGGTTGCTGTGCAGGACTGCGGTCGGGGTGTGCTGAACAGCGGCCATACGGGTGTTCCCATCGATGTGGTCGGTGTGGTGGCGGGCGGGCGGCATATGGGGCTGCCGTTCCCGCGTAGGGGCTCGAAGGCCCGGGATGTTTACGGGCATGTCCCGGCCGCCCGCCCGCGGGCCGCTCCTGGCGCCGGGAGCGGAAGAACCGCCCGGACCGTCGTCCGGGCGGCACCAGCGGCCCCGGCTCGTCCTCAGGACGCGGTGAGATCGACCGGTACGGCCACCCCGCTCCCCGGATACTGCTGCGGCCAGGCCGCTGCCTCGTCGTAGAGGACCCCGGTCTGCAGGCAGTGGTAGAGCGAGCGGGTGATCCGGATCCCCATATTGCGGATGGTGGTCGGGTGGTCCGCGCTGCGGGCGCGGCGGGCCGCGTAGTACGCCTTCGCGCCGGGGGAATGGGCGGTCATGCAGAACGCCGCCTGGAACAAGGCGGATCGGAGCGGCTTGTTCGCCGAGCGCCGCATCGACACCCGCGTCGAGGTGCCGGACGCCCAGGTCACCGGTACCACTCCGGCGTAGGCACACAGCGCCCGCGCGTCGGTGAAGCGGTCGAGCCGGTCGCCGACCTCGGCGAGGACCTGGCCGCCGATGACGTCCCCGATCCCGGGGAAAGAGCTGACGATCCTCGACCACGGGTGGTTCCGGTACTGCCGGCCGAGCTGGGCCTTCAGGTCGTCGGCCCGCTCACACGCCGCGGTAAGCGCGCCCAGCGCCGACAGCATCTCGGCCGCGCGGGCATCTTCCACCTCCGGGTGCGTCCGCAGCGCCGGCCGCCGGAAGTGCAGCCGGAGGCGGTGTGCTTCGTCGTCGACGGTCCGCCACCGGTTCCCGGCCTCCAGGGCGCGGGCGTATCCGGCGCGGTCCAGCGCGGCGGCCCGGCGCGGGGACGGGGCGGCCGCGAGGACCGCACGGGCCTGGGGGTGGCGTAAGCCGAGCTTCGGCCACGCGCTGATCGCGGCGGGGAAGTAGCCCTTGAGGACGGACCGTAGCTGGTGCAGGAGGCTTGCGCGGGAGGCCACGGCGTGGCCGTAGGCGTGGGCCAGCACCTTCAGAGCCCGGATGTGAGGGGAGGGGAGCACGATCCGGGGGAGTGAGTCGTTCCCGGAACGGAGCATGTCAGCCAGCAGATAGGCGTCGGCCCGGTCGGACTTGATGCTGTCCAGAGTGCTCGCCTTGCGCGCCCGGGCGGCCAGCGTGGCGTCGATGTGGACGACCGGCATGCCCCGGTCGGCCAGCGCCTCGACGAAGAGCAGATTCGGGTCCTCGATCCCGGTGGGGATCGTTCTCCACCTGGTGCGGTTGTGCTTTCGCAGGAAAGCGAGGTAGTCCGCGACCGGGTCCTCGGTCTCCGCGTAGACGATCCGCACATGCCCGAGCCGACGGCCGTCCCGGCGGACGATCCCGCAGTCCAGCCATCGATCGGCCCAGTCCACCCCGGCGAACATCGTCGCCACGCCCGCCCCCAAGCAACCCTCTGACACCCCACCGGCTGGTAAATAAACGTACCACTCGCGGGGTGGTGCTCGTCCGAGCCCGTGCCGTCTCGGACAATGGGCTACCGGTCAACTGCGGATCTTGACTACGGGACGGCCCCAGCGTGCGCAAAAACAGATCAGACCCACCCCCCATCACCTTCCTCGCCGAAGGTGAATGGCCCACCGGCCGACTCACCCCGGACGCGCCCCCCACCGCGCACCTCGGCCAGCACCTCGCCCAACGCCTCGAACAAGCGCTCGCCGACCACAGCCTCAGCGCGCGCGCCGCCGCCGACAAAGCCCGGTGCACACACCCCACCGTCATGCGCATCCTGAACGGCACCGGCGCGCCGGACGCCCGCACCGTCCTCCACCTGGAGATCGTCCTGCGGACCCGCCTATGGCCAGCTGCTCCCCACCGGCACTTTCCCCTCCCTCCGGAACCGGCACTGGTGCCCACGCCGGAGAACGGCGCCCCGAAGTGACCGGCGCGCCCGGCCTGACCCCGGGTCTCCGCAGTCGGGGCCGTCCCTCCGCGCAAAACCGGCCACAGGCACGCCCGCACCATCAGCGACGGCGCCCACGGTGCGGGGGGCGCCTGAGCAAGAGTTCCTGCCTGGCTGCAGGGAAGGGGGACACGCGGTCCGGCGCCGGCCCCGGGCAGGGGTCGCTTCCGCACGGGGCGGTCCTGCGGCAGTTGACGATGGCTCTGTCCCGTCCACCGTGGGCGTCGCCACGGGCATCACCCAGGAATGGCAGTCTCCTGCTCGGGTCCGTGACCTCGAACCGGTGGTCGGTGCCCGCGGTGGCGGGCTTCTTGCCCTGTGCGATCGCGTCCCACTTCGCGAGGACGAGCATGGGCCCGGACCGCACGGCGGCACCAACCTCCGTCGTGCCCCTGGTGGCGTTCTCCTCGCTGGACAGCTGTGCCTTGCCGCCCCGGGATGCGGCGGGTCGTACCCTATCCCTTTGGCGCAGTGCTCCGGCGGTCCGTGTCCTCGTGGGCTCGTGCTCGTTGGCCAGGGCGCGCACAGACCGTCCACCTACGGCTGTACACCTCCAGGGGCCCGGAAGTCGGCGCACACTCCGTCCGGTCCCCACCCCCACCAGCCGTGTCCCGCACCCTTGTAGCGCCTTACCCCGGCCCGAGCAGTCGGGCCCGCCCGGGTGCGCGCGGGGTCAGTGGGCTTCGGGAAGTCGGCCGGGCTGTTGCTTGGCGTGGGTGAGCTGGGCCTCGCGGACGGCCTGCCGGACCGCACGCAGGGCGTCCGCGGAGGGGAGTTTTCCGCAGGTCTGCACGGTCATGCCCTCGCGGAGAACGGTGACCGCCTCGATCCGGGCGACCGCCCGGCCGCACGCCTCATCGGAGGTGACGCTGGCGGTCGTGGCGCTGCCCAGGTGGGCGACCAGCTCGGCCCAGTCCGCGTCGATGAGGGGCACCGTCCGTCCGGCCCGGGCCGCGGCGAACCACCCGGGCTCGGGGCCGAGGGTGTTCAGGTCGACCCCGGCCGCATGCAGGGCGCTGCGGACGGGGTGGGAGCGGCGGCGGAGCGGCCCTTGCGGCGGAGCTTGGCGAACATGCTCCCGATCATCGCATTGGCGTGTTTCCGCCTCCCGAGGTGGCTGAATCAACACCGGTTCCCATCTGGCTGCAGGCGGGAGGCTTGTCGGTGGAATCGTCCAGCGAACTTGTCGGGATACTCGGCCAAGAGGGCCCGACTGGAGGTGCCGAAAGATGTACCGGACAGTTGACCTGCGGGTTTGCCGCGCAGGTGACATGTCGACAACGAGAGGTTCGGACAGCGACATCTCTATTCGGAACCTGCGCGGGCTGACGGAAGTCCCGTCATTCGGTGAAGTCCCCCAAGGCCCTCACCGAGCCCGGCGAGCGCTGGTTCACCGCCTGCCACACCGCAGAGCGCTCCATTGTGACCCTGAGTACCACGCCATATGCTGGCCAGTCGTGATCACTCGAGCGAGAGGGTGGGCATCGCCGGATGCTGCAGGTGCTGCCCGGCCGCGTCGATGGTGAGGCGGAACGCCTCCGGTCCGGGGCAGCCCGCCGCCGCGTGTGCGTCGAGGACTTCGGCGGCGCGGTCCCAGAGGCCGACCGGACCGGCCTGCCGCACGCCCAGCTGATCGCCTTCAGGGGTGAGCGCGGCCACCGAGCCGGTGGCGATGTCGATCAGGCAGGGCGTACCGTCGACCGTGGTGATCTGGCTGGTCGGCAGGGTCGACTGGACCAGGAAGCGTGTGAAGAACGCCTTCTCCGTTGCCGTTGCGCCAGTCGATGGTGTGACCGGTGGTGGTCGGATGTGTGTCGGCCAGGAGCGAGAGCCAGTGGGTGGGGTTCCCGAAGCCGGGGGCCTGGTGAGGGCGGGCGAGCATGAAGGACACACTGCCCGGCAGGAGCGGCCCGCTGGCGGTACCGTCGTCGTGGACGGTGAGCAGGGCGCGGCCGAAGCCGAACTGCCAGCCGCCGAGGGTCGTAAGGATCTTCCCCCCCCCGGGCCGGGTCTGCGCGATCCACACCCGGGGGACGGTACGGACGGAGCAGGCGGCGACGATCCGGTCGAACGGGGCCGACGGCCAGTAGCCGTACAAGCCGTCCGCGACCGCGAGATCGGGTGCGTAGCCAAGGCCGTACAAGGTGGTGGCCGCCTGTTCGAGTCGATGATTGTCGACTTCCAGGCTGGTGATCCGGTCGGACCCATATCGTTCGCATGCCAGCGCGGTGGAGTAGCCGGTGCCCGTACCGATCTCCAGGATGTCATGGCCCTCGGCCAGGTCCGCGTCCTCCCACATCCGCACAACCAGGGACGGCAGCGTGGACGACGAGGTGGGGTTACCACCATCGCGGGGCTCGGGCTTGTCCCAGTCCGGCTCATCGCCGTCGAACTGGGTGACGAGGGTCTGGTTGGTGTAGGTCGCGGTGAGCCACCGCTCGGGGTCCAGCTCCGCGGTGACCGGCTCCCACCAGGTGAGCCCCCGTGGTGAGGGCTTCTCGGTGGGTAGGTAGAACCCGGGGGTGAACCGGTCCCGGCGGACCGCCTCCACAGCCGTCCGCCACCCGTCGGCCCGCTCATCGCGCACCACAGCAGCGGTCAGCTCGCTCCGAAGCCGCTCCGCGCGCTGCTCGTACTCGGTTTCGCCTGCGCTGGTCATGATCAGGGTCCTTCCATCAGGAGGCGGGCGAAGGCCACAGCGATGTCGGTCGAGTCCGGCAGCCACCCCCACTGCCCATTGGCGTTGCACTCGATGAACGTGAACCGCTCCGGCGCGTCCTGGCGAAGGTCCTCCCGCAGAGCGAAGTCGAAGCAGCCGAAGACGAGCCCGAAGGCTTCCAGGTACGTGACCAGGTTCTCGGCGAGCGCCGCGGGAACGGTGAGTGGCTGGTGGTCCAGCTCGCCCCAGTCGCCGCGCCGCCAGTCCAGGACCCCGTCGGGGGTGCGGATCCGCTGGGCGAAGACGCGCCGCCCCACCACCGTGATCCGAGCGTCCGCCGTCTTCGGCACCTCGGCCTGGAACAGGTGCGCCATCAGGGCGACGGACTCGTCCAGCGATTCCGGGTCGATCCGCTGGGCGAAGATCGCGCCGGCCTGCCCGTCGTCCGAGACAGGCAGGCCCCGGAAGGGCTTGTAGACCACCTGCCCGTGCTTGGCCGCGAAGGCGCGCGCCCGCGCGACATCGTTGGTGACCAACGTCGGCGGAACTACCAGGCCGAGTTCCACAGCCCTTGACGCTGACGTGACGGCGCGCAGCTGTCTCCCCCATTGACGCCGACGGCGGGGTGCCGTTGCTGGCCTCACCGGTGAGGTGGGCCCCTGCTCGCGTGTATGGAAGTCCTATAGAGCTGGCCCGTGGATAGGTCCAGTTACGCCATTCGGTCGTACCAACGCGCTGTGGCATCTCACTCGCTCTACGGTCGGCGTGACAGCCGTTGCCCGCAGGTCGGCTGCTGGCGGCCTTGTGTTCCCTTCGCACGTTGCACGAGGCCGCAACCTCGGCAGCCGAAGGAAAGGGGTCGTGCATGCCTGGGGTGCCGACGATGGCCCTCGCGTTGGGCACCCGTGGCAGTCGCCTTGGGCAGGGTGCTTGAGGTCAGTGGCCGGGAAGTTGGCGGCCACAAGTGGTTCACGGCCTCTACCGTTCCGGGCCTTGGACCAGCCAGCCGCGTGTGCCGGTGAACGAATCGTCAAGGAAGCCAGGGATTCCGCGATGGAGCCGTTGTTGTCGAGTTCGCCGTTGGTCCGCCCTACGACGGCGGTGCCGCCGGTCACGCCGCTACCGGATCCGGGCGCGTGACCGGGGTGGTCAGACTCCAGGAGCCGTCCGGGTCCCCTGTGGTCCAGGCGCGGTGGGCGCCGTCGGTATCGGCGGCGAGCCGGAAGTCCTCACAGTCGGGTTGGCCCATCTCCGTCCACCAGGTGTGGGCGTCCTCGATTTCCTGCCACAGGTCCCGGGGCCCCGCCTCGTACACCGTCCGTGGGCCGTTGCAGAACGCGACCGCCCTCGATCCGTGGTCGTCCCAGACCCTGACGCGGAGCGTTTCGTGGCGCTCGCCGGCGTCGAAGCTCCAGCGGTGGGCCACATCGGGCAGGCGCAGTCCGACCGCGAAGCGGGCGCCGATGTCCTGGGCGACGAGCGCCGGGTCGATCGCCGAGGACCCGGCCCGGGGAACCTCCACGGGGTCGGGCCAGGGGCCGGGCCGTTCGGCGCGCAGCCACATGAACGCGACCCGGCCGACGAACGCACCAGACGCGCTACGCTCGTCGTCGGCGACGGTGAGCCGGAGCAGTCCGTATCCGGCGAGCGGGGTGTGAAACGGGGTGACGATGACTCCGCCCGGGCGCGTCTGGGCGATCCACGCGGGTGGGATGCGGCGGACGGCGACGGTGGAGATGAACCGGTCGAACGGCGCCCGGTCCGGGCACCCGTCGCGGGCGTCGCCGGTGACCAGGTACGGGTGGGCGCCGACGGCGTGCAGACGGGTCTGCGCGGTCAGAGCGACCTGTGGGTCGATCTCGATGGTGGTCACCGAACCAGGCCCGGCCAGACGCTCCATGAGGGCCGCCGTCCAGCCGGTGCCCGTGCCGGCCTCGCACACCCTCATACCCGGCTCCAGGTCGAGCACGGCCAGCATCTCCGCCACCGCCCGCGGTGCCGACTGCGAGGAGGTCATTTCCCCCGCCCCGCCCGGGTGGCCGTCGTCGAGTTGGGTCACCAAGTAGTCCGGGCTGTCGGCTAGCTGCTGCCAGCGCTCCGGGTCGGCCGCGCGTTCGGCCTGCTCCCATGGGCGTCCGCGGTCCCGGGTCCAGAGCGTGTCCGGAAGGAACGCGGCGCGCGGCAGTTCCATGAACGCCTCGGCCCAGCGTGCGGGCAAAATGCCGGATTGCTTCAGGTGTGCGACGTGGTCCG
Organism: Streptomyces albipurpureus; assembly: GCF_023701525.1. Classification (GTDB taxonomy): domain Bacteria; phylum Actinomycetota; class Actinomycetes; order Streptomycetales; family Streptomycetaceae; genus Streptomyces; species Streptomyces albipurpureus. The sequence continues at coordinate 37,684 of NZ_JAMQAW010000095.1, forward strand.
TGTATCCCACGGGGTTACTCCTGGGGGAGCGGGCCCGGGTCCTCCGGCTTGTGCCCGTTCGGCGACGGCTCCTGACCTGGAGTTTGTGGCAGTTCTTCCGGGTCCGCAGGCTGGGGTCCGCTTCCGTTTCCGCTGCCCATGCTGCCCTTCTTCCTCTGTGAGCCGCCCGGGAGTTGGCCCCGGTCCGGTCTCTTATGCTGCCGGTTCCGAGGGTGTGCTGTCACCACATCCAGTCCCGCTCTCGGCGGCTGCGGGCTCATGTTGGCCGGGTTCAGGGGCCAGTGCGGATCCAGGTGACCGGCGCTCCGCCCTGTCTTCACACCCCCGGAGCCGCACGGCTCCTGGGTCTGAAGTCGGTGACCGGTGAGCGCTTATCCGCAGGCGCCCCCAACGCGGTCGACGCCAGCGACGAGGGAGCTGTCGCCCGGCGGCGTTGCTTCCGGCAACGATCCGCCGCTCGGCGTTCATCGTCCGGCGGATCGGCACCAGGCCCATGCCGAGGTCGATAGAATTGGCGGACCGGCAGCAGTGTCAACGGTGCGGCGTCGTATGGAGATTTGGATGCCAGGTGCCGGTCTTTGAGACGACTCGTCGACTGGGCTGGTGATTGCCCTCCGGCGCGGAGCGGCACTGACCCGTGTCGGAGTCCGCCTCCGTGAGTAGGTACGCGACGGCCCCGGCGGCCGATCAACCCGACAGGCCACAACCTCGGAGTAGTACATGACCGGTCAGCCTCCACCACCTGCCTCAGGCACGGCCGCGGACCAGAGCACCGTCTCACCCGCCGGTATCACGCTTCTGGCGGGTGTGGGCCGGGCCGCTCTCAGTAATTGGCGCCGCCAATTCCCCGACTTCTCCGCCCGCGTGGGCGGAACCGACGCCCATCCGCTATTCCCGCTGGACGCGGTCGAGGCGTGGCTGAAGAACCATGAAAAGGGGGTCGGGCCCTAGCGAAGGGCGGGATTTTTCGGTGCCGTCCAGTTCTGAGATCCAGGGGCGGCGAGCGGGCTGAGCAGTGAGATCCGTTGCCAGCACTCCTGGTTGTCCGGTCTGGTCCAACCTGGTTGTGCCCATGAGTCTGCAGATCAGGGGACTTTGAAGCCGTAAAGCTCTGGAGAGGCTGCGAGACGCCCCGTACTCTCTGCTTTGTAGCACCCGGAACCTAAGGGAGGTGGGGTTAATGCCCGAACCTAAGAAGATCGTCCTAGCGTCCGGCAAAGTCCGGTATCGCGCGGTAGTCGACATCGGGTGTGGTGAGAACGGGAATCGTAAGCAACTCACCATCACTAAGGACACGTCAAAGGAAGTAAAGGCGGAGATCTCCCGTATCGAGAATGAGCGGAATGCGGGAAGCTTCGTTGCACCCAACAAGCTGACAGTCGGGCAATGGCTCGACATGTGGCTTGAGAAGAAGAATCAGGATCTGGAGCCGACCACCATCTACAACTATCGGGTAAGCCTCGATAGGTGCCGTCCGCGGCTCGGTCACATTCGGTTGCAGGACTTAACCGAAGAAGATGTAGAAGCGTGGATGCTGTGGTCTCTCAAGAGCGGGCGCATTCGTGGCAAGCGTGCCGGAACTCCGCTCGGTGTGACATCCGTGGACATGACGCTTGCTCGACTCAAAGAGGCTTTGAATCGGGCCGTCACGAAAAGGCTTGTCACTATGAACGTGGCAGCGAACCTGTACATCCCGCGTAAGGCGCGCAAAGCGGAGCGGAAAGTCAAGGAAATAGTCCCGCCGTGGGATGTTACGGAAGTCCAGAAGTTCGTTGAGGTAATGCAGTCGGACCGGCTCTTTGCTCCGCTGCTGCTCTCGCTCATGGGTCTCCGTCCGGCGGAAGTCTGCGGAATGCGTTGGGAGGATATCAATCTGGAGAACGAAACCCTCCTGATCGCCAACACCCGAACCATGATGGGGAATCTGACCGTGGTAGAGAAGGACACCAAGTCAATGGCGAGCGAAAGAGCACTCCCGTTGCCCACCATGGTGACCACCACTCTCCGACGGTTCAAGGCGATTCAGGCGGCCGAGAGACTGGCGCTGGGTGCGGACTATGTGGATTCCGGCTATATGGCCGTAAATGAAGTCGGGGAAGTCCTCACGACCAAGCAACTCAGGACGCGGGCGTATCTGCTCATGAAGATTGCGGTACTGCGTAGGGTGCGTCTCTATGACGCCCGTGCATCGTGCTTTACCTACCTCGCCAACAACGGGGTGCTTGATCACATCCTGGCTAGGTGGGCCGGACACACCAACGTCAAGACCACCAAGCGTTGGTACGTGAAGCCGGACGTTGAAGACCTGCGGGGGGCCGCTCAGACTTGGGGTGGTCTCGTCGCAGCGGAGGGCGAGGTACGTGAGAAATTGTGAGATGTGGGAGCGTGTGAGACGTGAGTGAGAGCAAGAGTGAAACGCTGAAGTACCAGGTAGATGGCCATGAAGATGCACCTTGGTTGGTGCTCGGTCCTAGCCTCGGTACCACATGGCATATGTGGGATCGGCAGATCGAAGACCTCTCCCGCGAGTGGCGGGTCCTTCGCTACGACCTTCCCGGCCATGGCGGTGCGCCCGCTCAACCCGCCGCCTCCGTCGGCGAGCTCGCCGCGCGGCTGCTGGCCACCCTCGATGGACTGGGCATCCAGCGCTTCGGCTACGCGGGCTGTTCGATAGGAGGGGCGATCGGCATCGAGTTGGCGCTCGCCCACCCGCACCGTCTCGCCTCGCTCGCCCTGGTCGCGGCCTCACCCCGGTTCGGCACCGCCGACGAGTTCCGCCGCCGTGGCGTGGTGGTCCGCACCAACGGTCTGGAGCCGATGGCTCGCAGCGCCCCCGAGAGCTGGTTCACCCAGGGCTTCGCCGCGGCCCAGCCCGCCATCGTCGAGTGGGCCGTCCAGATGGTGCGCACCACCGACCCGGGCTGCTACATCGCCGCCTGTGAGGCGCTGGCCGCGTTTGACGCCCGCGCCGAGCTGGGCCGCATCGGGGTGCCCACCCTGGTCCTGGTCGGCTCCGACGACCAGGTCACCGGACCCGCGGAAGCGCGGACCCTGGTCGCGGGGATACCGGACTCCCGACTCGCGCTGGTGCCCGGAGCCTCCCATCTCGCGCCCGTCGAACAGCCCGCTGCCGTCACCGATCTGCTGGTACGCCACTTCGCAGGTGTCGCCCAGGACACCCTGTCCGCGATCCCGGTACCTCCCCTGATGCCCCAGGCGTCAGCTCCCGCGACCCCGGTCGCCGAGTTCGCCCCCGTGGTGGAACCGACCCACCCGGGCCGCGTCGACCCCTATGAGCCGGGGATAAAGGTGCGTCGGGAGGTCCTTGGTGACGCGCATGTCGATGGCATCACCGCTCGGGCCGACGGCTTCGCCGACGACTTCCAGGAACTGGTCACCCGCTATGCCTGGGGCGAGGTCTGGAGTCGAGAGGGCATCGACCGGAGGACTCGAAGTGTGATCACCCTGACCGCGTTGGTCGCGGGCGGCCATCGCGATGAACTGGCGACTCATACCCGGGCCGCACTGCGCAATGGCCTCACCCCCCAAGAGATCAAGGAAATCTTGATCCACACCGCTGTGTACTGCGGAGTTCCGGCGGCGAACTCGGCATTCGCCGTTGCGCGTGAGGTCATTCAGCAGGAGACAGCCCCGGGTCCGTAGCAGGATGTGGGCATGGAGCTGACCAAGAAGAAGCATGCGTGTATCCGGTTGGAGAAGGACGGCGCGGTCCTGGTGATCGACCCCGGTGCCTTCAGTGAGCAGGACGCGGCCGTGGGGGCGGACGTCATCTTGATCACCCATGAGCACGTCGACCACTTCGAGGAGGGGCGGTTGCGGGCCGCGCTGGAAGCGGGGGCCGAGGTGTGGACGCTGCGGAGCGTCGCTGACAAGGTGTCGGCGGCGTTTCCCGGCCGGATCCACACCGTCGGTCACGGTGATACCTTCACCGCCGCCGGTTTCGACGTACAGGTCCACGGCGAGCTTCACGCCGTGATCCATCCGGATCTTCCACGGGTCACCAACGTCGGCTACCTCGTGGACGGCTCGGTCTTCCACCCCGGTGACGCCCTCACCGTGCCCGACGCCCCCGTCGACACCCTGATGCTGCCGGTGCACGCGCCTTGGAACAAGATCGCCGAGGTCATCGACTACGTACGCGCGGTGAAGCCCCGTCGCGCCATCGATGTCCACGACGCCTTGCTCGCCGATCTGGCCCGACCGCTCTACGACACCCACATCGGCAATCTCGGCGGCGCCGAGCACACCCGGTTGGGCCCGGGGGAGAGTGCCGCGCTGTGACGCGCACCTCCCTCGTCCACTCGCTCGACGAACGCCCGGCCGGCTCACGGTCCGGCCGGGCCCGCAGTGTCACACCCCGGCATTAGGCTTCCCCCCATGCGCATCGCCACATGGAACGTCAACTCGATCACCGCCCGGCTGCCGCGGTTGCTCGCCTGGCTGGAGAGCAGCGGTACCGATGTGCTCTGCATCCAGGAGACCAAGTGCACCGAGGAGCAGTTCCCGGCCGCCGAGCTGAGGGAGATCGGCTATGAGTCCGCCATCCACGCCGACGGCCGGTGGAACGGTGTGGCGCTGCTCTCCAGGGTCGGTCTGACCGATGTGGTCAAGGGCCTTCCCGGCGGGCCCGAGTACGGGGGAGCGAAGGAGCCCCGGGCGATCTCCGCGGCCTGCGGCCCCGTTCGGGTCTGGTCGGTCTATGTACCCAATGGCCGTGAGGTCTCCCACGACCACTACACCTACAAGCTCAACTGGCTGGCCGCGCTGCGAACCGCGGTGGCCGACGACGCGGCGGGAGATCGGCCCTTCGCCGTCCTCGGCGACTTCAACATCGCGCCCACGGATGACGATGTCTGGGACCGCGCGGTCTTCGAGGGGAGTACCCATGTCACCGAGCCGGAGCGGGCGGCGCTGACGGCTCTGCGGGAGACGGGTCTGTCGGATGTGGTTCCCCGGCCGCTGAAGTACGACCATCCGTTCACCTACTGGGACTACCGTCAGTTGGGCTTCCCCAAGAACCGCGGCATGCGTATCGATCTTGTTTACGGCAATGGACCGTTCAAGGAAGCCGTCAAGGACAGTTATGTCGATCGTGAGGAGCGCAAGGGCAAGGGGGCTTCGGATCATGCCCCGGTCGTGGTGGACCTCACCGTCTGATCATCGACCAGCCGTAGTACCTGACGTCGACCGACGACATCGATGACCGCTGTCGCGTGCCCTGTGGTGCGTTCGACGGCGGGAATGCGAGGGTGAGTGGTATGAACATCCCTTTCTTGGACAATTGGCTCAAGCGCCATGGCGCTGATCAGCAGCGGGAGCAGCTCGCCGCCACGGAGAGCGACCCGGAGCGAGCGGCGGCCATTGCCGAACTGCTCTCGGAGTGCGAGCTCCTGCGGGTGCGAGCGGAGCGGCTCGGGCTCGAACTGGATGACACACCGGCGTCGCTGGCGGCTCTGGATCAGCTGCCGCCGCGTTGGCGCGATGACCCCGAGGAGTTGCCGTGGGTGGGCAATGACGCGGGGCTCTATCTCGGTACGGTGATCGTTCGTACGGTCCCCGGAGCCGTTTGGCACATTTGGCCGGGCGGTCACCCGGTGGTGCGACTCGTCTCTGGCCGTGAGATCGGCGTGGTTGAGGCAGGCTTGGACTGGGCGGTCAACGGTGCGCCGGAGTTGGCGCAGGTCTACGCGGAGGCGGCCGAGGCCTGAGCACCCCCTTTCGTTGACTGTCGGACCCTCCTCGGTAGCCGGAGTCCTTAACTCAATAAATACGGCTTATGCCCTATTTATGCGTGTCGTCAGTGAAGTCCCTTATCGGGGTGGATAGTTTGCGCTGACCTCGACACAGCGATGAGTGGGTAGGGCAGCGTATGGCCGTCGTCGATCCGTTGATCGAACTGCGGGACGTCAATAAGCATTTCGGACAGTTGCACGTTCTTCAGGACATCAACCTCGCCGTCGGGCGCGGGGAGGTTGTGGTGGTCATCGGGCCCTCCGGCTCGGGGAAATCGACCCTCTGCCGGACGATGAACCGACTGGAGACCATCGAATCGGGCACGATCACCATCGATGGTGAGCCCCTGCCGGAAGAGGGCAAGGGGCTCGCCAGGCTCCGCGCCGATGTCGGCATGGTCTTCCAGTCCTTCAACCTCTTCGCCCACAAGACCGTGCTGGCCAATGTCTCCCTCGCTCCCATCAAGGTCCGCGGCCGGAAGAAGGACGACGCCAACCGGCGTTCCCGGGACCTGCTCGACCGGGTGGGGCTCGCCGACCAGGCCGACAAGTACCCCGCCCAACTCTCCGGCGGTCAGCAGCAGCGCGTGGCCATCGCCCGAGCGCTGGCCATGGAGCCCAAGGTCATGCTCTTCGACGAGCCGACCTCGGCACTTGACCCGGAGATGATCAATGAAGTCCTTGAGGTGATGCAACAACTCGCCCGGGACGGCATGACCATGGTCGTCGTCACCCATGAGATGGGCTTCGCCCGCTCCGCCGCCAACCGCGTCATCTTCATGGCGGACGGCCGGTGTATCGAGGATCGCACCCCGGAGGACTTCTTCACCCACCCGGAGAGCGAGCGCGCCAAGGACTTTCTCTCCAAGATCCTCAAGCACTGACGGGGGCTGGACAGATGCGTATCAGACGCGCCGTGACGGTGCTGGTGCTCACCGCCGTCGCCGCCACGGCCTGCGGCAAGGAGGGCAGTCCGCCCGTCAAGGGCCCCCAGCCCGAGCAACTGCCCAAGTACCAGGTCAACGCGGGCTTCCAGTTGGAGGACTCACCGACCTGGCGCAAGGCCGAGCGGCGCGGCCACTTCGTTGTCGGCGCCAAGGAGGACCAGCCCTATCTCGGTGAGAAGGACCCGGCGAGCGGCCTGTACTCCGGCTTCGACATCGAGATCGCGAGAATGGTCTCCGCCTCACTGGGCCTCGATCCCGCGAAGATCGCCTTCCGCACGATCGCCTCCGCCAACCGTGAAACCGCCCTCCAGAACGGCCAGATCGACTACTACGTCGGCACCTACACGATCAACGACAACCGGAAGAAGCTCGTCGGCTTCGCTGGCCCGTACTTCATGGCCGGCCAGGACCTCCTGGTGCGCACGGACGAGGAAGACATCAAGGGTCCGGAAGACCTCGCCGGCAAACGTGTCTGCTCGGCCTCCGGATCGACCCCCTACCAGCGCATCCAGGCCGACTACCCCAAGGCCGACCTTGTCGCCTACGACACCTACTCGATCTGCGTCGACAATCTCCTCACCTACCAGGTCGATGCCGTCACCACCGACAACGCCATCCTCACCGGATACGCGGCCAAGGCGCCGGACGAGTTGAAAGTCGTCGGCAAACCCTTCTCCGAGGAGCCGTACGGCATCGGTGTACCGCGCAGTGACAACGCCCTGCGTTTCGCCATCGACGACGCCCTGCTCGCCAATGAGAAGAACGGCAACTGGAAGAAGGCCTACGACGCCACGCTCGGCCTCTCCGGAGTGCCCGCACCCAAGCCGCCCCCGATCGACCGCTACCCGGCGAGCTGAGGACCGAAGTGAACGTACTGACCGACAACTTCTCCACGTACGGCGAGGGATTCCTCGGCACCGTCGAGCTAACGGTCTACTCCTCGCTGCTCGCCCTGGTACTCGGCTTCCTGATGGCGTCCTTCCGGGTCGCGCCCGTCGGTTCGTTCCGGGTCATCGGCACGGTATGGGTGACCGTGCTCCGCAATACGCCGCTCACGCTGCTGTTCTTCGCCGTACTCCTGGGGTTGCCGAGATTCGGTCTGGTGCTGCCCTTCGAGGTCTTCGCGGTGCTCGCACTGGGCTGCTACACCTCTGCCTTCATCTGCGAGGTCCTGCGCTCGGGCATCAACACCGTGTCCAGGGGGCAGGGCGAGGCCGCCCGCAGCCTGGGCATGAGCTTCAGCGAAACCCTGAACAACGTGGTGCTGCCACAGGCGTTTCGCAGTGTTATCCCACCGATCGGTTCGACGCTCATCGCGCTCGCCAAGAACTCGGCGATCGCGGGCGCTTTCAGCGTCACCGAACTTCTCGGTACCTACAAGACGCTCAGTGAACTGGGCTACAACATCGTCTGGACCTTTATCTGGATCGCCGTCGGCTATCTCATTATCACCCTGACCATCAGTGCGCTGTTCAACGTGCTGGAGAAGCGCTATGGAGTCGCCCGATGACCGATTCCACCGCCCTCTACGATATCCCCGGGCCCAAGACCCGCCAGCGGCACCGCCTCTACGGGATTGTCTCGACCATCGCCATCGTGGCCCTGCTCGGCTGGATTCTGTATCTGCTCTTTGACACCGGACAGTTCACCGCCGCCAAATGGGCGCCCTTCGAGTACAAGGGAATTCAGGAACTACTGCTCCGCGGCCTGGGCAACACCCTCAAGGCGTTCGCCTTCGCCGCGGTGTTCTCGCTGATCCTCGGCACCATCCTGGCCTGCGGCCGGCTTTCCGACCACGCACCCGTGCGATGGGTCTCCACCCTGCTGGTGGAGTTCTTCCGGGCCATGCCGGTGCTGGTGATGATCTTCTTCATCTTCGTCGCGCTGAAAGTGCAACCGCTGCCCGCGCTGGTGGCGGGACTCACCCTCTACAACGGCTCGGTGCTCGCCGAGGTGTTCCGTGCGGGCGTCAACTCCGTGGACCGCGGTCAGCGAGAGGCCTCGTATGCGCTCGGCATGCGGAAAACCCAGGTCATGGCGCATGTGCTGGTGCCCCAGGCGGTACGCGCCATGCTGCCGACGATCATCAGTCAGCTGGTGGTCGCCCTGAAGGACACCTCCCTCGGCTATTTGATCACCTATGAGGAATTCCTCCACGCGGGCAAGCTCATCGCATCGAACCTCGACTACGATTTGCCGTTCATCCCCGTGGTGATGGTGATCTCGCCGATCTACATTGGGATGTGCATGTTGCTCTCCTGGTTCGCCAATTGGGTGGCCAGGAGGCAGCGCCGCAACCCGAAGACGGAGGCCGTGGACATCGCCCCGGCCAAACCAGGGACGCTGCTGCCCGGGGGTACCCCCGCGCCCTAGGAGGCAGGGCAGCAGTACATGGGGCATGACTCGGAGCCTCCGGGCGGGGCTCCGGCGGCAGCCGGTGATCACTTCTGGCGCAGCGGCACCCACCGAGAACGGGTCGGCCGTGGACGAGGAGAAGGTCAGCTGCCCGCCGGGAGGGTTGTGTCCGATGTAGAGCGGGTCGAAGGGTCCACGACCACGGTGAGACGGGACCGGTCAAGCGCCTAAGACGGTGGAGAACCACTCCAGGTCGACGGCGAAGGGCCGCCAGGGGTCTGGCCGTGGACCGTGGTCGCATGGCTGACCAGCTTGCCGAGGCCGAGCGGGCCCGCGTCGTCGAGACAGACGACGGGGTGCCGCTCTCCTTGGTTCTGGGAGCCCCGAACCCCGCCAGTGGCCCTCCCGCCGCGCGCTGGGGACCGTTCAGCCCGCGGGTGCCCGATGGGAGGTGCCCGTAGCGGTGAGCGGGGTCTGCGCCGCCTGGGTGACATCCGCGACCACCTCCACGACATCGGGGCCGTACGCCTGGGAACTGACCACCTTCAGCAGGAGACAGAAGGAGTTCAGGCCGTGCTTGCGGGCCAGCTTCTCGTGGTTGCGCGCGAGATAGCGGGTCGCCGCCTGGTTGGTTATCGCCCGCTGGCCGCAGAAGAGAAAGACCGGACGGGCATCCTGATGCGCGGTCAGTCGAGCGAGCAGCACATACTCGCTCACCCCTGCCTCCAGCCGGTAGCGCTCCGAGCCGATCTGGAACGCGCCTTGATCCGGCCCCGGAGCAGGGTCGACATTGATGCGGACACCAGGTAGCAAATGGTGCAGATGTGCGGCCATGCGGCGATTTGAGTAGGGCCCGCCCACGCAGTACTCGGTGCGTTCACCGAATCCCTGGCGGGCCACGTCGTGCCAGATGATCTGGGCCTGGGCCCCGCAGTCCTTGATGAGCGCCGCCAACTCCAGCAGGGCGAACACATCAAAGCGGTGCACCGAGCCGTCCCGCCCCGCCTCCCGGTTGACGACCAGCAGCGACTCCGAGTTGCTCGGCAGCCCCAGGAAGGTCTGCTTGCGGTGCAGCCTGCGCCGCCAGATGTAGGTACGGGCGAGCCAGCCGACCGCGGCGCTGATACCGGCGGCCGCCACGCCGAGCACGATATTGCGTACGTCGTCGTTCATGGGCGCGCAGCCTAGCGGGCCATCGCACCACCGTTCGACGCACTCCCGCCAGGCGATCCTGACGACCGGGGGCCGGTGAAGTTACAGTGCGCGGACGCATGTTGACTGGAGGTATCCGCATGGGTCGTTCCGCCGCACGGAGCATGACCGTCCTGGCCGTCGCCGCAAGCATGGTTTCGCTGGGTGCCGCCGCGCCCTCGGCAACCACGCCGTTAGTCGCGCCGCCGCCGAAAACACCGGTAGCCGTGGGCCACGGCGGCGCGGTGGCCAGCGTTGACCCGGACGCGTCCGCCGCCGGCATCGAGGTGCTGAGGCGGGGAGGCAACGCCGTGGACGCGGCCGTCGCCACCGCCGCCGCCCTCGGTGTCACCGAGCCCTACTCCGCGGGCATCGGCGGTGGAGGTTTCCTCGTCCACTACGACGCCAGGTCCCGTACGGTCCACACCATCGACGGCCGGGAAACCGCGCCCCGTTCCGCTGGTCCCGGACTCTTCCAGGAGAACGGCAAGCCGATTCCCTTCGCCGAGGGCCAGACCAGCGGTCTGGGCGTCGGCACCCCGGGCACCCCGGCCACCTGGGACACCGCCCTCGACCGCTGGGGCAGCAGGTCACTGGGCGAACTGTTGAAGCCCGCCGAACGGCTGGCGTGGCACGGGTTCACCGTGGACGCCACCTTCCGATCGCAGACCGAGGCCAACCAGGAGCGGTTCGCCGACTTCCCCGACTCCGCGGAGCTGTTCCTGCCCGGCGGCAAGCCGCCGGTGGTGGGCACCGTCTTCAAGAACCCGGATCTCGCCCGTACGTACCAGCAGATCGGACGGAAGGGAGTCAGCACGCTGTACCGCGGCGACATCGCCAAGGACATCGTGCGGACCGTCCGCAAACCCCCCGTCGCCGACGGTGCCACCCGCAAGGTTCGCCCCGGTGATCTGACCACCTGGGACCTCCGGGCGTACGAGACCATTGACCGCGCCCCCACCAGGGTTTCCTACCGAGGCCTTGACGTCTACGGCATGGCTCCCTCCTCCTCGGGCGGCACCAGCGTCGGTGAGGCACTGAACATCCTGGAGCGCACCGATCTCGCCAAGGCCCCCCAGGCGCAGTATCTGCACCGCTTCATCGAGGCCAGCAGGATCGCCTTCGCCGACCGGGGCCGCTGGGTCGGCGACCCGGCCTTCGAGGACGTTCCGGTCAAGGAGCTGCTCTCCCAGCGGTTCGCCGACTCGCGCGGTTGCCTGATCAAGGCGGACGCGGTACTCACCAGCCCGCTCGCCCCCGGCGACCCACGGCGGCCCGTGGACTGCGCCACCACGGGGAAAGCCGCTCCGACGACCTTCGAAGGGGAGAACACCACCCATCTGACCACCGCCGACAAGTGGGGCAACGTCGTTGCCTACACCCTGACGATCGAGTCCACCGGAGGCAGCGGCATCACCGTGCCGGGCCGTGGCTTCCTCCTCAACAACGAGCTCACGGACTTCTCCTTCGCGCCGGCTGACCCGGCCGTCCATGACCCGAACCTCCCGGGTCCGAGCAAGCGTCCGCGGTCGTCCATCTCGCCGACGATCGTTCTCGATGAGGGCCGCCCGGTGCTCGCACTGGGCTCTCCCGGCGGCGCCACCATCATCACCACGGTGCTCCAGACCCTGACGGGTCGTCTGGATCGCGGACTGCCACTGGTGGAGGCGATCGCCGCTCCGCGGGCCAGCCAGCGCAACCAGACCACGACCGAGTTGGAGCCAGCGCTCTGGAACAGCTCGCTCCGTGCGGACCTGGAGAAGATCGGCCACGCCTTCCGCCAGAACCCGGAGATCGGGGCGGCGACCGGCATCGAGCGGCTGCCCGACGGACGGTGGCTCGCCGCGGCCGAGAAGGTGCGCAGGGGCGGTGGTTCCGCGATGGTGGTCCGACCGAGCGGAACACCCTGACGACGGGCTGGCGGCCAGGGCCCGGCCCCCGCCAGTCGGGTGGGCGGGGTTCACTCGCGGTGGTGAGCCGCGCACCGGTCGAGCCGGTGGGCGGCTCGCGCTCCACGGGTGTCCGCGGCCGTTGTGGGGTAATCCGTCCGGCCCTAGGCACCGAGCGGCCCGCCCGGCATCAACT
>NZ_JAMQAW010000096.1 GCF_023701525.1 Streptomyces albipurpureus
GATGAAGGGTTCCGTCCTCAAACGCCGGACGGGCTGGGGGTGCTCGCCTTCGGGGGGGCCTTTGTTTGCGGGCCTGTTGGTGCTGGGGCTCGGGTTTCCTGGGCCGAGGGGTCTTGCTCTGTTGGGGTTGGGGGGTGCTATCGGGGGTGACTCCTCAGCGTCGACGGCCCGAAGCACCTTTGATCCGGCATGCGGGTCTTGCCGTCGATCGCTTCCGGGGACACCCCCTGCGCGCCCCCACGCCCAAGCCAGGTCACCTTGCCCCCGGGGTCTTGTTCCTCTGAGGTAGCTAGAGGGAGGTTGCTTGGCCGGGTGCGTCTACTTCTTCCTGACCATGTCGGCGGGAGTTGGGCCCGGATCGAGTCTGGGGAAGCAGTCAGGGCATGCGTAGAGGGTGGTCCCGGGCCTGTTGGTGCTGCCGATATGACGGATGGTGATGGGGGCTCTGGTGAGCCTGGCGCAGTCGCAGCAGTAGGCGATCGGGTCGGGCGAGATATCGGGGAAGAGCTCTTCGGGGGTCATGCCGCCACCGCCGTTGGGACCTGATGGACACCGGTGGTGGCGGTGTACGGGTAGTCATAGCCGCGCTCGGCCCATGCGGTGGCGAAGTATCGCTCTCGGCACTCGGGCGTGAGTAACTGCGCCTCTTCGGCTCGGAAGATCGAACGGGCGAGTTCCGAGCTGGGGCCGGTCCAGGGATTGGACCAGGCAGGGGAGTTGGGGCCTGGGTCCGGTTCCGGGGCTGTTGTGGTCAGGTAGTGGGCGGAGTGACGTCCGGGCTTGGGCCGCCGGGTCCATGGAAGTACGTTCAGCACCCATACGAGTGCCCGGACGATACGATCACACATACGTCGTTCAGCTCCCTTAAAGCTGTTTCGGCGAGCCCCGATAGACCGATTAGGCCCGGTCTGTCGGGGCGCTTTCACTATCTCGGCTTCCGCTGGCGAGGACGCACACCAGGAGGAGTAGGCAACAGCGCTCCCTCTGGACTGAGTTGGCGGGCCCCGATCCCGGGGATTGAATCGACCGGGGCCCGGGGGCTGGCGGGACGCCGGCCCCTGCATCCCCTGGCTGGGTGTGTCACCGACCAGGGGAGATTGGGTTGGGTGGCCCGTCCGACCGTCGCTGTCCGGGTACAGCCGGACGGGCCTATCCGCCACCCCGCTTGATAATCCCGCTGCGTTCCATTGGCCGGGTATTCAGGGGGTGGACGCTTTCAAGGAGGGACGCTCCAGGGCCTACTGGCCCCGCTCATCACAGGAAGGGGACAAGCCACGCTCTGCGTTTTCGATGGATTGCAGGATCGTCGCCAGCGCTTGATGCATCACCGTTGGCAATGTGCGACGCGGGAACTCGCACGGGCCAAACGGTCAATACGTATCGGCCCGTCCAGTCGGACGCGGTGAGTGTGAAGGGTGAACCACCCTTCAGCCGCCGGTAGGCGATGTGCCGGAACTCTTCATTCATGACCCAGTCGCGTAACTGCGTGGAGACATCGTTGAGTTCTAGACCCGCCACCGGCTCCAGACAGATCAGCGCTCCTGACCATGGCACCTCGGGGTCAGGGTCCAGCCCGTTGGCGATACGGACCGCTTGCACACTCAGCCAGCGCAACGCCCGCCTGACATACGGAGTAGCGAACGCTCCCAGCGCTACCCGAGCCAACTCACTGCTTCCCGGAACCGGCCCCTCGGCGATCACTTCCGCCCAGTAGGCGTATTTCCCGGTGTCAGCCATCCGCGCCACCTTCGTCCAGCAGCTCACGGAGTAGCTTCTCCACAGCACAGTTGAACTGCATCTGCCGGACTTCTTCGTCCAACGCGGCCCGCCACTCAGCAGCGAACTCCGGGTCTTGCTCCAGCCTCTGTAACTCGGACATAAGAGCTCGCCGGTCACCGACCCCGTACAAGAACCAGGCAAGCGCCGGAAACCACTGCCGTAACCGGATCTCCACGGCACCCACCACAAGGGCACACCACACAGAGACACGCTTCACGGCAACCGCCACAACTCGTGTTCCTCGTTGACCTCACGCACCCGTTCCCGCAGGAAGTGGAGTACGGCAGAGTCAATCTCGGTTGCCGCGCCTTCCAGCTCCGCCCCGCAGTCCACCGAACCGAGTTGCTGCTCTTGATCAGCCATCGTCGGTTGCCGCCCCTTCCCTGTGCCTGCCGCGATACCCCGTCGCTCTAGGCAACCCTCTGATCACGCACAGCGGTACTGTGGATACGGCAACGGGACTTGAAAGCCTTGAACGACTCTCCAGCACAAGGGGACTATGGAGATGCGGGAACCGAACACCCAACTGAACCGGCTACACCAAGAGGCGGGGTGGACGCAGGGACAGTTCGCACGGTCGGTCAATCGCCTGGGGACCGAGGGAGGGACGCCGACCACGTTCGGAGAGTCCACCGTGCACTACTGGCGAAAGGGCCATATGCCTATGGAGGCGGTGCGCCCGCTGATCTTGGAAGCCCTGGCACGGAAGCTAGGACGACCGATCACCCATGCCGAAGCAGGGTTCCCCGTTCCCGTGCATGATCAAGTGAATTGCTCCATCGTCGAAGAGTTGATCGACCTAGGGAGGCACGACATGGAACGTCGAAATTTCATCGGAGCTAGCCTCTTCTCTGTCGCACTGACCATCCCCAACTGGCCTGACATCGTGGGCAGAATGGATGCCGTTCAATCAGGGGCGGCACTCCGCATAGGCACGCCGGACGTTGAGCTAGTCACCAAAATGACGGACCGCCTGTTCCAAACCTTCGAAGACTTCGGCGGTCGGCATACTCGACCTATGGCTGCACTATTTCTGATCAGTACAGTTGCCCCTTACCTGCGCACCGATGGCCCCGAAGAAGTCCGCAAGGCAATGATTTCCGCCGCCTCGTTTCTCTGCTACCTGACAGGCTGGATGGCTGAAGACGAAGCACTACACGGACTGGCACAAAAGTACTACGCCAAGGGCCTAGAGCTGGCTGGCGCAAGCAACGACCACTTGACCTACTGCCATGTCCTTCGGGGTATGTCGGTTCAGGCTGCGGACCTGGGTCATGGTCCCACCGCTGTTCGGTTGGCCAATGCCGCAGCTACCTCTGCACCAAAATCAGGACCACGACTGCGAGCCTTCTTTGCGGGGCAGCAAGCCTACGCATTCGCTGTGGCGGGTGACGACCAAGCCGCGCTGCGCAGTATTCGAGAGACAGAAAAGGCACTCGACATCGCCGAGAGCGGGGCGGGGTCTTTCGGAGGTTTCAACCCATCAATTCTTGCCTACGCAACATCCCAAGTTCGCTACCACTCAGGCGACATCGGAGGAAGTATCAAATCCCTTGAACTGCATTTCCTGCTGCGAGATGCAACCGATACGCCTCGGTCTGCCGCGCGATTCGGTTCAGTTCTGGCCGAACGTCAACTAGAAATGGGATACCTGGAAGCCGCCTGCCAGACATGGAACCAGGTCCTGGACAAGTATCCGTCGATCCATTCTGGACGAGTAGATCGTCATGTTGCCCGCATCAGATCGCTCCTACGACCTCATGAGAAGAACGCAGTTGCGCGAGATCTCTCCGAGCGCTCGATCCAAAGCACCAAACGAGTCAACGTGTAGCCCAACTGAGCCCCGCACGTCCTCCCTGGGGTCATGGAGAAAGGGCCGACAGCAGCATCGAGACCCCTGAGGGTCCTCCCGGCACCAAGTTGTCTCGCTCGGGGAATGGATGCGCGGCTGGAGCGATGCCAAACACCGTCGTAGCGTCCGGGACTTCGGCGTGGCCGTTGGGACCCGCGCGCCACGGAGGCCAGCTCCGCCCTGGAGGCATTGTGCGACAGCCTCCGCTCCATCAAGAACCTCACTGACGCACACGCTGCCGCCGACCTCTTCCGCGTGATCTGACCCCGCCTCGGCAAATGCGTACCGTCCGGTTCCTGAACCCGGATGGTGCGGTCGGATCGCCCCACCGGACCAGGACATCGTTTCCGTCGGCCTGACTCAGCCAATGTCCGAGTTGCGGACGGCGCAGGGGCTGACCCTGGACGGGCTGTCGTCCAGCTCCATGACAGTGCGGAGCTCCACCCCCTTCGCCACCGTCGATGGTGAGGAACACGGCGGCCGTGCCGTCTGCGTCACGTCGCTCAGGCGAGGCGGCTTCCTCGGCGAGGGCGAGCAGGCGAATGGAGTAGGCAACGGGCAACGGAACCAGGGGCGCGACAAAAGCCATGCGATGCCCGGTATTCGAACACAACTGACCGGTTTCCGCCCTTGACGGTCCCTGCAACTGTCGCTGAACTCTCATGCACAACAGACGGCGCCACTCAGTGCAGGAAACAGCACCTCCCCACGCCTTTCCGTGCCACTCAGTGCCACTCGTGTGTCACACGCTTTTTCAGCGCCACCGCTCCAACGCCCTGGAACCCATCGCTCCAGGGCGCTCGTATCTTCCGTCCTGTCCCCGCACGGAATTCCGGAGCCCCCACATGCGACTCTCCGCTCCCAGACACACCGCCGCGGCGGCCGTCATAGCCCTGGCCGGGCTGCTCGGCACCGCGGCACCCGCGGCCAACGCCGCCCCGAACGCGGGCGCTCCCACCGCCCGGGCGGCAGCCGCGCTGGCGGCGCCGGACATACCGCTGGCCAATGTGAAGGCCCATCTCGCGCAGTTCCAGTCGATAGCCGCAGCCAACGGCGGCAACCGCGCCCACGGTCGCCCCGGGTACCGGGCCTCCATCGACTACGTCAAGGGGAAGCTGGACGCGGCTGGGTACACCACCACCATCCAGCAGTTCACCACCAGCGGCGCCGTCGGATACAACCTGATCGCCGAATGGCCCGGCGGTGACCCCAACCAGGTCCTGATGGCCGGGGCGCACTTGGACTCGGTCACCTCGGGTGCCGGGATCAATGACAACGGCTCCGGCTCCGCGGGTGTGCTCGAAACCGCCCTCGCCGTCTCGCGCGCCGGACTCCAGCCCACCAAGAAGCTGCGGTTCGGCTGGTGGGGTGCGGAGGAGTTGGGGCTGATCGGGTCACGGCACTACGTCACCAACCTTCCCGCCGCCGAGCGGGCCAAGGTCTCCGGGTATCTCAACTTCGACATGATCGGGTCCCCCAACCCCGGTTACTTCGTCTACGACGACAATGTGGCCCTGGAGAAGGTCTTCAAGGACTACTTCGGGGGCCTCGGCGTCCCCACGGAGATCGAGACCGAGGGTGATGGTCGCTCCGACCACGCGTCGTTCAAGAACGTCGGTATAGCGGTCGGCGGTCTCTTCACCGGAGCGGGTCGCCTCAAGACCGCCGCTCAGGCCCAGAAGTGGGGCGGCACCAGTGGTCAGGCCTTTGATCGCTGCTACCACTCGTCGTGTGACACCACCACCAACATCAATGACACGGCGCTGGACCGCAACAGCGATGCGATAGCCCACTCCATCTGGACCCTGGGCACCGGACCTGTCGTACCGCCGGGCACCACCTACGAGAACACGGCCAACGTCACGGTCCCCGAAAACGGGGCCGCCGTCACCTCCACGGTGACCGTGGCGGGCCGCACCGGAAACGCGCCGTCCGCTCTCTCGGTCGGAGTGGACATCAAGCACACCTGGCGCGGTGATCTGGTCATCGACCTGCTCGCCCCGGACGGAACCGCCTACCGGCTCAAGAACTCCAGTGCCAATGACTCGGCCGACAACGTCATCGCCACCTACACCGTGAACGCCTCCAGCGAACCGGCCAACGGCGCCTGGAAGTTGCGTGTCCAGGATGTCGCCGCGAATGACACGGGCTTTGTCGACAGTTGGAAGCTGACCTTCTAGCGAAGGTCGAAGGCGCACTCGCAAGAACCGCTTGAGCACCCAAGTGAGCCCCTTGAAGCCCATATCCCCGGGATAGCAAAACCCGCCGCCCCCCACGACTGCATACGTGCGCATCCACCTCATGCGCACGTATGCAGTCATGTCCGGGTGCGTTCCCGGGGGACGGCAAGCAGGAGCCCAGGCTCAGGCGTTGATGTCCTTGGTGGTGAAGCGTGCCCAGGCCGCCGAGCCGAACACCGCCGCGTACAGGGCCTGGAGACCGAGGTTCTGCCGCACCTCGTCCCAGTACAGCGGCTCCCGCATCAGATCGGAGAACGACATCCAGTGGTGCGGGAAGAGATAGGGGTGGATGGCATCGAGCTGGGGGATCGTCCCCAGGATCTGCACCGTGATCAGCAGACCGACCGTGGTCGCCATCGCCGCGATGCCGCTGCTCGCCAGCGTGGAGACGAAGAGCCCCACGGCGGCGAAGCCCGCCAGGGAGGCCGCGACCACGACGGCGATCAGTGCGGCTCTGAGGAGACCCTCCGTAAAGGAGATCGTCGTGCCGGAGATGGTGGTGACCTCGCCGAGTGGGAAGAGCAGCGCGCCGACGATGAGCGCGGATACCGCGACCACCAGGGTCGCCAGCAGACAGAAGGCCAGCACGGTGGCGTACTTGGCGAGGAGCAGCCGGGTACGCCCGGCCGGGGCGACCAGCAGATAGCGCAGCGTTCCGGCGTTGGCCTCGCCCGCGATGGCGTCACCCGCGACGACCCCCACGGCCATCGGCAGAAAGACGGGCAGGGTGGCGGCAAGGGCGGCGAAGACCAGGAAGAGGCCGTTGTTGGTGATCTGGGTGATGAAGGCGGGGCCCTCGCCGCCGTGGCCCCCGTCCGGTCCTCCACCGCCGCCGGTCTCGATCCGCACGGCGATGCCGATCAGTATCGGAACGGCCGCCAGCACCCCCAGGAGGGCGAGGGTGCGCCAGCGGCGCAGTGTGGTCAGCAGTTCGGAGTGGAAGAGTCCGAGGGTCCACTGCGGGCGCCGGGCCCGTGGTTCCCCGGCGACCGCGGTACTCGCGGCTGCGGGCGGCCCCGCCTTCCCGGTCGTCTCCGTGTGAGCGGTGACCGCCCCTTCGGTGCCTGTGTGCTCAGCCTGCGACATCGAACCCCTCCCCCGTCAGCGCCACGAACGCGTCCTCCAGCGATGCGCGTTCGACCCCGAACCCTCGTACCCGTACGCCACCTCGTACCAGAGCGGCGGTGATGTCCGACAGCTCCGTCGTATCGTCCGGTGGGTCGCCGGTCACCCGGTCCTCGGCGATGGTCAGCTCGGTGACGCCCGACTCCTTGAGGAGTCTGGCCGCGTCACCGGTGTCGGGGGTGATGACGGTGAGCCGGCCGCGGCCGCCTGCGGCGAGGTCGGCGACGGACCCCGAGGTGAGGAGCCGTCCCTGGGCCATCACCGCGGCATGGGTACAGACCTGCTCGATCTCATCGAGGAGGTGCGACGAGAGGAAGACGGTGGTGCCGTCCGCCGCCAGCTCTCGCACCAGAGAGCGGATCTCCCGCATTCCCTGGGGGTCGAGACCGTTGGTGGGCTCGTCCAGGACGAGCAGTCTGCGCGGCTGGAGCAGCGCCGCCGCCAGTCCCAGGCGCTGCTTCATCCCCAGGGAGTACGCCTTGGCCTTCTTGTTCGCGGCCGGGGTCAGGCCCACCCGGTCGAGGGCGGCGGCCACCCGGGCCCTGCGGGTGCGGGGGTCGGCGGTGGGGTCGGCCGCGTCGAAGCGCGCGAGGTTGTCCCGCCCGTTGAGGAAGCCGTAGAGCGCGGGCCCCTCGATCAACGCACCGACCTGGGGCAGTACGGAGGAGACGGCCTTCGGCATCGTCCCGCCGAGCACGGTGACGCTGCCCGCCGTCGGTTCGATCAGCCCCATCAGCATGCGGATCGTGGTGGTCTTGCCGGACCCGTTGGGGCCGAGGAAGCCGAAGACACTTCCCGCGGGCACGGTGAGGTCGAGCCGGTCGACGGCGAGTTGACCGCCGCGGTAGCGCTTGGTGAGACCATGCGTCTCGATCACGGCTGTCACTTGGGGTCCTCGTTCCGCTCGTCAGCCCTCCGCCCCACCGTACGGGTGTACGGCGGGGCGGCGGGCTGAGGTGCTCGGTGACGTGACCGGACCGCTTCGGTACCGGGCAGCGTTACTTGTCGGCGTTGGCGGCCTTCACCAGCGCGTCCTTCGTCACCGCGCCGACGTACACCTCGCCGTCGTCGGTGATCAGGGCGTTGATCAGCCGGGTCTTGAAGACCGTGCCCTTGCCGAAGTCGCCGCTGACCTGGTCGCCGAGGGCGTCCAGGAAGCTGCTGGCCTCCGCCGGTACATCGGCGTCCGCCGGCGGGGTGAAGCCCTCGCCTCCCGGTGTCCTGGCCTTGGCGATGGAGGTCCACCCCTCACCGATGACATCGAAGCCCTCGGCTCCCCCACCCGGAAGGAGGTCGAGGCCGCTGCCCTGGGCAAGCCCCTCCGGGAGGTCCTTCGGAGCGTCCTTGGACGCTTCCTTCTCCAACTCATCGGCCTCGGTGACCTTCGCTCCCTTCGGCGGCTTGAAGTCGAAGGTGGACGCGGCGGGCTTGGCGAAGTCGACCTTGGTGAAGCCGACGTCGAAGATCGCCTTGCCGCCACCGCTGGAGTTCAGGGTGAACTTCAGCGGGGTGCCGGTCTTGGCGTCGACCGCGACCTTGATCGAACCGATGGTGGAGCCGCTCTGCTTGGGCTTGATGACCAGCTGGTAGGCATCGCGGCCCGCGACCTGCGCGGTGCCGTCGACGGAGACGGACGTGGTGTCCCCCGCCGCCTTCAGTGCCTCTTCAGCGAAGTCCTTGGGCGTGGTGGGCAGCTCGTCGCCGGCCTTCCCGCCCTTCTCGTCCTTCTTTCCGCTCGGGTCCTTGGCGTGGTAGGCCTCGTTGGAGGCGCTGTCGTACGCCCAGACCTCGCCCTGGTTGTGCAGCAGGCTGTACTCGGCGTTCTTCTCCAGGATGGAGACCTTCTGACGCTCGGGGCCGTCCACGGCGACCCGCAGCGTGTGCGATCCGGTCGCGAGCTCCATCAGCTTGCTCTTCGGAGAGGCTGACGAGCCGCCCTCGCCGCCCTCGGGGGCGAGACCTTCGACGAGACCGCTGATGGCGGGGAGACCGAGATCCGTCTTGATCTTGACCATGCCGGAGAGCTGCTCGGTGTCCGAGGCGGCGATCTTCTCGATCAGCTCCTGAGCGCTGATCTTCGGCAGATCGGGGTCACTGGAAGCGGCGAGTGCCGGGGCGAGCCCGATGGCCGCCGCAACTCCGGCCACCGCGACCGGGACGAGGTAGCGCGCCGCCTTTCGGCGACCCGCGCTGAGGTCCCTAGCCTCGCCGGTGGTCTGTGCGCTGTCGTTCGGTGCCATGGTGTGCCCTACCTCCGTGGTCGGTCAGAAGCGGTATCACTCAGCAGCCGCGCCCGATGGGCCCGTCTGCTCAGTAGTACTCGGTCGGAGCCGTCTCACTGCTGTCCCGGCTGCTGTCCGGCTGTGTCGGCTGCTGTCTCGCTCTGGTGTGTTGCTATCCATCTGACCAAATTCATCGCACGTATGGCGTCAGTCCTCGGGAGCAAGTTGACGTACTGCTGGAGGATGACGGAACAGCGCGGCGCCTCCCCCGTCCATTAGGGGAAGGCGCCTTGGGTGTTCGCAGAGCGGCCCGTACGCCCGGTCGGTCATGCCCGGGCGCCGGGCCGCTGGTGTGCTGGTGAACCGGCCTGCCGGGCCTCCGGAGTGCTGGCGAGCCGGGGCGCGTTCAGCCGGGCGTCGTCGACGCTCCTTATGGAGGCGTTACTTCCGGGAGCCCTGCTTCCGGAAGCCTCCGCCCCCTGGCTGCCCTACTTCTGGATGAAGACGTAGTCCGCGCCGTAGGGAACACCGACGATCTTCCCCTTGGCGCAGTTCCCGGCCGGGGCGACGCCACCCACGGTGTTCAGCCGCAGGATTTCCTGGGACTTCGCGAGCAGCCCCTTCTTCTTGCCGGACTGCTTGGCCCTGATGTCCAGTTCGGCGATGTTCCCGGCGCCGTTGGGGGACTTGCTGATCAGGGTGCCCGTGACCGCGCTGCGGTCAGCCGCGATCCACTGCGGCTTGCCGGAGCCCGGAGCGACGAAGGAGTGGGCGATGGGGCCGCCGAGCGTCGCCCGGACATCGTGCTGCTGGAAGGCGTAACGGCCGCCGGCGCCCTTCTCGCACCGATAGATCTGCTGGCCCTTGATGACGGACGCCTGGAAGTTGCTCAGGGCCTTGTCGAACGGAAAGGCACTGGTCACCCGGTGGAACTGACCGCGAACGGCGCCACCGGGGAAGCGGGCGGTGTGCAGATTGGCGTAGAAACCGCGGGGGTTGGCCTTGAACGCGTCCAGAACGGCCCGGTCCTTGACCTTGACGGTCCCGCTGACCGCCCCGGCCCAGCCCTTGACGGGTTCGGTGCCGCGGGCGAGCAGCGGGGTGAAGTCGACCTTCACCCCGCCGTTGGTGCCCTTGGCACCTTGGTGGATGTGCAGGGCGGTCGGCTTGTCGGTGCCGCGGAACTTCACGGCCACCGAGACCTTGTCCCCGTGGACCTTCACGAACTGGAGCGCCACACCGTCGCGGTCACCGACGGCAGGCCCTGATCGCACCGGAACCTCATTGGCACCGTTCAGACTTGACACGAAGAGCAGCGCGCCCTTGCCCTGGGCGACTGCGGCCCTTTCGCCCTGGACGGTCACGGTCTCGCCGCCCCCGTGTCCGGTATGGCTGGCGGCGTTGGTCGACGTCCCGCCGTCGGAGGCGAAGGCGGGCAGCACGGCGAACCCCACTCCGGCCGCGGCCACTACCGCGGTCGTCCCGATAAGAATGTTCTTAGTGCACTTCATCAGTAGATCTCCCCCTACTGAGCCAGACGCCCCGTGCGTTGGCTTCTGTGCATCAGTACGGAATGGATCTGAGATTGGACTCAATCCAGCAATGTGAGGTGGGTCACAGAGCTGAAGGGGGATTTCCCCTGGCGGGAAGCCTAGGGCGGTCTAGACCATGCGATGCGCACCGAACAGCCCACCGAACACCGAACGAGATGAGGGGTCCTTGACCGAAGCAGGCAGCGACCCCCGACTAAGGACACGTGCCGGGCAACCGCCCGGTTCACCACGGGAGTACGCCACCGCACTCACCCGACCGGCCGAGTGCTCCCAGGGCTCTGCGGCGGCACTCCGCAGACTCCCGGTGGGCACGCCGCCCCGACGACTCAGCGACCGGGCGCGCTATCCCGCGCGGTGCACCACCGCGTCGCACAGCTCCTCCAGCGCGGACTTCGCATAGCACTCGGGCAGCGGATCGAGCGTCGCCCGCGCTTCCTGCGCGTACCGCACGGTGTCCCGGCGCGCCTGCTCCAGCGCCGGATGCGCGCGCAGCCGCCCCAGGGTCTCGCCGAGCCGCTGGTCGTCCGTCAGATCTCCCTTGAGCAGCTCAACGAGCTCCAGGTCCTCCGGCAGCCCCTGCGCCGCCGCCCGGGCCCTCAGATGGAGCACCGGAAGGGTGGGAATCCCCTCGCGTAGATCCGTCCCGGGCGTCTTCCCCGACTCATGCGAGTCACTGGCGATGTCGAGTACGTCGTCGGCCAGCTGGAACGCCACGCCGAGTCGCTCCCCGTACTGGGTCAGGATGTCCACAACGCCCTCATCGGCACCGGACATCATCGCGCCGAACCGCCCCGACACGGCGATCAGCGACCCCGTCTTGCCTCCGATGACATCGAGGTAGTGGCCCACCGGGTCCTGGCCGTCCCGCGGTCCCGCGGTCTCCAGGATCTGCCCGGTGACGAGCCGCTCGAACGCCTCGGCCTGGATGCGTACGGCCTCCGGGCCGAGATCGGCCAGTATGTGGGACGCGCGCGCGAACAGGAAGTCACCCGTGAGCACCGCGACCGAGTTGCCCCAGCGGGCGTTGGCGCTCGAAACGCCCCGCCGCACATCGGCCTCGTCCATCACGTCGTCGTGGTACAGCGTGGCGAGGTGGGTGAGCTCCACGACCACGGCCGAGGGGACGATCCCGGGGGCGTACGGGTCACCGAACTGGGCCGCCAACATCACAAGGAGTGGCCTGAATCGCTTGCCTCCGGCGCGTACGAGATGCTGTGCGGCCTCCGTGATGAAGGGCACCTCGCTCTTGGTGGCATCGAGCAGACCCGCCTCCACGGCTGACAGTCCCGTCTGGACATCGGCCTCAAGAGCCTGGTCCCGCACGCTCAGCCCGAACGGCCCGACGACGGTCACGAGGGGGTCTCCTGTCTGCTGATAATCACACGGATTGTCGATCTGTCGCTGGATTCACTCAAGTCAGCGTATCCGGTCGCGTTTCGATCACCATGAGCGCCTTCCCGCCTCCGCCGGTATGTTCGTGATCAGAACATACGACCAGGGATGAGCCCGCTCAGCGCGATCGACGAAGGACGGTGGCAGGGCCATCGAAGGGACCGGAAACCGGACTAACCCCCTCCGGTGAATCGACCCATCCCGCGCCTTCCAGCGCATCGAGGTCCGCCATGCGCCACCGCCGTCGTTTCCCCTATGAAACCAGCCACGCGGACGTGTGGATTCCGCTGCTGGCCAACGGACCCCACGAGAGCACCATGCTGTACGCACGCATCTGGCGGCCCCACACTTCCCAGCCTGTCCCCGCTCTCCTTGAATACGCCCCCGACCGGCTCGGCGACTCAACAGCGGCACGTGATGCCCAACGACACCCCTGGTACGCGGGCCACGGCTATGCCTCGGTCAGGGTGGACGCACGCGGCCACGGCAGTAGCGCGGGCAGCCCCGACACATCCGCCGCGCTCCCCGATGGCTTGGCCGTGATCGCCTGGCTGGCGGCACAACCCTGGTGCACGGGCCGCGTCGGCGCGTTCGGGCTCGGCCGCGGCGCCAGTTGGGCACTGGGGCTGGGAGCCCTCGCACCAGAACCCCTCGGCGCGGTCGTCTCGGTCTGCGCCGCCGAGGGTGCCGAGGACTCCGTCTTCTGCGCGCCCCCACCGCCGAGGAATCCTGGCCCGGTCAGCGCCACTGACGGCCCTGGCAGTTCCCCCCTACGGCCTGTGGAGACGATCAGAACGGCCAGTGCGAGTGGTGGTGCCAGCCCCGCTGCCACCCCCGTACCCGTCGACGTCGGCATGGCCCACTCCCGTGCCACCGACCTCCTCACCGCCCGCTGCCTCCCTCCTGACCCCCTGCACACCGAGGAGTCCTGGCGCGCGCTCTGGCTCAGTCGGCTGGAAGCCGTCGAACCCGCGCCCCCGGCCCAGGTCGAACCCGCGCCCCGGCCCACTTCGGGCGGCGACAGAACGGCCTCGAAGGCTCACCGTCCGATGCCAACAGGCCCCGTCCGCCCGTTCTGGCCGTCAGCGGCTGGCGCGCCCCCGATCACAACGACGTGCTGAGGCTGGTGGAGGGGAGGCAGCCGTCCGATCGCATCCGCGGTCTCATCGGCCCCTGGTCAGGCTCCCACTACCCCGACCACGGCAGGCCGGGACCGGCCATCGGCTTCCTCCAGGAGACCCTGCGCTGGTTCGACCGCCACCTCAAGGACCCCGGTGGCGGGGCACCCGACGAACCCCTGTTGCGGAGCTGGATCGACGGCCACCGCGCCCACTGGGCCGTCGACACCGTCTGGCCGTCCCCCCACCTCACCCGGGTGGCGTACGCCCTGCACGGTCTGCCGATCGTCCTGGACCCAGGCCCGGAACCCGGGACCGAGCAAGCCCCCGGCCCCGCCGATCGGTGCGTGGACGCCGCTCACCGCCTCTGCTGCGATCTCCCCGTGGGCACCCGGCCGGTGGAGGTCCTGGGTCACCCGCGGGTCACCCTGCGGCTCCAGTACGGGGCACCACCGAGCCGACTGCTGGCCCGGCTCTGGGACATCGCGCCCGACGGCTCGTCCACCGAGGTCAGCTCGGGTGTACTGGACCTCTGCGCGGAGCCCCCGCCCACCCAGCAGAACATCACCTTCACCCTGGAGAGCACCGGCTACGCCTTCGCCCCCGGGCACCGCATCCGGCTGGCGCTCTCCCTCCCGTACGGGCCACCACCGAACCGACCCGTGCCCGGGGGTGCGCGGAGCATCACCGTCCACCCGGAGGGCTCCCGGCTGGACCTCCCCGTACGGCAGCTGCGGCCACCAGAGCAGCAGGCACCCCAGGGTGACGAGCAGTGGGCCTTTGACGCCCCCGAGCAGGCCGAACCCCTCGGGGTCAGCTCCCCCGCCACACTCGACCCACCGCGCCCCGCGCAACGGGTGGTCCAGGACCACGCCACGGGCGGCTGGCGGCGGGAAACGACCCCCCGCCCGGCCGGCACGCTGCGCTACCCCGATGGGCTGGAGGTGACCGAGGAAACGCTGAACGTCCAAACGGTCCAACCCGCCCAGCCAGTACAGCCAGTACAGCCAGTACAGGCCGCCCAGCCAGTACAGGCCGCTCAGGGAAGCGAACCGGGATCGGCAGCGGTCCACTCCTGGACCGCACATCGGGCGATCCGGCTCAACCGCCCGGAATTCGGCTGGGAAGTGACGGTCACCACCCATTCCGTCCTCACCCGCCGACCAGCAGGGTTCGAGGCGCGGGACGAGGTGGTGTGTCGCGATGGCGCGGAGATCGTCTTCCATCGGACCTGGGCGCGAACACTTCCCTGACCTGCCGGGTCATCACGGTCTGCCAAGCGGGGCAGACGTCCACGTAACGTGTCCCCAACACCGTGGAAAGCGAGGCAGGCCCCCCATGGCACCCACCCAGCAGAGCCCGCTCGACCTGGCCGAGGGCGACCCCTTCGGCCCGCACAACCTCCCTTACGGCGTCTTCGCCACGGCCGACGAGCCCGAGCGCCGACGGCTCGGTGTGCGACTCGGAGACCATGTGCTCGACGTGGGAGCCGCGGCCGAGGCGCTCGGTTCCCCTTATGCGACCCTGCTGGCGCGGCCGAACCTCAATCCGCTGCTGGCAGCCGGCCGTACCGCCTGGCACGATGTCCGGCGCGCGCTGACCGCCTGGGTGACGATCCCGTCCCACCGGTCCTCGATAGAGCCGCTGTTGCATCCACTCGGCGACGTCACCCTGCACCTCCCCTACGAAGTCGCCGACTACGTCGACTTCTACGCCAGCGAGCACCACGCCACCAACGTCGGCCGGATCTTCCGCCCCGACGGCGACGCGCTGACCCCCAACTGGAAGCACCTACCCATCGGTTACCACGGCCGGTCGGGCACGATCGTGGTGTCCGGGACCGATGTCGTACGCCCCAGCGGGCAGCGCAAGGCCCCCGCCGACCCGGCTCCGGTCTTCGGTCCTTCGGTGAAGTTGGACATCGAGGCGGAGGTCGGCTTCGTCGTAGGTAAGCCGTCCGGGCTCGGCACTCCGGTGGCACTGAGCGACTTCCCGGAGCACGTCTTCGGTCTCTCACTGCTCAACGACTGGTCCGCACGGGACATCCAGGCGTGGGAGTACGTGCCGCTCGGTCCGTTCCTCGGGAAGTCGTTCGCGACCTCCGTCTCGGCGTGGGTGACCCCGCTGGAGGCGCTGGAGGCGGCGCGCACCGATCCCCCGGTCCGGGACTTCGCACTGCTGCCGTACCTCGATGACTCGGCGGAGGAGGACAAGGGCGGCTACGACATCCGCATCACCGTCGCCGTCAACGGACATGTGATCGCCGAGCCGCCGTTCGCGACGATGTACTGGACGGCCGCCCAGCAACTCGCCCAGATGACGGTGAACGGCGCCTCCCTGCGTACGGGAGACCTCTACGGCTCCGGCACGGTCAGCGGCCCCGAGGTCCACCAGCGCGGCTCACTGCTCGAACTGACCTGGAACGGGCGCGACCCGCTGGAACTCCCCGAGGGGAAGCGGACGTTCCTGGAGGACGGCGACGTGGTGACGATGACGGCCTGGGCACCGGGTCCGGACGGGACACGGGTGGGTCTGGGCGAGGTCTCTGGCCGAATCGTGTCCGCGGCGTAGGACAGAGAGGCGCAAAAACGGTTTGAAGGCACTCCGCGGCTGCTGAAGGCTGGCGGTATGGAGGGACGTGAGGGTTCGGGGAGCACACAGTTGGGGGAACTGCCCTGGGCTGCCGTCGATCCCCGCGGCCACCCGTACCGCCTGGAGGAGACCGAGGTCGCCGAGCTCATCGCGCTGATCATCCCTCTGGTGCCGGACGCCAAAGCACTCCACAAGAGGCGCTGGGTGGACCGCAAACCGGTCTGGGACGCCGTCGATCCGATCACCGACCTCCTGGTGGGCCACTTCGGTAGCTGGGCCGCCGGCTGGAACTGGACGGTGGGGGAAGGTGATCGAGACGGGGGCGTGGTCGGTGCGTGGTGCTGTGCGCTCCACTCGGTCAGTACACCGGCCGATACGGCGGCCCTGGTGCTGGAAGCCCTCGGTGAGTGGCGCGGCTGGCTGGAGGACCTGGCGGAACGCTTCGCCGCGCTGGCTCCACCGCGACCGTCCGACCCCGGAGCCCGGCACTGGGAGCAGGCCTGTACCCGTCTGGTGACCCTGGTCGCGGACCGCAGCGAGGCCCAGAGCGGTTGGTACGGCCACTGCGAGCAGGTTCTGGGCTGGTTCCTGGCTTACCACGGCCTACCGGACGAACGGGCGCGTCAGATCGTGACGGCCGCGGTGGGCGGCAGCTTCGAGAGCTGGGTGGCACCCAACCCACGGGTGGTGGAGGCGGTGAGCAGCCGATTCGCCACCGCGCTGACGACGCGGCGTTGACCCTTCGGGGGTCCGCCCACGTCAATGACGAGCCTCGGCTTCACCCGTACGCGGGAGGCTGAGGTGGTCTCCCCGGACTCGTTGGCGCGTGACCGGGAGACCAAGCCGCTCAAGTACGCCCGAGCCGGCATCCCGCACTACCGGCGGGTCGAGAACAACGGCGGCTCGGCCGTGGTCTATGTCTTCGAGCGGGAGCCCGTCAGCGGTCAGTACACCAGTACCGGGATCTTCCATGACCGGATGAAGGTCTCGGTGCCCTTCACCGTCGATCTGTATCTGACCGAGATCGCACCCCGCCGCAGGCACTTCCCGGGGGCCTGAGCCAGCAGACGCCGTAGGGTCCGGCCTCCCCCACGGAGGCCGGACCCTACGGCGTATCGACGCGTGATAGGCGCCCTGTCGGCGCGTGATCAGCGGACGAACACTCCCGCCTGGCTCGCCAGGTTGAGGAAGTACTGCGGGGCCACACCGAGGACCACGGTGACCACCACGCCCATGCCGATGGCCATCTTGGTCATCACCGAGGGGACTGCGACCGTGGGGCCGTCCGCCTTCGGCTCGCTGAAGAACATCAGCACGATCACCCGGATGTAGAAGAACGCGGCGATCGCGGACGAGATCACACCGACCACGACCAGCGCCCCGGCGCCGCCTTCGGCCGCGGCCTTGAAGACCGCGAACTTACCCGAGAAGCCGGAGGTCAGCGGAATACCGGCGAAGGCCAGCAGGAAGACCGCGAACACCGCGGCCACCAGTGGCGAACGCCGTCCCAGACCGGCCCACTTGGAGAGGTGGGTGGCCTCGCCGCCCGCGTCGCGCACCAGGGTGACCACCGCGAACGCGCCGATCGTCACAAACGAGTACGCGCCCAGATAGAACAGCACCGAGGAGACGCCTTCGGGCGTCACCGCGATCACACCGGCGAGGATGAAGCCGGCGTGGGCGATCGACGAGTACGCGAGCAGGCGCTTGATGTCGGTCTGGGTGATGGCCACGATGGCACCGCCCAGCATGGTGGCGATGGTGATGCCCCACATCACCGGGCGCCAGTCCCAACTCATGCCCGGCAGCACCACGTACAGCAGCCTCAGCAGCGCGCCGAAGGCCGCCACCTTGGTGGCCGCCGCCATAAAGCCGGTCACGGGGGTGGGAGCGCCCTGGTAGACGTCCGGGGTCCACATGTGGAACGGCACCGCGCCGACCTTGAACAGCAGACCCATCAGGATCATCGCGCTGCCGATGAGCAGCAGTGCGTCATTGCCCATGGTGTCGGCGAGTACGGGGTCGATGGTGCGGATGCTGCCGTCGACCACGTCCGCGATCCGGGCGTACGCCACCGAGCCGGCGTATCCGTACATCAGGGCGATCCCGAAGAGCAGGAACGCCGAGGAGAAGGCGCCCAGCAGGAAGTACTTCACCGCCGCTTCCTGTGACATCAGCCGCTTGCGGCGGGCGAGTGCGCACAGGAGGTAGAGCGGGAGGGAGAAGACCTCAAGGGAGATGAAGAGCGTCAGCAGATCGTTCGCCGCCGGGAAGACCAGGAGGCCCGCGATGGCGAAGAGGGTGAGCGGGTAGACCTCGGTGGTGGTGAACCCGGCCTTGACCGCCTGCTTCTCGTTCTCGCTGCCGGGCACCGCCGCGGCCTGGGCGACAAAGGAGTCGATCTTGGTGCCATGGGTCTCCGGGTCGAGCTTGCGCTCGGCGAAGGTGAAGACCGCCACCAGGGACGCCAGCAGGATGGTGCCCTGGAGGAAGAGCGTCGGCCCGTCGATGGCGATGGCGCCCATGGCCGCGATCCGCACCTTGGTGGTGCCGTATCCGGCCTCGGCGAGGCCGAGGACCGCCGCGAAGGAGGCGACGATCGCCAGCACGGTGAGAAACACCTGGGCGTGGTAGCGCGCCTTGCGCGGCATGAACGCCTCGACCAGCAGTCCCACGACCGCCGCACCGACGACGATCAGTACGGGTGCCAGTTGGGCGTACTCGATATCGGGGGCCTGGATCTTGTCGATCGGACCGGCCGCCGTTGTCCACAGGCTGTGGACAGCTGTAGCGCTCACTTGGCCGCCTCCACATCGGGCCGGGGGTCTTTCTTCTCTACGTCGGACATCGTGTGCTCAACCGCCGGGTTGACGATGTCCGTCAGCGGCTTGGGGAAGACGCCGAAGAACAGCAGCAGCGCGATCAGCGGGGTGATGACCGCCAACTCCCGGGGCCTGAGGTCGGGCATCCCCCGCACCTCGTCCTTCACCGGGCCGGTCATCGTCCGCTGGTAGAGGACGAGGACGTAGAGCGCGGCGAGCACGATGCCGGAGGTGGCGATGATGCCGGCCACCGGATAGCGCGCGAAGGTGCCGACGAGGACCAGGAACTCACTGACGAACGGTGAGAGTCCTGGCAGCGAGAGCGTCGACAGACCGCCGACGAGGAAGGTGCCCGCGAGCACCGGCGCGACCTTCTGCACCCCTCCGTAGTCCGCGATGAGGCGCGAGCCCCGGCGGGTGATCAGGAATCCGGCGACCAGCATCAGCGCGGCCGTCGAGATTCCGTGGTTGACCATGTACAGCGTGGCGCCCGACTGCCCCTGGGAGGTCATCGCGAAGATGCCCAGGATGATGAAGCCGAAGTGGGAGATGGAGGCGTAGGCGATCAGGCGCTTGATGTCCCGTTGGCCGACCGCCAGTAGCGCCCCGTACACGATGCTGATCAGCGCCAGCACCACGATCACGGGCGTCGCCCACTTCGAGGCCTCCGGGAAGAGCTGGAGGCAGAAGCGGAGCATCGCGAAGGTGCCGACCTTGTCGACGACCGCGGTGATCAGCACGGCGACCGGAGCGGTCGCCTCTCCCATCGCGTTGGGTAGCCAGGTGTGCAGCGGCCAGAGCGGTGCCTTGATCGCGAAGGCGAAGAAGAAGCCCAGGAAGAGCAGTCGCTCGGTGTTGGTCGCCATGTCCAACTCGCCACTGGCCCGGGCCTCGGCGATCTCGTTGAGCGAGAAGCTCCCCGCGACCACATAGAGCCCGATGACCGCGGCCAGCATGATCAGGCCGCCGACGAGGTTGTAGAGCAGGAACTTGACCGCCGCGTAGGACCGTTGGGTGGCCGCCGCCGCGTCGCTGCCCGAGTGGGCGCGGTCCCCGAAGCCCCCGATGAGGAAGTACATCGGGATCAGCATGGCTTCGAAGAGGATGTAGAAGAGGAAGACGTCGGTGGCCTCGAAGGAGAGGATCACCATCGCTTCGACCATCAGGATCAGGGCGAAGAAGCCCTGCGTCGGCCGCCACCGGGAGCTGGAGTTCTCCAGCGGGTCGGCGTCGTGCCAGCCGGCGAGGATCACAAAGGGCACCAGCAGCGCGGTGAGCGCGATCAGAACGACACCGATGCCGTCCACACCCAGTTCATAGCGGACACCGAAGTCCTTGATCCAGGAGTGGGACTCGACAAGCTGATAGCGATCGCCGTTCGGTTCGAACCGGGCGACGACCAGCACGGCGAGCGCGAAGGTGGCGAGCGAGAAGCCGAGCGCCATCCATTTGGCCGTCGTCCTCCGCGCGGCGGGCACGGCGGCGGTGACAATCGCACCGACCGCCGGGAGCACCGCCGTTGCTGTAAGGAGCGGAAAGGACATAACAGTTACACCGCCCTCATCAGCAGGGTCGCGGCGATCAGCACCGCCGTACCTCCGAACATCGAGACGGCGTACGAGCGGGCGTAGCCGTTCTGCAGTTTGCGCAGCCGGCCGGAGAGTCCGCCGACCGAGGCGGCCGTGCCGTTGACCACTCCGTCGACCAGGGTGTGGTCGACGTAGACCAGCGAGCGGGTGAGGTGCTCGCCGCCGCGGACCAGGACCACATGGTTGAAGTCGTCCTGGAGCAGATCGCGGCGGGCGGCGCGGGTGAGCACCGAGCCGCGCGGGGCGACGACCGGGACCGGGCGGGCCTTGCGTCCGTACATCACCCAGGCGATCGAGACTCCGAGCAGCAGGGCCACCACGGTGGCCGCGGTGACGGTCGTCGCACTGATGGGTGCGTGGCCGTGGTCCCAGCCGGTGACCGGCTCAAGCCAGTTGAGGAAGCGGTCGCCGATGGAGAAGAACCCGCCGGCGAAGACCGAGCCGAAGGCCAGGATGATCATGGGGATGGTCATCGACTTCGGGGACTCGTGCGGATGGGGCAGGTGGCCTTCGGCATCCGGCTGCCAGCGCTTCTCGCCGAAGAAGGTCATCAGCATCACCCGCGTCATGTAGAACGCGGTGATCGCGGCGCCCAGCAGGGTGATGGAACCGAGGATCCAGCCCTCGGTACCGCCCTTGGCGAAGGCCGCCTCGATGATCATGTCCTTGGAGAAGAAGCCGGACAGGCCCGGGAAGCCGATGATGGCGAGATAGCCGAGTCCGAAGGTGACGAAGGTGACCGGCATGTACTTCCGCAGGCCACCGTACTTACGCATATCGACTTCGTCGTTCATGCCGTGCATGACCGAACCGGCGCCGAGGAACAGCCCGGCCTTGAAGAAGCCGTGGGTCACCAGGTGCATGATCGCGAAGACATAGCCGATGGGGCCGAGGCCCGCGGCCAGGATCATGTAGCCGATCTGCGACATGGTGGAACCGGCCAGCGCCTTCTTGATGTCGTCCTTGGCGCAACCGACGATCGCACCGAACATCAGCGTGACCGCGCCCACGATGACGACGACCAACTGGGCGTCCGGGGCGGCGTTGAAGATGGCACCCGAGCGGACGATGAGATAGACGCCCGCGGTGACCATGGTCGCCGCGTGGATCAGGGCCGAGACCGGGGTCGGGCCCTCCATCGCGTCGCCCAGCCAGGACTGGAGCGGTACCTGTGCCGACTTGCCGCAGGCGGCGAGCAGCAGCATCAGACCGATCGCGGTCAGCATGCCCTCACTGGTCTCACCGACCGACCCCAGCACCGGCCCGAAGGCGAAGGTGCCGAAGGTGGTGAACATCAGCATGATCGCGATGGACAGGCCGATGTCACCGACCCGGTTGACGAGGAAGGCCTTCTTCGCCGCGGTCGCCGCGCTGGGCTTGTGCTGCCAGAAGCCGATCAGGAGGTAGGAGGCGAGGCCGACGCCCTCCCAACCGAAGTACAGCAGCAGGTAGTTGTCCGCGAGGACCAGCAGCAGCATCGCCGCCAGGAACAGGTTGAGATAGCCGAAGAAGCGGCGCCGGCGCTCATCGTGCTCCATGTACCCGATGGAGTAGACATGGATCAGGGTGCCGACACCGCTGATCAGCAGCACGAAGGTGATCGACAGCTGGTCCAGTTGGAAGGCGATGTCCGCCTGGAAGCCGCCGACGTCGATCCAGTTGAACAACTTCTGGTGCAGTGCGCGATCGTCCACGCTCTTGGTGAGCATGTTCGCGAACAGCGCCGCGCCGATCACGAAGGACGTGGCGGCGAGTGCGGTGCCGAGCAGATGGCCGACGCGGTCGAACCGGCGCCCACCGCACAGCAGCACCGCCGCTCCCAGCAGTGGCGCCGCGATGAGCAGCGCAATGAGATTTTCCACGGATCAGTCAGCCCCTCACAGCTTCATCAGGCTGGCGTCGTCGACCGAGGCCGAGTGGCGGGAACGGAACAACGACACGATGATCGCCAGCCCGACCACGACCTCCGCGGCGGCGACGACCATCGTGAAGAAGGCGATGATCTGGCCGTCGAGGTTGCCGTGCATCCGGGAGAAGGCGACGAGCGCGAGATTGCAGGCGTTGAGCATCAGCTCGATGCACATGAACACCACGATGGCGTTCCGCCGAAGCAGCACACCGGTCGCGCCGATGGTGAAGAGCAGGGCCGCGAGATAGAGGTAGTTGACCGGACTCACCGTGTGGCCTCCTCTTCGTTCCGGTCGTGTGCGACGCCGTCGCCCCCGCCCTGTCCGGCCTTGTCGACCTCACCGATGGGGCCCTTGCGGCCCAGCCGCTCCTCGGAGCGCTGTTCGAGGGCCTTGATGTCATCCAGTGCCTGCTGCGAGACATCGCGGATCTGACCGCGGTCGCGCAGGGTCTTGCTGACGGTGAGTTCGGACGGGGTGCCGTCGGGCAGCAGTCCTGCGATGTCCACGGCGTTGTGCCGGGCGTAGACACCGGGCGCGGGCAGCGGCGGCAGGTGCTTGCCGCGCACCCGCTGATCGGCGAGCTCCCGCTGGGTCTTGGCGGGCTCGGTGCGCTCCCGGTGGGTGAGCACCATCGCGCCGACGGTCGCGGAGATCAGCAGCGCGCCGGTGATCTCGAAGGCGAAGACGTACTTGGTGAAGATCAGGGCGGCGAGCCCTTCGACATTGCCGCCGTAGGCGCCGTTCGCGGCGCCCAGGCCGGAGAAGTTGTTCAGCGAGGCATTGCCGATGCCGGCGATCAGCAGCACACCGAAGCCGAGTCCGCAGAGCGCGGCGAGCCAGCGCTGGCCCTTCAGGGTCTCCGTCAGTGAGTCGGCGGCGGTGACACCGACGAGCATCACGACGAAGAGGAACAACATCATGATCGCGCCGGTGTAGACGACGACCTGGACGATGCCCAGGAAGTAGGCCCCGTTGGCGAGGTAGAAGACCGCCAGAATGATCATGGTTCCGGCGAGGCAGAGCGCACTGTGCACGGCCCGCTTCATCAGGATGGTGCAGAGCGCTCCGATCACCGCGACCGTGCCGAGGACCCAGAACTGCACGGCCTCCCCGGTCGACGTGGTGCTCGCGGCGAGCACGTTCAGGCCGTTCATCCGCCAACCGCCTTCTGCGCGGCCGGCTTTCCCTCACCAGAAGAAGCACCGGAAGAAGCACCGGAAGAGGCGGCGTCCTGCGGCTTGTCCTCCTTGGAGGTGGGCTGCTGCTGGACGGTGCCCGGGGCGGCCTCGACGACCAACCCGCGGTAGTAGTCCCCCTCGTCCATACCGGGGAAGATCGCGTGCGGTGAGTCGACCATGCCCTCATCCAGACCGGCGAGCAGCTGCTCCTTGGTGTAGATGAGGTTCTCGCGCGAGCTGTCGGCCAGCTCGAACTCATTGGTCATGGTCAGCGCGCGGGTGGGGCAGGCCTCGATGCAGAGCCCGCACAGAATGCAGCGGGCGTAGTTGATCTGGTAGACGCTGCCGTAGCGCTCACCCGGGGAGTAGCGCTCCTCCTCGGTGTTGTCCGCGCCTTCGACGTAGATCGCGTCGGCCGGACAGGCCCAGGCGCACAGCTCGCAGCCGACGCACTTCTCCAGGCCGTCGGGATGACGGTTGAGCTGGTGCCGTCCGTGGAAGCGCGGAGCGGTGACCTTCTGCTGCTCCGGATACTGCTCGGTCAGCCGCCGCTTGAACATGGCCTTGAAGGTCACGCCGAAGCCGGCGACGGGATTGTGGAACTTGCCCTCGGATGACTCAGACACCGTCAGCCTCCTTTCCGTCACGTGGTCCGTCACTAGAAGTGTCCGGTCCGCCACTGACAATCAACTCGCGCTCCCGGCGCGGACGCCTGCGCGGTACGGGCGGCAGGGTCTGTCCGGGCAACGGCGGAACCGGGAACCCACCCGCCATCGGGTCGAAGTCGGAGTCCTTGACGGCGTCTTCCACCTCCTGCACCTGCCGGTCCTTCTTGCCGCGGAACATGTCCACGACCAGGGACAGCAGGAGGAGGCCAATGACCGCACCACCTACGTAGAGCAGGATTTCCTGGAACTCGTAGTTCTCGTTCCGCAACGCCCGCACGGTGGCCACCAGCATCAGCCAGAGCACCGATACGGGGATCAGGACCTTCCAGCCGAGCTTCATCAGCTGGTCGTAGCGGACCCGGGGCAGCGTGCCGCGCAGCCAGATGAAGAAGAACAGCAGCAACTGGACCTTGATGATGAACCAGAGCATCGGCCACCAGCCGTGGTTCGCGCCCTCCCAGAACGTGGAGATCGGGTACGGGGCACGCCAGCCGCCCAGGAAGAGGGTGACCGAGACCGCGGAGACGGTGACCATGTTGACGTACTCGGCCAGCATGAACATCGCGAACTTGATCGAGCTGTACTCGGTGTTGAAGCCACCGACCAGGTCGCCCTCGGACTCCGGCATGTCGAAGGGGGCGCGGTTGGTCTCGCCCACCATCGTGATGACGTAGATGATGAAGGAGACCGGTAGCAGGATCACGAACCACCGGTCGGCCTGCGCCTCCACGATCGCCGAGGTCGACATCGACCCGGAGTAGAGGAAGACCGAGGCGAAGGCCGCGCCCATCGCGATCTCGTACGAGATCATCTGCGCGCAGGACCGGAGTCCACCGAGCAGCGGGTACGTGGAGCCGGACGACCAACCCGCGAGCACGATGCCGTAGATGCCGACCGAGGCGATCGCGAGGACGTACAGCATCGCGATCGGCAGGTCGGTGAGCTGCATGGTGGTGCGGTGGCCGAAGATGGACACCTCGTTGCCGGACGGGCCGAAGGGGATCACCGCGATCGCCATGAAGGCGGGCGCCGCTGCGATGATCGGCGCGAGGATGTACACCACCTTGTCCGCGCGCTTGACGACCACGTCCTCCTTCAGCATCAGCTTGATGCCGTCGGCGAGTGACTGGAGCATCCCCCAGGGGCCGTGCCGGTTGGGTCCGATGCGCAGCTGCATCCAGGCGACGACCTTGCGCTCCCACACGATGGAGAAGAGCACGGTGATCATCAGGAAGGCGAAGCAGAACACGGCCTTGATGGCGACGAGCCACCAGGGGTCGCGCCCGAACATCGACAGATCCTCCGCCGCGAGGAACTGGACCTCAGCGATCATGAGCGCACCTCCGGCGCTTCCGTTACGGCGTCCGCCGAAGCGGTGGCCGGTCCGATGCGGACCAGCTCGCCGGGGCGCGCGCCGGTGTCGGAAGTGACGCCGCCGCCCACCGAGTTCAGCGGCAGCCACACGACCCGGTCGGGCATCTCGGTCACCTGGAGCGGTAGCCGAACCGTGCCCTTCGGGCCGCTGACGGCCAGTTCATCGCCGTTCTTCACACCGGTCTCGGCGGCGGTCGTGGCCGACAGCCTGGCGACGGCGGCGTGACGGGTACCCGCGAGTGCCGCGTCGCCCCGCTGCAACAGACCCTGGTCGAGAAGGAGTCGGTGTCCGGCGAGGACTGCCTCACCGTCGCCGGCGCGCGGCCCCGGCCGGCTGGACTCGGTCGGATCGGACGCCCGCGCTCCGGTCCAGCCGCCGAGCCGGTCCAGCTCCCTGCGTACGGAAGCCAGGTCGGGCAGGCCGAAGAAGACATCCATCTCGTCCGCGAGCATATGGAGCACTCGGGCGTCGTTGGGGGCCAGCGTGCGGGTCATCTGCTCGGGCTTGAGCGCCGCGTCGAACATCCGCGCCCTGCCCTCCCAGTTGAGGAAGGTGCCGGGCTTCTCGGCGACCGCGGCGACGGGGAAGACCACATCGGCCCGGTCGGTGACCTCGCTGGGCCGAAGCTCCAGGGAGACCAGGAAGCCGACCGCGTCCAGGGCCGCCCGGGCGCCCACCGGATCGGGCAGGTCGGCCAGTTCCACACCGGCCACCAGCAGCGCGCCCAGTTCACCGATGGCCGCGGCCTCGATGATCTGGCCGGTGTCGCGGCCGTGACCGGTCGGGAGTTCGCGTACCCGCCATACCTCGGCGGTCTCTTCCCGGGCCCGCGGATCGGTGGCCGGACGGCCACCGGGGAGCAGGGTGGGAAGGGCGCCCGCCTCGATCGCGCCGCGTTCACCGGCCCGGCGTGGAATCCACACCAGCCGGGCGCCGGTCGCGGTCGCGGTCCGTACGGCGGCGGTCAGCCCACCGGGCACGCCCGCGAGCCGCTCACCGACGACGATCACCGCGCCGGAGGCGCGCAGCGCGTCGGCCGCCGCCGCGCCATCGCCATCGAGGCCGAAGCCGCCGCTGAGCGCGTCCAGCCATTCGGTCTCGGTGCCGGGTGCGGCGGGCAGCAGGGTGCCGCCCGCCTTCAGCAGACCGCGGGTGGCGTGGGTGGCCAGGGAGTAGGTGCGCTGACCGTGCTTGCGGTTGGCCTTGCGCAGCCGCAGGAAGACCCCGGGGGCCTCCTCCTCGGACTCGAACCCGACGAGCAGAACGGCCGGTGCGTCCTCCAGTACGGAGTAGGTGACGCCTTCGCCGTCGAGGTCCCGGCCGCGTCCCGCGACCCGGGCGGCCAGGAAGTCGGCCTCCTCGGAGGAGTGGACACGGGCCCGGAAGTCGATGTCATTGGTGTCGAGGGCGACCCGGGCGAACTTGGCGTACGCATAGGAGTCCTCGACGGTGAGCCGGCCACCGGCCAGAACTCCGGCCCGGCCGCGCGCCGCCCGCAGTCCTTCGGCCGCCGCGGCCAGCGCCTCCGGCCAGCTCGCCGGCTGGAGGACACCTTCCGCATCGCGTACCAGCGGGGTGGTGAGCCGGTCGCGCTGCTGTGCGTAGCGGAAGCCGAAGCGGCCCTTGTCGCAGATCCACTCCTCGTTGACCTCGGGGTCGTCGGCGGCGAGCTTGCGCATCACCTTGCCGCGCCGATGGTCGGTACGCGTCGCGCAGCCGCCCGAGCAGTGCTCGCACACACTCGGGGTGGAGACCAGGTCGAACGGGCGGGAGCGGAAGCGGTACGCCGCCGATGTGAGCGCGCCGACCGGGCAGATCTGGATGGTGTTGCCGGAGAAGTACGACTCGAACGGGTCGCCCTCGCCGGTGCCCACCTGCTGGAGCGCGCCCCGCTCGATCAGTTCGATCATCGGGTCGCCGGCGATCTGGTTGGAGAACCGGGTGCAGCGGGCGCACAGCACGCAGCGCTCGCGGTCGAGCAGCACCTGGGTGGAGATCGGTACCGGCTTCTCGAAGGTCCGCTTCTTGCCGTCGAAGCGGGAGTCGGAGTCACCGTGGGACATCGCCTGGTTCTGGAGCGGGCATTCGCCGCCCTTGTCGCAGACGGGGCAGTCCAGCGGATGGTTGATCAGCAGCAGTTCCATCACGCCCTTCTGCGCCTTCTCGGCGACGGGCGAGCTGAGCTGTGACTTGACGACCATGCCGTCGGTGCAGGTGATGGTGCAGGAGGCCATCGGCTTGCGCTGGCCCTCCACCTCGACGATGCACTGACGGCAGGCGCCGGCGGGGTCGAGGAGGGGGTGGTCGCAGAAGCGGGGGATCTCGACGCCGATGAGCTCGGCGGCGCGAATGACCAGCGTGCCCTTGGGAACGCTGATCTGGACGCCGTCGATGGTCACCGAGACAAGGTCCTCGGGCGGGACGGCCGCGCCGCCTCCGGCCGGGTTGGACGTGGTGACGGTCATGCCCACACCTCCGCGCGGTGCGAGTCGGACTGATGTGCTCCGCTCGCAGTTCGGACTGCGCCGGCACTCGGCGCGTGCGCCACGGTCATGCGGACACCTCCACGTGCTTGTCGGCCCACGCGGTGGTCTTCGCGGGGTCGAGGGGACAGCCGCGCCCGGTGATGTGCTGCTCGTACTCGTCGCGGAAGTACTGGAGCGACGAGAAGATCGGGGACGCGGCACCGTCGCCGAGCGCACAGAACGACTTGCCGTTGATGTTGTCGGCGATGTCATTGAGCTTGTCG
Source organism: Streptomyces albipurpureus (assembly GCF_023701525.1). Taxonomy (GTDB): domain Bacteria; phylum Actinomycetota; class Actinomycetes; order Streptomycetales; family Streptomycetaceae; genus Streptomyces; species Streptomyces albipurpureus. The sequence continues at coordinate 28,165 of NZ_JAMQAW010000096.1, forward strand.
AGGTCGGACATCAGTCCCCGGCCCGCCTCGATGTCCCGCAGCAGCTGGACCAGCCAGTACGTTCCCTCGCGGCAGGGCGTGCACTTGCCGCAGGACTCATGGGCGTAGAACTCGGTCCAGCGGGTGACGGCCCGCACCACGCAGGTCGTCTCGTCGAAGCACTGGAGCGCCTTGGTCCCGAGCATGGAACCCGCCCCCGCGACCCCCTCGTAGTCGAGCGGCACATCGAGGTGCTCGTCGGTGAGGATCGGGGTGGACGATCCGCCGGGGGTCCAGAACTTCAGCCGGTGCCCGGGGCGCATCCCGCCGCTCATGTCGAGCAGTTGGCGCAGGGTGATCCCGAGCGGGGCCTCGTACTGGCCGGGGCCCGAGACATGGCCGCTGAGGGAGTAGAGCGTGAAGCCGGGGGACTTCTCGCTCCCCATCGACTTGAACCAGTCTTTTCCTCGGTTGAGGATCGCGGGAACCGAGGCGATGGATTCGACGTTGTTCACGACAGTGGGACATGCGTACAGACCGGCGACCGCGGGGAAGGGAGGGCGCAGCCGGGGCTGGCCGCGTCGGCCCTCAAGCGAGTCCAGTAGCGCGGTCTCCTCACCACAGATGTACGCCCCGGCGCCGGCGTGCACGGTGAGTTCGAGATCGAGTCCGCTGCCGAGCACGTTCTTGCCGAGGTAGCCCGCCGCATACGCCTCACGCACCGCTTCGTGCAGTCGCCGCAGTACGGGGACGACCTCACCGCGCAGATAGATGAAGGCATGGTTCGAACGGATCGCGTAACAGGCGATCACCATCCCCTCGATGAGGGAATGCGGGTTCGCGAAGAGGAGCGGGATGTCCTTGCAGGTCCCGGGCTCCGATTCGTCGGCGTTGACAACGAGATAGTGCGGCTTGCCGTCTCCTTGCGGGATGAACTGCCACTTCATCCCGGTGGGGAAGCCGGCGCCACCGCGTCCGCGCAGACCGGAGTCCTTGACGTAGGCGATGAGATCGTCCGGGGCCATGGCCAGGGCCTTGCGCAGGCCCCGGTAGCCCTCGTGGCGCTCATAGGTCTCCAGCGTCCAGGACTTGGGGTCGTCCCAGAAGGCGGAGAGGACCGGCGCGAGAAGCTTCTCGGGGCTCGTCGTCCCACCGACCTCCGGCCGAGAGGTACCGCCGTATTCAGGTGCCATCGTCATCCCTCCCCCTCCTCGGTGACGGGTCCGGCCGAATGGCTCGGATCGGAGTCCGAAGTCTGCTGGGGCGCGTCATGGGAGCTCAGGTGTCGGGAGGCCGACCTCTGCGCATCGGACGCGCCGTCGTGGGGGCCGTCCTGGCGCCCACCGCGCGGCGAGACCACCCGGGCGGGGATGGGCTCGCCCTTGGCGAGCCGCAGCCCGATCAGCGAGGCGGGACCGCCACCGCCGGTCGCCTCCACGGCACCGGGGCGCTCATCGGGGAACCCGGCGAGGATGCGCGAGGTCTCCTTGAAGGAGCACAGCGTCGCACCGCGGGTCGGCTCCACCGGGCGGCCGGCGCGCAGGTCGTCGACGAGTTGCCGGGCGGACCCGGGTGTCTGGTTGTCGAAGAACTCCCAGTTCACCATCACCACGGGGGCGAAGTCACAGGCCGCGTTGCACTCGATGTGCTCCAGCGTGACCTTGCCGTCCTCGGTGGTCTCGTTGTTGCCGACGCCGAGGTGTTCCTTGAGGTCCTCGAAGATCACGTCGCCACCCATGACCGCGCACAGGGTGTTGGTGCAGACCCCCACCTGGTACTCACCGGAGGGCTTGCGCCGGTACATGCTGTAGAAGGTGGCGACCGCGGTGACCTCGGCGGTCGTCAGCTCCAGCACCTCGGCGCAGAACCGCATCCCGGTCCGGGAGACAAAGCCCTCCTCGGACTGGACCAGGTGCAGCAGCGGCAGCAGCGCGGAACGGGAGTCCGGATAGCGGGAGATGACCTCCTTGGCGTCCGCCTCCAACCGGGTGCGCACATCGGCCGGGTAGTCGGGGGCGGGGAGCTGGGGCATTCCCAGCTGCACCTCTTGCTTGGGCTGGGCCGGCTGGGCCGGCTGGATCGTCATCGGTCTACGCCTCCCATCACGGGGTCGATGGACGCGACGGCGACGATGACATCGGCGATCTGGCCGCCTTCGCACATCGCCGCCATGGACTGAAGGTTGGTGAAGGACGGGTCCCGGAAGTGGACCCGGAAGGGACGGGTGCTGCCGTCCGAGACCACATGCGCGCCGAGCTCGCCCTTGGGAGACTCGACCGCCACATACGCCTGTCCCGGCGGGACCCTGAATCCCTCGGTCACCAGCTTGAAGTGGTGGATCAACGCCTCCATGGAGGTGCCCATGATCTTCTTGATGTGGTCCAGGGAGTTGCCGAGCCCGTCCGGGCCGAGCGCGAGCTGCGCGGGCCAGGCGATCTTCTTGTCGGCGACCATGACCGGTCCCGGCTCAAGGCGCGCGATGCACTGCTCGACGATCCGCAGCGACTGGCGCATCTCCTCCAGCCGGATCAGGAACCGGCCGTAGGAGTCGCAGGTGTCCGCGGTCGGAACGTCGAAGTCGTAGTTCTCGTAACCGCAGTACGGGTCGGTCTTGCGCAGGTCGTGGGCGAGACCCGCCGCGCGCAGGATCGGACCGGTGGCGCCCAGTGCCATGCAACCGGTCAGGTCGAGATAGCCGATGTCCTGCATACGGGCCTTGAAGATGGGGTTGCCGGTGGCGAGCTTGTCGTACTCCGGCAGGTTCTTCTTCATGGTCTTCACCAAGTCGCGCAGCTGGTCGACGGTCCCCGGGGGAAGGTCCTGAGCGAGGCCACCTGGGCGGATGAACGCGTGGTTCATGCGCAGTCCGGTGATCAGCTCGAAGATGTCGAGGATCAGTTCACGATCGCGGAAGCCGTAGATCATGATCGTGGTCGCGCCCAGCTCCATACCGCCGGTGGCGATACAGACCAGATGGGACGAGAGCCGGTTGAGCTCCATCAGCAGGACTCGGATGATGGTCGCGCGGTCCGGGATCTGGTCCTCGATCCCGAGCAGCTTCTCCACGGCCAGGCAGTACGCCGCCTCGTTGAAGAACGGGGTGAGGTAGTCCATCCGCGTGACGAAGGTGGTGCCCTGCGTCCAGGTCCGGTATTCGAGGTTCTTCTCGATACCGGTGTGGAGATAGCCGATGCCGCAGCGGGCCTCGGTGACGGTCTCGCCGTCGATCTCCAGAATCAGCCGGAGCACACCGTGCGTTGAGGGGTGCTGCGGGCCCATATTGACGACGATGCGCTCATCGTCCGCCTTGGCCGCGCTCTCGACGACCTCGTCCCAGTCGCCACCGGTGACCGTGTAGACGGTTCCTTCGGTGGTCTCCCGAGGCGATGCTTGTGATGTGCTCATGAGTACGACCTCCGCTGGTCTGGAGCCGGAATCTGAGCGCCCTTGTACTCGACGGCGATGCCGCCGAGCGGATAGTCCTTGCGCTGCGGGAAGCCCTGCCAGTCGTCCGGCATCATGATCCGGGTGAGGGCGGGGTGGCCGTCGAAGATCAGGCCGAAGAAGTCGTAGGTCTCGCGCTCGTGCCAGTCGTTGGTCGGATAGACCGAGACCAGCGAAGGCACATGCGGGTCGCTGTCCGGGGCGGAGACCTCCAGGCGGATCACCCGACCGTGGGTCAGTGACCGCAGGTGGTAGACGCCGTGCAGCTCCCGGCCCTTGTCATCCGGGTAGTGCACTCCGCTGACACCCGTACAGAGTTCGAACCGCAGGGCGGGGTCATCGCGCAGGGTACGGGCGACGAGCAGGAGATGCTCGCGCTCGATGTAGAAGGTCAACTCGCCGCGGTCCACCACCGTCTTCGTGATGGCGTTCTCGGGGATGAGCCCCTGCTCCTCCAGCGCACCTTCCAACTCGTCGGCCACCTCGTCGAAGTAGCCGCCGTAGGGGCGAGTGGCCGGCCCCGGCAGGCGTACGGAGCGGACGAGTCCGCCGTAGCCGGAGGTGTCGCCGCCGTTGTTGGCGCCGAACATCCCGCGCTGGACGCGGATCTCCTCGCCGTGGTCGCCGCGCTGGCCCGGAAGGTTCTGTTCGCTCAGTTCCTTCTCGGGGTTCGGCTGGTCCGTCATCGCTGTACCTCTTCGGTGGCTTCTTGGCCCATGCGGTGCGAAGGCGCTGCCTCTGTGGGGTGCCGCCCGATGGCCGCGGATGCGCGGCTCATCGGAGCAGTCCCTTCATCTCGATCAGCGGAAGCGCCTTGAGCGCCGCTTCCTCCGCCTCGCGGGCGGCTTCCTCCGCATTCACCCCGAGCTTGGTGTTCTGGATCTTCTGATGGAGTTTCAGAATCGCGTCCAGCAACATCTCGGGGCGGGGCGGGCAACCGGGCAGATAGATGTCGACCGGGACGATGTGGTCGACGCCCTGCACGATCGCGTAGTTGTTGAACATGCCGCCCGACGACGCGCAAACACCCATGGAGATAACCCACTTGGGGCTGGGCATCTGGTCATAGACCTGACGCAGGACGGGGGCCATCTTCTGGCTGACCCGCCCCGCCACGATCATCAGATCGGCCTGCCGCGGCGAACCACGGAAGACCTCCATGCCGAACCGGGCGAGGTCGTAGCGTCCCGCGCCCGTCGTCATCATCTCGATGGCGCAGCAGGCCAGTCCGAATGTCGCCGGGAAGACGGATGCCTTACGCACCCAACCCGCGGCCTGCTCGACGGTGGTCAGCAGAAATCCGCTCGGCAGCTTCTCTTCGAGTCCCATTTGGTGCCTCTCAGCCCCTCAGTCCCATTCCAGGCCGCCGCGTCGCCATACATACGCATAGGCGACGAAGACGGTGAGCACGAAGAGCAGCATCTCCACGAGCCCGAAAAGCCCCAGGGCGTCGAAGCTGACCGCCCAGGGGTAGAGGAAGACGATCTCGATGTCGAAGACGATGAACAGCATCGCCGTCAGGTAGTACTTGATGGGAAAGCGACCGCCGCCGGCCGGCGTGGGAGTCGGCTCAATGCCGCACTCATACGCTTCTAGCTTTGCCCGGTTGTACCGTTTGGGGCCGATTAGCGTGGCCATGACCACGGAGAAGATCGCAAACCCTGCCCCGAGGGCGCCGAGTACAAGGATGGGCGCGTAAGCATTCACCCTCCTCGCTCCTTCCAGTCGTCCTTGACCGTTGGACCGCATCGGGCGTCTTATCGAGCCGCCTCGAAGATCGTGTTCATGTGAGGCAGTTCACAAGCCCGACTGCCCCGCATCCTATGCCCGCCAGTCTGTGATCTGCGACACGGGGTCGGTAACCGACCTTGTGATCTCCACCACCAGGCGAAGGGACATCAAGCCGGATGAGAGGTGATCTTCATACGTGAAGCGCGCGAGTGGTCACCAGAAGTGACAACTAACCGTGTTATCGCTGGTGAAAGGGGGTCGGCTCTATCAAGGCCCAGGACGCTTGAGCAAATTCGCAACGGACGGCGAGGGGTGATAATGCCATCGCATCACCCCGCCGGGGGGCCTCGCCGAGGGGCGTGGAGGAGGGGGTGACTGCGGGACGCGTGCAGATGTTCACGATCTTGAACGCCACCGGGGCGCACCCGCGATCAGCGCGATGACTACCGGTATACGAACGGTGACTCAAAGGCGGCTCGCGGCGCCCCGCCCGAAGGCACCCCACTTATATGGACGCCTCCACCGACTGGTTACTCTTTGGGTTGAAGGAAGCCCCCAGGGTCACCACCGCCCATCGTCCCGAAGATCACCCCGTGCGACCACTTCAAGCTTTTCCGAATCCGCGGAATCCCTCGCCCTGATCTTCGGTTAAAGATCATCAGGCGATTTCGTCCCGGCGGACACGAAAAGGTAACCGATCTGACACTGCATCAGCTTTGCCAGAATGTCGGTGATCATTCTGTGACCTACGTCACACCGTTGAATGGCCAGGAAAAGCGGGCTTGGCCAACAGGCTGAACCAATGGTAGGCCCCGGGCAATTCGGACCTTTTCCTAAAAGTGCATGATCAAAGCAACGATCAATGCCGCCTGGATTGTCCGTTACGGCGTCAATAAGCTCCGCCCGGGCGAGGTTGAGGGCATTCCCCGGGCAACTGTGGCGCAAGACACGTTTCTTGATGGGAACCGTGTATGGCTGGTACCGGTTGTCCCTATGCCCCACACCGCTCACATACCCAGCCACCGGAAGCCCCGCCGTCGCAGCGCATCCGCGATGGCGCTCCGTGCCGGAGTTGCCGGTGGCGTACTCAGCACCATCGCAGTGGCCGGAGCCGCTGGACCGGCGAACGCCGACCCGGTGACCGAGACCATCGAGATGCCCACGATCAACCCCGAGGGCCTCGCCAAGACGTTCGAAGCGACCGCCCAGGCCCAGCAGCAGGTCGCCTTCGACCTAGAGCTCCAGGCCCAGGAAGACGCTGCCGCGGCCAAGGCCGAGAAGGCGGCCCTGAAGGCCAAGACCGAGGCGGTGCGCAAGGCGGAGGCCGACAAGGCCGAGGCCAAGAAGCGCGCGGACGCCCAGGAGCGCGCCTCCCGGACCGCTGAGCGCACCCAGCTCGCGTCCACGAGCTCCAACTCGTCCTCCAACTCCTCCGCGTCCCCCTCGAAGTCCTCGAACCAGTCGTCCCAGCAGGCGAGTGGTTCCGTTGGCACGGTCATCGCCTTCCTCCGGGCCCAGGTCGGCGACGCCTATGTCCTGGGCGCGACGGGCCCCAACTCCTGGGACTGCTCCAGCCTGGTCCGGGCGGCCTTCCGCCAGGTCAACATCGAGCTCCCCCGTGTCTCCCAGGACCAGTCGACCGCGGGCAGGCAGGTCGGCACCAGCAACCTCCAGGTCGGCGACATCCTGTACTGGGGTGCCGCGGGCAGCGCGTGGCACACGGGTGTCTACATCGGCGACGGCAAGTACCTGGACGCGGCCAACCCCTCCAAGGGCGTCGTCATTCAGGACCTTTCGGGCTACCCCGCGACGGGCGCGGTGCGCGTGCTCTGATTCACAAGACAGTTTGAGTTGGCCGATGGGGCCGACGGGCGAGGGCCCCGTCGGCCCCATCGGCATGTCCGGGCTGGCGGCTCGGTGAACGCTCAGCCCCTCTCGGACTCGAACTCACCGGGGATCGGCCACGGGGTGACCTCGGGCGCGCACTGGGGGCAGGCGTAGCGATCGGGCCCTATGCGAATCGGCACCGTGGTGAGCCGACGGCAGCGCACACACTTCGCCGAGCTCAACGGCGGTACGGGCGCCGTCAGCGCATCGAGCCTCACCCGGGCCCTCCTCTGGCCAGGAGCCTGAACCAGACCGCTTTCCCCTGGGGTTGCCCGCCACCCGGGAACGTCACACCCCAGGCGTCCGCGTACGCCTCGATGAGAGCCAGGCCGCGTCCACACTCCCCGTTTTCACAAGGTGAGCTCGCTGCCTGTACAGGCAGCGGCTTCGAGCAGTTGTCACGCACACGAACCACTACGAACTCCACGGCGATCAGCGCCTGGACGCGGATGGCGGGGACGCTTGTGTGCCGATGCGCGTTGGTCACCAGCTCCGACAGACAGAGCAGCCCGTCGTCAGCGAGCTGTGAGTGCGGGCTCTCGCACAGGATGCCGGCAAGCCAGTCCCGGGCGGCCTTGGGCGCGGCGGGGGTGTTCGGGACCGTTATGCGCAGTCTTCGCGAACGGGACGGTAGGGGGGTCGCCGGTGGGCGTAAGCCTGTTGAGGGTCGCATCAAGGTCTCCCGAGTGAGGGATGGAACCCGCGCTTCTCACCGCCGTGGCCTGGTCGCTCATCGATCGCGCGCCCTTGCACGGGGGCACGCGTCAGCAACTGCACTTCGGTCAACTACCGGCGTTTCACGCGGTGCTGAGAGGACGATAGAGCATTAGGGATCACTATTACTACCCTTCCTGTAGCAGTATTGATCTAGGTGGACCCCGCGCCCCTACGAGGGCACACTTGCGACATGCCACCCCGGACAGTCACCACAGCTCGACAGCGACGCCTCGGCGCGGAACTGCGACGACTCAGGGAGGGCGCTGGCCACAACTCCCGCGAGGCGGCGCAACTCCTCGGCATCGATCACACAAAGATCAGCCAAATGGAGACCGCACGTTTCGGCGTCAGCGGTGAACGTGTTCGCGCCCTCGCATGCGCGTACGGCTGCGATGATCAGAACTACGTCGACGCCATCGTCAAGATCGCCGAAGACAGAACCAAAGGGTGGTGGAACGAGTACCGAGAGAAACTGCCCGCAGATTTTCTCGATATCGCAGAACTCGAACATCACTGCAACGGCTTGCGAACGTATCAAATCGCCCACATCCCCGGGCTCCTTCAGACCGAGGACCATATCAAAGCCATCTTTTCCGAGACCGGCCCACCACTCACCGGAATTGATCTTGACCGTCGCATCAATCACAGAGTGCGACGCCAGTTGATTCTGGGTAGAGAGTGGCCTCCGGATTATGAAGCGGTGATTCACGAGGCCGCGCTGCGCATGCAGTTCGGAGGCAAGAAGGTGGCCCGAGCACAGCTAGAGCACTTGCTGACCATAGGCCAAAGTGAACACGTAACAATCCAGGTAATCCCGTTCGATGCGGGCGGCTTCGCTGGTTCAGGGCAGTCAATCTTCTACGCGCAGGGCGACGTTTCGGAACTCGACACCGTACAACTAGACGCTACTCATGGGGTCGCTTTTCTCGACTCACCAACCCAGTTGCGGAACTACCGCAACCTACTGGACCGCATGAAATCAAAAGCGCTCTCGGTTGAAGACTCTACGAATTTTATCCATGCCATTGCAAAGCAACTGTGAGGGGTTCGTAAATGACGGACGACTTTTGGCAGGAGTCTTCATTCTGCCAAGCGGGAAACTCCTGCATCGGAGTTCTACGGGATGGCGAAATAATAAGGCTGCGAGAGAGCGAGCAGCCCAACGAAACCATTACGACGACCCCCGAGAAGATGAGAGCTTTCATCCGTGGGGTCAAGAATGGCGATTTTGATCACCTACTCGGCTAACTGGCTTTTGTCTCCCGCCCCCCGATCCAATTAACCTCAGAGCGCTCCGCATCCCTTCGGGCGCGGAGCGCTCCGCCGTCTATGCCAACCACGCACCACGTCGGGAGGCTTCAGGCAGCCGACGCAGGCGGGGCATCGCCAGCATCGGCGCGGGAAGACCAGCGCCCCTCGGGTGCGGTGCCCCAGTTAGTCGGTCACCGCAGGGGGTCCCGTCGAAAGGGGCGGGACATCACCCCGGCGCAACCGGGCCGAGGGGCAGCACCGGGGACGACCAGAGAAGCAGGGCGAATCGAGCGCCAGCACGGCTGGTGTCACCGCTCATGGGTCGCGCGAGAGATCAACACCCGGCCCAAGTGCCCAGCTCTTGGCCAAAGCTCAGATATCCGGATTGGTCTCAAATCTCGTAAGGTCCATGTCGTCCAACAACGCCTCATGTGTGCGACCGGTCATCTGCGCCTCTTTTTCGATCTGGACCGCCGCCCAGCCCGTGAGGCTCATGACCAGCACCCGCAGGCCGTCCGTGCCGTACTGCTCCAGGACCTCGTCCGCAATGTTCAGGGCCTCTTCGCCCATGCGTTCCTCGGGATAGACACCAACGGCCTTGCGGAGCAGGTCGATGGATATCTGGGAGATGTCCGGGGCGATCAGCCCCAGTCGTCGGTTCTCATCCTCGTCCACACGTCCACGCTACGGGCAGCGGATGAAGTGCAATAGCCGGTCGACTTCCCTAAATCCGGCGCGGTCGTACATTCGCGTCACCACCGTGTGGTCGTCCTCCAGCGGAACGCGGTCGTCGCCCCCGGGGGGCGGTGGCGGAGCGTCGTCGGCGAACAGGATCACTTCCCGGGCGCCGAGTTCGGTCAGCAGGGTCATCGCCGAGCCGAGCAGAGCGCTGCCGAGTCCTCTGCCTCGGGCCGGGGGTTCGACGGTGATCGACCAGAGGATGCCGATCCCGTCGTACTGCGGAAGGCCGATGGTGGCGGACGCGACCCGTTCGCCATCCTCACTGACCACCATTTCCCGCAGGTCAGGATGGTGCGGTTCGGACAGTGTGTACTCCACCCGGGCAAGCCCTGGGAGGGGAAGGCGGGCGTGGCGGTAGCCCCACTCATCGCTGGCGGTGAATCCCGCTGACTCCATGGCCGCGAGGGTGGTCGGGCGGTGGCGGGCGGGAAAGCCCTCCAGGAAGTAGCCGAGCGGAGTGGGGGACTCGAAGGCATCCACCCTCCGGTCGGGGCCGAAGCGGCGCAGCAGATGGGCGATCAGGGCGTCGGCCACCACCCGGCCCTCGCGGCAGTGCAGCCAGCGCACATACCCCGAGGCCTCATCCCGTGCCGCGTAGGCGGCGGCCCCGACGATCTCGCCCGTCGCCTGGTCCACCACGACATCCGCCTCGGGCACGGCCACCGGCGCCACAGAGTCGCCCACCATACGGGGGTGGTGGCCGATGTGGTCCCGGAGCATCTGCCCGGTGGTGACCGGCTGCCCGAGCAGTCGGTCGGCGTTCACCAGGTCGAGCACTCCGCGCTCGTCCCGCTCCTCGTACGGACGGATGGTGAGACGAGGGGCGGGGGTGGGAACGGGCACGGCAGTCCTCGGGGTCGGCAGTGGGTATCCCCTAACCTTGCCCCGTACATCGATCTACCGCGAGTCGTTTTCCACCGAGTCGCGGGGGTCGTCCCGGGGCAGAGAGCAACGCCCGGCCGAGGAGGGCCCCCACCGGGGCGGCGAGTACCGTACGCCCACGACACAGCAACGCCCGGCCATGGAGACGATCCACGACCAGGCGGTGGGTGTCGTACGGCTACGGCACGGCAGGGCCCGGTTCATGGCGGCGATCCATGGACCGGGCGACCGGTGTCGTACGGCTAGGCCTTGGGGGCCACCTTGGAGAGGCCGTTGATGATCCGGTCCATGGCGTCGCCGCCGGTGGGATCGGTCAGATTGGCCAGCATCTTCAGGGTGAACCGCATCAGCATGGGGTGGGTCAGTCCCCGCTGGGTCGCGAGTTGCATGACCTTCGGGTTGCCGATCAGCTTCACAAACGCGCGGCCCAGGGTGTAGTAGCCGCCATAGGTGTCCTTGAGGACCTTCGGATAGCGCTGGAGGGCCAGTTCGCGGTGGGCCGGGGTGGCACGGGCATGGGCCTGGACGATCACATCGGCGGCGATCTGGGCGGACTCCATGGCGTAGGCGATGCCTTCACCGTTGAACGGGTTCACCAGCCCGCCCGCGTCACCGACCAGCAGCAGCCCACGGGTGTAGTGCGGCTGCCGGTTGAACGCCATCGGCAGGGCGGCACCCCGGATCGGGCCGGTCATGTTGTCCTCGGTGTAGCCCCACTCCTCGGGCATCGACGCACACCACGCCTTGAGGACCTCGCGCCAGTCCAGTTCCTTGAAGGAGGACGTGGTGTTGAGCACGCCCAGGCCGACGTTGGAAGTGCCGTCGCCCATGCCGAAGATCCAGCCGTAGCCGGGCAGCAGCCGGTCCGGGCCGGGGCCTCGGCGGTCCCACAGCTCCAACCAGGACTCCAGATAGTCGTCCTCATGGCGGGGGGAGGTGAAGTACGTCCGTACGGCGACACCCATCGGGCGGTCGTCGCGGCGGTGCAGCCCCATCGCCAGGGAGATGCGGGAGGAGTTCCCATCGGCGGCGACCACCAGCGGAGCGTGGAAGGTGACCGGGACCTTGTCCTCGCCGAGCTTGGCCTCCACGCCGATGATCTTGCCCGTACGGTCATCGAGGATCGGCGCGCCCACATTGCAGCGCTCGTACAGCCGGGCGCCCGCCTTCTGCGCCTGCCGGGCCAACTGCTCGTCGAAGTCATCGCGCTTGCGGACCAGTCCATAGTCCGGATACGCGGCGAGTTCCGGCCAGTCCAGCTGGAGCCGTACGCCGCCGCCGATGATCCGCAGGCCCTTGTTCCGCAGCCAACCGGCCTCTTCGGAGATGTCGATGCCCATGGCCACCAGTTGCTTGGTGGCGCGCGGGGTCAGACCGTCGCCGCAGACCTTCTCCCGGGGGAAGGCCGTCTTTTCCAGCAGCAGGACGTCCAGTCCGGCCTTGGCGAGGTAGTACGCCGCGGTGGAGCCGGCCGGGCCGGCCCCGACGACGATCACATCTGCGCTGTGTTCGGAGAGGGGCTCAGTCACGGCTGGTTCTCCCGTAAGACTCAATATTCGCGTGCCTAAAAAGCACAGGACATGTGCAGTCTATGGGGGAGTGCCTATCCGTCGACCGAAGGGCTCCCCTATGAGCAGGCTGCTCCCCGCCGTACGGCTGCGTGTGCCCACTGATGAGGATGCCTATGCATGGCATCGGGTCTTTGCCGACCCCGAGGTGATGGAGTTCCACGGCGGAAGGGCTGAGCGGTCGGCGTACGAGGAGCTGACCGCGCGGCAGCGACGCCATGACGCGGAGCGCGGATTCTGTCTGTGGACGGTGCTCGACGAGGACGGCGAAGTGGTCGGTTTCACCGGCGCTCAGCCCTGGCCGCACAGTGAGTTCGGGCCGGTGGGCGAGATCGAGATCGGCTGGCGGCTGGCGCGCTCCGCGTGGGGGAAGGGGTACGCGACCGCTGCGGCCCACACCACGCTGGAGCGGGTGCGGGCGGCGGGCGTCACCCGGGTGGTGGCCATGGTGGACGCGCGCAACGAACGGTCGATAGCGGTGACCAGACGCCTGGGGATGGAGCAGGTGGAGACGTTCAGGACGCCGGATTCCCTGCGGGAGGGGTACTGCTTCCGGCTGGAGCTGTAAGGCCGGGGGACGGCGTGCGGACCGTCCCGGGCCCCTAGACACGCTGGCCCGCCCCCTCCCTCGGGCGTCGGACGGGCCCAGCACCACAACCCTCCTAGGCGGGCTTTGTCCCTCGGTGCAGTGCCACCACCCCGCCCGACAGATTGCGCCAGGCCACCTTCTCCCAGCCCGCGCTCCCCAGTGTCCGCGCCAACTCAGGCTGCTCCGGCCAGGACCGGATGGACTCGGCGAGATAGACATACGCATCCGGGTTGGAGGAGACCGCCCGTGCCACCGGGGGCAGCGCCCGCATCAGATACTCCTCGTACACGGTGCGAAACGGCGCCCAGGTCGCGTGCGAGAACTCACAGATCACGATCCGGCCGCCCGGCTTGGTGACCCGGAGCATCTCGCGCAGTGCCAGCTCGGTGTCGGCGATGTTGCGCAGTCCGAAGGAGATCGTCACCGCGTCGAAGACATCGTCGCGGAACGGGAGCCTTGTGCCGTCCCCCGCGGTGAGCGGCAGCCAGGGGTGGCGCTTCTTGCCCTCGCGGAGCATCCCCTGCGAGAAGTCGCACGGCACCACATAGGCACCGGCCTCAACGAACGGCAGCGATGAAGTACCGGTACCGGCCGCCAGGTCGAGGATCTTCTGTCCCGGACGGGCGTCCACGGCCTTGGCGACTTCCCTGCGCCAGCGCCGGTCCTGGCCGAACGACAGAACATCATTGGTGAGGTCGTAGTTCGCCGCCACGGCATCGAACATCGAGGCGACTTCGTGCGGCTGCTTGTCCAGGGATGCTCGGTTCACATTCCCCATTCAAGCAGGGCACCCGCGCACGCTATGCGCGGCGGTACAGCAGCCGTCCGCCCAGCACGGTGGCGACACAGCGGTGGGTGTCGGCCGGGTCGAGTTTCCTGCCGGGCACCGAGAACACGGCGAAGTCGGCCGGGCCGCCGATCTCCAGGCCACCGTCGTACACCACTTTTGCCGCCGGAACTGACGGAACTGACGAAGCGCCTTCCGTATCCGGCTGGCGTACCCGCAGGCCGGAACGGGTCACCGCGGTACGGACAGCGGGGCGGGTGAACGGCCCGGTCAGCGCCGTGTTGCCGCGGGCGAGAAGCCGCTGGATCCCCCGGCGGGTGCTGTGTCCCCACCGGGTGTCATCCATCGCCAGTGCGGTCAGGGCGTCGCCGGTGAGCGGATCGGTGCCGAGTTCATCGGCTTCGCGGGGGTCCGGATGGTAGGCGGCCTCCAGCAGGGCGACGGCGCCCGGCTCCCGCAGTCCGGGCGTCAGCAGCCCGGGCCAACGGCGGACCCTGGCCCTGAAATGGGTGACCGTCAGCCCTTCGGCCGAACCGATCGCCACGATCAAGCCGCCCTTGACCAACACGGCGTCCAGACCCGGCCGACCGAGAACGGCGTCCGCCCGATGGATCGTCAGCACGGGTCATCGCCCGAGGTCACGGTCGGCATCAGGCGTCCGCTCGCGGATATCGCTCGCACGGCGTGGTCAGTTGGCATTCAGGAGCTTGAGTTCCGGGTGGGCGGTGCCACCCTCGATCGCGGTCGAGGAGATATGCGAGACCACCCGCTCATCGACCGGGTCGTTCGCCGGGTCGTCGTGCACCACGATGTGCTCGTACGTGGTCGCCCGCTGCGCGGGCACCCGTCCCGACTTGCGGATGAGGTCGATGATCTCCTGGCGGTTGGAGCGGTGCTTGGCACCGGCCGAGGAGACGACGTTCTCCTCCAGCATGATCGAACCGAGGTCGTCGGCGCCGTAGTGCAGCGACAGTTGGCCGACCTCCTTGCCGGTGGTCAGCCAGGAGCCCTGGATATGGGCCACGTTGTCGAAGAAGAGCCGGGCGATGGCGATCATCCGCAGATACTCGAAGAGCGTCGCCTGGGTCTGGCCCTTGAGGTGGTTGTTCTCGGGCTGGTACGTGTACGGGATGAAGGCGCGGAAGCCGCCCGTGCGGTCCTGCACATCGCGGATCATCCGCAGATGCTCGATGCGCTCGGCGTTGGTCTCGCCGGTGCCCATCAGCATGGTCGAGGTCGACTCCACCCCGAGTCCGTGCGCGGCCTCCATGATCTCCAGCCAGCGTTCGCCGGACTCCTTGAGCGGGGCGATCGCGGTGCGCGGGCGGGCCGGCAGCAACTCGGCACCGGCGCCGGCGAAGGAGTCCAGACCCGCCGTGTGGATGCGCTGGATGGCCTCCTCGATCGATACGCCCGAGATCTTCGCCATGTGCTCGACCTCGGACGCGCCGAGGGAGTGGATCACCAGCTGCGGGAAGGCGGACCTGATCGCCGCGAAGTTCTCCTCGTAGTACTCCACACCGAAGTCGGGGTGGTGGCCGCCCTGGAACATGATCTGGGTGCCGCCCAGCTCAACGGTCTCGGCGCAGCGCCGCAGGATGTCATCGAGATCGCGCGTCCAGCCCTTCTTGGTGTCCTTCGGCGCCGCGTAGAAGGCACAGAACTTGCAGGCGGTGACGCAGAGGTTGGTGTAGTTGATGTTGCGCTCGATGATGTACGTCGCGATGTGCTCGGTTCCCGCGTATCGACGGCGGCGCACGGCGTCGGCCGCGCTGCCCAGTGCGTGCAGCGGGGCGGAGCGGTAGAGGTCAAGCGCCTCTTCCGGGGTGATCCGACCGCCCGCGGCAGCGCGGTCCAGCACGGACTGAAGGTCGGCCTTCTCGGTCACCGGGTGTCACCTTTCGGTGGTTCTCCAGAGCCTTGGGCAAGGCGCTGTCGGACGTTCTACGGGCCGGTCCAGCCTACGTCAGGGGACTGGGCCGACCATGGGCCGGTCGGCCCGGTCCACCGGTACGGATCAGTTGGTGGCGCGCTTGAGGGTGGCGCGGGGGTTGCCGGCGCGCGGCTCGTCCGAGCTGTAGCGAAGGTTGCCCCCGGCCAGCTTCAGCGTCACGGTGTGGGTGCCTTCGGTGCATTTGCTGCCAGCTCGGCCGTTGGACGCGCCATCGGTGACCAGTTGGGTCGCGGTCGCCTTCCGTAGGACGAGATTGTCCGTACAGGCGAGGTTGCCCAGCGCGTCGTACTGGGCGGCGGTCCCGATCCGGCCGCCCGTGCGTCCGGACTTGAGCACGATGGTGAAGGTGCCGGCTTTGAGGTCGGTGTCCGCGAAGCTGATGGTGAAGGGGCCCTCCCAGGTGCCGATGAAGGCTTTCGGTACCTCGCTTGCCTGCTCACTGTCCGGGTTGCCCGGGGCGGAGGGAGCGGTACTGCCTTCCGCGGGGTCCTGGGGGCCGGCGTTCGCGGTGTCGTCGCTGTCCTTGAAGGCGCCGGAGCCGGGCAGCAGGTCATAGAGAACACCCACGCCGATGGTGACGCCGGCGAGCACGGCGGCCAGGGTGAGGGTGAGGGTGCAACTGACCTTGCGTCGGTTGCGGGTGGGCGGCGGGGGGTCGGGGTCGGCGGACGGGTCCCCCTGGGACGCGGGTGCCCAGGGCGCGTGGCCCTCCCCGGCGGCGGGGAACACCGGCAGCTGGGGCACCGAGGCCAGGGGGTGTCCCGACGGCAGGGGGTGCATCGGTTCGATCGGCGGACCGAAGGTGCCGGGTGTCGTCCCCGTTGGCTGGCCCGGCTGACCCGGCTGGCCCGCCCGGGCCGCCTCTACGCCGCCGACCGAAGGGCTGCTGAAAGCCACCGGGCCCGACAGCGGGCCCTCGGGCCCCCGGGCCGGATCGGCGGGCTCCAGACTGAGCAACTCCACCGCGGCCCGGCTGACCTGTTCCACCAGCGCGCCCGGCAACCAGCCGGCGGCGACCAGAGCGGCGGCCCCGCCGGGGGCCAGCGCCCCGGCGATCTCCCGCGGTGTGGGGCGCGCGCCCGGGTTCTTGGCGAGCGCGCCGGCGACCAGCTGCCTCAGCTCACCCTCCAGCCCATCGAGCTCCGGCTCCTCATGGACCACCTTGTAGAGGAGGGTGGCGGAGGAGTCTCCGCTGAAGGGGGCCGAGCCGGTGGCCGCGTAGGCCAGGACGGCACCCAGCGAGAACACATCGGCAGCGCCGGAGATGCCTTTGCCAAGGATCTGCTCGGGCGACATATAGCCGGGTGAGCCGACCGAGACCCCGGTGGAGGTGAGGGAAGCGGTACCGTCCGTGACCCGGGCGATCCCGAAGTCGATCAGCCGCGGGCCGTCGAGGGTGAGCAGCACATTGGACGGCTTCACATCGCGGTGCACCAGTTCCAGGGCGTGTACGGCGGTGAGCGCCTCGGCGAGCCCGGCGCCCAGGGCGCGAACCGCGGGCATCGGCAGTGGACCGTGGCCGGTCACGGCGGCGGAGAGGGCGGGGCCTGCGACATAGCCGGTGGCCAACCAGGGTTGGGCGGCCCCCGGGTCGGCGTCGAGCACCGGCGCGGTCCACTGGCCGCCGACCCTCCGCGCGGACTCGACCTCGCGCCGGAACCGGGTGCGGAACTCGTCGTCGAGGGCGAAGTGGGGGTGGACGACCTTGACGGCGACGGTACGGCCGCCGGCGCTGCGGCCGAGGTAGACGCGTCCCATCCCGCCGGCGCCGAGCCGGCCCAGCAGCCGGTAGGGACCGATGAGACGCGGGTCCCCAGGATCGAGCGGCTGCATCTGTGAACTCCCCCGGTTGCCCATCTGTCCGCTTCTGCCGGAACTCAGGGTAGGGGGAGCCGCCTGCTCGCTCCCAGGGAATTGCGGCCGGGTGTTTTCACCCGGGTCATCGGCGCGGGAGCACGGCCGCTGCTTCGCTTCCGAGGGACCCGCCTGCGAGCCGGACGTCCTGGCATCCGCCACGACTGGCGGAGGATGGCGTTCCGCCAGGCATGCGGCAGCTCAGCCGCGGCGCGGGACGCGCGGCGTCGTGGCGTACGTATCCGATCCGTCGGGGGGGGTCGGGGGGTCGGGGCGCCGCCGAGGTCGGCCGCCGTGGGGTCGTTGGGCGTTTCGCGGCTGGAACAGGAAGCGGGGGATGCCCTGGTGGTCCTTGCCGAGGTGGATCCCGACGTGGTCGATCTGGTTGGCAGTGCCGCTCTCGGCGGCGAGGAAGAGTACGGACGGCGGTATCTCGGGTGTGCTGCCTTCTCCTGCACCGGTACTCATGGCGCCCTCGGGTACGGGGGCTTATGGCGCCCTCGGCTCCGGCGGGCGGGCACAATCCGATCCGAGCCGAGTCGGGCGACCCCCTCGGCTCCGGCCGGCGGGCACGATCCGGGCGCCTCCCTCCGCCGACGAGCCTGCTACGGGTAGGGGCGGGGCTGAGCAGGCGCCCCTCAGCGCCCTAGCAGCTCGACCGTGACATCGGCCGGGAAGCCGGTGGTCGGACCGATGAGGCGGGCGAACTCCCGTACGCCTGCCAATTGCTCGGAACCGAAGCGGAAGTCCAGCGTACGGAAGTATCGCTCCAGCAGTTCCGCATCGAAGCTCTCCCAGCGAGCCGCCTGCTCCGAGACCTTGGCGACCTCTTCGAGCGACAGGTCGCGGGAGGACAGAAAGGCCTCATGGACTTCGCGCACCAACGCGGGTTCACGGGCCAGATACTCCTTGCGCGCCGCCCAGACCGCGAACACAAAGGGCAGGCCCGTCCACTCCTTCCACATCAATCCCAGGTCATGGACTTCAAGACCAAGCCTCGGCGCATCGTGCAAGGACGCCCGCAGTGCGGCATCGCCAATCAGGACGGCTGCTTCCGCTTCCTGCATCATCAAGCCGAGATCGGGCGGGCAGCTGTAATAGTCGGGCGTCACCCGGTACTTCTCGGCCAGCAGTAGTTGCGCCAGCCGTACCGACGTACGAGAAGTGGAGCCAAGGGCGACCCGTGCGCCATCCAGCTTCTCCAGTGGGCCCTGAGAGACGATGACACACGACATCACCGGACCATCACAACCGACTGCCAGATCAGGAAATGCCACCAGCTGATCGGCATTGCGCAGAAACTCCACCAGAGTGATCGGCGCGATATCGAGTTCTCCGCTCACCAGTTGCTCACTGAGCTTCTCCGGTGAGTCCTTCGTCAACTCCAGGTCAAGAAGTGTTCCGGTGCGGGCCAGCCCCCAGTAGAGGGGGAGACAGTTGAGGAACTGGATATGACCGACCCGGGGCCTGCTGCGGGGGCGGTCGGTTGCTGGGGTTTCTCCGAGACTGTCCACAACGTGAGGCTAGACCGGTACAGGTGATCTGAGTGCGCAGGGGCCGTACGCGGGCCGCGCGGCGAGCTGGCTCCAGGGCGGGTACGCACCGGTTGAGCTGCGGTTCGTCAGTGCGCGGAGGGGCCCTTCAAGCGTCCGAGTGAAGTGATCTTTCCCTCTACCGCTGCCAACACAGTGCGTGCTAGGCTCGACGCAAGTTGCAGTTTGGTTTCCCTTGCAGTACAGAGCCTGCGGAGCATGTGACCCGCGGGCTTTTGTAGTTTTCAGACTTGTTTGCAGGTTCTGGAGCAGGGCAACCCTTTGGCCCAAGGAGGGCTTATGGCTACCGGAACCGTCAAGTGGTTCAACGCTGAAAAGGGCTTCGGCTTCATCGCCCAGGACGGCGGCGGCCCGGATGTCTTCGTCCACTACTCCGCGATCAACGCGTCTGGTTTCCGCTCCCTGGAGGAGAACCAGGTCGTGAACTTCGACGTCACCCAGGGCCCGAAGGGCCCGCAGGCGGAGAACGTCACCCCGGCCTAATCAGCCAGGTTGACGATCGCGTAACCGACTTAATAGCACCACCCAAGGAGCTCCGTCCTTTCCAGGAACGGAGCTCCTGCCTTTCCTCATCGCCTTTCCATGGTGAATTCACGCCTTTCCGGGCAGAAGTGGATTCATACGGCATCTTCGGAGTGTCAGGGCAGCCGATCAGGCAGCGCGGGCAGTTCCCTCTCGTACAGCCAGGACTGAAAGAACCTCTCCAGGGATTGCGGAGAGTGACGGTCAGCGAGGGCGAGAAACTGCTCGGTGGTCACCGAGCCATGGCGATGGGTCGCCGTCCACTCGCGCAGCAGCGCGACAAAGGCCTCAAGCCCCAGCTGATGGCGCAGCGCGTGCAGGGTCAGCCCACCCCGTTCGTAGACCCGCTCGTCGAAGAGTCGATCAGGCCCAGGATCGGCGATCAGGATGTCCCGGCGCAGCAGCGCGAGTCGCCCCCACGCCCGGCCGGCCAGTACGGCCGCGTTCGGGCCGCCCGACAGCTCGGACCACAGCCACTCGGCGTACTTCGCGAAGCCCTCATGGAGCCAGATGTCCCTCCAGTCGGCGGCGGTGAGGCTGTTGCCGAACCACTGATGGGCCAGCTCATGAGCGATCAACCGCTCGCTGCCGCGATGGCCGTCGACATGGTTGGCGCCGAAGGCCGAGAGGCCCTGTGCCTCGATGGGCACCTCCAACTCGTCCGCCGTCACGACCACGGCGTACTCGTCGAAGGGGTAGGGGCCAAAGAGATCCTGGAAGACGGCCATCATGCGCGGCTGCCGCGCGAAGTCATGCTCGAACCGGCCGCCGAGCAGCTCCCTCGGCACCGCCGCGCGCTGCGGTACGGCGACCGCGTCCGAGAGGGTGACCAGCGCATAGGGACCGATGTGCACCGCCGCCAGATAGGCGGCCATCGGCGCGGGCTGGTCGTACACCCAGGTCGTGGTGGAAGCCCTGACCGTACGGGAGATCAGCCTGCCGTTCGCCACCACCGTGTACGGCGAGGGCGCGGTCACCGCGATCCGGTAGCGGGCCTTGTCATCGGGTCGATCGTTGCAGGGGTACCAGGAGTGGGCGCCGTAGGGCTGGGAGGCCACCAATGAGCCCTCGGCCAACTGCTCCCAACCGAGCTCGCCCCACTCCCGGCTGCGGATGGGCCGCGGAACGCCGGTGTATCGCACTTCGACGGTGAAGACGGCACCCATGGGCAGTGGGCGGATGGGGCGGATGCGGAGCTTGTCGGCGCGATGGGTGTAGCGAGCCGGGCTGGCACTGTCCAGAAGCACTTTGGTGATACGGAATCGACCAAGATCGAAGACGACCTCGGACAGTGTCTCGCCGGCGACGGCACTGATCGTGGCCCGAGCGGTGATGCGGCCGGTGCCCGGGGAGCACTCCAGGGCGAGGTCATAGCTGGTGGTGCGGTAGCGGTGGTCACCGTACTGCGGCAGATAGTCACCGTGCGTGGCGTAGTCGCTGTCAAAGGTCGTCCGCGGGCCCCGTGGCTCGGGGGTGCCGCCGAGCAGGGGCGGACCGGAGCGACTCATTACGGACCCTTCGGCCAGGGCGTGATCGGGTCGTTCGACGGCAGCGGGGGCGCCTCGGCGGACGGGCGCCGCCAAGCAGCGATCGGGTTGCCCAGCCAACGCGTCCCAGCCGGCACCCGTTCCCCACTCATCACCAGGGAACCGGGCCCCACCACCGCCCCGTCGCCGATCACCACACCCGGCAGGGCGATGGAGTGCGGGCCGAGGCTGGTGCCCGTACCGAGGGTGATCGCGTCCAACCGCATGATCCGGTCGTGGAAGAGGTGGGTCTGCACCACACATCCTCGATTGACGCTCGCGCCACCTCCCACGCTGACCAGGTCGGGTTCGGGTAGCCAGTAGGTCTCACACCACACTCCGGGCCCGATACGGGCGCCCAGGCCACGCAGCCAGAGGATGGTCAGCGGTGTGCCGGGCACCGCTCCCATCAGCCAGGGCACGGCGAGGGTCTCCACAAAGGTGTCGGCGAGTTCGTCGCGCCACACAGAACCGGACCACAGCGGATGCTCACCCACCCGGAACACCCCTACCAGCAGCCATTTCGCGGCGATGGCCAGAGTCGAGGCAATCGCCCCCGCGCCGAGCAGCAGCAGCCCGCCGACGAGCAGCGCCAGTGGATGGCCCCACCGGGTGGCCAGGGTGCCGAAGAGGGCCAGCACGGAGACGGCCAGCGCCGCACCACACATAAGCGGAACGATTCTGCAGAGCTCTACCGCCCCCCGGGCCCATTTCAGCCGCCTCGGTGGGGAAAAAGTGCGGCTCTCATCGGTCCGCTCCACGGCCCGGGGCAGCTCCATCGGGGGCATACCGAGCCAGGAACTGCCCGCCTTGGATCGTTTCGGGGCTGCCGAGAGCACTCCCACCAGCCCCCGTTTGGGCACCCGCCGACCCGCGGCGGTCATCCCCGAGTTCCCCAGGAAAGCCCGCTTGCCGACCCGGGCGGCGGCGATCCGCAGCCTGCCGCCGCCCAGTTCATATCCGCCGACCATGGTGTCGTCGGCCAGGAAGGCCCCACTGCCCACCGAGGTCATCGCCGGTACCGCGAGCACAGTGGACGCCTCGACCCCATGGCCCACCCGCATCCCCAGCGCTCGTAGCCATCCGGGCGTCAACAGGCTGGCGTACAGGGGGTGGAGTTGGGTGCGGGCCATGTCCATCAGCCGTTCGGTCGCCCAGATCTGCCAAGCGATCCGACTGTGGAGTGGGTGGCTGCCCGCGCGCAGTCCCACGCTGAGGGCACGTACACCCAGCAGGATCAGCAGGGCGTATGAGATCAGAGCGGCCACCGTGGCCAGGGGTACGGCGGTCAACGCGCCGGTGATGTCGCCGCGCCCCGCCATGGAGGCACTCATCACCCAGAGGGCCGGGACGATGGCAACCATCGGCAGCACCCCCAGGACCAGCGAGGACAGGGCGTAGCCAAGGCTCCAGCGGCGCTGGTGTGGCGGGCGGGGTTCCCGAGGCCTGCGGGCGCGGCCTTCGCGGGTGGCGGGCGCGCCCGACCAGCGTTCCCCGGCCGGGATGGCCCCGGTCACCGCAGAGCCGGGGGCGATCCGGGCCCGCTTGCCGATCCGGGCCCCCGGAAAGAGGGTGCTCCGGGCTCCGACCACTGCTTCGGCACCGACCCGCACCGGCCCGATCCGCAGTCGGTCACCGTCCAGCCAATGGCCGCAGAGATCGACTTCGGGCTCGATGGCACAGCCACGGCCGAGCCTGAGCCAGCCGGTCACGGGCGGTAGCGCGTGGAGGTCGGCGTCATCGGCGACCCTGGCTCCCAGGGCCGTCGCGTACCAGGTGAGCCAGGGGCCGGTGAGGTGGACGGCCCCACTCGTCTCGGCAAGTCGCTCGGCGGTCCACAGCCGCAGATGGACCGGGCCGCCGCGCGGATGGCTGCCGGGGCGCAGCCCGCGCAGCAGCAGCCGGGCGCCGCCCGCGGCGATGGCGATCCGGCCGGGTGGGCTGAAGAGGAGTAGCCAGCCGAGCGCCACCCACCACCAGGAGACGGCGGGCCCGATGCCGAGAGCGTTGCCCACAGCGACGGCGGGGACGCTCCAGCGCAGGGCGGCCACCGTGAACAGGGGAACGAGCAGCAAGAGCTGAACGATCTGAGCCCGGCGGGGGACGGGCCGTACCCGCGGTCCCCCCGGCGCGGTGTCCGCGACGGCTTCCAGGGGCAGGGAGCCTTCCAGGGTCAGGGCGAGGGAGCGCAGCCGGGGGTACCGGTAGACATCGGCGACCGACCCGGTGCCATGGCGCTCCCGGATGCGCGAGACGAGTCGGGCCGCGGCGAGGCTGCCGCCACCGTGGGCGAAGAAGTCGGCTTCGGGGTCGATGACCGGGGTACCGAGCAGCTCGGCCCACTGAGCGGCGAGCCATTCCTCGGCAGCGGTGAACACCGGACGCCCGGTGGTGTCGGCGCTGCCAACCGCCTTTGCCGCGCCCGTCACCGACTGGTCCGGCAGAGGCCAGGGCAGTGCGTCCCGATCCACCTTGCCGGAGGTACGGGTGGGGAGGTCGTCGATCACGACGAGCAGGGGGACCAGCGCGGCGGGGAGTGCCGCCCGCAGCCGAGCGAGTGCGCCGACCTGGTCAAAGGGAGCGGGTTCCGCGCGCACGCCAGGGTCCGGGGACGTACAGACAGAGGGAACGGGCTCCACAACCACATCAGGGTCCGAGGGCGCAAAGCCCAAGGGGACGGGCTCCACACGCACGCGAGGGTCCGGGCGCACCCGGTCGACCGGAACGGGTTTCGGGCGACGCGCACCCGGGCCTGAGGGCACACGGTCGGAAGCCGCGGATCGCGCGGACACTTCAGAGCCCGGGGGCACCTCGCCAGGAGCAACGGACTCCACGGGTTCGCCACCCGCCCCTCGGGGTGTGCCCGGCAGCTCGGCCGGATGTCCGATCGCCCCGGTGCTGGGCACCACATAGCCGACCAGCAGCTGATGCCCCGAGGCCGTCGTACGCAGCGCCGCCGCCGCGGCGAAGACCCCGGGAAGGGCCTGGAGCGCCGCATCGATCTCGCCCAGTTCAATGCGTCGGCCACCCAGTTTGATCTGGTCGTCCACGCGTCCCAGAAACAGCAGACCGGACTCCTGCGCCCGTACCAGATCACCGCTGCGATACGCGCGGCTCCAGCCCAGCGCCCCCAGCGGGGCGTACTTCTCGGTATCCCGCTCCCGGTCCAGATAGCGGGCCAGGCCGACCCCTGCGATCACCAGTTCACCGCTGCCGCCCATCGGCACCGGCTCACCGGCCTCATCGACGACGGCGAGCTCCCAGCCGTCGAGCGGTAGCCCGATGCGTACGGGGTCCGTTGCGGTCAGCGGTGCGGCACAGGCGACGACGGTGGTCTCGGTGGGGCCATAGGTGTTCCAGACCTCCCGGCCCGGTACCGCCATCCGTCGGGCCAGTTCGGGTGGGCAGGCCTCACCGCCGAAAATCAGCAGCCGAACCCCGTCCAGCGACCGGGCCGGCCAGAGCGCGGCCAGCGTGGGGACGGTGGAGACGACGGTGATCCGCCGCTCCACCAGCCAGGGACCGAGTTCCATCCCCGCGCGGACCAGGGAGCGGGGTGCCGGCACCAGACAGGCCCCGTGCCGCCAGGCCAGCCACATCTCCTCGCAGGAGGCGTCGAAGGCCACCGAAAGCCCGGCGAGTACCCGATCACCGGGGCCCAGTGGGGCCTGACGGAGAAAGAGCCGGGCCTCGGCGTCGACCAAGGCCGCGGCGGCGCGATGGGTGACGGCGACGCCCTTGGGGCGACCGGTCGAGCCTGAGGTGAAGATGATCCATGCGTCGTCACCGGGCCGGGGAGGCTCCCCGGGAGGTCCGCCCCGGGGCTCCTCCGGTACGGCCGTCGCCTGGTCGTCGGCTTTTCCGCGCACGGCCACCGTGCGCCATGGGCCCACCGAAGCCCGGTCGCGGGCCTCCGTACCCCATGAGCCCACCGAAGCCTGGTCGCGGGCCTCCGTATTCGCTGAGTCCTCCGGCCCCACCGGGCCGCCATGCCCCGGGACCGTCCGGGCCGACCGCACCCTGACCGCCCGTTCCGCTTCCACCACCGCGCTCACCGCGGCCTCGGTGAAGACCAGCTCAGCGCGCTCCGGCGGATCATCGGCATCCACCGGAACGTAGGCGGCACCTGCGGCGAGGACACCCAGGATCGTGACGTACAGGTCAGCGGTCCCGGACGGAACGCGTACGCCGACCCGATCCCCCTGACCGATCCCCACCGCGGCGAGCCGCTGCCGAACGCCGTCGATCCGCGTCGAAAGCTCCCGGTAACTGAGCGAGGTCAGCCCGTCATCGACGGCGAGTGCGTCCGGGTGACGGCGGACGGTCTCATCGAGGATGTCGAGGAGCGTCCGGGCTGGGGCCGCCGGGCCACCGACGAAGATCGCCGGGGCCGTGGCGGTGTCGAGGAGCGGAGTGAGCAGGGCGGCCGGGTCGACGGGGGTGTTCGGGGCGACGGTCATACGCCGCACCGGGTGCGGGCCGGCAGTCGCTGTCGTCTCCGTCCGCCCCGGTCGCCAGGACGCTGGTTCGGCTGCATCTCTCACTCCCCGTCCGTCGTCCGACGCGCGCCACGGAGCAGCGCTCCACGCACGACAAACGGGGAGTTTATTGAGCTTTTTCGCAATTCGCCTGTTGTCGAACTGGTACGAGGGATACGCCAGAGGCCTCGGTGACCGACTCGCCGAGTGTCACCGAGCGCCCCACCGCCAGACGAAAAAGACCAAAGGGGAATCTTTCACTCAGACAGGTACGCGAGTCACCCACACAGACGCGAGTCACCCAGGCAGGCGCGGGTCACCCACACAGGCGCGTGAGCGGGAGCCCCCCCACTCCCCCGCACCCGCCCGAGCGGCCCGATCCATCGAGTCTGTGAGCAGTGCCCCGGCCCGGCGCTAGAACTCCCCCGCGCCCACCACGGCCGGGCCCTGCGGCCCACGCGCCGACCAGCGCTCGCCCTCCAGGAGATTGCCCAGGCCCACCCAGGCGAAGTTCATCAGCGTCGCCGCCGCTTCCTTCGCCGTCATGGTCCCGGCGTCATTCATCCAGCCGGCCAGCGACTCAGCCGCTCCGACCAGTGCTTGCGCCAGACCCGCCATGTCCCGCTCGGCGAGTTCCGGCTCCGGCCGGGCGGCTCCGGCCTCGGTCGCCGCGGCCTGGATCAGTACGGCGACAAAGGCGACGATCTCATCGCGCATCGCGGCCACCTCCAGGGCGAACGGCTCCCCGTGGGTACG
The DNA here is from genome assembly GCF_023701525.1 of Streptomyces albipurpureus. Classification (GTDB taxonomy): domain Bacteria; phylum Actinomycetota; class Actinomycetes; order Streptomycetales; family Streptomycetaceae; genus Streptomyces; species Streptomyces albipurpureus. The sequence continues at coordinate 54,384 of NZ_JAMQAW010000096.1, forward strand.
CGCCTGCCGGTGGAGCACCGACCAGCCGTCCGGGCTTTCGACGGTGTAGTCGAAGAAGGCGGTGAGGCCCGCCCACAGCTGCCGATCGGCCGACAGGCCCGGTTCGATCGCGGCCTGCACGGTGGCCAGCAGAGCCTGTGCCTCGCGCCGAATGCACGCGGTGAACAGCTGATCCTTGGAATTCAGATAGAGATAGACCAGCGGTTTGGAAACCCCCGCCAACTGGGCGATCTCATCCATTGACGCGGCCCGGTAACCCCGCCGCGCAAAGGTCCTCACCGCCGCGTCCATCATCTGTTCTTCCCGCACGGCACGCGGTAGCCGCTTGCCCTTCACGCCTTTCACAGCGTCCATGGCGTCCATGGTGAGAACTCCCCTCCCCCTGCTCCCCTACTGCGCGGTTAGCCTACGTGGCGCAGGGCACGCCAGAGCACACGAAGACCCTCTTTCCGGACGCGTACCGCATACGCGACAGAAAGAGGGCTATATGCCACCGAGAACCGAACTTACTTCAGCCTTTTCTGTGCCTTTCCCATCAATGAACCATCGAAAGCGGATCGTTTGGAGCACCCAACGGCTGACCGGGGTGCAACCCCGGAAGCGGCCCGGGCAGCGGGAAGCGCCCGGCCGCAGTCGCGCGGCGGAGCGCTTCCCACTGGTCATCGAGGTCAGGCGGCCACCGGCACGCCCGTCTTCTGGTCCGCTCCCCGAACACCGTCGTCATCGATCGGCGACGAGGTGGCCGAGGTGTACGCGTCGTGGTCGAGGATCTTCTCGCGGGCGGCGACGATGACCGGCACCAGGGCCTGGCCCGCCACATTGGTCGCCGTGCGGATCATGTCCAGGATCGGGTCGATCGCCAGCAGCAGACCCACACCCTCCAGGGGCAGGCCCAGGGTGGAGAGGGTCAGGGTGAGCATGACCGTCGCGCCGGTGAGACCCGCGGTGGCCGCCGAGCCGACGACCGAGACGAACGCGATCAGCAGATAGTCCTGGATACCGAGCTGCACATCGAAGATCTGCGCGATGAAGATCGCCGCCAGCGCCGGGTAGATCGCCGCGCAACCGTCCATCTTGGTCGTGGCCCCGAACGGCACCGCGAACGAGGTGTACTCCTTCGGTACGCCGAGCCGCTCGGTGACCCGCTGGGTGACCGGCATGGTGCCCACCGAGGAACGCGAGACGAAGGCCAGCTGGATCGCGGGCCAGGCGCCCCGGAAGAAGTGCACCGGATTGACCTTGGCAACGGTCGCGAGCAGCAGCGGGTAGACGCCGAACAGCACCAGGGCGCAGCCGATGTAGACATCGGCGGTGAAGGTCGCGTACTTGCTGATCAGATTCCAGCCGTAGTCGGCGATGGCGAAGCCGATCAGACCGACGGTGCCCAGCGGCGCCAGTCGGATGACCCACCACAGGGCCTTCTGCAGCAGCTCAAGGACCGCTTCGCTGAGGGTCAGGATCGGCTTGGCCTTCTCACCGAGCGCCAGCGCGGCGATTCCGGCGACGGCGGACATAAAGACGATCTGAAGGACGTTCAGCTCGGTGAAGGGTGTGATGACGTCCGTCGGAATGATCCCGGTGAGGAAGTCGATCCAGCTGCCCGTGTTCTCCGGGGCCTTGCCGTCCTTGGGGGTGAGGCCGGTGCCGGCGCCCGGGTTGGTGATCAGTCCGATCGCGATGCCGATGGCGACCGCGATCAGCGAGGTGATCATGAACCAGAGCAGGGTCTGGCCGGCCAGCCGGGCGGCGTTGTTGACCTTCCGCAGATTGGTGATCGACACCAGGATCGCGAAGAAGACCAGCGGGGCGACGGCCAGCTTCAGCAGCCGGACGAAGATTCCGCCGATCTGCTCCAGGGTGTCCTTGAGCCAGCCGATGTCCTGGCCCCGGGCGAGCCAACCGAGCAGGACGCCAAGGACCAGACCGGCGACGATCTGGACCCAGAACGGGACCTTGGGTATGCGGAACCCGGAGCCCGAGGGCGTTCCGGGCGTGGTCGTGGCGGTGTTCGCGGACACGGACACACTCCTGTGGCAGGGGGGAGAAGGGGGACGTACAAAAGGGGTGCGGGGGCGCCCGTGCGCGAGAGGGCGGCTCCACCAATGCCGGGATCAGACCGAGCGGCGACAGACAGCCGACATACAGCGGCAGAGATCGACATGCAGGCGCGCCACGAGCGGGGTGCTCGCGGCATCGTGGAGGCGCACTGCTGTCGTCATGCCGACCACGTTAACACCGTGACTTTGAGGACCTCAAAGGTCTTCTTTGAGATACCCCCATGGCCCCTACACGCAAACGGCCCGCCCAACTCCCCTGCCCGGTACGCCGGATGGGGACATGCCAACGCCCCGGTGCGCACTACCGTGCACCGGGGCGTGTGACACATGCCATAGGAATAAATGCGACCACGCGCCCTGACGGGCGTGGCCGGGTGGCGCCTAGAGGGCCACGCCGTCTTCCTGCCGACGGTTGGCGTCCAGCCGCGCCTTGGTCTCGTCGACCTTGCCGGAGATCTGGGCGGACATCTCATCCCGCTGCTTACGCAGCAGCACAAAGCTCAGCGGCGCCGAGATCAGCAGGGCGAGCAGGACGATCCAGACGGAGTTGGATTCGCCGAGCCCCTTGGGCAGCACCCCGAAATGGACCAGGGCGGCGACCACCACCAGGCAGCCGACGAAGACGGCGAAGCGCATACCGGTGTACTTGATCGCGGCGCTCGACTTGGACACGGCTGGCCTTCTCTCCTCGTACGACAGATCCTGCCAAACCAGTGAAGCATGCTCGGTTTTCGATCAGTACAGCGGCAGGAGCATGGTGATGTCGTCCCGGTCGTCGCCGTCCGCCACCCGGATCGCTCCCGGCACCCGCCCGACCTCCCGGTATCCACAGGACGCGTAGAACCGCTCGACGCCCGTGCCGCCCCGGCAGCCCAGCCGGATGGCCTCTATCCCGGTCAGGCCCCGGGCCGCGTCGGCCGCTGCCGCCATCAGCTCACGGCCATGGCCGGCGCCCTGCAGTCGAGGGTGGACCATGACCGTGTACAGCCACAACCAATGGGTCATCAGCCGATGGGTGTTGCGGGTGAGAAAGGCGGTGGCCGCGATCTCGCCCTTCTCATCCCACCCGACCAGAAGCCGGGTCTGCCCTTCCGCCACCGACACCAGGGCCTTCAGCAACTCCGGCCGGATCGCGTCGGGGGTGATCGGCGGAACGAAGCCCACCGCACCGCCCGCATTGGTCACATCGGCCCAGAGCCGCAGGACACCGTCCCGCAGCGCTGGATCGACGACCGGGTCCAGGGTGTACCTCAAGCCGGGCTGGTCCATCGTCATCGCATCGCTCGTCAACCGCTGCGCCACGCTCGGGCGTCAGACGCGCATGGGCTGCGGCGACTCCCGTCGATCGGCGTCCGGACCCGGGTACTCGCGGATGATCTCGTAGCGGGTGTTCCGCTCGACCGGGCGGAATCCAGCGTCCCGAATGAGGTCCAGCAGATCGTCACGGGTCAGCTTGTTCGGTGTGCCGTAGTTGTCGGCGTCATGGGTGATCTTGTACTCGACGACCGAGCCGTCCATGTCGTCCGCGCCGTGCTGAAGCGCGAGCTGGGCGGTCTGCACACCGTGCATCACCCAGAAGACCTTCACATGCGGAACGTTGTCGAAGAGCAGTCGGGAGACCGCGAAGGTCTTCAGCGCCTCGGCGCCCGTCGCCATGGTGGTGCGCGCCTGGAGGCGGTTGCGCACCTTGCCGTCCTTCATGTCGACGAAGTCATGCTGGTAGCGCAGCGGGATGAAGACCTGGAAGCCGCCGGTCTCGTCCTGGAGTTCACGCAGCCGCAGTACATGGTCGACGCGGTGGCGCGGTTCCTCGATATGCCCGTACAGCATGGTGGACGGGGTCTTGAGGCCCTTGCTGTGCGCAAGGCGGTGAATGCGCGACCAGTCTTCCCAGTGGGTCTTGTGGTCCACGATGTGCTGGCGGATCTCCCAGTCGAAGATCTCCGCACCGCCGCCGGTCAGCGACTCCAGACCGGCTTCCATCAGCTCATCGAGGATGTCGGAGGCTGACATGCCCGAGATGGTCTCGAAGTGGTGGATCTCGGTGGCCGTGAACGCCTTCAACGAGACGTTCGGCAGGGCTTCCTTGAGCGCGCTGAGCGAGCGCGGGTAGTAGCGCCACGGCAGATTGGGGTGGAGGCCGTTGACGATGTGCAACTCGGTGAGGTTCTCGCCCTCCATCGCCTTGGCGAGGCGAACGGCCTCCTCGATGCGCATGGTGTACGCGTCCTTCTCGCCCGGCTTGCGCTGGAACGAGCAGTAGGCGCACGACGCGGTGCACACATTGGTCATGTTGAGATGGCGATTGACGTTGAAGTGGACGACGTCGCCGTTCTTACGGGTGCGCACCTCGTGGGCGAGGCCACCGAGCCAGGCCAGGTCGTCCGAGTCATAGAGGGCGATGCCGTCTTCGCGGGTCAGCCGCTCACCGGCCCTGACCTTCTCCTCCAGCTCGCGCTTGAGCCCAGCGTCCATGTGCCCGCCTCCCATAGGTCTGCCAAATCGGGCTCCCCCACCGTACTCCCCCGTACGCGGCCGCCCGGGGATACCCCCTGTACCGCTGGTCAGATGCCCTGCTCGGGGAGATCACCAACACGGTTCTCCCACTTGGTGGAGAGCACGATCGTGGTACGGGTACGGGAGACACCGCGGGTGCCGCTGAGTCTGCGGATGGTCTTCTCCAGACCGTCCACATCGCCGACCCGCACCTTGAGCATGTAGGAGTCGTCGCCGGCGATGAACCAGCAGTCCTCGATCTCCGCGAGGTCCTTCAGCCTGCGTGCCACGTCCTCATGGTCGGCCGCGTCCGAGAGCGAGATCCCGATCAGGGCGGTGACCCCGAGGCCGAGCGAGGCCGCGTCGACGGTGGCGCGATAGCCGGTGATGACACCGGCCGCCTCAAGACGGTTGATCCGGTCGGTGACGCTGGGCCCCGAGAGACCCACCAGCCGTCCCAGCTCGGCGTAGGAGGCCCTGCCGTTCTCCCGGAGGGCCTGGATGAGCTGCCTGTCCACAGCGTCCATGTATCTGGACCTTCCCTATCGTCTTGGAATTTTCAGGGGCTGACTTGGCCTTCGGGGGCGCAGGGCGCAAGGGCCCTGCGGACTTCCCGAGAATCCAGCAATGATCTTTCAAGAGGGGGAGTCAGTCGGTACGAGCGCCACCCAGTTCGCCCTTCCAGCGGCGGTACAGCCGGTGCTCCACCCCTGCCGCGTCCAGCACCCGCCCGGCGACGAAGTCCACCAGGTCCTGGATGTGGGTCGCCCCCGCGTAGAAGGCGGGCGAGGCGGGCAGCACCACGGCCCCGGCGTCGTCCAGGCTCACCAGATGCCGCAGCGTCTGCCCGTGGAGGGGGGTCTCCCGCACGGTGACGATCAGGGGACGCCGTTCCTTGAGCATGACGCTCGCGGCGCGCTGGAGCAGATCCTTGGAGAGACCGAGGGCGACCCCGGCGACGGCCGCCGTGGACGCGGGCACGATCAGCATTCCCTTGGCCGGGTACGACCCCGACGACGGGCCGGCGGCAAGGTCTCCCGCGGCCCAGTGGCGTACGTCGTCGATGTCCACCCGGAAGGTGTCCGGCTTTCCATCCGCGCCCCTGGCCAGCCACTCCTGGAGGTCATCGCGCCAGTGGGCGTCCCGGAAGGAGATCCCGGTCTCGTCGAGCAGGGTGAGCCGGGAGGCCCGCGAGACCACCAGATCGACGCTCTCACCAGCATCGATCAGCCCCCGCAGCACGGCGGCCGCATAGGGCGTCCCGGACGCGCCGGAGACTCCGACGATCCAGGGGCGGCGAGGTTCGTTCTGCGCTGGCTCCACGCAGGGAGCCTATCCGGCGGAATGAGAGCGGCGTGCCTCAGGCGTGGGGGTCCACGGGGAGGGCGGAGGTGTCGAGGGTGAGCCGCCCGATCGCGGTGTCGATGGACACCTTGCCGCCGTAGGAGAGGGTGTCCCGCCCGCGGTATCCGTCAGGGCCCGGATTCCACAGCGTCACCACCTGCCCCTTGCGGGGATCGAAGATCAGATAGTGGGCGATGCCCCGGGCCGCGTACTGCCGGTCCTTGATCTCGTAGTCATTGCGGACGCTGCCGGGTGAGACGACTTCCATGGCCAGTTCGATGAGATCGGGCGAGTAGACGCTCAGGTTCCGCGCTTCCTCCCGCGCGGGGATGACCGCGAGATCGGGGCAGAACTCGAACTCATCACTGAACGGAAAGCTCACATCGCTGACGCACTCCCAGTCGGGTGCGAGCTGTGGCTCCAGAAGATTCCAGACAAGCCGAATCGTCTTGGCGTGGAAGGCCCGTACGGGACTCATCACGATGTTGCCCTCGACAATCTCCGTGCGAAAGCCGGGGAACAGGTCCTCGAACCGGCTGAGCTGTGAGTGCAGGCGATCGGTCTCCGAAACAGTCATATCGGCCTCCCAGTCCTGCTCTCGATGGTAAGCCCGACGGTATTCACACCGTCAGCCCACGCACCACCAGATCCAGCAGCGCACACACAAACAGGGCAATCCCGATGAATCCGTTGACGGTGAAGAACGCCCGGTTCAGCCGGGACAGATCATGCGGGCGCACGATCGAGTGCTCATAGCCGAAGGCCACCGCCACGATCACCAGACCGGCCCAGAAGAACGCCCCGGCGTCCGTCGCCAGCGCGTACCAGACCAGCAGGGCCGTGGTGATCACATGCGCGGCCCGCGCCCCGTGCAGGGCGGCCGGGACACCGAAGCGGGCGGGGACGGACATCACGCCCTGCTCCCGGTCCGACTCCACGTCCTGGGTGCCGAAGATCAGATCGAAGCCGCCGATCCAGATGCCGACCGCGAGCCCCAGGATCACCGCGTCCCACGACCACTCCCCGGTGACCGCGAGCCAGGCGCCGATGGGCCCCATGGCCTGCGCCAGGCCCAGGATCGCGTGCGGGAAGTTGGTGAACCGCTTGCCGTAGGGATAGACCACCATCGGGATCACCGCGATCGGCGCCAGCGCCAGGCAGAGCGGATTGAGCGCCGCCGCCGCGCCGAGGAACACCGCCAGGGCGATCCCCGCGCCGGTCCACGCGGACCGCACGCTCACCGCGCCGGTGACCAGCTCACGGCCCGCGGTACGCGGGTTGCGGGCGTCGATCTCGCGGTCGATGATCCGGTTGCAGGCCATGGCGAAGGTCCGCAGTCCCACCATGGCGATGGTGACGAGCAGCAGGGTCAGCCAGTCGACGCTGCCGTCGTGGAAGAACATCGCGGTGAGCGCGGCGATATACGCGAACGGCAGGGCGAAGACCGAGTGCTCGATCATCACCACCCGCAGAAAGCCCTTGGTACGGCTTGGGCCGGGGATGGCGGCCGCGGAGGCGGTCACAGTCCGTACTCCTGCCAGCGGCGATCCACCAGGGCCGCCGTGTCCGGGTCGGACTCGACCATGTCCGGCCAGCCACCGTCGCGGGTGTATCCCTCTTCGGGCCACTTCCTGGTCGCGTCGATACCCGCCTTGCCACCCCAGAACTGCTGGTAGGAGGCATGGTCCAGATGGTCCACCGGGCCTTCGGCGACGGTGAGGTCACGGGCGTAGTCGGTGTTGCCGAGCGCGCGCCAGGAGACCTCGTGGAGATCGTGGACATCGCAGTCGGAGTCCACCACCACGATCAGCTTGGTCAGCGACATCATGTGCGCACCCCAGATCGCGCTCATGACCTTCTGCGCGTGCTTGGGGTACTTCTTGTCGATGGAGACGATCGCGCAGTTGTGGAAGCCGCCCGACTCGGGGAGGTGGTAGTCCACGATGTCCGGCACGATGATCTTGAGCAGCGGAAGGAAGAAGCGTTCCGTCGCGCGGCCCAGCGGACCGTCCTCGGTCGGGGGGCGACCCACCACGATCGACTGGAGCAGCGGGCGCTGCCGCATGGTGATGCAGTCGATCTTCAGGGCCGGGAACGGCTCCTGGGGGGTGTAGAAGCCGGTGTGGTCACCGAAGGGGCCCTCCGGAAGCATCTCCCCCGGCTCCAACCAGCCCTCCAGGACGACCTCGGCCTGGGCCGGGACCTGGAGCGGGACCGTCTTGCAGTCGACCATCTCGATCCGCTTGCCCTGGATGAAGCCGGCGAACAGGTACTCGTCGATATCGCCGGGCAGCGGCGCGGTGGAGGCGTAGGTCACCGCGGGCGGGGCGCCGAAGGCGATCGCGACCGGGAGCCGCTCACCGCGGCGGGCCGCCACCTGGTAGTGGTTCCGGCTGTCCTTGTGGATCTGCCAGTGCATCCCGATAGTGTTGCGGTCATGCCGCTGGAGCCGGTAGAGGCCGAGGTTGCGCACCCCGGACTCCGGGTCCTTGGTGTGGGTGAGACCCAGATTGAAGAACGAGCCACCGTCCTTGGGCCAGGTGAAGAGCGCTGGCAACTGGTCGAGGTCGACCTGGTCGCCGCGCAGGACGACTTCCTGTACGGGCGCGTCCTTCACCTTCTTCGGCGGTACGTGCACCATCGAGCCGAGCTTGCCGAACGCCTCGCGCACCCCGACGAAGCCGTGCGGCAACTCGGGCTTCAGCAGTCCGCCGATCTTGTCGCTGATCTCGGAGTACGACTTCAGTCCCAGTGCCTTGAGCAGTCGGCGATCGGTCCCGAAGACATTCATCGCCAGCGGCATCGACGAACCGCGCACATTCTCGAAGAGCAGCGCGGGTCCACCGGACTTGTTCACCCGGTCAACGATCTCCCCGACTTCCAGGTGGGGATCGACTTCCGCCTTGATGCGCTTGAGGTCTCCCTCGCGCTCCAGGGCCCTGAGCAGGGAGCGAAGATCGTCATAAGCCATGCGCCCCAGTATCGGGTACCAGTTACCCTGGCGGCGTCACCGGGGGCAGTTCCGCGCCCCACCGCCTCTCACTGGGGGACCGTACGGCCATGCTCAGGTATCTGCCTTTCCTGCTGGTCCTGGCGCTGTGGATCTACGCCTTCATCGACTGCCTGCACACTCCGGAGAAGGAGGTCAGGAACCTGCCGAAGGTGGCGTGGGTCATCATCGTGCTGCTCTTCGGACAGGTGCTGATCGGGCCCGTCGCATGGTTTGTCGCGGGCCGACCGCGGAAGGCGGCTGGATACGGCGGCGGCCGTCGCACCGAGTGGGTCGCTCCCGACGACAATCCGGAGTTTCTCCAGTCTTTGAAGAAGGACGAGACCGCGAAGAAAGACGAGTCCGCGAAGGACGAGAAGAAGTCCCTCAGGGACGAGAAGAAGGACAAGGACGACGAGGAGGCGTAGCCCTCGTCGCCCCAGCCCACCGGTTCTCGATCACATCGACGGCCGGACAACGCGAGAAAGCCCCCGGGATTCCGGGGGCTTTCTCGTTAGGTGACGGGTGGCTTCCGCGCCGTCGGGTTCTGTTCCGGTGCCAAAACTCAGATGCCCGCGTAGGAGTGCAGGCCGTCCACGAAGATATTGACGCCGTAGTAGTTGATCAGCCAGCAGGCGAAGGCGATCAGCGCCAGCACCGCCGCCTTGCGACCCTTCCATCCGGCCGTGGCGCGCGCGTGCAGATAGCAGGCGTACGCGACCCAGGTGATGAACGCCCAGACCTCCTTGGGGTCCCAACCCCAGTAGCGGCCCCAGGCGTCGCCTGCCCAGATGGCGCCCGCGATGATCGTGAAGGTCCACAGCGGGAAGACGGCCGCGTTGATGCGGTACGAGAACTTGTCCAGGGTGGCGGCGGACGGCAGCCGTTCCATCACCGAGGTCGCGAACGCGCTCGGCTTGCCGTCGGCTCCGACCTTCTTCTCGTAGGAGTCCTTGAACAGGTACAGCAGGGTGCCGACCGCGCCCAGATAGAACACCGCGCCACAGAAGATGGCGGTGGAGACATGGATGATCAGCCAGTACGAGTCGAGCGCCGGAGCCAGTTGGTCGCTGTCGGTGTAGAGCACCGTGGTGGCGATGCCCAGGTCGATCAGGACGGTTCCGACGAGCGGTAGGCCCAGCCAGCGGACGTTCTTCTTGGCGAGGAGGAAGACGAGGTACGCGCCGACCACCACCGTGGTGAAGGTGATGGAGAACTCGTACATATTGCTCCAGGGCACCCGGCGCACCGACATGGCGCGGGCGACCACACCACCGGCCTGGATCACCAACGCCAGCGCGGTCAGCGAGACCGCGATCCTGCCGTAGAGATCGCCCTTGACGGTGCCACCGGCCGCGCCGGGGCCATCCGGAACATTGCGCTCACCGGGGGCCGAGCGGGTGATGACCTTGGGCTTGTCCAGCACCGCGGTACCGCCGGCCTGCTTCACCTGGACCTTGACCGCCGCGGTCCTCGGGGTGGTCAGCGCGGCGGCCGTGCGGCCCACCTTGCTCCGGCTCCCGAAGATCCATTCGGTGATGTGGGCGAGGAACGCCAGCGTGTAGACGGCCATCGCGGAGTAGATCAGCACATTGCTGATCTCCGCGAGGTTCTCATTGGTAGCGGCGGCGAGAGTCACTTCTGCGCCCCTTCGGGAGAGACTTCGGATTCGTTCACGGGATCGCTCCCCGGTTCGGGCGCGGTCGGCGCCTTGGCATGGAGCGTCTCAGCCAAGTCGGCCAGCTCCTGTGGCAACTTCGGCGACTCGCTGCGGCCGAGTCCCGCCATCTCGACGACGGTCACCCCGTCGGCACCCCGTACGGCGCGCACCCAGACCCGACGGCGCTGGATGAAGAGCGAACCCGCCAGACCCGCGATCGCCGCGATGGCTCCGGTCAGCGCCCAGCCGTTGCCCGGCTGCTGCGAGATCTGGAAGCTGGCCCATTCCTTGACCCCGGGTTCGAAGGTGATCGAGCCGGCGCCGTCGGGGAGCATCATCGTCTCGCCCTCAAGGAGCCGGGCCTTGAGGGTGTCGCCCTTCTCGTCCTTGAACTTCTTCATCTTGCGGGATTCGAGCTGGTAGATGTTCTGCGGCAGACCGGCGTCCACTCCCAGATCACCGATGTATCCGTTCACCGCGAGCACCGGGAACTCCAACCCCGGGAACTGGGAGAACATGGTGCCCTTGCCCTCACCGCCGAACGTCGGCACGAAGAACGTCTCAAAGCCGAGCTGCTGCTTCTTGCCGTTCTTGTCGCGGTAGCCGTCCATGACCTTGACCACGCCGGTGGAGGTGATGTTGGCGTCGATGGGCAGCAACGGGACCGGGTCCCGGAAGACGATCTTGCCCTTGCCGTCCTTGACGGTCACGACCGGCGCATAGCCGTGCTCCAGCAGATAGACCTTCGTCCCGTCGATGACCAGCGGCTTGTTCACCTTGATCGTGGACTTGCGGTCCTTGCCACCGGGGGTGGACCAGGTCACATCCGCCTCGAACGTACGCGGGGTGCCGCGCTGCGGCCCGGTCTTCTCATAGGTGCCGGTGAACTTGTTGAGGACGAAGCTGAAGGGGACCAGCTCGTCCGCGTCATAGAGGGACCCGGAGCGGAAGTCGTCGTACTGGGTGAGCGTGTTGGAGAAGCCATCGCCCTCGACGATCAGCTTGCCGCCCTCGGACTTGAAGAGCTGCCCCCAGGCGAACGCGATCAGCATCACGATCAACGACACATGGAAGATCAGGTTCCCGGCCTCGCGCAGATAGCCCTTCTCGGCCGCGACCGCGTCTCCCACGGTGTGGGAACGGAACCGGCGCCCCTTCAGCAGCTTGAGCGCCACCTCCCGCACCTGCTCGGGCTCCGCCTCCGTACGCCAGGTCGCATAGGCGGGCATCCGGGTCAGCCGGCCGGGCGCGCCCGGTGGACGGCTGCGGAGCTGGCCGACGAACTGCCAGGAGCGCGGGACGATGCAGCCGATGAGCGAGACGAAGAGAAGGATGTAGATCGCGGAGAACCAGACCGAGCTGTAGACGTCGAAGAGCTGGAGCTTCTCGAAGATCGGGGTCAGGGTCTTGTTGTTCTGCTGCCAGGTCTGGACCTTGAGGTCATCGACGTTGTTCTGCGGGACCAGTGAACCCGGGATGGAAGCGAGCGAGAGCATCAGCAGCAGGATCAACGCGACCCGCATGGAGGTCAGCTGCCGCCAGAACCAGCGGGCCCAGCCGACGGCACCGAGCGTGGGCCCGGTGATCAGCTCTTCCTTGGGCGCGGTGTTCAGCTGGGCACCGGCCGCCTCATCGCGCCGCTGCTCGGCCTCGCCGGCCGTGCGCGCCGCGTCTGCCTCGCTGGTGCCGCCCTCGGTCGCGGCGTCGGTCTCAGTCTTGCTCATTGGAGTCAGATCCCCACCGTGAAGCCGTTGGACCAGGTCTGCATCTGCTGGACCATGAGGTCCCAGACGCCCGTCAGCAGCAGCACACCCGTCGCGATCATCATCACGCCACCGAGCCGCATCACCCAGACGTAGTGGCGCTTCACCCAGCCGAACGCCCCCAGCGCCTTGCGGAAGGCGATCGCGGCGAGCACGAAGGGCAGCCCCAGACCGAGGCAGTACGCAACGGTCAGTATGGCCCCGCGGCCCGCGCTCGCCTGCTCGGCGGCGAGAATCTGCACGGCGGCCAGGGTCGGACCGATGCAGGGGGTCCAGCCGACGCCGAAGAGCACACCCAGCAGGGGCGCACCGATCAGACCGGAGACCGGCTTCTTGTGGATGCGGAACTCACGCTGGCTCAGCCAGGGCATCGCCCCCATGAAGAAGGCGCCCATCAGCACCATCAGCACACCGAGGATCTTGGAGATGATCTCCTGCTGGCCCAGTAGCTCATTGCCGAAGTAGCCGAAGAGGGCGCCCCCGGAGACAAAGACAGCCGTGAAGCCGAGAACGAAGAGCGAGGCCCCCAGGATCATCCGGCCGCGCTTGGCCTCGGCGAGGTCGGCGCCGGTGACACCGGTCACATAGGAGAGGTAGCCGGGCACCAACGGCAGTACGCAGGGGGAGAAGAAGGAGACCAGGCCGCCGAGTACGGCGATAGGGAGGGCGAGGACCAGGGCGCCGCCGAACACCGTCTGGTTGACGTTCGAGGCGGCAAGCACCGCTTCGGTAGCTGCAATCTCCACGGGGTCACTTCTCCGCGAGTACGGGGGCGATCATCTTGCGGAGGTCCTTCTCCGAGAGCGCTGTGATCGCTCGTGCCGCGATCTTCCCATCACGGTCGAGGACGATCGTGGTGGGGATGGCCTGCGGCATCAGGGTGCCCTGGGGGAAGCCGTTGACGAGGAGTTTGCTGATCGGGTCGAACAGGCTCGGATACTCGACGCCGTAGTCCTTCTCAAAGGCGATCGCGGGGCCCTTGCTGCGGTCGCGGGTGTTGAGCCCGACGAACTCCACGCCCTGGGGCTTCAGCTCCTTGGAGACCTTGGCGAAGTGCTTCGCCTCGGCTCGACAAGGTGGACACCAGGAGCCCCAGACGTTCATCACCACGACCTTGCCCTTGAAGTCGGCGATGTCGAGTTGCTCGCCGGCCAGGGTCTCGCCGGCCAACTTGTTGGTCGCCTTCCGCTCGGCCTTGGCGACGGTGGCGATGCCTCCGGTGCCGGTGACAAAACCGGTGTCCCCACCCCCGCCGGACTTCCCGGTGTCCCCACTGCACGCAGACAGAACGAGCGTGCCGACCGCTGTGAGGGCGGTCAGCAGGACGGCACGCTGGGCACGGCTAGAGGTCATGTGAAAAGTTTCGCATGGCCTATCTTGCGATCTTCCGCGCCCCCCTTACTGCCCGTAAGACGCACAAAGAACCCTTGTCAAGCGGCCTTAAGGAAAGCGTTCCAGCCACCGGCGGGGGCCTGTCCCACATCGAGGTCACGAAGCTTGGCGAGCACCTGCGGGTCCTGGACATCGAGCCAGTCGCAGAACTGCCGGAAGGAGACCAGCTGCACGTCCTTCCTTCCCGCCATGGCCTTGACCGCGTCTTCCACGGCGTCCATATAGATGCCACCGTTCCACTGCTCGAAGTGATTGCCGATGAACAGCGGCGCGCGGTTGGACTCATAGGCGCGGCGGAAGCCGTTCAGATAGCAGCCCGTCGCCTGCTTCTTCCAGCGCGGATAGTTCTCGGGCGGGCCCTTGGTGGAGTTCTTGGACTGGTTGGCCATGATGTTGTAGTCCATCGAGAGCACCTCGAAGGAGTACCCGGGGAACGGGACCGCCTGGAGTGGCAGATCCCACAAACCCTCTCGCTTGGTCGGCCAGACCTGACGGCCACCCGGTGAACTGGCGTCATAGCGCCAACCGAGCTTCCTGGCCGTCGGGAAGAGCTTCTCCTGGCCGAGTAGACAGGGGGTGCGGGCGCCGACGAGTTCCTTGCCGTAGTCGAACGGCAGCGGGTCGAGATCGTCCCAGCCGCTGTGGGTACGCCACTTGGTGACGAAGGAAACAGCCTGCGCTATTTCGTTCTCCCAGTCGGCCGGGGTCCAGTTGCCGACCGACCCTGAGCCACCGCAGAAGTGCCCGTTGAAGTGGGTGCCTATCTCATGGCCGTCGAGCCAGGCCTGACGTATGTACTTCAGGGTCTTCTTGATGTTGTCGTCGGCGAGATAGCCGATGTCAGAGGCCCCGACGGCGTTGTTCGGCGGACGGTAGAGCGACTTCTTGGCCTCGGGGAGCAGATAGATCCCCGAGAGGAAGAACGTCATTCCCGCGTCGTACTCCTTGGCAAGGTCAAGAAAGCGCGGGAAGAGTCCATTACCGACCTCCCCGGCACCGTCCCAGGAGAAGATCACAAATTGCGGCGGGGCTTGCCCTGGTTCCAGCGGTACGGGAGCGGGCGGCTGATTCGGCTGCTTTCCGGTGTCGGATGTGGAGCCGTCGCCCATCAGTCGGCCCTGGTCCTTCGATGAATGGTCACCGTTCCCGACCTTCCCACCGCTGCCTTTTCCCCCACCGCCCCCACCGAGGCCAAGAGCACCACAGCCCGCTGTTCCCAGCACCGCGGCGGCGCCAAAACCGGCCCCGAGCAAACTCCTTCTACTGATGTCCCACATAGCGATCCCGTCCACACACTCTCCCGAGGGAGAGCCCCCCGATGAAATGGTCACCGGCCGAAACCGGCCACTGGTGGAGAGGACATAACGAAGGAGCCGGTTCCAGGAACCGGCTCCTCTATTTATGAAGGGGCGTCAGAAAGCGGACGACGGCCCCCGGGACTAACGGAGAGCTATGCACCAAACGCTTTCGACTTTCCTTTCACTGGTTTAGCGCCGGCGAGCAGATGCGGCGGTACGAGATCACGCGCGGGTTCCGAGTAGCCGACCGAGATAATGCGGTCGTCCTCATAGGTGAACGTGGTCAGGGATGCCAGCGTGCACTGACGACGGCGCGGGTCGTGCCACAGCCGCCGCCGTTCCACAAAGCTCCGGACAATCCAAATCGGCAGCTGATGGCTGACGAGGACCGCCTCATGTCCGCGGGCCGCGTCGCGCGCTTCGCCGAGAGCGCCCATCATCCGTACGACCTGCTCGATATACGGCTCTCCCCAGGACGGACGGAAGGGATTGGTCAGGTGCCGCCAGTTCGCGGGTCTGCGAAGCGCACCGTCCCCCACCCCGAAGGTCTTGCCCTCGAAGACGTTGCCGGCCTCGATGAGTCGGTCATCGCTGCCCAGGTCGAGCCCATGGCTCTTGGCCACGGGAGCAGCGGTCTCCTGAGCGCGTTCCAGCGGGGAGGCGACGACATAGGTGACATCGCGGTCGGCGAGGGCGTCGGCGACCCGATCGGCCATCTGCCGGCCGAGCGAGGAGAGGTGATAGCCCGCACGGCGGCCGTAGAGGACGCCGTCGGGGTTGTGCACCTCACCATGGCGCATCAGATGGACCACGGTGATCGTCTTGCCGCTCGGGCCGCGCTTGCCGCTGCGGCTCGGGCCGCTCGCATCGCCCGCGCTGCCCAGGCCGCCCGGCTTGTCGGTACCGCTCGTGCCGTCGGTACCGCTCGTGTGGTCAGCGCCGGTCATGCCACGGCCTCCGCGGCGGCCCGGGCTGCCGCGGGCAGGGCAGCGGCGATCCGCTCGATCGCCCGCTCGTCATGGGCCGTGGAGACAAACCAGGACTCAAAGGCGGACGGCGGTAGATAGACGCCGTCGGCCAGCATCGAGTGGAAGAAGGCATTGAAGCGGAACGCCTCCTGCCGCTTCGCGTCCTCGTAGGTGCGCACCTCGTCCGAGGTGAAGAAGACCGAGAACATGTTGCTCGCCGTCTGGAGTCGATGCGCCACGCCCTCCTTGGAGAGCGCGTTGGCGACCAGCCGCTGGATCTCTTCGGATACCGAGTCCACCGTGTCGTACGCGGCCTGGTCGAGCAGTCGCAGCTGGGCCAGGCCCGCGGCGGTCGCGATGGGGTTCCCGGAGAGGGTGCCCGCCTGGTAGACGGGGCCGGCCGGGGCCAGGTGCGCCATCACGTCCGCGCGCCCGCCGAACGCGGCGGCGGGGAAGCCGCCGCCCATGACCTTGCCGAAGGTCATCAGATCGGGCTCGACACCATCCACGCCGTACCAGCCCGCCCTACTGGTGCGGAAGCCGGTCATCACCTCATCGGAGATGTAGAGCGCGCCGTTCTCCTGGCAGAGATCCTTCAGACCCTGGTTGAAGCCGGGAAGCGGCGGGACCACTCCCATGTTGCCCGGGGAGGCCTCGGTGATCACACAGGCGATGTCTCCGGGGTGCGCGGCGAAGGCGGCCCGGACGGCGTCGAGGTCGTTGTACGGCAGAACGACGGTCTCGCCCGCCTGGGCGCCGGTGACACCGGGCGTGTCGGGCAGGCCGAAGGTCGCCACCCCGGAACCGGCAGCGGCCAGCAGCGCATCGACATGGCCGTGGTAGCAGCCGGCGAACTTCACGACCTTCGCCCGGCCGGTGAAACCACGGGCGAGGCGGATCGCGGACATCGTCGCCTCCGTACCGCTGGAGACCAGCCGCACCTGCTCGACGGGCCCGACCCGGGCGACGATCTCCTCGGCGAGCGTGACCTCGCCCTCACCGGGGGTGCCGAAGGAGGTTCCGCGGACCACGGCCGACTGCACGGCCTCGATGACGGCCGGATGGGCGTGGCCGAGGATCATCGGTCCCCACGAGCAGACGAGATCGACGTACTCCCGCCCATCCGCGTCGGTGAGATAGGGGCCGGAGCCGGACACCATGAACCGTGGCGTACCGCCCACGGCCCGGAAGGCCCGCACGGGAGAGTTGACGCCGCCGGGCGTCACCTGGGACGCACGGTCGAAGAGCGCCTGGGAAACTGGAGCTTCGTATGAATACGCCACTTTGGTCCTGATCTAACGATTCGGGGGCGGTGACCGAGGCGGATGATCTCGGCCACGGGTGAGCGGGGAGCGCGTTCTCCTCGTATTACGAAAGGGCGTCACCATCCCGGTATCTGCGAAACTGGGACGACACAGGGAAGGCTCACGGAATCCATGGTGTCAGAGGCCACGGTGTTCCTCACGGACAGGTGTTTCACCTGACGCCCGTGGGGGAGGTCACTGTCACGATGATCGGGTTGCGCGGCGGGGGCTGCGAGTGGTCGGGTGGAGATATGTATCGCGGTGGCGGACTGGGCGAGGGGACTGACGACCTCGGCCCTGACCCTGCCCGTCGGGGCAAGCACCGGCGGGGCGACGCGGGCGCGGATGCCGCGGCAGGCAGGAGCGGCCGAGTGGGGGTGACGTACAAGTACTTCGGCGCGCCCGACGGGGCTACGGCTGCCCGGGTGCCGATATCGATGCGCCCCGAGGAGCTCGGCGGCGATGAGCTCGGCATGGGCGGGCTGTTCACCAAGATCAAGCCGGAGACCATAGCGGCCATGGTCCTGATGGGCATCCAAGGCATGCCGCTGAACAAGGTTCCGCCGCTGGAGCTTGTGGTGCTGCACCCGGACTACGCCGTGGTGAAGCTCCCGATGACCGTGGTGGACCCGCTGCGTGACCTGGGCGAGGAATCGGTGGGCGCGGCCGCCTTCATCTGGTCGACGGTCCCGGACCGGGGCGGTCCGCGGGACGCGTTCAATGTGTACCGACTGCTCCATGAATGGCAGGATTTCAGCCATCGGCTCCATGAAGCCGGACACCAGCCGTACTGCCTGGTGTGGCCCTAGCAGCGAGCGTTCGACGGCTCGGCCCGGTGCGGTGATCGTGACCCGCGTCGGGTGCCCGCGGGGACCGGCCCCTCTTGAGGTCTCCTGCCCACCGGTTGACAGAACCCGCGACCGCTGCCGGTCAAGAGCAGGGCAACGCCCAGAGGTTGCCCCGCGATCCATCGCCAGGCAATCCGCCGCTCGGCCAAGTCGTCGGCCCACCGGTGACGATCCCCCCGTGCACCGCATCCTGACTGTCAGACCCGCCTTCTACCGTGAGGTCATGGACAACAAGGGTTCGGCAGTACACATCGAGGCCTGGTCGACCGGCGATCTCGACCTGCTCCGGGCGGCGAACGCGCCGGAGCTCATGGCGCACCTGGGCGGCCCCGAGTCGGAGGAGCAGCTGGTGGCGCGACATCGCCGCTATCTGGACCTGAGTACGGACACCAGCGGCAAGGGCCGGATGTACCGGATCGTGGCGACGGGCTCGGGGGAAACCCTGGGCAACGTGGGCTTCTGGGAGCAGCTCTGGCGGGGCGAGCCGGTGTATGAGGCGGGTTGGACGGTCCTACCGGGGTTCCAGGGCCGTGGCGTGGCCACAGCGGCGACGCTGGCCGTGGCGGACGCGGCCCGCGCCGTACGACGGCACCGCTATCTCCATGCCTTCCCCAGCGTGGCGAACGCCGCGTCGAACGGGGTGTGCAGAAGAGCGGGATTCACGGCGATGGGCGAGTGCGAGGTGGAGTACCCACCGGGCAATCCACTCCAGGTGAACGACTGGCGGCTGGATCTCCATCCAACGGACCACTCCGGCTGAGTTCATCCCACCGCGTACCACGGCTGAGATCCGGCTGAGGTCATCCCACCGATCACCCGCGCTGAGGTCCGGACATCCGGCTGAGGTCATCCCACCGACCGCCATGGCAGAAGTCCTCCAACGAACCATCACGGCTGCGGTCGACCCGCCCGCATCGACCAACCGCCCCCCACGGTCCCTGACCCCGACCACACCGGGAACGGGGATGTGCCCGGGTCCTTCCGGATGACATGCTGACCGATGTGAATCGACCGGAGATCCACCTCAGCGTCGCCCCTGAGCTGCGCCTCTTCATCCCATCGGAGCGGCGTCAAGGGCGTACGTCCCTGGTCACTGACGGCACGTCAACACTCGGTCATGTCATCGAGTCACTGGGCATTCCGCTCACCGAGGCGGGCCGGCTGCTCGTCGATGGCGCGCTGGCCTCCGTCTCTCATGTGCCGAAGACCGGCGAGAGCGTCGAGGTCCTGAGCGTCAGCCGTCCCCAGCAGGTGCCGGGCGCTCCGCTGCGTTTTCTGCTCGATGTCCATCTGGGCACGCTGGCACGGCGGTTGCGGCTGCTCGGCGTGGATGCCGCGTATGAGAACGAGGACATCGGCGACCCGGCGCTGGCGGCCCTCTCGGCCAAGGAGCGGCGGGTGCTGCTCTCACGGGACCGCGGGCTGCTGCGTCGACGCGAACTCTGGGCGGGTGCCTATGTCTACAGCGATCGGCCCGACGACCAACTGCGGGACGTACTGGGACGGTTCAGGCCCGCCCTCGCACCATGGACCCGCTGCACGGCCTGCAACGGCCAGTTGGCGGAGGCCGACAAGGCCACGGTCCAGGAGCAGTTGCGGCAGGGGACCCAGCGGGCATACGACGTCTTCGCCCAGTGCGCCGACTGCGGCCGGGCGTACTGGCGGGGCGCGCACCACGCCCGGCTGGTCGCGATTGTCGATGAAGCGGTACGGGAGTTCGGCGGGGATTCGCCGTAGACCGGCGTCGGGGACAGATCACTGCCGCCGGGTCGGCGCGGGGGTTGGCCCAGGCGCACCGGGGGCGGAGGCGGTCGGCGGCGCGATCTCTTCCGAGCAGGGTCGGAACACGGCCAGAGCGGGGTCAGGCCGGGGTTCAGAAGACGTAGAGGTCTCCAGTGGCCGGCACCAGGACCTCATGCTCATGGTTGGTGGGGTTGTGGTCGACCGCACCGCCGTTCCACTGGGTGGCGATGGTGACGACCATCTCCTCCGGGGTGCCCGTCGTGCTGAGCGTGAAGGCGTCCTGCTGCCCGTCAGCCCCGGCCCGCAGCGGCCCGGTGGCGCAGAGCATCTCCTGATCGGCCGCCCAGAGGCATCCGGGAGGCAGTTGCTGGGCAGCCGCCAGGGGCCCGGAGAAGCCGATTCGCACGGTGGAGTCGGCCACGTCCACCGGGCCATGGCTCTTGGATGCGAGAGAGACCCGTAGCTGCCCGTCCACCAGCGAGATGTGCCCGTGGTGCGCCACATCCGCTTCGGGAGCCGCGTCCCCGGCACCAGCCTGCGCGGCCCCTGTACCGATCACCATCACCCCCGCGGCGAGCACCGCGGAAACCGTGAGTACCACTTTGCGCTTTCCGGACATGAGGCAAAGATACCGTTTTGTTGGTTGATATTACTGATTGTCCGTTAGATCGGCGCGTCTTCGCCCCGCGCATGGCAGGCTGACGCCATGGTCGTCGCTCGCTCCATCGCCCTCTTCGCCGTGGCCGCGCTCTTCGAGATCGGTGGGGCGTGGCTCGTCTGGCAGGGGATCAGGGAGCACCGGGGCTGGGTCTGGATCGGGGCCGGAGTGATTGCGCTCGGCGCCTACGGGGTGGTGGCCACCCTCCAGCCGGACGGGGAGTTCGGACGCATCCTGGCGGCGTACGGCGGGGTGTTCGTGGCGGGGTCGATCGTCTGGGGGATGGTGGCGGACGGATACCGTCCGGACCGCTGGGACGTCCTGGGGGCGCTGATCTGCCTGGCCGGGATGGCCTTGATCATGTACGGCCCCCGAGGCCGCTGACCCGGCCCTCGCCGCATCGTCCGTCGGCAGGCCGGGCGGCCGCCTGCCGCCGACGGGGTGCGGTTGGCCTACCGCACCGCGGGACTCGCCGAGCCCGAGCGGATCGTCTGGGCGGACTCGCCCCACGCCCGCATCGCCCGCATCGCCCGCATCGCCCGCATCGCCCGCATCACTGGAATCACCGGCGTTCAGGGAGGAGAACCGCTCTTCGCCTCCCTCAGCGCCCGGCTTGGCCCTGGCCGAGGGGGTCCGATTGAACCCCCGGGACCGCGGACCCCGGGACCCCGGAGCCTGGGAGGCCTAGAGCCCGGCCCCCTGAGGCGCCTCCGCTCAGTACCGGTGCGACCCGCCTGGGGCGCGGACCCAGCTGCCGGGAAGCGATGGCGGCCGACCTCGTTCCCCCGCGGCGGCCCGGCGCACTACAAGGAGCCAACGGCGCAGCAGGCCCCCTCGGGGCCGTACCGGACCCCGCCTATTCTGGGGCCGGTCCGATCACTCGCGCGAGGAGCAGGCCATGACCACGCCCAGCACGCCTACCACGCCCGTCGCCGTCGTCACGGGCGCCAGCAGCGGTATCGGGGCCGCCACCGCGCGGCAACTCGCTCGGGCGGGGTATCGCGTCGTCCTCACCGCTCGCCGCAAGGACCGTATCGAGGCGCTGGCCGCCGAGCTGACCGCGAGCGGCGCACAGGCCACCGCGTACCCCCTCGACGTCACGGACAGGCCCGCCGTCGACGCGTTCGCGGCGGCCGTGGGTCGCTGCGACGTGCTGATCAACAACGCCGGTGGCGCGCTGGGAGCCGACTCCGTGGCGACCGGCGATCCGGCCGATTGGCGACGGATGTTCGAGGTCAATGTCATCGGCGCGCTCAACGCCACCCAGGCCCTTCTGCCCACCCTCACCGCCAGCGGGGACGGCACGGTCGTCGTGCTCACCTCCACCGCGGGCCACGGCACCTACGAGGGCGGTGCCGGCTATGTCGCGGCCAAGCACGGTGCCCATGTGCTCGCCGAGACCCTGCGGCTGGAGATCGTCGGCACACCGGTGCGGGTGATCGAGGTGGCGCCGGGGATGGTGAAGACCGAGGAGTTCGCCACGACCCGCTTCCATGGGGACACCACGAGGGCTGCGAAGGTGTACGAGGGCGTCGCGGAACCCCTCACCGCCGACGATGTGGCGGACACCATCACCTGGGCGGTCACCCGTCCATCGCACGTCAACATCGATCTGCTCGTGGTCCGGCCGCGCGCTCAGGCCTCCAACTCCAAGGTGCACCGCGAACGGTGACGCCGCGAGGTCCACCCGTACCGGGCGGCGCGCTGGAATCGACCGCAGGGCGGCGCGGGTCCCGCAGCTGGACCCGTGCCGCCGAACGGATCAGGAATCCGCCCCGCCCGGCCAGCGGGGGCCTCGTTCCCAGGAGGCATCCGCCGATCCCCGGGTGGACTCGACCCCGCCCGCCAGGGCGCCCGGCGGCCGGCGCTCAACCCTTGACGCAGACGACCTGCTTGAGCTTCGCCACCACCCGCACCAGATCCCTCTGCTGGTCGATGACCTTCTCGATCGGCTTGTACGCGCCCGGGATCTCATCCACGACCCCCGCGTCCTTACGGCACTCCACACCCTGGGTCTGCTGCTCCAGATCCTGTGTGGTGAACCTCTTCTTCGCGGCGTTGCGGCTCATCCTGCGGCCCGCGCCGTGCGAAGCGGAGTTGAACGACTTCTCGTTCCCGAGGCCCTTGACGATGTAGGAACCGGTGCCCATCGAGCCGGGGATGATGCCGTAGTCCCCGCTGCCGGCCCGAATCGCCCCCTTGCGCGTGACCAGCAGGTCCATGCCGTCGTAGCGCTCCTCCGACACATAGTTGTGGTGGCAGGAGATAACCGGTTCATAGGCGACCTTCGCCTTGCGGAACTCGCGCCGGACGACTTCCTGGAAGATCCCCATCATGATCGCGCGGTTGTACTTGGCGTACTCCTGCGCCCAGAACAGGTCATTTCGATACGCCTCCATCTGCGGGGTCTCCGCGATGAAGACCGCGAGGTCACGATCGATCAGGCCCTGGTTGTGGGAGAGCTTCTGGGCCTCGCCGATGTGGTGGTCTGCCAGCGCGTTGCCGATGTTCCGGGAGCCCGAGTGCAGCATCAGCCAGACCGCTCCCGTCTCGTCCAGGCAGAACTCGACGAAGTGATTGCCGCCGCCGAGCGTGCCCAGCTGCTTCGCCGCCCGTTCGCGACGGAACTTCACCGGGTCGGCCACCTGGTCGAAGCGGTTCCAGAAGTCGTCCCAACCCCGCGTGTCGAAGCCGAACACCCGCTCCACGTCGACCGGTTCACCGTGCATGCCCCGGCCCACCGGGATCGCCTCCTCGATCTTCGAACGCAGCCGGGAGAGATCACCCGGCAGGTCGTTCGCGGTGAGCGAGGACTTCACGGCCGACATGCCACAGCCGATGTCGACACCGACCGCGGCCGGGCAGACGGCTCCCTGCATGGCGATCACGGAACCGACCGTGGCGCCCTTGCCGTAGTGGACGTCCGGCATCACGGCAAGACCCTTGATCCACGGCAGGGTCGCCACGTTTCGCAGCTGCTGCATCGCGACGTCTTCGATCGTCGCCGGGTCGGTCCAGACGCGGATGGGCACCTTCGCACCCGGCAGTTCTACATAAGACATAGTTCCCAAACCCCCGAAAAATCCTTAAATCCCTGAAACACAAAACCGGTGCCAATGCCCGCGAAAACCCCAGCGGGCCGACAGCCACAGCAGCGTGTGCGATAGACATTGTGTCCATCGGCCGCCGTCGCGCGGCAACAGCTTTTCCGCTCGAAGGGAGCCTGGGACCGTGCAACGAAAGGCGTACGCACCCCACCCGGAGGCACGGGTGTACGCACCGCGCCGCAGGGTGAAGGAGTCCTCAACAGGTCGCGTGGCGGCGCTGCACGCCGCACTCCTCGCGGCGCTCGCGGTCGGCTGCACCTCGAACACCGGGGCCACCGGCTCCGGTACCGACGCCAAAGCCGGCCCGGGCACCAAGTCGATCGCCCAGCCCGGCAAGTACCGCACCCTGTTCGAACCCTGCGGGTCCGTCGGCAGCTCCGCGCTCAAGGACCTGCTGCCCGGCACCGTCGGACTCCCGGACAAGCAGCAGCAGGAGATCCTTCGCGGCTCAGCCAGCAGTACCTTCGACACCGACCGGCGGGTCGGCTGCGCCTGGAAGTCCGACGCCCCGGACGCCTCCCACAGCCTCAGCCTCGACATCGAGCGGGTGGTCTCCTATGACCCGGCGGTCAGCGACGACGACCGGGCACAGGAGCTGTTCACCGAGAAACAGATCGCAGCCGCCGTCCCCGTGGCCACAGAGGCCCCGACAGCGTCAGCATCAGCGTCGGCGCCGGTGTCGGGCACACCATCGATCGACGCCACAGAGCCAGCCGCCACACTCGGCTCAAGGATGCTCAACAGCATCGGTGACGCCGCCTACCTCGATGACGATCTCGCCTCCGCCGCGGCCGGCTCCACCGCTCAGCGGCGCACGGTGAGCGTGGTGTTCCGCACATCGAACGTCATCGCAACGGTCGTCTACACCGAACAATCCGGTCACACCACGGTGATCCCCGAGAGCAAGGAACTCCAGGAAAAGGCCCAGCACCTGGCCAGAAACCTGGTCAAGAAGTTCAGCGACTGAAGTCCCTCACCGACCCGATCGACCGGGACCCGGTTATCCACAGGCGTTCTCCACAGGCCCGCCGCCGATCCGCCCGATCCGCGTACGGTGGCTTCGCCGGTCGAATCGCCTCGACCGCCGATGACCGTACGACCACGACTGAAGGAACCATGCACCGAACAGCCCCGCGACTCGCCCGCATACTCGCCTGCGCAGCCGTCCCGGTGATGCTCGTCGCCTCCGGCTGCTCGTCGGACTCGGACGGCAAGCCAAAGGCCGAAAAGTCACAGAAGTCAGAAAAGACCGATAAAGCCGGTAGTTCCGGTGGCGCGGCCCTCGCTACCCCGGAGTCGGAGAAGAAGCCCGCGGTCGCCCCGGTGAAGTTCACCAAGCTCCCCGAAGCATGCAGGTCGCTCAAGCCGAAGACCATCGAGAAGCTGGTGCCCTCCACCAAGGCCAAGGCCGGCACACCCGGCCGGTCCACGGATCTGCTGACCCGCGGCAGCTGCTCATGGAACGGCCTGGACGACAACGGCGTCAAAGGCTCGCAGTACCGCTGGCTCGATGTGTCCTTCCTGCGCTTTGAGTCGGATGCCGCCCTCGGCACCAGCGGCAAGCAGCGAGCCCAGGAGGCGTACACCAAGGAAGTGGCCAAGAACCGCGCCACCACCGGCGCGAAGAACGTGAAAGCCGCGCCCTCGGCCGGAGTCGGCGAAGAGGCGACGGCCCTCAGTTATCAACTCCGCAAGACCGGCGAAGACTTCTCCTACGTCACGATCGTGACGCGTACGGACAACATCCTCATCACGCTCACCTACAACGGCACGGGTTACGCGGGCGCGAAGCCCCCGGCAGTGGCCGATCTCCTCAAGGATGCCGTGCCAGCGGTGAAGGAGACTGTTACCTCCGTTACCGCCGCCAACAAGTAGCCTGCCCCTGGCCGGAAAGGAACATGCGTTCCTGAGCGCGCGTTCCTCACCATGCGCACCCAAGAACCCGTTCCGTACCCGGACATGCGTACGCGTTACGAACAGGGGAGGGGGTCGCGGTGGCCGCGATGCAACTGACACGCACGCACCGCATACTCATCGGGGTCGTGGTCGCGGGCGCCGTGATCATTGCTGCGATCGGGTTTGCGGGTTCCTACGCGGCGGTGCGAG
Organism: Streptomyces albipurpureus; assembly: GCF_023701525.1. GTDB lineage: Bacteria > Actinomycetota > Actinomycetes > Streptomycetales > Streptomycetaceae > Streptomyces > Streptomyces albipurpureus. The sequence continues at coordinate 80,117 of NZ_JAMQAW010000096.1, forward strand.
ACCTGGCGGAGCGCAAGGGATTCGGCGATTTCGCGCTGGTCTTCCCGATCGGCATCGACGCGGGCATCTGTGTACTGCTGGCCCTGGACCTGCTGCTGACATGGATGCGCATTCCCTTCCCGCTGCTGCGACAGACCGCCTGGCTGCTCACCGTGGCCACGATCGCCTTCAACGGCGCTGCCTCGTGGCCGGACCCGCTGGGCGTCGGAATGCACTCCGTGATTCCGATCCTGTTCGTGGTCACCGTCGAGGCGGCACGGCACGCGGTCGGCCGGATCGCGGACATCACCGCCGACAAGCACATGGAGGGTGTCCGCATCACCCGCTGGCTGCTGTCGCCCATCCCCACCTTCAAGCTCTGGCGGCGGATGAAGCTCTGGGAGCTGCGCAGCTATGAGCAGGTGATCAAGTTGGAGCAGGACCGACTGATCTACCAGGCCAGGTTGCAGGCCCGCTTCGGGCGGGCCTGGCGGCGCAAGGCGCCGGTGGAGTCGCTGATGCCGCTGCGCCTTGCGAAGTACGGGGTGCCGCTCGCGGAGACCGCCGCCGCCGGCCTGGCAGCGGCCGGAATCGACCCGGTGCTCCTGCCCCCGGCACCCAAGCCGCAGCAGAAGTTGGCGGCACCGCCCCACGCCGCAGGGCAACCCGAGCTGCCCAGGGCGCAGGACCCCGCAGCCGAGCAGCACCCGTCGGAACACCCGGACCATCAGCAGCCCTACACCGGGCCAGGCGCCCATGGCAGCCCATGGTTCACGGCCACCCAGATGCCGCAGGACGCCTCCGAGCGGGCCTTCAATCCCACCTATGTCGAGGGCCTGGAGCCCACTCCGGTGCGGGTGCCGTCCGGACCCGGCCGTACGCGTCCGCTCGGTGGCATTCCGGGCCAGCGGCCAGAAGCCCCGGCCCCCCACCTCGCGCAGGCTCACACCCATGCGCAGGGCCAGCCCTATCCCCAGGCCCACGCCCATCCGCAGGGACCGGCCCAGCCTCAGGCACAGTCTCAGGGACAGCTCCAGGCACAGTTCCAGGACGGGACACAGTCCCCGTCGCTCGGAGAGGCCCACCCGCAGGAGCAGGCTCAGCCCCACCCCGCCCAGATGCAGCCCCACGCCCAAGCCCGACCGCCCCAGGGGCCGTTGCCCCAGACCGAGGCCCCTCAGCAGGCGCAGCAGCCCGCCCACCAGGCCGTACCGCAGGAGGAGCACCTTCAGCAGGTGCAGGAGCCGCGCCTTCAGCAGGTGCCGCAGGAGGAGCCGGCCCAGCAGTCCGCGCAACAACCGGTGTTCCACCAAGGGGAGCCGGTCCACGGGCCCGGCGTGGATCTACCGGACCCGGAACAGCTCGCCGAGGACCAGGAGTTCTATGAGGCGGCCTATCCGGTCTTCGCCTCGCTCTCGCACGATCTGGGGAAGTACCCCAGCGTTGAGCACCTCGACATACATCTGTCGGATGTCCACGGCATGAGCCACCCGCGCGGCACCGCGCTGCTGCGACAGGCGATGCCTGAGTTCCGGCAGCGCATGGAGGCCGAGTTGGAGGCCGAGCACATCGCGTAGGGCTTTCGCCTGGAACCGTGGCGCAGGAGCGTCAGACGGTGGGGCAGGCGGGTCGGGAGTGGCACCGGCCCACGCCCAGCGGGCCCAGGGCCCCGAGTTCTGGGGCCTGGCACCCGTTTCGCTGGTAGCCGCTGATCAGCCTCGCTCCCGTCTGCGTGTCGTCTCCCCCATGAACGCGATCGCCGCGCCCACCAGGAAGATGGCGAGATAGCCACCCACGGGGATGTTCCACCACAGATGCAGAAGGCCCCAGGGGTCATCGCCGAAGATTTGGCCCGCCGCGCCCAGTACGCCCTGGATTGCGGCGACCCAACCGATCGTGAGGATGATTTCGTTCTTCATGCCTCCACGGTCTCCCGGGCCCGCCCGCGATACGTCGTGCGCACGTCGGAACCGTTCATCAGCCAAAGGATGCAGTGCCCGACGAGGGCATCAGGTCACACCACCCCGCTGGCCGCAAAGGCCCCGCCCCCAAGGGAACGACATGGGCCGGGCGCTTCCTCCCGAAGGAGGAGCACCCGGCCCATGACCAGCGCGGAAGTCCCACCGCCGGCAGAAGCCGGGGCGGTGGTGAATCAGGCCCCCAGCAGTGTCCGCACCCGATCCGCACCCACCGCGAGCAGCAGCGTGGGCAGTCGCGGACCCGTCTCCCGGGTCACCAGCAGCCGGTACAGCAGAGCGAAGAACGACCGCTGGGCCGCCTTCAGCTCCGGGGTGGGCTTGGCATCCGGCTCCAGCCCCGCCAGCACCTTGGGCACCCCGTACACCAGCGTGGTCAGCCCGTCCAGGGACCAGTGCGAGTCCAGCCCGTCCAGCAGCAGCCGAAGCGACTCGCGGCCGTCGTCGTCCAGCGACTTCAGCAGCTCGTCGTCCGGCTCGGAGCGCACGATCGTCCGGGCGTCCGCCGGGACCTGGCTGGTGATCCAGTTCTCGGCGCGATCCAGCCGGGGCCGCACCTCATCCAGCGAGGTCAGCGGGTTCGCCGGGTCGAGCTCGCTCAGAATGCGAACGGTCTGCTCGCCGTGACCGCCGGTGATGTCCACGACGGAGGCCAGCGTCCGATACGGCAGCGGCCTCGGCGTGGTGGGAAGCGTCCCCGCCGCGGTGCCCACCGCACGGGTGTGGGCCGCCACATCGGCGGGCAGCGCCGAACCGTCCGCGATCTTCGCCGCCAGCTTGTCCCACTCGTCGTACAGCCGCTGGATCTCCTGATCGAAGGCGATCTTGAACGACTGGTTGGGCCTGCGCCGGGCGTAGAGCCAGCGCAGCAGCGGTGCTTCCATGATCTTCAGCGCGTCGGCCGGGGTGGGCACCCCACCGCGCGACGACGACATCTTCGCCATCCCGGAGATGCCGACGAAGGCGTACATCGGCCCGATCGGCTGCTGTCCGCCGAAGATGCTTCCGACGATCTCCCCGCCGACCTGGAACGACGAGCCCGGCGACGAGTGGTCGACACCGCTCGGCTCGAAGATGACGCCCTCGTACGCCCAGCGCATCGGCCAGTCGACCTTCCAGACCAGCTTTCCGCGGTTGAACCCGCTCAGCCGGACGGTCTCCGAGAAGTCGCACGCCGTGCAGACGTAGCTCAGCTCGGTGGTCTCGTCGTCATACGCCGTGACGGTGGTCAGGTCCTTCTCGCAGTTACCGCAGTACGGCTTGTACGGGAAGTAGCCGGCCGAACTGGTGCCGTCGTCCTCGGCGGCGGCACCGGAGCCCTCGGCGGCCTCCACCTCGGCCTCGTCGAGGGGCTTCTGCGACTTCTTGGCGGGGCCCTTCTTCGTGCGGTACTGGGCCAAGATCGCATCGATGTCGGCCCGGTGCTTCATCGCGTGCAGAACCTGCTCGCGATAGACGCCCGCGGTGTACTGCTCGGTCTGGCTGATGGAGTCGTACTCCACCCCCAGTTCGGCCAGGGACTCGATGAGCGCGCTCTTGAAGTGTTCGGACCAGTTCGGATGCGGGGAGCCCTTGGGCGCGGGCACCGAGGTCAGCGGGCGCCCGATGTGCTCGGCCCAGCTCTCGTCCACACCAGCGATACCCGCGGGGACCTTGCGGAAGCGGTCGTAGTCGTCCCAGGAGATGAGGTGGCGTACCTCATGGCCACGCCGCCTGACCTCGTCGGCAACCAGGTGCGGGGTCATGACCTCACGGAGATTGCCCAGGTGGACGGGGCCGGATGGCGAGATCCCGGAGGCGACGACGACAGGTTTCCCAGGCGCACGCCGTTCCGATTCCGCAATGACCTCGTCCGCGAAACGGGAGACCCAGTCGGTCTCGGTGCTGCTCTGAGCCACGGTCGGCACGTCCTTCTTTCTCGAAACTCCTCGACTACTCGGCGTAGACCATTCTCCCAGACGAAGTGACCCGCTCTGGAGCGGCCCGGCGGTCCGCTGTGCGTCGGGCCCCTCGCCACCGTCGGTCACCAGGGCCCGGATGCTCCCGGGCAGCCCTTAAGGGGAGGAGAGTGCCCTCTCCCCCATGGGACACTTGACAGCCGTAAGGAACCCTCCTCCCAGGAACGGAAGCTCATGGCCTCGGTCCCCTCTCTCGCTTCGACCGTGCAGCAGCGCCTCGCGGACGCCCTCTCGGCAGCCCTGCCGGAGGCCGGTTCCGCCGACCCGCTGCTGCGACGCAGCGACCGGGCCGACTTCCAGGCCAATGGCATCCTGGCCCTCGCCAAGCAGCTGAAGGGCAATCCGCGCGAGCTGGCGGCCAAGGTCGTCGGCGCACTCGCGGCCGGCGATCTGCTCCAGGAGATCGAGGTCTCGGGACCGGGCTTCCTGAACATCACGGTCACCGACCGGGCGATCGTCGAGACCCTGGCCGCCCGCGCCGCCGACGACCGGCTCGGAGTGCCGTACAACGAGCAGGCTGGCACGACCGTCATCGACTACGCCCAGCCGAATGTGGCCAAGGAGATGCACGTCGGCCACCTTCGGTCCGCCGTGATCGGGGCGGCGATGGTGGAGATCCTGGAGTTCACCGGCGAGAAGGTGGTCCGGCGCCATCACATCGGTGACTGGGGCACCCAGTTCGGCATGCTCATCCAGTATCTGGTCGAGCACCCGCACGAGCTGGACCACGACAAGGGCGAGACGGTCTCCGGCGAGGAGGCGATGTCGTCGCTCGGCCGGCTCTACAAGGCCTCCCGGACGCTCTTCGACTCCGACGAGGAGTTCAAGGCGCGGGCCCGGGACCGGGTGGTCGCCCTTCAGGCCGGGGACCCGGAGACGCTGGCGCGCTGGCAGCAGTTCGTCGATGAGTCGAAGATCTACTTCTACTCGGTCTTCGGCAAGCTCGACATGGAGATCCATGACGCCGATGTCGTGGGCGAGTCGGGCTACAACGACATGCTCAACGACACCTGCCGCTTCCTGGAGGAATCCGGGGTCGCGGTGCGTTCCGAGGGCGCGCTCTGCGTCTTCTTCGACGATGTGCTGGGCCCGGACGGCAAGCCGACCCCGCTGATCGTGCAGAAGTCGAACGGCGGCTTCGGCTATGCCGCCACCGACCTCTCCGCGATCCGTGACCGGGTGCAGAACCTCGGTGCGGACACCCTGCTGTATGTGGTGGACGCTCGGCAGGCCCTGCACTTCAGGATGGTCTTCGAGACGGCTCGCCGGGCGGGCTGGCTCAACGACCGGGTCAAGGCCGTCCAGTTGGCGTTCGGCACGGTGCTGGGCAAGGACGGCAAGCCGTTCAAGACCCGGGAGGGCGAGACCGTCCGGCTGGTGGATCTGCTCGATGAGGCCGTGGAGCACGCCACCGAGGTGGTCCGCGAGAAGGACACCCGTGGTGAGCTGACCGAAGAGGAGATCGCCGAGCGGGGGACGCAGGTCGGCGTCGGCGCCATCAAGTACGCCGACCTGTCCACGTCGGCCACCCGCGACTACCGCTTCGACCTGGACCAGATGGTGTCCCTCAACGGCGACACCTCCGTCTACCTCCAGTACGCGTACGCCCGTATCCAGTCCATCAAGCGCAGGGCAGGCGCTACGGGCCCGGCCGCTCACCCCGAGTTGGCGCTGGCCCCGGCGGAGCGCGCGCTGGCCCTGCATCTGGACCGGTTCAGCGAGACGATCGCCGAGGTGGCCGCCGCGTACGAGCCGCACAAGCTCGCCGCGTATCTGTACCAGCTCGCCTCCCATCTGACGAAGTTCTACGACCAGTGCCAGGTGCTGAGCGACGCCAACCCGCCGGAGGTCGTCGAGAACCGGCTGTTCCTGATCGATCTGACCGCACGGACCCTCCACCAGGGCATGGCGCTGCTGGGCATCCGCACCCCCGAGCGGCTGTAGCACCCACCCGGCTCACACGATCCACGCGGCGGCCGCGACCCGAGAGGGCCGCGGCCGCTTGCTCGGTACGCCTGCGCAGATCTCCCACCTCGCGAGCCGGTCCGCGAACATCCAGCAGGGCGACCGGGTGAGTACGGGGCACACCGGGACCCCTTGACCTCAAGTCCTCTTGAGGTTCCAGACTCTTCCCTGTCGCGAGACATTCGTATCGCTCACACCAGGGGAACTGACATGACTACCGACCGCGGCTTCTACTCGATCATCGAATACACCGTCGACGGCCCCGAGACGCAGACCGAGTTGGTGGACGGCTTCGCCGAAATCATCGATCAGTGGGTCAGCTTCCATCCCGGATTCCGCTCGGCCCGGTTCCACGTCAGTACGGACGGCACCCGTGTCTACAACGTCGTGCACTGGCGGGACGAGGCGGACTACCGCAACTTCGTCGAGACATCCGACACCGAAGGCCGGATGGCAGCCATCGGAAAGGCGCTGGACACGCTCTCCGGCAGGGCCGAACCCCGAATGAGCGGAGTCCCCACCTACACGGTCGTACGCGAAGTCGGCCCGAGAGAACGGCAGTAGCGCCTCGGCTCGGGGTGTCCACTCGTCGGCTCTGCGGCGGCGGGTTCCGCAAGGGAGCACCCATGTGCCGCCGGCCAGGACGCAGGCCCGAGCGATCGGTTCCGGGTCAGGGCCCCGACCCGGGCCCGGAGCGGCAGCGCAGCCAGTTCAGCGCATGCCTCAGGCCCCCTCGCCCCGGTTCGGCGTAGGCCCTCAGTTCTGGCGGCGAGGTACCCGCATCACCTCAGCTCAGTGCGTGCGAGGTCCGACCGGACGCCTGATCGATTTCGGTGTGGGCCTTCTGGAGCAACTGCGAGGCGAGATCCATGAGCGCCCGCGCACCCGCGATCTCCTCACCGACCCGCAACTGTTCGGCATCCGATGGGTGGCGCTGGGCAAGCCCGTGCGCGCGGTACTCGGTCCCGTCCGCCAGTCTCACCATGGCGGCGGCCCGGGTCCGGTCGTCCTCCTCCTGGAATTCCAGCTCGATATGCCAGCCGACGAGTGTCTGCATGATGGATCACCTCCGGAGTCACCCCTCCAGCGTGCGCCTGCCCGGCCGAGATCACCACTGTTCCACCCGCATTTGCTTACCTTTCGGTAAGTACCCCACTTATTAGTGGGTACTTGTCGTCGCCGCAGCCTGGATACGAGGATCAAGGAAAACCCCCCGCCCCCAGGAGCTCGGCTGTGAACTCGCCAAACCCGTCACACGTGCCCTCGCCCTTCGGCGCCGTACCCCGTCTCGCCGGCATCACCGCACCCGGCGCGCCCACCGTCCCCCTGGCCGTGCTGGGCCTCGGCATGATGGGGACCGCACTGGCCTCGGCCCTCCTCCAGGCCGGCCACCAGGTCACCGTCTGGAACCGCACGGCCGCCAAGACCGGCCCACTGGTCGCCCAGGGGGCGCTACCCGCCGACTCCCCCGCGGCAGCCGTCAGCGCGAGCAAGCTCATCATCGCCTGCCTGCTGACCAATGACCACGTCCAGGAGGTACTGGACGGCGTGGGCGACCAGCTGGCGGGCCGCACCATCGTCAATCTGACCAACGGCACCCCCGCACGCGCCCGTGAGCTGGCGGCCTGGGCCGCCGAGCACGGTGCGAGCTATCTCGACGGAGGCATCATGGCGGTGCCGCAGATGATCGCCGGCCCCCATGCCTATGTCTTCTACAGCGGCGACGAACGAGCCTTCAGGACCCATCAGCCCACCCTCGCCGCGTTCGGCGACACCAAGTTCGTCGGCGCCGACCCCGGGCTCGCAGCGCTGTACGACATAGCGCTGCTCACCGGGATGTACGGCATGACCGTCGGCGTGATGCAGGCGTTCGCCCTCGCCCGTACGGAGAACATTCCGGCCCGGGAGCTGTCAGAGCTCCTGGTGCCCTGGATCGGCGCGATGCTCGCGGGCGTCCCGGCCGACGCGGAGGCGATCGATTCCGATCAGCACCTCACCGATGTCTCCAGCCTCGCCGTCAACCATGCGGCGATCCCCAACTTCCTGGCCGCCTTTCGCGACCAGGGTGTGGACCCGCTCTTCTTTGGGCCGCTCCAGGAAGTACTGGACCGAGCGGTCAAGGAGGGGTACGGAGGGGACGGACTCTCCCGCCTGGCTACGTTGTTCGCCCGCTAGCCCGCGTACGGCCGTTAGCCCGCCGCTGACCGAGTGACATCCCCTGCGATCACCCGGCGCATCGCGAGAAGGGGGCAGAAACCACACCTTGTGCCCGAATACCCCCAGAGGCTTCCTCTTGGGTGGCACAAGCATCCAACTGCCACCCATTTCAACCCTCTTCCCCAACAGACCCAGCACTCAACCCTCGCCACGACAGGCCCAACCACCTCCCTCTTTGCACTAACTCGCCTTCTGCCCGATCCAGTTGTGCCACGCTAACCGCGCCGAGAGACCACGAACTCGCATTGGTCTATACCTTGACTGGACCAGACCGACGCGCTTGAGTAAGTGGTACAACCCCCCACCACGGCACTGCCCGGAGCCCCCACCTCCCTTCCGGGCAGGGCCGTTCCTCGCGCAAAGGAGACAGCGCGTGCGAAAAGGCATGAAGGCGTGGCTCGTTGCCATCGTCGCCGCCAGCGGTTTGGCCGCGGCAAGCCTCCTCCCTACAGCGTCCGCCGCCCCCGCCGCCGACGCAAAGTGCACCAACGCCCCCAGTTGGACCTTTGGTACCAACTACCGTACGGGCGACGTAGTCAAGTACACCGACGGCAAGCACTATGTCGCCGAGCACGACAACCCAGGCTGGAACCCCACCGTCAGCACCTGGTACTGGGACCCCTACACCTGTGTAGGTGGCGAGCCCAACCCCGACCCGAGCCCAAGCCCGAGCACCAGCCCCACCCAGAATCCCGACCCCAGCGGATTCGTGGTGAGCGAGGCTCAGTTCAACCAGATGTTCCCGAGCCGGAAGCCGTTCTACACCTACTCCGGACTGACGGCCGCCCTCAGCGCCTACCCCGGCTTCGCCAAGACCGGTACCGACACGGTCAAGAAGCAGGAGGCCGCGGCCTTCCTCGCCAACATCAGCCATGAGACCGGCGGGCTCGTCCACGTCGTGGAGCAGAACACCGCGAACTACCCGCACTACTGCGACCGCAACCAGCCCTACGGCTGCCCCGCCGGCCAGGCCGCGTACTACGGCCGCGGCCCGATCCAGCTCAGCTGGAACTTCAACTACAAGGCGGCCGGCGAGGCGCTCGGTATCGATCTGCTCAACAACCCCTGGAAGGTGGAGCAGGACGCGGCCGTGGCCTGGAAGACAGGCCTCTGGTACTGGAACACCCAGAACGGCCCGGGCACGATGACCGGCCACAACGCCATGGTGAACCAGGCGGGCTTCGGCCAGACGATCTGGTCGATCAACGGCAGCCTGGAATGCAACGGCGGCAACCCGGCACAGGTCCAGAGCCGGGTGAACAAGTACACCCAGTTCGCCCAGATCCTGGGCGTGCCGACCGGGTCGAACCTGTCCTGCTGAGCACCACCCAACAGACTGCGGGCCGGGATGCCTTCCCCGGCCCGCATTGTTGTGCCCGTACCGCTCTCACCAGCCGGCCCGGCCACTGGTTTCCCTCGACGGCCTCAGTGCTGCGCGCGCAGCAGGCCCGCGGCCTCCGTCGCCCAGTAGGTGAGGATCATCCGCGCCCCGGCCCGGCGAATGCCGGTGAGCGTCTCCAGCACCGCCTTCTCCCGGTCGATCCAGCCCTTCTCCGCGGCGGCCTCGACCATCGCGTACTCGCCGCTGATCTGGTAGGCGGCCACCGGTACGTCCACCGCGTCCGCGATCTTCGCCAGCACATCGAGATACGGCCCCGCGGGCTTGACCATCACCATGTCCGCGCCCTCTTCGAGGTCGAGCGCCAACTCGCGCAGGGACTCCCGGGCATTGGCCGGGTCCTGCTGATAGGTCTTGCGGTCCCCCCGCAACGACGACCCGACCGCCTCACGGAAGGGACCGTAGAAGGCGGACGAGTACTTCGCCGTGTACGCGAGGATCGACACATCCTCCCTGCCGATGTTGTCCAGCGCCTCCCGAACGACACCGACCTGGCCGTCCATCATCCCGCTGGGACCCACTACATGGACGCCCGCGTCGGCCTGCACCTGCGCCATCTCCGCGTAGCGCTCCAAGGTCGCGTCGTTGTCGACGCGGCCCTCGGTGTCCAGGACACCGCAGTGGCCGTGGTCGGTGTACTCGTCCAGACAGAGATCCGACATGATCACCAACTCATCGCCGACCTCGGCCCGCACATCGCGGATGGCGAGTTGGAGAATGCCGTCCGGGTCGGTGCCCGCCGTGCCGACGGCGTCCTTCTTCCCGTCCTCCGGCACCCCGAAGAGCATGATCCCCGAGACCCCGGCCGCACGAGCCTCCACGGCCGCCTTCCGCAGGGTGTCCCGGGTGTGCTGTACGACCCCCGGCATGGCGGAGATCGGCACGGGCTCACCGATGCCCTCCCGCACAAACGCGGGAAGGATCAGATCAGCGGGGTGCAGCCGGGTCTCGGCGACCATGCGCCGCAGGGCGGGGGTGGTCCGCAGTCGCCGCGGCCTGGCCTCCGGAAACGATCCATACACACTCATGGCACCTACGCTACGCCCCGGGCCGAGAGCGCCTGACGCAGGAGCAGCAGCTGGCCGACCTCAGCGACGTTCTTGGTCAGCTCGACCGTGATCCAGCCGGCCACCTCCACCAGCCTCAGCCCCTCTCCCCAGGCGAGCCCCTCGGTGCGGGCGGTGGAATCGAGATCGGCGTCGCTGAGCTGGAGCAGCTCAGCGCGCCAGTCGTTCCTGAGCGCCCCCAGCCACTCGACGGTGGCCTCGGCGCTGCCCGGCCAGTGGATCTCCTCCCTGGCGGGTGCCCCGGGACCGAAGCAGTGCTGGAACGTCGTCGTCCACCAGTAGCCCATGTGCCAGGTGAGCCAGCCGATCGAGGTGGTGGGCACGGGCTCGGGCTCGGGCACCTGCCAGTCGGCGACCCAGTGGCCGGCGGCGTCCTGCCGTACGGTCCAGCTCCCCGGGGCCGGCTCCCAGAGGCAGGCGGCGTCGTCGATGCCGGGCAGGTGGTACTCCCAGAGGGCCCATACGGTGTCGAGCTGGCGTATGAGCAGTTCCACGCGGGCTACGGTCATCGAAGGAGCGTTTCACCGCTCCGGATCATGGAGCAACCGCTTTGGCCACGGCAGCCGAGCTCACCCGGTGCGCCACTTCACCACACGCCCTTGACCAGCCGCGGGCCGGTACCGGAACTCCCGGAAGAACGTGGGGGCCTGTGCCCCGGACCAGTTGGCCCGGGGCACAGGCCCCCACGCGTACCCACTTCTCAGGTGGTGCGCCTGCGCCGACCGCCCGGTCTGCGCTCCGACGGGCGCAGCACATGCTCGCCCGCCTCGACCGCCGCGGCCCGGCGGGCGGCGCCGAACTCCGCCAGCGCCTCCGCCAAGCGGTTCACCGAAGGCTCCGGAGAGAGCACGTCCACCCGCAGTCCGTGCTCCTCCGCCGTCTTGGCGGTGGCCGGGCCGATACATGCGATCACGGTCACGTTGTGCGGCTTGCCCGCGATACCGACCAGGTTGCGCACGGTGGAGGACGAGGTGAAGAGCACCGCGTCAAACCCGCCGCCCTTGATCGCCTCCCGGGTGTCCGCGGGTGGCGGCGAGGCCCGTACCGTGCGGTACGCGGTGACGTCGTCCACCTCCCAGCCCAGCTCGATCAGGCCCGCGACCAGGGTCTCGGTCGCGATGTCGGCACGCGGCAAAAACACCCGATCGATGGGGTCGAAGACAGGGTCGTACGGCGGCCAGTCCTCCAGGAGTCCGGCGGCCGACTGCTCACCGCTGGGCACCAGATCGGGCTTCACACCGAACTCGACCAGCGCCCGAGCCGTCTGCTCGCCCACCGCGGCCACCTTGATACCGGCGAACGCCCGTGCGTCGAGTCCGTACTCCTCGAACTTCTCGCGTACGGCCTTCACCGCGTTCACCGAGGTGAAGGCGATCCACTCGTACCGACCGGTCACCAGCCCCTTGACGGCCCGCTCCATCTGCTGCGGGGTACGCGGCGGTTCCACCGCGATCGTCGGGACCTCATGCGGAACCGCGCCGTACGAACGGAGTTGGTCGGAGAGCGAAGCCGACTGCTCCTTGGTCCGCGGCACCAACACCCGCCAACCGAACAGCGGCTTGGACTCGAACCACGCGAGCTGGTCCCGCTGGGCGGCACAACTGCGCTCACCGACCACGGCTATCACCGGTCGATGCCCATCGGGTGCCGGCAGCACCTTCGCCTGCTTGAGGGTCTGCGCGATGGTCCCGAGGGTGGCCGCCCAGGTCCGCTGCCGGGTGGTCGTACCAGCGACCGTGACCGTCAGCGGGGTGTCTGGCTTGCGACCGGCGGACACCAGTTCGTTCGCGGCGACGCCGATCGCGTCCAGCGTGGTGGAGACCACGACGGTGCAATCGCTCGCGCCAACCTCCGTCCAGCAGCGCTCACTTGCGCTGCGGGCATCCACGAAGCGGACATCCGCGCCCTGCGCGTCCCGCAGCGGCACACCCGCATAGGCGGGCACTCCCACGGCGGTGGCGATGCCCGGCACGACCTCGAAGGGAATCCCCTCCGCGGCGCACGCCAGCATCTCCTGACCGGCGTCGGCGTCCAGGCCCGGATCGCCGATCACGGCACGGACGACCCGCTTGCCGCTCCGGGCAGCCTCCATGACAAGATTGACCGCATCCCTGAGTACGGGGATTCTGGCGGCTGTTGACGCATCGTCAACAACCGTCAACTCAGGTGTGCTGACGCTCACCCGCGCATGGCTACGTACGACGTCGAGCACATCGGGCTCGGCGATCAGTACGTCGGCTACCGCGAGTGCCTCGACAGCCCGCAAGGTCAACAGTCCGGGATCGCCGGGACCGGCGCCGAGGAAAGTGACATGCCCGTGTGCCGAGAACGCCGAGGACGGGTTGGTGGTGGGGCTCAATGTGCTCGCTCCCCCATAAGACCAGCCGCACCCTTGGCGAGCATCTCGGACGCGAGTTCGCGCCCGAGCGCGATGGCGTCGCCGTGCGACGTGGGTACGGGACCGGTGGTGGACAGCTGCACCAGCGTCGAGCCGTCGGTTGTGCCGACGACGCCGCGCAGGCGCATTTCGGTGACATCCTGTCCGTCGCCCAACAGGTCGGCCAACGCACCCACAGGTGCGGAGCAGCCGGCCTCCAGGGCGGCGAGCAGGGAGCGCTCGGCAGTTACGGCGGCCCGGGTTGCCGGGTCGTCGAGCTGCGCGAGCAGGGCTGCGAGTCGCACGTTATCCGCGGTGCACTCGATCGCCAGGGCCCCCTGGCCGGGGGCCGGTAGGACGAAGTCGACCGACAGGAAGTCGGTGGCCTCGTCCGTCATTCCGATGCGGTTCAATCCGGCCGCGGCGAGTACCACCGCGTCCAGCTCCCCACTTCGTACGTATCCGATCCGGGTATCGATGTTGCCGCGGATCGGCACGGTCTGTATGTGCGTGTGGTGTGCACGCGCATATGCGTTCAACTGCGCCATCCTGCGTGGCGAGCCGGTTCCGACCCGAGCGCCCGCGGGCAGCCGGTCGAAAGTCAGTCCATCACGCGCCACCAGTACGTCCCGCGGGTCCTCGCGCAGCGGCACGGCCGCAAGCAGCAGGTCGTCGGGCTGGGTGGTGGGAAGGTCCTTCAGCGAATGAACGGCGAAATCCACCTCACCGCGCACCAGCGACTCCCGCAGCGCGGCCACGAAAACTCCCGTGCCGCCGATCTGCGCGAGATGCTCACGGGAAGTGTCCCCGTATGTCGTGATCTCCACGAGCTCGACGGGACGCCCGGTCAACTGGCGCACCGCCCGAGCCACTTGCCCCGACTGGGCCATGGCGAGCTTGCTGCGCCTGGTCCCGAGTCTGAGTGCACTCTCGGTCATACTCGCCCTCGGTTCTTGACATCTGCGTCATTCAAATCGGCCCGGCTGACGGAGGCGACCGTCTCCGGGTCGAGGTCGAAGAGTGTCCGCAGGGCGTCGGCGTACCCGGCGCCACCCGGTTCGCTCGCAAGCTGCTTGACCCGCACGGTGGGGGCGTGAAGCAGCTTGTCCACGACACGGCGGACGGTCTGTTTGATCTCGGCGCGCTCCTTCTCGTCGAGCGCGGGGAGCCGGCCTTCGAGCCGGGCGATCTCGCCGGCGACCACATCGGCGGCCATCGTGCGCAGAGCGACGACGGTCGGGGTGATGTGCGCGGCACGTTGCGCGGCCCCGAAGGCAGCGACCTCGTCGGAGACTATGCGCCGCACCTGGTCGACATCGGCGGCCATCGGCGCATCGGCCGATGCCTCGGCGAGCGACTCGATATCGACCAGCCGCACCCCGGGAAGCCGGTGGACGGCGTGATCGATGTCGCGGGGCATGGCGAGGTCGAGCAGTCCCATGCTTACGGGAGCGCTTCCTCGCCCGTTCGGTACGGCGGAGCGAACCCGGTGGGGGTGGGCCGCGCTCCCTGCGGGGCTGGTGTTCTCGGCGTTCGCCGCCCAGACCCCGTGCTGGGAGAGCTCGCGCGGCGAGTGCTGGACATCGAGCCCGATGGGGCAGGTGCCAGCGTCATCGGCACCGTCATGGGTGGTCGCCGCCCGCAGCGAGGCCGGGCCCGCCGTGGTCGGCGATCCGCTGCCCGCGGCCTCGCCGGCAACGCCGCCCGGCCGCTCGACATCGTCGACAGCGGCCATGGACCCGGTCGCCTGGTCCGGTACGCGACCGTCCCGGGCGGCCGTGGCCGCGAGCCGCGCGACCAGGCTGCCCTCGGGGGCCAGCAGATCACCTGGGTGCGGGTGGTCCTCGTCGGGGGAGGGGGAATCGGAGAGTGCGGTGTCCTGACGGCTCACCGCGCGCTCGGACAGCGCCCCGGCAACCGCTTCCGCGGTCAGCACCAGACCCGTTGCGCCGGTGCACGACACCACCGCGTCGGCACGTGTCAGCTCCCCGGCGACCTCGACCATGGGCACCGCGCGTACGGTCATGTCGTCCAAGGCCGCGCCCGAGAGGACCGAGGCGAGTCGTTCCGCCCGATCCAACGTCCGGTTCGCGATGACCAGTTCAGCCACGCCGAGCCGGGCGAGTGTCGTCGCGGCGAGCGAGGACATCGATCCGGCGCCGATCACCAGCACCCGCTTGCCGACGGCCCAGCTCTCCACCTCAGCGCCTTCGGCCAGCTGTTCCAGGCCGAACGTCACCAGGGACTGCCCGGCCCGGTCGATCCCGGTCTCGCTGTGGGCCCGCTTGCCGACCCGCAGGGACTGCTGGAAGAGGTCGTTGATCAGCCGACCGGCGGAGTGCTGCTCCTGGCCGCGGGCGAGCGCGTCCTTGATCTGGCCGAGGATCTGCCCCTCGCCGACGACCATGGAGTCAAGACCGCAGGCCACCGAGAAGAGGTGGTGGACCGCGCGGTCCTCGTAGTGCACATAGAGATAAGGGGTCAGCTCCTCCAGGCCCACGCCGCTGTGCTGGGCGAGCAGCGTGGACAGCTCGGCCACGCCCGCGTGGAACTTCTCCACGTCCGCGTACAGCTCGATGCGGTTGCAGGTGGCGAGCACCGCCGCCTCGGCCGCGGGCTCCGCGGCCAGCGTGTCCTGGAGCAGCTTGCCCTGGGCGTCCGCGGAGAGCGAGGCCCGTTCCAGCACGCTCACCGGAGCGCTGCGATGGCTCAGCCCGATGACCAGAAGGCTCATGCCGGCATCACGGCGGGCATGTCTCCGTCGGGTCCCTTCCGGCTCGCGGCCTCGGCATCGGCTTCCTCGCCGGCCTTGCGCTGCTCGTGGAAGGCGAGGATCTGGAGTTCGATCGAGAGGTCGACCTTGCGCACATCCACGCCGTCGGGCACGGACAGCACGGTGGGGGCGAAGTTCAGGATGGAGGTGACGCCGGCGGCGACCAGGCGCTCACACACCTGCTGGGCCGCGCCCGCGGGTGTCGCGATGACGCCGATCGACACACCGTTGTCGCTGATGATCTTCTCCAGCTCATCGGCGTGCTGCACCGGCATCCCGGCGACCGGCTTGCCTGCCATGGCCGGGTCGGCGTCGATCAGCGCGGCGACCCGGAACCCACGGGAGGCGAACCCACCGTAGTTGGCGAGTGCGGCGCCGAGGTTACCGATACCGACGATCACCACGGGCCAGTCCTGGGTCAGACCCAGTTCCCGGGAGATCTGGTAGACGAGGTACTCCACGTCATAGCCAACACCTCGCGTTCCATAGGAACCGAGGTACGAGAAGTCCTTCCGCAGCTTCGCGGAATTGACCCCTGCCGCTGCCGCCAGCTCTTCGGATGAGACTGTGGGCACGGACCGCTCGGACAGAGCGGTCAGCGCCCGCAGATACAGCGGGAGCCGGGCGACGGTGGCCTCGGGGATTCCTCGGCTGCGGGTCGCCGGTCGGTGATTTCGGCCAGTTGCCACGGTGCTCCTGCGGGATGAGCGGGGCTCTAGGCGGCCGTGTGTCCCAAGACCGCCCCGTCGAATGCAGGCTATGTCTTTGTGAACGCGTGCACAAAGATAGTGTCCGTTTTGTCCGAGCAAAGTGATCGGGGTCACGCGCTCAGATCGCGTAAACCCGGAACCACGAGCCACGTCGGCCCGTTCAAGGCGCGAAGGGGGCAAAACCGTACACACTCCTCATGTATCTGCCCCCGAGACCGCTTACTCTGCCCTGTCTCCCTGGAATCCCGAAAGAGCCATGACAACGGCAGTCGGAAACGACGGGCTTCCCCATCGCAATCAAGCGCCCCCATCACGCCAGCAGCACGCGCCCCGGCAACCCCGCCGACCATGCCCACCAACCCCCCGTAGTCGATTCACAGCCGCCACATAGGCAACAGGGGTCACGCTGGGCCGATGGGAATCCAGCTCACCCCCGCCCCGCCCCTGGTAAGCACCCGAAGCGCCCCTGCTGCCCCTCTTACGGACGCCCGGCCCTCTTCTACTCAACCGGCACTGACCAAAGGGCCGCCTTCGACCGGAAAGCGCCCCCGGTCGCCACGCCCAACACCCCTCAGCTCATCAGCGCGCGCCGCAGCCGCTCGGGGTCGACCTTCCAGAACGTGTGCTGCTCACCGTCCACCAGCACCACCGGAATCTGCTCCCAGTAGGCCCGGTGAAGTTCCTCGTCCTCACTGATGTCCTTCTCGTCCCAGGACGCGCCGGTCTCCGCGCACACCCGCGCCACCACGGAACGCGCTTCATCACAGAGATGGCATCCGGGTTTGCCGATCAGCGTGACCTTCCGCCCGTCACCGGGCCGCTCGCCGCCGGCCTTCTTCTTGGTACGCCGCCACACAGGACTCATGGGCCCATTCTCCGCCCGGCCGGCATCCCCTCCGAACATCCCCCGGCGCCCTTGAGCCACACCCCGAGCCACACCCCCGAACCACCCGCTCCGGCCCCCCGCACGCCGGACCTCCACGGCGAGCCGGTCACACCCCCGACCAGCGCTGGACGACCTCCCGACACTCCGCCCCGGCCCCGGCGACACTCCGCTCCGCAGGCGTGTCACCCAGAGTTCACCCGCTGGCGCCCCGGCGTGTCGGGAAGTTCCGAACAGACTGGCTATGCTCGCCACATGGCCGCACTGGGATGGCTCACCCCCCGTAGGCGCTCCGCCACCGCACGGAGCGTCCTCGCAGGCGAGGCCGCAGCCGAGGCAGCTCGCAAGACATCACAGGAGCTCGTACCGCCCGCCGGTGCCGAGGAGTCCGACACGCCGGTTTTCCCGGTCCTGGGCGATGTACGGGCGGCGGCTTTCTTCGACCTGGACAACACCGTGATGCAGGGCGCCGCGCTCTTCCACTTCGGCCGGGGCCTCTACAAGCGCAACTTCTTCCAGCGCCGCGAACTGGCCCGGTTCGCCTGGCAGCAGACCTGGTTCCGTCTCGCCGGGGTCGAGGACCCGGAGCACATGCAGGACGTCCGCGAATCCGCCCTGTCCATCGTGAAGGGCCACCGGGTGGCCGAGTTGATGAGCATCGGCGAGGAGATCTACGACGAGTACATGGCGGAGCGGATCTGGCCGGGCACCCGCGCACTGGCCCAGGCCCATCTCGACGCCGGCCAGAAGGTCTGGCTCGTGACGGCGGCCCCGGTGGAGACCGCCACGATCATCGCCCGACGCCTCGGCCTGACCGGTGCGCTCGGCACGGTCGCCGAGTCGGTGAGCGGTGTCTACACCGGCAAGCTCGTCGGCGAACCCCTGCACGGCCCCGCGAAAGCCGAGGCGGTACGCGCACTGGCCGCTGCCGAGGGCCTGGAACTGGCCCGCTGCGCCGCGTACAGCGACTCCCACAACGACATCCCGATGCTGTCGCTCGTAGGACATCCATACGCGATCAATCCGGACACCAAGCTGCGCAAACACGCGCGCGAACGCGACTGGCGCCTGCGCGACTACCGGACCGGCCGCAAAGCGGCCAAAGTCGGCATCCCGGCAGCGGCCGGCGTGGGCGCCATCGCGGGCGGTACGGCGGCTGCCGTGGCCATCCACCGCCGTCGCCGCTAGTCTCCGCGGCCCGAACACAGTTCCGCGGCCCATCGGGAACCATCGTCGCCACACCCTTGAAGAGACAGATCGCGAACAAAAACGATCACCAAATGCTCACTATCTGCTACCTGAACCGTCATTCCGGCATAACAGAAGCGACGGAAACGACGATTTGAGCAACTGGGTGTAGCACTGCCTGTACGAAGCGTTATTCTCCTCAGACGCATACGGGTCCCGCTCGTCGCCACGACGAGTGAACGGTCCCGCACTGCACGTGATGGAAGCTCTGCCTCTGGGAGTCCCGTGTACCCACACGTCGGGGTTGACACCTCGGGCCTGGCTACGCTTCGCGCGGCGGTCCTTGACCACTTGCGCGGTTTCGTCCCCACCGCGTACGCCGTCCCCGCCCTCGCCATGCCCCGCCTTGCCACCAGCGGTTCTGCCGCCCCCTGCTACGCACTGGCCGACGGCTTCAAGGAGGGGTCGACGCGCGGTGCCATCGTCGAGGGGCGACGAGGTCGTGCAGCCTCCGGCCGTGGGTTGGTCAGACGGACCGGCCGAGCCGGTGGGGGCGCCTCAACCGCCCCGTCCGCCCCCGCCTCGTCCGGCAACTCCACCGCCTCGACACCCGCCAAGGTCCGTCGGCCCACCGCCGACAGCGACAGCGCCCGCATGATGGAACTGGTCGAGCGCGCGCAAGCGGGCGAGGCCGACGCCTTCGGCCGGCTCTACGACCAGTACAGCGACACGGTCTACCGCTACATCTACTACCGCGTCGGAGGAAAGGCGACGGCGGAGGACCTCACCAGCGAGACGTTCCTCCGCGCCCTGCGCCGCATCTCCACCTTCACCTGGCAGGGCCGCGACTTCGGCGCCTGGCTGGTGACCATCGCCCGCAACCTCGTCGCCGACCACTTCAAGTCCAGCCGTTTCCGGCTGGAGGTGACCACCGGCGAGATGCTCGACGCCAATGAGGTCGAGCGCAGTCCGGAGGACTCCGTCCTGGAGTCCCTATCCAATGCCGCGCTGCTGGAAGCGGTGCGGAAACTCAATCCTCAGCAGCAGGAGTGCGTGACCCTGCGCTTCCTGCAGGGCTTGTCGGTCGCGGAGACCGCCCGGGTGATGGGCAAGAACGAGGGTGCGATCAAGACCCTCCAGTACCGTGCCGTACGCACCCTGGCCCGCCTGCTCCCCGACGACGCCCGCTGACCGACCTCAACTAACAATCGGTGACGCCTCGATGACGCACTGGTCCGATCATCCTTCGCGCGTAACCCAAGTGCCGCGACACTCGTTGTGCGGGATGCAGGCTCCCTGTGGTCACGCCATGCCCGCAGCCACTCACTCGATCGTGTGGATGCGCTCACGGCGTGCAACCTTCCAAAACCCCAGGGGAGTCGATCGTCATGACGAGAGGAGGTGCCGCCAGTGATCGCGAACGTATCGGCGCACCGGCGGGCGAACGCCTTCGCCAAGGCCCTGGAAGACCAGGTAGCCGGACAGCCGGACGAGTCGGTCGAACAGACCGAACACGGACGGATGTTGGCTCTGGCGACCGGTCTCGGCGAGCTGCCGAGGCCGGAGATGGACCCCGAGGTCAAGGTGGTGCAGCGGGCACAGCTCGTGGCAGCCATGGAAGCCATGCTCCAAGAGGGCACGGCGGCCGGAAGCGGGACCGCCCTGGCCTCGGGGTCCACCGTTCCGGAGCAGCGGAGAGCCGGGCGCGGCGCCCACCGCGCATCCCCGCTCCGGAAACTGCGACCACGCTCCCGCTGGTCGAAGGGCCTCGCGGCCGGCGGATTGACCGTCACCGTCGCCGCGGGCGCCTTCGGCGGGGTGGCCGCTGCCAGTTCCGACGCCCTACCCGGTGACACGTTGTATGGGCTGAAGCGAGGGATGGAGGACATCCGGCTCGGCATGGCCGACGGCGACACCGATCGCGGCGAGGTCTACCTCGATCAGGCATCCACCCGCCTGAGCGAAGCTCGCCGACTGATGGAGCGCGGACGGGCCGGCGCACTGGACCATGAGTCCCTCAGTGAAGTCCGCCGCGCGCTCAACGGAATGCGTCACGACGCCACCGAAGGCCACCGCCTACTCCACGCCGCCTATCAACGGGATGGCTCTCTGGGCCCCATCCAGAAGCTGAACACCTTCTCCCGAGCCCACCGCGATGCGTGGAACGGACTACGGGACCGACTTCCGGTGCAGCTCAGCGACGTGGGCAATGAGGTGAACAATGTCTTCAACGCCATAGACCAAGAGGTCAGCCCGCTCCAGTCGCTGCTACCCACCCCACCGGAGCAGGGCCGCGGTTCCCAGCGCACCAGCAGCACCTCATCCGAGGCTCCCGGTCGTTCGCCCTCTCCCGGTCGGCAACCGACTCCAGCGGCATCCAACGCCCCCGACAACTCCACCGGCGCGGAGAGTGATCCGCGCCCCTCGGGCGGCTCCACGCCGGCCAAGGAGAAGGGACTGCTGGACGGCGATGTGAGCGGCTTGCTCGACCCGCCGCAGAAGAACAACACTCCGCCACCGTCTTCAGGGAAGAACACACCGGCCCCGGCGCCGGATGTCACCATCCCGCCCCTGCTCCCGGGCATCATCCCGGATCTGGGGCTGAACGTGGAGAACGAACGCTAGGGCACGGCAGTGGGGTGGGGAGGACATCGGTCCTCCCCACCCCCTTCCGTTGTTCCCTCTGAACTCGCGCAGCAGCCAGCCCCGGACACCACGCCAACCGCCCAGCCCTGGACGAGACCGCCGAGGGAGCCCTTCGACGCGCACTGGGCAGCGGTAATCGGCCGTTCGGCAGCGCGAGTTGCGTTGGACAGGCCCGCGGGCTCCTGGAGGGCCTCGGCAGTGTCCTGGAAGAGCTAGAAGAACACCGACCGCCGCTGCACCAGCAGCTTGTACAGCGTGTGCTGGATTTGCTCCCGTACCTGATCCGTCAGATTGAACATCAGCATCGGATCCTCCGCCGCCTCAGCCGGATACCCCGATGTCTCGATCGGTTCCCCGAACTGAATGGTCCACTTGGTCGGCAGCGGCACCGCTCCCAGTGGCCCGAGCCAGGGAAACGTCGGCGTGATCGGGAAGTAGGGGATGCCCAGCAGCCGCGCCAGCGTCCTGGAGTTGCCGATCATCGGATAGATCTCCTCGGCTCCGACGATCGAGCAGGGCACGATCGGCACGCCGGCCTTCAGCGCCGTCGAAACGAAACCGCCCCGCCCAAACCGCTGAAGCTTGTAGCGGTCGCTGAACGGCTTCCCGATGCCCTTGAAGCCCTCCGGCATCACCCCGACCACCTCGCCCCGCTGAAGCAGCCGCTCCGCGTCCTCGGTGCAGGCCAGGGTATGACCGGCCTTGCGCGCCAGCTCATTGATGACCGGCAGCACAAAGACCAGATCCGCAGCGAGCAACCGCAGGTGCCGCCCGGCGGGATGGTTGTCATGGACCGCGACCTGCATCATCAGTCCATCCAGCGGCAGGGTGCCGGAGTGATTGGCCACCACCAGCGCCCCGCCCTCCGCCGGAATGTTCTCGATGCCCTTCACTTCGACGCGGAAGTAGTTCTCGTACAAGGGACGCACAAGCGACATCAGTACCTGGTCGGTCAGCTCCTTGTCGTAGCCGAACTCATCAACCTCGTAGTCACCAGTGACGCGCCGCCGGAGAAAGGCCAGTCCGCTGGCGACGCGTCGCTCCCAGCCGTCGTCCGCCACGGCCTCATGGCTCTCGTCCACCGAACCACCGGACCGCTCGCCCGCCGCTGCCTGCACCGCAGACGGCGGTACAGCGGCCCCATGGAGCGTCCGCACCTTCTGCCGCACCACCTTGGGCTCGGCCCTGCCCTGGCCGCTCACCGCGCCGCTCGGGGCTCCCGCGCCGCCCGCTGAGCGCCGGCGCCCCGAGCGCTGCGCGCCGTTGCGCGTCCGGTCGTCGTCGAAGGGAATGACCTTGGCGTCCGCCATCGTGCCTGCGCTCCTTATCCGGCCTTATCCGGCGTCGCTCTGAACCGTCTGGACCTTTGAGCCGCCCCCGCGCGCCAGACGAGCGCCCAGGGACTCCGCCACCTGGTCGACCGCCCGCGCAAGGCTCTGCGGGGGCAGCAGCCCAACTCCCCGGCTGCGAGCGAAATCGGCGAATGTCTCCGCGGTGGTGAACCTCGGCTCAAATCCCAGTGTCTCGCGCATCTGTGCGGTACTCACCACTCGCCCGTGGGTCAGCAGCCGGATTTGCTCTGGCGAAAAGTCGGTGATCCCGACCGTACGCAGCGCGGAACCGACCCATTTCACCGCCGGCAGCAGCACCGGCAGCGTCGGCCGGCCCAGCCGCCGTGAGCACTGTGAGAGCAGCAGCACCCCATCGCCGGCGATATTGAAGGTGCCGCTGTTGAGCGTGCCCCGTCTCGGCTCGCGCAGTGCCCTGCTCAGTACGTCCATCACATCGTCCTCGTGGACGAACTGAAGCCGCGGGTCATAGCCGAACACGGTCGGCAGCACCGGTAGCGAGAAGAACTCCGCAAGCGGAGAGTCCGCGCACGGCCCGAGGATGTTGGCGAACCGCAGTACGCATACGGCGACATCGGGCCTGCGCCGCGCGAAGCCGCGGACGTACCCCTCGACCTCGACCGAATCCTTGGCGAAGCCGCCGCTGGGCAGGGCCTTGGCCGGGGTGGTCTCGGTGAAGACGGCGGGGTCACGCGGAGCGGAGCCGTAGACACTCGTCGTGGACTTCACCACCAGGCGCCTCACATGGGGCGACTTCTGGCAGGCTCCGAGCAGCTGCATGGTCCCGATGACATTGGTCTCCTTCACCGCGGACCAACCCCCGGCGCCCAGGGGCGTACCGGTGACATCCAGATGGACGACGGTGTCGACGGCGTGCTCCGCCAGTACTCGCCCTATCGTCGGCTGGCGGATGTCGGCCTGGACGAAGTCAGCGCCGCCGAGATGGTGCTCGGGCCGTACGGCGTCGACGGCGATCACTCGGTCGACGTCGGGGTCCCGCTGCATACGGCGCACGAGACGTCCTCCGAGCTGCCGGGCCGCGCCGGTGACGAGTACGACCTTCCCCAAGATCAGCGCCTTCCTTCCGTTTCCACCAGGTCCGGTGAGTCCGCCTTCAGCGTCACCGTAGCGCCTCGGCGTTGCGCTGTGATGACGCGCGACGCTCCTTTTGCCGGGTATTGCCAGCGGGGACGCGGCATCGGCCCAAACAGCACCGAGCAGCCCGACACAGGGGAGGACTCCCGCAGTCCCCAGCTCCCCGGACCATCGGAGGAACCACCAGAAGGCGCGGGGAAATCAACGCACTGCGGCCCCTCCACCTGGTGGTGGAGGGGCCGCAGTACTACGTACAGCTGTCGCTTTACTTCTTGTTACGACGCTGAACGCGGGTGCGCTTGAGCAGCTTGCGGTGCTTCTTCTTAGCCATCCGCTTGCGCCGCTTCTTGATAACAGAGCCCACGACTACCCTCGCTCACTTCTCTTCACTCGGTGCGGGGCGTCTGGGCCCACACGACCTACGTCGGTCCAGCCTACCCGGCGGAGCATCGAGGGTGTAATCCGAGGCAGTCGCCCTAGTCCCGCTATGCGGATTCCACCCCCACGAAAGACTCGCGGAGGTAGTCGTGCACCGCTTGCTCCGGTACCCGGAAGGACCTCCCCACCCGAATCGCCGGCAGATGACCACTGTGCACCAATCGGTACACCGTCATCTTCGACACCCGCATCACCGAGGCGACTTCCGCCACGGTAAGAAACTTGACCTCGTTAAGAGGCCTCTCGCTGCCAGCAGCCATGACCCACCTGTACCTTCCGCACATGACGCACACCGGCTTCCCCTCCGGTGACTCTTCGTCGCTGTGCGCTCACTCCCCAGACTAGGGGCGGGTGGTGCGAGTGGGGAAGAGGAGCAGCCATCGGCCGCCTACTGTGACAGACACGCTCGATTGAGTACATAGCGCGTCAGCGGGCGGTAGTAAGCAGACCGCACGCCGTCATCGAGGGGTACGGCTACGGCCACTCGCCCCTCCGCCTCGCCGACAAAGAGCGCCGGGTCATCCGTATCGGCCAGGCCGATGGCCTCAAAACCCAGCTGACCTGCCCCGCAGACCCATCCATGGTCCCCGATCACCAGGTCCGGGAGGGGTCCTCCCGCCTCCGCAAGACCCTCCAAAGCGGTACGCAACGGCAGCGGGGAATGGGTGTGCGCGCCGGTCTCACGCCCTGCGCCCCGTGCGCCGGGTGCCCGCACCAGCGCGACTCCCCGTACGTACTCAAGGTTGTACGTACGTACGCCGAACCGGGTCGTTATGTCGACACATCGCCCCTCCGCCGGGGTGAGAACGAGACATCCAGCCGCCGACAGCGCGTCTGCCAGCCCGGCGTAGAACCTCAGCAGTCGATGTGGATGTCCGGTCCCCAGCAGCACGGCCCCCCGCCGCGCGGCCACCTGGCCCAACCGTTCGGCGAAGGCGTCGAGCGCCCGCAGCGTCCGCTCGGGGTCGATGACATCGGGTCCGACCCGGTGAGCGGGGTCGGCCGAGACCCCGCATCGATCCGCCATCAGCGCCATCACGTCCCAGGCGCTCCACTCTCCCAGCGCCGCCAACCCGAGGGTGACGCGGGGGTCTCGGGCGGCGAAGAGGCGATAGCTGCGCAGACTCCCCTCCCGCTGGGTCCCCACGGTCCCGGCCAGACGGGTCGCTAAGAGATGCGCGCGCAGCGCTCGGGTGCTCGACACAGCAGCGATACTCGCGGATGGACCCCGCGAGGAACACCAAAAGCGGTTGCACGGCGCACAGTTGGCGTAATGCCAGCCACCCGCAGGAAGGCTCACAAGGCCCTGAGGGAGCGGAACAGGAGCACCAGAAGGGTTTCCCTACCCCTACACGTCATGGGCGCGTCAGGGCCGCCTCAAACGCCCAGACGCCGCATCGGGCAAACAGCCGCCGACTGGTGGCGGGTGTGGTTCATGGGAATGGGAGTCCCCGTTACGGGAGCAGTCCGCGCAAAGGGAACACCGAGCGACGCGTCGCCAGCACCGCCTGGTCCAATCGGTCCGCCGGGTCATACCCCTCGCCCCACGCCCGCCAGACGGGCTTGCGTCCGTCGGTCATCCGTCGGGGCCCTGGCTGACGCGTACGCGCGTACACCTCGTCCCGCCACTCAGACGGAATGATCGATTCGGGGTCTACCGGCGCATGGGCGGCGATGCCGACCAGATGCGTCCACGATCGCGGGACCACATCCACCACGGCGTACCCACCGCCGCCCAGTGCCACCCAGCGGCCGCCGTCGGCGTACTCATGCGCCAGCGCGTGGCAGGATTCCTGGACGACTCGCTGTGCGTCCAGCGAGACCGCCAAATGCGCCAGCGGGTCCTCGAAATGGGTGTCGGCCCCGTGCTGGGTCACCAGCACCTGTGGGCGGAAGTCCGCGATCAGTTCGGGAACCACCGCGTGGAAAGCGCGCAACCAGCCCTCGTCACCCGTACCGGCCGGCAGCGCCAGATTGGCGGCAGAGCCCTCTCCCGGGCCGTCGCCACCGGTCTCCGAAGGCCAGCCGGTCCCGGGGAACAACGATCCCGGATGCTCATGCAGCGAGATCGTCAGTACCCGCGGATCATCCCAGAACGCCGCCTGGACGCCGTCCCCGTGGTGCACGTCCACATCCACGTACGCGACCCGCTCAGCGCCCAACTCCAGCAGCCTGGCAATGGCCAGGGAGGCGTCGTTGTAGACACAGAACCCGGCCGCGCCTCCGGGCATCGCGTGGTGCAGCCCGCCCGTGAAGTTCACCGCATGCGTGGCTTCCGCGCGCCACACCGCCTCGGCGGCGGCGACCGACTGGCCCGCGATCAGTGCGGACGCCTCATGCATCCCCACAAACGCCGGATCGTCGACAGTGCCCAGGCCGTACGCCTGGTCCGCCTCCCGCGGGTGCGCGGACGCGGCTTTCACCGCCGCCACATAGTCCTCCCGGTGTACGAGCCGGAGCGTGGAGTCGCCAGCGGACTTGGCCGCCCTGACGTCCATGGCCTTGTCCAACCCGTACGCCCGCACCAAGCCCATGGTCAGCGCGAGCCGCACCGGGTCCATGGGGTGGTCGTCCCCGAAGTCGTACCCGGTTACCGCCTCGTCCCACATCAACCATTCGCGGCCACTCATACCCGCCACCGTATCCGTGCCTCCTCCCCGACACCGAACGGGCCCAGGGCATCGGAGAGAAGAAGAGACGCGGTGAGGTCACCCCAGCAGCTCGGGTAGCTCGGCCATCTCCGCGAAGTAGCCCTTCGCGCCCATGAGCTTCTCCTCGGGCGTCATCGCGGTGAACCCGTACACATCCATTCCCGCGGCGATCGCAGCGGCCACTCCAAGGGCGCTGTCCTCAACGACCACGCAGCGCTGGGGAGTGACTCCCATGCGTTCGGCGGCATACAGAAAGAGGTCCGGTGCGGGCTTTCCCCGTCCGACGTCCTGCGCGCTGAAGACAATCTCCTGGGGGAACCAGGCGTCGAGTCCGGTCTTCCGGTGTCCCACCCGAATCCGCTCATGGCTACCGGAAGATGCCACACAGTAGGGAACTCCCCCGGCGGTCAGCCACCGCAGAAGAGCGGTCACACCGTGGACTACGGCAAGTTCCCGCTCAAAGGCCTCGAAGGTCCGGGTGTGAAGCGTCTTGTCGAAGTCGTCCGGCAGTTGCTGGCCGGTCCTCTCCATCACCAGATCGTGTACGCGATGCACCGCCGCCCCCATGTAGTCGCGGAGGGAGTCCTCATAGGAGGTCGGGTGCCCGAGCTCGGTCAGATAGCTGGCCAGAATGGTGTTGGCCACAGGTTCGCTGTCAACGAGTACACCGTCGTTGTCGAAGATGACGAGGTCGTAGTCCATCCCGTCACCCTAAAACAAGGGTCTACAGCGCTTTGAACGCAGAAATGCCTCAACCCCCGCACCATGGGTACGGGGGTTGAGGCTAAAAATTGTTCGGCGGTGTCCTACTCTCCCACAGGGTCCCCCCTGCAGTACCATCGGCGCTGAAAGGCT
>NZ_JAMQAW010000097.1:0-375 GCF_023701525.1 Streptomyces albipurpureus
AAAAGTTCCTGCGGACGAAGTTCGCGAAGAAGCCCCGGATCGCGGAGGCGAACATCGCCGCGTTCCGCGCGGGCTGGAACTTCGGCGAGACCACCGAGGACTTCGCCGTCTCCTACGAGATCGCCCCGGCCACCGCCGCTTTCCCCCCGGGTACCTACCGCAACATCTCCGGGAACCTCGCCCTGTCGTTGGGGCTGATCGCCGCCGCCGAGCAGGCCGACCTCCCCCTCTACCTCGGCTCCTACCCCATCACCCCCGCCTCCGACATCCTCCACGAACTGTCGAAGCACAAGAACTTCAGGATCCGCACCTTCCAGGCCGAGGACGAGATCGCCGGTATCGGCGCGGCTCTGGGCGCGGCGTTCGGCGGGCAGT
>NZ_JAMQAW010000097.1:453-1636 GCF_023701525.1 Streptomyces albipurpureus
TGCTGATCATCGATATCCAACGGGGCGGGCCCTCGACCGGCCTACCGACCAAAACCGAGCAGGCCGACCTCCTCCAGGCCATGTACGGACGCAACGGTGAGGCACCGGTCCCGATCGTCGCCCCCCGCACACCGGGGGACTGCTTCACCGCCGCGGTGGAAGCCGCCCGGATCGCCCTCACCTACCGCACCCCGGTCTTCCTCCTGTCCGACGGCTACCTCGCCAACGGATCCGAACCCTGGCGCGTCCCCGACCTCGACGAACTCCCCGACCTACGGGTGCCCTTCACCACCACCACCAACCACACCCTGGCCGACGGCACCGACGTCTTCTGGCCCTACAAACGCGACCCGCACACCCTCGCCCGCCCCTGGGCCGTACCCGGCACCCCCGGACTCGAACACCGCATCGGCGGCATCGAGAAACAAGACGGCACCGGCAACATCTCCTACGACCCCGCCAACCACGAACTCATGGTCCGCACCCGCCAAGCCAAAATCGACAACATCACCGTCGACGACCTGGTGGTGGACGACCCCGACCACGCCAGCACCCTCGTCCTGGGCTGGGGCTCCACCTACGGACCCATCACCGCCGCCGTCCGCCGCCTGCGCACCGACGGCCACCCCATCGCCCAAGCCCACCTACGCCACCTCAACCCCTTCCCCCGCAACCTTGAAACCGTCCTGGCCCACTACACCCACGTCGTCATCCCCGAAATGAACCTCGGCCAACTCAACACCCTCATCCGCGCCCGCTACCTCACCCCCACCCACTCCCACACCCAAGTCAACGGAATGCCATTCAAGGCCGAACAACTCGCCGCGGCCCTCAAGGAGCACATCCATGACTGACACCACCACCCGCCGCGAGCCCACCCCCCTCACCCTCATCCCCAAAACCACCACCCCCCAGACCATGAAGGACTTCAAGTCCGACCAGGAAGTCCGCTGGTGCCCCGGCTGCGGCGACTACGCCATCCTCGCCGCCGTCCAGTCCTTCATGCCCACCCTCGGCCTCGCCCGCGAAAACATCACCTTCATCTCCGGCATCGGCTGCTCCTCCCGCTTCCCCTACTACATGAACACCTACGGCATGCACTCCATCCACGGACGCGCACCCGCCATCGCCACCGGACTCGCCACCTCCCGCACCGACCTCTCCGTCTGGGTCGTCACCGGCG
>NZ_JAMQAW010000098.1 GCF_023701525.1 Streptomyces albipurpureus
TGGGTTCCTCTCATAAAACCCATCTGACCTGCTATCACCACCCCCCGCATCCCGGGGGAACCTCAGGGACTCCAAGCTCGGGAGCCCTGCCCCGGGCCCCCAAGCCCCCGGCCCCCAAGCCCCGGGCCCCCGACCCGGGAGCCCAAGCTCGGGACTCCGAGCCCCGCACACTCAGGCCCCGCACACTCAAGCCCGGGACCCCTGGCCCCGGGCACTCGCCCCCGTATCAAGGACCCTGAGGAAGTGCCGGGTCCTGTCCCGGGGCTGGGGTGGGCCGAGTGTCTCCGGGCTGGTGGTTGGGGCAGGGTGTCCAGGGCCGTGGTTGGTGGAGATGGGGGTTAGCTCAGGCGGCTGAGGAACTCGCGGGCTGCCGACCGTACGTCGTCCGCGGTCCACTCAAGGCCCGGTGCGGTCACCGTCAGTTCGGTGACCGAGATGCCTGGTGGCGAGCCTTCCGCAGCCCACCAGGCGCGGAACAGCGTCACCCCCGTCTGCTCGGCCTGGGCCGCCGCGGCCTCCTCCAGTTCATCCGCCTGGTAGGGGAGCCAGACATGGAACTGATGGGTGTGGGGAACCTCGGGAACGATCCGGAACCAGGGCACACCGCGTTTCCGGAACGCATCCGTCAGGGCCTCGGCCACCGTTTTCGCGTGCGAGACGTACGACGGCAGCCGCGGTAGCTCCCGTTGCAGGCCCAGCAGGGCCGACAGCGCCGCCGGGTACTGCTGGAAGAGTTGGCCGCCGTAGCGGTGCCGCCAGGCGCGGGCTTCGGCGATGAGCTCGGTGGGGCCCACCAGCGCGGCGCCCGACATCGCGCCGAGCGACTTGTAGAAGGAGACGTAGACGCTGTCCGCGAGCGAGGCGATCTCGGCGAGCGGACGGCCGAAGTGCGGGGCGCACTCCCATAGCCGTGCGCCGTCGAAGTGCACCACTGCATCGCGCTCCCGGGCAGCCTCGACCACCGCCACCAGTTCGCTCCACGACGGCAACAAGAACCCGGGCTCCCGCAACGGCAGCTCCACCATCAGGGCACCGAAGGGCTCATCGAAGTCCCGGACCTCATCGGCCGTCGGCAGTCTCGGCTCCCGTACGGGATGGACCGTGCGCAAGCCGCTCAGCACGCCGAACGCACCCCGCTCATGGACCTCCGGATGTGCCATCGGATGGAGGGCGACCGTGTTGTTCCCCGTCCGTCCCGCCCAGCAGCGCAGCGCCACCTGCTGCGCCATCGTGCCGGTCGGGAAGAAGGCGGCGGCGGGGAAACCCAGCAGTGCCGCGGTCCGCGCCTCCAGCGCTTCGACCACTCCATTGCCGTAGGAGTCGATCGGCTCATCCAGGTCGTACACCCGTCCCGCGTCCGCAGCGAGCGCCGTCAACCGTTCGCCGATGCGATGCTCCGCGGGCGACTGCCACAGCTTCCGGTCCGAAGCTCGCCATGCGGCTCGCCTGCGCCGCCTTTCGTCCTGCTCGCTCGTCTCGGTCATCCGACGATCATCCCCGAGGGTGAGGCGGAGTGGCGCCGCCCACAGCCTGTGGACAACCACAGGGGGGTGAGCGGTGCTGGCGTAGCATGACGGGACATCGTCCGGTACCCACCGCGGACTGGAACGGAAGGCCTGCACCGCGTGAATGCGACAGCACCACAAGAGCCACTCGACCCGCGGGATCGCCCGGCTCGTCTGACCGTCGGGGTCGTCGGAGCGGGCCGGGTGGGACCCGCCCTCGCCGCCTCGCTCCAGCTCGCCGGGCATCGCCCCGTCGCGGTCTCAGCCGTCTCCGACGCATCCGTGCGCAGGGCCTCCGTCCTGCTCCCGGATGTTCCGATCGTCCCGCCCGAGGATGTTCTCGCCCGCGCCGAGTTGGTGCTGCTGACCGTTCCCGATGACGCGCTGCCCGCACTGGTCGAGGGGCTGGTGGACAGGGGCGCCGTGCGCCCAGGTCAGCTGCTGGTGCACACCTCCGGGCGGTATGGAGTGCAGGTGCTGGCACCGGCGACCCGCGCCGGAGCCCTGCCGCTCGCGCTGCATCCCGCGATGACCTTCACCGGCACCAGCGTGGATGTGCAGCGGCTGGCTGGCTGCTCCTTCGGGGTCACTGCCCCCGGTGAGCTACGGCTCGCCGCGGAGGCCCTGGTCATCGAGATGGGTGGGGAGCCCGAGTGGATCGCGGAGCAATCCCGTCCGCTCTATCACGCGGCCCTTGCCCTCGGCGCGAACCACCTGGTCACCCTGGTCGCCCAGTCGATGGAGCTACTGCGCACGGCAGGCGTTTCGGCCCCCGATCGCATGCTCGGCCCCCTTCTCGGGGCCGCTCTGGACAACGCCCTGCGATCCGGGGACGCGGCTCTGACCGGGCCGGTCGCCCGCGGTGACGCCGGGACCGTCGCCGTTCATGTGGCCGAGTTGCGCAAGCACGCGCCCGGGGCCGTCGCCGGCTATCTGGCGATGGCACGCACCACCGCGGACCGTGCGCTGGCCCACGGTCTGCTCAAGCCGGAGCTGGCGGAGGATCTGCTGGGCGTGCTGGCGGACGGCGATCAGCCCCTGGGGGGCGACCGGCCGTGAACCCCTCCGCCTTCAATCCCCTGGGGCCCGCGACCTCAGCGGTCTTCCGCACCTCTGGCACTGCCGAGGCATCCGAGGACCCCATGCCGGCCCGCGCCCGCTCGCTCGGCTCCATCACCTCGCGACCCGCCGCCTTCGAGCTCGTACCGACCCTGGACGATCTCGGATACGTCCTGGAACACCTCGCCGCCCCCGGCCACACCGCCGTCGTGATGACCATGGGCGCACTGCATCAGGGGCATGCGGCCCTGATCCGGGCAGCCCGCGAGCGCGTGGGTCCCAAGGGATTCGTGGTCGTCACCCTCTTCGTCAATCCGCTCCAGTTCGGCGTGGGCGAAGACCTCGACCGCTATCCCCGCACCCTCGACGCCGATCTCGTCCTGGCCGAGGCGGCGGGGGCCGACATCGTCTTCGCCCCATCCGTCGACGAGATCTACCCCGATGGACAGCCCCAGGTGCGGATCACCGCCGGCGCCATGGGGGAGCGCCTCGAAGGAGCCACCCGCCCCGGGCACTTCGACGGCATGCTCACCGTCGTCGCCAAGCTGCTCCATCTCACCCGGCCCGACCTCGCGTTCTTCGGCCAGAAGGACGCCCAGCAGCTCGCCCTGATCCGCCGTATGGTCCGCGATCTCAATCTCCCGGTGGAGATCGTGGGAGTGGAGACCGTGCGCGAGGACGACGGGCTCGCTCGGTCCAGCCGCAACCGCTACCTCTCCGCCGCCGAGCGTGGAACGGCACTCGCCCTCTCCCGCGCACTGTTCGCGGCCCACGATCGTCTCGCCGCCCAGCAGGCCCTGCTCGCCCGCGCCGAGGAGACACCCGGCAATCCCACTCGTGCCGCCGCCCTCACCGCACTCGGCGAGGCACGCGCCGCGGCAGACGCAGCCGCCGTCGCCCATGCCGCACCCGCCGGAGCCGATGCCGCGCGGACAGCCGCCCGCGCGGTCCTCGATGACGCGGCGCGCGCCACCCCACCGCTCGTCCTCGACTATCTCGCCCTCGTCGACCCGGACACCTTCACCGAGGTCCCCGATGACTACGAGGGCGAGGCGATCCTCGCCGTCGCCGCCAAGGTCGGCGCGACCCGGCTGATCGACAATATCCACCTCAGGTTCGGAGCCACCTCGTGAGCACGCCCCACCAGTCCGGCACGGGCATACGGCTGCACGCGCCCGCGCCCGGCTGGTCCATCGCCGCCGACGTCGTCGTCGTGGGCTCCGGTGTCGCCGGACTGACCGCCGCCCTGCGCTGCGCCGCCGCGGGGCTCTCCACCGTCGTCGTCACCAAAGCCCGACTCGACGACGGCTCCACCCGCTGGGCACAGGGCGGCATCGCCGCGGCGCTGGGCGACGGCGACACCCCCGAGCAGCACCTCCACGACACCCTCATCGCCGGCGCGGGTCTGTGCGACGAGGAGGCGGTACGCGCCCTGGTGACCGAGGGCCCCGCAGCCGTGCACCGTCTGATCGCCACCGGAGCGATCTTCGACACCTCCGCGGCGGGCGAGATAGAACTGACCCGCGAGGGCGGCCACCACCGCCGCCGGATCGCCCACGCGGGCGGTGACGCGACCGGCGCGGAGATCTCCCGCGCCCTGGTCGAAGCGGCCCTCGCCGCCGGGCTGCGCACCATCGAGAACGCGCTGGTGCTCGATCTGCTCACCGACGCCGAAGGCCGTACGGCAGGAGTCACCCTCCATGTGATGGGTGAGGGCCAGCACGACGGTGTCGGAGCGGTCCACGCCCCGGCCGTCGTCCTCGCCACGGGCGGCATGGGCCAGGTCTTCTCCGCCACGACCAATCCCGCCGTCTCCACCGGTGACGGTGTGGCGCTCGCGCTGCGCGCCGGCGCCGAGGTCTCCGACCTGGAGTTCGTCCAGTTCCATCCGACCGTGCTCTTCCTCGGTACGGACTCGGAGGGCCAGCAGCCCCTGGTCTCCGAGGCGGTTCGGGGCGAGGGCGCCCATCTCGTCGATGCGGCCGGTATCCGCTTTATGGTCGGGCAGCATGAGCTGGCGGAACTCGCCCCCCGCGACATCGTCGCCAAGGCGATCATGCGCCGGATGCGGGAGCAGGGCGCTGACCACATGTATCTGGACGCCCGCCACTTCGGCGCCCAGATGTGGGAGCACCGCTTCCCCACCATCCTCGCCGCCTGCCGCGCCCATGGCATAGACCCGGTCACCGAGCCCGTCCCGGTCGCCCCGGCGGCCCACTACGCCTCCGGCGGCATCCGTACCGATCTCCAGGGACGCACCACCGTGCCGGGTCTCTGGGCCTGCGGTGAGGTCGCCTGCACCGGAGTCCACGGGGCGAACCGACTCGCCTCCAACTCCCTCCTGGAGGGCCTGGTCTTCGCCGAGCGCATCGCCGCCGACATCGCCGAGCGAGCCTCGCTCGGCGCCCTGGCCGCCGGACCGCCCCAGCTGCCGGACACACCCTGCGTACTGCCGCTGATCGACCCCGACGCCCGAGCCGGAATACAGCGAATAATGTCCCTCGGTGCCGGTGTGCTGCGCTCTGCCGAGAGCCTGCGGGATGCCGCGGCAGCACTGGAAACGGTCCACAGCACGGCGGTCAGTGGTGACCGGGCAAAGAACGCCGAACCCGGTGTCGACTCCTGGGAGACCTCCAACCTGCTCTGTGTCGCCCGGGTGCTGACGGCCGCGGCACAGGAGCGCGCAGAGACCCGCGGCTGCCACTGGCGCGAGGACCACCCCGACCGGGACGACACCGCGTGGCACCGCCATCTCGTCGTCCGTATCGCCCCCGACCGCTCGCTCGTGGTCACCCGCACCGAGCACACCGCCTTTCCTCCGACGGCCCTCAGCGCACTCCCCGAGCACCACGCCGAGCCCGTCGCCCCGCCGACCGTCCCCCACCTCCCCAGGGAGCCCCAGCCGTGAGCACGCCCGAAGAACGTCCACTCCCCGTGGATGTACCGCTGATCCAGATCGGAGCCGCCGCCGAATCCGACGGCGGTGGCTGTGGGGATTCCTGCGGCTGCGCCCATGGCGCCGACGAGGAGGAGTACGAGTGCGGACTTGACCCCGCGCTGGCCGCGCTACTCGTCGAAGCCGGGCTCGACCCCGTACAGATCGAAGACATCGCCTATCTCGCGCTCAGCGAGGACCTTGATGGCGGAGTGGACGTCACCAGCGCCGCGACCGTCCCCGAAGACGCCGTGGCCACCGCTGACTTCACCGCCCGCGAAGCCGGCACGGTCGCCGGTCTGCAGATCGCCGAGGCGGTGCTCTCGGTCGCGGCCACCCGCGAGTTCACCGTGGAGCGCCATGTCGACGACGGCGATCAGGTGGCGGCCGGCCAGACGCTGTTCTCGGTCACCGGCAGCACCCGCGATCTGCTGACCGGCGAACGCAGCGCGCTGAACATCCTGTGCCGCCTCTCCGGCATCGCGACCGCGACCCGCGCCTGGGCGGATGCCCTGGAGGGGACGGCGGCGAAGGTCCGGGACACCCGGAAGACCACCCCTGGCCTGCGCGCCCTGGAGAAGTACGCGGTGCGCTGCGGTGGCGGGGTCAACCATCGGATGTCCCTCTCCGACGCCGCCCTCGTCAAGGACAACCACGTGGTGGCCGCGGGCGGGGTGGCGAACGCCTTCAAGGCCGTCCGCGAGGCCTATCCCGATCTCACGATCGAGGTCGAAGTGGACACCCTGCACCAGGTGCGTGAGGTGCTGGACGCGGGCGCCGATCTGATCCTGCTGGACAACTTCACCCCCGCCGAGACGGAGGAGGCGGTCGCCCTGACCGATGGTCGGGCCGTACTCGAATCATCGGGCCGCCTCACCCTGGACAACGCCCGCGCGTACGCCGAAACCGGCGTCGACTACCTCGCCGTGGGCGGGCTGACCCACTCGGCTCCGATCCTCGACATCGGACTCGACCTACGTGAGGCTGAGTTCTGATGCTGCTCACCATCGACGTCGGCAACACCCACACCGTCCTCGGTCTCTTCGACGGCGACGAGATCGTCGAACACTGGCGCATCTCGACGGATGCCCGCCGCACCGCCGATGAACTGGCCGTCCTGCTCCAGGGGCTGATGGGGATGCACCCCCTGCTCGGGGTCGAGTTGGGCGACGGCATCGAAGGCATCGCGATTTGCTCCACCGTGCCCTCCGTCCTGCACGAACTGCGGGAGGTGACCCGCCGCTACTACGGCGATGTGCCCGCCGTGCTCGTCGAACCGGGCATCAAGACCGGGGTGCCGATCCTGATGGACAACCCCAAGGAGGTCGGAGCGGACCGCATCATCAATGCCTTGGCGGCCGTGGACCTGTACGGGGGGCCGGCGATCGTCGTGGACTTCGGTACGGCGACGACCTTCGACGCGGTGAGCACCCGAGGCGAGTACGTGGGCGGAGTCATCGCCCCCGGCATCGAGATCTCGGTTGAGGCGCTCGGAGTCAAGGGTGCCCAGCTGCGCAAGATCGAACTGGCCCGCCCGCGGAGCGTGATCGGCAAGAACACGGTCGAAGCCATGCAGTCGGGCATCGTCTACGGGTTCGCGGGACAGGTGGACGGGGTGGTGCGCCGGATGAAGACCGAACTGGCCGCGGCGGAACCGGATGAGGTCACGGTCATCGCGACCGGTGGTCTGGCACCCATGGTGCTGGGGGAGTCATCGGAGATCGACGAGCACGAGCCCTGGCTGACACTGATCGGCCTCCGGCTGGTCTATGAACGAAATGTCTCCCGTATGTGACCCCGGCTGGCTCCGCCCTCGATCCGCTGGAGGAGAACCCACCGTCGACCGTTCGTCGCCGGTCCGACCACCCGACCGCCCTCCCACCCGGTACCCGCCAGGACCCAGCAGTCCGGCCCGTCCGACACATGACGAACAGAACCGCGCCACAGCGGAAGACGTCATGGGCGGTGGGCGGTGGGCGGTGGTGGGTGGGACGGCGGCGCCAGGGGTGCCATGACACAACACCCGGTCCCGGCAGGTCCGCCCAGCCCGTCAGAGCCTCCACAGCCCCGCGGCCAGCACGTCATCTCCCGCGTTTCCACGGCCCGCACGTCGATCTGATCTGAGCACGGTGGCGGGAAGGCCCGCCACGGGCGGCTTGGGCGGCTTCGGAGGGCCCGGTGGGCTACCGGCCCGCCTGGGCAGATCGCGCCGCGCCCAAACTGCCCGCATTAAGTCGATTTTGTCTAAGTCGCACGTATCGTCACTCCATGCCCACGCCATACGGTTCCCGCGGCGGCATGGCCTTCAGCGCAGACGAGCTGCGTGTGCTCCGACGCTCCCTCGCCGTCGCCCTCCATCCCAGCCCCCTGCCCGATGAGGACATCCAGGACTGTCTGCGCCTGGCTGAATCCCTTGATGAGGCAGCATCCGAGGCCGGGCGGCTGCGCGCCTTCCTCCTCGCCGATCTCGCCCGCTACCGCGAGGCTCTCCCCGGCTCCATGACTGGCTATCTGGCGCTGCTCCAGGACGCCCTCGCCGCCGGCTACGATCCCGTCCCCGATGACCTCGCCGCCCTGCGGGCCCTGCGCGCCAACTCCCTCGCCGCCGCCGTGCTGGAGCGCTGCCAGTCGGTGGCCGAGCGGTCCGTAAGGGCCAGGCTCGCCCAGCGGACCACCCCCGCCCCGCGCACCCGGCTGCTGGCGCTCCCCGGGGGGCGGTCGGCCGATGAGCGAGATTCCGGATCGAAGCCGGAGCCCCGCCCGCAGCCCAAGCCGGCCCCCGCTCAGCCGGAGCCCGCTCAGCCCGCCCCCGGCGAGCGCCCGGTGCCCAAGCCCTCCGAGGTCTTTCCGCCGCGCCGTCGCCCCGTGCCCCCACCGGAGGAGCGCGCCGCCGGGTAGTTACTCTGGGAGGCATGGACTACGTATCCGCGCTTGTGCCTCCCGTGGTGATGGCCGCCCTCTTCACCGCTCTGATCGTGACGATCGTCAAGAGTCAGGGCGGCCCGAACAAGTCCAAGGAGGACGCGATCGCGGACGCGACGATCGCTCGCGCGGAGGCCGCTCGCCGGAGCGGGTCACCCAGCTGACCAGCTGATGCCATCCGGGCCTACGGCTCGGGCGTAGGGACGTACGGCGGACTTCCTCGTCAGCCGTACGTCCTTTTTGTTACGT
This sequence comes from Streptomyces albipurpureus, assembly GCF_023701525.1. Taxonomy (GTDB): domain Bacteria; phylum Actinomycetota; class Actinomycetes; order Streptomycetales; family Streptomycetaceae; genus Streptomyces; species Streptomyces albipurpureus. The sequence goes on from NZ_JAMQAW010000098.1 coordinate 8,671, forward strand.
CATTACCCGGCATTCCGACTTCTCCCACTATGGTGGGTTTGTGCCCCGCCAATTGGGAGAGCTCGAAGACGCCGTCATGACAAGGGTCTGGCAATGGAACCGGGCGGTCACCGTCCGGGAAGTTCTGGAAGACCTGCAACAGGAACGGTCCATCGCGTACACGACGGTCATGACGGTAATGGACAATCTCCATCAGAAGGGCTGGGTTCGCAGGGAAGTCGAGGGCCGCGCCTATCGATATACCGCGGTCTCCACCCGTGCCGCTTACTCCGCGGCCTTGATGAACGACGCCTGGTCCAAGAGCGACAACCCCGCCGCCGCCCTTGTCGCCTTCTTCGGCATGATGTCGTCCGAACAGCGGGAGTCACTGGAAGCGGCTGTGCGGATGGTTCAGGGCGACCCCGTTCCGAACGCGACCGGACAAGGCGCACCCGCTACCGAAGCCGATGACACGGTTCGCGGTGATGACTCCGTTTTGGCCGAAGACAGCGTTCCGGCCGTTGATGACTCAGTTCTCGCCGAAGACCCAGTTCCACATGATGACGCTGTTCCCGACCAAGACGCAGTTCACGGCGACCATCCCGCCGGTGGTCGGACAACCTCGGGGCGATAGCGTCGATGCATGTCTAATGCAGCGGCAAATGCCATCACCGTCAGACGGGCCAGGACCGGCGATGTGGCCGCGGTCCGTCGACTGGTCGATCCGTACGTGACCGAAGGCATCCTGCTGGACAAAGCAACAGTGACTCTTTACGAAGCCATCCAGGAGTTCTGGGTCGCGGAACGGGACGAAGACGGTACTGTCGTCGGCTGCGGTGCTCTACATGTCATGTGGGAAGACCTCGCAGAAGTACGCACACTTGCTGTCGATCCCCTCTTCAAGGGCACCGGCATCGGTCATCAGGTGCTCGACAAACTGTTGCACACAGCGCGCTGGCTGGGGGTGCGTAGGGTTTTTTGCCTCACCTTCGAAGTCGACTTCTTCAGCAAGCACGGCTTCGTCGAGATCGGTGAGACACCAGTCGACGGAGATGTCTACGCCGAGCTGCTGCGTTCCTATGATGAGGGCGTAGCCGAGTTCCTCGGGCTCGAACGCGTGAAGCCGAACACCTTGGGCAACAGTCGGATGCTTCTGCACCTGTGATCACCACTTACCGAGGAACCCTATGTCCGAATCGCGCATGTTTCCCGCGTTCTTGAGGATCTGAACGTCTGCCAAGGGTTTGTGTTTTCCAAGGAAAAGCGGTTTCCTTTCCGCGTACTGCATTTTCGATGAAAGGAAATCCGGTGGCACAGAAGGTTCAGGTCCTTCTTGTCGACGACCTCGACGGCGGCGAGGCGGACGAGACCGTCACGTTCGCTCTGGACGGCAAGACCTACGAGATCGACCTCACCACCGCCAATGCGGACAAGCTCCGCGGGCTGCTTGACCCGTACGCCAAGAGCGGGCGGCGCACGGGTGGCCGCGCCGCTTCGGGGCGGGGCAAGGGCCGGGCGGCGGCGAGTGGTAACAAGGACACCGCGGAAATCCGCGCGTGGGCCAAGTCGAACGGCTACGAGGTCAACGACCGCGGGCGTGTCCCCGCCACGGTCCGCGAGGCCTACGAGAAGGCCAACGGCTGAGTAGCGCCTGTCTTAATCGGCCGGATATTCGCAGGCCGCATATTTCTACGCGCTCGTTCCCGCGGTCGTGCGGATATTCGTACCCAGCAAACGGATGCGGTGGCACTCGGAGGCCACTACATCGAGGAGTCGTACGAGATCGGGGCCATGGCCCCGGCCGGTTCCGATCCCGCGCCCCCAGGGCGCCAGGGCCGGAAGTGTCGGCTCCACCTCACAGCCCGGCACGGGGGGTCGCAGCCAGACGGCGGCCTCCCGAGAGCCGGGCCAGCCAGGTGGGGGTGGGGCGACCATTTCCCCTCCCGCACCCATGGCGGTCAGATCCAGGGTGATCCCACCCCATTCCAGCCAGTCCAGCAGCCCTGGAAGTTCCTCAGCGCTCCCCGCGGCCACCAAGAGTCGCATTCGGTCCCGGCGGGGGCCTGCGAGCGCCACAGGCCCGGAGATTCGCGATTGGCCCAGTACCGCCGCACCCACCTCGGCCGGGAATTCCAGTACATCGAAACGCACCCCGGTACGCAGCCACACCGCGGGAAGATTGAGGCTTGCGCCGTCTCCCGAGGTATTTGGTTGGGCCGTGACTTCTGTGTTGCCTGAGTCGGCTGTTACTGCCCATCCCAGCTCCGTCTCGTACCACCGCACCCACCGCGCCTTCTTTTCGCGCTGCCGGAGCGTGGCGTCCTCGGGGGACGTACGGGGGGACGGAACGGTGTAAGGCATATCCCGGGAACTCTTGACCTATCTTCAGGGTTACGCAGAGTGGGTCATCGGTTGCTCATTGTGTCGGGGATGGGGGTGTTCGGGAGCATTCGGGGGCGGAAGGTTGTTCGCCCGTAGCGGAGGGAACCGGTGTGCGCCGCATGGACTGTCAGTGCTTGCGGGTAAGACATCCCTAGTGGGAAGGGGCGACACGCTCGCGGGGAGCCTTTACGTTCGCCATCGGCGTACTGATGGTGAGGGTAACTGCCTGGCCTGCGGGAACATCGTCTCGCACCATCGGGTTGGAGCAGTTGTCGGCGTTCAGGGGTCTGGAGGCCACAAACGGGTGTCGGCAGTTGGAATGAGCGGTCCCCGCTTGCGGGACTAAGCTGCGGAAGGACAGGGAGGGGACCGACCCCTTACTGCCTGACCGCTCTGAGGAGCGATTAACGATGTTCGAGAGGTTCACCGACCGCGCGCGGCGGGTTGTCGTCCTGGCTCAGGAAGAAGCCCGGATGCTCAACCACAACTACATCGGCACCGAGCACATCCTCCTGGGCCTTATCCACGAGGGTGAGGGTGTCGCCGCTAAGGCCCTGGAGAGCCTCGGGATTTCGCTCGAGGCGGTCCGCCAGCAGGTGGAGGAGATCATCGGTCAGGGCCAGCAGGCCCCGTCCGGGCACATCCCCTTCACCCCCCGTGCCAAGAAGGTCCTGGAGCTGTCGCTCCGCGAGGCCCTTCAGCTGGGCCACAACTACATCGGCACGGAGCACATCCTGCTCGGCCTGATCCGCGAGGGTGAGGGCGTCGCAGCCCAGGTCCTCGTGAAACTGGGCGCCGACCTGAATCGGGTCCGGCAGCAGGTCATCCAGCTGCTCTCCGGGTACTCGGGAAGCAAGGAGGCCGCCACCGCCGGCGGCCCGGCCGAGGGCACACCCTCGACCTCGCTCGTCCTGGACCAGTTCGGCCGCAATCTCACCCAGGCGGCCCGAGAGTCCAAGCTCGACCCGGTCATCGGGCGCGAGAAGGAAATCGAGCGGGTCATGCAGGTGCTGTCCCGTCGTACGAAGAACAACCCCGTGCTCATCGGCGAGCCCGGCGTCGGCAAGACGGCGGTCGTCGAGGGCCTGGCCCAGGCCATCGTCAAGGGCGAGGTGCCCGAGACCCTCAAGGACAAGCACCTCTACACCCTGGACCTCGGTGCCCTGGTCGCGGGCTCCCGCTACCGCGGTGACTTCGAGGAGCGCCTGAAGAAGGTCCTCAAGGAGATCCGCACCCGCGGCGACATCATCCTGTTCATCGACGAGCTGCACACGCTCGTCGGCGCGGGTGCCGCCGAGGGCGCCATCGACGCGGCCAGCATCCTGAAGCCGATGCTCGCCCGTGGTGAGCTCCAGACCATCGGCGCCACCACGCTCGACGAGTACCGCAAGCACCTGGAGAAGGACGCGGCCCTGGAGCGCCGCTTCCAGCCCATCCAGGTCGCCGAGCCGTCGCTGCCGCACACCATTGAGATCCTCAAGGGTCTGCGCGACCGCTACGAGGCCCACCACCGGGTCTCCATCACGGACGAGGCCCTCGTCCAGGCCGCGACCCTGGCGGACAGGTACATCTCGGACCGCTTCCTGCCGGACAAGGCGATCGACCTGATCGACGAGGCCGGCTCCCGGATGCGCATCCGCCGGATGACCGCACCGCCGGACCTCCGCGAGTTCGACGAGAAGATCGCGGGCGTGCGCCGGGACAAGGAGTCGGCCATCGACTCCCAGGACTTCGAGAAGGCGGCCTCCCTCCGCGACAAGGAGAAGCAGCTGCTCGCTGCGAAGGCCAAGCGCGAGAAGGAATGGAAGGCCGGCGACATGGACGTCGTCGCCGAGGTCGACGGCGAGCTCATTGCCGAAGTCCTGGCCACGGCGACCGGCATTCCCGTCTTCAAGCTCACCGAGGAAGAATCCTCCCGGCTGCTGCGCATGGAAGACGAGCTGCACAAGCGCGTCATTGGCCAGAAGGACGCCATCAAGGCGCTCTCTCAGGCCATTCGCCGTACGCGTGCGGGTCTGAAGGACCCGAAGCGTCCCGGTGGCTCGTTCATCTTCGCCGGCCCGTCCGGTGTCGGTAAGACCGAGCTGTCCAAGACGCTCGCCGAATTCCTCTTCGGTGACGAGGACGCCCTGATCTCCCTCGACATGTCGGAGTTCAGCGAGAAGCACACGGTTTCCCGTCTCTTCGGTTCCCCGCCCGGATACGTGGGTTACGAAGAGGGTGGCCAGCTCACCGAGAAGGTGCGCCGGAAGCCGTTCTCGGTCGTCCTCTTCGACGAGGTCGAGAAGGCCCACCCCGATATCTTCAATTCCCTTCTCCAGATCCTGGAAGACGGTCGACTGACCGACTCCCAGGGACGGGTCGTGGACTTCAAGAACACGGTCATCATCATGACGACCAACCTCGGGACCCGGGACATCTCCAAGGGATTCAACCTGGGCTTTGCCGCACAGGGCGACGTCAAGTCGAACTACGAGCGGATGAAGGTCAAGGTCAACGAAGAGCTGAAGCAGCACTTCCGGCCCGAGTTCCTGAACCGTGTCGATGACACGGTCGTCTTCCACCAGCTCACCGAGGAAGACATCATTCAGATTGTCGACCTCATGGTGGACAAGGTGGATGAGCGGCTCAAGGACCGCGACATGGGCCTGGAGCTGAGTGCCTCGGCCAAGTCCCTGCTGGCGAAGAAGGGCTATGACCCGGTGCTGGGTGCCCGGCCGCTGCGCCGGACGATCCAGCGTGAGATCGAGGACGTGCTTTCGGAGAAGATTCTCTTCGGTGAGCTGCGCCCCGGTCACATCGTGGTCGTGGATTCCGAGGGTGAGGGTGAAGAGAAGAAGTTCACCTTCCGCGGCGAGGAGAAGTCCGCTCTGCCGGACGTCCCGCCGATCGAGCAGGCTGCGGGCGGTGCCGGGCCTAACCTCTCCAAGGAGGCCTAGCCTCCGCGAGGTGCCTTAAGCAAAAAGGGTCTGCCCCGGATTCCGTACGTCGTACGGTCCGGGGCAGACCCTTTCTCGGTGTTTCCAGAGTGCTGGCGAGGTCGAGCGCGCGGTCCGGTGGTCCGGTGAACCGAAACCGCTCGGCGAAGCCCCCGCTCGCTCACCCGGGCCGCCGGCTGCCGCCGTGCCCGGGGTCTCACCGCTTGGGGAGAGGGCTAGCGAATGAGCCGTCTCCGCGGGCTGGCCGGTCGGCCGGTGCCCTGCTGGAGCGTGGCGGGCAGTTCCGGGTCCACAAAGAGGTCCAACTGGTCGTCGATGGCGGCTCTGCCCAGGATGCGGGCGTCCTCCAGCCCACTGAGCGCGATCTTCAGCTGAGGGAGGGCGCGGAGTGCGGTGAAGTCGAGGCTCTCCTCCCGCGCGACGATCGGAGCTCGCAGCACCAGCCTGCGCAATCGGGAGACCCGGGCCAGTACCGCGAGATCGGCGGTGGAGATCGGCACCTCGATCAGATGCAGCTCCTCCAGCGATTCCAGTGCGGTCAGCGCGGTGAAGTCCCGCATCCGCACACAGCGGGCGATGGTCAGCTGCGTCAGAGTGCCCGCACAGCCGAGGAGCGGGCGGAGATCGGTGAGCAGCGGATTGTTGTCCAGGGCGACGGAGAACAGATTCCCCGGGCCCAGCCCGTCGGCGAGGGCCGTCGGGGAGATGGGTCCCCCCACCGCGATGAGGCGAGCGCGCGGCAGCAGCTGAAGTGAGGCGAGCTGTGCCTCATGGGCCATGTAGACCGGCATGCTGTCCAGGTCGAGATGGGCGAGTACCTCACGCGCGTACTCCTCGGGTGGGAACTGCGACCAGTCCCGGGTGAGGAGGAACTGGTTGTGCTGCGAGCCCTCGGCCGAGAGCGCCAGCCGGTGTGCGTAGGGGATGGCGGCACTGCCGCCGATCGTGCTGATCAGTTCCGCGAGCTGTTCCCGCGCCGCGGGATCCTGGGACTGCGGGTCCGGTAGCAGGGACAGCACATAGGGGCCCAGCCGAGCCAGATGGCTGCGCGTTCTGGCGCTGCTCGGCGGGAGGACGTCCTTGATCGCCTCTCGTACCCTTCGGTGGGTCACTTCGTCGAGCCAGGCGGCGTGCTGGGCACAGAGGGCCGCAAGGACGTAGAGGGCGGTGCGTTCCGAGTCCGATTGGCGCCGTGCGGCCTTGCCGGCGGCGAGGAGCCCTTTGACCAGCACGGGTAGATCACGCCGGGAGCAGTGGCCGGCCGCCAGCAGCAGTACGTCGTGCCATTCCTGCTCGGACGCGTGGCGGAGCAGTTCATTGAGTTGATCGCCCTCGATGAACTCCTTCGCCGCGAGGAAGTCCTGGAAGGTGCGGTGCGCGAACTGGAACATGCCGTCCGAGCGTTCCTGGAGCAGACCGCTGCGGTTGAGGAGATGGGTGAGGGTCTGCTCGGGTGTGCCCTGCCGCCGGACCTGCGGCATTCCTACCAGGGCCCGCTCCAGCTGGTGCACGGCCTGGTCCCGGGTGAACTCCGTCTGCCCGCCTCGCACCAGCCACACCGCGATCCGCTGAAGCAGCTGCTGGTTCTCCTCGACGGTCAAGACGATGCCTTCGGGCGTACCGACCTTGCGGCGCTTGTCCCGGTGGCCCAGCAGCATCTCCAGCGCTGACCGGTAGAGCTCCCACCGGGTGTCGGGAAGAAAGCCCTGGCGCAGCCGGTGCAAGGCGCAGATGACGGCGCACAGCAGCGGGGTCCGAGCGAGGTCTCTGAGCGCGGGATTGAGGGTGAACTGCTGGGCGAGCCCCCGTTCCAGCTCGTTGAGCGTCTCGGGGGTGCTCTCGTCCAGCCGGGCCGCGGTGTGCCAGGCGGCGGTGAACGCCTGGATGTCGGCGTCCTGCATGGGCAGCAGACAGAGTTCCTCGAAGCCCTCGGAGTTGAGCCAGTCGGGCGGGACGGCGAGTGGGCGCACGGTCACCACACACCGCGTCCGGGGGAAGCGCCGCAGCAGTTGGGAGAGCCAGCGATGGGCCTCCTCCCGGTCGTCCTGGGGGACTTCGTCGAGTCCGTCGACCAGCAGCAGCGCCCGCCCGCCCTCCAGGACCCGGCCCGCCCAGCCCTGTGGTGCCTCGTCGATCATCAGCCGGGAGACCGCACCGAGCTGCGCCGGGGAGGGAAAGCCGTCGCCCCGGGCGCGCAGGGTGCGCAGGGGGACGACGAACGGGACCAGCCCGTTGAGCTCGGCGAGTCGGTCATCGAGGGTGCCCGCGGCGGCATGTGCGGCCAGCCACCAGATCAGTGTGGTCTTGCCGGCGCCCGCGTCACCGCGCAGCAGGACCCGGGAGCGGGTGGCGAGCAGTTCCTCGATCCGCTGGGGCCCGCTGCCGTGCTCTTCGGCGATCTCCGGGTGCTGCCAGTAGTGGCGGGGCGCCCGCGGACCGGTTGCCGACCTGCGGGGGGTGCGGGGGCGTGGGCTGGCCTCCAGGCTCAGATACGCGGTGTCCAGATCCCATTCGCAGTCCCGCCGGCTCAGCTCGTCCAAGCCGAAGATCTTCGTCTTGCGGTACTCCGCGCTCAGGGCCTCCCCGTACTCCTCCTCATGGCGGGCGTCGTCGGGGTTGGCGCGTCCCAGCCGGTCCAGTCTGGGTGGGCTCATGGTCTCGGAGCGACGCCCGAACCACTCGCGCAGCTGCACATCGGAGAAGATGAGACCCACCGGCACGCACTCCACCCTGCGGTGGTTGCGCCCGTGGGGCACCCCTCTGACGATGCCGAGCAGGGTGCCGCCCGAGTAGACGGGGCCACCGGAGAGCCCGGCCAGGGGGGAGGTGCCATCGGTCGGTTCGGCCGCGGGTGGATTGTCGAACTCGAACACCATCGTCTTGCGGATGATCCCCGCGAGCGGCAGCACGGTCCCGGTGTACTGGTCGACGTCGAGGTTCTGGCCGTCGTACCGCTGGATACGGGGAAAGCCGACGATCTCGCAGTGCGGTATCGGGCTGTCGACGGAGACATCGCCCATCCGGACCGGGGTCTCCTTGAGCACCCAGTTGGTGCTCACCATCAGGCGCTTGGGGCTCTGGAGGAGAACCGCGTCGAGTTTGGGGTCCGACCAGACGACCTGGCAGTAGACCACCCCGGTACGGCTGGGGATCGCGACTCCGGCGGTGTGGCCGGAGCCGACGACATGGGCGCAGGTGAGGATGGTGGTCGGGGTGATGATGACACCGCTGCCCTGGCGCTGTCCGAAGACGGCCACCACTCGACGGCCCGGAGACCCCCCGGCGAACAGGCTCATCGGTGTCCGTAAGGATCGACCGCGCCGAAGTCACCGGTGCTGGCGTCCTCGTCGTTGCCGACCAGCCAGCCGCCTCCGGTCTGGGCGTTCTTCGGCTTGAGGGTGAACGCCACCCGGTGGGTACGCCCGGTCGATCGCGTGATGTCCGCGCCCGCCTCCAGCACCCACGCCTTCGCCTTCAGCCCACCGCTGACGTCCTTGCGGAGCTCGATGGTGAACTCCATCTCGATGTCCCCCACTTCGAAGAGGACGGGCTTGCCGGTCGCACGGGTCGCGGCGTCGATGAGCTGTTCGCGGACGGCCTCGATCGCGTCGGCGAGTTCGATGTCGTGGGTGATGTGGGTGTCGGTCATGGCCCGGACCGTACCCAGCTACGGGCCGGGCCATGAAGCATTCAGCAGAACTTCGGCTTCTGCCAGGAGCATTCCCGGTCAGCGGGTTGATCGGTGGTACGGGAGAGGGCGGGAGTGATGGCTGGGACTGATTCGGTGGCTGTGTCCGAGCGGGCCAGAGTCACCACGATCGCGTCTTCGATGCTCTTCACCGACGACGCCAGATAGTTGTTGAGGATGATGCTGTAGACGAGTTCACGACCGCCCGCGTCCTTGACGTACCCCGAGAGTCCCGAGGCGCCGGTCAGCGAGCCGGTCTTGGCCCGTGCGTTGAGAGCGGCCGGTGTGTTGCACATACGGGTACGGAGCGTGCCGCCGGCGGCCCGGTCGGGGCCACAGGCCTGCGGCAGCGAGGCGTACCAGTCGGCGTACCAAGGGGCATCGCGTACCGAGACGAGAAGCGAGGCGAACTGTTCGGCGGGGAAGAGGTTCATCCGGGAGAGCCCCGAACCATCGACCTGCCGCACGGTGCTGGTGGTGACGCCCTCCTTGCTCAACTGGGCCGCGATCGCCGCGAGTCCGGCGCTCCAACTGCCCCGCCCGGCGGTCTTGTGCCCCATGGCCTTGGTCAGGGCCTCGGCGTGCATGTTGTTGGACAGTTTCATGAAGGGGTGCATCAGTTCGCGTAGTGGCATGGAGCTGTGCGAGGTGACCAGCTTGGCGGTGGCGGGGGTGGTCCGGCCGAGCCGGGTGGTACCCGCGACCTTGACGCCATGGCGCACGAGGGCGTCGGCGAAGACCGCGGCGGCATAGCCGGTGGGCTCCCAGACGGTCACCCACTCCTTGGTGGCACTCGCTCCGATCGGGATGGTTCCGCTGACGGTGACGGTGTTGCTGCCGTGTCGCCGTTGGACGGAGAGGGTGTCGGACTGCCCGGCCGCGACGGTGGTGCCGCTGATGTCCAGCTTGACGTAGGCGGTCTTCGGCACCAAGGTCACCTTGGGTTTGTCCCCGGCCCTCGCGCCGGGGACGGCCTCCACGATGACCGTGCCGGAGTCGTAGTCGGTGTCCGGGGCGACGGTGAGCGCCGAGGTCTGGGCGGAGTAGTACGAGGACTCGTCGTCGGAGGCCCAGGAGCGGCCCAGCCGCTGGGTGTCGAAGCGGGTGTCATCGGCGTTCAGCCGGCCGGTGACCTTGGTGACTCCGGTCGCGGCGACCGCGGCGGCGAGCTTGTCGTAGTCCTTGGCGAGGGTGGTCGGATCGCCGCCGCCGCGGAGGTAGAGGTCTCCCGTGAGGGTGGCGCCGTCCCGACTTCCGGTGGACAGGACATCGGTGGCGAAGCGGTACTGCGGTCCGAGGACGCCCATGGCGGCGACAGAGGTGGCGATCTTGGTGTTGGAGGCGGGCATCAGACGGTCGCCGCCGTCCCGTTGATAGAGCCGCTCGCCGGTATCGGCATCGGCGATCACGACCCCCGCCGCGCCGCCGTCGAGCCGGGAGTCGGCGAGCAGGGTGTCGATGGCCCCCTTGAGCCCGCTATCGGCGGTACCGGCCCCGGCGGGACTGCTGAAGGTGAGGGTGGTCAAGGCGACGCTGGTGGTCAGGACGCAGGCGAGCCCGGTGAGGAGCGGGCGGACGCGGGAGGTGCGACGGTCGGTGCCCATCACGGATCTGGTCATGGACAGGAGCATTCCGGATGAGGGCGGGGCCGGGAAGGACGCCGCCGTTCACTGGCCGGTGACGACCTTCAGACGTCCCTCGAATGGCTCAGCGCCGGTGATCTGGAGCCGTACGCCGTTGGCCGTGATGCCGATGGTCAGACCCGGAAGCTGCTGGAGCGGGGTGAGGTCGATCGCGTACTCCCGCACGCCGTGAACGCTGAGCATCAGACGGTTGAGGGCGGGGAAGACCCGGGCGAGCGCGGAGGTGTTGAGATGACGGTCCAACGCGCTGAGGGTCAGCGAGGTGATCCGGGGGGCGGTATCAGCCGCATCCAGGTCGAGGAGTTCCAACTGGAAAATGGTCAGCCTGCGCAGAGCGGTCATACCCTCGATGGCGCGGACCAGGGACGACATGCGCTGGGGCGGCTGCAGAGAGAGCCCTTCCACGGTGTTCCACTGAGCCAGCGCCGCATAGTCCATGGCGCTCTCTTCGTACACATAGAGGAGCCCAATCCGCGGATAGGGCCCTGGCAGCGCCAACTCCCCCCCACCCAAGCCGACATCGGTGAACGATCGTTCGGCCAGTTCGCCCAGGTCGGAGAGTTGGGAACAGCCCAGCAGCGTCAAACGGTCAATCGGGGCGCGACTCCTGACAAAGCTCAGATCGGCCACCGCGCTGTTGGAGACGACGTCGAGGCGGGTGAGTCCGGTACGGGGGAGACAGGTCTCCAGGTCCGCAGCGGAGTGAGGGCCCCGTACGAACACATCGGTGCAGGGGCCGCAGTGCTCCAAGGCCTGAAGCTGCTCCTTGGTGGTGACGGTGAGCGTGATGTCGGCCAGATCAGTCCGGGAGAGCACCCGGCGGGCGTATGTCTCGGCCGGAAGACTGCTCCAGGCGTCGACAAGGGCATGACGTACCTGGGGATGGGGGTCCTGGGTGAACTCCAGGAGTCGATCGAGACCCGCCTCCTCACCCACCGCAGCGATGGTCTCGATCACCGCCTTGCTGATGGCTGGGTTTCTCGCCGGTCCCGGGAGCAGGGGAAGGACATAGGCGCCGAGCGAGGCCAGCGCATGCACCTGCTGGAAGTTCTCGGGCGGCATCAGCGCACGGATTCGCTGTTCCGACGCGGCCAGGATGTGGTGGTTGAGGAAGACGGCGGATGAAGCGCAGTACCCGGCCAAGAGATGCAGCGAACGGCGATCAGACTCATCCGCCGCTCTGTCTCCCCGCTCGATCAGGCCTCTGACCAGCTCATCGACCCGACTGCGGTCAAGGTGCCCAACGGCGAGCCGGATCACGTCCTGCCACTGCTCGTCATGGGCGTGGCGGAGCAACTCGCTGACGCTGTCGGTGTCGGAGAACTCCTTGGCCGCCAGATAGTCCTGAAAGGTCCGATGGATGAACTGGATGACGTCTCCGGTGCGCTGCTGAAGCAGTCCGCTGCGGTTGAGTAGATGGGTGAGGATCCGCTCGGGGCTCCCCTGGTCCCGCACATGGCGCATGCTCCTGGTCGCCAACTCGATCTGGGTGACGGCCTTCTCCAGGGTGAGCTGGGTCTGACCGTTGCGCACCAGCCAGACGGCGATGTGTTGGAGCAGTAGTTTGTTCTCTTCGACGCCGATGGTCAGGCCCTCGGGGGCTTCGATACCGCGCCCGCTGTCCCGCTTGCCGAGCAGCATGTCGAGGGTGGCCTTGTAGAGCTCCCACCGGGTGTGCGGAAGGGTGCCCTTTCGCTTGCGGTGGAGTGCGCAGATCACCGCGCACAGCAGAGGCGTACGGGCGAGATCGCGCAGCACCCGGTTGTTGGCGAACTCCCGTCGCAGTCGCTGTCGAAGCTCATGCAACCGGCCTGCCTCGACATCCGCCCGCATCCTGTCGAGTGGCGTGTACTCCAGACAGGCGGCCTGGTGCCAGGCGATGACGAAGGCGTCGATGTCCTCATCGCTCATCGGCAGCAGCAGAAGATCGGCGAACCCCTCCGACGTCAGCCAGCGCGCCTCCACCGCGCCGGGGCGCACGGTCGCCAGACAGCGGCTGTTGTCATGCCTGGCGAGGAGGAGGGTGAGCCAGCTGCGGGCTCTGTGCCGCTGGGCCTGGGGGAGCTCATCGAGGCCGTCGACGAGGATCAGGGCGCGTCCGGACTCCAGTACGCGCTCCACCCACCCGTGGGGGGCTTGCCCGATGGGGAGCTCGGCGACCTGGGCGAGCTCGTCGAGGGTGGGGAACCCGCCGCCCCGCGCTTGCAGGCTCCGCATGGGGATGACAAAGGGGACCAGGCCGTTGAGTTCGTCCAGTTCGGTGGGGAGGGTGCCCCCGGCGGCATGGGCGGCGAGCCACCACACCAGGGTGGTCTTGCCCGCGCCCGCCTCACCGCGGAGCAGCGTATGGCGGTGGCGGCTGAGAAGGTTCTCCACCCGCTGGGGACGTGCCGGGGAGAGCGTGTCGATCGGCGAGCCGGGCCGGGGCTCTTCCGCGCTCTCCACCTCGGTGGCCTCAAGGCTCAGATAGGCCGTGTCGAGGTCCCAGCTCGCCTCGCTGATGCCCAGCTCATCGATGCCGAAGACCTCGGTCTTGCGGTACTGGGCCCGCAGGGCGTCCGCGTATCCCTCTTCGAAGGCGGAGTCCCGGGAGTGGAAGCTGGTGAGTCGCTCCAGGGGCGGCAGCGCCAACGCCGCCGCGAGGGACTTCTCGGCCGGGGTGGGCCACCACACCGCAGGCACGGAGGCTCCGTCACCAGGAGTGACGGGGCCTGTTCCCCGGGTGGAGAACAGCTCGGTGAGCGAGGTGCGCCGCAGGGTCTGCTGGATCGCCTCCGCGGGTACGGCCTCCAGATGCTGGTGTCCGGCGGTGCCGCGGACCTTCGACACGATCCCCAGCAGCACGGAGCCGGCGAAGAGGGGGGCGCCGGAGAGGCCGGCGAGCGGGGAGCGCTCATCGGGGAGGCCGGGGGAGTGGTCGAGCCAGAAGGTGAGGGCGCCACGCAGCCTGCCGGCGACGGGCAGGACACGGCCTGTGTACTGCCCGAAGTCAAGGTGGTTCCTTCGGTGGCGCTGCTGGCCGGGGAAACCGATCGTCTGGCACCCCTCCAAGGCATCGTCCCTGGTCAGGCGGGCCCAGCGGAGTCGTCCAAGCTGATCTGCCGGGATGATGTCCCGATCCGCGATCAGGATGGCCGCGTCGATCAGATGGCGGTCCCCCGTCCAGAGCGTTGTGCAGCTCACCCGCCCTTCCCGAGTCGGATGCGCGACCGCCACCTGGTCGGAGCCGACGACATGTGCGCAGGTCAGGATGGTTCTGGGGCCCAGAAGTACCCCTGATCCCTGCTGCTGACCATGGACCGCGACCACCCGCGCCACGCTGCTGCTCTTCATAGCCCCCACCCCCGTGATTCCCGCTTGAGGGTAGTGGCGCAGGCCACTTTCCGGGCGGGTAAAGGGCGTTGGGCCGGTGACAAGGCACACAGGCCCATCCGGCCTTACTAACTGGAATAGGAGGGCTGTTCGGCCGCCCCTACGAGGACGCGGACATGCCCCCTTCGGGACTTTGGTCCTCCGGCCGGGGCGGGTGGTCTCGGGAGGCCTGCTGTCGAAGGGCCCGGGGCACGCCAGGGGTCGTACATGCGGTTAAACCCCTTTCGTCATGGATTCCGCAGCTACTTTTCGATGCGCATCGCGATCATGATCGAAAGGTGTCAAGGGTCCGATTTGGGATGATTCAACTACGGCTTAATGTCGTAGATGGGGTGTTTGAGGTGAAGTGGGTGCTTCGGTTACCAAGGGATAGCCAAACACCCGATGCGAATCCTCGTGCCGGGTCCCCTTGTGCCTGGAGGCTTGTCCCGTATGTCGCGCGTCACTTCCCGTCGTCCCCGCCCGTCCGCCCTTCGTACCCGTACCGCCGTCGTCGCTGCTGGTCTGGGAGCCGTGACGGTGCTCGGCACAGGAGCTGCGTTCGCCGCCGAGACCGGTACGGCGGCCGCTAAGCCCGCCACCGTCAGCAGCACCGCGAACGTCGTCGCGGCACAGGCCCAGGCTCAGTCCCAGGCCGCCGCAAAGACCATCGCCGTCAAGAAGGCCGTAGCGGCCAAGAAGGCCGCCAAGCCCGTCGCCGTCAAGAAGGCCGCCTCCGGGTGGACCAAGCCGGTCTCCCAGTACGTGGTGAGCGCCACCTACGGCAACGCCGGCGGCATGTGGGCGAGCAAGCACTCCGGCCAGGACTTCGCCGTGCCCACCGGCACCGCCGTCAAGTCCGTGGGCCCCGGCACCGTCGTCAAGGCCGGCCCGAACGGTGCCGGTGACGGCCCCGCCTACGGCAACGCCGTCGTGGTCAAGCACGATGGAAACACCTACTCCCAGTACGCCCACCTCTCCCGCGTCGACGTGAAGATCGGGCAGCAGGTCAAGGGCGGCCAGCAGATCGCTCTCTCCGGCAACACCGGAAACTCCAGCGGCCCGCACCTGCACTTCGAGATCCGCACCACCCCGAACTACGGCAGCGCCATCAACCCGGTGAACTACCTGCGCTCCGAGGGCGTCACCCTCTGACCTCATGAGCTGCACCCCCGCACCTCCTGAACCCGGCGCACAGCCCCTTGTGCGCCCACACAGAACGGCCCCCGGCGAAATGCTGGGGGTCGTTTTGTGTCGCTGAGGGTTCCCTTGGCGGGGTGCCTTTGGTCGGGGGGCTGGGCGCATGGGTTGTACGTTCCCGTGTTGGGTGTCCTCACCCGGGGGTGAAGGGTTCCGTCCTCAAGCGCCGGACGGGCTGGGGTTGCCCCCTGGGGGAGCCCCTCCTGCTACTGGGGCTGCTGGTGGTCGGGGCTCTGGCCACACGGGCCGACCGTCCCCGTCTTGGTCGTCCTCGCCCGGGGGGCAAGGGTTCCGTCCTCAAACGCCGGACGGGCTGAGGTGGGACCTTGCGCGGGGGCTTGTCTTGGTGTGGGCTGCTCGGGGCAGGGTCTTGGGTTTCTCGGGCCGAGGGGTCTTGTCCTGTGGTGGTTGGGGGGTGCTATCGGGGGTGACTCCTCAGCGTCGACGGCCCGAAGCTTCTTTGATCCGGCATGCGGGTCTTGCCGTCGATCACTTCCGGGGACACCCCCTGCGCGCCCCCATCCGACACTTGCATCCCCTTGCCCCCAGGGCCCTGACCTGCGGAGGAACCAGCGGCGGCGGTATTGGGACCGGTGACGAGGGTGCCGTGACGGTGGTAACTCGCTACTTCCCCCATAACGGGGGATTGATGGGCTAACGGGGGTTTGATGGGCGTCTGCGCTCTGTGGTCGGGTGGTGACGCTGTCGGGCCGTGGTCGCCCGGCGGCTGGCTCTGTGCCACCTTCCTGTGACTGTGGGGTCTTCGTGCCCCGGTGGGGGCGCGGGCTCTGGTGCCAACCAGCAGAGGGGCTGGGATGGGCTCTGCGGAACATGGCGTAGGCGTGAAGTGGATTCCTGTAACCCATGGTGGAGAAGTACCTGCGCTCTGGGGCCTAGGGGCAATGTGCGGGCGGGCATATACGCCAGTCTCGGCAGAAGAGGACCAGTCGCGGAGCCTGTCCGACCCTTGAGTACGAGATCTCCTGTCTGGACGCCGGCAACCAACAGCCGGCCCGGAGTCCCAACCCATAGGGACAGGCAAACGCAAGGCCAAGAAACCCGCCCCTGGTTCCTCCACGTGACACACGCCCCGGGGGCAAGAGGAACCGGGCTTGGGCGTGGGGGCGCGCAGGGGGTGTCCCCGGAAGCGATCGACGGCAAGACCCGCACGCCGGATCAAAGAAGCTTCAGGCCGTCGACGCTGAGGAGTCACCCCCGATAGCACCCCCCAACCCCCACAGGACAAGACCCCTCGGCCCGAGAATCCCAAGACCCTGCCCCGAGCAGCCCACACCAAGACAAGCCCCCCGGACACAGGAGGCACCCCCAACCCCCACAGCCCGCCGCCAGGCGCCCCCCCCAGCCCGTCCGGCGATTGAGGACGGAACCCTTCACCCCGGGTGAGGACGACCAGGACGGGGGCGTACAGCCCCTGTGAGGTTCCCCCGTTGTGTGGGGGTGGTTGGTTAGCTGGTCAGGGTGGGTTGGTGTGGTGTGGGTTTCGC
>NZ_JAMQAW010000099.1:0-15874 GCF_023701525.1 Streptomyces albipurpureus
ACCGCGTCATCGAGCACACCCGCGAGATCATCGCTGACCACCGCCGGAACACTCTCCGTGTAGTCCGCGGTACCGATGTTCTTCGCCGTGACCGTATACGTCACCGTGTCACCAGCACTCACCCCGGCAGACGAGATACCCGACGACTTGGTCAGGGTCAGCGCACGCAAACGGTCGGTGTCCGAGGCGTTCGCGGTCAGCGTCTCCGACGCGTCAGCCGGGTCGGGGGCACTGACCCGCGCCGAGTTGACCACGGTGCCAGAAGCGCCAGGCAGCACCTTCACCCTCACCTGGACTGAGGCGCTCGCGCCCGTACCGCCATCGGGATTGTCTCCGTCCGGTGAGACGACGGCCGCACGGCCGAGATCGCCGAGTTGCCAGGTCACCGTCCCACCGGGGCGATTGCCGTAGGCATCCTCCTCGTTCTGGCCGCTGACCGTGCCCCCTTGGGTGGCAGATACGAACGCCAATCCGGCCGGGAGGGTGTCCGTCAGCACTGCGCCGGTGATCGTCTCCGCCGGCAGCAAGTTCATGGCCACGAGGGTGTAGCTGTACTCGTCCCCCACGGCCACGTCATCGCGGCCGTCGGTCTTCGTCAACGAAAGCCCAGCCGTGGCGACCTTTGCCTGAAGACAACCGGTGGTGTCGTTGTCGGAGATTGCCGGGTCGTGCATCGGGCCGGTGACGGAGGCCGGTACGCAGACCCGTCCGGCGGTGGTGGGCACCACGGGGACATCGAGCATGACCGGGACGCCCTTCTTCAAGGGCCTCGGCTCACCGTCACCGTCAACCGGGGCACAGGTCAACACCACAGGCCCGGTGTGCGGAGCATCGGCGGGAGCGGCGGTGCAGGTCCAGCCCTCGGGCTTCAGACCTCTCACGGTCAGACCGGCGGGGACGGTGACGGTGACCGTCGCGGGCGTCTCCTGCGATCCACCGCCGTTGGCGACGGTGAAGGGCACGACTCCGGGGCGGCCCACCTGCAGCGGCAGCCGGTCCGGCACCGACACCGAGAGGTCGGCCTCCTTGGTGGACGCGCACACCGGGCGCGGCTCGGCGGGCAGCGTCTGGGAGCTGTCGAGGGCGACCGAGTTGCAGGCGAGCGCGTCCGCGCCCGATCCGGCCGAGACCGCGGCCGTGAAACCGAAGGTAGCCGTGGCGCCGGGGGCGAGACTGCCCTGCACGGTCGCGCGGATCGCCTTCTTGCCCGCCGGGGTGGGACCCCAGTCGTCGATCGCACCCGGCGCGGCCGGGTACACCTGGTCACGCTTCGGGTTGGTGGAGGCGGAGTAGGCCAGGCTCAGGTTCGCGGAGACGTCGGAGACACTGTCGAGGGTCTGGCTGAAGGTGCTGCCGCGCGGCGTGGAAGCCGTTCCGGCGCTGGTGCCCATGTCCCCGGTGTACGGGAGGACGTCGTAGGCGGTCACATTGCTGAGTGTGGTGTTTCCGGTGTTCTTCAGGGTGATCCGGTAGCGGATGTCACTCGCGGTCGTCGACACCGCGACGGTCTGGTCCGGGTCGGACACCCAGGTGCACCCGTCCGGCGACCCGGCCGTCGGGCGGCAGATCTCCTTCCGCGCGCTCAGCCCGTCGGCGGACGAGACCATGATGCTGTGCGACGAGCTCGCGAACCATTCGGTCGTCTTCCCGTCACCGTCGACGTCCGGCGCATCGGCAACCGCGCCGCTGTAGTTGGCCTCGGTACTGGTCCAGGTGTGGCGGGAGTCGCCCATCCATGTGTTCGCCACGCTGGTGGTGCCGGCGGTGACCGTGGAACCCGGCTGGGCCACCACACTCATCGTGGGCCAGGTGGTGTTCTCACCGAACGACACGCCGTCCGGCCAGGTGGCGACGACCACCTGCCGGGACACCCCGCCGATGGTCTTCGCCGCGTAGTCGAAGGACACACCGTCCGGGACGGAACCGGCCGGGAAGGAAGCCGAGTCGGGGTTGACCGTCCAGCCAACCGGCGCGATGAACACATACTGCGGGGTGATGTCGGTGCCGTCCGGGATGTTCGACGCCGAACCTCGCACACTGAACGTCACGTTCTTGCCCGGTACGGCGTTGCCACCGCCCTCGACGACAGCGGACGCCGCGAACGCGGCGCCGAAGGCCGGCTTCGGTGTGCTGATCGGGGTCTTCGGCGTCTCCCGGAACTGGATCGTGGTGGACGCCGGGCCGAGTTCCATCGGGGTGAGCCCGGTACCGGGCCACGACATGACCGCCGTCGCCGTGTTCGTGCGCTTCTCACCGATCGGGGCGGTCTTCGTCACCGTGTAGAAGAAGTGGATGCTGAACGGGGTTGACCCGTTGTCACTGGGCTTGATGTTGTTCGGCGCGAGGTTGCCGCTGGTGATCTTCGCCTTGGTGAACCAGGTACCGGCGGGCGCGGTGGCCCCGCCGTTCGTGGTTCCCGTCGTGCCGTCGTTCAGTGTCCAGGCGACGGTGGAGGCCGGTGTGGTCACCGACACGTCGATCTTGTTGACGCGTGCGTCGGCCTGTTCCAGAACGTCGTCCTCGATCACCACGGTCCCGGCGGCGTTCGACTGGTTCCAGGCGGTCACGGTCCAGTAGAAGTTGTTGTCCGCGAACGGGGCCAGGGCCGCGCCCGGGGTGCACGCACGGTTCCAGTCGTCCCGGCCACCGGCCGGGCACGTCAGCCCGGTCACATCCGGCGGCACGTTCAGCAGCCGGATACCCCCGCTGGCAGCGCTGTTCGTGCTGTACTTCGCCAGATCCGCCCGAGGAAAGGGGTCGTAGCACGAGACCGTGTGGGACATCTGCGCGGTGGTGTTCTTCGTGGTGCGGTCCGGGTCCAGATAAGTGGCCGTGACCTCGGCGGTGGTCTTCACCGACGCCTCGAAGTTGCAGCCGCCCGGATCGGAGGTGAACCCGCTCGCCGGGTAGTTCACCGTCACCGTACGGGGCGTGGACTGCCCGCGGGTGCTCCACTGGCCACCGCCCGCCCAGCCCCAGCCCCCCGCAGCCCCCGCCGCCGGGGCGTCCTTCGTACCGAGCGACCAGGTGATCGTGTGCGCCGCGCTGTCGTACACACCGCTCCCGTTGCTCGACACGTACACCGCACGCGGGTCCAGCTTCTCGACGACGGTGTAGCTGCCCGCCGCGACCCACTGCGACGTACCCGTGATCACGCTGCCGCTGATGCGCGCGAACGAGCCCGTGGCCATCGACACGCTCCAGGACACGTTCACCCCTGGCTTGACCGACCCGGGACTCGACACGGCCAGCGACGGGGACGGCACCGAATTCGTCCACGTCACCGGCGCCGCGTCGGCCCGCACGGGACCGACCGCACTGGCCGCGCTCATCGTCGCCGACATACGGATCTTGAACCCGGACGGATAGAACTGAGAACCCCGCACCTGGGTGTACGAACCACTCGGAGGGATTCGGTACACGAGCAGGAACGTGCCCGACCGGCCCGCCGGCAGATCACCGAGCTTGACCGTCTTGCCCGTCGCGTCCGTACCGCCGATCGACGCACCCGGCAGCCCCGCCGGAGCCGTCCAGTTCATATAGAACAACAACGGCTCACTCGCGAACCCCAGCGGGTCCGGCGGCGACGGCGACAACTGCACCGTGGCATCCGTACAGTCGGCGGCGGCACACGAGTACGACACCTTGTAGGCGACCTCGTTGTTGTGCGCGCCGTACGAAGCATCCGACTGCGGCTCCGAAGTGATGGAGTCAACGGCCTCGATGGAGACATCGAGAACCGCGGAACCAGCCGCCTGCGCGGATGTCGCGGGCGCGAACAATGGCGCGAGCAACCCCGCCAATACGGCGAAGACAGCCGCGAAGGCCAGCACGACCCGACGACGCTTCACCGCCTGCACAACGGCAGTTCGATGTGACACCAATTCCTCCTGGAGGATTTTCTGCGCGGAACGATGTCCGTCATACCTCCAGGAGCGCACCGGATTCGGCGTCGATCGAGCATGCCGAAGAGCACGCTCGGCCAGTCGACAGACAGTGACGCGCGAGACCCCACACAGCCCCGGAACGATGCATTCCGAAGCTGATGAACAGTCAGACGGTACCCCGGGGATATCATCACATCAACCATTACGGACATGTCCGATTGATGGCAAGACTCACTTGTGACGCAGGGTCACTTTCGTCGGCCAACCGTCACCCGTCACACCCGCATCACCGCAGGGTAGGCCGCCGTCACAGCAACTCGCCGATCAGCCGAGCCATGAACTCGCCGCGCTAGGCGCCGGGCAGACCCCATCTCGACGGTATCCCCGAGGCACTCAGGAAGTCCCGGAACAGGCCCTCGCCAAGAAGCACGCATACCAGTGCGGGCCCCCCGCATCGCCACGCCCAAGGCCCCTACTCAATCCTCCCCCAGGCTTCCACCTCCCTGGCAGATGTCGACCATCGCGAAACATCGGGGCGGCGGGAGTACTTGCCACGAGACCTCGCTGGGGCACTGATACCCCAGGGCAGGGCCCTCCCTGGCGACGCAGGATTCTGGCCAGGGACGACCGCGTGACGCATTTGTGACGCAGCGAACCCGACAGGCCGTCAGGTAACGCTCTGACCTGCGAAACCGGCCGGTACCGTCAACTCGGCTTCGCGACGATACGACAGTGTGCGATCTGCCCGGACCGTGCGAGGAAGGGGCCCTTCAACGGCGCTGGAGACGAGTAGCCGGTGGAAGGACAGGACGGGGTGTTGGGCCGGCGACGACGGTTCGTCGAACACGACGCAAACAGATCGCCGTGAGGTACGAACGAGCACGACCGAGCACTCGTTGCCGAATAGGGCGGACGCCAACACTCGTCCGTCCCCAGCCGGCGGTTGAAGGAGTTGCTTTTGCAGGACGAACGAGGATCAGATACTCGTGGTCTGTCACCGTGGGTAGTTGCTTCCAGGATCTTCTCGGCTGCCTTGCCGACGCCTCGGGGTACTGGTCTCGCGGCGTTGGCGACCGGGGGAACACCCAACGGGCCTGGGCATTACGCGAGGTCGCCAGTTTCGCCCCGTGCGTTGGTCTGCTCAGGCCTGAGATACCTGCCCGTTCGCCGAGTTCCAGAACAGCTTCCCATTCTGGAACTGTTGGATCCGGCCGCCGGGTGCATCCTGCTCGGGCGAGACGGGACCGCCGATGCTGGATCCGCCGGCGCCCATGGACTTCCACGTTGCGTGGATGGCTCCGAAGATCTCAACCGCCCCGGTCTGCGGGGTCCAGAAGATCGACGCCTCGGGCTTCCCCTGAAGGTGAACCGCCTTGAAGGTGTTCATGCGACCGTTGCCGCTGGTGAACTCGTCAGTGATCGGATACCCGTACTGTTCGCGCCCGATCTGCAGCCAGCGGCCGCTGATGTCGCCCCACACACCATGGGCCCCCGTCTCCGGGTGCCACGAAATGATGCCGGCCGAAAAGTCCATGAAGCGACCCTTCCCGTCGAAGGTGGGGGTCTCACCGGAGACCGGCCGGCCGACCGGTGAATTGCCGGCACCCAGCGCGATCCAGCGGTCGCGGATCACCCCAAAGATGTCGGGCGACACGTCGAATGTGACGCGGTAGCGTCCGCCGTCGCCGTCGTACGAGAGCACCTTCGGCACCAGATCTCCGGCGGCTCTCTGCAGTTCAGGTGATTCGTACCGAAGCTCCTGAGTGCCGACGTGGTCGTCGTCGAGGGCGAACGGGACAGGAAGGTCCACACCGTTCAGCGCTTCGTTGATCTCCCTGACCAGCTTTGACCGCACGAGGTCGAGCGGTTCGCCGACCGACGACGCCAGCGACTTCGGAATGACGAGGCGCAAGAGCTGCTGATACTGCTCCGGCACACCGTTGTCATTCTCTATCACCGAGCCGACGAAGATCGCCTGATCCGGATTGGCCAGCGGTGCCGACCAGAATGGCTGGAAGGGCTGCCCCTTCGTGTCGCCCTCAGCGAAGTTTTCGAAGATGCCGAACCGCCAGACGTCGAATGAGGGAATCGGTATAGGAATCCCCTCGACGTTGACGTGTGCACCGAGGTTGACAGTGCTCATCAGAACGTAGATCTCGTCATCGCCGACCTCGTCTGTTTCCTCATCGCAGTGAATCTCGCGCAATGAAACGAATGTCATGATTCACTCCCTACTAGTCTCGGCTGGCATTAGTCGTCCAGCCGCTAGCGTCCATGATTCCGACGGAATAGCACTCATGCTCCGCTATGTCGGGGGTCGAGCAAGCATTGGACCGGAAACCGGCGCTTGTGCTATCCGTGACGACCGCCGCAAATAATGGCCCACTATCTGCGGAATCGCTCTCACCGAGCTGCGATTACGCCCGGTCAAGGGTGCGTTGAGCGGCGCCGTTATCTGCGGCAAGGCCGCTGGCGCCGGCCTTCGGGTCCAGGAGTTCCGCTGTTCTTCAGCCCCCATACCCTCATCTCGACCTCACGCTGCGCCGTAAGACACCCCTTCACTCCACACTGCACCCATTCGCCCGACATCGCGAGTCGCGCCTACGAGAACACGTGGGAGCCGGGTCCCCGTCACCGGAGAAGAGAGGGAGGGCCAGCTTGACGAGGAGCGTCCCGACGCCATCCCGGGATCTTGTCGTCCTCCCCCAAGACGTACAGGACACAGGGCGATCGAGCCGGGCCGTGCCAGGAACCATGACGCGTTTCCGGGCATCCCACGGGAGATCCTCCCCGTCGATGGGCGAGTCACGGTCTCCGATCTCGACACCAGGGACGTCCTCGCCTTCGAAGGCGACTACGAGGATGACGACCTCCGAGGTCCCAATACACGCCAGTTGAACCCCACCGGTACACAGGCAGAAGTCCCGCGCCAGGAGTGTTCCATCAACGACGGATCTGAGGAGCACTGTCAGAGGCCATCCGCAGGAAGGCGAAGCGCGCTGTCGTACGGGCCGGGCGGGATGTGGAGGATGGCGGTGTCGTAGTCGCCGAATCGCGACACGTTGTCCCTGCGGTGCGGGCTGAGCGCGGCGAGGTCGTCGGGGCTCAGCTCCCAGCCCTGGGCGGCCATCTGACGCAGTGTGTCGGTCATGTCGATGGTGGTGGAGAAGATGATGCTGTTGGCCATCAGGTCAAGGAACCTGACGGCCTTCTCCTGGAGTTCGGGATCGCGGTTGCCGGAGCCGACGGAGCAGGTGTCGGTGCCGAGGCCGCCGTTGAGGGTGCCCTGGTTGACGTCGGTGATGGTGAGGCGGTCGTCGCCGGCGCTGCCGAGGACGGTGGCGCCGCTGCCGGCGTTGATCTGGACGGTGTCGTCGCCGGTGTCGCCGCTGACGGTGCCTTCGATGGGGGTGGGCTGACGGAGGGGCGCTGGGGGAGGTCCGGATCGGTGCGTGGGAGTGGGACATCTGAACCCGTGAACTGGCCATGGGCGAAGCCGCGTTGGACCTGTTCGGAATCGAGGCGAGAGACGGTGTGCAGTTGGTGGAGAACTGGCTGCGCGCCATCCATCCGGACGATCTGCCGTGGACACTGGTGACGCCGGGGAAGGCGAATGCGCCAGGCTCCAGACCCGGCTGATTGCACGTCACCAACCCCTCCCGGGGCGCCCGGGGGCATCCCGCGAGAGTGGTTCTCGGCTGAGACGATTGCGTGGACAGGCTCTCCCGGGACGCCGCGCGAACTAGACGAGTCATTCCGAATGCTGACGGTGTGTCTGGGAACGCAGACAGGGCGTCCAAGATTGTTGTGTGACGAACAACCTGGACGCCCTGCTGACCGCACTGTACGTGAAGATCGACGACGAGATCGGAGGCACCCGATGGCTGGGCCGCCCGCCGCGGCTGACGGACTCCGAGCTCGTCTGCCTCGCCGTTGCGCAGGCCCTGCTGGGCTTCACGTCGGAGTCGCGTTGGCTGCGGTTCGTGGACTCCCGGCTGGGAGCGATGTTCCCGCACGTACCCAGGCAGCCAGGCTGGAACAAACGGCTGCGGGCGGCATTGCCGCTGGTCAAGAGGGCAATACGGCTACTGGCCGTCGACACGGACTTCTGGTTCGACAACCACTGGATCGCCGACTCCACTGCGGTGGAATGCGGTCGCTCGCGTCCGACGATGAAGCGGTCGGACGTGGCCGGCTGGGCCGGATACGGGTACTGCGCCAGCCACAGCCGGTTCTTCTGGGGTCTGCGCCTGTTCCTGGTGTGCACCCTGACCGGCATGCCGATCCTGTGGGCCCCGGCAAACCCGAAGATCGACGAACGTGAAGTGCTGACCGCGATGTTTGACCGCGAACCGGAGACGGTCACCGACCGTCCAGGACTGCTGGTGATCTCGGACAAGGGCCTCGCCTCCAAGGAGTTCGAGGCTGATCTGGGTTTCCGGGGCGCGGAGTTGCTGCGCCCGTCGTTCAAGCGCGAGAAGAAGCGAAGAGGCGAGAGCCTCCTGAAGTCGGTGCGGCAGCTGATCGAATCGGTCGACGACACCCTCAAGGGCCAGCTCGACCTGGAACGGCACGGTGGCCGGACCTTTGAGGGTGTAGCAGTCCGCGTCGCCCAGCGCATCCTCGCGATGGCCGCCGCGATCTGGCACAACCACAAGACTGGCCAGACCATCACACGATCCCTGATCGCTTACGACCACTGATCACATCGGAATGACTCGTCTAGTACACGAAGTGCGCGCCGCTCACCGTCAGCACATCGAACGGGAACATGGTGAGACCGGGGGGACTGTCCGTGAACTTCCCGTGGTCGGGCGTCGTCGCGGTGACGGTTGTCCGCAGAACACCGCCGGTGACGGTGAAGGCGAGGGTGATCGGCACACCGGTCGTCTTCAGGAGGGACGCGGTTCCGGCCCGGACGGTCAGCACCCCCGCCGTGGGGCCGCTGATGCCCGCCGGGGTGACGCCCGTCGTGGTCAGCCGCTGTGCGGGCGGCAGCGCGAACGCGGTGGCCGGCGCGGCGGCCGTGCTCGCGCCCACCACGGTGTCGTTCAGCACCACAGGCTTGCCGGAGCCGGCCAGGCCGCGCAGATTCGCGGCGAGGTCGTTCAGCGTCGTCGCCGTCACGGCTGCCTCCTGCGAGGTGGGGCGTCCCGGAGCTCGACACGGCCAGTCATGGTGATGCCGAGTACGGAGTCGAGGACGTCCTGCCCGCGAGTGAGTCCCGTCGATGCGACCGCGGCGGAGATCAGTTGCTCGACTGCTTGGCAGGCGGCCTTCTCCCGGTCCTGCACGGCGAGCGCGGGCCTCTTCGCCCCGACGAAGTCGCTCACCGTCGCGTCGGCGGCGGCCCCCTTCTGCGAGTCCGGGTCGTGCACCATGACCGGCGGGACGGCCCGGTCAGGACGCTGGTCGACCCGGCTCTGACGCCTGAGCACCGGCGCGGACACGCTGCCCAGTACGGAGGGCTCGACCAGGGGCGGATCGACGTCGCCCGGCTTCGCCGGCCCTGGCCCGGGTGCCGCTGCCGAGGGCGGCAGAAGGTCGGCTGGTACTGACCGTCGACGTCTCACCGTGGCCGCGGCCGGACGCTACATGTGCTGACCGGGCTTGACGGGAGTTGCGCCACGCCTGCGCGTCCGCGGTGGTTCCGGGCACCGGCCGCGCTGCGGCGATCACCAGCTTGGTGTCGGCGTCGACGATGACCTGCACATGCGCCGAGAACCGGTAGTTACGGGAGGAGGCGCCGACCTTCCGGTCGCGAACCGGGATCAGGGTGCCGTCCACGATCCACAGCCGATCGACCGCATCGACCGGCCAGGCGACCGGCTCGATCACCAGGAGAGGCCGCAGCCGCCGGACGACCCGGCACGCGGTGGCCGGCGGGCATCCGCTCCAGGGACACGACCAGGGATCGCGCATACCCCGATCCGACCGACGCCAGGTGTCGAAAATTCACACGGCCTTCACCCATTGACTAGGGACATCCCTGTACCTACGCTCCTCATGTCCATGGTTGTCCCCATACAAAGAGCGGTGCATCGATGAAGATCGCTGTTGTCGGCAGCTACGGCGCCGGTCTCACCATGCGAGTCCCCAGATCCCCTTCAGCGGGCGAGACCGTCTCCGGTGGCGTGTTCGATCCCGGCCCCGGCGGCAAGGGAAGCAATCAGGCCATCGCAGCCGCCAGGCTCGGCGCCGAGGTCTCCCTGCTGACCGCCGTCGGCGACGACGACTTCGGCCGCTCCGCCCGGGCTCTGTGGCGGGCGGAGGGCGTCGGTGCGGAGCACGTGCTCACGGCCGCCGCCCCGACGATGGTCGGGTTCATCCTGGTCGAGCCGTCGGGAGAGAACCGCATCGCCATCGCCCCGGGTGCCCTGGACGAACTGGACACCGCCGCGGTCGAGACATTCCGTACGCAGATCGCTTCCGCCGACATCCTCGTGGTCTCCATGGAGATTCCCGAGGAGGCTGTGGCCGCCGCACTGCGCGCGGGCCGCGACGCCGGCACCAGGACTCTGCTGAACCCCGCACCCGCCCGGCCGCTCCCCGACGCCCTGTGGCCACTCATCGACGTCATCACGCCGAACCAGACCGAGGCGCCCGTGCTCCTGGGCCTCGGCGAGGGACACGGGCTCGACGACGAGGCCCTCGTACGTGCCCTGCGTGAGCGCACCGGCGGAATCGCCGTCCTGACCCGGGGCGGCGAGGGAGCGCTGATCGCCCAGGCGTCCGGAGTGACGGCGGCTCCGCCGTACCCGGTGGAGAACGTCGTCGACACCACCGGCGCCGGCGACTCGTTCACCGCCGCGCTCGCCGTCACCCTCGCGGAAGGACACACCCCCGAACACGCCGTACGGGTCGCGGCCGTGGCGGGTGCCCACACCGTGACCGTGGCCGGGGTCGTCCCCGCCCTGCCCACCAGAGACCAGCTGACCGCCCGGATTGGAACCGCCCCGTGACCTCAACGACCCCGACCACCGCGCCGGCGCGGGAGTTCCCCCTCCCGCTGCGCAGACTCCTGCACGCCCGCGAATCCGGCGTCTTCGCCGCCCTCCTGCTGCTCTTCCTGCTCGGCACCGTACTCACACCGGGCTTCGCGCAGTCCGACAACCTCCTGTCGGTCGGCCAGCAGATCGCCCAGATCGGCATCATGGCCGTCGGCGTGACGTTCGTGATCGTCAACGGTGAGATCGACCTGTCCGTGGGCTCCACCTACGCACTCTCGGCGATATCGACCGGCATGCTGATCTCGGACGGCTGGTCCTGGCCCCTGGCGATGGCGGCCGGCCTCGCCGTGGGTGCGCTGGCCGGGCTGCTGAACGGCCTCGCCGTCGTCGTGCTCGGGGTGCCCTCGTTCATCGTCACCCTCGGCACCCTCAGTGTGTTCCGCGGCGTCGCCCTGCTCATCTCCGACGGCGCCCCGATCTCGCTGAGTTCCTCCCAGGAAGGTGTCGCCGAGTTCAGTCTCCTCGGCCAGGGGGAGTTGTTCGGTGTCATCCCGATGCAACTCGTCTTCTTCGCCGCCGTCGCCGCCCTGGGTGTGGTGCTCCTGGCCCGGTCCCGCTTCGGCTTCAACTCCTATGCCGTCGGCGGAAACCGGGAGGCCGCCCGGCTGGTCGGCGTCAACGTCAAGCGGGTCAAACTGACCGCGTTCGTCCTCTCCGGCTTCACCGCGGGCCTCGCAGGCGTGCTCGGACTGTCCTTCCTGTCCTACGTCCAGGGTGTCACCGGGCAGGGGCTGGAACTGACCGTGATCTCCGCCGTCATCATCGGCGGGGCGGCCCTCTTCGGCGGCTCCGGCACGATGTGGGGCACCGTCATCGGCGTCGCCTTCATCGGACTGCTCCAGAACATCCTCAACATCAAGGGCATCTCCTCCTTCTGGCAGACCGTCGTCACCGGCCTGGTGATCGTCGCCGCCGTCGCGGCCGACACCTGGCAGCGCAAACGCAAGTCCCGGGCCTGAGCCCTCGGCCGTCCCGCCGAGCGCCGGACAGAGCAAACGAATCCAGCCACAGCGTGCGCACGCACCGGGCAGCAGCAAAGCCACGAACGACAAGGGAGTCCTTATGTCCCCCCGTACCCTGCTCAGAAGCCTCGTCGCGGCGTCGACCGCCACGGCCGCCCTCGCCCTCACCGCCTGCGGCGCCGTCAAGCCCGCCGACGGCGGCGGTTCCGACGACGGTTCCTTCAAGGTCGCCTCGCACATCCAGAAGCGCGTCGACGACGGCAAGCCGATGCGTATCAAGCTCAGCTATCACGACCCGTCCCTGGCCTTCGCGACCCCGATCGGCGTGGGCATGAAGAAGGCCGGGAAGGAGTTCGGCGCCGAGACCGCCCTCATCGGCCCCACCGGCGGCGACGCCGCCCAGCAGGTGTCCGAGATCCAGACGCTCATCCAGCAGAAGGCCGTCGACGGGCTCGCCGTCTCCTCCGCGTCGAGCGACGCCCTCAAGCCGGTCATCGCCCAGGCGTACGACGCGGGCATCCCCCTCATCTCCTTCAACACCGACAACCCCGGGTCCAAGCAGATGGGCTTCGTCGGCCAGGACCTCAAGGCGTCGGGCAAGTCCCAGGCCGAACAGCTCCTGAAGGATCTGGGCGGGACCAAGAAGGGCAAGGTCGTCGTCTTCTCCGTGGACACCGGGGCCGGCTGGTCGCACGACCGGTTCGGCGGCTTCAAGGAGGGCATGGCGAAGAGCGGTCTGGAGATCGTCGGGCCGGTGAACGTCGGCAACGAGCCCAGCGCGGCCTACAACACGGTCGAATCCACGATGTCCGGGCAGTCCGGTGTCGTCGGCGTCGCCGGGCTCGACTGCTGCTCCACGACGGCCGCGGCCAAGTGGGTGTCAGGTTCCCCGGACAAGGACTCGATCGTCATGGGCGGCTTCGACCTGCTTCCGCAGACCGCCGAGTACCTCACCAAGGGAGTCCTCGACTTCACCATCAGCCAGAACCCGACCGAACAGGGCTACCAGGCCGTGAAGGTGCTGAGCGACTTCCTCACCAAGGGCACCAAGATCACCGGCGTGAACACCGGCGCGCAGTTCGTCACCCGGGAGAACCTCGGCGAAGCCACGGTGGAGAGCTGATGGCCGCCGCGCCCCGCTCCGCCACGACCGGCACCGCCTCCGCGCTGTCCGGCAAGAACGCCGGAGACACCTCCGCAACGGCCATCAGCGTCCGCGGCCTGTCCCGCAGCTTCGGCCCCGTACGCGCCCTCTCCGACGTCTCCTTCGACGTTCCCGCCGGAGAGATCACCGCGCTGCTCGGCGAGAACGGGGCGGGCAAGTCCACTCTGCTCAAGATCCTGGCCGGACTGCAGCCCCCGAGCGCCGGCAGCGTCACCGTCTTCGGCGAGGAGGTCGCGTCCTTCTCTCCCAGCTCGATGCTGGACCGCTACGGCGTGGCCATCGTCCCCCAGGAGCTCTCCCTGCTGCCCGACCGCAGTGTGGCCGAGAACGTCCTCAGTGGCGTGGAGCCGGGGAACCGCTGGTTCCCCTCCCGGCGGCAGATGATGGAGCGCACCCGCGATCTTCTCGCCGAGCTGGACCTGCGGGTGGACCCGACCGTTCCCGTACGGTCGCTGGACCTGGCCACCCAGCAGCTCGTCGTGGTGGCCCGGTCCATCGCCCGGGGCTGCCGCGTCCTGATCATGGACGAGCCGACGGCGATGCTCACCCCGTCAGAGGCCGAGCGGCTGTTCGCCCTGATGGAGAGCCTCAAGGCCGCGGGGACGACGATGCTGTACGTCTCGCACCGGATGCCGGAGGTCTTCCGGCTGGCCGACCGCATCGAGGTCCTGCGCGACGGTGCCCACGTCGCTTCCTGGCGCAACGCCGACACGACCCCCGACCAGGCGGTCGCGGCCATGGTCGGGCGTGAGCTGGGCGCCTTCACCCGGCGCGCGGCACACACGGCCGACCCCGGGGTTTCACCGGCCCTGCGGGTGCGGGAGCTGAGCGGCCGACGGCACAGCGGCGTCTCCTTCGAGGTGCGGCCGGGCGAGATCCTGGGCGTGGCCGGGCTGCCCGACTCGGGCCGGGTGGAGCTGCTGCACAACCTCTTCGGCGGTGACCGGGGCAGCGGGGGCACGGTGGAACTGCTGGGCGAGCCCTACCAGCGGCGCAACCCCATCGCCAGCGTCGAGCGCCGTCTCGCGTTCGTGCCCGGCGAGCGCCGCGCCCAGGGCCTGCTGACCACCATGAGCGTCGGCGAGAACATCGGAGCGCTGACGACGAAGGCGTTCAGCCGGTTCGGCCTCGTCCGCCGGGGAGCCTTCGACCGGCAGGCGGCCGAGCAGGGCAGGAAGCTGCGGGTCAAGACCGCCACCATGGGCCAGCCCATCACCAGCCTGTCCGGAGGCAATCAGCAGAAGGCCGTCCTCGGCCGCTGGCTGGCGATCGACCCCGGCGTCCTCATCCTTGACGAGCCCACGCGTGGCGTGGACGTCGGCGCGAAGGCGGAGATCTACGAGCAGTTGTTCGCGCTGGCCGGCAAAGGCCTCGCCATCCTGTGCTCCTCCTCCGACCTGCCGGAACTCCTCACCCTCACCGACCGGATCGCGGTGATGAGCGAGGGTCGGCTGGTCGATGTCGTCGAAACCACGGAGGCGACCGAGGAATCCCTCATGACCCTCGCGACCGGGGCAACGCCAACGGCCGCCTGACGCCCGCCGCCCGGACCTCCCCACCGAAAGGAACCACCTCATGAAACGCACCGGCATCCTCAACGCCGAACTCAGCGCGGCGCTGGCCACACTCGGCCACACCGACCTGCTCCTGGTCGTGGACGCCGGCTTCCCCGTACCCCGCGACGCGCACCGCATCGACCTGGCGATCGCCGAGAACCTGCCGGACCTGCGTACCGTTCTCGGTCTGATCGCGGACGAGGTGGTCGTCGAGGGAGTGGTACGGGCGGATAACGTGCCCACCCACAACCCCCGCCTTGACGACTGGCTGCTCGACCGCTTCGCCGGAGCCGAGTTCAGCACCCGCCCGCACGCCGAGGTGCTGGGCGAACTGGCCCGCGAGGCCAAGGTCGTCGTCCGCACCGGTGCCTTCGAGCCCTGGGGAAACATCGGCCTGTACTGCGGCGTCGACGCCCCACGGTGGTTCGGCGGCGACGGTGTCGTGGTCCCCGAGGAGTACGCGTCCAGGATCTGACCTCCGGGCCGGCGCTGATGTCGCCCGCACCCGCGGGCCACGCGGCGGGCCCCTGCTCCACCCCTTCCGTTTCACCACAACAGGAGAAGACACTCCATGTCCGAAACAGTCACCGCCCCCGCCGAACTCAACCTCACCCCGGCTGAGTTGGCGCCCTACATCCAGCACACCAGGATCGATTCGACCTCGACCCGCGACGACATGATCGCGCACGCGAAGGAAGCGGTCACCCACGGCTTCAACGCCGCCATGGTCTCCGCCTCCTGGGTACCCGTCGTCGCCGCCGAGCTCGCAGGCACCGGCGTCGGTCTCGCGACCGCCCTGGACTTCCCGACGGTCGGTGTCATGACCAGCGCGGGCAAGGCGGCCGAGGCCGCCGAGATCGCCCGGCTCGGTGCGACGCAGCTCGACATCGGCGTCCAGATCGGCTGGCTCAAGAGCGGCATGTACGACGAGTTCCGTGAGGACATCGCGGGCGTCGTCCGCGCCTCGGGACTTCCCGTCAAGGTCATGCTGGAGCTGCCCCTGCTGACCGACTCGGAGAAGGAAGCGGCCGTCGAGCTGGCCATGGAGGCCGGGGTCTCCTTCCTGAAGAACTCCAGCAGCGGCCAGATCGAGATCGCTAACCCGACGAGTGTTCGCTACCTTGTTGACCGGGCCCGGGACGGCGTCCAGGTGAAGGCTTCCGGAGCCATCAAGCACCACAAGCAGGCCCTGGAACTCCTGCGCGCTGGTGCCGTTCTGCTCGGTACCAGCGCCGGGGTGGAGATCGTCACCGACACCGCTGACGACTCGACCACCAGCTACTGACCGGTCACC
>NZ_JAMQAW010000099.1:15891-106152 GCF_023701525.1 Streptomyces albipurpureus
GCACCATTCTCCCGGAAGGAGACGTGCCACCGTGACGGCCGACGAAGGGGATCTCCCCGACATCAGGCGCGACGTCCCCACGGCCATCCACACCCAGATCTCGGAGCACATCCGGTTGCGCATCGCGAGCGGTGAGTGGCCGGCGCACTACCGGCTCAAGGCCGAGCCGGAGCTGTCCCAGGAGTTCGGTGTCAGCCGCGGCACCCTGCGGCGCGCCCTGGTGACCCTCATCGAGGAGGGTCTGCTGCGGCAGGTGCGGGGGCGCGGCACCTTCGTCACATCCACGGTGATCGAACCAGCCATTGCCCAGAAGCTCAGCACCCTGTCGGAGGATTTCGCCAGCCAGGGTGTCGTCACCTCCACGGTGGTGCGGGAGTGCTCGCTGATCACTCCGCCGCCGCCCGTCGCCGCACTGCTCGACGTGTCCCGCACGACGCGGGTCCTGCGACTGGTACGGGTACGCAGCACCACGGAGGGACCGGTCGCGCTGCTGTTCAACTTCGTCCGCACCGACCTCGCGCCCGGTATCGAACAGACCGACTTCACGCAATCCAGTCTCTTCGGCGTGCTGGAGGGCACCTACGGCCTGAAGATCGCCACGGCCCGGCGCACCTTCAGCGCCGAGGCCGCCTCCCCCGAAGTGGCGGAAGCCCTGACCCTGACGGCGGGCGGCCCCGTACAGTACCTCCAGCAGGTGACCTACCTCGCCGACGAACGGCCTGTGGAGTACTCCGACGTCTGGATCCACAGCGGCCGGCTGCGCGTCACCTCCCTCCTGCTGCGCAGGTGACCCCACGGCCGGCCCGGAGCCCCGGCCGACCGCCGGCCTGAGACGGGCCCGACCCCGGTGAAGGTCCTCCTCGCCGGGCTCGGGCCCGCGAAGGCACGAACCCGGCGGCCGGGCGGGCCTCGCGAACTCCCGGTCCTCCAGCACAAGGACCTCGCCGAACGCCCGGCGGAGATCTCCGCCGATACCGGACCGGGCGGGTGTCCGCGGTTCAGGGAGCTGGACTACGACTCCGCGGTCCGCACCCACTTCTGGGACCGGATGCCGGACCTGCGGCAGCATCGGGGCACCTGGAGCGCGCGCAGCATGGACCCGAACGACCCTCACGTCACCCCGGGAACTCCGTGAGCGGTCAGGGATCCAGCAGGGGACCGAAGGTCTGGCGGGCGATTTCACCGGCCCGGTCCTGGCCGACGACGCGGCCGGGAACCTCCGGATGCTCCTCGGCCCAGGCACGGGCGGAGGCATCGCCGGTGAAGAAGTTCAGCGCGTCGCAGCAGGTCGCGGCGGCAGGTCCGCCGCCTGGCCGCTGGCCGACGAACACCACCGCTTCCCGCGGTTCCCACATCGTCTTCCCGCCGCGGGTGGTGACGGTGACCGGCGAACCGGTCACCGGGTCCGAGGTGGAGATCACCACGTCCCGGCCGAGCATCGCCGGGATGCCGAGCGCGTCGATCGCGCACATCGACCAGACCTCGGCGCCTCCGTCGATCCGTACCCGGTGCCGGGTCGGGACGGCGGAGAAGGGGTAGGCAGCGCGGATGCGTCCCTGCTCGTCCAGGGTCAGGAAGTCCTCTGCGGCGAGTTCGTCCAGCACCTCCCGGGCGGAGCGGCCCGCCCCGGCGGCGGGCTCCAGCACGGCCGGCTCCGGTGCGGTTCCGTTGGCGGCGAAGTGCCGCAGCACGGCCTGGTGCACCGCGCGCAGTCCCCGCTCGGCGGGGGCCCGGCGCCCCCGGCCTCCGCGGCCGACCACGCCGAGCGCGTCGCTCTCGCAGCGGTCGCCCGGTAGGAGGGGCTGGCACACGCCCGCGCCCGCGAGCGCCTCGCGCAGAGCGGCTTCGCTCGGCGCCCCCGACACCGTGCCGTCCGCGTCCCGGTACAGGCGGCAGGACACGCTCGGCAGCGCGCCCTCGGATGCGAAGGGATCGACGCCGTCGAGCAGGATGGTCGGCGAGCCGGTCATCCCGTACTCGGCGGCCTGGGCCTGGTCGTGCACCACGACCAGTTCCACCTCGGCCGTGCGGCCGTCGAGCGCGGCGGTGGCCCGCTCGACGGCCGGTGCCGCGTTCGGGCAGTCCGCAACCGTCAGTACCGTGATCCTCATCGCGCGTCCTCCCAGTCCCTTGCGTACACCCCGACGCTAGACCTTCCAGTGCACTGGAAGGTCAAGGCGTAGCGTTGAGGTATGCGCATCGGCGACCTCGCGGCCACGAGCGGGCTGACCGCCAAGACCATCCGCTTCTACGAGCAGAGCGGTCTGCTTCCCGAGCCGCCCCGCACCCCCGGCGGCTACCGCGACTACCCCGCCCACAGTCCCGCCCGCCTCGCCTTCATCCGTGACGCCCAGGGCGCCGGCCTCACCCTCGCGGAGATCCGCTCCGTCCTCGTGCTCCGCGACAGCGGCCAGGCCCCGTGCGCGCACGTCACCACGCTGATCAGCGTTCGCCTGGACGACATCGAACGCCGCCTCGCCGAACTGGCCAAGACCCGCGACGCGCTGCGCGGCCTCGCCAGGCGGGCCGCCGCGACCGACCCGGCCGCCTGCGCCGAGGACGACATCTGCACCATCCTCACCCCACCCGTCGACCAGCCCCCGCCGTCTCTCGCGAATGACCACCTGTGAGAGTTCCGCGAGAGCCCCCGGGGCGATCACGTTTCCACAGGCGCCACTTGCAGAAGTCCTCTCGAAACTCCCGCTTTGTGCGGCGCACTTCTCAGAGACTGCCGCCACGGGTTTCACGCCCGATCAAGCAGCATTGGCGATAGAGCGTCACGTCTGCCCGAACTGTGACGCACCGGCCGGCAGTGCCTGCCGCACCCGGGGCGGGAAAACCGCCGCGAAGTACCACACCCCGCGCTTCGTCCTTGTCCCCGCGCTCCGCGAGGAACTGGAAATCCCCGTCCCGGCCGACCGCCCCCGGCGGGACATGGAAGCAGCACCCGGCGCGTGCCGTCGTGCCCGCCCCTCGCGCCGAGCGGCCGGTCCGCATCGGGTACGCCCGCACGTCGGCCGCCCGCCGAGAGCTGGCGAGCCAGCTCGAAGCCCTTCGCCGGGCGGAGTGCCACAAGGTCTTCTCCGAGCGGATCAGCACCCGTGTCAAGGTCCGGCCGGAGTTGGAGAAGGCGCTGGCGCTGGCCCGCCAGTTCAAGGGTGCGGCGCCCGATCCGCCGCACCCAGCGGCGGTTGCGACTACCGGCGAGGAAGTGTGCGGACTGACGTCGGCAGGGTGGCGTCGAGCTGTCGTCGAAGTGTGGGTCTTCCAAGTTGAGCGGTGCGGAGGTCTCCGTTGGCTCGGCGGGTGGTGACTCAGCGTGTCCGTAGATGCTGGTTGTCGGCGTTGCGGAAGCCGAACGCGTTGCGGGCGACGAGCTTGATCACGCGGTTGGTCCCTTCGTTCCTGGCGTTGCTGTGTCGTGTCGATGAACGCGGCGGTCTCGGGCCACCAGCGGTCGAGTGTGGTGGCGAACTGGCGGACTTCGGGGATGTCGGAATCTGCGCACCAGGTGAGGAACTTCCAGCGGGCGTGGCTGGCTTGGTGGCGGTCGGCGCCGGTGCGGCCCTCGACCTGTCCGATCAGCCCGCCGTGGCCGACTGCGTCGACGAACCCGGTGTGACACCGGTTCCGGGCCAGGCGCCACTTGCCGGTATCCGCATCCTGTTCCCAACGGGGCCGTCCGCGCCGGGTCTCGTCGATGCCCAGGACTGCGACCCTGGGCAGAGGAGCCTCGGTGACGTCGCGGGCCTGCGTGCGGAAGGCTTCCATCACGGTCGGCCAGGACAGATGCAGATCCCGCGCGGCCTGGATGACCGCGGAGCCGGCATCCCCTGTGCGGCGCCCGGCCGCATCGCGCAGCCGGGCGGTCAGCCTGGCACCGGCCGAAATCCGCGGGATCTGCACCGGCCACCTCCCCGAGGTGTCCGATCCGGCAGCAACGGCTCGATCCGCGCCCACTGAGCACCAGTCAACGGCACACCCGGACCAACGACCACTTGGCCCAAACGAAACGCCCTGGTCCTCCGGCTTGGCCTTGGACAATCCGGCGTCAGCGGGACACCTGGAGCCTTGCTTGACAGGCACCCATCTGTGTTCTACGTTGTCGCCGATGCCCTCGCTGGTGATCTCACCACAAGCGAGGATGAGCCGTTTCTCAGCCGCGTTTATCGATCTGCGCGAGGGGCGGCCCCCGTAATTTCGACGGTTCGGAGGGCATCCCTGTGATTGTTCGTCATGACGTCTCAACCGGTGGCATCGACCCGGACTACCTAGTAACGCGTGGCGTAGCCAGTGCAGTTTCCTATGGCGGCCAGTTGCAGATTTCTGGGCTAACACCACTGCAGGGTTCCAGGGGTCAGTGGTCCGTGGTGGGGGTCGGCGATCTGCGTCAGCAGTTTTCGTTCATCCTCAAGATGTTGGACCTCACGCTGAAGCAGTGTCATGCAAGTCGTTCGGACCTTCTCGTGCTCAATGTGTTCGCGACAGACTTGGCAGGCTTCTCAGCGAATCTAGATGTACTCGCTGCTTGGGCAGGAGTGCACCGGCCTGCTTGCACGGCGGTCGGGGTGACCAGACTCGCGCACCCTGACCAGTTGTTGGAGATTGCAGCGATCGCGCGCTCGAGTGCATGAGAAGGCAGCGAGTGCTATTCAGTTCGTCTTGGGAGAGTCCCGCATGGACACCTCGCAGCGCTTTATCTGCGGGCAGAGGGACTGAGTAGCGCAACGCTTGGCGTTCGCATGCCCCGCCTGCAGATGTCGCTGGGGCTGCCACGCGCACCCGTATTCACTCCGCTCGATTGACTTTCAGATCGAGACTGGCGCGATCAAGGATGACAGAAAACACATGCATGTTATCGAGTTGACAAGATATCCGGTCAAGTCCCTCATCGGAGAGACTGCGTCCTCATTCAATGTCGGTAGGACGGGGATCGTCGGAGATCGAGCCTACGCCCTTCAGGATGTCGAGACCGGGGTGATTGTCGCGGCGAAAAACCCTAGAAAATGGGCACGGCTTCTCACAATGACTGCTCGCTATCTGGAGGAACCGAGCCTGCACGATGACACCATGCCGCCTGTTGAGATCACGTTGCCGGATGGATCTACCGTGCGCAGTGATCGCGATGTTGACCAGACACTCTCCACCTTCTTGGGTCGTCAGGTTCGGCTCCTAGATCAGATGCCCGACGACGCACGTTACGAGTTCATTCGAACGACCTACGCAAGAACAGACGACGGCACCTTCCTGGAAAGGGAAGCGGAGGCTGCCGAAGACATCGACATGGCCAAACACAGGCGACTGAACTTTGTCGACTTCTCACCCATGCACG
Organism: Streptomyces albipurpureus; assembly: GCF_023701525.1. Lineage (GTDB taxonomy): Bacteria > Actinomycetota > Actinomycetes > Streptomycetales > Streptomycetaceae > Streptomyces > Streptomyces albipurpureus. The sequence goes on from NZ_JAMQAW010000099.1 coordinate 21,224, forward strand.
TGCTCTCGACAGCGTCGCTGCGGGGGCTCGCACAGCTACGCGGGAATGAGGGCGGCATCGAGCCACATCGGTATCGCTCGAATGTTCTCGTTGAGATAGAAGGAGCCGAGCTTGCAGAACAGGATTGGGTGGGATCGGACGTCACGATGGGCGACGTGACGGTGTCCGTGGATCTGCCGACGCCCCGCTGCATCATGACCACATTGCAACATGGCCCCTTGCCACTCGACCGGGGCCAACTTCGGGCCATCAACCGGCACAACACACTCGACGTACCACCCTACGGCCGACTCGGCTGTTTGGGCATCTACGTCACCCCTCGAGATGAGGGCGCGGTGAGCCTTGGTGACCCGGTTTCCGTTGTGCACCGATCCGAAGCCGTGGCTGATCGGGACGGAGTAGGCCGTGGATGACCGTGTTCGAGCGGACCAGCAAGTGGCCGTGCGGGTCGTCAGCATCATGCAGGCGTCGCCGTCGGTCAAGGTGGTGGAGGTGGCCGGTCGTGACGCTGGCCCCCTGGCACTCTGGGCGCCGGGCGCGCACGTCGAAATCGATATCCCGGGAGTCGGGCTACGTCAATACTCGTTGTGCGGGAACCCCGCGGACAGGCATGTCTATCAGTTCGCGGTGCGAAGGGAGAGGGACAGTCGCGGCGGCTCCGAATACATGCACGCCAATCTAAAAAACGGCGATCAACTTACGATCCACCGCGTCCGCAATCGTTTCCAACTCGTTGAGGCAGAGTCGTATCTCTTCCTCGCCGGCGGAATCGGAATTACGCCCATTCTGCCAATGGTCTCCGCCGTGAGGCGTGCTGGAAAACCGCACCAAGTCTTCTTTGCGAACCGTCACGCAGCCGATTCCCCTTTCCTCGACATCCTACGCGAGTCGCCTGATGTCCATTTCCACTTCGATGACCGAGACGGCGTACCCAACCCAGCAGTTCTCATCGAAGCAGCAGATACAGCCACAGCGATCTACTGCTGCGGCCCAGCGCCTTTCATCGACGCTTGCCAAGCGCTGGCAACCAGTCGTGGGATCACCTCGTTCCACTTCGAACGCTTCGCGGGGGCCGAGTTCAAGGCTGCGGACGGCATCAGCGAACCGTTCGAAGTGGAGATCCTCTCGACCGGCGACATCTTCGTGGTGCAATCAGACGAATCTCTTCTCGAGGCCCTCAATTGCCGCGGTTTCGATCTTCCCTTCTCCTGCACAGAAGGAAGTTGCGGAACGTGTGAGATTCCCGTTTCTCAAGGTGAGGTCGACCACCGCGATGTCATTCTCACCGACGAAGAACGGGCAGAAAATTCATACATGTACCCCTGCGTGTCCAGATCTCTGGGTCCGCGTATATCAATCGACATTTGAGGCTTGCTGGCTACCGTCCCCTAAATCGGTTGGCAACAACCAGTGCACTCCGCAGGGCTGAACGAGAGACGGAGAGGGACGCGGAGGAAGGGAGTGAGGGCCCACATGCTCATCGACACCTACGGCCGGGTGGCCAAGGACCTGCGGGTCTCGCTCACCGACCGTTGCAATCTGCGCTGTACGTACTGCATGCCCGAGGAGGGGCTGCGGTGGCTGGCCAAACCCGACCTGCTCACGGACGACGAGATCGTCCGCCTCATCGACATCGCGGTGACCGCCCTCGGGATCGAGGAGGTCCGTTTCACGGGCGGTGAGCCCCTGCTCCGCCCCGGCCTGGTAGGCATAGTGGAGCGAGCCGCGGCTCTCCGCCCCCGTCCCCTGATATCGCTCACCACCAACGGGATAGGTCTGAAACGGACGGCGTCCGCCCTGAAGGCGGCGGGCCTGGACCGGGTCAACGTCTCCCTCGACACCCTGCGTGCCGACGTCTTCAAGACCCTCACCCGCCGCGACCGCCACAAGGACGTCATAGAGGGCCTGGTGGCAGCCCGTGAAGCGGGGCTGACCCCGGTGAAGGTCAACTCGGTCCTGATGCCCGGCCTGAACGAGGACGAGGCCCCCGACCTGCTGGCCTGGGCCGTCGAGCACGACTACGAGCTCCGCCTCATCGAGCAGATGCCGCTGGACGCCCAGCACGGCTGGAAGCGCGACGGCATGATCACCGCCGGGAACATCCTGGCTTCCCTGCGCACCCGCTTCGCCCTCACCGCCGAGGGCGAGGAGATCCGCGGCTCGGCGCCCGCCGCGCGCTGGCTGGTGGACGGCGGCCCGCACCGCGTCGGGGTGATCGCCTCCGTCACCCGCCCCTTCTGCTCCGCCTGCGACCGCACCCGCCTCACCGCCGACGGCCAGGTCCGCACCTGTCTGTTCGCCCGCGAGGAGACCGATCTGCGCGCCGCCCTGCGCGCCGGCGCCCCCGACGAAGAGGTGGCCCGCATCTGGCGCCTCGCGATGTGGGGCAAGAAGGCCGGCGCGGGCCTGGACGACCCGGCCTTCGTCCAGCCGGACCGGCCCATGTCGGCGATCGGCGGCTGACGGTCCACGACAGGTCAGCGGAATCCAGTGCGTAGGGGTGAGAACCCTGGCGGCGGGTGATCGGTAGAGGAGACGCAGGAAGAGATGAGCAACGGCAGGTCTGACCACCCGGGCGAACAGGCGCATCGGGCGCCCATCCGGTTGCTGGAGATCCGGGACACCCCGCTCTCCCTGGACGAGGTCTTCCAGTCGGTCGGCGACGACGCGGCGGGCGGCACGGCCCTGTTCGTCGGCACGGTCCGCAACCACGACATGGGCGCGGATGTCGGCGCGCTCAGCTACTCGGCGCATCCGCTCGCCGAGGCGGAACTGCGCCGGGTCGCGGAGAAGGTCGTCGCCAAATATCTGGTACGAGCGCTCGCGGCGGTCCACCGCACTGGCGACCTGAAGGTGGGTGACCTGGCGGTCGTCGTCGCCGTCTCCTGCGCTCACCGTGCGGAGGCGTTCGCGGCATGCCGCGAGCTGATCGACACACTCAAGCACGAGGTGCCGATCTGGAAGCATCAGACGTTCGCGGACGGGACAGCAAAGTGGGTTGGAGCGTGTTGACAGGGACACTGTCACGACGCTCAACCTGACGGTGCGACAGGGACCGCGCTCGAAACCGCTGCTCGGCAACGAACTCCTCGAAACGCTCCATCTCGGTGACCCCCGGCTTCGCGGCGAGACGCGGCGGCCGCCGTCCTGGAAGTAGACCTCTTTGAGGGCTGCGGCTGCGATCTCCTGGAGCTGCTGGGCGCTGGTCCCAGCCCGCTGGGTGTTGAAGAGGCGGGCGGCGTACTGCGGGGGCAGGGCGACGGTGAGGTGGCGGATGCAGTCCTGGTCGGTGCGGCGGCTTGCTGGCGGGTGAGGGCGCGGCAGGACTCTCGATCACTGCCGGCGCTCCATCTGCCCCTGGTGATCGCGAACGGTGACCGCCAACTGAGGTTCGACCGGTGCCTCACACCACCGACACCTGGGAGTTCTCGCGCTGTGCGATGGTCAGCGGCGGCGCGGAATACCAGCTCCGTGTCCCGGCATTGAGGACATGCTCCAGGTCGTGTGCGCGGCTGAGGGCTACGGCGCACAACCATGATATTGGGTGCCTGTTGTGGTGCTCCCCGAATGGCATGCTTCACGCCCCTGCTGCGCCCTGTGCCGCCTGTCGGCCTGGTCCTACTGTGACAGGCAGGTCGACGTTCCCGCCGGCCGCCGCCCGTCTTCGGGTGGGCGGCAAACCGTGCACGTGACCATGAGACTCTGGGTGACCATCATGCGCTTGTCCCATCGGATCGCCGCCGCCACCGCAGCACTGCCACTTCTTCTGACGGGCGCGGTCCTCGCCGCGCCGACCGCCCAAGCCGCCCCGTCCGCCGCCGGATCGACACCACTCGCTCCCTACACAACGTCCGACTGCTACTCCTACCTCTCGGGGCTCGGCTACGGCGGGATCTACTCCAGCCTCGGCTGCGTGGCCGGTGCAACCGCGCTCCCGCTGGCCTACGAGACCTGTTACGAACTGCTGTTCCTCCAGGGCATACCCGTGACCATCTCCGACGAGGCCTGTCGCCGCGCAGCACTGTGACCCTCCCGGTTGCGCACCACAACACCCGCCCCGACCGAATCTGACCCCTCCGGTCACCGCCCTGCTGTGGCTTTTCCCCCACCCTGGGGCATGTCCGTCGGTGTCGGCACACGAGGCAAGCCGGGCCGCGCACGACCGTACGCAGGTGCCCGGCCGGGAAACCCCGGCCGGGCATCTGAACGTGGTAGGGGTTGCGGGTTTTGGGGTGACTGCAAGGCCCAGGGTTGGGGCGTTGCGGAGTGAGGGGGTGGCTCCATCGGGCACGGTGGCGGAGTTCTTGCTGCATGTAGAGGACGATCGGGCATGGTTCCGCTGGAGTGACAAGCCGTTCGAATGACTGAGCGGGGGCGGCTCGGTTGCTGCCTGGGAGAGTGTGCTGGGGACCTTTCGCAATCCGGATGCGACCGACAAAGGGATTGAGCGGTACGGGATGGTCGCCGAGGCTGCGTTCTTCACGCGCTTCCTGGTCCAGTCGGCTCTGCCGGCCAGATCACCACCGGCGACCACACGACCTGTCTGATCACAACGTCACCACCGGCTCGGTGGCCGCTCTCACTCCCGAAGTCGGCCTCGGCGACGTGGAGGGGAAGAAGCGGAAGGTCGCCGTCGACGGGGTCCGAAAAGGCCGCCTTCGTCCGGAACACCGTCTGGAGAGCGGGAGTGACCGCGGGAATTGGCTGAACGCGCAGTCCCCGCGCTGGCACTGGGGTGTGCGCTGGGTCGGCCTCGGAGCTCTGCTCGGGGGCGAGTTTGCCGCCTGGTGCCTCTGGCGGCAGGCGCGGGGTCCAGCACGTTGGTCGGGATCAGGGCAGGGTGAGGGGTTCGGCCTGGTGGGCGCGGTGGAGGAGTTGCACGAATGCCGGTGCTTGGGGCAGGGGGTGCGGGCCGATGCGGTGGACGGCGATTGCCGGTGTCCAGGAGTTCATGACCACGGCCCCGGCCAGGTCCGGTAGGTCGGCGGGGGTGACCTCGCGGTTGTGCTGGGGTACGCCGGCACGTTCCAGTTGTCGGCGGACGATGCCCATCATGGTCCCGTGCAGCATCCCGGCCACGGGCCACACCACCGCGTCGCCGTCCCAGAAGGCAAGGTTCCAGATGGATGCCTCGCTGAGTCTGCCTCGCCGGTCCACGAAGGCCGCGTCGTCGAAGCCTTCTGCGACTGCCCGGCGCAGGAGGTGTGTCTTGGCCGCCTCGCCGACATGCTTCACGGAGGGTAGGAACCGTTCGTGGGTCACGGTCGCCAGTGCGAGCGGACCGGCGGGGCCGGACGCGGCCGGTCCGGTGCGGATCAGCATCCGGGGCTCCATCTCAGGAGGGGCGACGGTGAACTCGCCGACGGGTGAGTACACCGTCGCCGTCAGCGACAGGTCGGCGGGGCCGGCCGCCACCGCCGTCCGCAGATGGGACAGGACCCGGTCGTCGGGCAGGGCACGGCCGAACATTTCCACCGACGCGGCCCGCAGTCGCTCCAGATGCAGGTCCAGGCCGCGGACCCGGCCGTCGCGGACCTGCAGGGCGGTGAAGTGGGCGTGGCCCGCGAAGACCAGCGGCGCCAGGTCTTCGGCGGTCACCGCCCGGCCGTCGCGGTGAACGACGAAGGAACTCATGTCATGAACTCCGGCGCTAGGGAATGGGAACGGACACGGCGACTGTCCCTGCGGGCCCTCCCGCGACGGCGGCCGGGGCCGCCCCGTGGGACTCGCCGCGCGGAACACGCGCTCACGGGCTGACGTTATGCCTTCACATCGGTGAGAAGGTCAAGCAGGGATGGGGCGGGACGGATGTTGATCGGGGAACTGTCGCAGCGCACCGGGGTCGCCTCTCGGCTGCTGCGGTACTACGAGGAGCAGGGATTGCTCGTCGCAGGGCGCGGCGCCAACGGCTACCGCGACTACGACGAGGGCGCGGTGCTTGCTGTGCGGCAGGTCCGCGCGCTGCTGGCGGCGGGTCTGTCCACCGGGGTGATCCGCGAGGTGCTGCCGTGTGTCCGAGGTGAGCGGCCCGAGGTGGAGCTGTGCGTGGACGTGCGGGCGATCCTGGGGGCGGAGTTGACCGCCGCCGACGAGCGCATCGAGGAACTGGGTCAGCGGCGCGCGGCACTCGCGGGATTGCTGGTGGAGCGCGTGCGGTAGCTAGGTCATCAGGAGCGAAGCCGCGTGCGGATGACGGCTAGGGCCAGATGGTTTCTGGGCTACCAACCCCGTGGTCAGGAGGGTGGATCGGGCTCCTGGGCGGCGGTGTTCCGCGTCTGCCGGACCGAAGCACGTCCACGGGAACTCGGCCCTCCGTACGACTACCGCTCCGAAGTCCGGCCACCCCGTCGGGCGCGTTCACTGGGACAGTGCTCTGTGCGGCAAAGCCCCTGTCGGGACATGTTCACCGGGTCGGCAGCAGTACACACCGGTGGGACGGTTTCGCAGCGGTGGGTCCGCGTTGTCTGCGGGCGCGCCGGGCCAGGAAGTGGCAGGAGAGTCGGCTCGGTCCGCTGATCGAGGAGATGCGGTACGCGGGTGTTCCTTCGGGGCAGGCCACCGTGGTGCAGACTGCTCGCCGCCCACCGGGGCGCCGACGGCGAGCAGCTTGGTCCGCGTACGGCGGCCGTGGAGTTGCTGAATGCGGTCCGCGCGACGGTCGCCGTCAGTTGGGCTCACCTTCGCGGCTCAGGCGCTGCATCGCTGGCCGGACCATCACCACCCGCTCGCGGCGGACGAGAGCTTCGCCGGGCCCCTCCCCCAGGAAGCCCGCCGCAGCCTTTCACGGATTTGCACACTGGACCTGGCCGGAAGCGGTCCCAGGGTTTTTATCTCTGATCGTCTCGGCGGAATACTCAACTGCGTCAGCCAGCGACGACGGTGCTGTCTTCGCAGTTCGGAGGTCGAGTGGGTGAACGCTCGACGTGATCGGCCAAGAATCTCATTGGCGCAGTCGGTACAAGGCCGGGCGGGAATGAGTGAGTTCTCATTTGTCGGCAATCAATCCGCAGCGATTGACCCGGGGCGCCGTCTCTCCTAATGTCCCAACCGGCCTTGTTGCCGGGGCGCCGACACAGAAGCACAGGCACAGGCGCCTACTCCGCTCATTTCCGGCTATCGGACATCCACGCAGGGGAGCACTTTTAGGAGTTGGCATACGCAGCGCTCGCTTCAGCAGGAGACCGGATCAAACCGGCCGTAGCGGCGGCGCTTCTCGTCTGGTCCATTTGTGCGTCTCTGGCGGCCGCGCCGGGCATTCACCGGGCCACCGCGACCAGCTTCACTCCCCTCGGGCGGTCCCCGACCCAGCTAAAGGAGATCGAACGTGAGATTCGAAATTCTCGCCACGCGGATCAGAGAGGGATGTTTCGCAGCGGCCTTATGGCTGCTTCTTCCCTTGGCGCTCATCGGCCTGACGACTCCCGCCCAGGCAGTCACCAACGCCGACAGCAGCACCTTCGGCCGGGCGGTCGACGACGTCTACCCAACCGCACCGGGCGATGTGAAGATCAGCGCGGTCACCGACACCGCCGTCACCCTGAGCTGGACGCCATCCACCTATCCGCGCGACATCCCCTACTACAACGTAGAAGTCATTTCGAGGCACGTGGGAACGACCACCTACCAAAGCGCCTCGACCACGTTTACGACTCCTCACCTGCTCGACAAGGCTACCGACTACGAGTTCGCCGTCAGCGCCGTGGGGGTCGACTGGCGGATCAGCCCACGAGTCATCGTCAAGGCCCGTACGAACGGGGCCGCCACGCCGCCTCCCGCGAACCCCGTGAAGCTGGGAGTCTTTCACGCCAAGAGCGGCTACATACGGGACTACCAGGTCAAGGACGTAGTCACCAGCGGCACTGCCGCAAAGATCACCCATCTCACCTACGCCTACGGCAAGGTGACAGGCGGCAAGTGCGCCGTCGGGGACACCTACACCGCGCTGGAGAAGACTTTCCAGGCGGAACGGAGCGTCGACGGCCGGGCGGACACCTGGGACCAGCCCCTGAGCGGCCAAATCAACCAACTGCGGAAACTCAAGCTGCAATACCCTTCCTTGAAGATCATCTGGTCCTTCGGCGGCCCCGAGAACTCCGGCGGATTCCGGCAGGCCATGCAGGATCCGGCCGCTTTCGCCACATCCTGCGCCCAACTGGTGAACGACCCCCGCTGGGCCGGGGTATTCGATGGAATCGACCTGGACTGGGATCTTCCCTGGAAGTGCGAATACACCAACACCTGTGACAACGGTGGCCCCTCCACTGTAAAAACCATGACACAGGCATTCCGTACCGCATTCGGAAACCAGATCGTCACCACGACCTTCAATGCAGACCACGGCGTCATCAGTTACGACTATCCGGGAGCCGCCCCTTACGTGGATTGGTTCAACGTCGAGTCGTACGACTACCTCCGGCCTACCGACCCCGGCACCCAGAACCTGGTCCCGCCAGCACATGTCTACTCGTACGAGCACGACAGCCCGTGGACGGTGCACCACACCTTCGGACAGCTGAGAGCCAGGGGCATCCACCCGAACAAGTTGGTCCTCGGGATTCCCTCCCATGCCCTGGGCTGGGAGGGAGTCGTCTCCAGCGGGAGCAGTTGGCGGGCGAGCAGGCCCGCGTGGGGCAACTACGGAATGGGCCTGGAGGACTACCGGAACATCAAGACAAGGTGTCCCGGACCCCGCGTACTTGGTGGTTCGGCCTACTCGACCTGCGGTTCCCTGTGGTGGGGGTACGACACTCCCGACACCGTCGTCGGGAAGATGGCCTACGCCAAGCAGTACAGCCTCGGTGGCGCTTTCCTCTCCAACCTCCGCGGGGACACGGACGAGGGGGAGCTGATCGACGCGATCGACCGCGGGCTCAGGTAGAAGACCCCGACGCGTGCGGCTCCGGCGGGCCGGAGCACCTGACCTGGGGCTACGGAACCGATCCCGCCCGCCGGGCCGCCGACGATCCGAACACCGTGGCAGGAGATGCCCACCACAACGGGCCTCGCCCTACCCCACGGGCTCCCCGGAGGGATGACCGGCTTCGCCGAGTACGTTCACCGAACTCCACGAAAGCGATCCCCGCACCTGCCCCTGCTCGGTGTTTCCCGCCCCCGGCGGACTGCTCCCTTGGGGCTTGACCCCAGCTCGGGCCACTTCTTCTGGCGACCGTGGCAGGAGCAGCCGCGGCGATCTCCCCGTCAAAGACCGGCCGGAGCTCCGCAGACAGGGCGGACCGCACATCCCCGACGGTGAGCGGCACGCTGAACCGCTCACCGTGCACCACCACGGTCACGGGCCCCAGCACATCGGCCCGAGGCTCGCGATCCAGCTCCGCGAACCCGGCTTCATCCACCCCAGCACCTTCCGGGTCCGGGTATGCGGGAATTCGCCGTCCGCCACAGGGCACTTGTCGACGTCGCCATCTGGGCCAGGTGCCCGGTGCGCCCGGTGCCCGCAGGTGCGCCCGACCATCCGCGGAAGGGTGGCTGGAACGTGGGTGTTTTGGAAAGGATCTCCTTGGCCCACGCGGTTCCTTCGCGGCTGCTGGTCCCCGGCGAGACTGATGAGGAGTGCCGATGCCCGAGTATCACCAGAAGGCCGATCCGCCCTCTCCGAGGCGTTTCGGTCCGCAGATCCTCCCGTCCCTGGGTGGGGACGGGGTCAGGGAGGTGGTGTGCGCTCTGGTGGAGGGGCGGCCTGTGGCGCTCACCCTCGGTGAAGACCGCTCGGCCCGGGTGTGGGACATGCTCGATCACCGCCAGATGGGCCGTCCCGTCACGCCCTCAGCCACGCAACCCGTGTGGGGCGTGGCGTACGGGGAGCTTGAACAACGGCCGGTCGCGGTCTTGGTGGGCGGCGGGGTGCGGGTGCGGGACCTGCGCAGTCGCCGCCAGGCCGGACCGCCGCTGTTCGACAGCCGCGACATCGGCGTCATCAACTCGCTGGCCTGCGGCACGTTACACGGGCGCCCGGTCGCACTCGCCGTGGCTGGCGGCGAGCGAGTGCGGGTGTGGGACCTGGAAGAACACCGCCGCATCGGCACCAACGCGCCCGCCCGGTATGCCGCCCAGCTACCGACGAGTTGGAGGGACCCAGCCACCGGCGACGTCCACGACCTGACCCGCCCGCTCGTGGACCAGGACGGCAGCCGTTGGAAACTCGTCGACTACGACGGCACCGAGCCAATCGTGTGCGAATATCCCCTCAGCCGCACCACCCTCGGCATCGCCGACGCGCACGCCGAGTACGGCTTCGACGAGGTGGTCACCTCCAGACACCAGGCATAGCCATCATGCACTCCACCGCACTCGGCCAGGACCCGGGTCACGACTGCGGTGTCTCCCTCTGCAGTAGTGGGAGGTTCTTCTGCATGGCCTTCTTCCACGCCCCGCTGTCCACCATGTTGTCCAGTGCCTTCTGGACCTGTGGCTTGAGGGCGCTGCCCTTCGGGAGACCGATCCCGTACTGCTCCTCGGACAGCCCAAAGCCGCCGAGCCGGTACTTGCCCGTGTTCGCGGCGTACCCGGCGAGGATGGCGTCGTCGGTGGTGATGGCGTCGACATTGCGGCTCGCCAGCTGAATCAGGCAGTCGGAGTACCGGGGTTGGTCCACCATCACGGCGTCCGGTGCGCCCTTCGCCTCCAGTGTGCGCGAAGGGGTGGAACCGGTGACTGAGCAGACCCTCTTGCCGTTGAGGTCCGATGGCCTGGCGATGGTCATATCATCCACACGCATCAGAACGTCCTGCCGGGCCACAAGATAGGGGCCGACAAAGTCGACCGTCTCCTTCCTCTCTTCTGTGATCGCGTAGGCGGCCACAAGGAAGTTCACGCCGCCATTCTTGAGCAGGGTTTCACGATCGCCGCTGCTGACCGCCTTCCACTCGATGTCCTTGGATTCATGGCCGAGTTCACCGGCGATATAGGTCGCCACATCCACATCGAAGCCAGTGAAGCCGCCACCCGGAGCCTTAACGCTGAAGCCTGGCATATCGGACTTGACCCCGATGGTGATCTTCGGGGCGGCAGGAGATCCGGTGGGAGCGTCTCCGCCACCGGCGGCTTGATTGTCCTTCGCGCCGTCGTCGCCGTCCGGATAGAAGGTCCACAACAGCACGCCACCGAGCGTCAGGGCGGCGAAGGCCGCCGCGTAGTAGGCCCAACTCTGCCTTCGCCAGGCTGGCTGACGCCGGGGCGATTCAGGCGGCCCGGGTGATGCAGACGATTCAGGCGGCCCGGGTGATGCAGGCGAGGGAGGCGGCGGGGCCGGGGGCGCGAGAGGGTAGGAGGTCGGCGTGTTGGGTACACGCGCCCCCACCTTCGAACCCACCGCTTCCAGCAGTCCATCCAGTGCCTCGGCGTCAGGTCGGGCCGCTGGGTCACGTACCAGGACGGCGTTCAGCGCCGCGGTCAGCGGGCCCGCCCTGCGCGCCGGTGGCACATCTTCGCTGAGGACTGCCGCGAGGGTAGCCAGCGTGTTCGCACGGCGCAGCGGATTGTGTCCCTCCACCGCCACGTACAGCATCAGGGCCAATGACCACAGGTCGGCCGCCGAATCGCCGTCGTCGCCCCCGACCCGTTCCGGGGCCATGTAGTCGGGGGTGCCGATGAGAGAGCCCGCGATGGTCAGGGCGGTGGATCCCTGGATCGCCGCAATACCGAAGTCGGTGAGCACCGGACGGCCGTCCGGTCGTAGCAGGACGTTCGCGGGCTTGATGTCCCGGTGCTGGATGTCCGCGGCGTGCGCGGCCCGCAGTCCGGCCAACACTCCGCGGCCCACCTCGGCCGCCTCCTCGGGAGTGAGGGGGCCATCCCGGTCCAGCCGGTCCTGGAGTGAACCCCCGCTGACCAGTTCCATGACGAGCCAGGGATAGGTGTACTCGCCGCCGTCCACGATGTGGTGAATGGTCACTACATGGGGGTGGTCTATGCGTGCCAGTGCCCTCGCCTCCCGTAAGACGCGGGCACGCAACGCACGAGCAGCATCGGGGTCGAATTCGGCCAGTGCCGGGTCCGGCGGGCGTACTTCTTTGAGCGCCACCTCACGGTGCAACACCAGGTCACGGGCTCGCCATACCAGTCCCATGCCCCCGCCGCCGAGCCGTGCCAATAGCTCGAACCGGCCATCGATCACCTGCGCCACGCAGTCCCCCTCAACACCCTGGCCAGGGCCCAGAACGCGGTCACCGTACCCCCGGAACTCCCCCAACTGACCGCTCCCGCACGACTCTGCCACACCCGGAGGGGACACCGAACGGCTTCCTGGGATCGGCTGCGCTGACGTCAGCGGGGGGAAGGATACAACGACTGCTCAGCCGATCAGGGGTCGGCGATCGGAGGGGTCAGCCAACTTCGTCACCAGCACCTCGCGCCAGTCCCCGTGTTCAAGCCCGGTGCCCATCAACAGATCTCGCCAGTCCAAGGCCGTCGTCGTGAGGATCATGTCCAGGTCCCAACCCTCTCGGTGGGAGATGACGATCGCTCCGACGAGCCGTGCGCTCCACTCCGCCACCTCTTTCCCGCACTTCAACTCCTCCGCGCTGAAGGTGGACTCATTGACGACCGTGATCACCTCGGCGACCCTGGCACACTGATCCTCGTCAAACTCACGCTCAACAACGATTTTGAGCCACTCGGGAAGAATCATTCGGATGTCCTTCGGTCCGCTGGAACGAGGGGAGGAACCGAATGATGGTACGCCGGTCGCCAGGCGCGAAAGACGTTCGGGCAGACTGCCGGTACCGGAGGGATACGAGTCCGTCCGGGGCCCGCTGAGGGGGCACCTCAGCGGGCGAATCCCGGACGAAGAAGCTACTCCGCACGAGGACCGACATGCAGCTGAACCTCGCCGACCTCGCCAACGCAGCGCTATCGGCCAGATCCGTGCCGTACGTGGAGGGGGGCGCGACCGCGCCCGCTCGGGTACGACTCGACGACACCACCGCCGCCATGGCGGCGGACATCTGCGTACGGGGCGACCTCGGCTTCGTTCTACTGCTGCACCGGCGCAAGGACGGTCTGGTGGCCGAGGAGATCTATTCCTCGACCCGAGAAGCCGATGGCTCATGGGCACCCGCCGACCATCTCTCGGGAGGCGTGACGATGATCGAGCCAACCGACCCGCACGACGTCGGGCGAGCCCTCCGGGGACAGGCGCTGACGCTGTTCGGTGAGTCGGAGACCAATGTGTTCACCGGGCGCGTCCAGGCCGTGGACGGCCATGAGCTGGTCCGCATCCATGAGTTCCTGGTGGATGCGCGCGTCGACTGCCTCGACATCGAGGACCACTCACCCGGTGCGGACCCCAACGCGTCGAAGATGCGCAAGCCGCTGACGTCCCAGGCCGCTGTCGTTGTCCTCTTCCCCGGTGAGCGCTTCACCGTCGGTGCGGTGGCGATGGATGGAGCGGAGCCGCACACCCTGGGTGAACCCGTCGAACTGACCGGGCCCGACGACAGAGCCGCGGCAGGCCCCGGCTTCTGACGGAGCAGCCCGGTCCGAGGGCGTCGTCGGAGCCGATGCCCGACCTCGGGGATTCGATGCCAAGGGGTGCTCGACGCCGTCCCCGCTGACGCACCTGTGCGCCGGAGACCAATCCCGTACCACCGTTGTCGCCGCGGCCTTACCTATGGCCCTCGCCTGTCGGCCGTGACACTGATGCCCAAGCGCAGGGGCAGGCGTAGCCATCCGCGCGCGAGGCCATGGCACGGCCCACCACATCCAGCGGCCTCATCCGCCATGGCCTGGCTCCCCGCCAGGGGCAGTCCGGCGGTGGGAGAACGGCGGCTTGCCGACCGAGATCGCTCGCCGCTCTGCCCACCGGCACCGGGGATCCAGCAGTCCGCGGAGCTCAGACCACCGGTACGGGGTAGGTCGGGTACTCGACCCCGGACACATGCTGGACGACCCGGACCACCTGGCACGAGTAGCCGAACTCGTTGTCGTACCAGAGGTAGAGGATCGCGTCATCGCCCTCGACCTTGATGGCCCCGGCGTCGACGATCGAGGCGTGGCGCGAACCGATGAAGTCGCTGGAGACCGCGTCGGGGGCGCTGACAAAGTCGATCTGGCGCCTGAGCGGAGAGGTCAGCGACACACTGCGGAGGTAGTCGAGGACTTCCTCGCGAGTGGTCTCGCGCGCGAGCCGCAGGTTGAGGATCGCGATGGAGACGTTCGGCACCGGAACGCGGATCGAACTGCCGGTGATCTTCGCTTGGAGATCGGGCAGGGCCTTGGCGACGGCGGAGGCGGCACCGGTCTCGGTGATCACCATGTTCAGCGGCGCCGAGCGGCCGCGACGATCGGACTCGTGGTAGTTGTCCAGCAGGTTCTGGTCGTTGGTGAACGAGTGGACGGTCTCCACATGGCCGCGCAGAACACCGTACTCATCCGCCATCGCCTTCAACGGCGGCACGATCGCGTTGGTGGTGCAGGAGGCGCAGGACAGGATCTGCTCATCCGGCTTGATCATGTCGTGGTTGACGCCATGGACGATGTTGGGGACGTCGCCCTTGCCCGGCGCGGTCAGGACGACCTTGGCGATTCCGGGGCGGAGGTGCTTGGACAGGCCCTCACGATCGCGCCACTTACCGGTGTTGTCGATCAGGATGGCGTCCTTGATGCCATACGCCGTGTAGTCCACCGACGTGGGGTCATCGGAGTAGATGACCCTGATCTCGTTGCCATTGGCGATGATCTTGCTATTCGCCTCGTCGACGGTGATCGTGCCCTGGAACTGGCCGTGGATGGAGTCACGGCGCAGTAGCGAGGCGCGCTTGACGATGTCCTGGCCGGCACCCTTGCGGACGACGATGGCGCGCAGCCGCAGACCGTTTCCGGAGCCGGCCTTCTCGACGAGCAGGCGGGCGAGGAGGCGGCCGATGCGGCCGAAGCCATAGAGGACGACGTCCCGGGACTCGCAGCGCTCGATCTTGTTGGCACCTGTGGCGCCGGCGACGGCCCCGGCGGTGAACTCAGCCACCGAGAGGCCGCGGTCATCGCTCTTGTAGGTCGCGGCCAGCATGCCGATGTCGATCTGGGAGGGGCCGAGATCGAGCGTGGTGAGGGCCTGGAGGAACGGCAGGGTGTCGGTGACCGAGAGTTCCTCACCGACGATCTGCCGAACGAATCGGTGGGTCTTGAGAATGCTGACCACTGACTTGTTCACCAGGGAGCGGCTGTGGAGCAGGACCGTCACGTCCCGCTCGCGGTGCAGCTTCCCGATGATGGGGATCATCGACTCCGCGATCTCCTCGCGATTCTTCCAGTTGGTGAACGGGTCCTCATTGACAGTCACAGGCTTATCTTTCGAGCTAGGGGGCGCTCATATGCTAACCCGGTGCCACTTTGATCATGCAATCGGTGTCATCTGAGCGGGATGCCGTGCTCGGGCCGTTCCCGGATGGTTGGACCCGGATCGCGCACCACGACCATGTCGAGGGGTCGGTGACCCTCGGCAACGGCGTCCGATCCGGGCTGCCAACCCACCGGATTCCACCGGACCGGGCCCCGGTCCTGCTGGGACAGCCGAGGCGCCGCCATGACCCACGACGGCGACTTTCCAGCCCGCCCTGACGCTGGGACGGAACGGCTGCCCGAGCCGCGTCATGTCACGCTGGTGGGGGCAGCGACGGCACATCGTGGGGAAGGCACCTGCCCCAGGGCCCGGGGATCCCGTCTCACCCGGCGCTTCCCGGCGTAGGGCCTCACCGGAAAATGAGGGGCGGGGGTCTTTCGGTCGTGCCAGGCTGACCGTCCACCCGTATCCCTGAGCCACCCTTTCCCCGAACACCCGCCTGCTCGTCGTTGGAGCGTCAGTGACATCTCGTCTGGCCCCGCTGCTGGAACAGTTCGACTTCGCGAGTGCGCGTCTGACCGAGCGTCTGAGCGGGCCGGTGATGGACAGCGGCGACGGCTTGGGGATCGAGGTCGGCCCCCTGACCGATGAGGAGTACTTCTGGGAGCCGGTGCCGGACTGCTGGTCGGTGCGTCGGCAGGTCGACGGTCCGGGGCCGCGGGCGACACTCCTGGCCGGCGCCGGGGTCTGGGGACGCGACGCCGCGTCGTACCCGCACCCCTGGCCGCCGCCCTTCACCACCATCGCGTGGCGCTTGAGCCACCTGAGCGAGATGCTGTCCATCCGCGCTGACCACACCGCCGGTGGCCACGCGCTCACCCGGGACGACTACCTCATCAGCGGGGACGCGCTCGGCGCGGTCGCGGCCTTCGAGACCGGCGCAACCGCCTGGCGGAACGCGCTGCTGAGCATCGACGGGGCCGCGCTCGACACGGTTGGATACTGCACCTACCCCCATGGCAGTGACGTGGACGAGCCATTCATCGACATCGTGTGGTGGGTCAACCAGGAGGTCCTGCACCACGGAGCCGAAATCGCCCTCCTCCGCGACCTGCACCGCGCACAGGGCCGGACCATCGCGGGGAACGCGGGCGGGTGACTCCATCGGAGTCGGTACGCGGTCCAGGGCGACCCCAGCTGAGTGCGTCCCTTGGACAAGGAGCCTAGGGCCTCTCGTTTGGATCTTGCCGGGCTCGCGTGCCCTGGCACGGCACCTCGCTGCGTTGTCGTCAGTCGCCGATGCTCCGCATGGACTCCCTCCTCCGCCGTGCGATGCACCACGCCAGACCCAGCTCACTGATCCAGCCTGATCCAAACGACAGACCCTATGAGCGAAGGCCGTTGATGGCGTGTTCCACACTGGGTTGGAAGGTGAAGACCCTGTCCAGGCCGACGATGCGGAAGACATGCATGAGCTCCGGACTCACCTGGGCGAAGAACAGGTGAGAACCCGTTGCCTGAGCACGTTGGTACGCGGTGATGAGCACCGTGATGCCGGTGGAATCGCAGTAGGTGAGTTCGGCCAGGTCGATCACGGTAGGAGCACCTGGACCGAAGGGCGTTGCGTCGAGTGCGTCGGTCAGACCCGGGGCGGTGTGGTGGTCGAGTTCACCGGACACCGTCAGCACAGTGGCTCCGGAGGGGTGAGTCTGACGGGCGACAGCCAGGGGACGTTCAGTCACCGGTTCTCCTGTGCGGATGGTAGGCGGGCTGGGACGGATAGGACGAGCAGGGCGGTGTCATCGCTGACTCCGGTGCCCAGGTCGGTGAGTGGCTTGCCCATCGGTGGTCAGGACGTCGTCGGCTCCCGGTAGAACGGCTGAGGACGGTTCGCGGCCCGATCCGGCTTCCCCGAACATAGTGCCAGCTCCGCCGCCCGGGAGCCTGAGGTGCTGCCACTCACCGTCACTGCCGCCTCCCCGGCTCCATGTCCCAGCGCGTCCTGGGTTCGGGACGGCTGCCCTATCCTACGGATCGTGTCGCCTCACTCCGACAAGAGCACGGCGATTGCCGGCAGGCGGTACCGGGACGGATTCGCCACGCTTCACGGTGCCGGTGCTACCCGCCCTCTTGAGTGGCGGAGCGAGTCTGTGCGGGCGGGTGTATTCGTCATGACTGAGGTCAGTATGACTGGTGATCGCGTCAGGAGAACGGGGTAGAGGAGGAGTGTCGAACCATGGGTGCTGAAGAGTCCGAGCGGGTGCGGCCGGCGACCGATGCCGGGGCGAACGTGTCCGCCGCCGACATACTCGCCACGGACGTCTTCGCCGCCGACAGCGAGGTCGGCCGGGATCTGGCCGTGGTGGACTGGGCGGCGACGCCGCTCGGGCCACCGGCCGAGTGGCAACAGAGCCTGCAGACTGCCGTCAGTATCCTGCTCTCCTCCCGGTTTCCCATGTGGATGGCGTGGGGTCCGGAGCTGACGTTCTTCTGCAACGCCGCCTACCGACGGGACACACTGGGCCGAAAGTACCCATGGGCGTTGGGCCGGTCGGCGAGTGAGGTGTGGGCGGAGATCTGGGACGACATCGGTCCGCGGATCGACACCGTGCTGACCACGGGAGAGTCAACGTGGGACGAGGCCCTGCTGCTCTTCGTGGAGCGTTCGGGCTACCCCGAGGAGAGCTACCACACATTCTCCTACAGCCCCTTGCGCGACGACGCCGGCCAACTGGTCGGCATGTTGTGCGTGGTCAGCGAGGACACCGAGCGGGTCATCGGCGAGCGGCGCATGGGCACCTTGCGGGATCTGGGTTCCGATCTCAGTGTGGTGCGCACCGAGCAGGAGATCCTGGCCTTCGCCAGTGGCCAGCTGGCACGCAATCCGCGCGACCTGCCCTTCACCTTGACCTATCTGTTCCAGGACGACGGCCGGGCACTGCTCGCCGGTTCGACCGGGATACCGGATGGGCACCCCATCGCCCCACTGACTCTGTCCAGCGACGGCCCGGCCGCGGTGTGGCCCGCGGCAGCCGTCGCCCGGGGAGAGTCCACGGTGGTGGCGCTGGCCGCACCCTCACTCGCCGACCAGCCGACCGGGGGTTGGACGGAGCCGCCCACGGAGGCCCTGGTGGTGCCGCTGCTGCAACAGGGCAGAGCGCCGTACGGGTTCCTGGTGGCCGGTCTCAACCGGTACCGGCCGCTGGATGACGGCTACCAGGGATTCATCGAACTGGCCGCTGGGCACATCGCCACGGGAATCGCGAGCGCCCGCAGCTATCAGGCCCAGCAGCGACGCGCGGAGGACCTGGCCGAGCTGGACCGGGCCAAGACCACCTTCTTCTCCAACATCAGCCATGAGTTCCGCACCCCGCTCACCCTCATCATGGGTCCGCTGGAGGAGTTGCGCGGCCAACTGGCGACATCGGACGCTCGGGTACGCGAAGAGCTTGAGGTGATCCACCGCAACGGCCTGCGGTTGGGCAAGCTGGTCAACACCCTGCTTGACTTCTCGCGTATTGAGGCCGGCCGGATGCAGGCCAGCTACGAACCCGTCGATCTAGCCCTCTTCACAGCCGAGTTGGCCAGCGTCTTCCGCTCGGCCATCGAGAAGGCCGGACTCGTCTTCACCGTCGACTGCCCTCCCCTCGAAGAGCCCGTCTACCTTGACCGGGACATGTGGGAGAAGGTGGTTCTCAACCTTCTGAGCAATGCACTGAAGTTCACCTTCAGCGGCTCGATCACCGTCACCCTGCGCGCGGAGGACGGCGGAGCGTTGGTGACCGTCATGGATACGGGCATCGGTGTCCCCGTCGGGGAGATGCCGCGCCTCTTCGAGCGCTTCCACCGGATCGAGAACACTCGGTCCCGCTACAACGAAGGCAGCGGAATCGGGCTCGCCCTCGTACAGGAACTGGTGGGGTTGCACGGCGGCACCATCGCGGCCGAAAGCAGCGAAGGTGTGGGTACCAGCTTCGCCATCCGCCTGCCGTTCGGTACGGCACACCTGCCTCCCGACTCACTCACCAGCGCGCCGGAGTCCCCGACGGCGTCCTCCGCCGCCGTCCCCTACGTACAAGAGGCTCTTCGTTGGCTGCCCGCGGGCCATTCCACCGCGGCAGTCGAGGAGACCGCCTCCTCGGCTTCCGCGAACGCCTCCGCCGGGGAACCCGGTCCGGCCGCACCTCCGTATGTGCTGATCGCCGACGACAACGCCGACATGCGCGAGTACCTCACCCGCATCCTCAAGGGCGCCGACTACCGGGTGAGCAGCGTCAACGATGGGCAGGACGCGCTGCGCGCCATCCGCGCCCATCCGCCTGACCTGGTGGTCAGTGACGTGATGATGCCCCGGCTCGATGGGCTGTCCCTGGTCGCCGCACTGCGCACCGACCCGCGCACGGCGTCCGTGCCCGTACTGCTGCTCTCTGCCAGGGCCGGTCAGGAGGCATCCATCGAGGGGCTGCAGGCCGGAGCCGACGACTATCTGGTGAAGCCGTTCGCCGCGGCGGAGCTCTTGGCCAGGGTGCGGGCGAACGTGGAGCTCGCCCGCCTTCGCACCCACCACGCCCGCTGGCGCACCGCGCTGGTGGACTCCCTGCAAGAGGCGTTCTTCGTCTGCGACGAGCGCGGCGCCGTCATCGAGATCAACACGGCGTTCACCGACATCCTCGGCTTCGGCCCCGAGGATCTCCCCTATGCGCCCATCCATCCGTGGTGGCCCAACGCCGAAACCGACCCCGACGCCCATCGGCGAACGGCCGACGCCTTCGCTGGTCTTCTTGACCAGAGCCACGGCAGCTACACCATCCCCGTGACCCACCGCGACGGTCACCGACTGTGGATCAGCGCCACCTTCAACCCGGCTCAGGACCCCGAGTCCGGCCGCCGGGTGATCGTGGGTACCTTCCGTGATGTCACCGCCGAGCATCACGCCATCCAACGTGACAGCGCCCTCGCGACCCTGAGCACCTGTCTGTCCCAGGCGACCAATGTGAGTGACGCGCTCTCCGGCACCCTGAGCGAGTTGAAAGGGCTCTGGCGGGCCCGAGGCGTGCTGGCAGCCGTCTTCGGTCGTGGTGACGCGCCCTTCGTGACCGCAACCGGCGCCCCGACGCTCTGGCATGAGCTGCCGCCCGAGCAGCGTCAGACCCTCACCGACCTGCGCGAGCGACCGTTGCTCACGCCGACAGCCGACCCTACGGGCGCCGGCATCCTCATAGAGCACCCCGACGGCCCGCTGGCCCTCTGGATCGACCTGGGCAGCTCGCGGCCCTTCACCAGTGAGGATCAACTGCTGCTGTCCTTGCTGGCCGGGCATCTGGCTCAAGGACTGGTCCGGGTCCACCAGATCGATCAGCAGCGGGAGACCGCCCTCGCACTGCAACGCGCCATCCTCGGTCCCGCGCAACTCCCCCAGGGTTTCGCCGTCCGCTACGAACCCGCTACTCGCCCGCTGGAGGTCGGCGGTGACTGGTACGACACCGTCGCCCTTCCCGACGGTCGCATCGGCATTGTTGTCGGCGACTGTGTCGGGCGGGGGCTGGAAGCGGCGACCGTCATGGGTCAACTCCGTAGTGCCTGCCGCGCCCTGCTCCTACAGGACGCAAGTCCCGCCCGGGTGCTGACGGCCCTGGACCGATTCGCCGCCGGGGTCCCCGGCGCGATGTGCACCACCGTGTTCTGCGGCGTACTCGACCCCGGCAGCGGGCGCCTCACCTACTCCAGCGCCGGTCACCCGCCCGGCATTCTCGCCCACGCCGACGGCACCACCCTCCTTCTGGAAGAGGGTCGGTCGACCCCGCTTGCGATCCAACCCGACTTCCAGCGCCCCGAGGCGCATTGCACCATGCCCGCCCGCGCCACCCTGCTGCTCTACACCGATGGGCTCGTCGAGCGCAGGCGCCGCCCGCTGAGTGCCGGGATCGATCAGGCCAGCGAAGCCGTCCACCAGGGCCGGGACTGCGCCCTTGACGAGTTGGCCACCCAGGTCATGTCCCATCTCGCCCCCGCCGGCGGGTACGACGACGATGTCGCGCTGCTGCTGTATCGACACCCGGGCCCGTTGGATATGACCTTCCCCGCCCAGTCCCAACAGCTTGCGCCTGTCCGCAGTGCCCTGCGCAGTTGGCTGGCCCAATGCGAACTACCACCGCAGACCGCGCACAACATCCTGGTCGCCGCCGGTGAGGCATGCGCGAACGCCATCGAGCACGGCCACCGTCACACCCCGGGCGACACCGTGCGTCTGCGCGCCGAGGCCTTCGTCGACAACCTGCATCTCACCATCGCCGACACCGGTCAGTGGAAAACCCCGATCGCCGCCGTCAACACCCACCGCGGCCGCGGTCTGGCTCTGATGCGCGCCATGATGCAGCAGGTCACCGTCACCCCCGGCCCCGCCGGCACCATCGTCGACATGCACCTGAGGATTGTCTGATGACCACACCGCTCACGCTCACACCCGGCCACCGGGCCGATGGGACCTCTCTGCTCACCGTGGCCGGAGAGATCGACATGAGCAACACCAGTGCCCTCGCCGCCGCCCTCGACAGCACCAGGGACCGCCTCATCCTCGACCTGACCGCCGTCGACTACCTCGACAGCGCCGGCCTGAGCGTTCTGTTCGCGCACGCGCACCGCATGGAACTCATCGCACCGCCGCTGCTGACCAGCGTCCTGGCCATCTCGGGGATCGCCGAACTCACCACCGTCCACGAAGCCCCGCCCTCGGACGCTGGCACTCCCCAGCACTGAGCATCGGGCCCGAGACACGGTGGCAGGGGTTCGCCCCGCATCCGCGCTAGGTGACACAGACGGTGTCCCGGGCAGGCAGGGTGCCGCGGAGCAGATAGGTGTTGACGGTTCGGTTGACGCAGTCGTTGGGGTAGTTCACATAGAGGGTGTGGGCTCTCGCGGGTACGGTCACGAGCTTGGACGCGCGCATGGCCCGATGCATTCGCAGTCCCGACTCATAGGTGGTACGGGTGTCCCCCGTGGCCTGCACCTGGAGCGCCGGGATCTGGTTGTCGACCACGGTCAGGGGCTCGCGCGGCCTCTCCTTCCAGAAGGCGCAGGGAAACGGGGCATGGGTCAACGGTCCGAAGACCGGCTGTGTCTTCCGGCTTCGCTCCACCGACCGCCAGTAGTGCTCGGGGTCGCGGGGCATGGCGGCGTCGGCGCACACCATGGCCAGCTGGGCCGCGTAGTCCGCCGCCCGGTCGCCACCCGCACCCTCGAAGAGCAAGTCCAGGGTTCCCCGCAACCAGGGGGGTACGGTGACCGGCCTCCCCTCGGCCGCGTCCGACAGGACCCGCAGCAGGTCGGCGAACTCCGGGTTCGCCCTGTCATCGCCGATGGAGACATAGAGCAGCAGCGGCAGTTCATGGTCGGTGATCCGGTGCCCGCCAACATGGATCGGCTGTCGTTCCGCCCGTGCGATCATCGCTTCGACGCCGCCGCGCACCGCCGCGGGCGTGGTGCCGAGTCCGTACTCACGGTGCCTCGGCGCGGCCCAGCGCGCGAAGTCGTCGAGCGCTCGCTCATTGGCCGGACCCTGACGGCGCACCATCACCATGGGGTACTCGGCGGGATCGGGCGCGCTGTCCAGGACCAGCCGATCGACGCGGTGGGGAAACATCTGGGCGTAGGTGGAACCGAGGACCGTGCCGTACGAATGCCCGAACCACGATGTCCTCCGCTCGTCGAGGGCGCCGCGGACGATGTCCACGTCCCGGGCGATGTTCCGGGTCGAGAGGTGGGGCAGCACATCGGGGTGCGTGTTCCAGCACCTACGGGCGTCCTGGCGGGAGAGCCGCACGCCTTCGTCGAACCCCGCCCGATCCGCACCCGGCGCGTGCAACAGCCAGGTGCTGCGGGTCAGTCCGCAATCCGTCGGGGTGCTCTCGCCGATCCCCCGGGTGTCCATGCCGACGATGTCGTAGGCCGCCGCCACCGCGGGGCTCATCACCTTCCGCAGAGCTCGCGGCAGGTCGAGCCCCCGGACACCGGGGCCGCCCGGGTTGGTCTGGAGGATGCCGCGCCGCTTCGCCGGATCGGCCGATTCGATGCGCGAGATGGCGATCTCGATGGTGCGCCCCTCCGGCTCGCCGTAGTCGAGCGGAACGGTGATCAGCGCGCACCTGGTTCCGCTCGCGGCGAGCGAGGTGTCCTTGCAGTCGGTCCATTCGACGGGCTGGTTCCGGAACCGGTCCAGAGCGTGGACCGCGTCGAACGAGGAGGCCGGGGCGGTTGCCCCGGGGGCTGCGGCGAGGGTGGCGATCGAGAGGGCGAGCGCACCGAGAGCCGTGGGCATCTTCATGATCCCCGACGCTACTGGTGCTCAGGGGATCGCCTTCGTCACTTGGCGATGTGTCGCCCGGTCGCTGCGTCGAGTGGCGGATCGGCAGAGGGGTCAACCGGCACGAGTGCGGAAGGTCCATGGCGAGGAGGAGTGAGCGGCCGTCCATCCCCTCGCCCCGGGTGCGTCGCGCGCACTGCGGACGACCAGCGTGGTGGCGCCTCTTCTCAGCCGGACATGGGCGAGATATCGGCCCAGATCGTCTTGCCGTCGGGCGTATAGCGGGTGCCCCAGCGTTGGGTGAGCTGAGCGACGAGCAGCAGACCCCGCCCGCCCTCGTCGAAGACGCGCGCCCGGCGCAGACGCGGGGAGGTGTAGCTGGCATCGGACACCTCGCAGATCAGGGCTCGCTCATGGATGAGGCGTAGGTGGATGGGAGGCTGCCCGTAGCGGATGGCATTGGTGATCAGCTCGCTCACCACCAACTCGGCGGTGAAGCCCAGTTCGTCGTCCAGCCCCCACTCGGTGAGACGGCTGACCGCGTCCGTACGGGCCCGAGCGACCGCGGCTGGGTCGAAGGGCACTTCCCACGAGGCCACCTGCCCTTCCTTGAGCCGCCGGGTGCGCGCGATCAGCAGAACGCTGTCGTCGTCGGGACGGTCGGGGAGGAGGGCCGCGAACGCGTCGTCGCACAGCTCGTCAGGCGACGCTATGGAGCGGCCCGGGTAGTCGAGGACCCGCAGGAGCGTGTGCCGCCCCTCATCCATGTCGTGGCTGCGGGCCTCGATCAGGCCGTCCGTGTAGAGAGCGAGGAGACTTCCTTCCGGAAGGTCGAACTCAGCGGTCTCGAAGGGCAGGCCGCCGAGGCCGAGCGGCGGGCCGATGGGTGCGTCGAGAGTGTGCGCGACGCCATCGGGGCGGACGACGGCCGGCAGGGGATGGCCCGCGCTGGCCAAGGAGCAGCGGCCGACGACGGGATCGTAGACGGCGTACAGACAGGTGGCACCGATGTCCCCGACGACCTCCGCGTCGGCGTCGAAGGCCTCGGCGCCCAGCCGGATGACCACATCGTCGAGGTGGGTGAGGAGTTCGTCGGGCGGCAGGTCTATGTCAGCCAGCGTGCGTACGGCGCTGCGCAGTCGGCCCATGGTGGCGGCGGCCTGGATTCCGTGGCCGACGACATCGCCGACGACCAGCCCGACCCGTGCGCCGGAGAGCGGAATGATGTCAAACCAGTCACCGCCGACGCCTGCCTGACCGCCGGCCGGCAGATACCGGGAGGCGATCTGCAGCGCGGCCTGGGCAGGCTGCGTCTGCGGTAGCAAGCTCCGTTGCAGGGTCACCGCGGTCTGGCGTTCACGAGCGTAGCGACGGGCGTTGTCGATACAGACCGCCGCGCGAGCGGTGATTTCCTCCGCCAGGAGCAGGTCGTCGGATTCGAATGGCGCCGGGTGTTGCTTTCGGGCGAACAGTGCCACACCGAGGGTCACCCCACGAGCACGCATCGGTACGATCATCACGGAATGCGCGCCGTAGAGGCGGAGGCGGGCCGCCCGCTCGGGATCGTGTTCCGCCCATGCGGTGAGGGTGGGTGCGGTGATCTCGTACACGGCGGGGCGGCCCAGGGCCAGGCACTCGGCGACGGGCGAGGACATGGGGTATTCAGTCGGGTCACCTGGATTCAGCGTGCCCTCGGGGAATTCGCCGTCCACTGACCGCATGGCGGCTCGGCGCATGGTGACGGGGCCGGTCGGCGAATCGGCAGGTGGTTCGTCGCCTCGCTGGATGAAGCTGAGCAGGTCAACTGCCGCGTAGTCCGCCAGCTCTGGCGTGGCCACCTCGATGAGCTCCTCAGCGGTGCGGGTGATGTCCAGAGTGCTGCCGATACGGCTGCCGGCCTCGTTCACCAACATCAGCCGCCTGCGGGCCCAGTAGTGCTCGGTACGGTCGGAGGCGGTGAGGGACACACCGCACACCACACCCTCGGGATTGGTCAGTGGCGCGAGTGCGACGGACCAGGCGCGCTCGCGGCTTTCCCCCGGCACTCGCGCATAGGTGTCCACCTGCCGCTGTTCACCGGTCTCGATCACTTCGCGCATGGCCTGGTCAACCAACGGGCTCTGCGGGCTCACCACGATCTCCGAGGGGACCATCCCGCGTATCCGGTCCTCCGGGAGGGCAGCCGCGCGTTCCAGGGCGGTGTTGACCCGCATCGCGCGAAGCTCGGTGTCGAAGAGTCCGATGTGGTGGGGCGACTGGGCGAACCCCCACTCCGCGAGTGTCCGGTCCTCATCGGCCAGCGGGCCGGGCGCCGGGCTCTCGGCCATGAGCCACTCGGCACCTCCGTCGCCGTCCAGCCGTCGGGCCAGCAGCCAGATGTTGAGCAGATGGCCGTCACGGTGGCGCACGAGGGCCGTCCTGAGCCACCGGGTCCGTTCTTCGAGTGCCCGTCGCGCCTCCCCGGCGGCATGGTCGCCGAGCACATCGACTGCCGTTCTCCCCACGGCCTCGACGGCGTCGTAGCCGAGCATCCGCCGAGCCGACTCGCTCCAATGAGTCACCACTCCTCGACTGTCTGTGGTGATCATCGCCTGGTGCGTCGGCAGGGGGCTCGGCTGGTTGTCCGAATCTCCAAAATATTGTGGCATATAAGACCTTTCCTCCCCCTTTCTTCAGTGTTCCCCTGCCTGCGGCGGCCCAACACACCGCGCGATGGTTTGGCGCTCCCGGGATCTCGCAGGTCGACCCGGGTAGCCGACCCGGAGCGGCGTCGATCCCGTCAACCGCCGATATGGCCTGGTGGGAACCGTCAGCAAGGGTGGCAAGGGCCTCGCCGCCCTGGCGAGCAGGTCCCCGTCGATCGCCCAGGCCAAGGATCGGTCCGGCGAACTGGTAGGGGCCCGTGAGCCCATGGGGGTCAAAGGCCCCTACCAGTCCCAGGCGTCAGACTCCCCAGCGCAGGGCGATCGTGTCCCCGACGTTGATCACCTTGGCACGGGAGGCAGCGGCGAAGGCGGAGCCGTCCACACTGACCTTCCAGGTGTTGGAGCCGCTGTTGGCCTTGCCGTTGATCGCGGTGATGGTGCCCGAACCCGAGGACGGGGTCACGGAGGTCACACAGCCGGCCGGTGTCGCCGCGGAGGTCGCGGCGTTCACCACGTCTCCGAGAGTGGTCGTGGTGGCGGTGGGCGTGAAAGTGACCGAGCAGACCTTGAGCGCCCCGGCGCCGTCGTCAACAGTCAGGGCGACTTCGGTGGCGGTGCCGGGGCTGAAGGCGCTCTCGGCCACCCACTGCGGGGCGCCCGCGGTGAGCGGGGTGGGCGGGGCGGTGGTGAAGCCGCCGCCCGCGACGGCGCGCAGCGCGTCGATGGAGGCGTAGGCGGAGGGTGCGGTGTCACTGGGCTTGTACTTGAAGCCGCCGCCGGGGTTGTACTGCTGGGCGATGAGGAAGTCGACGGGGGTCTTCCCCATGGAGGTGAGGAAGTCGCCGGTCTGGGGGTTGATGCCGCAGGCGTTGAGTCCGGCGACCGCCCATCCGTTGGAGTTGGTGTTGACTCCGTACATGGCGTTGAACGCGCCGGTCGCGGGCGCCAGTTTGTTCTTGAGGAACGTTCTGGCCTGGACGATGTCCGCATCCGTGTGGGGGACTCCCGACACACACAGGGCCGCCATGGAGGCACCGGTCATATCCACGTCGCTGGCGGCGCTGAGGCGGGTCGGATTGCCCTCGGCCTTCTGGTAGTCCCAGCCGCCGTCGTTGTGTTGGTTGGCGCGGATACGGGTGGTCATCGTGTCGAGGAGTGCCTGGGGCACTCGCTGGGCGCCGGTCTGGGTCTTGGCCCCAGCCAGGGCGAGCGCGGCGAAGACGGTGCCGTTGTAGTTGGCCGAGGGGCCGAAGTAGCCGGCTTCGGCACTCTGCCAGTAGCCGTAGATGTCGGCGATCAGATTGCGGGAGGCGGAGACCCGCGCGGGGTCGATGCCCGCCGCGTACGCGTTCAGCGCCCCCCGCTCGTAGTCGGTGACGACCGGTGAGGCGGCGGGCCAGCCCGCGGTGGCCACCAGGTTGCGGTAGACCGTGCGGGCGTTCTTGGTCACATCTCCACCCGGGGCCACGTCCACCACCGCGGTGCCGGCGGCGGCGAAGGCGCTGAAGGCCCATTCGTTGGAGAGTCCGGAGCCGGCATAGGAACCGTCCGCGGCCTGGAGGGACTTGAGGTAGGTGACGCCGTTGGTCTTGGAGGTGGCTATCTGGGCGGGGGTGGAGGTCGCCGCCGCGGGGAGCACGGTCAGGGCGAAGGCCCCGAGCGCGGCGGGAACGACCAGCGCGAGGCGTCGGGAATTCGAGGGACGGGACATGGCAATGCTCCTGTGATGACAGGGACGCCGGGCAGGACGCACCGAACCGCGGGGAAACCCTCACGGCGGCGGGTGCTGGCCGTCGTCCATTCGCGTGGTACGGCTTCGAACACTGCTTGACCGCATGGGCATTCGGGCTTGGAAACGGCCCTCGTGCCGTCCCACACCGCTGCGCGTCAGCCCCGGATTCGCACCGGATTCCCCCACGTGGCAGCCTTGGAGGCTACCGGAGGGACAACCGGGCCACCAGGTGGGTTTCACTACCGCCTCTCCTGACACGGCTGCATTCAGGTCACCTTGACGCTGTCTTCGTCTCCGTGTTCCAATCCGGCTGATAAGCACTCAACTTCAGGGGAAGCCGGTCGAAGTCCGGCGCTGACCCGCAACCGTAGGCCCGGCCACCGCCGGGCGAGCCGGATTGCCTGAAGTGACAGGTTTCAGCGAGAAGCGCCGTCGCGGACTACGGCGTGGTCGACCGGTTCTCTCCTCACATATGTCCGGGGAGTGCCCCTCCACCACGCTCAGCCGCCCGGAGGACACAAGGGGCCGTGGTGTTGACAGTCAGACCAAGACGACGGGCGGCACTGACCGCACTGGTATCGGCGGTGATCCTCCTCGTCGGTACGAGTGCCGCCCTTGTCACCGCCGCCCCGGTCGCGGCCGACCCGATCGCGCAGTGCACGGCCACCAAGGGAGCCGTCGTCGCTGTCGACTTCGGACCCTTCGGCGGGAAAGTCGAGCGCGGTTGCGACACCACCCCCACCACTGGTTACGAACTGCTCCACGAGGCCGGCTTCACCACCACCGGAACCGGACACGACGGCGACGCGTTCATCTGCCGGCTCGGCTACGGATCGTTCAACTCCGGTACCCAGTACCCGACTCCGGCCACCGAGGACTGCGTTCTCACCCCGCAGGCCACCGCGTACTGGTCGTACTGGGTCGCCTCGCAGGACGACGCCGACTGGTCGTACAGCCAGTACGGGGCCATGGACCGCAAGCCCGAGCCCGGCGATGTGGACGCCTGGGTCTTCGGCGGCACCGACATCGGCGGGAGCACCGGACGGCCGACGTTCAGCCCCGATGAGGTCCGCGCCGGAGGCGGTACGCCAGGCCCCGATCCCGAGGTGCCCCAAGTGCCGCCGGCCGAGGTGGACATCTCCAAGGCGGCGGCCTGGGTACGCGGCAGGCTGACGGATGGTGAGCGGGTGGTGGACGACGGCTCCGACACCCCCAACTACTTCCTGACCACCGAGGCCGCCTTCGCGCTGGCCGCCGCGGACGGCAAGAGCCAAGCACTGGACAAGGTCGGCGCCTACCTCGGCTCCCAAGTCGACCCCTACGCCTACCAGTCGGGGAAGGACGAGGCCCCGGACGCCACCGCGGCCGCCCGGCTCGCCCTGGTCGCCACCATCGCCGAGCGCGACCCGGGCGCCTTCGGCGGACATGATCTGCTCGCCGATCTGGCCGCCCATGTCTGTCCGTCAGGCCCGGAATCCGGGACCCCTGTCCCCGGCTGCAGCGCGAAGGGCGACTTCCGCAACGCCTCGTACACGGAAGGGCAGGCACTGGCCGTCCTGGCGCTGCTGCGCGGCGGTGAACGGCCCCCGGCCGAGGCGGTCACCCGGCTGACCCAGCTCCAGTGCCGGGGCGGTGGCGTCTCCAGCGTCCTCATCCGCCCCGGCGAATACTGCGACGGCGACCCCGCCACCACCGGCTTGGCCGCCCTGGCCCTGCAGAAGGCCGGCGGTCACCACACTGCGGTGGTCAAGGCTCGGGACTACCTGCGAAAGGCCCAGTTCCCAAACGGCGGCTTCCCGGGCTACACGGGCTCCACCACGGGCAGTGTGATCGCCACGGCCCACGCGTCGCAGGCCCTGCGGGCACTGGGCGAGACCGTGCGCGCGGATGCCGCCGTCTCCTGGCTGTCCGGTCAGCAACTCCCCGACGGAGGCTTCGGCTTCGAAGAGGGTGCGACCGACTCCGTGGTCTACGCGACAGCGGTCACCGTCCTCGCGGGGAAGGACACCAGCCTCGCCGAACTGACCACCAAGAAACCCGGGCCGACAGCGCCTCCCACTTCTCCCTCACCAACACCTTCGACCACTCCCCCCACGACGCCACCGCCCATGGGGAACGGAGAAGGCCCCGATCTGAAGAAGGGCGTCAGCTATCTCACCAGCGCGGCCAACCTCAGACAGGGCCAGTACTACGGCACCGGCGGCGCACCCCGTCGGGCGGACTTCGGTCTCACCATCGACGGTGCCTACGCACTCGCCGCGACCGGCCTCGACAACGACAGACTGCGCGGCATCGTCGACTTCCTGGACGGTGGAGGCAAGGACGGCGAGGGCCGTACCGTCCATGACTGGACCAAGTTGGGCACCAAGTACGCCGGCGGCGGCTATATGGGCAAGACCGCTCTGCTCGCCCAGGTCGTCGGCCGAGACCCGCGCGCCTTCGGTGGCGAGGATCTGATCGCAGGGCTCAACAGGGCCGTCTGCAAGGCCCCCAGTGCCGCTCCCGACCGAAGCTGCCCGGCGAAGGGCGCCTACACCCATGCCCCGTCCGTCTTCGCCCAATCGCTCGCGCTCATCGCGCAGGTGCGGGCCGGCGAGAAGACCGCGGCGACCGAGCCCATCGCCTATCTGGCGGGTCTTCAGCACCCATCCGGCGCCTGGCCCAGTCTGGTGCCCTCGACCGGCGACTCCGATGTGGACTCCACGGCCATCGCCGCGATGGCCCTGGACCTGGTCGGAGGCACGTCGGCCGACACGGCCGTGGACAGAGCCCTTGCGTGGATCGCGACAAGGCAGCTGGCCGACGGAGGGTTCCCCGGGGCGGCCGGAAACTCGGTGAACTCCGCTGCCCTCGCGGTGCAGGGCCTGTCGCTGGACGCCCCGAAGTACGCCGAGCAGATCGCCAAGGCAAGGAAGTTCCTCGCCGCACAGCAGAACGCCGACGGCGGCTTCAATGTCGCCAAGGAGGGCCAGCGCGGCTCCGATCTACGGGCCTCCACCCAGGCCGTCGGAGGCACCACGGGTATCTCCTTCGGTGTGCTGACGCGCGATCTGACGGGCACGAGCCCGCAGCCCACTCCCAGCCCCAGCCCCTCGTCGTCGCTGCCGGACATCGTCACCCCGGGCGAGGACGGCGGAACGAGCGCGGGCACCGGCGACACCGGCACCGCGGGTAGCGTCGCCGGCGGCACCGGGGGCCTCGGCGGGAACCTGGCTTCCACCGGTGTCCCGGGCGCCGTGCTCGCGGCCGCCGCCATGGCGCTCGTGCTGGCCGGCCTCTTCCTGACCCTCGTACTCCGCGACCGCCGCGACGCACCGGAAGGGAGGCGGTCATGAGCGGGTCCGTCACACGGGCGGCACATGCGCTCGCCCCCCTGGGAATGGCCATCGCCCTGCTGGGCGGGTCCGCGACAACCGCGTCCGCGGCGCCGCAACCCATGGGGCAGTGCACCACCTCCTCCGGTGCCGTCCTCGCCGTTGACTTCAGCAAGTGGGGAGGCCCGATCTACCGATCGTGCGGCACCACGCCCACGACCGGCTACGAACTGCTCAACCAGGGCGGCTGGCGGACGACCGGTACCGGCCACGACGGTCCGGCGTTCATCTGCCGGATCGGATACAGCGGCCATCGGGGCGGCAAGCAGTTCCCGCCGCCGGAGCAGGACGACTGCGTGCTGACCCCGCCCGCCTCCGCCTACTGGTCCTACTGGCACGCGGACGCCGGGGAGAACACCTGGGAGTACAGCCAACTCGGCGCGATGCTCTACAAGCCGAAGCCGGGCAGCGTGGACCTCTGGATCTTCGGTGGCACCGACATCGAAGGCACCAGGGGCCGCCCGGCCGTCACCCCCGATCAGTTGCGGGCACGCAACACCCAACCGACCGGCGGTGGCAGGCCCGCCGGCTCCAAGCCCACCCGCCAGGTGCAGCCGCCGCCTCCCGGAGTCGACACCGGCCCTGCCCCGACCCGCACGCGAACCGTTCCCGCCCCCACGCGCAAGGCGCCGCCCAGCCCGTCCGCGACAACACCGGCCCCGGCGTCCGTGAGCCCCTCCCCTCCCGCTTCACCCGCGCCACCGCCCTCTCCGTCCATCCCGGCCACATCGCCAGCGGCGGTCGCGGCCCCGAGCTCCGCCAAGGTCGTTGACGCCGCCCCGGCGGCGGATGCCGAGCACGACTCGGGGTCGTTCGTCCCCGTGGTCGCCGCCGGCGGGCTGGTAGTCGTCATCGGCGCGGCGGCAGCGGTCGCGGCCAAACGCCGCCGGGCCGAGTAGCACCAATGCCCTCTCCCCTCACCCGTCCGCCCCTGTCCGCCTCCCAGCCGGACACGGGCGGACGCCGCCTGCCCCGTACCCTGCATCCCATGGCCTGGTGGATCTGGGCGCTCGCCCTCGCCACCGCCGTCAGCCGCACCAACAACCCGCTGCTGCTGTTCCTCGTCATCGCCGTCCTCGGCTATGTCGTCACCGCGCGCCGCACCGAAGCCCCCTGGGCCCGCGGCTTCAAGTACTACCTGTACCTCGCCCTGGTCGTGGTCGCGATCAGGGTGGTCTTCCGCGCGGTGTTCGCCACCGGGATCACCCCCAACGACCACTTCCTCTTCGCTCTGCCGCGCGTCCCGACCCCCGACTGGTACGCCGGTATCGAGATCGGCGGCCCCGTCTCCCTGGAAGCAGTGCTCTCCGCCGCCACCGACGGACTGCGCATCGCCTGCATGCTGTGCTGCATCGGCGCCGCCAACACCCTTGCCAACCCCAAACGCGCCCTGCGCGTCCTGCCCGGGGCGCTGTACGAACTGGGCGTCGCCGTCACCGTCTCACTCAGCGTCGCGCCCCAACTCGTACAGAGCGTGCAGCGGGTGCACCGGGCCCGGCGACTGCGCGCGGCACGCACCAAGGGGCTGGACGCCCTGCGCGGCATCGTCGTACCGGTACTGGAAGACGCTCTGGAACGCTCCCTGCGGCTGGCGGCCGCCATGGACTCACGCGGCTACGGCAGGGCCGGGACGGCCACCCGCAACTCCCGGCGGATCACCGGGGCGCTGATGCTCTCCGGCATGTGCGGACTGTGCGCCGGAGCCTACGGCCTCCTCGACGCCACCGCGCCCCGGATACTCGGCCTGCCCGCGATGGCGGCCGGAGCGGTGCTGTGCGTCGCCGGGCTGCGCCTCGGCGGGCGCAGGGTCACCCGTACCACCTACCGGCCGGACCCCTGGCGCTTCGACGAGTGGGCGGTCGCCGGCTGCGGTGTGCTCTCCGCGGTCGTCCTCTTCGGCAACGCCGGTTTCAACGCCGCCGAGCTCAACCCGTCCCTCTACCCACTGAGCTGGCCCACGCTCCCGCCCGTACCGGCTGCCGCGATCCTGCTCGCCGGGGCCGCCGGATTCCTCTCGCCACCACCGCAGGCGCCCACCCCGCCCACCGTCACACCACAGCGCACCGAGGCAGCCACGTGATCACCTTCGACCAGGTCAGCGTCCAGTACGAGGACATGGCCGAACCGGTTCTGCGCGATGTCGATCTCACGGTGGAGGAGGGCGAGCTGTGCCTGGTGGTCGGGCACACCGGCGTGGGCAAGTCGACACTCCTCGGTGCCGTCAACGGCCTGGTGCCGCACTTCACCGGCGGCACCCTCTACGGGCGGGTCACCGTCGACGGCCGTGACACCGCCGGCCATCCACCCCGTGAACTCGCCGATGTCGTCGGTGTAGTGGGTCAGGACCCGCTCGATGGGTTTGTCACCGACACCGTCGAGGAGGAACTCGCCTACGCCATGGAGCAGTTGGCGATCCCTCCCGCGACGATGCGCAAACGGGTCGAGGAGACTCTCGACCTGCTGGGACTGGCCGACCTGCGCCACCGCGCCCTGTACGAACTCTCCGGCGGCCAACAGCAGCGCGTCGCCATCGGTTCCGTGCTCACCGCCCACCCGCGCGTACTGGTCCTCGACGAACCCACCTCCGCCCTCGACCCGTCCGCCGCGGAGGAGGTCCTGTCGGCTGTCACCCGCCTCGTCCATGACCTCGGAGTGACCGTTCTGATCGCGGAGCACCGCCTCGAACGGGTCGTCCAGTACGCCGACCGGGTCATCCACCTTCCCGGCGGGGGCCTTGTCACGACCGGGCCCGGCGCCGAGGTCTTCCGTACGTCGTCCATCGCGCCGCCGATCGTGGAACTGGGCAGGGCCGCCGCTTGGTCGCCACTGCCCCTCTCCATCCGGGACGCCCGGCGCAAGGCCGCTCCCCTGCGTACCCTGCTCGGCCCTGAGCCCCCGCCTCCGGCCCGGCCGGGCACCACGACCGAGGCCGCGCCGATACTGGTGGCGCGCAAGATCACCGTGAGCTACCAACGGGTTCCGGCCGTCCGTGAAGTGGACCTCGAACTCCACGGCGGCTGCGTCACGGCGCTGATGGGCCGCAACGGTTCTGGAAAGTCCTCCCTGCTGTGGGCGCTTCAGGGCTCCGGTCCCCGCGCGAGCGGAACGGTCCGGGTCGGTACGGCCGATGGCGGGAAGCCCGCCGATCCCCGCGAACTGTCCGCGGTGGACGCCCGCCGGCTGGTGGGACTCGTACCGCAGACGCCGACCGATCTTCTGTACCTGGAGAGCGTCGAGCAGGAACTCGACCAGGCCGACAAGGAGTCCTTCGCGGGCGGTTCGGGCTCCGCCGCCCGGACCGTCCTCGACCGACTCGCTCCCGGAATCGACGACGCCACCCATCCACGGGACCTCTCCGAAGGACAGAAGCTGGCTCTGGTTCTGGCGATCCAACTCACCGCGGCCCCGCGTGTCGTGCTCCTGGACGAGCCGACGCGCGGACTCGACTACCGGGCCAAGGGCGAACTCATCCGCGTGGTCGACGGCCTCGCGGCAGAAGGGCGGGCCGTAGTGATCTCCACCCACGATGTGGAGTTCGTCGCCCGCGCCGCCGACCGGGTCGTGGTGATGGCCGAGGGCGATATCGTCGCGGACGGACCGACCACGGAAGTCATCGTCGCCTCCCCCGTCTTCGCCCCACAGGTCGCGAAGATCCTCGCGCCACTGCCCTATCTGACGGTGCATCAAGTGACGCGGGCCCTCGCCGAGGGTGAGGAGGGCCGATGACGCCTCCCTCCACCACCGCGATTCGCATCGGCCCGCGTGCCTCGGTCGTCATCGCCATGGCCGCCCTGCTCGGCGTGGTCGCCTTCTTCTGGCCCTTCCTCGTCGCCCCCGGGACCTTCGCCTCGCACTACGCGCCGCCCCTGATCTTCGGCGTACTGCTGGTTCTGGTGCTGTGCGTGGTGATCTCGGAGATAGCGGAGGGCGGGATCAGCTCCAAGGCACTGGCCATGCTGGGTGTGCTGTCCGCCGTCAATGCCGCCCTACGCCCCCTCGGCGCGGGCACCGCCGGCATCGAGACGGTCTTCTTCGTCCTCGTCCTGGCCGGGCGGGTCTACGGTCCCGGCTTCGGTTTCACCCTCGGCTGCACATCGTTGTTCGCCTCCGCCCTGATCACCGGTGGCGTCGGCCCCTGGATGCCCTACCAGATGTTCGGCTGTGCCTTCGTCGGTATGCTCGCCGGGCTCCTCCCGAAGGCCACCGGCCGCCGTGAGGTTCTGCTGCTCGCCGTTTACGGATCGCTCTCCGGCTACCTCTTCGGCTTTCTCCTCAACCTCTCCTTCTGGCCGTTCTCCCTGGACCCCAACAGTTCCATCGCCTATCTCCCCGGCCTGCCCTTCACCGAGCAGTGGCAGCGCTACATCGCCTTCGACATCGCCACCTCCCTCGGTTGGGACACCGGGCGCGCCGTCACCAACTTCATCTGCATCACCCTCGCCGGGCCGGCCGTACTGACGGTCTTCCGCAGAGCCGCCCGCAAGGCCCGGTTCCAGGCACCGGTCCGCTTCGCACCGCGGCAGGATGGTGATACGGCAGATCCCCCACCAGCCAAGGACCTCCCGTAGGCCTCCCACTGATCACCCATGGGTCGGGTATGCCGATCTGGTCCCGGCACCGGGAGTGCGGCCGCGGGGTGACTCCGGGACGGGCCACCCCGCGTGGACCTGTCGTTGCCGAAGATCGGCGATGTGCGGGGCAAGCGGTCTCTTTCCTTCTCTCCGTGCCGTCCAGGGTCACCCTGGTCAAGGGCGCTGCCGGGCCGGTCCTGATGGCCGCCCCGAGTCCGTCCGGGGCCCCGGATGACAGCGAGGCGCCGGTGAGCGGGATACGACTCCGCACCGGCGCCTCGCTGCGGCTGCGTTGTTCCGCTTTGGGGGACGCGAGACGCCCGGGGCCCGGAGCGAGTGGCCGGGGCGTTCCCTGTCGGGTGTGGAGCGCGCCACAACACGCGCTGCCACCGCTCTCCGGGCGCTCGCAGCCCCAACGACCGGGACCAGGCGCTCCGCTCGTCAGCGGGAGTCGGCCCCGGGGTCACCCGCGCGGCCCGGGTAGGTGTGCTGCCAGGGCTGGATGTCCTCGAACACCGCACTGGCGGCGAGGACGTCGCCGTCCTGTTGCCGCCGTCCGATGATCTGCAGACCCACGGGCATGCCCTGAGCGGTGAGCCCGGCGGGGACCGAGGCGGCCGGATTCCCGGTCATGTTCATGATGTAGGTCAGACACCAACCGAGCAGCGGGTTGACCGGCTCGCCGTTGATGTGGGAGGGGCCCTTCGTCTCACCGTCGGTCGCGTTGGTGACCGCGGTGACCCCGACGGTGGGAGTCAGCAGCAGTTGGTAGTCGGCGAACACCTTCTGTAGGACGTCGTACACATGGGAGCGCGAAGCCTGGTCCCGGGCGAGATCGAGGGCGGTCATCCGGGCACCGGCCGCCACCGACTCATGGAGTTCACGGGGCATATCGGCCGCGTGTTCGCCGAGCAGGTCCACGCCCTGGTCCTTGAGGTTGTAGACCGACTCCATGTTCTGGACCGCGATGGTCCGGTCGAACACCTCGGTCAACTCGCGGTGGCTGAGGCCGAAGTCGATGTCGATCTTCTCAACGATCGCGCCCGCGCGTTCGAAGACCCGGACGGCCGCTTCCACGACGGCGGCGACCTCAGGGTCGACCGGGTAGGAGCCGAGGTCGGGGCTGTAGGCGATCCGCCAGTTCCGCACGTCACGGCTGAGGAACTCGGAGAAGTCCCTGCGGGCTCCCCAACTGAAGGGATCGCGGGGGTCGGCCCCGGAAAGCGCCCCGAGGCCGACGGCGGCATCCCTGACCGTACGGGTGATCATGCCCTCGTGGACGAAGGGGTTGACCCCGCCGAAGGCGTTGGGCCGGATGACCGCGGGGACCAGGCCCGCCGATTGCTTGAACCCGAAGACACCGCACCACGAGGAGGGGATACGGATGGAGCCACCCGCGTCGGTGCCTTCGGCGAACGGCACCATGCCGTCGGCGACCGCGGCCGCGCTGCCGCCGGAGGAGCCTCCGGCGTTCCTGGTGAGGTCGAAGGGGTTACCGGTGGGGCCGAAGAGGGGGTTGTCGGATACCCCCCGGAAGCCCAGTACGGGAGCGTTGGTCTTGCCGACGATGATCGCTCCGGCGGCCTCCATCCGCTCCGCCCAGA
Source organism: Streptomyces albipurpureus (assembly GCF_023701525.1). Classification (GTDB taxonomy): domain Bacteria; phylum Actinomycetota; class Actinomycetes; order Streptomycetales; family Streptomycetaceae; genus Streptomyces; species Streptomyces albipurpureus. Next base: position 58,744 of record NZ_JAMQAW010000099.1, read on the forward strand.
CACAGTAGTGCTGGGGTATGTAGTCGGCGAGCGCACGGACGCCGCCCATGGTGGAGGGCCAGCCGGGTTTGAAGTCGTAGAGGTCCTTCATCAGCGTCGGAACGCCGTGGAAGACGCCGAGTCGGGTGCTTGAGTCGGCGTTCCGCAGCGTCTTCTCGGCGGCACGCGCCCGCTCCCTCGCCTCGTCGTACCCCTTGTAGACGACCGCGTTGATCCCCGGGTTGCGCTCCTCGATCCCGGAGATCACGCTCTCCATGACCTCCACGGGTGACAGCTCGCCCCTGCGAATGCGATGTGCCAGCTCGGTGGCGGGCATAAAGCGGATGTCAGGCATGTCGCTCATCGGTTCTCCAGGTGCTGGGCGAGGACATCGTCTCCGAGGACGGCCTTGCCGTCGATCATGGTGACAAGAACGTCGATGTCCTTGATGGCGTCTTCCGGGCAGGTCATGGGGTCGTCCGAGAGGACGATCAGGTCGGCGAACTTGCCTACCTCGACGGAACCCAACTCATCCTCTTTGAAGAGGGCGTGGGCGCCATGGGTGGTGAAGAGGCGGATGGCCTCTTCACGGGTGACGCTCTGGTGTGCTCCGAAGACCTCCCCGGTGAGGCCGGACTGTCTGGCGATGGACTGCCAGACGGTGAACATGTTGTTCATCGGGCCCCAGTCCGTCTCCTGGCAGACGGGGACTCCGGCGTCGAGCCACCAGCGCAGCGGAATACCGTTCTCGGAGAACTCCCCGCCCCCGAGCCGGTCGACGAAGACTTCGGAGACCTTGCCCCACAGGAAGTTGGTCGTGGTCGTCGGGACGACGCCGAGTCGTGCGAACTCGGCGATCTGCGAGCGGGAGGGGAACTCGCAGTGCTCCAGCACATACCGGCGGTCGCCGATCGGGAATTCCTTGTCTGCCGCGTTGAAGGCGTCGAGAACGATTTGGATGGCGCGGGTGCCGGTCGCCGCCGTGTGGACGCGGACGCCATGCTTGGCCGCGAGGCGGATGATGGCGTTGTAGGTGTCCACGGGAATCAGCGGATCGGGGTTGATCATGGTTCCGTCGGGGCCCCGGTACGGCTGGTGGGAGACTCCGGTCCCGTGCCAGTGCGGGCCGTCGACGCCCACGCTGACGCCGACGAGACCGAGGTGGTCATTGCCGAATCCCTCCTTCCCGCTGAAGGCGACCGTGCTGATCAGCCGCTCGGCTTCGTCCAGGGAGAGCGAGCCGTCGACCTCGTGGGCGTAGAAGATGCGTAGTGGGAGATCGAGCTCGGCGAAGGCACGAAGTTCCTCGGGCCGGGTGAGGTGGTTCTCCAGCAGTGTGGTGGTGCCGCGGGCGAGGAAGTCCGGTGCCATCATCCGGATGCCCTCGCGGATCGACTCGAAGGTCGTCGGCGGTAGGAAGGGGGTGATCCGCTCATAGAAGCGGGAGGGGTTGTAGATCGGCTGCATATTGCGCAACTCGCCGGTGGGAATCCCGGTTTCCCGCTCCCTCACCACCTCGATGCCGTCGAGCCAGTAGGCATCGGCCGTGACCGAAACGCCCTCACCGCCGTCACCGGCCAGAACGTCGGCGAGGGAGCCACCGTCCAACAGGCCGGCTGTGCGCAGGGCGAGGGTGTTGAAGATCGCGCTGTTGGGGACCCGGTTGGTGGGCGCGGTGATGTAGACGGGGTGGTCCGGTGCGACGGCGTCGAGGTCGTGCCGGTTGGGCAGACGGCCGTCCGAGAGGCACTCAGGAACGCGGAAGAAGTAGGGGTGGTCGCCGACCGGAGTGGTGACAATGGCCTGACCGGCCGGCGTTGCGGCGGCCAGTTCGCCGATACGGGCGCAGATCTCGGCGATGGAACCAGCGCCGTCCAGATTGAGCAGGTGCTTCTCCTGGCCGAAGAGGCCGAGGTGCCCATGGGTGTCGATGAATCCGGGCAGTACGGTCTTGCCGTCGAGGTCGACGACCCGGGTGCCAGGACCGATGTGGCCACGCACCTCCTCGTCCGTCCCCACGGCAACGATCCGGCCGCCGGTCACGGCCACCGCCCGTGCCGAGCTGAAGTCGGCGTCGACGGTGAGGACATTGGCATTGACCAGTACGGTCTCGGCGGGAGTCCGGGCTCCGCCGCCCTGCTGAGCGGCTGATGGTCTGGACATGGCATGACCTGCTTTCTACGGGGAGGAGGAGCGGTTCATCCGGCTGCGGGCGTCCGGGACACGGCGCCGACCGGATGGCCGGTGGCACCTCCGCCATGACGACGGGGGTGGGGCCAGCAGAGATACGGCTGGGCCGGGCCGGCTCAGGCCCCGACGGGACCGCTCTTCGCCACAGGGGAGGCGGGAGGCCGCATGGGGCTCGTCGTACGGGTGCCGATACCTTCGATGGCCATCTCGGGCATCTCCTTGCTCCGGGGACCTGGCGACAGCACTGCGGCGAACCGGTTCAGGTTCAAAGATCCAAGCAAAAACAGGGTTATTGATTGCACCTATTTAGAGGTTGCCTAGGAGGAGAACCTCGTGTCAATCCCCCTTGGACTCCTTTTTGGTTATACTCGTTGTCATGGCGTTGCCTGGAAAGGCCCCCAAGGCCGACACTCTCGCCCACTCCATCGAGGACCTCATCGCCCGTCGGCATCTGACCCCGGGCGACCACATAGCGACCAAGGACGAACTGCGCCGCGAGAGCGGTGTCGCTCGCGCGACGGTCAATGAAGCGGTCAGGCTGCTCCAGGCCCGAGGCCGCGTCGTCCTGCGCCCCGGCCCTGGGGGCGGACTGTTCGTCGCCCCGACCGACCCCGTGGTCCGGCTCGGGCAGACCCTCCTCACCGTCCACAGCGAACCAGTCAGCGTCATCGACGCGGTCAGCGTGCGCAACGCTCTGGAACCCGTCATCGCGGAAGAGGCGGCCCGCTTCCGCGGCGCCCGTGACATCGCCGATCTGCGCGTACTGATCGACGCCCTGTCGGACGTCGTCGGCGAGCCGGGGCGTTTCCTCCGGGTCAACTGGCGTCTGCATGAACGGATCGCCCGGATATCGCGCAATCACATCGCGCGCACCATGTACCTGGGACTCGTGGAGTTCATCCAGGACCAGGCGGTTGACGTGGTGTCGGACATGTCGCTGAAGGAGCATCGCCAGTACAAGAAGCACCGCCTCGACATCCACATCGACCTGGTGCAGGCGATCATCGCCGGTGATCCCGGGGCGGCGGTCGACGCGGCCAAGCGCCATGCGCTCCAACCGATCGGCAGCCCGGCCAAGGGCTAGACCCCGGGTCTCCCCTCGCCGGCGATCGCAACGCCCCGGGACGGGGCACGGTCACCGACCCGCCACACCTTCCTGGGCTGCTCCTTGTGTGGATGGCCGCCGACCGCATCCTGAGTGGTTCGGCAGCAGGCCTGGAGATGGCCGGCGGGTGGTTGGGGCGCGTGGGACGGAGCGCCCCGCATGGCGCGCTCCGTCCCAGCAGCGGCATCAGGCTTCGGCGGTCCGTCGCCGATTCACCCGGCCACCACCGACCCGGGCAGTTCACCAGGCCGGCCAGCCCGCCAGTGGTTACGGGCGGCCCGCCGGTCCCACAACGGGGTTGCGAAGCACACCGACACCGTCGATCTCGACCTCGACGACGTCCCCCGGAGTGAGGAGCACCGGCGGCTTGCGGATAAAGCCGACTCCGGCCGGGGTGCCGGTGGCGACCACATCGCCCGGGCGCAGGGTGGTGGTCTGGGAGATGTAGGAGAGGATCCGGCCGACCGAGAAGATCATCTCTGAGGTGTCGCCGGACTGCATGACCTCGCCGTTGACCCGGGCGACCACCTTGCGGCCACTCCATCCGTCGGGTCCGCCCCATTCGTCGGCGGTCACCACGACGGGGCCGATCGGGCCACTGCGGTCGGGGTTCTTGCCCAGGGTCCACTGGGTGGTGTCGAACTGCCGCTTGCGGGCACTGACATCGTTGAAACAGGTGAAGCCGAGCACCCCGCCCAAGGCCTCCTCCTCGGAGGCGTCGGTCAACGTCCTACCGATGATGACCGCCAGTTCGGCCTCCCAGTCGAGACCGGGCTCGCACGCCGGTACGGGAACCTCGTCACCGTCGCAGACCAGGGTGGACTCCCAACGGCCGAACACCGTCGGGTAGTCGGGGACCGGGACATCGGCCTCCTCAGCGTGCGCCCGATAGTTGAGCCCCACGCAGAGCACCTTCGCGGTCGCCGGAACGGGGGGTGCGAACTCCGCCGGCTTCTCCGGCGTCGCTGGCGCCCGACGAGCGGACTCCAACGCGCCGGCGGGGTCGCTGTAGAAGGTGTCGGCGGGAGCGATGCGGGACACCATTCCCGTCGAATCGACAGCACCGATCCAGCGGTCGCGCCCGTCCTTGAAGCCGATGAGCCTCATCAATCGTGCCCTTCTCAGTAGAGGAAGAAGAATGTGTGCGCGCCATCGCGCGGCCGCCGGAGGGGAGCCAGGGAAGCAGACGCCGGTGCCCTCCGTCGTGGATCAGGACCCCTCGGAGCCGACGTCAATGCCACTGAGCAGCCGGGTGTCGACATAGCCGTCCTCGCCGTGCTCAGCGACGGAGAGCCGCACCTGCTCAACGAGCTCGGCCGCAGGGCGCGTGAAGTCAAGCGCCTCCAGATATCCCTGCTTGGCCTTGAGCCCCGTGGGCCAGTAGACCTCGCACCGGTTCCCGTCGGGGTCGAAGAAGTACACCCCGATCGCGTTTCCGTGCGTGACCGTGTACTCGATGCGGACGCCGTGCTCAAGGAAGCGCGCGTAGTACTCCAGCACGTCCTCAAGGGTGGGACAGCGGAAGGAGATCTGCTGGAGCCACAGCTCCTCCTCCCCCACCGTACGGCCGCCGCAAAGGAGTACCTCATGGTGCTCGACCTCGGGTCGGGAGCTGAGGAACACCATGCCGTGAGCGGAGTCGTCGTCGGTGACCTGAAGCCCGAGGACGTCGCGGTAGAAGGCCAGGGAACGGTCCATGTCCCGAACATGGACACCGATGTGAGCCAGTCGTTCGATCTTCGCCATGAGAACCAACCTAAAGGTCTATTGATTAGGCTTGATTAGTCTCATAGTCGCGCTAGGCATTGTCAATGACTGCTAATGAATATACTTTTTCCAGTGTCCTCATGAACCGAACGCCATCAGGAGAGGTCCTCAACCGTGACGCGCAGACTGGTCAATCCCCCCGAAATGCACCCCGCGACCAGCTACAGCCATCTGGCCGTAGCCCAGGGGCACACCCTGGTGTTCATCGCCGGTCAGGTCGCGCTCGACGCCGACATGAACGTCGTCGGGCCGGGTGATCTCCGCAAGCAGATCGAGGTGACCATGGCCAATCTGAAGCTGGCGATGGACGCCGCCGGAGTCGGCTGGGATGACATCGTGCGCCGAACGATCTACACCACGCGCCCGCACGACCTCCAGACCATCACCTCGACCATCCGCGAGGCCACCCAAGGCGCGGCCAACCCACCGCAGACGATCGTCGGCGTGACCGGGCTGGCGCTGCCGGACCTGATGGTGGAGATCGAATGCACGGCCGTACTGAGCTGAGCTGCCGTACTGCGCTGAGCCGTACTGAGCTGAGCTGAGGACGCCGGGCCGGGCCGCTGCGGACCCGGCCCGGCGGACACCCCAGGCGCATTCAGCATGCCCGCTGACAGCGTCACACCCCGGGGCGCAACCGGGGTGCACGCACCCCGCAACACACCTGATGGAACATCATCTGCCGTCGAGTCGCCCAACGGCCATGACATGCGCCACCGCCGCGCATCTGCCCGGGGCCTCTTCATACTCCCGCGGAGCCGCCATGACCGCTGCCCCACAAGACATCCACCTCACTTCGGCGACCGAGCTGGCCCGGCTGATCCGACGCCGGGAACTGTCGCCCGTAGAGCTGATGGAAGGCGTCATCGACCGTATCGAAGAGCGGAATCCGCTGGTCAACGCCTTCGTCTATCAGGGGTTCGACCAAGCCAGGGAACGAGCCAGGAACGCGGAACGGATGGTGCTCAACGGTGCGGAGCTCGGAGCCCTGCACGGAGTGCCGACGGCGATGAAGGACCTCTACGACTTCAAGCCCGGCTGGATCTCCACCCTGGGCGGGGTACGCGCCCTGGCCGGCAATGTGTCGGACGGCTACTGCGTGTGGGCGGAACGGATGGAGCAGGCCGGCGCCATCATCGTGGGCAAGACCAACAGCCCGGTGCTGGGGTTCGGCGGCCTCACGGACAACCCTCTGTTCGGTCCCACGGCCAATCCGTTCGACCTCTCCCGCAATGCGGGAGGCTCCTCCGGCGGTAGCGCGGCAGCGGTCGCCGACGGGATGGTCCCCTTCGCTGAAGGTACCGACGCCGGCGGGTCCATCCGCACACCCTCGGCCTGGTGCGGGGTGTACGGCCTCAAGCCCTCCGCAGGGCGGGTCCCAGCGGTCAAGCGCCCCAACGCCTTCGGCGCGACCAACCCGTTCACCCATGAAGGCGTGATCACCAGGAATGTCCGGGACGCCGCTGTCGGGCTCGGAATCCTGTCCGGCGTTGATGCCCGCGACCCCTTCAGTGTCGGTGGGCCGACCGACTTCACACCGGACCTCCACCGTGATGTCCGCGGCTGGCGCATCGCCTTCAGCCCGGACTTCGGTGGCTACCCGATCACTCCCGAGGTCGCCGCCGTCGTCGAGCGGGCCGCGGCCCGGTTCGAGCGCGCGGGGGCCACCGTCGAGCGGGTGGACCTCGATCTGGGGCTGCACCACCGGGAACTGAGCGAACTGTTCAACCGGATCATCGCCGTGCAGTATGTGGAGGCGACCGAGCACTTGAAGGCGAGCGGCATCGACCTGCTCGCCGAGCACCCGGATGACCTTCCTCCCGCGCTGCGCGAGTGCATCGTCAAGGGACTCCGTCTCACGGCACCTGACATAGCGCTGGACCAGCGGTTGCGCTCACAGATCTATGACACCGTGCAGGACGTCTTCCATGACCACCGTCTCCTCATCACACCGACCGGCGGGACCACGGCCGTCCCCAACGCGACGACGCGGGGCACCACCATGGGCCCCGAGTACATCAACGGCGAAGCAGTCGACCGGTACCGCGGCTGGTGCCTCACCTACCTGATCAACTTGACCGGGCATCCAGCGGCCTCCATACCCGCCGGACTCACCGGCGGGGGGCTCCCCGTGGGGCTTCAACTGATCGGCCGGCGCCACCACGACGGGGACGTCATCGCCGCGAGCTCGGTGTTCGAGGAGCTCCAGCCGTGGCACCACACCTACCCGGCACACCCCACACGGTCGCCCCGCTCCACCGCGGCGGCGGCCGCACCCGCCCGAGCCAGGCCGGCGTAACGGCCGTTCACACGCACTGCTCCGGCCCTCACACATGACGCTCGTTCGACACCGCGAGGGAGCCGATCGGTCCCTCGGCGTCCCAAGCCGCCGGTGGTCATGACCCCAATGGCCGCGGCGAATGGTCGTAAGAAGTGGCCGCCCCGCCAGGAATCCGGCCGGCCGGGTAGCGATGAGTTCCGGACGGCACGACGGTCCAAACAGAGAAGACGGAGAACCGCAGCACCGACGACAAGGGGAAATGCCATGCCCACCATCACTCCCAACCTCTGGTTCGATACCCAGGGTGAGGATGCCGCGAAGTTCTACGTATCGGTCTTCCCGAACTCGAAGATCACCAACGTTCTGTACTACGGCGAGGCGGGTCCCCGACCGGCGGGGACCGTGCTGACGGTCGACTTCGTCCTCGACGGCCAGCCCTACACCGCGATCAACGGCGGCCCGGAGTTCACCTTCAGCGAGGCGATCTCGCTCCTCATCAACTGTGCCGACCAGGAAGAGGTCGACCACTACTGGACGAAGCTGTCCGCGGGCGGCGAGGAGGGCCCGTGTGGTTGGTTGAAGGACAAGTACGGTCTGTCCTGGCAGGTCGCCCCCGCGGCACTCGGCGAGTTGCTCGCCGATCCGGACCAGGGGCGTGCCGAGCGCGCCATGAAGGCGATGCTCGGCATGAAGAAGATCGATGTGGCGGAGCTCTTCAGGGCGGCAGACGCCGAGGTGTAGGAGGGCGCCGGCCTCGTTGCCCGGGCATCGCCCCATCCAGACGATCCGCCCATCCACGAAGTCGTCGCACCCGTGGAACTCCCGTCCACCGGAAGGGCCGAACCCTCACCCTCGGTGGCTGCCCGTGCGACCTCGGTGACCGCTCGGTGGTGGCGGTGCGGGCCGCCACCCTGTTCGTACGCGGGGTGCCCGGCCTCTGGCAGGGCAGACAACACCGACCAGTCGGTCACGGCCCACTGGTGACACCCCTCAAGGCAGCGCGAATCCAGGGCGTCGACCTCAACGAGAGGCCCGCCTCACCTACCGGACTCCCTGACCTGACGCCATTCCCGGAGGACCTCATCGACATCGAGGCGCTTGATTCCCAACAGCGGGCCCGGGGGAGGCATCAGCAGCAGGTCGGTGATCTTCTTGTTGAGATCCGACACCCGCTGACGTACCTCGGCCTCACTGGTGATCGTCGGGAGGGACGCGGGCAGTTCCTCGGCCTCCTTGCGGCACTCGATGACAGGGGACAGGTAGGAGACTCCCTCACGTGCCATCTTTCCCTTGATCCACCACATTTCGTCATAGGGCGCGGTGTCATTCAGCAAGGGCTTTCCCAAGCCGGGCAGGCTCGCGAACTCGCCTCGCTTCTCCGCTTCACGGATCTGGTGGTCAACCCAGCCTTCGAAGGAGGCACCGGGCGGTTTCCGTTGCGTCATAGGGACCATGATGCCAAACCGGGCCCCACCGGCTCGCCCCCTCGGGGCGGATACCGGCCAGGAGCGTCATCGGCGGCCGCTGGTACCCGGAAGGGCGGTGACTGGCGGTCTCGCGCCCTGGCCCCGCGCCCAGCGGGCCGCTCTGGCTCCGGAGCGCGGCAATTCGGCGCTCACGCGTGGAGTCCGCGGTGTGCGGAGCGCCGCGATCGCGGCGGAACCGCGCCCGCTGGTGGATGAACCGGGTCGGGACGCGCGCCTCCCGTGGACGGAGTTGGGCCGGGTGACGGGTTGGGCGAACACGACGCTCGCCACCGCTCGCCGCGGCTCATCCGGGAGAACGTCCTGTTCGTCCGTGGACTGGTCCGATGTTCGCTCGGGCGGCACCACTCGGACTCGGCTGTGCTGGGTTGAGCCGATGAGCGGGCAGCCCGGTGGCACTTCGGGGGCTTTCACCGGCCCGCCCGTGCGGCGGTGGCAGAGCACCTCTGTGTGCGAGGTGCGCGTTCATGGTGCGGTCGCCAGCACCGCACCGACCGCTGTCGTCATCGCCGCACATTGCAGCAGGGTGAGGGGCGGGCGGGCCCGCTGGCTCCAGTGGAACCGCTGCGGTGCGAAGGAGGCGAACAGCCCGGCCGTCGCGCTCACCGAGAACGCCGTCCAGGAGAGGTACTCCAGTTCGCGCGGCGGGTTGCCACAGCCATCCGCCAGGCCGCACTGAGTGAGCATCACGACGATCGCGAGGACATGGACCGGGGCCAGACTCGCCAGCCCGATCCGGGCGGTGAGCCGCCACCGCTGATCGCGGGTACGGCGGGCCCGGGGGCGCGGGGGCGGCGGGTTCTCATACATGGTCATCAGTGGGCCATGAGCGGGCCGTTGACGGTATCCGTACGGATACTCATTCGACAAGGCCCGGGAAACGGACCGAAACGCCCTGCTCTACGGCCGGTCCGGAGCAGCAGCCGTGGCCGGTTCGAAGCCGCTGGCGGTGGGCGGCATGGCTCAGCGGCCCACCCGTCTGGATCTCGCTGGCTGCCGGGTCCGGGCACCCAGCGACCGACCGACTGAGCCGCCCGGTGACCGTCGATACCCGTCCGCCCTCATCGGGACCGCGTTCCCGCGGCCCACCTCCCCACGCGGTGCGCAGCGTTCCGGCACGCTGAATCCGCTGCGGTAACGAGCGTTGACCAGGGCTCACCCAGGTCCGTCAGGGGCAGCGCTCGACCATGGGTGATGTGGATGCGATGCCTTGGGTCGTACTCCCGGCCATGCGTCAGGTGGCATCCGGTGTGCGCTGGTAGACCGTGGCCTCGGGCGATGTCAGTGGGGGTTGCTACCGTCCGGCCCATGATGGACGAGGGGGACGCCGGCCCTGTGCACGGAGTGGCTTTGGTGGAGCGGGTCATTGAGGTGGTGCGGCGCGATCCAGGGGCGTCCGTCCTGCCGTACCGGGACGTTCCCTGGGTGGAGGAGGGCGTCGCCAGCCCGATGGACGAGGGCCTGCTCGCGAAGGCCGTGTTCCCTTCCGGGCACCCCTTGTCACCGAGCCTGCGCGCCTGGCTGGCGTTCGACACCAGCCTGCTGGAGCGCCACCGATGGTTCACCCCCGACGGCGGTTTCGCCCCTCGGCCGCTCGACCAGCTGGTGGGCGAGGAGATGGGCGCCCCGTGGGCCGGGGAGTTCACTTGGTTGGCCGAGCGCTTCGACGAGTGCTTCCTCCTGCCCGGCGGATCGGACTCCAGGCGGATCCTGGCCGTCACGGAGCCGGATGTGGAGGGCGAATACCCGGTACTCGCCCTCGACTTCGACGACCTGCCGTTCCTCGGGCTCATGTACCCGGGCTTCGACGTCTATCTGGCCGACACGGTGAATCTGCTGGGCCGGGGCGATCCGCGCGACTACACCGAGCTGATCGACCACCAGATCTACGGGCATCGGATGCGCGGGCACGCCTCCCACTGCTTTGCGGGAGACGTATGCGTCGAGTTCCCCTTTGAGTCCACGCCCGTGTACGCCCAGCTCCGCTCCCGGCCTGATGAGGCGGGCTAGTCGGCGCGGTGGTCTCGCGTCCGGGAGGACATCGACCAGCCCGTACCCGGAGGCAAGCCCGCTACTCCGTCTTCAATGGCCGCGGCCGAGCCATGGCGGCCACTGATCGCTGCTGGCCTCTTCGAGAACGTGATTCGCCGAAGCGACGTTCCCCTGTGACGCCGCTGCGACTCCCCGAAGAAGCAAGGGCGCCTTGACAAGGCTGGATTGTCAAGGCGCACTTGCCCCATGACGCTTCCAGACCTGGACGATCTCATCGCGGAAGTCGACCGGAGATGCGACACCGCACACCGCCCCGGCGGAGAAGAACAGCACGATGGGCTCGCCCTGCTGAGGGCCGCCGCCCATCTCGCGGGCCAACTACAGTTACTCGCGGACGACTTGGTCGAGGACTATGTCGAGCACTGCCGGACGCACGGCTCCTCGTGGACGGACATCGGCGCCTCCTTGGGTGTGACCCGGCAGGCGGTTCAGCAGCGCTTCCACGCTCCGCGCAGGCGCTATGACTCCGAGACGATGACGTCCGACCTCCGCGAGGCGATGGCACACGCCAAGCAATCAGCCGTGCACCACCGCAACAACTACATCGGCACCGAGCACCTGCTCTGGGGTCTCACCGCGGAAGGCAACAGCGCCACTCGACACTTGCGGGCCACCGGGGTCTCCCCCGAGGCGGTTCACCGGTCCGTGGGAACCCGGCTGAGCATGGGGGCTTCCCAGGCGGCCGAGCGAATCGCCTGGACTCCCTACTCCCGCAGGGCGATCGCCATCGCGGAGGCACGATCCGCGCAGAACGGCTCCGACCATATCGACTGCGATGACCTACTCGTCGGCTTGGCCCAGGTCGGCCGCGGGGTGGCCGCCACCATCCTGACCGACTCCGGCTTCGACCCGACGAGCCTCGACGCGACACCCGCCGGCGCCTGAGCACACCACAGCCCGGTGGCCACCACCCGTCGGGCTACTAGCGCACGGCCCGACCCGACCGGACCTGAGTGCGACAGTCCGTCGAACTCCGTCGCGCTCATGTCCGGGTACCGCGGGGCACAGCGTGCCCTCCGGACTCAGCCGAGATGGGCTGCTGTATCCGGTGTCCGGTCCCAGCGACGCGGGAGCCCTTCCTCTCCTCGGTGGACACGTTCGGGGATGTGCGGTCCTCTGTGGGCAGGGTGGTGGAGGATCTGCTCCGGTTAGGTGGCCGGCGCGGTGTGCAGCACATACGCGTCGATCAGATCGAGCAGGGCGCGGACCGCAGCGGTGGGCCGCCGGGTCGCCGAGGTGGCGACGGAGAGGGTCCACCGGAGCGGGGCGTCCGCGACGGTCAGCGTTCGCAGGCCGGGGTCGTCCGGGACAGCGAACCGGGGCACGAACGCGACCCCGAGCCCCTCGCGTACGAAGGCCGCGGCGGTGGTGAAGTCCGGCACCTCCAGGGTGACGCGCCGCTGGACCGCCGACGCGAGGAACGCCTGGTCGGCGAGCTCGCGGTTGCCGTATCCGGGCGGAAAGTCGATAAACGGCTGGTCCGCGAGTTCCCCCAGGGTCACCTCGCCGCGCCGGATCAGGGGGTGCCCGATCGGCACGAGCAGACGCAGGGGGTCCGCCAGCAGTTCACGGGCCGCCACTCCGGCGGGTACGCCGCCGGGGAAGGACAGGAAGGCGGCGTCAAGGTCGCCCGCGAGCAGCGACCGGGTCAGACCGGCGGAGCCCGTCGGGTCCAGCCGTAGTCTCACCGTGACCTGCGGATGGTGGGCGTTGAGCCGTCCCAGTAGCCCCGGAAGGTCGATGCCCACCCGGCCGATGCCGATGATGACGCCGACGGTGACGGTGCCGCTCAGACTGCCGTAGGAGTCACGGACGGCATCGCGGGCCGCCTGCGCGGCGTCCAGGGTGGCGCGCGCCTCGGGGAGCAGCGCCAGGCCCGCGCTGGTCAGCGTCACCTTCTGCGAGGTGCGTTCGAACAGGGCGGCCCCCAGCTCCCGTTCCAGGGAGCGAATCGCGGTGGACACCCCGGACTGGGCGACGTGCAGCCGCCTCGACGCACGGGTGAAGCTCAGCTCCTGGGCGACGGCTGCGAAGTACTCCAGGTGTCGTAGTTCCATGGCGAATCCGTCCCTGGTGGAGATCTATCTGAAATTCGAATCGAATGTATACGAAACTATCGTTAGACGTGATCCATCATCGGCGTGAGTATGGGGCGGTACGCAACCGACTGAGGAGTGGATGGGTGTGTCCGTGTCACCATCGCCGGCACTGTTGACAACCGAGCCCGCACCGTCGACAGCGAGGCCCACGAAGGCCAGCGCCGCCCCTGGCGGAGGGACGGGCACGGGTCGGACGGCGCGGGCCTCGCACCACCTCGGCTTCTGGTTCGCGGCCGTGGCGTTCATGGTGTTGATGGCCTTCGGTACCGCGCCGACACCGCTGTGGCCCCTGTACGCGGCGCGGGACGGCTTCGGTACGACCACGATGACCATCGCGTTCACCGGTCTGGTCGCCGGTGCCGCCGTGAGCTTCCTGACGTTGGGGCATCTGTCCGACCGGTTCGGCCGCCGACGCGTCATCGTGCCGGCCCTGCTCGTCGGCCTGGCCGCGGCCGTCGTACTGATCGCTTGGCCGACCCTGCCGGGGCTGCTGACGGGACGGGTGCTGAACGGTGTGGGCGTGGGACTCATGGCCTCCACCGCGACTACCTATCTGCACGACCTCCACCGTGAGGCGCACCCCGACCAGCGCTTCTCCGCACTGCCAGCGACCGTGGCCACCGCGGCGAACCTCGGCGGGCTGGCCCTTGGCCCGCTGGTGGCCGGGATCATGGCGCAGTGGGCGCCGGCGCCCTTGGTGACCACACAGGTCGCCTTCGCCGCGGCCATGGCCGTCTGCCTGGTGCTGGTGCTGTCCAGCCCCGAGACAGTCGACCGCGAACTGCAGGAGCAGCAGCGCCCGAGCCGGTTCGCCCTGCTGCCGGGCGCACGGAGGGCGTTCGCCGCCGCCGCGGCGATGGGCTTCTTCTCCTTTGCGCTGCTCGGCTTCGTCTCCTCGCTCGGCGCGACCATGATTCACGACAGGCTGCATATCGACTCGCACCTCGTCACCGGCCTCACACCGTTCCTGATGTTCACGTCCGCGGCGGTGGCCCAACTCGCCGCGGCGCGGCTCGGCCTGCCCCGTACGCTGCGGATCGGGGCCGTTGTCTTTCCCATCGGCCTGACGTTGACTGCCTTGTCGCTGTACCACCCGGCCCTGTGGCTCCTGTTGATCGCGGTCTCCGTGGCGGGAGCGGGCGCGGGTCTGCTGTTCAAGAGCGGCGTCACGATCGGTGCGACGGTTGCCGTTCCCGCGTCCCGTGCCGGGGTGCTTTCGGTGTACTTCGTCATCGGCTACATCGGCATGGGAGTGCCCTCGATCCTGTTCACCATCGCCACCCGGTACATCGAGCTCGGCAGTGCGGTGATCGTTCTGGCAACCGTGCTGGCGATCGGCGCGGCGGTATCGGTCTCCCTGGCCACGCTCCCCCGGCGGGGCGTCCGCCCCTGATCAGCCACGCCGCCCCGCCGGTATCCACGACCGGCGGGGCAGGGTCCGCAGAACACCGATCGGGCGCCCGGGTGACTGCCGCGCGGCCGGGACATCCACGTCAGCGCCCTCCGCCTCGCCTCACCGTCTCCATAACTGTACTTTTTGGTAGGTACGGTTACGGAGACGGTGAGGCGCTGGTGGAAGGGCATTCGGGGATGGTTACGCGTACGAGACAGCGCTGGCTGCTGCTGACGGCGGTGAGCGCGGGGCTGCTGTTGATCACACTGGACAACTCGATCCTCTACACGACCTTGCCGACGCTGGTGGACGAGCTCGGGGCGAGCAGCTCCGAGAGTCTGTGGATCATCAACGCCTACCCCGTCGTGATGGCCGGCCTGCTGCTGGGTAGCGGAACGCTGGGCGACCGGGTAGGCCATCGCCGGATGTTCCTGATCGGCCTGGTGATCTTCGGTGTCGCCTCCCTGGCCGCCGCGTTCTCGCCGAGTCCGGAGGCCTTGATCGCCGCACGGGCTTTTCTCGCGATCGGCGCGGCCTCGATGATGCCCGCCACACTCGCGCTGATCCGCATCACCTTCGACGACGAGCACGAGCGAAACATCGCGATCGCCATCTGGGGCAGTCTGGCCATCGTGGGCAGTGCGCTGGGCCCGATCATCAGTGGAATTCTCCTGCAGAGCTTCTGGTGGGGATCGGTGTTCATCATCAACGTCCCCGTGGTCATCGCGGCGATCATCGCCACGGTGGTCCTCGCGCCCCCCAACGACGCGGACCCGTCCAAGCGATGGGACCTGCTGTCCTCGTTCCTCGCACTCGTCGCCCTGGTCGGCCTCACCGTACTGATCAAAGAGCTCGCGAAGAGCGGGTCCTCACCGCTCATGATCACAGCAGCCGCCGCAGCCACCCTCGGCGGTTGGGCGTTCGTGCGCCGGCAGCGCCATCTGCCCTACCCCCTGCTGGATTTCACGATCTTCCGCAACCGGGCGTTCCTCGCCGGGGTCCTGGCCGCCGGATTCGCCCTCTTCGCCGTCGCCGGCATCGAGTTGCTCACCACTCAGCGTTTCCAGCTGGTGGAAGGCTTCACCCCGCTACGCGCCGGGCTCCTTGTCGCGGCAATCGCCCTGGGAGCGCTGCCCACAGCCATGGTCGGTGGAGCGATCCTGCACAAGGTGGGCCTACTGCCCATCATCGCGGGTGGTCTCGCCCTGAGCACCGTCGGCGTACTGCTGATCATGCTGTACTTCGACACCAGCATGGCGCTGCTCATCACGGGACTGATCGTGACCGGCGCCGGTCTCGGAGCGGCCATGTCCGTAGCATCCAGCGCGATCATGGGTAACGTCCCGGCCCGCCGGGCCGGTATGGCCTCCTCCGTCGAGGAAGTGTCCTACGAGTTCGGCAGCCTCATCGCGGTTGCGCTGCTCGGCAGTCTGATGACCGCTGTCTACACCGCGACCATCGACCTCCCCCCGGGGGTTCCGGACAGCGCACGCGATAGCCTCGATGCCGCACTCGCACTCGCCGAGGAGGGTTCGCAGCCCAACACCCCACTGATCACCGCCGCGTCGGAGGCCTTCGACGGTGCCTACCTCGCGGTGCTGATCGTGGTCGCGGCCGTTCTCGCCGTCAGCGCGACCGTGACCGGCCTTCTTCTGCGCCACCACGGCCCCGGCTCTGCGCTGGCGTCCGCCGCACCCCACGAGACCACGGCTCGGGAGCACCATGCGAACCAGTAAGCGAACCCAGATCCTTCAGGCGGCCGCCCGAGTCGTGCAGCGCGAAGGGGTCAAGAGCGTCACCTTCGACTCCGTCGCCGTGGAGGCGGGCCTGACCAAAGGCGGACTCCTCTACCACTTCGCCTCCCGTGAGGACCTCATCCAGGCAATCCACCAGCACCTTGCCGATCAGTGGGAAGCCGACATGGTCACAGCGGCGGGAAAGCCCGCCGCGGCGGCCACCCCCGTCGAACGGCTCGTCGCCTACGCCCGCGTCGCGACCCAGAGCGCCTCCCGAGCCGAACTGCTCTTCATGCTCGAAGGATCGACGACCGCCGAACACTCGGCTCCCTGGGACGCGGTCCTGGAACGTTGGGCTCCACTCCCCGTCGCGGCCGGCGGTGCCCCTGCCGCACTCGACCAGTTCATCGCCCGCCTGGCAGCCGATGGCCTATGGCTCTACGAATCACTGACCGCGGAGCGACTGGACCCCGGGTTGAAGGATGCCATCGCGGAACGTATCGCCAGCGCCCTCACCCGTACCGACCTCTGAACCCCACCCAGCCCGCGGCCCTGTCGGTGGTCTTCTTGTATGCCCGGCCTCGGTGCGCCACCTTCTCGGGTCGGTTCACGCCATGGCGGGCAGGCGATCGCCCATGCGGGTGAGTCGGCACCGGACGGCGAACCATCGACCTCGGTGCCCACGTCCCAGACAAACGTGGACAACATCGACGAGGACCATGTGCGAGAGCCCGGGCTGGTGGTCCTGGACATCACCTGCGCCGACGAGGAAACCGTTATCACGGTGATAAGCACACTGGAACAGGTGTGGGCCACCTCCGGAATCGTCGCGGTGTACCGCGATCCTGGCCAACCGGGCGTACGTGCACGACTGCGTGCGGACATCCACCGGCACGGGCCCGAACACCCCTAGCGGGTAGTGAACAGGGAGGACCGAAGTGCCCCGGCCGCTCCGGTTCGGGCCGGGCGCGGCCGGGGTGCCAGCGGCTGGCGGCGCCGCCGGAGAGTTCGTTGGTGCTCTTCGGCGATGTCAGCGATGCGCTCTTCTCCCCCGATTCGATGCGGACGGCATGCGACCTGCGCTTGCCCGGTCCGGAGATGTACTCGGTGTGGGCGCGGACGAAGAGGGTGGGACGGGCCTGCTGCCGGTCGAGCGGTTCCTGCCACGCGTCCACAACGGGGATCTTCTTCTCGATCCTGCCCGTCCCGGGGTGGGTGAGCGCGGACACGGAAGAAGGACACCTGCCCGTCCCCGGCCGCGTCGGCCCGTTCGGCGTTCCGTGCGGATGCCCTGATGTCCGCGTCCGTGCCGCCTCGGCCGCCGTCGACATGGACGGTGGGTTTCAGATTCCGTAAAGCGCAGATGCAGGCCGACCGTGGCCCTGGCGAGGCCGCGAAGGCAACCCTGCGTGACCTGGCGGGCGAGCTGGCGGCCACGCCACTGAGAGTGCGAACTCTGGTCGTCCTTGGTGACCTGCTGGCCTCTGACGGTGACCACGCCGTGGCTCGCCCCGTACTACGCGAGGCCGTCGCCCCGGCCGAGTCGCTGGCCGAAGCCGATGACTTGGCGGACTACGAGGTCAACCGCGCCCGCGACGTCGTGGAACGTCTCGCTTGACTACTCGGCGCACCATACAGAGAAGCCTCACGCGGGGCGAAGCGCTGTTCGAGTTATGCGACGCGCTGTTGTGCACGGACGGGCCGGTTCGGACGCTGGTCGATCTCGCGCTCGCGCCAGAAAACCGCCGCAGCCAGGTGCCCCAGAGGTCCTGGTCGTGTTCGACGCCCCCCCGCATCGCCCATCTGCTGGCGGGCTGCCCGTCGAGATCCTCGGCCGCCTCCGGTCCGACCAGGTGATGCGGCGGCCGACACCGGAGAGGGTCTACGGCCCGGGGGCGGGGCACGCCGGCAGCTGTAGGCGCGAAACGGGTAGGCGCGGTTCCCGAGTGCGAGCCGGCCGTTGTCGCCGACGGCTGGGCGCTCCGTGCCCAGCCCCACGGCGCCGACCGCGCTACCGATCGTCACACCGGTGCGGCGGGGATCGACGGGGTCGCCGCCCCTGGCGTCGCTCGGCGGTGGTCGCCCACGGTCGCGACATTTGACCCCGCCCTGGCGCTCCTAGATCGGGAAGCCACGGGAAATTCGGGTACCCATGCAGCTCGGAATACCAGAGGGGGGTATATTGCTGAGCCGTAGGGATATACCCCCCTCCGGTATTGGAGATCGTCATGTCAACCCCAACCGCTCCACCCAGTCCACGCCGCTGGACGGCGCTGGTCTTCATAGCCCTGGCCCAGTTCACGGTCATCATGGACACGTCGATCATCGGTGTGGCTCTCCCCAAGATGCAGGTTGACCTGGGCTTCTCCCCTGAGGGCCTGTCCTGGGTGTTCAACGCCTACGTCATTGCCTTCGGTGGGCTTCTCCTGCTCGGCGGGCGACTGTCCGATCTGTTCGGCGCCAAGCGGGTCTTCGTCGCCGGTTGGACCGTGATGGCCGCGGGCTCCCTGGTCGCCGGCCTCGCCTCTGAGGTCTGGGTCGAACTGACCGGCCGTGCCCTCCAGGGCGTCGGTGCCGCGCTGATCGCCCCGGCCGCCCTGACCCTGCTGATGATGCTCTTCGGCGGCCGCCCCAAGGAACTGACCAAGGCGCTGGCTCTGTACGGCGCCGCGGCCCCGGCAGGCGGCACCGCAGGCGTCTTCCTCGGCGGCCTCATCACCGAGTACGCCAGTTGGCCCTGGGTGTTCTACATCAACATCCCGATCGCCCTGGTCGTGCTCGCTGTCACCCCGTCGGTCATGCCCTCCGCCCCGATCCGCCGCGGCTCGGTCGATCTTGCGGGAGCTGCCACCGTCACACTGGGACTGGCCACCGCCGTCTACGCCATCGTCCGCGCCCCCGAAACCGGCTGGGGCTCAGCGGAGACCTGGCTCGTGCTGCTGGCCGGCGTGGCTCTGATCGCCGCGTTCATCGTCATCCAGTCCAAGCGCCGCGAGCCGCTGATGCGGCTCGGTATCTGGCGGGCACCCAACCTGGCCGGAGCGAACATCGCGCAGTTGCTGATGGCTGCCGCGTGGATCCCGATGTGGTTCTTCCTGAACCTCTACCTCCAGCAGGTCCTGGGACTGGGCGCCTTCGCCTCCGGCGCGGCCCTGCTTCCCATGACGGTCGCCATCATGATCATGATGATCGTCCTGGCGCCCCGCCTGATCGCCCGCTTCGGGACCAAGCCACTCATCGTCACCGGTCTGCTGTCCCTCGCGGCAGGCATGCTGTGGCTGTCCTTCGCCCGGGCGGACGGCACCTTCTGGGTCGATGTCCTGCCCGCTTCCCTGCTGGCCGCGGCGGGCATGTCCCTGGCGTTCATCCCCTCCCTCGGCACCGCGCTGTCCAGCGCGCGACCCGAGGAAGGCGGCCTGGCATCCGGCATCGTCAACACCAGCTACCAGGTCGGCTCAGCTCTGGGACTGGCCGCGATGACGGCCGTGTCCGCGGCGTACGGCGCCCGCGAACTCGGCAACCCCGAGGCACTCACCAACGGGTTCTCCGCAGCCTTCCTCGGCGCGGCGGCACTGGCCGCCGTCGGCGCACTCGCATCACTACTCACCCTGCGCACCGCCCCGAATTCGACTCACCGTGAGGAGCAGCCCGCAAAGGCGGACGCAGCCTGAGCCCACCAGCACCACCGCGTGCTCACCACGCACGTGTCGCCTGACAGGGGAAGAGACCCCTGTCAGGCTTCCCGGGGCACATCCCCAGGGGGCCTTCCTGCCTTTCGCGTCAATCCGTCACCGCGGCGGGGCCATGACGGCTTGGGACCGCAGCCGGGCGCGATCGTGTCTCGCCAACTCCGCCCTGGACCGCTCCAGGCGGCGAAGTCCTCGAAGTACCCGTGCGGTGCGCCGGGTTCGCCACGTTGTCCCGTGAAGCGGGGCGACGTGGCGTCATCGCCGCGGTCCGCGGGGTCCTTGCCTTCGCGGCGCGCGCCTCCAGGCAGGGTTCGGCATCAGAACGCTCGGAGGAGTACCTGGTCAGGGGTGGGGTCGCCTGTTCGGTTACCGGGCTGGTACCGCCTGGGTTGTGTGTCTGGTATCCAAGGAGTGGTTGCCCCGTTCGGTGTGGACAAGGGGGTTGTGGATGGTTCCCGACCTAAGAACGTGTGGGGAACGTCAGAACGTGTGGGGAACGTCGTTGTCAGGCGGTTGGGCCTCCAGCAGGATGCGGCGCGCGCCGCACAACGCCTCTTCCGGGACGACCTCGGAGCGGACTCCTCGAAGAGGCTGGAGATCGTCAGGCCATGAGGAAGGAGTTCGGCGGCGAGACCCACGAGGAAGGCGGGATCCTCGCCACCGTGCAGGACGGTTCCGGCAGCGGTTCGGGAAGGATCCGACGTGAGCAGTACCCGCAGCGGGGCGCCCCTATGGCCGCCGACCAGCTTCGCATCGCCCCGGCAGGCGTCACCCACGTGGTCACCTTCTTCGATGACCTCGACAGCAAGGCCAGGCACTCCACGCTCCTGTGCCGGGAGCGGCAGCTGAGCAGCGAGTTACCCAAGGGCAAGGCCACAAGCCTGGCCACAGTCGGCGGAGTGATCGGCTTCGCCAGGGCGCGCGCCCTGTGCACAGGCCCGGGTCCTTGGTTCGTCCCCTTCGTCAGCCAGCGCGGCGAAGGCACCTGAACACCCCCACCCACCAAGGCCGCTGTCTCAGGCAGTCCCGCGCCAACCGGTGCGGGTCCCGTCATTCCGGCTCCACGGACGACGTCGGACAGGGCAAACGAATGTCAGCGGACCGGACACGGGAAGGTCCGCCCGATCCACTCCCCCGGGCCTCCCGACCCATCCCCGTCTCCTGGAGCCGAACGGCTCCCACGGCCACGACCGGGTCAGACCCTCAACCAGGCCCGAAAGACCCGTCTGTCGAACCCACCCGGAAAGGGACACCAAGAATGATCTCAGAGCGCCCCGAACCTCCCCCGGCGGACTTACCCGAACCGACCGACGACGACTACAGGCTGGGCACCCACGCCTACACCAACGAGCAGCGGACGGCGGTCCTCGCCAAACTGGAGGAACACCTCAGCCGGCGCCGGGGACGCCTGCTGGGCTATCAGACCAATCTGTCGCTCGACGGCCATGCCTCGCTCGGACGCTTCCTGAGTTACCACATCAACAACATCGGAGACCCGTTCGTCGACAGCCACTACAGTCTGCACTCACGGTGGCTGGAGCGGGCGGTCCTGGAGCACTACGCACGGCTCTGGCACGCTCCGCTCCCCCTGGACCCCACTGCCCCTCAGGACGGGGACGGATGGGGCTATGTGCTGTCCATGGGCAGCACCGAGGGAAACCTCTACGCCTTGTGGAACGCCCGCGACTACCTCGATGGCAACGCCCTGGTCCGCGACGAGATCTCCGGCGATGCGAGTTGCCGCACAACGTACATCCGGGCCAAGCACCCCGACGACAACCCCAACGCCTACGCACCGGTTGCGTTCTTCTCGCAGGAGACCCACTACTCCCACATCAAGGCCATGCGAGTGCTGGACATCCCGACCTTCTACGACCTGGGCGGAAGCCTCTACCCCGGGCAGTGCCCCCTCGAACCGGCCGGCGCGGGGACGCAGACCTACAACGGATGGCCCCTGGGAGGCGTCCCCACCACCGGCGGGGACGAGGGACCGGGCACCGTCGACGTTGACGCCCTGGTCGCCCTCGTGGACTTCTTCGCCGCGAAGGGGCACCCGGTCCTCGTCAACTTCAACATCGGCAGCGTCTTCAAGGGCGCCTATGACGACGTCGAGTACGCCTGCGAGCGGCTCCGCCCCGTCTTCGCAGCACATGGCCTGGTCGACCGCAGCGTGCGCTTCGACCCCGATGACCCGGACCGGGTCAGCGTCCGCAACGGCTACTGGATCCATGTCGACGGAGCCCTCGGCGGCGCCTACGCCCCCTATCTGGAGAAGGCCCGGGACGCCGGCCTCATCAAGACCGCGTCCCCGGTCTTCGACTTCCGGATCCCCGAGGTGTCCTCGATCGTCACCAGCGGCCACAAGTACCCCGGGGCGCCGGTCCCCACCGGTATCTATATGTCCCGTGCCGGGTCCAAGCTGCGCCCGCCGTCCGATCCGGCGGTCGTCTCCTCCCCGGACAGCACCTTCGCCGGCTCCCGCAGCGGATTCGCCTCCCTGGCCATGTGGAACCACCTCGCGCAGTTCAGCGAGGAACAGCAGGTGCGGCAGGCCGCCGAGGTCCTCCAGGTCGCCGAGTACACGGCCGACCGCCTCCGGAACCTCAGCGACCTACTGCGGGAGCGCGGCGAGCCCTGGGCCGAGGACGGCATCGAGGTGGGCCACGGCGACCACGCACTCAGCGTCTGGTTCCAACAGCCCCGGGCCGAGATCACCGAGAAGTACTCACTGGCCTGCGTTCCGCTCAACCTCGGTGGCCGCCGCCACGACTACAGCCATGTCTACGTCATGCCGCATGTCACCCGCGAACTCATCGACGAACTCCTGGACGACCTCGCCCGCCCCGGCGCCTTCGACCGCTCCGCCGAAGGAGACGCGGACCGGCCCCCACTCCCCCGGGATCACATCCCGCAGGCGCCCACGCGGACTGCGCCCTCGCCGCGACACTGACACCACGACACCCGCCGCCGACACCTCCCCCGCCGTCTATCGCGTACCCGCTTGCTGCCTTCCGGGCGGTTCGGAGCCAGGCCCGGAACGCAGGACAGGAACACGCTCCGATTGCTGTCGGACATGCCGTCCGACAAGAGCCGATGCCAGTGAACCGCCTAGCAAAGCGGGCCGTTCACTGGCATCGGGCGCTCTCCACACAGTCTGTCAGGCGAGCGTGTGCTCAAGGCTGTTGGAGACTGGGTGCCGAGCCGTCGCGATCCTGCGCATCAGCGGCATCGGCGCAGACGGGCCAACCGCCCGCAAGGAGCCGATCTCCCACGCCGCCCGGGCGCACAACGGCTGACCGCGCCCCTGGACACCACCGGACCATCCTTGCGGTTCAGTCGGTTCAGTCGGTCGGCGGCCCATCCGCGTGCCCGTCTTCGGGGCGTGGCACCAGTGTGGGCGCGGTCAGTTGTCCGGGCTGCGGCCAGTTGGCGAATGCCTCGGCGTAGCTGTGGCTCATGATCTCCAGGACGGTGCCCCATGGGTCGGTGGTGTAGGCCAGCGTCCAGGGACGTCCCGGCACGAACGCGTACGGTGCCGAGATCAGTGTGCCGCCCGCGTCGGTGATCCGGGTGACCATGGCCTCGACGTCCGGGTATGTCAGGCACAGATGCCAGATGCCCCGGTCGAGATAGGGCACCCGTTCTTCGACCGGTCGCCGCCCGCGAGTCGGCGGGTCGATGAACTGGAACAGCTCGATGCCCACGGCGTTCGCGGTGAGCAGATGTGCCTGCCACGCCTTGCGGAACCGGTCTCCGAGGACCGTGGCGGCCTCGGCGTGCCCGGTCGGGGCGAGTACCCGCGGCCCCATGATGCAGCGGAAGCCGAAGACCTCCCCGTACCAGTCGATGGCGGCGTGGATATCGGGAACGGTCACGCCGATGTGGTTGACCGTCAGGGCGGCGGTCGATGCGTCGGACATCAGTGACTCCTCGCTGTTGTCGAGGCTTTGAGTCATTGAATGTATCCGATTTATGCGTTCGAGGTCTTTTAAGTGAGGTTAGCGAGGGTTATCGTCGCCGAATGTATCCAATTGCTTGCTTGGATCGCGATACCGCCTGGTGTGGGAAGGATCGACGATGACCCGTTTGTGCCGAGCCGTGGTTACGGCGGCCGCCGGCGCGATGGCGCTGCTTCTGACGGGTTGCGGGAACCTGTCCGTCGTGCCGGCGAAGATCACCAGTACGGGAAGCCTCGACGGCGGGCGCGCGACCATCGTCGCGTTCATGGTCTCGACGGCGAACCACTACGTAGGGGCTGAGGTCAAGGCGATGCGGGCGGAGGCCGCCCGGCTGAACTACCGACTTGAGGTCATTGACAACAGGTTCGATCAGACCGAGCAGAATCAGCAGGTCCGGCAGTTCCTCGCGTCCGGCAAGCCAGCCGCGGCCTTCGTCTACTGGCCGGCCAACAACGACACGGGAGTCAACTCCGCCCGGCTCCTGGCCGCGCGGGCGCCCGTGGTGCAGCTCAGCGGCAGGGTGCTGCCGCAGGCCGAGCCGTATGTCACCGCCCGTCCGGGGCAGGACAACGAAGCCATCGGGACCACGATGGGGACCATGGCCCTCAAGGCGGTGGACGAGGCCAGGGCCAAGGGAAAGAAGTTCCGCGGCCCACAGGGCAAGCCCAACCTCCTGGAAGTCACCTACCCCTCCGGCTATGAGGCCGGAGTCGTGCGCCACAACGCCTTCTTCGACCGGGTCGGCGACTCGTTCAACCTGCTGTCCACGGAGAACGCGAAGTCCCCCGACGCGCAGGGCGGGTTCACGGCCGCCAGCCAGGTCCTGTCCAAGTACAAGGGACAAGGCATCGACATCGTCGTCGCCGGTTCGAACAACATCGGCACCGGTGTGGTCAAGGCTCTCCAGCAGTACGGCCTGCGGCCGGGCAAGGACGTCACCGTCGTGGTGGGCGACTTCTCCGGCGACCAGCAGCCGCTGGTCAAGGGGCAGATCTACGCCGCGGTGCTCCAGTCGCCGGTGATCGAGGGGATCCTGGCGGTCCAGACCGTGGCCCGGCTCCGCGCGACGGGCAAGGTCGTCGACGGCACGGTGCAGTTGCCTGAGGCACTGGCCCAGCCCCCGCTCTCGGACACCGCGCCGAGCCGCTTCACCTATATGCCGCATCCGGCGATCACCTCGCAGAACTACGAAACGCTGCGAGTGTGGGGCCGCTCCATACGGGAGTTGCAGTTCTGATGTCAGCACACACCAGCCTGCGTTTGCAGGTCGAGGGCGTCTCCAAGCGCTACGGCGCTGTGCAGGCCCTCTCAGAAGTCGGTCTGGAGGTCCGTCCAGGCGAGGTCATGGCCCTGCTCGGCGAGAACGGCGCCGGCAAGAGCACGGTCGTCAAAGTGCTCTCCGGGCTCGTCCGCCCCGACTCCGGCACCGTCCATATGGACGGCCGACCCGTCGACCTGTCGACATCGGGAGCGTCCCAGGCAGCGGGCATCGCCGTGGTGCAGCAGGAGTACAGCACCGTCGGGGCGCTGAGCGTCGCCGAGAACCTGCTGCTCGGGCAGCGCGGAGCGCGGCTGTGGTGGAACCGCGGGTTCTTGACCCGCAACGCCGACCATCTGCTGGAACGGGTCGGTCTCGGGCACCTCGACAGCCGGACTCCCGTCGAGGAGCTCTCGGTGGCGGAGATGCAACTGCTGGAGATCGCCCGCGTCCTGGCCAGATCAGCCACTCTGATGATCCTGGACGAGCCGACCGCGGCTCTGTCCCAAGCCGAGGCCGGACGCGTGCTGAGCACCGTCCGCTCACTCGCCGAGCAGGGCACCAGCATCATGTACATCACCCATCGACTCGAAGAGGTGTTCGCGGTCAGCGACCGTGTCACCATCTTCCGCAACGGCCGTAGCTCCGCCCCCGAGGAGACCGCGACCCTGGACACCGCGCAGATCGTCCGGCGCATGCTGGGACGCGAGCTCGGCGATATGTTCCCCGAGCCGGGCCCGGTGGACGACAAGGCGCCGGTCCGGTTGGCGATCACCGGGCTCACGGCCCCAGGTGTCGAAGCCCCAGTCGACCTTTCCGTCCAGCGTGGCCAGATCATCGGCCTCACCGGACAACTCGGCTCCGGAGGCTCGGCGTTGCTCAAAGCACTGGCCGGCTTCCTGCCGGCGCTGTCGGGCAGGGTCGAACTCGAAGGCGAACCCGTCGAGTTCGCCAGCCGACGCGGCGGTATCGCCGCGGGAGTCGCCTACTGCTCCCCGGACCGCAAGCGCGACGGCATCTTCGACGGCCTGTCGATCGAGAAGAACCTCTCCTCCCCCTGGCTGGATCGGGTGTCCCGGTTCGGCATCCTCTCCCGGCGCGACGAGCGCACCGCGGCCGCCCGCTCCGCAAGCAGCTTCGCGCTGGACACACGGCGACTCGGCTCTTCCGTCGGCACTCTCTCCGGCGGGAACCAGCAGAAGGTGGCGGTGGGCAAGTGGCTGGGCTGCGACCCCCGCGTTCTGCTGGTTGACGAGCCGACACGCGGCGTGGACGTCGGCGCCCGGGCCGAGATCTACAAGCAGCTGCGGTCCCTCGCGGATGACGGCATGGCGGTCGTCGTCTGCTCCTCGGACACCAATGAGATCTTCGGCCTGTGCGATGTCATCGGCACGTTTCACCGCGGCGTGCTCACCTCGCTCGCGCCGAAGGAGCACTGGACCGAGGAAACACTCGTCCGAGAGGTGATGCACAGCGGGAACGCGCAATCCGAGACATCGAGTGAAGTGGGCTCGCCATGACAGACACCACCGCCAGTGCGCTGGTCGCACGTCGGCAAGAAGTCTCCCAGCGGCTGACGCGCTGGGCCATACCCACCGTGTTCGCGGTCCTGGTCGCCGTAGCCGCGGCCACCACATCGGACTTCCTGACCTTCGACAACCTGCGAGGCGTTCTGATCAACACCGCGGTGACCGGTATCGCCGCGGTCGGCATGACCACCATCACCTTGTCCGGCAACCTGTTCTCACTCGGTGCCGGCCAGTCCGCGATGCTGGCGTCGATCCTGTTCATGTGGGTCGCCTCCACCGGCGGTTCGCTGGTGCTCGGCGTGCTCCTGGCGCTCGCGGTCCTGGTCGCGATCGGCTTGCTGCAGAGTCTTGCCGTGGCGGCCGGGCTGAACCCGGTCGTCACGACCATCGCCGCCGGAGCGCTGATCTACGGCGCGGTCGCCGGGATCACCGGCGGAGCCGTGGTGTCGGCACCCACCTCGGCCGTCGGCGAGCTGGCGGCCTTCGACCTACTGGGGATTCCGCTGCCGGTCTGGGTGTTCGCCGCCTTCACCGGGGCGGTCTGGCTGTTCGTCGAACGCACCGCATCCGGCAGGCGTCTGCTCCTGGTCGGGTCGAACCGCGAGACCGCGGTGATGAGTGGAATCTCGGTACGCGCCGCCACCGCCTGGGCGTTCGCCATCACATCGATCGGCCTTGCCATCGCGGGCGTCTTCTCGGCGAGCCAACTCGGGCAGGTCACCGCCAACAACCTCTCCGAGCTGACGGTCGACGCCGTCGCCGCGGTGCTCGTCGGTGGAACGGCGGTCAGCGGCGGCGAGGGATCGGCCGTGCGCTCGGCGGTCGGCGCGCTGGTGATCGTCGTGCTCCAGAACGTCCTGCTGCTGCACGGGCTACCGACCGGCGTCCGGATTCTCACCGAGGGAATCCTCCTGGTCGCCGTCATCTCCGTCCTGCACATGGCCCGTCGAAAGGCAATGCGATGAACGAATCGACCATGGGGCGGAGCGTGGGCAGAGCAACGCGCGTCTACGGCGTCCAAGGCGGCGTGCTACTGGCTCTGGTCGTGATCCTGTTCGCGATCGTCCCCGAGTTCACCATCGGGGCGGCGGTCTTCGGAACCCTCGACGGTGTCGCGCTCATCGGGATCACAGCCGCCGGACTCGCGGTTACGATGATCGCCGGGGAACTGGACATGTCGGTCGGGTCAATGGCCGCCCTCGCCGGGGTGATCTCGATCCGGGCGGGCGAACTCGGGCTCGTCCCCGCCATCCTCATCGGAACCGCGGCCGGACTCGTCCTCGGGCTGGCCCAAGGCCTGCTGATCGCCCGGCTGCAGATCAGCTCACTCGTCGTCACCGTAGGGACCTGGATCGGATTCAGCGGTCTCGCGCTCGTGCTCGCCGACGACCGACCCATCGGCCTGGACCGTCTGACCACGACCGATCCCCTGCTGGTGGAGTGGCTGTCGATGACCCCCGCCACACTCATCGGGATCAGTGTCATCGTCCTGCTGGGCCTGTTCCTCGGCTTCACCCGGTGGGGACGGGAGATCTACGCGGTCGGCGGCGCCCGCCGGGAGGCCAGAGCGGCGGGAGTCCCGGTGAACGCATCGCTGACGACCGCCTTCGGGATATCCGGAGCCTGCGCTGCGCTGGCTGGTTCGATCGCCTGTATGCAGGGCGCGT
This sequence comes from Streptomyces albipurpureus, assembly GCF_023701525.1. Lineage (GTDB taxonomy): Bacteria > Actinomycetota > Actinomycetes > Streptomycetales > Streptomycetaceae > Streptomyces > Streptomyces albipurpureus. Next base: position 86,932 of record NZ_JAMQAW010000099.1, read on the forward strand.
CCGCCGACCCACGCGGGTTCACCACGCTCCTGCTCAGCGCCGTATCCGCCTGTCTGATCGGCGGCATCAGCCTGTACGGCGGGCGCGGCAACGCCGTCAACGTGACCCTGGGCGTGCTCACCCTCTGCCTGATCATCGCCGGTGCGACGGCCGCGGGCGCACCCACCTACGTCACCGGCCTGGTGACCGGTGCTCTGCTGATGCTGGTCGTCACCATGGAGTTCGTCCTGGACCGCACCGTCGCCGTGCGGCGGCTGAACGCCGCGCGCTCCCGGCACACCGCGGCACTGCTGGCCGGTGGGAGCGGACCGGCAGGCCCCACCCGGGCCACCGTCGCTCCTTCGCCCGCCGGTCCAGGAAAGGCGCAGTAACGGGCCATCCCGCAGACCTGCCCGGCCCCGGAGCCATCCATCGAGATACTCCGCGGCCGGGCAGCGCATCGCCCTCTGGTCCTGGTGACGGTGGCATCAGACGGCCGATGGCCAGGTGATTCCCGGCGGTGAGAACGAAGTCGGTCTCGTCGCCGGTTTCCGCGCGCTCCACACGAACTGCCGCAGCGCGAGTCCACCAGCCGGATCAGAAAGTGCGGGGCCGAGCCTGGTTCGAGCGGCCGGAGCCGGGCACGCTATCAATATGGACGAAAATAGACCTAAAACAACTCATCTGGGCTCGACCAGCCTGCCCGGACTCGACCAAGGTGTCGGCGTGCCACCTGGTGAAACGCCCGCAGGGGAATCGAGCACCGGATCGGAAACAGGGCCCCGTGGTGATCTGAGCAGAGGGTGGGGCAAGGGACCACTCATCGTGATCAGCGTTGTGGTGGTGCTCTGCGCGGGGTTCTTCCTTGCCTACGCTGTGCTACTCGATCTATGACGCCCATCCGCCGATCACCGCCGCCCATGACAGGCGTCGCGTTGGCATGGGCGACGCCGAACCGGACGTAACCTCCTTCGAGTGCCGACGGGAACGGGTTTGCTGAGGGCACACCTCGCGACGGCCGTCATCCGTACAGAGAAGCAGGGGGGGACGCACTGATGCTTGACCCGACCCACGTGGCGCCAGTCCTTTGGGCCAACGGTGCCGGCACCACCCGGGAGCTTGCCAGCGCGTCGGATTCCACGGGCCGGATCCTCTGGCGGATCAGTCTCGCTGATCTCGCCCGCGACGCGCCGTTCTCGACGTTCCCCGGCGTTGACCGTCTCTTCACCGCCCTCGGTCGGGTCCGGCTGACAATCGACGGCAACCCTGTTGACCTTGACCCCGGCGAGCAGATTCGGTTTCCGGGCGAGGCCGCGGTGTCGGTCTCGCTGCTCCAGCCGACTCAGGCCCTCAATGTGATGACTCGACGCGACGCCTGTTCCGCCGACGTGATCCTCCGCTCCGCGCGCGAGACGGCCACAAGCAACACCGTCGAGACGGTCGACCTGGGCGAGCAAGCAGCTGACGTTGTGGTGACCACCTCTGAGACAGCCGAGGTCTGAACGGCCCAACAGAGCGGTATCGCATTCTCGTCAGAGTTCAAGCCACTGATCTCCAGGCTGGATCATCGGTGAATTCTCAACCCAGCGCTGCGGTCAGCTGTCCGCTCTCCCTGGGCAGACGGGGCCGCGCTGGCGATCCGGTAGGTACAACGACCGTTCGGTCCGGGTGAAGTCGCGGTGGAGGGCCCGGCAGATCTTGTGTATCGCTTCGTCCGGGCCAGGAAGGAATAGATCCCACAGCCGTACGGCGCTGTCGTCGCTGGCGGTGGCGAGCGTACGACCGTCGGGGCTGAACGCCACCGAAGCGACACCACCGGGGTAGCCTGCGAAGGTGTTGCCGCGGGTCTGGCCAGTGGCCACATCCCACAGCCGCACCGGCCCGTCGTCACCGTTGTTGACGGTGGCCGCACCGGTGGCGAGGGTCTGCCCGTCAGGGCTGAAAGCCACCGCGAAGCCGCTGCCGGTGTGGCCGAGGAAGGCGTTGCCGCGGGTCTGGCCAGTGGCCACATCCCATAGCCGCACCGCCCAGTCCTCACCGAGTGCCCCCACCGCGAGGGTCTGGCCGTCAGGACTGAACGCCACCGAAGCGACATCGCCCGTATGGCCGGTGAGAGTGTGCCGAACCCTCCTCGACGCCACATCCCACAGCCGTACGGTTGTGTCGAAACTGGCGGTCGCGAGGGTACGACCGTCGGGGCTGAAGGCCACCGAGAACACACCGCCCGTGTAGCCGGTGAGGGTGTGCCGAACTCTTCGGGACGCCACATCCCACAACAGCACGGACCCATCACTGCCCGCCGTGGCCAGCGTACGACCATCGGGACTGAACACCACCGAAGCAACACCGCCCGGATGGCCGCTGAGAGCATGCCGTCCCTTGCCGGTGGCGACGTCCCACAGCATCACCGGTCTATCCGCTGTCCCGACGGCGAGGGTACGACCGTCCGGGCTGAACGCCACCGAGAAGGCGCCACCTGTGAAACCGGTGAGGCTGTGCCGAACTCTTCGGGACGCCACATCCCACAGCAACACCGACCCATCACTGCCCGCCGTGGCCAGCGAACGGCCATCAGGACTGAACACCACCGAAGCAACACCGCCGGTATGACCGGTGAGAGTACGCGGGGCTTGAGCGTCGGTCATGCTCCACAGGCGCACGGATCTGTCGCTGCTCGCCGTGGCCAGCGTACGGCCGTCGGGACTGAACACCACCGAAGCAACGTCGTCGGTGTGACCGGTGAGGGTGTGCCGAACTCTTCGGGACGCCACATCCCACAGCAGCACCGACCCATCGCTACCCGCCGTGGCAAGCGAACGACCATCAGGACTGAACACCACCGAGGCAACACCGCCCGCATGGCCGGTGAGAGTACGCGGGGCCCTGCCGGTCGTCATATCCCACAGCCGTATGCTCGTGTCGAGACTGGCGGTCGCGAGCGTACGACTGTCCGGGCTGAACGCCACCGAGTGCACACCGCCCGTGTGGCCGGTGAGAGTGTGCCGAATTTTCCTCGACGCCACATCCCACAGCAACACCTTCCCTTCCCTCTCATCCTCTGACCCGACGGCGAGGGTGCGTCCGTCAGGACTGAACGCCATCGAGGCGGCACCAGTTGTGTACGTCGTATGGCCGGGGAGAGTGTGTCGGGCTTTTCCGGTGGCGACATCCCACAGCACCACCTCCTCGTACTCCGGCCCTACGGCGAGGGTACGGCCGTCGGGGCTGAACGCCACCGAAGCAACACCGCCCGCATGGCCGCTGAAGGTGTGCCGAACTCTTCGGGACGCCACATCCCACAGCAACACCGACCCATCGCCACCCGCCGTGGCCAGCGTACGGCCATCGGGACTGAACACCACCGAAGCAACACCGCCCGCATGACCGGTAAGAGTGTGCCGAACCCTCCTCGACACCACATCCCACAACAACACCGACCCATCGCCACCCGCCGTGGCAAGCGAACGACCATCGGGACTGAACACCACCGAAGCAACAGCGTCGGTGTGACCGGTGAAGAGGTGCTGGAGTGGGAGGGCTGCGGCCTTGTGCAGACCGGCGGTGGCTTCGGCGGTAGGGCTGGTCCGGTGTGCCTGGACAGCGAGCAGCGAAGCGAGGTCAGGGTCCGTCTCCAGGAGAGCTGTTGACTGGGCGGCCAGTTGCCGGGACAGGGCCATCTGCTGGGCGGAGACAGCCGTCTTCTGAGAGGTGAGGGCGGTCTGGCGCTGCCAGAAGGCTACCCCGGCCGCGAGGAGCGCAAGGGCGAGCAGACAGGCCAGGACGATGTTGGCATGCCGAGCACGGCGGGCGGCGGATTGCTGGCGGTGGTGGCTGGTGGTGAGGAACTCGTCTTCGAGGGGTGTGAGTTCGCCGGGTCTGGCGTGGGTGCGAAATGCCTCGTGGGTTTCGGCCAGGCGTATGCCGCGGTAGAGGGCTCCGGCGTCGTGCCCGAGGTCGTGCCAGTTGTCGGCCGCGTGGGTGAGGGCGCGGTGTAGGCGCAGGCGGTGGCGGTCCTCGTGGATCCAGGTGGTCAGTCGGGGCCAGGCGGTGATCAGTGCCTCATGTCCCAGGTCGACGGTGCCACCGTCCAGGACGAGCAGTCTGGCTCGTGTCAGTCGCTCCACTACCCGTGTGGTGTCGTCCGGGTCGCCGCCCGTGCCGCTGTGTGCAGGTGGCTGTTCCAGGGTGGAACTGAGTTCCTGTCGGTCGACGGGGCGGCGGGTGTCGGGGGTACCGTCGCCGGGGGTGACGAGGCGGAGCAGGACGCGGCGGGCTTCGGTGCGTTGGGCGGGGGTGAGCTGGTGGTAGGTGTGTTCGGCGGTGTCGGCGATGGCACCCTGGACACCGCCGATCGCTCGGTAGGCGGCCAGTGTCAGGGTGTTGCCCCGGCGGCGGCGCCAGGTTTCCAGCAGGGCGTGGGACATCAGCGGCAGAGCGCCCGGTTCGCCGGTGGTGTCCTCGATCAGGCGGGCGGTCAGCTCCCGTTCGACGACGAGTCCGGCTGTCCGTGCCGGGCCGGTGATGGCCTGGCGAAGCTCGACCGGGCTCATCGGTCCGACGGGCAGATGAGCCTCGCGCAGTACGTCGACGAGGCCCGGGTACTCGGTGCAGTGGGTGTAGAAGTCGGCCCGCACGGCGACGATCATCCGTAGGCGACTCGCCGGTTGTCGTGCGGCCAGGATCAGGTCAAGGAACCGGGCGCGTTCGGCGGGGTCCTGGCAGAGGGTGAAGACCTCCTCGAACTGGTCGACGATGGCCATCGTGTCACCCGCTCCGGTCCCATCGGGCGGGGTCGTTCCCCCGATGTCCCTCTCTCGGGCCGTGAGGGCATGGACGTGGGTGGCAGCGGGTCGGGGGCCTGGGGTGAGGATCCGTATCCCCGCACACGACAGCGGTGTGCCCTCGGACCGTGGCTGCTGGAGGCGTGGGATCAGACCGGCGCGCAGCAGGGACGACTTTCCGCTGCCTGATGCGCCGGTGATCATCACCATGCGGTGTGCCGACACCAGGCGGGCGAGGTCGGCGACGAGTTGGTCGCGGCCAAAGAACCGTTCCCGGTCCGAAGGCTCGAAACGGGCCAGCCCCCGGTAGGGATTCTCGGTCTCGCCGCCGTCGGATACCACCCTGACTACAGCGTCGTCCTCGGCCGCGCGGGTGGCCTCATGCCACCGTGCCTCCCACTCCCCCGCATCGCCCCCGCACACCGCTGCATACGCCCGCACCACGGGAAGCGACGGCAGGCGCTCGCCGGCCGCGGCGTGAGCCAACGTGCTCACCGAGTAGCCGGCCCGCCGTGCCATCTCCCGATAGGTGATCCGGCCCGCGGACTCCCGCAACTTCCGCAACTCGTAGGCGAACTGCTGCACCGGCCCCGCCGCCGGGTCCACCGGCACCTCACGGCGTCCCGCCATCGCCCCACCTCCTAATCACACGGCCAGCACCGCTCGCGGCCCCGACGCACCATCCGACACCAGCCGCGGGTTCCCGCCAAGGCATTGTCCGGCCAGGTCAGAACCCGGACTCCAGGCGGTGTGCTGCTGGACCATCACCGACTGCCGGGTCTACACCTCGATCCCCGCCCCGGCGACGGTTCCTCTGGTACACCGCCACGAACCGGATGATGGGGAAGCTGGTCGTCTCCGGCCTGCTGGTCGGCACCGCACCGGTGCTCGACGACGGCGGCCCCAGCCACCCGGGGCCGCGGCGGTTGTGGGAATTGGCAGCGGAACACCGGGCGGCGGTGCTGGGGGTGAGCCCGGGATATCTGCAGGACTCCGCCAGAGCGGGCCTTGGGCCAGGTCGTGAGCTTGACCTCTCCGCATCGCGGTTACCGGGCTCGACCGGGGAACCGCTGCCCGCTCAGCCCTACTGGGTCCGCGAACACATCGGCGAGCATGTGCGGGTCTTCTCGACCTGCGCAGGCACCGACATCGTCAGCGGATTCACCGGGGGCGCCCCCACCCCCGTCTGGGCCGGGGAGATGTCCGCTCCCCTGCTCGGCGTCCCGGGGGAGGCCTGGGACGCGTACGGTCTCCCGGTGACCGACGAGGTGGGGGAACTGGTGGTGACCCGGCCGCTTACCTCGGTGCCCGGCAACTGGTGGGCCCGCGGTCCGGGGCAGGGGAATCCGGTCGACGACCCCAGCGTCCCCATGAGCGGTGCGTGAGGGGTCGACACGGGATACCCGGTTGGGAACTCCTTCCCGACGGCCTGGGTGAGGGTGGGACTTGCGAGGCTCTTCTGTGAGGTGTGAGGGGGTGTGGCGGCATCGGGTCTCGGATGGAGGGTTCATCTCCGGTCGGCGGGGGAATGCATAAGTGAGCTATGAGGCTGGTGTGGCGGGTGTTGCTCCCCTTCCCGCCGGAGTCGCCGAAACCGTCGGCCGAGGAAACCGAGCGCAGTGGATCATATGCGCGGTGTAGCGGCGGTCGGCTCCCCTGGGAGCAGAGACCCGGCACGGCAGAGCGGTGTGTCACCTCGGTAAGGAGAGTGACCGTGAGATGACTGGTATGCAGTTCGGCATCTTCACCATCGGTGATGTGACACCCGACCCGACCACGGGCCGTGTGCCGACCGAGGCGGAACGCATCCGGGACACCGTGGCCATCGCCCAGAAAGTAGAAGAGGTCGGTCTCGACGTCTTCGCCACGGGCGAGCACCACAACCCGCCCTTTGTGCCGTCCTCGCCCACGACACTGCTCGGCTTCATCGCCGCGATGACCGAGCGCATCATCCTGTCGACCTCGACCACACTCATCACCACCAACGATCCCGTCAAGATCGCCGAGGACTTCAGTGTGCTCCAGCACCTCGCCGACGGACGGACCGATGTGATGCTGGGGAGGGGGAACACCGGACCCGTGTACCCGTGGTTCGGCCAGGACATCCGCCAGGCGATCCCCCTGACCGTCGAGCACTACGGGCTGCTGCGCCGCCTGTGGCGTGAGGAGGTGGTCGACTGGGAAGGAAAGCTGCGCACCCCCCTGCAGAGCTTCACCCTGGCACCCCGCCCACTGGACGGCATACCGCCCTTTGTGTGGCACGGCTCCATCCGCTCCCCCGAGATAGCGGAGTTGGCTGCCTACTACGGGGACGGATTCTTCGCCAACCACATCTTCTGGCCCACCTCCCACACCCGCACCATGGTCGAGCTCTACCGAAAGCGCTTCGCGCACTACGGCCACGGCACACCCGAGGCCGCGATCGTCGGCCTGGGAGGACAGGTCTTCATCCGCCCCAACAGCCAGGACGCGATCAACGAGTTCCGGCCCTACTTCGACAACGCACCCGTCTACGGCCATGGACCGTCCCTGGAGGAGTTCGCCTCGCTCACACCCCTGACAGTCGGATCACCCCAGCAGGTCATCGACAAGACCCTCGGCTTCCGCGAGTACACCGGCGACTACCAACGCCAACTCTTCGTCATCGACCACGCCGGACTACCGCTCAAGACGGTGCTGGAACAACTGGACCTCCTGGGCGAGCAGGTCGTACCGGTGCTCCGCAAGGAGTTCGCCATCGGCCGGTCCCCCGAAGCTCCCGACGCCCCAACACACCAGTCGTTGCTCCGCGCACGCGACGCGGGAGAGGGGCCGGCGGGTTCCGCGGGCGACGGCACACCGAGAGGAGCCGGGTGAGATGACGACCACGATCGCGATCATCACCGGCGGGCTGCGCGAGCCCTCCTCGACACGGCTGCTGGCCGACCGGCTCGAAGCGTCGGTACGCACCGAACTCACCGCCGTCGGCGCGACCGTCGACTCCTCGTTCGTCGAACTGCGCCCACTGGGACGTGCGATCATCGACGCGATGCTGAGCGGTTTCCCCACCGCGCCCCTGGAGGATGCCTTCGGCACGGTCGCCTCAGCCGACGGCGTCATCGCCATCACCCCAGCATTCAACGCGTCCTTCAACGGACTGTTCAAGTCGTTCTTCGACGTACTGCCGGAAGACACCCTCTCCGACATGCCCGTACTCATCGGCGCGACCGGCGGCACGGAACGGCACTCCCTCGTACTCGAACACGCACTGCGGCCGTTGTTCTCCTACCTCCACGCCATCGTGTCGCCCCGAGGCGTCTACGCCGCCACCGACGACTTCGGCTCCAGCGACAGCGGCGCGGCCCTGGGCGATCGCGTCAGTCGCGCGGCGGCCGACTACGTCCGTCTGGTCCGGGGCTGCGGCCCCCGCGGTCAGCGCGACCCCCTCACCGGTGACCTCGACGCCATGGAGCAACTCCTCCAACGCGGTCCTCCGTGAACACCCGCGGGCCGCTTCCCCCTGATGTCGCGCCCAGGATCGGCTTGCGCATCGACTCCGATCCGCAGCCGAGGCCGCGGAGGGCGACGCCGTAGGAGATCGCGTGCGCACCGCCGCGTTGCCGACCATGGAGGGGGACGGCGACCGTGGTCGTGCCGACCAACCCCGGATCGTGTTGTCTGCCGCTATGACAACGTCTTGGCGACGACGGACGCCGCTTCCGCGATCAGTTTGTTGTCATAGCCGGCATCTTCGGTACCGCGGTTCGACATGATCGCCATGACGATGGGCGCGGCGGCGGGAGGCCACACCACGGCGATGTCGTTGCGGACACCGTAGGCACCGCCGCCTCCGGTCTTGTCCCCAACCACCCAGCCTTGGGGGATGCCGGCCCTGATGAGTTCATCTCCGGTGGTGTTGGTTCGCAGCCACTTCGTGAGCTGTACGCGTTCGGCCTTGCCCAGGGCATCCGCGAGCACAAACGCCCGCAGATCGCCGGCCAGGGCGCGTGGCGTGGAGGTGTCCCGGGTGGCGCCGGGGGCCCATTGGTTCAGTTCCGGCTCGCGGCGCTCCACCCGGGTGACGGTGTCGCCCACCTCTTGGAGCGCGGCGGCCAGGCCCTTCGGCCCACCGAGCGCGTCGAACAGCAGGTTGGCAGCGGTGTTGTCGCTGTAGCGGACGGCGGCATCACACAGCTCGCGCAGAGTCATCCCCGTCTCGACGTGCTTCTCGGTTACGGGAGAGTGGTCGACCAGGTCGGCTTTGGAGTACTCGATCACCTTGTCCATGCCGCTCAGGGAGTACTCGCGCAGCACGGCAGCGGCGGCGAGCGCCTTGAAGGTGGAGGCGTAGGCGAACCGCTGGTCGTCGTTGTAGGCCACCTCCCGCCCGGTACCGGTGTTGACCGCGTAGACGCCCAGCCGTGCACCGTACTTGTGCTCCAGCTCCTTGAATCCGCCGGCGAACGGCTTCGCGACCGGGGCCGGTTGGGACGTCGTGGCAGACGGAGCCGGTGAGGTCTGGTTGCTGTCCTGGCCGCAGCCCGCGAGCGGGAGGGCGGCGAGTGCGGCGAATCCGCCGAGGACGGCACGCCGTGCACGTGGGTACTGCATTGTTCGAACCTCCAGGTTGGCGCCCCTCCAGCGGGGAGGGGTTCGGCGAGCAGAACGATCTCGTCGATGGACGCGCGGACTTCCGGGTCCAGGCCCTGGTCGTCAGGGTGGAGGCGGAAGCCGAGGTTTCATCCGGTCGGCCGCCCGGGGCTTCGTCACCTGTACGGGGATCCGGCGGTGGATGTCGCCGAGCATGTTGAGCATCGCGGTGCGGAAGATCTCGTCCTGGTGGTCACCGAGGAACGAGGTGTGCCCGAACACCTCCAGGACGACGAGGCCGTGCAGATTTCCCCATGCGCTCAGAAGGAGGGAGGTCGCGGGAGGCGGTAGATCTCCCAGACCGCTCTGTGGCAGCTGTTCCAGGTGGGCCCGGAGTCCGGGCGAAAGCACAAGGGTGTCGACCGCGGCGAGTTGCGCCGCGGTGAAGCCGTCGAACAGCTCGCGCTGGAAGACCCCGCTCAGCCGGCGCACCGCCTCGGTGGTCGGGCCGCCGGCGGGTGCGGCGTAGTCCCGCAGCGGCGTTCCGTAGAGGAGCTTGAAGCGCTCGGGGTTGGCGATGGCCCATCGGCGGTAGCCCTCGGCCGCGACCACCAGGCGCGGCAGCGCCGAGTCCTCGGCCGCGGTGTCGACGGCGTTCTGCACCGCGGCGGCCAAGTCGTCGTATCCCTTGGCGACGAGCACCGTGAGAAGGGTTTCCCGGCTCGGAAAGTAGTAGTAGAGCGCCTGCACGGTCATGCCCAGGCTTCGGGCGATCGCTCGCAGGGACAGGGCCGCGGGCCCGTTGTCGGTGATGTGGCGCTCGGCGGCGTCCAGGATCTCCTGGATGGCGGCGGCCCGGCGCCGCTGACGCAGGGTGGGCGGGGCCGGTGCGTTTTCCTCGGCAGGCATGTTGGCGACCGTACGACGGCCACCCTGGCGGGGGCAAAGATTATGTGTGCTGTGAGGAAAATCTAACACTGCCAAATTTCCTGTCGGCTCACTAACGTCGCTCGCAGCGACGAAGAGTGCGACACCGCACTTGCTTCAGACGGGGCGAAGAGACTCCGCGGGGCATCGCGTCGGCATCCCTCGGGTCAACTCCGGCCGCTTCATGTCGTTTTCACCCTTAGGACACCAAAGGAGCTCGTGCGTGTTTGAACGCATAGCCGAACTGGCGATTCGCCGGTCCCGGCTGATACTCATCGTCGCCGTCGTGGCTATGGCCCTCATGGGCGCCTTGGGCGCCGGCGCGTTCGGCAAGTTGCTGGGAGACGGCTACGACGATCCAGCCTCCCAATCGTCCCGAGCAGGGGAGGTCATTGACGAGAAGTTCGGCGGAGAGACGAACCTGGTCTTGCTGGTCCGCGCCTCCCAGGGCCGCGTCGACACCCCGGCTGCCGAGCAAAGCGGCCGGGCCCTGGTGGCTGACCTCAAGAAGGAGCAGACCCTTCAGAACGTCATCTCATACTGGGACACGGACAGCCCCGCCCTCCGCTCCGAGAACGGCCGCGAAGCCATGGTGCTCATCCATGTGAGGGGCGAAGGCACCGAGCTCGATGAGAACGCCAAGAGAGTCATCGACGCCTACACCGGACCGTACGAGGACGTACTCAGCGTCCAGGCGGGCGGTGCCGCCGCCGTGAGCAGCGAGATGGGGAAGCAGTCGGGCGAGGATCTCATCCTGGCCGAGTCCATCGCCATACCGCTGACCCTCGTGCTGCTGCTGCTGGTCTTCGGCACCTTGGTCGCGGCACTGCTGCCGCTGGTGATCGGGGTCATCGCCATCGTGGGCACGTTCGGGGGGCTCTTCGTCCTCGGCAGTGTCACCGATGTATCCGTCTTCGCGATCAACCTGACCACGGCACTGGGCCTCGGTCTCGGTATCGACTACGCCCTGCTGATGGTCAGCCGGTTCCGGGAACAGCTCGCCACTGGGGCGAGCGTGGACGACGCCGTCCGGCGGACGGTGAGCACCGCGGGCCGTACGGTCGCGTTCTCCGCCGCGACGGTGGCGGCCGCGCTCGGGGCGCTCATGGTGTTCCCGCAGTACTTCCTCCGCTCGTTCGGCTATGCCGGGGTCGGTGTCGTCGCCATCGCGGCCCTCAGCACCCTGTTCGTCATGCCCGCCCTCTTCGTCGTCCTGGGGCACCGGGTCAACAGCGGGCGGCTGCCGTGGACAAAGGACGCGCACTCCTCCAGCCGGGCGCCTCTGTGGGGGCGGCTGGCGCGTACCGTCATGCGACGGCCCGCGGTCACCGCGCTGCCCGTGCTGGCGGTACTGCTGCTGGCGGCGAGCCCGCTGCTGGGCATCACCTTCGGCACGCCGGACGAACGGGTGCTCCCCGAGGACGCCGAGAGCCGCCAGGTCTCCTCCGTGCTGCGGGAGAAGTTCAACGGCAATGACGACGCGGCCCTCCTCGTCGTCATCGACCAACCCGTGGGCAAGGCCCCGCTGGAGTCATACGCGGCCGAACTGTCCGGCCTCAAGGACGTGGTCCGGGTCGAGACCAGCGCGGGAACCTACGCCGACGGACGGTCCGCGGCGACCGGCCCTGGCAACACCGCGCTGGGCCGCCCCGATGCCCAGCAGCTCCATGTGGTGAGCGATCTGTCCCCGAAGTCGGACGACGCCCAGAGCCTGGTCGAGAAGGTGCGGACACTCACCCCGCCCGAGGGAACACGCCCGCTGGTCGGCGGAGTCGACGCCGAACTGGTCGACGCCAAGAACTCCATCGGCGACCGGCTCCCGATCGCCATGGCCCTGGTCGTCGTCACCACTTTCCTGCTGCTCTTCCTGTTCACCGGCAGCGTTGTGCAGCCGCTGCGGGCGCTGCTCCTCAACCTGATCGGCCTGGGAGCAACCCTCGGCGTCATGACCTGGATGTTCCAGGACGGCAACCTCTCGTCCCTGTTCGGCTTCACCGCGCAGCCGATGGAGGTGTCCATGACCATCCTGATGTTCTGCATCGCCTTCGGCCTGTCGATGGACTACGAGGTGTTCGTCACCAGCCGGATCAAGGAACTCCACGACCTGGGCGAGGACAACGAGTCCGCCGTGGCCAACGGTCTCGGCCGCACGGGCCGCATCGTCACCGCGGCAGCCTGCCTTCTCGCGGTCAGCTTCTTCGCCTTCGGGACGGCCAAGCTCAGCTTTATGCAGTTGCTCGGCCTGGGCAGCGGCCTCGCCATCCTCATCGACGCCATCGCCATCCGCGGCATCCTCGTACCCGCCGCGATGCGCCTCCTCGGCCGATCGGCCTGGTACGCGCCCCGGTTCCTGCGGAAGCTGCACGACCGGATCGGTCTCAGCGAAGCCGGCCCCACGCCCGAGCCAGCAGCCGAGCCGCCGCACGCGAAGCACCCGACAAGGGTCTGATCAGACCGGACATCAGCTCCAGCGAGTGCCCGCCGCCACACCGGAGGCGGGCACCGTCGCACAACGAGATCGGCCCGACCGTGCCGCCGGAGTTCTGGTGGCGGCACGATTTGCCGACTGCCCCAGCAGGACACGGCCTGCGAGGTGTGCTGGGCTCCGCCGACTCGCCGATCCGCCGACCGGGGCGGGGGCGGCGTCGCTACGCCTCTCGGAGCGTCAGGCCCTCGGGGACGAGTACCTCCGCGGCCGTCCTCTCGGTGATCTCCTGGACGGTGACGCCGGGTGCGGTCTCGACGAGGACCAAGCCGTCATCGGTGACGTCGAGGACGCCGAGGTCGGTGATGATCCGGTCCACGCAGCCCTTCCCGGTGAGCGGTAGGTCGCACTCCGCCACGATCTTCGGGGTGCCGTCCTTGGCGGTGTGGGTCATGGTGACGATCACCCGGCGGGCACCGTGCACAAGGTCCATGGCTCCGCCGATACCGGTCACCATCTTGCCCGGGATCGCCCAGTTGGCGAGATCGCCCCGCTGGGAGACCTGCATCGCGCCGAGCACGGCTGCGTCGATATGACCGCCGCGGATCATGCCGAACGACAGGGCGGAGTCGAAGAACGCCGCGCCGGGCAGGACGGTCACGGTCTCCTTGCCCGCGTTGATCAGGTCCGGGTCGACCTCGTCCTCGTAGGGGAAACGGCCGACGCCGAGGATGCCGTTCTCCGACTCCAGCACGACGTGGACGCCCTCGGGCAGATGGTTGGGGATCAGCGTCGGCAGCCCGATGCCGAGGTTGACGTACTCGCCGTCGCGCAGTTCGCGGGCCGCGCGGGCGGCCATCTCATCCCGTGTCCAGACCATCAGGCCCGCACCTCCCTCGGCGTCACCGTGACGTTCTCGATCTTCTTGTCGGCGGTCTGCTCGGGGCTGAGCGCCACCACGCGCTGGACGAAGATGCCCGGCAGGTGGACCTGGTCGGGGTCGATCTCGCCCGGTTCGACCAACTCCTCCACCTCGGCGATCGTGACACGGCCCGCCATGGCCGCCAGCGGGTTGAAGTTGCGGGCGGACTTGTTGAACACCAGGTTGCCGTGCCGGTCGCCCTTCGCCGCGCGCACCAGGGCGAAGTCGGTGGTGATCCCGCGTTCCAGGATGAACTCGACGCCGTCGAACTCGCGTACCTCCTTGGCAGGTGAGGCGACGGCGACACCGCCCTGGCCGTCATAGCGCCAGGGCAGTCCGCCGTCGGCGACCTGGGTGCCGACCCCGGCGGGGGTGTAGAAGGCGGGTATTCCGCAGCCGCCGGCGCGCAACCGCTCGGCCAGCGTCCCCTGCGGGATCAACTCCAACTCGATCTCACCGCCCAGGTACTGGCGGGCGAACTCCTTGTTGCCGCCGATGTAGCTGCCGGTGACCCGGGATATCCGGCCTGCGGAGAGCAGTACGGCAAGGCCGGAATCCAACGCTCCGCAGTTGTTCGACACCACATCGAGTCCCGTGACCCGCGCTTCGTACAGGGCCTGGATCAGGGCCCCCGGAATTCCGCTGAGCCCGAAGCCGCCGACCGCGAGGGACGCCCCGTCAGGGACGTCCGACACCGCCTCGGCTGCCGAGGCGATCACCTTGTCCATCCGCCCGCCCACTTCCGTTCAGGGCGCCCTGCGCCCTTCGCTGATGTTGTTCGCTGGTGAACTCGCGTTCACGGTTGATCGTTCGGTCTGCTCCACGGCACACGGACCGTGTCGGTGTCGTGAAGTTGCGATGTTGTGAGCCGGTAGTCGTTTCCGCGGGTTCCCTCCGCCCACAGGTTCCGCCGGGTGTCTCGGCCCGCAGCACCTGAATCGGACCGTCACACCCGGCGTCATCCGCACCCGGACAGGTCCGGTACGAGGGGGCCGGCGGGACGTGCCACGCAAGGCCGAGAAGCACCCCGCCGTACGCATGCGTCTCCGTGGGCCACCTCCCGCCCCTCTTCCGGGGTGGCGGATGGCCACACCGTCGACGAGCTGCCCAGACGGTTCATCGGCCACCGCCGCCCCCACCGGGATCTGCGAGCTAGGCAGGCAGCTCTGTCAACAGCCGGCGATAGACGCGTGCGTAGGCCGTCAGCTGCGCCAACGACAGTTCATCGCACCGCGGATCGTCGACGGCCGGCTTCGCCTGTGGCCCCAGCCGCACGGTGTCGACGCCGAAGGCCCGCAACACAACGCCGTCGGTCGATCCCGTCCAGCCGGTGACCGGTGGCGGCTGCGTGCCGAACTCGTCGAGCCAGGCCGCCCGGGCGGCCGTCACCACCGGGGCGTCGGCCGCCGTGGCCGCGGCTGCCGCCACCGGTTCGGCCTCCACGTCGACCGTGCAGCTGCGCAGCGCCGAATCCGCGCACCGCGCCCGCAGCCGGTCAGCCAGTTCGTCCGCCAGCGCCTTCGGCTCCACCAGGTCCCCGGTGACGACGTACAGAACGATCTGCAGCTGGGCCGGCAGCAGGTCCGGCTTGTCCGGCCAGCCGCCGCTGATCGCGCCGATGCCGCAGGCCCGACCGGTCTGCCCGACCCGCGGGTCGGCGGCCAGGTAGTCCGTGCGCCAGCGGGCCAGCTCGTCCAGGACGACACCGGCCGAGGCGACAACTCCCCCGGGAGGTGTGGCCGCGTCGGCCAACATCGCGAGCCCGGGGCGGCCGGTCACCCGGACGGTCAGATAGAGCGAGCCGGGCTCGTGCCACACCAGCATGGGCGGGCCGCACTTGGCCACGACCGCCGACCGCGGCAGCGGGTAGGTGTCGGCGTAGGCCTCAAGGCCGGTGATCCCACCGGCGCGGCGGTGGGTCCCGGAGCCAGCGAGCAGCAACCGTCCGGCACCCGCTTCGGCGAAGGCGACCAGGGCGGCGGCCGCCGGGCCGCGGGCGACCCCAAGACCGAAGCCGGCCACCACGTCGCCGGCCACGCCGAGCGGACCGGTCGGCGCCGCGCTGCCCGTGACGAGCCCGAGGCCCGCGCTGCCGTCATCCAGCGATGTGTCGAGGTGGGAGTACAGCAGGGGCCCGGCCCCGTGCGCGGCGACCAGGCTGCCGCCCGCGGGGCCGTGCTCCAGCACCTGCCACTCGACATGTGGCCACCGGTCCGCGCACCAGCCGCGCAGCCGGTGCGCCGCCGTCCGCTCCTCGCCTCGTGGGGCGGGGGTCGTGTCGAGCAGCCGCAGGACATCCAGCAGCTGCTGTCTCAAAACCGTCCCCAGTCGTCGGAAGCCGGACGCCACACATCGATGTTGCGCGGGTCGGCCGGCATCCGGCGGGGCCGGTGCGTCTGGTGCTCCTCCGGGGTGAACACCCGGTGGTCATCGCACAGCTCGTAGCGCGGGCCGAAGCGCGGATCGTGCATATAGAACGCGATCGACGTCGACGCCGAGTGGTTGACGATGTCGGAGGCGATCGGGGCGCCCTTGTACAGCGCGCGGGCGCGCATCCGCATGACATGGTCGAGGCTCTTCATCGCGAAGCACAGGTGCGCGACGTAGTGCTCCGTGTTCTTCTGCACCGCGAGGCTGTGGTGGTAGCGGTCCTCGCAGCGGAAGAACGTGGTCGACCCCACGACATGGTCCGACGGCAGGAACTTCAGGACGTTCTGGTAGAAGTCCAGCGTCTCCTCGAACTTCGCGGTGGCGATGAAGGGGTGCACCAGGTCGAGCGGCCGGATCTCGATGTGCGGCGGCTCGGCGTACTCCTGGAACTCGGTGAACAGCTCGATGATGAGACCGTTCGGGTCCTTCACCGCGAAGCCGTTGTCGCACAGCGCCTGCTGCCGCTCCTGGAGTTCGAGGACCTCAAGGCCAGCGTCGAGAACGTGCTTGTGCAACTGCTCCAGGACCTCCTCGCTCGCCACGCTGTAGCCGACCGCGGTCGTCCATCCGTCGGTGCGCTCGGGCGCGTGGATCAGCTCGATCGCGTGGTGCTCGATGTCGGCGCGCAGGTAGGCGTACTCGTCCGTACGCTGCTCCAGCTGCAGACCGACGTGGTACTCAAGGAACTCGATCGTGGCCTGCATGTCCGGAACTTCGATCCGGGCGTACTCCATGCCGTACGGGCCGTGCGGGCGGGTGCTCACCGGCGTTGTCCTTCCTGCAGTGAGCGACGCACGCTCGGCGAACTCGAACGAGGTGATGGCCTGCTGGGCGATGACCGGTCGCCAGCGCGTGCGCACGAAGCTCTCGTGGGACTCGCTGCCGAGATAGGCGAGCAGATCGTCCTGACTGTCGAAGTCGACGGCCATCGCGTGGGTGAAGGTCTGGTCGCGGGTGCTGATGTTCTCGCCGAGGACGAAGCCGCGCATGGCCGGGTACCGGTCCGGGAAGGTACGCAGCTCGCCCAGCACGGACTCGCGCGCGCTCTGGTCGACTCCGTCGGCGAAACGGAAGGACAGGGTGTGTCTGATCATCGGGTCACCATCCGTCGCCGGCTAGAGGATGAAGCTGAGCCGGGCGCCTGCCGCCAGCGACTCGTGGCCGAGGACGGAGCGCCGCAAACGGAACCGGAGGCCGTCCTCGGTCGGCACCAGCAGATGCTCGTACCACCCGACGTAGGCGTCGAAGCGCCCGTCGCGGGCGCGGTGCACCACAAAGGCGGCCGCCACCCGGAAGGAGTCCTCGGTATCCTGCGACAGCCGCACGTTGGACACCAGCCGATGGGTGCGCGAGTGCGGGTTCTCGGCGTGCGCCTTGCGGGACTTGAGGCGCTTGACCCGGGCGAGGAGCAGGTTCCAGTCGTCGTCGACGAACGATCCGGTCTCGTGCAGCGACCAGCCGGGCCGGTAGTCGGTCGTGGGGATCTCGTAGCGGGCGCCGGGCTCGAAGAGGGCCAGCCAGCCGTCGTAGTCCCAATGATCGAGGATGTCGGCCTCGGCGAAGAGGAAGTCCTCCACCTCCTGCCGGGTGACGGTGCGTCCCGCACACTGAACGGAGCCGCGGTTGCCGGTCGTGGTCATCGCACATCCCTCCCGGCCAGGAAGGACGCCGGACGCTCGCCGCTGACATCGATGCCGTCGTCGAGCCCTATGGCATCGACCCAGTGCCGCCAGAAGCCCCGCATCGCGCCTTCGTCGATCGACCGGCCCTGCACACCCTTGACCTCATCCGACATGCCGCGCGACATATCACTGAAGTCCAGCTCGGGCGTACCGGTGCCCGCCGTGGCCTGGATGCCACGCTGGACCGCCTCGTACGCCTCGATGTCGTCCGGTGTGGCGAGCCCGCCCGGGCCGACAAAGCTGACGACCGTCTTCATGCGCAGAGCGCGGGTGTCCGGGTCCTCGACGCGCGGGACCAGCTGCCAGGCGCGCACATCGGTCTGGTCGGGCGCGACCGGCTCCAGTTGCCGAATCGACAGACCCTCGATGTCGAACAGCAGCAGGTTCGGGAACACGAACAGGATGTGGCTCTCGTCGGCCACATGGTGCGCCCGCTTCTCCCCCAGCCGCTGGGTCATCTCGGCTCGGTGGGCGTCGGTGCGCACTCGCTCGTCCTCGCCGAAGCGCGGTTCCCAGAGCATGCTGATCCGTCCGCCGTGCCCGGTCAGGACCAGCAGACCATGGCCGTTGCCGAGGTTGTAGGCGTACTGGTTGTCGTCGGTGACGGCGTAGCCGCTCTCCCGCAGATAGCCGACGAACGTGTTGTGTGTCGGTGCGAAGTGGTACCCGTCCATCGCGTTCTCGACGGCGAGTTTCCAGTTGCCCCGCACGCCGTAGAGCTGTGTACCGGGCAGGGTGGTCATGCCACCGACGTGCTGCTGCTCGATCATCGTCATGTAGTCGGCGGCGTCGCCGAGGTGTTCGAGCAGCGGCGGCACGTCGGGGTCGAAGGAGATGAAGACGAACCCCTCGTGGATCTCCAGGCGCGGCACGCTGCGCAGCCCCATCGTGGCCCGGAACTCGTCGCTCGACTCGTACGCCCCGGCGTCGGGGATCGCGGCGACCTCACCGTTGTTGCGGAACGTCCAGGCATGGTAGAAGCACTGGAAGAGCCTGGCCGAGCCCTCTTTCTCACGGCACAGCACGGTGCCGCGGTGTGGACAGGAGTTAAGGAACGCGTGCACCTCGCCGGCACTGTCCCGGCAGAAGATCAGCGGTCGACCGCCCAGAGTGCGGACCTTGAAGTCGTTGGGATTGGGGATCTCGGTCTCGTGCCCGAGATAGAGCCAGGTGTGCATCCACACCCAGCCGCGTTCCCGGGCGAAGATCTCCGCGCTGCGGTAGGCCTCGCGGTTGACCCGGAAGGTGAGCTGGTCCCAGTCCTCGACGATCATCGGTGCTGGGGCGGTCCGGGGGTTGCTTCCCATGGGGAGTTTACCTCTCACAAGTCCCGACCCGAGCGGCGCGCAAAATGAGACGCCATCTCGTATGTCGCAGTAGCGTCCCCCAGTGGACTCGGCGGTGTCAAGCATTCACCCCATTGGTTGACATCCGGGGTGGACGCGGTCATCATTCCGTCACGCATTGAGATACACCGTCTCGCATTCTGTGCGACCGTGTGAAGGG